>CAVPVP010000021.1:0-97930 GCA_963709205.1 uncultured Solirubrobacterales bacterium
GATCTGCTGGAACGCGGGCGCCGCGACCGAGCCGCCGAAGATCGATCCGTGCGGCTGGTTGACCACGACCGCGACCACGAGCCGCGGGTGGTCGGTGGGAACCATCCCGATGAACGACGCGACGTAGGCGCTGTCGGAGTAGTGGCCGTCGACCGCGATGTTCGCGGTACCGGTCTTACCGGCCATGTCGTAGCCGTCGATCTGGGCACCTGAAGCGGTCCCGCCGTCGGCGAACACGCCACGGAGCATGTCGCGGAGCTCCGAGGCGGTCGTGGGCGAGATGATCTGCCGACCGGGAGGGAGCGGCGTCGGCTTCCCTCCGACCGACTGCACGACGTGGGGCGCAGCGCAGGGTGCCGCCGTTCGCGATCGCCGAGTAGGCCGCAACCATCTGCATCGGGGTGACCGATTCGCCCTGGCCGAAGGGAAGGTTGGCCATCGAGGAGCCGGAGTACTGCCACCAGTGCAGGACGATGCCGCTCTGCTCGCCGGGAAGGTCGACGCCGGTCGGCTGGCCGAAGCCGAACCGGCGCACCCAGTAGTCGAAGCGCTTGGCGCCGAGCCTCATCCCGATCAGGTCGGCGCCGATGTTGCTCGACACCTTGAGGATGTTTGCCACGTTCAGCGTCTCGTAGCCGTGGTACTCGGCGTCGTGGATCTGGCGGTCGGCGAACTGCAGGACGGGCGGAATGTCGAACTGGGTGTTCGGCGTGACCAGGCCGTCCTGGAGCGCCGCCGGCGACGGTGATCGCCTTGAACGTCGAGCCCGGCTCGTAGCTCAAGCCGATCGCCTGGTTCTCGGCGGCCGCGGGGCTGCCGTTCGCGGACGCGGGCCAGTTCGCGAGCGCGAGGATCGCGCCGGTGCTCGGGTCGACGGCGATCGCGGTCGCGCCGTGCGGCGAGTATTCGGCGCCCACTTCGGCGAGGACCCGCTCGACCTCCTGCTGAAGCCCCGAGTCGATCGTGAGCGCGACCGTCTTGCCGGGCACGGTGGGGCGCAGGTCGTCGATCGAGATCGGTTGGCCCCTCGCGTCGCTGACGATACGGCGCACTCCGTTCGGTCCCTGGAGCGCGTGGTCGTACTGGAACTCGATGCCGCTGGCGCCACCGCCGTCGAGGTGAACGGTCCCGACCACCTGCGCGGCCTCGTCGCCGCGCGGATACACGCGACGGGTCTGTGGGACCAACGTGATCCCCGCGATGCGCAGGTTCGAGATCGCGGTCGCCTGCGAAGCCGGGAGCAGATGCGTCGAGGTACACGAACCCGGTGTGGGCCTTGGTCAGCAGCTTCAGGACAGTGAGTTGCGGGTTCCCGAGCAGCGACGAGAGCTCAGCCGATGCCGATACCGGGTTCTTGATCAGGTACGGGATCGGCGACGATGTCGTCGGCGGACTCGCTGATCGCGAGCTCGGCTCCGTCGCGGTCGGTGATCTCGCCGCGCGGCGCCGGGACGACGATGTTGCTCACCTGCTGCGTGGCCGCGGCGCGCTCGAGCGATCCCGCCCGTGACCGACCCCAGATACGCAGCCCGGGCGACCGCGAGCCCGAGGAGCGAGACGAAGACGATGAACAGAATCCCGATGCGCCGGTCCATGACGGCCATCCGGCGCTAACCCCCGCCGCTCTGCTGTGTGCCGCCTGCGGGCTGGATCGCCGCGGCACCAGTCGCCGGCGACTGTGAGCCGCTCTGCGTTCCGGTCGTCGTGGCCTGCGGAGTCGTCGCTGGACTCTGGGTCGCGGTGGTCGAGGTCTGCGAGTACGGCCGGGGTCTGCTGCGCGGTCGTCGCGGCTGAAGTGGATGTCGTGTCCGTCGGGGTTCCGGTCGTGGCGCCTGTCGTGGCGCCGGTCGTCGTGGCGGTCGTGCGCCGGTGGTCGTGGCGCCGGCGTCGCCGCTGGCTCGCGCCCCGCCCGCGGACGGGATGGTCGACGTGGGACTCGGCGTGCTCGTCGGGGTGGCGCTCCCCGGGCGTGCCGGCCTGCGCCAGGACGCCGGGGGTCGCCGGCAGCATCGAGGTCCCGGGACCGGTCACGAGCGCGCCGTTGGTGGGAGCGAGCGCCATGAATGCGGTCGCATCCGGAGCATGGAGGTTGCCGAGCGCGCGGGTGACGTCGGCGCGCTGGTTGGCGCCGAGGTAGCCCACCGCACCCGGCGGCGGCAGCACCATGCCCATGCTCGTGGCCAGCCGCTCGATCCGCTGGTCGTCCGACAGCGACGCGACGCTGTAGCGCAGCTGCTCGTTCTGCGTCGTCAGCGTCGTCGTCTGCTCGAGCGAGCGACCCATGGTCGCCCCCAGCTTCAGGATCTCGACCTGCGCCGCGACGATCCCCGCCAGCAATACGCCCAGGAGCGGAATCCACACCCGGCCGCGGACCACCTTGTCGAGCCAGGGGTGGTCGGGGAGCGCACGACGAACGCGCCGAGCCGGGAGAAGAACCCGAGTCCGGGTCTGGGCGCGCGCTCCCTACGGGGAACCGGCCGAAGCCTGCGGGGAACCGGCAGCGGGAGGGCAACTGCGGCAGCGAGCGCTCCGCCGCGCCGGCGACCACGGCGCGCGGCATTCGGCTCGCACGGGGGGTCGCGGTCTGGGGCGCGCTTGGAGCGGCCGCGGCGGTGGACGTGATGCGGTCGCGGAGCCGTTCGCGCGGGATGCGGCAGCGATCGTTCGCGCAGATCGGCGCGCGACACGTTGCGCGGGATCGGGCACGGACCCGTTCGCACGCGATCCGGTTGCGGCGCGTCTCGCGCGGATGGTGCCCTTCCCCCCTGCCGGCCCGGACACCCGCCGCGGCGGACGCGCCGGCCGGCCGCTCGGCGCTCACCGGAGCTGTCTGGAGCGCTCCGCGCCACCCGCCGGCGATCGACGGTCGCGCGCCGGCGCCCTGCTGCTTCGCGCGCCGGCCTCGTCCTGCCTGGCTGCCGCATTGCGGGCCGCCTGTGTCAGCGCTCCCGGCCTCACGACTCCGTCGCCTTCGAGCTTGCGCGCGGCGCGAAGATGGGCCGACTTCGACCTCGGATTCGACTCGATCTCGCCGTGTGAGGGAGCGACCGCCCGGCGGGTCAGAAGCTCGGCCTCGGGCTGGTGCCCGCAAACGCACACCGGAAACTCGGGCGGGCAGACGCAGCCGCGCGCGCGTTCGGCGAGGAAGCGCTTGACGCGGCGATCCTCGAGCGAGTGGAACGAGATCGCGGCGAACCGGCCGCCGGGCCTGAGCACCTTCCACACCTCTGGCAACGCGGCGTCGAGCTGGAGCAACTCGTCGTTGACAGCTATCCGCAGCGCCTGGAAGGTCCGCCGCGCGGGGTGTCCGCCGGCGAACTGCGCCGGCACCGGCACCGCCGATTTGAGCACCTCGACGAGCTGCTGCGTGGTGACCAAGTTCCTCGCGCGCGCGGGCGCGCACGATCGCGCGCGCGATGCGGTTGGCATAGCGCTCCTCGCCGTACTCGCGGATCAGCCGCGCGAGCCGGCGCTCGTCCCACGTGTTGACGATCTCGCGCGCGGTCAGATCCTGTTCGGGTCCCATGCGCATGTCCAGCGGAGCGTCGTAGGCATAGGAGAAGCCGCGCTCCCAGGTGTCGACCTGCATCGAGGACATGCCGAGATCGAGGTAGGCGAGGTCTGCCTGCAAGACCCTCTTCGTTGAGCTGGCCGAGCGCACTCACGAAGTCGGCCCGGATGAACCGGGTGCGGCACGGGAGCTCGGCCGCCATCTCGCTGAAGCGCTCCTCGGCGACCGGATCGCGGTCGATCCCGATCAGCGTGCCCGTCGGCCCGAGGCGATCGGCGATCAGCCTCGCGTGGCCTCCGCCACCGAAGGTGCAGTCCACGGCCGTCTCCCCGAGGTGCGGATCGAGCAGATCGATCAGCTCCCCGGCGAGGACCGGGATGTGCGTCTGGGTCATGTCAAGGAGTGTGGCCAAGCCTTGCAGCGATGTCGGGGACGCGGATCAGAACGTCTTCGCTATAGCCGCCGTACTTGCCGCGGTCGAACACCTCGAGGCACTCGCCCGAGCCGGTGACCACGACGTCCTTGTCGAGCCCGGCGTACTCCATGAGCATCGGCGGGATCATCACGCGGTTGGCTGAGTCGAGCTCGGTGTCATGGGAGTAGTTGAAGAAGAAGCGCTTGAGGTCGCGCGCTTCGGGCGAGATCGGGCTCCACCCCGCCAGCGCGGCGGCGGTGTACGCCTCGTACGAGTCCGGCGTCCAGATCGCGATCGACCTCGGCGCCGACGACGTGGTCTCCGGCGACGCCGCCAGCACCACGCCGGCGGCCAGCGCCGCGCGGAACTTCGCCGGCACCGTCAGCCGGTGCTTCGCGTCTAGCGCGTGTTCGAAGGTCCCGCGGAAGATCAAGGGTTCTCATGCGTCCGAGCGAAATCTGAACCCGGGTGGCTGGGTGGGAGGAGCCCTGCCACCCGGGTTCCGCAATGCATGACCATGCGTGCGCCCCACTCTACCCCACTATCTCCCACAATGCAACTCAGATCCCACTCGTTCGACCCACTTGACCTGCCCGATCGAGCCATTTCGGCGCAAACGCCCGTCAGATACGGGAAAACGACGGCTTCGGTCACGCGCGCGTGAGCGCAAGCGGCGTTGCACCCGGCGGTTCTGGGCGCGGCGTTGCAATTTCGGCCCGATTCCGTCCGGCGCGTGTGCGAGGGTCGGGCGGGACATTTACGTCTTGGCTGGTGTGCGGCGCCGCCGCGGGGGTGGCTTGGCGTGGGGGCCCGGCGCCCGCACGTCAGTCTGGTTTCGGCGTGTGGGCGCGGGCCGGCGTGCAGAATGCCCCGGTTGCCTACCCCGCACCGAACTATGTGCTCATAGTGGCCATGGGCGCTGCGCGGGCCGCCGCGAAGGAATGAATGGGCGAGCTTTGCCTTGCCCCGTTTCTTCCGGGTCGCCCGGCGTCAGGTTCCGGTGATCGGGTCCGTCGCGCGGATCGGCGGTGACGAGGATGGCAGCACTCGCCAGGGCGAGGCCCCTGCTTTTGAACGCGTTCCTACTGACTCGACGCCACCTGGCTAGCAGGTCGGGGAACCCTCGTCAGCAGCTACCACGATGTACTGACCGCGGGCGCCGCAACTATCCCGCGCGCACCCTGTTGGGGGTCGTAACTCGACAGACCCGAAGGGAGTCAGAATGCGCAGAATCCGTCTGGCCGCGACAATCGCGTTGATTGCCAGCGGCTTGCTCTCGCTCGCGATCGTGTCCGCCGGCATCCCATCGCCGGCCTCGGCGACACCCCGCGCAGCCAGCCCAGCCAGCCCGCCAAGCGCCGCGACCGGCTCCCCGTCGAGCGTGACGGAATCGAGCGCCACGGTCAGCGGGACGGTCAACCCGAACGGCCAGTCGACCACTTACTACTTCCGCTACGGCACCACGACCGCGTACGGGTTCCAGACCAGTCCCGCGGACGCCGGCGCCGGTAAGACCACGGTCGGCGTCCACGCGATCTTCTATGGACTGACCGCGAACACCGCCTACCACTACCAGCTGTTGGCCCACAACTCTGCTGGTACCACCACTGGCGCGGATCAGACGGTGACCACGACGTCGACTCCGAGCCAGACGGTGGTGCTCGGCCACGAGGGGTTCGTCTCGCCGGGCTCGATCGTCGGCGCCGAGGTCGGCTGCTTCCACGGCACGAGCCCGTGCAACGGACACCTCACGATGTCGAGCGACGGGACCGTGATCGCGCAGCGCGACTATTCGATCGAGCCCGACAGCGGCGGGTTTCAGAACATGGGGCTGAACTCGATCGGCCAGAGCCGCCTCCAGTCGAACGCCGTGTTCCACCTCCTCCCGGTGACCGTGACGACCACCCAGACGGACGGCCAGACCGCATCATGGGTGATCCACCTGGCGCGCTGGGTGTGGCACTGACCCCAGCACGCTGAAGCTCGGGCGCGCCGGTGACTCCCGTTCGGCGGATCGTCGAGACAGTGGGTGTCGAGAGGCTCGTCCGGCTCGTGGGTCGGCGGTGCTGCCGCGGCGCGCGCGGCGCACTCGCGCTTCTTACGTCGCCTCCCGCTGGGTTACGCCCCGTCGCGATGTGGGCATCCAAGCCCGCATCGCGACGGGGGCGTCTTTGCTCGGCAGGCGGAGGGACTCGTTCGATCACATCGGCTTTTTCTTTCGGAACCGACATATCGGCGTTCCACTCCGCCGCGCACTGGTGCTTGGCGGGTATCCACCCACTGAGTCCGCCGGCAAGCCCAAGTCGGCCAAGACGCGCAACGGCTCCAAGGGGGTGCAACACGCTAACCGAGTCCGGACGCGCCCCCGCGCGCAGCCTGCGCGCCACGCGCAAGCTCGGGGACGGGCGCCCGCAACCCTGGACCGGTGTCGGACACCCTCGATCCGCGCCCGTGCACCTCGACGACCCCGCCACCGTGCTCGAAGGCGTTGGAGATTCGGTTGCCGGTGACCTGCGCGAGCCGCAGGCGATCGCCCCATACCATGGGCGAGGCGCCCGACCATGACGCTCAGAGGTCGACCCAGTGGGCTGCGGCGCTCGGGCCAGGCCTCGACCCAGTCGGACACGAGCTGCTCGAGGTGGATGGGCTGAGCCGGGGCCACCGCATGCGCTGGGTCCGGACGGCCTCGAGATCATCGAGGGCGACGGCGGCGCGGCCGAGCTCGAGATCGATGCCGCGCAGCCGGGCGGGCCGTGAGCTCGCCGTTGCCGCCGCCGTAGTCCAGACCCAACGTGATGGCGCTCAGCGGCCCACGGAGCTCTTGGCAGGCCCGGGCGACCGTCTCTATACGTCCGGCCGCCGCCCGCCACACCCGGGCCGGCCCGAGGCCGGCGGGGCTAGCCGCCAGCCACCCGCCAAGCTCCACCGCGATCATCAGTCCGCGCTCCGTCGACGAGTCCGTAGCCGACACACCAAACGTTGACGGGCGTAAGGGGAGCGCCACGAGGGCGGACGCTGATTGCGTCAGCGGGTCGGAGATCACCCGCGAGGACATGGAGTGAGGACCCCCAATGATTCGCGCCCCTGATCATGCCCCCAGAGTGGGGGCCCTCACTGCCGCCCGTTACCCGCTTCGCACCAATCGGTAGGGAATGCTGCGACAAGTTGCCGCAATTTGCGCAAACATGACGATCTTTCCCCATTTCGGTGCTATCGGTCTAGATCTAGAGTCGATGAGGGAGGCCACCATTTATTCGTGTCTTCACGTCGCTCTCGCCCTATCACTCGGAACGAACTGATAAACCGTCCCGTCCACCTGACTCCGCCCTGCCCCCGCGTAGCCCCGCCCGGCTGACGCAGAGCCGGACGCGCTGGCGCCCAGTTGCGGAATGGCGGCGCGCGCGTCGAATTAGACGAATCCCTGCAAATGGGCGAACCCTTCCAGACGCGGAAAAATTCGCGGAAGTACTTCGTGACTTTCGCGGCATTCGAGCGTCTTCCTTATGGTCCCGGAGTGGTCCTGGCATGGTGCGCGTGGCAGACGAGCCAACGAATGACGAACTGACCGGCACGGCGGCAGCCCTGGCCGAATGCGAGCGCGTGATCGAACGCGGACTGAAGACGTTCATCGAGGTCGGCCACGCCCTCGCACGGATTCGCGAAGAGCGCTTGTACCGCGAAACGCACACAACCTTCGAGGACTACTGCCGGGGTCGATGGGAGTTCGACGCCAGCCGCGCCCGCCAGCTCATCAGCGCCGCGAAGACCGTTACCGTGGTAACGGTGGGAGGTCAGCCCGCGCCAATCAGCGAGCGCGTCGCCCGCGAGTTGCGTCGCGCCGGTGACAAGGCGTCCGAGGTGTGGGCCGAGACCGTGAAGGAACACGGTCCGGCCGCGACGGCCAAGCAGACCTGCCAGGTTCGGGACCGCGTCATGTGCGACATCGCCTCGCACCGAGCTGGGATCAGGCTGGTGCTCGACGCCCGGGAGCGCGAGACACGGAACCCGGCCACTCGGCGGATCGTCTCCGACATTGAGCGCGCGACACGACGGCTGCGCACCGCCGGTGACATGGGCGCCGAGGAGTTGCAGGAGATCCATGACGCCTTCGCCCAACTGGGGCGCGTCCTCGGCGCGTACCCGCTCGGTCTCAAGAGAGCCGAATAGCCGCTCGGCCAGGGCACGATGCCGCCGCCATTGGCGGCGGTCACACGATCAGTGATCGATCGGCGGTTGACTCGAAGCTCCCGCCGGCAGCTTCAGGACCAGGCACGCCCCGCGTTCGGCAGGAGTTGCCGCCAGTCGACCTCCGTGGCTCAACGCAATCGCCGACGCGATTGCCAGCCCGCGCCCGCGGCGCCCCTGCCCACCACGAGGCCGCCGCGCAAGCTCCCCGACCGGCGCCGGCAACCCCGGCCCGTGATCCGTCACCTCGACGCGGACCCCTCCCTCATCGCTCCGACCCCGGACTTCGACGACTCCCCCGCCGTGCTCGATCGCATTGGAGATCAGGTTGCCCAGGGCCTGGGCCAGGCGAAGGCGATCGCCCCAAACGTCGACGCGAACGACCCATCCAGAACGCTCGCAGCTCGACGCCTCGGGCGTCCGCGGCCGGTCGCCACGCCTCGACCGAGTCGGACACGAGCTGCTCGAGGTCGACCGGCTCGGGCGGGCGCCACCAGTGACCGACCGCGTCCGCGCGGCCTCGAGATCGTCGAGCGCCAGCGCGGCCTGGCGAGCTCGAGGTCGATCGCGCGCAGCCGCGCGGGCGATGAGCTCGCCCGTTGCCGGCGCCGAGCTCGAGTCCCAGCCGACGGCCGTCAGCGGCCCGCGCAGCTCGTGGCACGCCCGGGCGACGGTCTCCATTCGCCAGGCGGCCGCTCTCCACACCCGGGCTGCCGCGAGTCCGGCGGCGCTCGCCGCGAGCCACCCCCCGAGCTCGACCGCGATCATCGGTCGACGCTCCCGTCGATGCTCCCGTCGACGAGCCGGTAGCCGATGCCCCATACGTTCACCACGAATCGGTCGCCCGCGCGGTTCAGCTTGTGGCGTAGGCGGAACGCGTGGGAGTCGAGCGTGCGCGTGGTGCCCATCGCGCGGAAGCCCCACACTCCCCGCAGCAGCTCCTCGCGCGTGAAGACCCTGGTCGGGTCGCCGGCGAGGGCCCGGAGCAGCGCGTACTCCTTCTTGGACAGCGCCACCGGCTCACCGCTCAGCCACACCTGGCGGCTCAACGGGTCGAGCTCCAGCGACCCGATCCGCATCCGACCGGACCCTGGCCGGCGCGTCGTCCGGCGCAGCAGCGCCCGTATCCGCGCGCTCAGCTCGAAGTACGAGAAGGGCTTAACTACGTAGTCGTCACAACCTCGGCTGAAGCCGCGCAGCCGGTCGAGCTCGCTCACGCGCCCGGACAGCACGAGCAACGGCATGTCCGGGTCCAGCCGGCCGGCGATGCGGTCGGCCTCGCGCACGTGGGTAAGCAGCTCGAGCCCGTCGCCGTCGGGCAGGCCGAGATCGACGATCGCGAGGTCGGGGAAGGCGCGTTCGAGCAGTCGGCGGGCGTCGGAGGCGCACTCGGCTTCGAGCACCTCGAATCCGTCCGCCGTCAGGTTGTCCGCAAGGAACATGCGGGTGACCCGGTGGTCTTCGACTACGAGGATGGTGGCGGCGTGATGGTCCATGCCACCAAGAGTCACGAGAGGCCGCGAATTCACCCCTCCCGAGCCGAATAATTCTGCCGGGAGGCCGGCCGAGCGCCGAGATCGCCGGCACGGCTCGCGAGGCCCGCGCCGCGGAAACCGCCGGCTACGCCCGCGAGGCCCGCGCCGCGGAAACCGCCGGCTAGGCCCGCGAGGCCTGCGGCGCGGAAGCCGCCGCGGTATCCGCCACCGTGAACCACACGGTCTTGCCGGTGGCCTGACGGTGGTCCACGCCCCAGTCCGAGGCGAGCATGTCGATGATCTTCAGCCCGCGACCGCTGGGATCGGTGGGCTTGGGTGATCGCATCTCGGGCGTCCCCCCCGCCCTATCGGTCGCTTCGACGCGAATGTCCCCACGGTCGCGGCTGATCGAGAGCTCGAATCCGCTGTCGGTGTGGCGGATGCAGTTCGTGGCTAGCTCGGAGACCATCAGCTCGATCGCTTCGAGGGTCTCCGGCGAGACGCCGCGCAGCACGCTCGTGGCGAAGTGCCGCGCAGCGGGGACCGATTCAGGCTGGTGGGGGAATGTTCGTTCTTGCTTCACGGCTTCACGTTCAGGGTGTCGGCCAGTCCCATCGAGTCGATGACCCTTCGGAGGATTGGCGAGACGTCTCGGAGCTCGATCTCGTGCACAGCGGTCGACCATCGGACCCAGAGGGCAATGGCGGAACTGTCGGCAAACCGTAGCCCACTCAAATCGAGCACCAACCTCCCCGGATGGCGCTCGAGCGCGGACCCGACCGCGGACTCGAGCGCATCGACGTTCGTAATGTCCAGCTCACCACTGATGCGGACCCTCAAACCATCGCCGTCGGCCTCAGCGAGGTCGAAGGTCACGTCGGCAGCGTTGTTGGCGTCTAGTCCAGCCATCTGAGCCCCGCGATCGCGGTGTCGTCGTCGCTGCCGTGCCGGAGCTCGTCGAGCAGTTGGCTGAGGAGGCCGTCGAGGTCCGAATGATTCGCGGTCGCGGCGTGCTGGAGACGCTCGAGTCCCACGTCGATGCTCTCGCCGCGTCGCTCCACCAAGCCGTCGGTGAATGCAAGCAGAGTCGCGGCCGGGGGGGTCGACACGGCGGTCGAGGTGTAGGTGGCGCCGGTGTTCACGCCGATCGGCACGCCCACCGAGCCCTTGATGAAGGTGCCGATGCCGTCGCTGATGAGC
This sequence comes from uncultured Solirubrobacterales bacterium, assembly GCA_963709205.1. Classification (GTDB taxonomy): domain Bacteria; phylum Actinomycetota; class Thermoleophilia; order Solirubrobacterales; family Solirubrobacteraceae; genus Palsa-465. Next base: position 10,787 of record CAVPVP010000021.1, read on the forward strand.
AGCGGCGGGAGATGCCCGGCGCTCGTGACCGTCAGTTCATGGGCTTCGATGTCGACGAGCGCGCACAGGATCGTCGCCAGCTGCCCGGTGGCGCCGACGTTGACCAGCTTCGAGAGCTTGGTCAGGATCATCTCCGGCGGGTCGTTCTGCGCGGCGTAGGCGTGAATCGCGTAGCGGAGCGCCGCCATCGTCGCCGCCGCCCGGACGCCCCGACCGGAGACGTCCCCGACAACGAGCAGCAGGCGGTGGTCGTCGAGCGCGATCAGGTCATACCAGTCGCCACCGATGTCCACGCCCTCCACCCCGGCTTCGTAGCGCGCTCCGGTCTCGACCCCGTCGATCTTCGGCAGTGTCTCGGGCAGGAGCGCGTGCTGAAGCGTCTGGGCGATCGTGCGCTGCTCGGCGTACAGCCTGCGGTTCTCGTCTGCGATCTGCTCGAGTGATGACGCCAGCTGCTCGGCGTGGTTGCGACGTTGGACCAGGCGGACCGTCACGAGCGCAGCCCCGATGCTCAAGAGGACGCCGACGATCCCGATCAGCCATGGCAGGCGCTGCGGGAACGAGCCCGCGAGCGGACGATGCGGAGTGACAACAAAGGTGAAGCTGTTGTTTCCGAACGGGATCGAGATCGACGCGTGCTGGCTCCGGATCGGCACGCTCTTCAAGTCGGTGACGAGCAGGTCTTGCGGGCGTTGCAGTTTGCCCAGGTACAGGGCGTAGTCGAGATCGGTGAACGACGAGGAGCTCTGGAACTTCGACCTGCGGTTAGCCGGCAGCGCGCTCTCGGCGTAGACGACATACCGGCCCGTCAGTCCGGGCGAGGTGAACGCATAGCCCAGGCGAGGCGGCGTCGAGTTCAGCAGCCCGATCACACCGAGATGCGAAGGGCTCGCGGCGGCATTGGCGAAGAACGTCTGCGCCCGCGACGCCGTCGCGCCGAGCACGGACGGCTTGCCCACGGCCGTCAGGGGCTGGTTCTCGTTGACGCCGACCCGCCACAGCGACACCGACGCGAACGGCGCGCCCTTGCCCGTCGCGTACGGAGCGATGAACCGCATGAACTTCGTCACGTCGCCGTTCGTCGCGTCCGCGAGGGCCGCCGCAGACGCCAGCGGCGTCTCGATACTCGCGAATGCCCCGGCGAAAAGCGTGCTCGCGTCGTGGGCCCGGAGGGTGAGCAACCGCTTCTCGTTGCTCTGGTACGTCGAGGCGGAGATCCACACCAGCACGCCGGTGAGGACGAGTCCGATCGCCAGCACCGCGACCGGCAGCCACAACGGCGACCGTCGATCGCGCGCGGTGGCGCGTTCTCGTCTGGTGTCGTTTTCGCCCTCTGTCCCCCGCGCCGTCCCAGCGACGGCGCCGGACACCGGGCCACTCTCGGTCATCGCGACCCCGGCATCATCTGGTTGAAGGGTATCGCCCGAGCCTCGGTGACGAGGCGGTCGCACACCGCGTGACACAAGCGTTGCAGCGCTTTCGGCAGCCTCTACGCGGTCCTCCAACGCACATTCTGCAACGTCCCATTCACACGCTGCAGGCACGGAGGAATCCAACATATGATGCCGACGGCCCATGTACCAGCGCGGGAATTACAGCTCGGGGGAGGACTTCGTTCTCGAGTACGGCGAGCTCCGATTCACGTTCAACGAGCGCGACTTCCGCGAGCGTTGCGAGCAGGCTGCCCGGAAGCTGGGATTCATCGGAGGCTCGGTCGACGAGGACGAGGGCGAGGATCTGATCAACCTCGTCGTCAACGGCGAGGTCGCGGAGCCCGCCTCGGCGCTCGGCGAGCACGTCAACGACTGCTGGCCCGACCTCGTCGGGCCGTCCGATCGCTCGCTGGTCCACTGGCTGAGGCGTCTGATCTTCCGGGGCGCGTGGCTCGATCAGCGCGTCAAGGAGGGTGAGCTCGACATCAAGTTCGACTCCGACGCCCACGCGTTCATCTACATCCAGCCCGACCGCGGCGGCGAGCCGATCCAGCTCGCGCCGGAGCCGAGCTGGAACCGCGTCGCGTACGTGCGACGCTGATCGATTCGCGCAAACCGGGTCCTACCCCGCGGCGCTGATCGATTCGCGCAAACCGGGTTCTACCCCCCGGCGCCGATCACGGCCGCGATGTTCTGTACCCGTGGGGCAGGGTTGTCGAGCAGGAGCCGAGGGACAGTCACGAGCTTGTAATGGCGTCGGCGGAGCGCCGCAATGATGCGGGGAAGCGCCGCCACCGTCTGCGAGCGATCGCCGCCGGCGTCGTGCAGAAGGATGATCGCTCCGGGGCGGGCTCCGTCGACTGCGGCGTCGACGATCGCCGGGACGCCGGGGCGCCGGTAGTCGCTGGTGTCGACGGTCCACAACACCATCAGCATCCGGTAGCGGTGCAGGAGCGCCAGCGTGTTCGAGTTCCACAGCCCATAGGGGGGCCGGAACAGGCGCGGGAACTTTGCGCCGTAGCGCTCGATTGCGCTGGCCTGTTGGAGCAGCTGCGCCTGTTGCTTGGCCTTCGACAGCCTCGACATCGGCGCATGCACCTCGGTGTGATCTCCGATCACGTCGCCGTCGGCGGCGATCGCGGTCGTCGACGCGTTGAAGTACCGCTCGAGGATCCCGACCTCGAAGAAGGTCGCGGGTACGTGCTCGCGCTGAAGGATGGCCAGGATCTGGGGCGTGTACGGCCCGGGGCCGTCGTCGAAGGTAAGGGCGATCTCGCGGTGCTGCGCACCCGCGATCCGAACCCACGGCGTGTACGCGAGCGTCCGGTTGATGGCGGCGTTCTCCGCCGTCGCCTCACGGGCCGCCAGCGACCCACCGCCGTCGCCGGAGAGCTTCCGGATGACCGCGAAGAACCCGCCTTTGGGCTGAGCCACGGCGTGCTGCGATAGTGCCTCCCCCACCGACGACCAGAATCGTCACGAGCGCAGCGATGGCGAGCACGATCCCGATCACCGATAGGAACGCGACGACGCGCCGGCGACGGTGGTGCGGCGCCATGCTCAGCCGGCGCACGGGTCGAGCGGGCTCGACAATTCCCGGATCGGCCGGCGGGTTGCCTAGGTCGGCACTGCGTTCCATGAAGGGTGCCCCACCCCGCATGATGGCGCGTCGCCCGTCTCCGTGCAGTGAGTGCACGATCTCGTCCACGCCCGTGCGTACCTCGGCGTGCTGTCCGCACACGATCTCGTCCACGCCCGCCTGTACCTCGATGTGTCGTCCGCGCGCGATCTCGTCCAGGGCCGCCCGTACTTCGGCGGGCCGCCCGTCCCATTACGCTCCCGGACGATGCACCCACCGGTCTGGGTCGTTATCCCCACCTACAACGAGGCAGCGAACATCGAGGGCATCGTGCACGCGACCGCCGCCGAGCTCGAGCGGCTGGCCCCGGACGCGTACCGGATCCTGATCGTCGACGACAACTCGCCCGACGGGACCGGCGAGATCGCCGACCGGCTGGCGGCCGCTCAGCCGCAGGTCGAGGTCCTCCACCGCGCGGCCAAGACCGGGCTCGGACACGCCTACCTGGCCGGGTTCTCGCGCGCGCTGGACGCCGGCGCCGAGCTCGTGATCGAGATGGACGCGGACTTCTCGCACGACCCCCGCTACCTCGGCCCGCTGCTCGATGCCGCCAAGGACGCCGACCTGGTGCTCGGGTCCCGCTACGTCAAAGGTGGCGGCGTCGAGGATTGGGGGCTCGCGCGACGCCTGATCAGCCGCGGCGGCGGCTTATACGCCCGGACGATCCTCCGCGTCCCGATCCACGACCTGACCGGCGGCTTCAAGTGCATCCATCGCCGCGTGCTCGAGGCGATCGATCTCGAGACGATCCGGGCCGAAGGGTACGTTTTCCAGATCGAGGTCACCTACCGGGCGGTGCTGGCGGGCTTCCGGGTCACCGAAATCCCTATCGTTTTCAAGGACCGCACCGTCGGCTCGAGCAAGATGTCGGCACGGATCGCGTTCGAGGCCATGTGGGCCGTGCCCTTCCTGCGCAGACGCGACGGCCGGCGAGGATGAGGAATCGATAATCCGCGGGCGTGATCCGGCGTCTCCGCGGCGGGTAACGGAAGGCTCGGTACCTGAACATTGTGAGCACAAGTTCCCTAACGTAATGTCAACAATGACCACACGCCGCGCGACCGTTCGTCGGGCAAGCTACATGCGATGAGCGTCAATAGTCCGCCGCTTGGCGCCACCCGGAGCGGCGCATTTCGGCCTGCGTACCCCGCCACTGGAGGCTGGCCGGACCAGACGCTCGGGTTTCGCGGCTCGGGCTGCTCGGGCTCGCGGGAATGCTGGCGACCGGGCTGCTGGTGTCGATCTCGGCGGCGAGCACCGACAGGCTGCTGCCGCAGACGCTCGCAGGCCGGGAATCGGCGGCGTCGGGCTCGGCGGGGCGTTCGGCACGACCGGCATCAACCTCGGGAGCATCGGCCTCACGATCACGGTGGCGCTGATGTTCGCGTCCTACGTGGTCACGGTCGGGACCGCGCGCCGGCTGTCGCCGCTGCTCGTCCTCGGCTCGATCGCCGCTCTCCACGCGTTGATCCTGCTCGCGCCGCCGCTCGTCTCAACCGACGTCTTCAGCTACCAGTTCTACGGCCGGATCGGCGAGCTGTACGGCGCCAACCCCTACCTCGCCGGCCCCCATGCGCTTGCACTCGATCCGCTCTATCCCTACATCGGCCAGAAGTGGGTCGCTGACGCCCACGGTGTACGGCCCGTTGTTCACCGGGCTCAGCTACCTTCTGGCTCCGCTGACGATCCCCGCCAGCGTGCTCGCCTACAAGGCGATCGCGGCCGTCTCGAGCCTGGCGATCGTCGCGCTCGTGTGGGACGGGGCACGGCTGCGCGGCATCGACCCGACCCGGGCGGCGGCGCTCGTCGGACTCAACCCACTGATCGTCGTGTACGGCGTCGGCGGCGGGCACAACGACCTGCTGATGCTCGTGCCGATGGTCGCCGGAATCGTGCTGCTGCTCCAGCACCGGGGCCGGCTGGGCGCGAGCTCGATCGTGGTCGGCGCAGCGGTCAAGGTGACCGCCGGGCTGATGCTGCCGTTCGCGCTCGCCGACGCCCGCGGGCGCATGTCCGGCCCCCGCCGGCGCGACATCCTGATCGGGGCGGGCGTGACCGCCGCGCTCGTGACCGCGTTCGCGTTCGTGCTGTTCGGGACCGGTCCGCTCCACCTCCCGGCGACGATCGAGAACTGTCCAGGGCAGGGGCAACTGGCAGAGCATCCCGGGCTTCCTCGGCGCTCGGCTCGGCTTCAGTTCGTGTCGGCCAACCGACGGCGTGCTCATCCTCGGCGCGCTGTTCGCGGCCGCGCGTGCTGGCTGGTGTGGCGCGTGTGGCGCGGCGAGCTGGACTGGATCGCCGCGGCCGGCTGGGCCGCCGTGGCGTTGCTGGTCACGGCCGCGTCGCTGTTGCCCTGGTACATCGCGTGGCTCATGCCCTGGCCGCGCTCGGACGCGATCGCCGCCTGTGGCAGGCTTCGATCGCGCTGACGCTGATCATCGGCAATCTTCCAGCTGCTCGCCTACATCCCGCACGGAAGCTCGCTCCCCGGATTGTGAGCCCGCCATGACCTCGCTCCATCATCCCCACGTAACCGAGCCCGCGGCGCCCACCGACGAGGGCAGGTCGCTCAAGCTGCTCAGCGTGGTGGCGCCCGTGTACAACGAGGAAGCCACGATCGAGGAGTTCTACGCGCGCGTGTGCAGCGCGCTCGACGGGCTCCAGTTCGAGCTCGTGCTCGTCGACGACGGCTCGACCGATCGCTCCGAGGCCGAGCTCCACAAGCTCGCGTCGAACGATCCGCGCGTGCGCCTGGTGCAGCTGTCGCGCAACTTCGGCCACCAGACGGCGCTGACGGCCGGCCTCGACCACGCCCGAGGCGACGCGGTCGTGATGCTCGACGCCGACCTCCAGGACCCGCCCGAGCTGATCCCGCGCATGCTCGACCACTGGCGCGCCGGCTGCGACGTCGTCTACGCCGTCCGCGAGCAGCGTGAAGGCGAATCGCGCTTCAAGCTCGCGACCGCGCGGTGGTTCTACTCGCTGTTCGACCGGCTGGCGCAGGTCGAGCTCCAGCACAACTCGGGTGACTTCCGTCTCCTGGACCGGCGGGCGCTCGATGCGCTCCTGTCGATGCGCGAGCGCAACCGCTTCCTGCGCGGCATGACCGTCTGGGTCGGCTACCGGCAGGCCGCCGTCCCGTACAGCCGCGACCGTCGCTACGCCGGCAAGACGAAGTACACGCTCCCGAAGATGCTGCGGTTCTCGCTCGACGCGATCTCGTCGTTCTCGCATCGTCCGCTGCAGCTCGCGACGCTGTTCGGATTCGTGATCTCGACGCTCGCGTTCATCGCGATCCCGGTCGTGGTCGTGCTGCGCATCCTCGGCTCCTACCTGCCCGGGTTCAGCTCGCTGACGATCGCGGTGCTGCTGCTCGGGGGGATCCAGCTGATCGCGATCGGGATCATCGGCGAGTACGTCGGCCGGATCTACGACGAGGTCAAGGGACGGCCGCTGTATCTCGTGAGCTCGCGCGTGAACATCCCCGACGACGAGGCGCCGCAGCCAACCTCGCCGCCCGCGCCCACCGAACCACGCCGCACCTCGTTGTAGCCCGCTTAGCCGCCGGCGGGATTCGGGCCGACCGAGCGGTTGACCCGCTGGCCGGGCTCCCCTCCGTTCTCGTTCGCAGCGGGGTCACGGTCGCCGCGGCCGTCGGCGTCGAGGTCGCCCTCACCGCGGTCGTGGCCGTCGCCCTCGCCGTGGCCGCCACCGCCCCCGCTCGCCTGCTCGAGCGCGGAGATCCGGCTGGCGAGGCTCTTGATCGCGTCGGCGATCGGGTCGGGGAGGTGGACCCAGTCGGCGTCCGGTCCCTCCGGGCGGCGTCCTTCCACGCGCACCGGGTGACCCGGGATTGCCGACCACCGTGGAGTTCGGCGGCACGTCGTGGATCACGACGCTGTTCGCGCCGATCTTCGAGCCGTGCCCGACGGTGATCGGCCCGAGCAGCTTCGCGCCGGAGCCGATCGTGACGTTGTCCTGAACGGTCGGGTGCCGCTTCCCGGTCGCGAAGCCGGTGCCGCCGAGAGTCACGCCCTGGTACAGCGTGACGTCGTCGCCGAGTTCGGCGGTCTCGCCGATCACGACGCCCATGCCGTGGTCGATGAAGAACCCGCCGCCGATCTTGGCCGCGGGATGGATCTCGATGCCGGTGATCGACCGCGACACGTAGGCGATCATCCGCGGCAGGAGCGGCACGCCGGCGTTGTGCAGGGCGTGGGCGGTTCGGTGAGCGAGGAGCGCATGCACGCCGGGCCAGGCCACGAGGATCTCGAGCGGGCCCACGTCCCGGGCCGCCGGATCGCGGCTGCGCGCGGCGGCGATGTCGCGCCGCACCTCGCCTGCGATGCGGTCGAACCGCCCGAAGCCGAACATGGGAACAGCCTAGCTATCCGAACCGGCCGGCCTCGGTACCCGGATCCCCGGCATCGCACCGGAACCCGCCGGGCTTACGGAGCGAAGAACGGGGTCGAGACGTACCGCTCGCCGGAGTCCGGCAGGATCGTGACGATCCGCGCCCCGCGCGACTCGGGCCGGCGCGCGACCTCGATCGCCGCCCACACCGCCGCTCCGCCCGAGATTCCGGCGAGCACGCCTTCGCGCCGGGCGAGCTCGCGCGCGGTCTCGATCGCGTCCTCGTCGTCGACCGCGATCACCTCGTCGAGGATGTTCGCGGTTCAGCACGCCGGGGATGAAGCCGGCGCCGATGCCCTGAATCTTGTGCGGTCCCGGCTGTCCGCCCGACAGCACCGGCGATGCGCTCGGCTCGACCGCGACCACCCGACACCGGGAGTTGCGCGACTTGAGCACCTCGCCGGCGCCGGTGATCGTGCCTCCCGTGCCGACGCCGACGACGAACGCGTCGACCTCGCCCTCCATCGCGTCCCAGATCTCCGGCCCGGTCGTGCGCCGGTGGATCTCGGGGTTCGCCGGGTTCGAGAACTGGTCGGGCAGGAACACGTCGGCGCGCTGACGCCATCGCGCGCGCCGCGTCGACCGCCTCGTTCATCCCGCCCAGCGACTCGGTGATCTCCACCCGCGCGCCGTACAGGCGCAGCAGGCCCTCGCGCTCGCGGCTCATCCCCTGCGGCATCGTCAGCACGAGCTCGTAGCCCTTGGCCGCGCACACGAACGCGAGCGCGATCCCGGTGTTGCCGCTCGTCGCCTCGACGATCGTCGTCCGGCCCGGCTCGATGACCCCGTCCCGCTCGGCCGCCTCGATCATCGACACCCCGATCCGGTCCTTGACGCTCCCGCCCGGGTTGAACGCCTCGAGCTTGGCGAACAGGCGCGCGTGGCCGTCCGGAAGCATCCGGGTCAGCTCCACCATCGGCGTGCGTCCCGACGGTGGCCGCAATGTTGGTCGGGATTCGGGGCATTGGCCGGCCTAACCCTACGAGAGTCAGGCTGCGCGCGCTGCCGGGGCGAGATCGCGTCAAACACGTTCGCGTCGCTGAACCGGACCTCGCCTCGAGCCACCGCCGGGCGCGGTGAACGGCCGACGTGAGCCCCCTTGAGACGGTCCTCTCGCCCGCACAACGGCCGGAGAACGCGACGAAGCCGGCTACGCAATACTGGTTTCGAGTTCGTGCGTGGCCTCGAACTGTTCTGTCTCGGCGCACTCCTCGCGGAAGTAGCGGGACCGCGCGCGGCGCCACGCGCCGAGCGCAGCAGCGATTTGTCGCGCCTCCGGTTCGACGTCGGGGTCATCGACGATCGCCTGGTATCTCTCCGCGAGGTCTAGGTTCAGCGCAACCACCGCCTCGAGCTCAGGGACGGTCAGAATCCCGACGGCCGTCTCGATCACCGTCGTACCGCCTCGTCGCTCCGCTGGAATCGGGAGTCGGTGTCCGTGTGCCTGACGAACACACGAGCTTCGCCCATGCTGATTAACGCCCGTCGACGCGCGTTGCGTGCGCGATACGTGTGTTGCCTTGCTTACAGCGTCGGCGGCCCATCGCACAAAGAGTTGAACCTAACCTTGGCGGCGTTTCGCCGTCGTTAGTGCATGCGCGTCTCTCCAGAGATGCGTAGTCTGGGGCGCCCCGCCAACCGCACGGATGGGTCGGCGGGGCGCTGGTGCGCCAGCGGCAAATGGGGGCGTGCCGTGGCGCGGAGGGGCGTCCTTTCCCCACGCTTCAGGACGTCTCCGGCGGCCAGCGCACCGAGAATCTACCCGTCAGCCGGAAGACCGGCGTAATCAGCTGGGAATGAGAGGAACCTTGCAGGACGTCGAAGATGCGCTGGCGCGGACCACCCGAGCCTTTCATCAACATGTCCCCCGGGGCAGCCGCCACGGTTGCCGTGTTCGCTGGCCTATCACGCGGCGGCTCCGAGACCTCAAGCGGAGGTTCCCTGGCCGGTCGGATACTGGGGCGATCTAGATGTGGTACATGGCCGCGCCGGCGGCCCGCGACTCGGCGTCGGCGACGTCCGCGACGGTCGACTGCGCGAGCACGGCGCGCGCCGCCTCGGCGGCTTCGGCGAACACGCCGGTGGCGCCGCTCCCGACCGGCCCGTCGAGCAGCTCGACGAGCTCGAGCACGGTGATCTCTCCCGCCGGGCGCGCGAACGAGTAACCGCCCTTGACGCCGCGCTGCGAGCGCAGAACCCCGGATCGCCGCAGCGTGGCGAACAGCTGCTCGAGGAACTGGACCGGGATCTGCCGGCGCCGCGCGAGCTCAGCGATCGGGACCGGGCCCCGGTCGCCCTGGTGGCGCAGCTCCACGAGCGCGCTCAGCGCATACGGCGACTTCGTGGTGATCGAGATCATCGGCCACCCCGATCATCGCAGGAATGAGGAACTCGGACTGAGTAATACGTCTGACCGTCAACCAGCTGCGAAGCGAGCCTGGGACCCCCTCGGGGCGCCCTCGCGTGAACCGCGATCACCGCCCGACCCTCGAAGAGAACGCACGGGCGCCCGACAGGCACCCAGGCGAGCGGCCTAGATCCAGCCGCGCTCGGTGGCGATCAGGACCGCCTGGGCGCGATCCATCGCGCCGAGCTTGCCGTACACGTTGTGCAGGTGCGTGCGGACGGTGCTGGTCGACAGGCCGAGCTCGGAGGCGATCTGCTTGTAGACCATCCCGCGAGCCAGCCGGCGCAGGACCTCGACCTCGCGCGTGGACATCGGGCACGGATCGATCTGGCGCCGGCGCCCGCCGGCGCTCGGCAGCGGCAGGTCGTACATGACGGTCCGCAGCTCGGGCGGGGCGATCCCGACGAGCCGCGAGACATTCAGGAGCTCGGACGGCGACACCGACCCGCCGAGCGTGTAGTGGGCGAGCATGTCGGCCAGGCGCACGACCGCGGCCTCGCCGTCGACATCCTCGGCGTGATGGCGCTCGATCACGCTGGCGATGGACTTGGGCAGCCCCCACCGCCGCGCGAGGACGCCGCCGACGAGCGCGTGGTCGACGCCGAGCTCGCGGCGCTCGGTCTGGATCCGCTCCTCGGGGGTGCGGGCCTCGGCGTGGATCTGGCGGGGGTAGCCGGGATAGGCGTGGACCAGCACGAGCTTGCCGATGTCGTGCAGCAGCGACGTGACCATCAACCGGTCACGAGCCTCGTAGCCGAGCTCGCGAGCGATCCGGTCGGCGGCGCGCTGGGTGGCGACGGCGTGCAGGCGGAAGCGCTCGGGCACGCCCTGCCAGACCGCGGTCCGCTCGAAGAAGTCGAATGTCCGCGCCTTCGAGGCGATCGAGTGGACGTTGCGGGGAGACAGGACCTCGACGCCCTTGACGGCGCTCTCGACCCGGCCGCGCATCTTGCCGTCGACGCGGTTGGCGAGTCGCAGCACGGTGACGGCGAGCGCCACGTCGGCCTCGACGGCGGCGACGACGTCGGCGGTCGACGGGTCGCCCGCCTCGAACAGGCGCAGGACCCGGTTGCGCGACTCGGCGAGCATCGGGAAAGCCTCCAGCGCCTCGAACGCGGCCGTGAGCCGGCGTCCGTGACCCTCGTTGTGGTGCCGCTCGCGCGAGGCGTACGGGTCGGCTGTGTTCTTGACTGCGGCTAACGTGGCCACGATGCTCGGATCCGTCCTTTTAGGGGGCTCAGGGGGGAGCGGCGGTTCCACTGTTGCCATGGCCGCCTCAGCCAGCGTTATCGGCAGGGGTACGACGTTCGTTTAGTCGAGTCGTCATTCCGCATGCTCCAGAGCCCGATCGATCCGGGCCAGTGTCTCATCCTTGCCGAGCAGCGCGACGCTCTCGAAGATGCCCGGCGACACCGTCGTCCCGGCGATCGCGACCCGCACCGGCTGGAACACCTTGGCCGGCTTGACGCCGAAGTTCTCGACGACCTCGCGCAGCGCCGCCTCGACGTTCTCGACCGTGAACGGCTCGGCGCGTGCCAGCGCCTCGCGCGCCGCCCTCAGCGACTCGACGCCGCCGTCCGAGGCGATCACCTTCTGGAACGCCTTGGGATCGTCGGCGGGGCCATCGAACAGGAAGCCGACCAGCGGCCAGAAGTCCGCGAGCGTCTGAATCTTCTCCTCAGATATCTCGACGGCGCCGCGAAGGCCGGTTCGCCCGGTGTACTCCTCGAGCCGCGTCGTCAGCTCGTCCACCCCGAGCTCCCGGACCCAGCGGCCGTTGAGGTGGCGCAGCTTGCGCTCGTCGAACACCGCCGGGTTCTTCGACACGCGCTCGAGCCGGAACCGTTCGGCGAGCTCGTCGAGGGTGAAGAACTCCTCGTCGGCGGCGAAGCCCGCGCCGAGGAGCGCGATGTAGTTGTCGACCGCCTCTGGCAGGTAGCCCGCCGCGCGCAGCTCCTGCACCGACGCGGCGCCGTGGCGCTTTGACAGCTTGCGGCCGTCGGGCCCGTGCAGCAGCGGCAGGTGCGCGTAGCGAGGCGGTTCGATGCCGAGCGCGTCGAGCACCAGAAGCTGCTTGGGGGTGTTCGAGATGTGGTCCTCGCCGCGCACCACGTCGGTGATGCCGGCGTCGAGATCGTCTACCAGGTTCGCGAACACGTACAGCACCGAGCCGTCGGCGCGGGCGATCACGAAGTCGTCCATGCTCGCGTTCGCGAATCGGATCTGGCCGCGGATGATGTCGTCGAACACGGTCTCCCCCTCATCGGGGACGCGCAGCCTCACCGCGCCCGCATCCTCGGGAACGCCTCGGAAGCCGCGCTCGAAGCCGTGGCGCTGCTTGTAGGCCTGGACGTCGTCGGCGGTCGCGGTCGAGTGGTAGGCGTGCCCCGACTCGAGCAGCTGCGCGAGCACCTCCCGGTGGCGCTCGGCGAGCGCGGACTGGAACACCGGGCCTTCGTCCCAGTCGAGATTCAGCCACCGCAGAGCGTCGAGGATCTGCTCCACGTTCTCGGGTGTCGATCGCTCGCGATCGGTATCTTCGATGCGCAGCACGAGCGTCCCAGGCTCGCCGGCGGGGCCATACGCCTGGCCGCGGGCGAGCAACCAGTTGTACAGAGCCGTCCGGGCACCACCGATGTGTAGTGCCCCGGTCGGGGATGGAGCGAAGCGAACGCGCATGGCCTACAGAATCGCATGCTAATCGGCGCGCACGTATCGAACGCGGGCGGCCTGCCGCGCGCGGTCGAGCGCGGCGTCGAACGGGGTTGCGAGGCGATCCAGATCTTCAACCAGTCACCCCGGATGTGGCGCCCCACGGCGTACAGCGAGGACGACTTCGCGGAGTTCCGCGAGGCGATGGCTCAGAGCCCGATCAAGGCCGTGATGATCCACGCCGTCTACCTCATCAACTGCGCCACAGAGGATCCCGACATGCGCGCCAAGTCGCTCGTCTCCTTGCTCCAGTCGTTGCGCGTCGGCGCCGGGATCGGAGCGATCGGCGTGGTTCTGCATCCCGGGTCGGCGAAGAAGGGCGACGTCTCCAAGGCGATCGCACGCGCCGGGAAGGTCATGAAGGAGGCGCTCGCCGAGACCGAAGGCTGCCCGTTGCTCCTCGAGGACACGGCCGGCGCAGGCGGCACACTCGGGCGCTCGTTCGAGGAGCTCGCGGAGCTGATCGACGCCGCAGGCGGCGGCGAGCGACTCGGCATCTGCCTCGACTCCTGCCACCTGTTCGCCTCGGGCTACGACGTGTCGACTCGCGCCTCGCTGGCCGAGGTCATCGACGAGTTCGACCAGACGGTCGGGTGCGAGCGGCTCGGCGCTCTCCACGTCAACGACTCCGCGGTGCCGCTCGGCTCCAATCGCGACCGGCACGCGATCATGGGCGAAGGCGAGCTCGGCGAGAAGGGTTGCGCCGTGTTCATTTCCGAACCCCGGTTCGACAAGCTGCCGGGCGTGCTCGAGACCGGACGCGACGACGGCAGCCCCGCCGCCGAGGACGTGGCGCTCGCCAAGAAGCTGCGTTCGCGGGGGACGGCCAGCCGGGCGCGGTCCGAATCCAGCGCGCGGTCGAAATCCAGCACCAGCTCAAAGTCCAGCGCGAGCTCGAAATCCAGCATCAGCTCGAAGTCCAGCGCGAGCTCGAAATCCAGCGCGAGCTCGAAGTCCAGCCGGGCGAGGTCGAAACGATGAGTGAGCGCGAAGCGGACGCCCTCGTGGTGTTCGGGATCACGGGCGACCTCGCCAGGAAGATGACCTTCCGCTCGCTGTACCGGCTCGAGCGGCGGGAGATGCTCGGAATCCCCGTGATCGGGGTGGCGGCCGACGCGATGACCGACGAGCAGCTTCGCGGTCGCGCGCGCGAGTCGATCGAGCAGACCGGGGAGAACATCGACGACGACGTGTTCGCCGGTTCGCCGGAAGGCTCAGCTACGTCCGGGGCGATTTCGGTGACCCGCAGACATATACGGACGTGGCGGAGGCTCTTGGCGACCGCCATAACCCGGTCTTCTATCTCGAGATCCCGCCATCGCTATTCGGCACGGTGGTCGAGGGCCTGGCCAACGCGAAGCTCGTGTCGCACGGACAACGGGTCGTCGTCGAGAAGCCGTTCGGCCACGACCTGCAGTCGGCGCGGGAGCTGGCGGCCGAGCTCCATCGCTACCTCGACGAGTCGCAGATCTACCGGATCGACCATTTCCTCGGGAAGATGGGCGTCGAGGAGATCCTCTACCTCCGGTTCGCGAACACGATGCTCGAGCCGATCTGGAACCGCAACTACCTCGCCTGCGTGCAAATCACGATGGCCGAGAACTTCGGCGTCGAGGATCGCGGGCGCTTCTACGACTCCGTCGGCGCGCTTCGCGACGTGGTCGTCAACCATCTGCTGCAGATGCTCGCGACCGCGGCGATGGAACCGCCGTGGGGCCGCGATCCCGACACGCTCAAGGAAGCCAAGGTCGCGGTGCTGAAGGCGACACAGAACGCCGACCCCTCCCACTACGTGCGCGGCCAGTACGACGGGTACCAGAACACCCCCGGCGTCGCGCCCGACTCGACCACCGAGACGTACGCCGCTCTCCGGCTCGAGGTCGAGAACTGGCGCTGGGCAGGGGTGCCGTTCTTCATCCGGACGGGCAAGCACCTGGCGGTCCGGCAGACCGAGCTCCGACTGCTGTTCCGCCATCCTCCGCGGCTGCACTTCGTCAGTGCCGGCCGCCGCTTACCCCAGCCCAACCAGATCGTGTTCAAGATCGATCCGTCGACCGGGATCAGGATGAGCCTCGACGCCCAGCGCGCCGACCAGGCGGGTGCCGGCCAGATCGAATTCGACGTGGAGTTCGCGGACGAGGGCGGCGAGGGGCCGACGCCGTACGAGGTTCTGCTGCGCGCCGCGATCGTCGGCGACAGCACGCACTTCACGCGCCAGGACAGCGTCGAGGCCGGCTGGCGAATCGTCCAGCCGCTGCTTGACTCGCCGCCGCCGGTCATACCTTACGCCGAGGGCTCGTGGGGCCCCGAGCAGGCCGACAAACTGGTCGTCGGCTATGGGGGCTGGCACGGCCCCTGGCTGCCCGACGCTTAGGGTCCTCAGAGCAGCAGGTTGAGCGGCTGCTCGAGCAGCTGGCGAACCCGCGCGAGGAAGTCCGCCGCGGGGGCGCCGTACAGGATGCGGTGGTCGCACGTGAGCACGATGCTCATGCGCGAGCCCGGAACGACCTGGCCGTCGCGGACGACCGGGACCTCGCGCAGCTCGCCGACCGCGAGGATCGCGGCCTGCGGCGGGTTGATGATCGCGGCGAAGTCGGTCACCCCGTACATCCCGAGGTTGGACACCGTGAACGTTCCGCCCGAGAGCTCGGCGGGCGTGATCTGCCGCGAGCGGACGCGCTCGGCGAGCGTCCGCGCCTCGCGCGCGATATCGAGCAGCGACTTGCGGTCGGCGTCGAACACGGTGGGAACGATCAGGCTGTCGTCGGCGGCGACCGCGATGCCCACGTTGACGCGCTGGTAGAGCTCGAACGCGCCGTCGCGATACGCCGCGTTGGCGCGCGGGTGCTCGCGCAGCGCGAGCGCGCACGCCTTGACGACCATGTCGTTGTAGGACGGGAGGGTCTCGCCCGAGCGCCCGGCCTTGCGCAACTGGGCCCGGAAGCCGACCGCCTGCTCCATGTCGACCTCGGCGTGCAGGGTGAAGTCGGGGATCGTCGCCTTCGACTCCGCCATCCGCTGCGCGATCTGGACCTGGATGCGCGAGGGCTGCACGGTCGTGACGACGCCCTTGGCGCCGCGCGCTACCGGCGCCGGCTCCGCCGCCGCCTCGAGATCGGCCTTGACGATCCGCCCGCCCGGACCCGACCCGGTGACGCCCCGCAGGTCGATCTGCGACTGGCGCGCGAGCCGCCGGGCGAGCGGCGACGCCTTCACCCGGTCCGATCCGTTGCCGGTGTCGGGTGCCTTGCCCGCGGCGGCGGGTGCCGGCGCGACGAGCGTGGGCTGCGCGGGCGCCGGAGACCCGGACCGCGCTTCGGACGCCGTCCCGCGTGCTCGATAGCCCCCGACCCCGGCCGCGGTTCGGACGCGTCGCCGATCGTCGCGATCACGCCGCCGAGCGCGCACCGTCTCCCCCTCGCCGGCGACGATCCGCAGCGTCCCGTCGGCGTCCGCGTCGCATGTCGACCGTCGCCTTGTCGGTCTCGATCTCGGCGATCGGCTCGCCCGTCGAGACGACGTCGCCGTCGCTCTTCAGCCAACGAACGATCGTGCCCTCCTCCATCGAGTCCGACAACCGCGGCATCACGATGTCGGGCACGTCAGCTCACCGCGATTCCCGCGCGCTCGCGCACGGCGGCGGCGATCGCCTCGACGCCGGGGATGAACGCGTCCTCGAGCGTCGGGCTGTAAGGAATCGGCAGCTCGCGGTGGCGAGCAGCCAGGCGTCGTCGATGTCGTCGAGCCCGTGCTCGGCGACCTGCCCGAGCAGGCCCGACGCCCAGCCGCCGGTGCGCGGCCCCTCCTCGACGGCGAGCAGCCGATTCGTCCGGGCCACGGACTCGAGCACGGTGTCGAGATCGATCGGTCGGAGCGTGCGCAGGTCGATCACCTCGGCCTCGACGCCGTCGCTCGGCCAGCTGCTCGGCCGCCTCGAGCGCGTCGGGCACGCCCTTGCCGGCGGACACGATCGTCACGTCCTTCCCGGGTCGCGCGATCCGCGCGCGCCCGAGCGGGAGCACCTCGCCGGCGTCGGGCGCCGGGTGCGCCCTTGACCGAGTAGAGCCGCTTGTGCTCGAGGAAGATGACCGGGTTGTCGTCGCGGATCGCGGCCTTCAACAGGCCCTTCGCCTCGGCCGGCGACGAGGGAAAGGCGATCTTCAGCCCGGGTACCCCCTGGAACCAGGTGCGCGTGCGTCTGGGAGTGCATCGCGCCGAACCGACCACCGCCGCCGACCGCCGAGCGGACGACGAGCGGAACGCTCCGCTGCTCGTCCGAGATGTACCAGTACTTCGCGGACTGGTTGACCAGCGAGTCCATCGCCAGGCCCATGAAGTCGCCGAACATGATCTCGATGATCGGGCGCAGTCCGGCAGACCGCGGCGCCGAACGCCGCGCCCGCCAGCGCGAGCTCGGAGATCGGCGTGTCGAACATGCGCGCCTCGCCGAAGCGCTCCTGGATCCTGCGGAGTGACCGCGAACACGCCGCCCTGCTCGGCGGCGACGTCCTCGCCGAAAAACACGACGGACTCGTCGCGCTCCATCTCCTCGATGATCGCCTCGCGAATCGCGGCCCGGAACTCGACCAACTCGCTCATGGCGCGAACTCGGTCGCGCGCTCGGCGCCGGGATCGGGGTACGGCGCCGCCAGCGCCTCCTGCACCGCGCGGTCCATGCGCGCGCGCGTCGCCTCCTCGACCTCCGCGATCTCGGTCTCGGCCACGCCGAGCTCGGCCAGCCGCGTCCGGGCGATCGTCAGCGGATCGCGCGCCAGCCAGCGCTCGACCTCCTCCGGCGGCCGGTACTTCGCCGGGTCGGACTTCGAGTGGCCGTGGTGGCGGTAGGTCTGACACTCGAGCATCGTCGGCCCGCGCACCCGAGCGGGCGCGCTGGACGGCCTCGAGCGCCGCCTCGCGCACCGCCCACAGATCGTTGCCGTCGACGACCACCGACGGGATCCCGAACACGCTCGCGCGGGCCGCGATGTCCTGGCCGGCGGTCACCTTGAGCATCGGGGTGAACTCTCCGTAGAAGTTGTTCTCGCATACGAACACCGCGGGCAGCGAGAACACCTTCGCGAAGTTCAGGCACTCGTGGAAGTAGCCCTGGTTCGTCGCACCGTCGCCGAACATCGCGACCGCGACACGACCCTGACCCTTGGCGGCGAGCGCCGCGCCGGTGGCGGCGGCGATGCTGCCGCCGACGATGCCGAAGCATCCGACGAGGCCGTGCTCGACGTCGATCACGTTCATCGAGCCGGCCCGTCCGCCGCACACGCCGGTGACGCGGCCGAGCATCTCCGCGAGCAACGCGCCGGGGTCGGTGCCCTTGGCGAGCGCATGGCCGTGGCCGCGGTACGTGCCGGCGAGATAGTCACCCGGTTCGAGCGCCGAGCACACCCCGACCGGCACCGCCTCCTGACCGGCCGACAGATGGGTGGTGCCGTGGACCTCGCCCGCCAGGAACAGTCGCTGCATCTCGGTCTCGAACAACCTGATCAGCAGCATCGAGGCGTAGCGGTCGAGGTACGCCGCCGGCGACTCGGTGCTGAGCGCGGCGTCGACCGTCATCGCGGCGTCTGCGCGCTAACCGTCACGCGGCGCGCTCCAGCCCGTCGGACACGGGCGCGGCCTCGGACCGGAGCTCGAGCCCCGACGCCTTCGCCTCGAGTTCGATCAGCGCGGCGAAGTCGACATCGGTGTAGCCGTTGCCGACCAGCGCCTGCACGACCTGCTGCGCGGCCGACGCGACCGGCATCGCCACGCCGAGTTCGCGCGCCGCCTCGTGGCCGAGATCGAAGTCCTTCAGGAGCAGCTCCGGGGTGAACGTCGGGCGTGAAGTCCAGGTTGACGTAGGCGGGCGTCTTGTAGCGGGTGAAGGTCGAGCCCAGCACGCTGTTGTTCAGGAAGTCCATCAGGTCCGCTCGCGACACGCCACCCTTCTCGGCCAGCACGAGAATCTCGGCGAGCGACTGGGCGATGATCCCGAGCAGGAGGTTGTGGCACACCTTCACCAGGCGGGCGTTGTCCCCTTCGCCGACGTAGGTGACCCCACCGCCGGCCATCATCTCGAGGTAGGGCAGCGCCGCGCGATGCGCCTCCTCGGGACCCGAGGTGACCATCGTCAGCCGCCCGGCCTTGACCACCTTCGGGTTCCCGCTGACCGGGGCCGCGAGGAGCGCGGTACCTCGCTTGTCGGCCTCGGCTCGGACGGCCTCCGAAGCCTCGGCGGAGATCGTGGTCGAGTCGACGATGACCGCCGGCGCCGGTCCCGACCCAGCCAGCAGACCCTCGTCTCCGATCAGGACCTGCTTGAAGTCGGACGGACCGGCGAGGGTGGTGAACACGATGTCGCGATCGCCGAGGTCGGCGGGCCGGTCGACGATCGTCGCGCCGAGTGCGGCCAGCGGCTCGCACTTCGCGCGCGTGCGGTTGTAGACCGCGACGTCACAGCCCGCCTCGAGCAGGCGGGTCGCGAGGGCCACGCCCATGCGCCCGGCTCCCACCCAGCCGAGTCGCTTGTCATTCACGTTTCCGTCCGGCATACAGTCAGCTCCTACCCGTTCCCGGTCTCGCATGCAAACGATTGCAAGGGTACCGGACTGTCGCTTGTGGCGTCAAGCACCGTCCGCCCGATCCGGCACCGCCCCGCCGCAACCAGCACGCACCCCCGATGCGACTGCGATTTGGCGGCATATTCGCCCCTTTTCTCGGTCGCATCCGCAACGCGCCCGCTGCAAACGATTGTAAAATCTCGGAACGGATGGGACTTCCGACCTACGGGCACATGGCGGTCGACTGGGAGGAGCGCGTCCGTTTCGATCGTCTGCGTGAGGAGCGGCTCGCGCGGATCAGCCGGCTGCTGGCGGAGTCGTCGCTCGGGGCACTTTTGTGCTTCGACATGACGAACATCCGCTACATCACGGCGACGCACATCGGCACGTGGGCGCAGGACAAGCTGAACCGCTTCTGCCTGCTGCCCCAGAACGACGAGCCGATCATGTGGGACTTCGGTTCAGCGGCGCGCCACCACCAGCTCTACAACCCGTGGCTCGCCGACGGCCGCTCGCGCGCCGGCATCTCGACGCTCCGCGGCGCGATGTCGCCCGAGTCCGGCCGCGCCGAGAACGTCGCCGACAAGATCCGCGTCGAGCTCGAGCAGCGCGGGTTGCTGGGCGAGCCGATCGGGGTCGACGCGGTCGAGCTGGCGGTGCTGTTCGCGCTGCAGGCGCGCAGGGATCGAGGTCGTCGACGGCCAGCAGCTGATGCAACAGGCGCGCGTGATCAAGACCGTCGACGAGATCACGCTGCTCAACCAGGCGTGTGCGATGGTCGACGCCGCCTACGAGGAGCTGTACCGCGCGATGAAGCCCGGGATGCGCGAGAACGAGTGCGTCGGTCTCGTCAACAAGGTCCTCTACGACATGGGGTCGGAGTTCGTCGAGGGGGTCAACGCGATCTCGGGCGAGCGCTGTAATCCCCACCCCCACGTCTACACCGATCGCGCGCTCCGACCCGGCGATCCGGCGTACTTCGACATCCTCCACAGCTTCATGGGCTACCGCACGTGCTACTACCGAACGTTCGCGGTGGCGAGCGGCTCGCGGGCGCTCGTCGACGCGTACAAGCGGTGCCGCTACTACCTCGACGCCGCCATCGAGCTCATCCGCCCCGGGGCCACCACGGGCGAGGTGGTGAGCGTGTGGCCGCGCGCCGAGGAGTTCGGCTTTCCCGACGAGGAGGCCGCGTTCGCGCTCCAGTTCGGCCACGGCGTCGGGTTGTCGATCTGGGAGAAGCCGATCTTCAGCCGGCTCGTGTCGCTCGACCATCCCGAGGAGATTCGCGAGGGCATGGTGTTCGCGCTCGAGACGTTCTGGCCGGCGAGCGACGGCTGGTCGGCGGCGCGGATCGAGGAGCAGCTGGTGGTGACCGCGGACGGCTGCGAGGTGATCACGCGCTTCCCGGCCGAGGATCTCGTGATCGCCGGCAAGCCGTACTACACCGTCGGCGGGTCGCTGCCGCTCGAGCGCGAGGTCACCTCCGAGCGCAACACGGTGCTCAATCACGACACCCAGGAAGCGATCCCGGCACGCGACCAGGGCGCATCGTTCGCGCTCGGTTAGACCCGCCAGCCGAACTTTGGCGCTGAAGCTCACATATACGCGGCCTCAGCGCCAAAGTCCGACGATGAGCCACGATTAGGGGCGCGCCTCCAAGACCAGGTTGAACGGCGTCTGCGGTGGCGCGGCGGAAGCGGGTGAAACCGCCGGCGGTCACGACCTCGCGCAACCGCGCTTCGCCGGCCTGGGCGCCGAGCGCGAGACCGACCTCCTGAGTCGCGCGAGGCCGGCGTGCACACGAGCGTCGAGGCGCCGTAGAACACGCGACCGACCGGGTTGAGGTTGTCCTCGAGCCGGTCGCCGGCGTAGGGCTCGACGATCAGCCACGTCCCGTCCGGCGCGAGGCTCCGCAGGACGTGGGCGGCGGCGCCGACCGGATCGCCCATGTCGTGCAGACAGTCGAACATGCACACGAGGTCGTACCCGTCCCCGGGGTACTCCTTGGCGGCCGCGACCTCGAACCTGACCCGGTCATCGGCTAGACCCGCTTCCGCGGCGGCCGCGCGAGCGTGCTCGATCGACGGCGTCGTGGTAGTCGAAGCCGACGAACTCCGAGCGCCCGATACGCCTGCGCCATCAGGATCGTCGACGCGCCGTGCCCGCAGCCGACGTCGGCCACGCGCGCCCCGGCTTGCAATCTGTCCTGCGACCCCGTCGAGCGCCGGGATCCACGACGACACGAGGTTGGCCGCGTACCCGGGACGGAAGAAGCGCTCGGTGCCGCTGAACAGGTCGTCGATGGTGCTCGTGCCAGCCGACGCCGTGCCGGCCAACGAACGCGCGCCCGATCTTCTCCTCGTCCTTGATCGCCGCAGTCGCCACCTGGAAGGCGCCCGGCACGAATGCCGGGCTGTCCTCCTGGGCAAGCGCGAAGGCCTGCTCGGGCGACAGCGAGAATGTTCCAGCGCCCGGGTCGTAGTTGACGTAGCCGCTCGCGGCCTGGTTGGACAGCCACTCGCGCACGTAACGGGGATCGGTGCCCGTCCGCTCCGCCAGCTCATCGGGCCCGACCGGCTCACCATCAGCCATCGCTCGGTAGAGGCCCAACCGATCGCCGATGACCACGAGCGCCGCGCTCAGCGCGGCGCCCAGATCACCCACGAACCGCCCCATGAACTCATCGAGCTTCGCCTGGTCAACAGGCTGGATCGTGGTCGACATGGCTCATGCCTCGTCCCAGACCTCGAGCACGCTCTGCGCGGAGATCACCCCGCCGTCGAGCTCGATCACGGTCGAGCACAGCACGTTGGTGCCGTCCGGATAGCGACAGGCCTGGGTGTAGGCCGCGCCGCTGTCGTCGAGCACGCGGTGCTTGACCTGGTGGGTCATGTCGCGGCTGTACATGTCATCGAGCCAGCCCTTGATCTCCTCCCGCGTGCGCAGGACCCGCGGCGCGCCCGGCTGGGAGATCTTGTTCGCGATCGTGACGACCGCGTCCGGCCCGTACATCGAAAGCTGGGTCGCCGCGTCGCGCTCCTCGGCCGCGCGCGTGAAGCGATCCAGATCGAACGTGGTGATGGTGCCCATGGCCCCCTCCTTGTTATGTTGTTACCTACCTACTAGTAGGTAAAGGTTCCCGATGGCCGCTAACTTACCTTCTAGTAGGTAAGCTGTCAAGTCCCCGACAGATAACGTTCGGAGAAACATGGCCGTCGCCCGCCCCAAGAAAGAGCAGCCCCGCACCGCAGAGCGCATCCTCGACATCGCCGAGCGGCTGGTCCAGGTGCGCGGGTTCAACAACTTCAGCTACGCCGACATCGCCACCGAGCTCGGGGTCACCAAGGCCAGCCTCCACTACCACTTTCCGGGCAAGGCCGAGCTCGGCCAGGCGCTGATCACCCGCTACTCCGAGCGGTTCTCGGAGGCGCTCGACGAGATCGACCGCGATCTGCCGAACGCCCGCGCCAAGCTCGAGGCCTACGCGAACCTGTATGCCGAGGTGCTGCGGGGCAAGCGGATGTGCATGTGCGGGATCCTCGCCGCCGAGTACCAGACGCTGCCCAAGCCGATGCGCAGCGCGGTGATCCGCTTCTTCGACGAGAACCAGCGGTGGCTGGCGGAGCTGCTCACCGAGGGCCAGGCGGAACACACGCTGAAGTTCACGGGCACCCCGGACGACGTGGCCCAGGGAGTCCTGAGCACGCTCGAGGGCGCGATGCTGGTGGCTCGCCCCTACGGCGACCTGGCGCGGTTCAACGCCGCGGCGGGTCAGTTGCTGGCGGGGCTGAGCGCATGAGCGCATAAGCGCGGTCACCCCCCGGCGGCCAGCTCGGCCGCCGCGAGCCGCACGGCCTCGATGATCCCCCGATAGCCGGTGCAGCGGCACAGGTTGCCTGCGAGCGCCTCGCGGATCTCCCCGTCGCTCGGGTCGGGGCACTCGCGCAGGAACGCCTCGGCCGACATCAGGAAGCCGGCGGTGCAGAAGCCGCACTGGAGCGCATGGGTCTCCTGGAACGCGCGCTGAAGCGCGTGCAGCTGCTCGCCCGGCTCCGAGAGGCCCTCCACCGTCCGGAGCGCCCGGCCGTCGGCCTGAATCGCGAGCATCAGGCACGAGCGGACCGGTTCGCCGTCGAGCTGCACGGTGCAGGCGCCGCACACCCCCTGCTCGCAACCCACCTTGGTCCCGGTCAGCCCGGCCTGGTGGCGGATGAAGTCCGACAGCAGCGTGCGCGGTTCGACTTCGCCTTCGTGCACGGCGCCGTTGATCGTGACCGCGATCCTCACAAGGCCGCCGCCTCACCGAGCGCGCGCACCACCAGCTCGGCGACGAGCGCCCGGCGGTACTCGTCTCTCGCGGACGTGGCGATCAGCTCGGCGGCGTCTCGGAAGCTCGCGCCGCCGCGCAGCGCGTCCTCGGCGGCGCGGACGCGCGTCGGCTTGCCCTCGATCCCGAGCACCGCGATCGCGGCGATCGCGGCGCCAGGGTCGGGCCCGAGCACGACAGCCGCGCCGGCGGTGGCGAAGTCGCCGTGCGTGCTCGTGTGCTCGACGAACGCGGTCCGGGCGCCGGGGGCCCCCGCCGGCACTTCGATCTCGACGAGCAGCTCGCGGGGCTCGAGCACCGTCGTGAGCGGCCCGAGGAAGAAGTCGCGCGCCGCCACCGCCCGCGACGCCGAGGCCGAGCGCACGTGGAAGACGGCGTCGAGCGCGAGCAGCGCCGCCGGCAGCTCGGCCGCCGGGTCGGCGTGCGCGACCGATCCCCCGACCGTCCCTCGGGACCGGGTCTGGGGGTGTCCGGCGAAGCGGACGGCCTGGCGGAGCAGCGGCCACCCTTCAGCGACCAGTGCGGAGCGCTCGAGCGCCGCCTGCCGGGTCATCGCTCCGATTCGCAGCGCGCCCGTCCCGTCGCGCCGGAGCCCGGCGAGCGACCCGATCCCGTTGAGGTCGACGATCATCGCCGGCCGCGCGAGGCGGAGGTTCAGGAGCGGCATCAGGCTCTGCCCGCCGGCGAGCGGCGCGACGTCCTCGCCGAGCAGCGGCAACGCCTCCTCGACGGTCCGCGCCGCGACGTACTCGAACGGCGCGGGCTTCACGCCGGCTCCCGCATCGCCCGCCACAGCTTCTCGGCCGTGAGCGGCGGATCGGGCGCGGGCCGCCCGAGCGCGTCGGCCACCGCGCTCGCGATCGCCGCCGGGGTTCCGATCGCGCCGCCCTCGCCGATCCCCTTGGCCCCGAGCGGATTCAACGGGGTCGGCGTCTGCACGAACCGAGTCTCGATCACGGGCAGCTCCGCCGCGGTCAGCAGGCTGTAGTCGGCGAATGACGCGCTCCGGGGCTGGCCATGCTCGTCGAACACCGCCTCCTCGACGAGCTCGGCGCCGAGGCCTTGGACGGCGCCGCCGAGCACCTGCCCCTCGGCGAGCAGCGGGTTGACGATTCTCCCGGCGTCGTCCACGGCCACGAGCCGACGCACCCGCAGCTGTCCGGTGGCGCGCTCGATCTCGACCACGGCCGCGTACGCGCCGGACCCGAACACGAGGCCCGATTCGAACCGCGCCTCGGCCTGGAGGCCGCCCGCGGCGGCGGCGAGTTCCGCGAGTGTGACGACCCGTCCGTCCGGCCCGGCCCACGTCGCCCCGGACCGCGTCAACGAGTCGACCGCGACGCCGAGCGTACCTGCGGCAACTCGAGCCGCTGACGCCACCACCTGATCGACCGCCTCGACCAGCGCCGAGCCGCCCATCGCGGTCGATCGGCTGGCGAACGTCCCCACGCCCGGCGGCACCTCGGCGGTGTCGCCGAACCGCATCTCGACTACCGCGGCGTCGACCCCGAGGCGCGCGGCGACGATCTGCGCGAACGTGGTCTCGTGGCCCTGGCCGTGAGGGGAGGAGCCGCTGCGCGCGATCACGTGGCCGCTGGGGTCGACGGTCACTGACGCGCTCTCCCACTGCCCGCCGGCGCGCTCAACGTACATCGCGAGCCCGGTGCCGACCGCGCGCCGCTCATCCGACGTGCGCTCTGGAGCGACGAGTTCGAGCGTGAGCTCGAGGCAGCGCGCATAGTCGCCCGAGTCGTATGTCCAGCCGAGGGGAGTGCGGTGCGGAAACTGGCGGATCAGGTTGCGCCGTCGGAGCTCGGCCGGCTCGAGCCCGAGCTCGCGCGCGGCGGCGTCGACCGTGAGCTCGAGCACGTAGGCGGCCTCGGGGCGGCCGGCACCCCGGTAGGGACCCGTCGGCACCTTGTCGGTGCGGGCCCCGGTGACCGTGACCTCGGCGCAGTCGATGTCGTAGACGCCGGTCATCAGCATCGCGGTGGTATGCGGCGGGATCGCGGTGCTCGGCAAGAGATACGCGCCCAGGTCGGCGAGGATGTCCGCGCGCACGGCGAGCATCCGGCCCTCGGCATCCAACGCCAGCTCGACGGTCGCCTGCACGCCGCGACCCTGGTAGGCGGCGACGAAGTTCTCCATCCGGTCCTCGGCCCACTTGACCGGGCGGCCGAGATCGATCGCGGCGAGGGCCACGGCGACGCCCTCGACGCCGATCACGCCCTTGCTGCCGAACGCCCCGCCGACGTCGGGGACGATCACCCGGATCCGGTCGCGCGGGCGGCCGAGCGCGTGCGCAAGCTGCGCGCGGGGACGGTGCGGGTCCTGGAACGAGCCCCACACGGTCAGCAGGTCCTCGTGGTCGTCGTACGAAGCGATCACGCCGCGCGTCTCCATCGGCACCGCCACCAGCCGCGGGAGCGCGTAGCGGCCGCGGACTACGTGGGCCGCCGCCGAGAACGCGCCGTCGACGTCGCCGGCCACCCGGTGCCAGCGCAGCAGCTCCTCGGGGGCGCCGCGCGGATCGACGACGGGCTCGAGCTCGTTGTACTCGACGTCGACGAGCTCGGCGGCGTCCTCGGCCAGCGCGCGCGACTCTCCTATCGCCAGAGCGACCGGTTGACCGGCGTACCGGACCTCGTCGGACGCCAGGATCGGGTGGGGCATGCCGGCGAGCGATGCGCCCTCGACCCCGGGGATCGCGAACGGCTCCACACGGCCCTCCAGTTCGACCGCGGTCAGCACCGCGAGCAGGCCGTCGGCCCGATCGGGCAGGGTCAGCGAGACGATGTCCGCGCGTGCGTGCGGGCTGCGGACGACCGCGGCGTGGGCCATGCCGGGAAGCTCGATGTCGTCGAGATAGCGGCCCGCGCCCCCGCAGAATGTGAACGTCTTCGCGCCGGCGTACGGGCTCGCCGAGCGAGCTCGAAGCCCCAGACCCGCTCAGCTGATCCCACATCCAGTCGGCCACGAGCGGGCGGTACCGGTACGGGATGTTGCTGCACACGTGCGTGCCCTGCTCGTACAGCACGAACGTCCCCTGCGGCGTCTCGCGCGCAGCGCGCTCGGTCTGTCGCCAGGGGATGATGCGGTCGAGTCCGCCGGTGAGGTACAGCGCGGGCTGCGTCAGCGCCGCCGAGCACGCCGGCCAGGTCGAGAGCGTCGGCGCGTTCGCCGGGCCTCGTCGCTCGTCGCGGGCGCCCGACTTCACCGTGAACGCCTCGCGCGTGAGCGGCGGCAGCTGGTCCCACACCTCGCCGAAGTTGTACGGGCCGCTGATCGCGGCGACGGCGCGCACGCGGGGTTCGAACGCCGCGGCGCGCGGCGCGTAGTACCCGCCGAGGCTGACCCCCGCGGCGCCGATGCGGTCGAGATCGAGGCCGGGTCCGTGCGGCGACCCAGGACATCGAGCATCGCGGTGACGGCGACCTCGTAGTCGTGGCGGATCGGCAACGTGAACCCGGTCTCGCCCTGGCCGGGGCCGTCCATCGACAGGGTCGCCATTCCGCGCGCCAGGAACGCGTTCTCCCAGTGGAAGAACTCCTCCTTGGTGGAGTCGAGGCCCGGGATCAGGACGACGAGCGGCGGTCGCTCGCGCCGCTCGGCCGGCGCAGGTTGGCCGCGAGCGTGCCGTCGCCGAGGGTCGCCTCGATTCGCTCGGCGGTCGGGTCCAGGAACGAGTGCGCCTTGGCCATCGCCGCGATCGCCCGTTCGGTCGCCGCGCGGTGCGCGGCGGCGTCGAGGACCCACACGAACTTGGAGAAGTGCAGGCAAATCGCTGCGTGCAGGTAGGCCTCCCCGGCGCTCCTGCTCGGCCCTGCGCTCTCGGCGTCCTCGGCGAGCTGGAGGTGCTCGTCGGCGACCGCCGTCCAGGCGTCGAGCCAGTCCTCCCAGCGCTCGATCCGGCTGGTGGTCCGGACGAAGTCGTTGTAGTCGACGCCCATCGCGATGAAGCGCGGCGCCCAGTGGTCGACGGCGGCCCGTACCCGCGGGTCGGCCGCGGTCATGGGGCCGGCGCGGGGCGGGCGGGGTCCGATACACGCGCCGCCGAGGTACAGCGCCCCGATCTCCGGGTGCTCGAGGATCTCGCGGCCGGTGCCGGTGAGGCGGACCTTGCCGTTCTCGAGCACCAGCCCGTGCGTGCTCAGCCTGAGCCCGGCGCGGGCGTTCTGCTCGACGAGCAGGATCGTTCGCCCCTGCTGGTTCATCAGCCGGATCATGTGAAAGACGGTCTTGCGCGTCGGCGGATCGAGTCCGATCGACGGCTCGTCGAGGACGATGAGCGCGGGATCGAGCATCAGGCTGCGGGCCAGCTCGACGAGCCGCTGCTGGCCACCCGAGAGGCTGCCGGCCTTGTCGTGCGCACGGTCGCGGACGAGCGGAAACAGCTCCTCGACCTCGCCGTAGCGGCGCCGGACGATCGCGGAGTCGCGCACGGTGTAAGCGCCCATCTCGACGTTCTCGCGCACGGTCATGTCGGGAAACAGGCTGTGCGCCTGCGGGACCAGCACGATCCCCTTGGCCAGCACCTGGCGCGGCGCGAGCCCGACCAGCGAGTCGCCGTGGAACGCGATCGCGCCCCGACGGGGCCTGAGAACGCCGCTGATCGTCGCGAGCAGCGTCGATTTGCCGGCGCCGTTGGGGCCGACGATGCACATGATCTCCCGCTCGGCGACGGTGAACGAGACCTCCTTGAGGATGTCGCCGCCGCCGTAGCCGGCGGTCACGCCGTCGAGCGAGAGGATCACGTTGCCTCGCGGGGCGGCTCCGTTTCCGGACGCCGCGCTGGGCGCGTCGGGGCTCGGGCTAGAGGTCATCGTCGTCGCCTCCGCCAAGATAGGCGTCGAGCACGGCGGGGTTGGCCCGGACCTCCTCCGGCGTTCCGTTGACGAGCGTCCGTCCCTGGTGGAGCACGGTGACCTCGTGGCAGAGCCCCATCACGAACTCCATGTTGTGCTCGACGACGAGGAACGTCTTGCCGGCGCGGTTCAGTTCGCGGATGCGCTCGCGACAGTTGCTCGATCAGGACCGGGTTGACGCCCGCCGTCGGCTCGTCGAGCAGCAGCACCGCGGGATCGGCGACCAGCAGCGACGCGAGTTCGAGCAGCTTCCGCTGCCCGTAGGAGAGGTTGCCGGCCGGGCTGTTCGCGAGCCGCTCGAGCCCGACGAACTCGAGCATTTCGAGCGCACGGTCGCGTTCGGCCGCCGAGCCCGCTCGCCGGGCCACGCTGCGCAGCCAGCCCTCGTGCCGTTGCGTCGCCACCAGGATGTTCTCGAGCACGGTCAGGCGGAAGAACAGCCGCGTGATCTGGAACGTGCGGCCGACTCCCAGCCCGAACACCTTCTCGGGGGTCGCGCCGGTGATCGACGCGCCGTCGAACCGGATCTCGCCGGCGGTCGGGCGCTCGTACCCGGTGATCACGTTGAACAGCGTCGTCTTGCCCGAACCGTTCGGCCCGATCAGGCCGGCGATCGAGCCCTTCGGTACCGACAGCGAGCACGTCGCTCAGCGCCTGCAGACCGCCGAACGACTTGCAGATTCCGTCGGCCTCGATCAGCGTGCTCATCGCGCTCCTGCCGCCTTGACGACGTCGGCCGTCCGGTCTCCTTCGCCCTCCTCGCGAGCCCGGTCCTGCGCCGTACCGCGAGTCCGCCACCGCCGGATCAGGTCCTCGACGCTCGGGATCAGACCACGCGGCAGCAGCAGGATGACGGCGAGGAACAGCCCGCCGTAGATGATCAGGTACACCTGGCTCGCGCCCGACTGCACGGTGAAGTACTGCTGCAGCGACTCGAGCACGAGCGCTCCGAGCAGCGGCCCCCACACCGTCCCGAGCCCACCGATGAACGCCATCAGCGCGATCGACAGGTCGAACAGCGGATCGAACGCGAACTGGGGAAAGATCTGGCCGAGGAAGTAGGCGTAGACCCCGCCGACCATCCCGATCGGAATCGCCGACAGCACGAACGCCGACAGCTTGACCCGTCCGACGCGGACGCCGAGGCCGCGGGCGCGCTCCTCGTCGTCGCGGATCGAGAACAGCTGGAGCCCGAAGCGCGACCGGCGCACGAGCCATGACAGCACGACCGTCGCGACCAGGATCACCGCGGTGACGTAGTAGAAGTGGTCGTTGTAGCTCGTCGCCGACCACAGCGGGGTCGGCGGCTGCAGGCCCGACGAGCCGCCGGTGAAGCCAAAGTTGGACGCGGCGAGCTGGAAGATGAACATGAACGCGATCGTGATCACCACGAACGTGTGGCGGCGCGCTCGTAGCGCGATCAACCCCGTCGGGATCGCGACCAGGCCGGCGATGATGCCGGCGACCGGGACGAGCGCGAATATGCCCCACCCGGCCGCGAACCCGAGGTGGTTGGCCAGCAGCACGAGCGCGTACGCACCGACCCCGAAGTAGACGGCGTGGCCGAGGGCGATGTACCCGGAGTAGCCGCTGAACATGTTCCAGGAGGACGCCGCGACCATGAAGATCAGCGTGAACACCGCGATCGAGGTCGTCGTCGGATTCGAGAACACGAGCGGAAACACGCCGAGGATCGCGATCGCGATCGCGACCAGCAGCGCTCGGACCGGGAGCCGTGCCGTCATGCGACCGTAGCCGAAGGCTTCTGTGGCTTCATTGAGCTCGAACGGCCGCTCTCCCGAACAGGCCGTTCGGCATGAACGAGAGCACGACGATCAGCGACGCGTAGTACACGAGCGTCGCCCACACCGGCGACCACACGACCGCGACGACGTCCTCGAGCGTGACCATGAACACCGCCGCAACGAGCGCGCCCCCGATGCTGCCGAGGCCGCCCAGGATCACGATCGAGAGCAAGCGTGAGATCAGGTCGTAGCCGCTGCTCGGGTTGAACGAATTGGTCGCGCCGAACACCATCCCACCGGCGGCGGTCACCGACACCCCGATCCCCACCGACAGCGCGCGCACTCGGTTTACGTTCACCCCGATCAGCTCGGCGGCGCTGCGGTTCTGAAGTGACCCTCGGACGCCCCGCCCGAAATGAGTGCGGTACAGGATGTAATAGAGCGCACCGAGGAGGGCCAGCGCGAGCAGGAAGCCGAACACGTAGATGTAAGGCAGGTAGAACCCGAGCAGGTGGAAGCTCGAGTTCACATACGAGGCCTGGAGCTGAACGAAATCAGCCCCGAAGATGACACTCAAGATCCCCTCGATGATGATCGCCACCGCGTAGGTGACGAGGATCGACATCGCCGTCCGCTCTTGGTCACGCAGACGACGCATGAACGCCCACTCGATGAACACGCCGAGCACGAAGAACGCGGGGATCGTGATGATCAAGCCGACGAACAGGTCGATCCCGAGATGTACTGACAGCACGTAGCTCATGTACGCGCCGAGCACGATCAGCGCGCCCTGGGCAATGTTGATGATGTCCATCACGCCGAAGATCAGCGTGAGTCCCGCCGCCATCAGGGCATAGACGCCTCCGGTCAGGATCCCGTCGATGACCGCCTTGGCAATCGAGGAGGCGTTCACGATCCCCAGTTGGGCTTCGGATACGTGGCCGGCTTGGAGCCCGAGGCGCCGACCGGCAGCACCTGAACCTGGTTGCCCTTCTGCCACTGGAACACGAACGCGGCCGCGGCGCCGTTCTCCCCGAGCGAGTTGAACTTCACTGGCCCCTGCACGGTGTTAAGGGTGACGCCGCTGTGCAGGTAGGCGATGATCTTCGAGTTATCGAGGCTGTGCGTGGCGGCCACGGCCTGCGCCACCGCCTGGCCGACCGAGTACGCCTCGGCCACATCGGCGCCGACATCCGCGGGAGTCCCGCCGTACTTGGCAACGTACTCATTGACCATATTCTGGCTCTGCGCGTTGGCGTAGCCGGGATACCAGCCGTTTGGGTACATGATCGCCTCGGCGTTGGCGTTTCCACCGACTGCCTTCACGAACGGCGCGCCCTGGTCGGGCCCCGCGGTCGCGATGAACGACTTGGGGTTGTAGTGCTGCTGGATGAATGCATGGACGAACGCGGACACCGTCGGCACGTCGACCGACCCGAGCACGACCGCCTCGGCCTTGCTGCTCGCCACCGCGGTGGCGATCGGCGTGTAGTCGGTCACCTCGGCGGGGAACACCTTGTTGTAGACGGTCTTGATTCCGGCCGCCTGCATGATCTTCTGGGCGAGCGGGATCTGCGGCTGCGTGAACGGATCGTCGCTGGTCGCGTACGCGGCCGTCTTCGGCCGCTCCGAGGCGGGCAGCGACGCGATCCACTTGGCGTACGGGACGAGGTTGTCGACGACCGGCAGGCTGACGTCGAAGATGTTCTTGAGACCGTTGCCGAACGCCGCCGGCGCGCCGCCGGCGCCCTCGACGAACGCATAGCCGAAACGGTTGACGACCTTCGAGGCCGGGACGGTCAGCAGCGTCGAGAACGGGCCGAACACGAGCTGGTCGTGGTCGGAAGAGATCAGCTTCTGGTAGTTCGTGACGACTTGCGCCGGGCTCGATGCGTCCGAGACGATGTCGAGCTTGACCGGGTGCCCCATGAGCCCGCCCGCCTTGTTCTGGTCGGCGGCCCACAGCGTGTAGCCCTTCTGGAAGTTTTGGCCGTCGGACGCGAAGTCACCCGACAGCGACAGCGACGCGCCGATCGTGACCGGCGACTGGTTGCTCGAGCTGCTCGTGCTCGATCCCGCGTTTGCGCTCGAGCTGCTCGCGCTCGAGGAACTGCTGCTCGATCCTCCACACGCCGCGACGAACGCGGCGATGGCGGCCACGGCCGCAACGATCAAAGCCTGTCGCCTCGACCTTGTCATCTCGCCCTTCTCCTCCCAGCGGTGATTACGTCGACTTGCGGACACCGAACTCACGCGAAGACGGGTGGTTTTCACGTGCTCCATCACCCAGACTGCAAACGTTTGCTGCAATCGTGTGCGACGTTATCGTCGTGACTGTGAGGTGTCAAGGGAGGGCGTGTTGTGATCTGTTTTACCGTGGGGTGGGCCGGACGCGCGCGCCCGCTGCTCCCACGGCCGTCGAGGTCGAGCCGCGCACCTACGAGCTCGGGCGCGAGCAGCAGCTGGCGGGGCGGCGCGTCGACCCCCTGCAGCTGCTCGAGCATCAGGTGGGCGGCGGTGGCGCCGAGCTCGTAGTGCGGGACGCGGACCGTCGTCAGCGGCGGCCGGAAGCGGTCTACGAACGGCATGTCGTTGTAGCCGACGACCGACACGTCCGCCGGGCACACCAGGCCGCGTTGCTCGAGCGCGTCGTAGCAGCCCAGCGCGAGCAGGTCGTTGCCGGCGACGATCGCCGTGAAGTCGCGGCGGCGGTCGAGCAGCTCGCCGCAGCAGCGCGCGCCCTCGCGCTCGGTGAACACCTCGCTGAACACGATCAGGCTCGGGTCGGGCTCGAGACCGGCCGCGCGCATCGCGTCGACGAATCCCTGGTGGCGCGACCAGCCGGTGTAGAGCGCCTGGGAGCCCGCAAGGTGGGCGATCCTTTCGTGACCGAGCGAGGTCAGGTGCTCGACGGCCAGGCGGACGCCCTCGTGGTCGTCGCCAGTGACGGCCGGCAGAGCGTCGCTGTCGACACGGCGGTTGACGAGTACGACCTTGGCGCCGAGGGACACGGAGTCGGCGAGCAGCCAGTGATCGCGGGTGGCGGTGGCCGCGATGAACCCGTCGACCTGCCGGGCGCTCATCGCCTCGAACGCGACGCGTTCGCGTTCGGTGTCGTTATCGGTGTTGGCGATCAGTGGGGTGTAGCCGCCGTCGCGTAACCCGTCCTCGATGCCGCGGACGACCGCTGCGAAGAGCGGGTTCATCAGATCCGGGACCAGCACCCCGATCGTGTGCGAGCGATTGGTCCGCAGGCCCCGGGCGATCGGGTTCGGCCGGTAGCCGAGCTCCTTGGCCGCGGCGAGCACGCGCTGAGCGGTGCGTTCGTTGACGAGCCCGCGAGTCTCCGGGTTGAGCGCCCGCGAGACCGTTCCGGGATGCACCCCGGCGGCGCGCGCCACGTGCCGGAGCGTGATCGGCCCGGCGAGGCTCACCTTGCTCGTCGCCATCGCCAACGGATTATGCACACGTTTGCAGCGGGGTCTAGCGGAACTCGTTCAGCCCCCGTGGGTCGCCTGCGGGAGGGGGTGGAAGTCGCCGAGCTCGACGGCCGGTTCGCGGCCGGGCGGCTGCCGCGGCGCGGGTCGGTGGGGCACCGGTGGGAGCGGCTCGGTGGTCGGGACCTCCCGCGTCACCGTGATGCGCTCGCCGTGGTGGATGAGCTCGAGCGGCTCGCCGTCGACCAGGCTGTACGTGGCCTCGTCGCCGGAGACCTCGACCCGGAGCCGTCGCCCTCGGTACAGGAGCCCAAAGCTGATCCGTGTGAGCCGAGGCGGCAGCCGTGGCGCGAACGACAGCGTCTCGCCGTAGTCGCGCATGCCCCCCAGGCCGGCCACGACGGCTTGCCAGGCGCCCGCCAGAGCCGCCAGATGGACTCCGTCGTGGGTGTTCGAAGCGAGGTCGCGCAGATCCATGAACGCGGTCTCGGCTAGGTACCCGAGCGCGAGCTGGAGATGTCCGCATTCGGCCGCGACGATCGATTGCATCGAGGCCGACAGCGACGAGTCGCGGACGGTGATCGCTTCGTAATACTCGAAATCGCGGGCCTTCTGCTCCGCGTCGAAGCGGTCGCCGCACAGATACAGCGCGAGCACGAGGTCCGCCTGCTTGACGACCTGGCTCGAGTAGAGCATGTAGTTGTGGTAGTGCAGAAGCAGCGGATAGTGGTCCGGGGGGATCTCCGAGAAGTCCCACTTGCGCAGGCTCGTGAACCGCTCGCACTGGGGCGTCACCCCGCCGTCCGCCGACGGAATCACCATCGCCGCGGCGGCGTCCCGCCAGCTCGCGATCTCCTCTTCATCTATCGCGAGCTCGCCGGCACGATGGGGGTAGCGGACGGCCAGGTCGGCAGCCTCCACCAGATTTCGAGCGGCCATCAGGTTGGTGTAGACGTTGTTGTCCGCCAGCGCCGTGTATTCGTCCGGTCCGGTGACGCGGTCGATCCGAAAGCCGCTCGTCGAGTCGTGGTGGCCGAGAGAACGCCACATCCGCGCGGTCTCGACCACCAGCTCGATGCCCGCCCCCTGTTCGAACTCGGTGTCGCCGGTCGCGGCGACGTAGCGGCGGGCGGCATCGGCGATGTCGGCGTTGATGTGGAACGCCGCGGTGCCGGCCGGCCAGTACCCCGAGCATTCCTGGCCACGGATCGTCCGCCACGGGAAGGTGACGCCCTCCAGCCCCAGCTGCTTGGCACGCGCGGCGGCCAGATCCATCGTGGAGTGGCGCCAGCAGAGGGCATCGCGCGCGGCGTCCGGCGCCACGTAGGTCAGCACCGCCAACGTGTACGTCTCCATGTCCCAGAACGTGTGGCCGTTGTAGCCGCTCCCCGTCAGCCCCTTGGCCGGAATCGCGCGGAGCTCCGCCCGCGCGGCCGCCTGGACGACGTGGAACAGCGCGAAGCGGACCGCCTGCTGGAGCGCCGGCGCGCCCTCGAGCTCGATGTCGGCGCGCTCCCACACATCGTCCAGGAACTCGCGCTGGGACTCGACCAACCCTTTCCACCCGGTTCGCTTCGCCGAGGCGAGCGCGAGATCGACCTGGTCGCGCAGCGCCGGCAGCGACCGCTGGCTCGACCATCCGTAGGACAGGAACTTGACGATCCGGAGCGTCTCCCCCGGCTTCAGCTCGGTGCTCACCGTCAACCGTCCGAGGTCGGGTCCGCTCTCGGCCAACGTCACCGTTCCCTCCGGGCCTTCGACGATGTGGTCCATCCCGGCGGCCACTCGCAGTCCGCTCTTCTTCGTCCGGTGGATGAGGCTGACCCGCAGGCCGTTGGACGAGTGTTGCTCGGGCACGAGCGGTGCGCGCAGCGCCGCGGCCGCGCGCGGATCGCTGGTCTCGGCCGGCACGGGCTCGTTGGCGACGAGCTCGGACTGGACGCCGATCCGCACCGAGCCGTCGACCGGCTCGACCTCGTACAGGATCGCCGCTGTGGAACGCTGCGCGAACGACACCAGCCGCGTCGAGCGGACCAGAACGTGCTGGCCCGCGGGCGATATCCACTCGACCTCTCTGCGGAGCACGCCCTCACGCAGGTCGAGCGTTCGCTCGTGGCGCTCCAGCTGGCCGTACCGGACGTCGAACGGCTCGTCGTCGACCAGCAGCCGGAACACCTTCCCGTTGGTGACGTTGATCATCACCTGACCGTCCTCGGGATTCCCGTAGGACAGCTCGGCGTAAGGCAGGGGCCGAACCTCGTAGAAACTGTTCAGATACGTGCCCGGTGCCCCGGCGGGTTCGCCCTCCTCGAGGTTGCCGCGCAGGCCGATGTGGCCGTTTGACAGCGCGAACACCGACTCGGTCTGCGCCAGCGCGTCGAGGTGCAACTCACGCTCGGTGATCGCCCACGGCTCGACCTCGAACACGTCCGGGTTGATCACGACTCCCCCTCGAGGAGCTCGGAGAGATCCTCGACCGCGATGTCCGCCCCGTGCTCGCGCAGCGCCGCGGCGTGGCCGACGCGGTCGACCCCGACCACAAAGCCGAAGTTGCCCGCCCGTCCGGCCTCGACGCCAGCGAGCGCGTCCTCGAACACGGCGGCCTCGGCCGGCGTTGCCCCGAGGGCCTTGGCGCCGGCCAGGAACGTGTCCGGCGCCGGCTTCCCTTTCAGGTGCTCGTCCTCAGCGACGATGCCGTCGATCCGCACCTCGAACAGGTCCTCGATTCCGGCGGCGATCAGCACGTCTTTGCAGTTCGTGCTCGAGGACACGACCGCCCGGCGCAAGCCCGCGTCGCGCGCCCTCTCGACATACCGGACCGACCCCTCGTACGGCTCGACGCCCTCGTCGTGGATCAGCTTGAGCACGATGTCGTTCTTGCGCAGGCCGAGCCCGTAGATCGTCTCGTCGTCCGGCGAGTCCTCAGGCGATCCCATCGGCAGCTCGATTCCGCGCGACTCGAGGAACGACTGAACCCCGTCATTGCGGGGCTTGCCGTCGACGTAAGTGTCGTAGTCGCCGGGCAGCGCGAACTCACGGAAGGGCTCGCCCTGGCGCGCGTACCACCCGCGGAGGAACTCGTCGAACATCTGCTTCCACGCCTTCGCGTGGACCTCGGCCGTCGGGGTCAGGACGCCATCGAGGTCGAACAGGCAGGTCGTGATGCCGTCGGGCAGTCCGAGCACGCCGACAAGGTTCGCGCATGCGCCGCGCTAGCGACAAGCGCGGTCCAGAACTTGCGATCCGGGCACGGCCGGCAAATCCGGCTTGCGGGCGTGCCGATCAGGACGCGGCCGGCAAACCCGGCTGCGGGCGTGCGGTCGGGACACGGCCGGCAAATCCGCCATACGGACCTGCGGTCAGGACACGGCCGCGGCGCGGGCGCGCCGGCGCTCGCTCTCCTCGCTCACGTTCTCGGCCTCGACGTCGCCGCCTGAGAGGATCGCGTGGCCGAGGAGGTCGTCGAGCTGCGAGTGCAGCGCGGCGCTGTGCGCGACGCGAAAATCGCGCCCGAGCCTCAGTCGTCGGTCGCCGACCGATGTGCTGAGCTCGATCACCACCTCGCATTCGCCCGGGAAGCCCGCGAGCACGTCCTT
Source organism: uncultured Solirubrobacterales bacterium (assembly GCA_963709205.1). Taxonomy (GTDB): domain Bacteria; phylum Actinomycetota; class Thermoleophilia; order Solirubrobacterales; family Solirubrobacteraceae; genus Palsa-465. The sequence goes on from CAVPVP010000021.1 coordinate 47,918, forward strand.
GAGCTCCCCGAGCACGGACGCCGCGAGCGCGGTCGCGTCGAGTCGGAGGCGGAGGGCGCTCGGAATGGCAGCGGCCTGCCTCGCCTCCTGCTCCTGGGCCTCGCTCACCTCCTCGGCGGACGGACGAAAGGGCTCGATCTGCTGGGCGACGATGCACGTCTTCTCGCGATCCTTGTGGTCGACGCGGCCGCGGACGAGCACGATCGAGTCCGGCGCGAGCACCTCGCCGGCGGCCGCGAGCGCGTTCCCGAACACGAGCAGCTCGACCGACGCGTCGAGGTCGTCGAGCGTCGCGAACATCATCGGGTCGCCCTTCTTGGTCCTGATCTTCTTGGTCTCGGTGATCATCCCGCCCACGAGTACCCAATCGCCGTCGCGCTTGTCAGCCAGGTCGGACAGCCGGCAGTCAACGCGGGCGTTGAGCGCGGCCCTGACCTCCTTCAACGGATGGGCGGAGATGAACAGCCCGATCGACTCCTTCTCGGCCGCGAGCAGCTCCGCCCGGTCGAACTCGATCGCCGGGATCGGGGCGTGGCTCGGGGTTACGAACCCGCCGCCGTCGCCGCCCGCGCTGGCGCCGGCGGCCGGGTTGTCGAGGGACGAGGGGGGTGGGTCGGCGGCCACCAAATCGAAGATCGAGCCCTGCCCGATGAGCGCGTCCTGCTGGGCCTTCTGGCCGGCACCCTGAGCCTGCTCGAGAATCATCAGCATGCCCTTGCGGCTCGCGCCCGTCGACCCGAACGCGCCGCACTTGATCAGCGCCTCGATCGCCTTCTTGTTGACCGCCCGGCTGTCGACGCGCGAGCAGAAGTCGAACAGGTTCAGGAATGGGACCCGGACCCGCCCAGCCCCAGGGCGGGCGGGATCTGGGCGGGCGGGATCTGGTGGCGGGGGTGGGTGGGTGGGATCCGAGTCACCTCGAGCCCGCTTGATCGCCTCGACCGCGGCGTAGCCGACGCCCTTGACCGCGTCGAGCCCAAAGCGGATGTTGCCGTCGACGACGACGAACTCGTGGTCTGAGAGGTTGACGTCCGGCGGGAGGATCGAGATCCCCATCTGCTCGGCCTGGGAGACGAAGAACGGAACCTTGTCCTTGGTGTCCATCACCGAGGAGATCAGCGCCGCCATGTACTCGGCCGGGTAGTTGGCCTTGAGCCAGGCGGTCCGGTAGGCGATAAGCGCGTAGCAGGCGGCGTGCGAGCGGTTGAAGCTGTAGTCGGCCGACCGCTCGTTGGTCGTCCACAGCCACTCGATCACCTGCTCGCTCGTGCCCGAGGCCCGGCAGCCGGCGACGAACTCGGGCTTCAGCTTGGCCATCGCCTCGCGGTTCTTCTTGCCGATCGCCTTGCGGAGGTCGTCGGCCTTGGCGCCGCTGAAACCGGCGATGTCCTTGGCGATCTGCATCGCCTGCTCCTGGTAGAGGATCACGCCCTTGGTCGCCTCGAGGATCGAGCGCAGCCGGTCGTCGGGATACGTGATCGACTCGGGGCGGTGCTTGCCGCGGGCGTACGTCGGGATCTGGTCCATCGCCCCCGGCCGGTACAGCGCGTTGAGCGCCACGAGGTCGTCGAACTCGTCCGGCTTGACCTTCTTGAGCGCCTCGCGCATGCCCTCGGACTCGAACTGGAACACGCCGATCGAGTCGCCGCGGGCCATCATCTCGTAGGTCGGCGGGTGATCGAGCGGCAGCGTCGCCATGTCGGGCCGCTCGCCCGTCGAGCGTTCGATGATGTCGAGCGCGTCCTCGATCACGTCGAGGTTGCGCAGCCCCAGGAAGTCCATCTTGAGCAGCCCGAGCTGCTCGACCGGCTTCATCGAGAACTGGGTCACGGTGCGGAACACCCGCTCGCCGTTCTCGTCGGCGCCGGCGTCGGCGATCTGGAGCGGGACGATGTCGGTCAGCGGGCGGTCGGCGATCACGACCGCGGCGGCGTGGATCGAGGAGTTGCGCACGATCCCCTCGAGGCCGCGCGCGACGTCGACGATCTGCCTGGCCGTCGGGTCGCGGTCGACCTCGGCGCGGAGCGGCTGACCCGGCTTCAAGCAGTCCTCGAAGCTCGGCGGCCGGCCCATGATCGGATCGGGGATCAGCTTGGCCAGTCGGTCGCCGGCGCCGTAGTCGTGCCCGAGCACGCGCGCCGCGTCGCGCGTGGCCGCGCGCGGGAACATCTTGCCGAAGGTCACGATCTGCGCCACCGACTCCTTGCCGTACTTGTCGGTGACGTAGCGGATCACGCGATCGCGGCCCCGGACCGAGAAGTCGATGTCGATGTCCGGCATCGACACGCGCTCGGGGTTGAGGAACCGCTCGAACAGCAGGCCGTAGCGGAGCGGATCGACGTCGGTGATCTGCAGCGAGTAGGCCACGAGCGAGCCGGCGGCCGAACCGCGGCCCGGCCCGACCGCGATCCCGCAGTCCTTGGCGTACTTGACGAAGTCCCACACGATCAGGAAGTAGCCGCTGAACCCCATCCGCTCGATCACCCCGAGCTCGTAGTCGGCGCGCTCGAGCGCCTCCGCCGGGGCGGGGTCGCCGTAGCGCTCTCGCAGTCCCTGCTGGACCAGCTCGCGCAGGTACGCCACCTCGGTCTCGCCGCCCGGCGTCGGGTAGCGCGGGATCAGCTGGCGGCCGAGCTCGAGCTCGACGTCGCAGCGCTCGGCGATCTCGAGCGTGGTGGCGATCGCCTCGGGCCACTCCGCGAACGCCTGCGCCATCTCGTCGTTCGAGCGCAGGTAGAACTCGTTGGCGTCGAAGCTGATCTTCGGCTGATCGAGCGTCGACTTGGTCTGCACGCACAGGAGCGCGGCGTGGTGGCTGTAGTCCTCGCGGCGCAGGTAGTGAACGTCGCCTGTCCCCACCAGCGGCCGCCCGACCTCGCGCGCGATCTTGACGATGCCCTCGTTGGCCTGGTCCTGGGCGGCGACGCCGTTCTTCTGCACCTCGAAGTACACGTTGTCGGCGCCGAACACCTGGATCAGCTCGTCGGCGTGCGCCCGCGCCTGGTCCGGCCGGCCTTCGACCAGGAGCTGGCAGAAGCGCGACTGCAGGCAACCCGTGAGGACGATCACGCCCTCGGCGTGGGCGGCGATCTGCGCCATGTCGACCGACGGCTTGCCGCGCTGGTAGCCCTCGAGGAATCCGGCCGAGCACAGCTTGACCAGATTGCGGTACCCGGTCGGCGTCGCCGCGAGCAGCGTCAGGTGAAAGCGATCGAGCCGGCCTGGGGCGCGCCGCTCGTGGTCGTCGACGACGTACGCCTCGCAGCCCAGGATCGGCTTGATGTTGTGCTTGCGGGCCGCGGTGAACAGCTCGACCGCGCCGTTCATCACGCCGTGGTCGGTGAGACCGATGGCCGGCTGGTCGAACGAGGCGGCTCGCTCGACCAGGGCGTCGATCTTGCACGCCCCGTCGAGCAGCGAGTACTCGGAGTGGACGTGCAGGTGGGCGCAGGAAGCGGTCATACGGGGTTCGGAAACGCGGGATCAGCCCGCTCTACGAGCATAGGCATCGAGCCGGACGATCTTGCCCCTCGGCGAAGATCGCTTCGCGCTGTCAGCCGCACTGTGCGCGATCCAGCCACTGCCGGATCAGCGCGACCGGCCGCTCGTCGCCGGAGATCGCGACGAATGCCACGTGATCGCCGGCAAGCACCGCGATCAGGTCGTCCGCCGGGCACTCGATCGTCGTCCCCACCGGCCCGTGCGGCGGGTCCTCGGTGACCAGCGGGGCCCTGCCGTCCCGTATGTGGAGGTAGGCGTCCGGCGCCGGCGCACGCGGCTCGCGGTGCGCGATCGTGAACCGCTCCCCCGCGGTCCAGGCGGGCTCGATCATCAGGGCGGCGACCGTCATCGCCAGCACCGCGTCGAGACGGACGCCGGCGGCGTGCAGCCGGCCCAACGTCAGCGGGGCGTCGATCAGCTGCTCGAGCGCCCCGAGGCGGTCGCGGTCTCCCCTGATCCGCGCCAGGCGGTGGAGGAATGGCAGGCGGCCGAGGCGACGCGCCACCGGGCCGGCCGCCAGCAGGCGGGCGATGCTCGCGAGGTCTCCCACGAGCTGGAAGTCCACCTCAGCCTGCGGCCGCGGCGTGTCGCCGAGGTCGATCTGGGCCCCGGTGCTCGACACGGTCACGCGCGCACACGCGAGGTCGCCGAGCACGAGGTCGTACGCCACCGGCTGCGGGTCGGCGGCCCGCTGCGCCGGCAGCAGCGCCAGCAGCAGCCGGCCGGCCTGGGAGGGATCGCGCGCCGCGAGTGCCCGGAACGCCTTGCCGAGCCAGGGCTTGGCGGGCTTCTCCGGTAAGGAAGCGTCAGGCGTAGGGGACTCGGGCGCCGGCGGGGTCGTCTGGCGAAGCCGGGCGAGCGCGGCGTTGAGCTGCTCGGCCTGGACCTGGCCCGATCCATGAGGGGATGGGACCGGCGCCGGCGGCGGTGGGGTCGCCGAAGGCGCCGGCGCCGGGGGTGGCGCGGGCGTCGGGGGAGTCGCGGGAGGTGTCGGCGGCTCGAGCGCGGTGGCGCGGATCTGCTCGAGCTCCCGCCGCACGTACTCGATCGCCTCGTAGGCCCGGACGTTCCGGCGGCGCTGTTCCTCGAGCTCCCGGCGCGCTCCGGCGAGCTCGCGCCGGGCGTCCGCGAGCTCGCTCTCCAGGCCGCCCGACCGGCGCGCGGTCATGGCCTCCTCGAGACGCAGGGCGGCGCGGTCGGCGGGCCGCGCCGGCTCTCGTCGCGCGGGCGCAGCCCGAGCGGCCTGTGCCGGCTGGGCGGCCTGCGCGGTCGGCGGGGTCGCGCGGGCCCGTTCGAACTCGGCCGCGATCAGGCGGGCGCGGACCCTGTCGACTTCCGCCAGCTGTTCGGCCGCCGCGGGCCCCGGCGAGGGCGGAAGCGGTTCGGGCTCGACCGCCGCCGGCGGAAGCGGTATCGGCTCGGCCGGCGCCGGCGGAAGCGGTACGGGCTCGACCGGCGCCGGCGGAAGCGGTACGGGCTCGGCCGGCGCCGGCGGGGGTCGCTCCGCCAGCCGTCGTTCGGCCTCCGCGCGGGCGGCCTCGGCGGCGGCGACCAGGTGGTCGGCCTCGTCGACCGCCCTTCGCATGCGAGTCAGATCGCGCTCGAGGTCGGCCACGTGCTCGTGCAGCACCCGGAGGTCGTGCCCCGCCGCGCGGGACTTCTCGGCCAGCGTCTGCTCGACCTCGCCCCGGAGCGCGCGCTCGGCGTGGACGTGCTGCTGCGCTCCCCGCAGGTCGCGCTCCCGCTCCGAGATCACGCCGTCGCAGCCGGTCCGACTCGGTCCGGGCGCCGGCGAGGTCGTCCTCGATCTCCCCGATCCGCACCCGCAGCCGCGCCACCGTCGCCTCGGCCTCGGCGGCGCGGCGGCGGGCGCTCTCGGCAGCAAGCTCGGAGGTGCGCAGTTGGCGGGCCTCGAGCAGCTCCGGCGGCGGACCCTCCGCCACCTCCTCCGTCGGCGAGGGCACCTCGCCGACCGGGAGCCGCACCATCACCCCCCCGAGTTGCAGAAACGTTCCACCCGCCAGCTGTGGCGCGAGCTCCGCCGGCACGGTGAAGCTCATCCGCCACGTGCCCGGCGCCGCCCCGATCAGCGACGGCGGCTCGGGCATCGCGGGGAACCGCTGGCGGCCGGTCTCGGTCTCGACCACCAGCATCGCCTGCCCGCGCATTTCAGGGCGCCGGCGTCGCCACCGCCCGGTCACGCGAACGGTGACGCCGCGGCCGCCTTCGGACACGAGCTCGACCGCCTCGATCCCCAGGGCGGACGGCAGATCGCTCATCGGCCCTGAAGTTACGGCCGCGAGCGGACGTCAGCGAGCGACCTGCATAACACGGCCGCGAGCGGCAGCAGCGAGCCACCTGCATAGCACGACAAACGAGCACGCCGGTCGGGACGCGTGCCGTGTGCTGCACGCATATCGCGCGTTACACGGCACGGTCCGCCCGTGCCGGCGTCGATTGCCGGGCTATGCAGGTCCCGCGGCCGGCTCAGTGAGCGGCGGACCGGCGCTGGACGGCGACGAGCGCGCCACCGGCGAGCACCACGCCGGCGACCCCGGCCGCGAGAGCGGCCTTCGAAGGCGCCGAGGGCAGCACGCCGGCGCATATACCACTTGACGCCCTGCCAGACCACGAATCCAAGAAGCTTGTAACCCATCGGGGAGAGGCTTCCCCCGCACCCCGGCGGCTCAATCCTCGCTGCGGAGCTCGATCTCCGGGCGAGCCTCGCCGCCTCAATCCTCCGTCGGGCTCGCGGTCCGCGTCCTCGCCGCCGTGGCGCAACCGCCACGCCATCCGCGACTGGAGCGACCACAGCTCGATGAACCCCGGCGACGCCGCCTGGGCGAACAGCCCGCCGGACTGGGCGAACGACGCCAGCTGCTCGTCGTAGACCGCGTGCGGCGAGGAGCGCGTGACCGCCCGGGCCGATCCCTTGTACAGCTTGATCCCGATCGTCCCGGTCACGAACGCGTTGGCGGCGTCCATGTAGGCGTCGAGATCGGAGCGCAACGGGTCCCACCACAGATCCGGCGTAGACGAGGTACGCCCACCGCTGGTCGAGCATCGGCTTGAGCTGATTCTGGTGAATCGTGCCCACGAGCTTCTCGAGCTCCTGGTGGGCGAGGAGCAGGATCGTCGCCGCCGGCACCTCGTAGATGTCGCGGACCTTCAGCCCGACGATCCGGTCCTCGATGTGATCGACGATCCCGACTCCGTGGCGCGCCCCGATCTCCCCCGCGCGCTCGAGCAGCGCCACCAACGGCAACCGCTCGCCGTTCAGCGCCACCGGGACCCCGCGCTCGAACTCGACGGTGACGATCTCGGCCGCATCGGGCGCCTCCTCCGGCCGGGTGACGAGCTGGAACACGTCGTCCTCGGGGGCCTGGTCGAGGTGCTCGATCCACCGTCCCTCGCTCGAGCGTCCCCACAGGTTGTCGTCGATCGAATACGGCGCGACCTCGGTGCCGCCTTTGACCGGGATGCCGTGCTCGCGCGCGTAGGCGACCTCCTCCTCGCGGCCCATCCGCCACCCGCGCACCGGCGCGATCACCTTCAGCTCGGGGCCGAGCGTGGCCACGGTGGCGTCGATCCGGACCTGGTCGTTGCCCTTGCCGGTGCAGCCGTGCGCGATCGTGTCGCACCCGCTCAGCCGCGCGTACTCCACCGCGAGCTTGGCGATCAGCGGGCGCCCGAGCGCGGTGAACAGCGGGTAGCCGAGCCCGTAGATGCCGTTGGCCTTGATCGCGGGGACGATGTACTCGCGCGCGAACTCCTCGCGCGCGTCGACCACGTGACAGTCGAGCGCGCCCAGCCGGAGTGCCTTGCCGCGGATGACCTCGTAGTCCTCGCCCGGCTGGCCGAGGTTCACGGTCAGCGCCACCACCTCGGCCTCGTACTGCTCCTGGATCCACTTGAGCATCACGCTCGTGTCGAGCCCGCCGCTGTACAGCAGCAGCACGCGGTGGACGTGCGACGGGTCGGCTTCGTAGGTCGTAGTCGGCAGAGGGCCGCCATCGGTCATACTCGCGAACGTCTCCTTGACTTGGCGTCGCTGTTCCTTGGAAGCGAAATCGGCAAAGCGGCCCGCGAATTCGTCTCGTGCGGCCCGCTCGTCCTCGGCCAGCCGTGCGATCAGGGCCCCGAGCGCCATCAGCGCGTCCTCGCCGCGCTCCGCCTTCGCGACCTCCGGCGCCAGCGAGCGCAGCAGCGCCACCTGCACCTCGCGGTCCTGGTGGCGACCGAGCACGTCCTGGAGCCCCTTGAGCGTCCGGATCATCGGCTTGACCACCTCGCCGTCGAACAGCGGCACGCCGAACAGCTCGAGCAGGTAGCGGAGCTCCTTGCCCTTCTTGCGCAGCTCGTGGTAGTCCGCGGCCGGGCTCGATTCGTCGATCGCTTCGCCCATCCGGACCATTTGGCGGTACACCTTCCGGATCCGCTCCCCCGCGACGTCGGCGATCGGCCGCGCGGCGTCCGGTCGCTCGCTTTCGTCAGCCTCCTGGAGCCCGTCCAGGAACGTCGCGCCACGTCGACAAAAGCCGACGTCGTCGCGCTCCGAGCGCAGATCGCCGACCAGCCGGTAGGTGCGCGTGCACCCGGCGCGCGCGCAGCACGCCGAGCAACGGCTCGAGGTCGTTCCGCTGAATTCGATCACCGGCACCACGAGCGCGCGCATCGCGTCGAACTCGAGCACGTGGACGTCGAGGTCGCGGGCCTCGCCGGTGGCCTGTTGCAGCCAGCGGAACTCGGCGCGGAAATGCTCGAGCCCGGCCGGCGGGAACACTCGCCGAAGCTCACGCTGCACCGCTCGCGAACGCCGTACCGAGACTCTCAGGTCGTGCAGGAACTCGCTGTCGAGGTCCTCGATCGTCCCTTCGAGGTTCGCCTCGATCACCCCCAGCAGCGCGCGCAGGACCGCAGCCGCGCCGCTGTCCGCGCGCTGGTCGACCCGAAGCGGCACCAGCGATCTTGGCGGGGAAGCCGCCGGGAAGGCCGCCCGCCACCCTGACGGCCTCGTCCACCAGGGGCTCGTCCGCGGGCTTGAACCCGAGGTCTTGCTCGAGCGTGGCCTGGACGCTGCGCCGCTCGTCGTCGTAGCCGCGGACCGGAGTGATCCGGAGGCGGGGCCGCAGCGGCGAGGCAACTCCCGGGCCCCCGGCCAGCGACGTCGCCTCGAGCGCGAGGCGAGACCACGGTCTTCTGCTCGCCGTCGAGCACCGACATGCGCCGCTCGCGCGCGTGGACCTGGACGAGCGCGAGCAACGCTCGAATGTCCGTCAGTTCCCGCAGCGAGTCCCGCAGCGGTCCAGCGTCCAGGTCGGCCGCGAACAGCGGCATCGGCGGAGGCGGTGTCGCCAGCGAGGTTCGCACCAGGCCGGTCTCCCGCTCGATCAGCGACAGCATGCCGTCCTCGTGCACGAGCGACAGCCCGGCGGCGTGCAGCAGCCCGTCGAACGTGTCGTAGTAGTTGCGCAGGTGCTCGCCCTGCGCGCCGTTCTCGATCGCCAGCGCGCCGGCCAATGCCTCCTCGGCGCCCCGCAACGTCATCTGGTCCGGCAACAGGAGGTCGGAGTCGTTCACGGCGCCAGAGCTACCAACCGGGCCACCGCCTCGTCAAGCTCGTCGTCGGAGACGATCAGCGGCGGCTCCAGGCGGATCGTCGCGGGCCCGGTGGCGTTGACCACGAGCCGTTGCTCGAGCAGCGCTCGCTGGGCCAGCGAGGCGGCATCGATCTCGGCATCTATGTCGATGGCCAGCATCAGCCCCCGTCCGCGCACCACCTTCACGTAGGGCAGGCCGGCCAGGGCGGCGGCCAGCCGCGCGCCCGCGACGCGCACCCGGGCCAGCAGCTCCTCATCGGAGCACAGCTCGAGCGCCACCAGCGCCGCGGAGGCGACCACGGGGCCGCCGGCGAACGTCGAGCCGTGATCGCCGGCGTGCAACGCGTCGGCCAGCCGCGGCCCGGTTATCAATGCGCCGATCGGCAGGCCGCCGCCGAGCGCCTTGGCACTCGTCATCGCGTCCGGAACGACCTCGGTCTGCTCGTAGGCCCACAGCGTCCCGGTGCGGCCCATCCCGGTCTGGATCTCGTCGAAGATCAGCGCCGCCCCCGTCCGGTCGCACGCCTCGCGCGCCGCCACCAGCAACTCGTCGGACAGGACGTGGATCCCGGTTTCGCCCTGAATCGGCTCGAGCAGCACGGCTGCGGTCCCGGCGTCGACCGCGGCCGAAAGCGCGGCCGGATCCCGAGGCACGACGACGAACCCCGGGACGAGCGGCGCGAACGGCGCCTGCTTGGTCTCCTGCGGAGTGGCCGACAGCGCCCCGTACGTGCGCCCGTGGAAGGCCCCCTCGAGAACGACGATGTTCCCGCCCGGGCGCGCCCGCCGCGCGAGCTTGATCGCCGCCTCGTTCGCCTCCGCGCCCGAGTTGCACAGGAACACCTTGCCGCCGAGCGAGCTCTCGGAAAGCGCCGCCGACAGCCTCATCGCCGGCTCGGTGTAGTAGAGGTTGCTCACGTGCGAGAGCCGGCCGACCTGGTCGCGCACGGCCTCGACCACGCGCGGGTGACAGTGCCCGACGTTCAGCACCGAGATCCCGGCCAGGAAGTCGAGGTACTCGATCCCGTCGGCGTCCCACAGGCGAGCGCCCGAACCGCGTACGAACTCCACCGGGTTGCGGACGTACGTCGGGATCGCGTAGTCGCGCTCGAGGGTCTTGAGCTCGGCGACGCTCACACGCGGCCCTCACGTTCACACCGCGGGCCTGATCTTCGTGCCCTGAGCCGGCGTCGGTGAACAGCTCGAGCAGCAGCGAGTGGGGTACGCGACCGTCGACGATGTGCGCGAACGAGACGCCGCCCTGGATCGCGTCGACGCACGCGTCGAGCTTCGGGCGCATACCGCCGCCGACGCCGTCGAGCAACCCCTCGACCGCATCCACGCCCGCCTCGGACACGACGCTCGAGGGATCGGAGGGATCGCGGAGCCACCCGGGGACATCGGTGAGGAACATCAGCTTGTAGGCGCGGAGCGCGCGGGCGACAGCGCCGGCGGCCTCGTCGGCGTTGATGTTGTACGAGTTGCCGTCACGATCGGCGCCGACGCTCGCCACCACCGGGATGTAGTCCTGCGCGACATGGGTCAGCACGTCGACGTCGACGCGCTCGATCGCGCCGACGAACCCGATGTCCTGCCCGCTCGGCGCGGTCCGGCGCTTGGCGCGGAAGAGCAGCCCGTCGTCTCCGCACAGGCCGATCGCCGGCTGGCCGTGGCGGTTGATGAGCAGCACGATGTCCTTGTTGACCTTGCCGACGAGCACCATCTTCGCGACCTCGACCGTCTCCGCGGTCCGACACCCGCAGGCCGTCGACGAACTGCACCGGGAGGTCGAGGCGCTGCATGAAACTGGTGATCTCGGGACCACCGCCGTGCACGATGACCGGGTTCATCCCGACGTACTTGAGCAGCACCACGTCGCGCGCGAAGTCCTCCTTGAGCGAGGCGTCGATCATCGCCGCGCCGCCGTACTTGATCACGACGGTCCTGCCGTGGAACTCGCGGATGTACGGCAGCGCCTCGAGCAGCGTGGTGATGTCACGCACCGGGCGCTCGGGGTCCGTCGTGACCGCGTGGCTAGGTCGTGTACTCGGCATTCAGCGTCACGTACTCGTGTGTCCACAAATTGCGACTTGGGTCATGTCGTGTACTCGGCATTCAGCGTCACGTACTCGTGTCCTAAGTCGGAGAAGTACAGCTCGGTCTCTGCGCCCTCTCCGGGGAGGTCGATCTCGTACTCGATCTCGTCGCCCTGAACTGCGCGCTTGACGGCGTCCTCGTCGTGCGGGACGAATCCGCCCCGGGCACATACCGGCGATCCCCTCGATCGTCACCCCGACCGCGAGCGGCGCGGTCCCGGGCATCGCCATCCCGACGGCCTGGACGATCCGCCCCCAGTTCGGGGTCGCCGCCGTACAGCGCGGTCTTGACCAGCGGCGAGTCCGCCACCGCGCGCGCCACCCGGTGCACGACCTCGTCTCCCCCGCCGCGCACGATCACGCGGCCGACCCGTCGCGCGCCCTCGCCGTCGCGCACGATGTTCAGCGCCAGCTGCCGCAGCACCGCGTCCATCGCCTCTCCGAACCGCACCTCGTCCTCGGTCTCGGGCTCGATCGCGACGCCGGACTCACCGCTCGCCTGGAGGATCACGGTGTCGCTGGTCGACAGCTGGCCGTCGACGCTGATCCGCTCGAACGAGCGCCGCACGGTCACGCCGAGCAGCAGGTCGCACGTCTCGGCCGACATCGCGGCGTCGGTCTGCACGAAGCACAGGAGCGTTGCGAAGTTCGGCGAGATCATCCCGGCGCCCTTGGCCTGGGCGGTCAGGCGGACAGTCCCGGCATCGAGCGCGACGTCGATGCAGGCGTGCTTGTCGAGCGCGTCAGTCGTGCGGATCGCGTGCGCGAAGTCGACCTCGCCTTCGGGGCGAAGCGCGTGGGTGGCGGCGGACGATCCCGCGTCATCACGGCGTGATGGGCAGCGGCACGCCGATGACACCGGTCGACGCTACGGCGACCGCACCGGCGTGACCGACCCCGGTCGCGATCGCCGCCGCGCCCTGCATCTTGGCGGCGTTCTCGTACCCCGGGCGCCCGGTGGCGGCGTTCGCGTTGCCCGGAATTGACGAGCGATCAACACGGATGCCGCCGAGCGTGACCCGCTCGCGGCACAGCAGCACGGGTGCGGACTGCGTCCCGGAGCGAGTGAATCGCGCCGCGCTCGTCGTGGCCGGCGCGCTCGGAGACGAGCAGGCCGAGGTCGAGGCCGCCGCTCGGCTTGATCCCGCAGGCCACGCCCGCCGCCTGGAATCCGCGCGGAAGGCCGCCGGGCAACTCGGTCACATTTCCCGGTCCCTCGACCCAGCGCGAGCGGAAGAACGAGTGCGTGGTCGTCACGGCACGGCCTCGCGGGCGGGAGCGGCGCTCACGCCGATCCCCTCGTCCTCGGGCAGCCCGAGCATCAGGTTCAGGTTCTGCACCGCCTGGGAGGCGGCCCCCTTCCACAGGTTGTCGATCGCGGCGAACACGATCACGCGGCCGGCGCGCTCGTCGCTGTGCACCGAGATGCGGCAGATGTTCGTCTCGCGGACGTCGCGCACGCCAGGAGGGTTCGACGCCAGCTCGACGAACGGCTCGCCGTCGTAGGCGTCGGCATACAGACCCTCGAGGTCCACCCCACCGACCCCGCCGGCCACGGTCACGTAACAGCTGACGAGCTCGCCCTGGTCGAGCGGCACCAGGTGCGGGATGAACGTGATCCGCACGTCGGCGTGGGCGGGATCCAATACCGCGAGCTCCTGCTCGATCTCGGGGATGTGGCGGTGGCGCGGCACGCCGTACGCGCTCACGTTCTCGTCGACGGTGACGAAGTGGGTCTTGTCGGTCGCCGCCCGCCCCGCGCCCGACACGCCCGACTTGGCGTCGATGACCACGTCCTCGATCAGACCCGCGCGCGCAAGCGGCGCGAGCGCCAGCAGCGACGCCGTCGGATAGCAGCCAGGGTTCGCGACCAGACCGGCGCCGCGGATCTGCTCCCGGTACAGCTCGGGAAGGCCATACACCGCCTCGTCGAGGAGCTTCGGGGCCTCGTGCTCGCGGTACCAGCGGCCGTACACGTCCGGGTCGTGCAGGCGGAAGTCGGCGCTCAGGTCGACCACCCGGACGCCCCGCTCACGCAGCTGCGCGACGAGCGGCGCGGCCGCGCCGTGGGGGTAGGCGACGATCGCGGCGTCCACGTCGGCGTGGCGGTCGAGGTCGAGCTCCTCGAGCTCGAGCGGCACGCGGTGATGCGGATAGAGATCGTCGAGCCGCCGTCCGACGTCGCTGCGCGCGGTGACCGCGCGGAGCTCGAGCGACGGGTGGCGCAGCACCAGGCGCGCGGCGAGCGCGCCCGTGAATCCGGCGCTGCCGAACACCGAAACGCTAGGCCGCACGGATCCTCCCGCCCAGCTCTCGCTCGACCGCGGCAGCGATCGCCTGCCGGCGTTCAGCGACCTCCTCGTCGGTCAGCGTCCGGTCGGTGGCGCGGTAGGTCAGGCGGAGCGCCAGCGAGACGTTGCCTTGGCCGAGCCTGTCCGGGTCGCGGTAGACGTCGAACACCTCGACGTCTACCAGGAGCCGGCCGCCGGCGCCGCGCACGGCATCGATGAGTTCGGCCGCACGCACCGTCTCGGATACCACCACGGCCAGGTCCTCGCGCACGTCCGGGAAGCCGCTCACCGGGCGGTACAGCGGCGTCGGCCGCACCGCCACCGCGTCGAGGTTCGAGCTCGAAGGCCGCCACGGTTTCGTCGAGATCCCATTCGGCGGCGACCAGCGGATGGATCTCGCCGACCCAGCCAGCGGGTTCGCCGTCGGCCAGGATGTTCGCCGCGCGGCCCGGGTGCAGGAACGGCTCGGCGGCGGGCACGACGGTCCACGGCACGCGCAGCGTGTCGAGCAGCCCCGCCAGCACGCCCTTGATCGCGAAGAAGTCGACCGCCGGCGGCTGGCCGTCGCGCCACGTGGCCGGGCGCGCCGGTCCGATCACGACGGCGCCGACGTGATAGGGCTCGCGCGGCAACTCGGCAGTCGCCGTCGGGCAGGTAGACCGCGCCGGCCTCGAACAGCCGGATGGTTCCGGCGCCGCGGGCGCGGTTGTGGCGCGCGGTGTCGAGCAGCGAGCCGAGGAGCGTGGTGCGGAGGACCGAGAGGTCGCCGGAGAGCGGGTTCTCGAGCTCGAGCGCGCGGCGGAGCGGATGGTCGGTCCCGAGCCGCAGCCGGTCGGCAAGCTCGGGGCCGCCGAGGCTCCAGCCGACGATCTCGTCAAGCCCCTGGGCGGTGAGCGCGTCGGCGGCGCGCCGGCGCATCTTCTGCCGCGGCGTCAGTTGGGCGTGCGCCTCGTGGCGCGACGGCAGCGTGGACGGCAGCTTGTCGAGGCCGTCGATCCGCGCGACCTCCTCGATCAGGTCGGCCTCGCGCGTGACGTCGCCCCGGCGAAACGGGGGAACCGTGACGTCGAGCCCATCGTCGGCGTCGGCCGTCTTGAACTCGAGCGCCTCAAGGATCTCGCCGGCAGCGCTCGCGCGGGATCGTCGACTCCGAGCAGGCTCTCGACCCGCGCCTCGCGCAGACGGATCGTCTTCGGCGGCGGCCCGTCCCCGCCGACGTCGATCGTCCCCGGCACGAGGCGGGCGCCGCACAGGTCGATCATCAGCCGGGTCGACGACCGCCTGCGCCTCCATCGCCTGCTCGGGCTGGAGCTGCTTCTCGAACCGCCCCGAGGCTTCGCTGCGCAGCCCGAGCTTCAGCGACGTGCGGTGGATGTTCGCGCCGTCCCAGTTCGCCGCCTCCATCAACACCCGCGTCGTGTCCGCGCCCACTTCGGAGCGCGCGCCGCCCATCACGCCCGCGATCGAGGTCGGGCCGGCGGCGTCCTCGATCAGCACCATGTCGGCGTCGAGCGTGCGCGTCTGGCCGTCGAGCGTCTCGATCTGCTCACCGTCGCGGGCACGCCGCACGATCAGCGTCGCGCCCTCGACGCGGTCGAGGTCGAACGCGTGCAATGGCTGCCCGGTGAGCAGCATCACGTAGTTGGTGATGTCGACGACGTTCGAGATCGGGCCGCTGGCCGGAGGCCATCAGCCGCGCCTTCAGCCACAGCGGGCTCGGCCCGATCTTCACGTCCTCGAATACGCGCGCGGTGAAGCGCGGGCACAGCTCGGGGGACTGGACCTCCACGGTCGCCGCGGCGACCTCGCCCGGGGTGCCCGGGTCCTCGCGCCAGGGCGGCGGCGCGAGCGGCGCCCGGTCGCGGCGTGGGCCTCGCGGGCCACGCCGTACACGGCCAGGCAGTCCGGACGGTTGGGGGTGATCTCGAGCTCGAGCACGTCGGTGGCGATCGTCAGCACGTCCTCGAGCGGCGTTCCCGGCGCGAACCCGTCGGGCTCGAGCACCATGATGCCGTCGTGCTCGGTGCCGATCGCGACCTCGTCCTCGGCGAGGATCATCCCGTGGGACTCGACGCCGCGGAGCTTCGCCTTCCCGAGCGTCGTCCCGTCGGGCATCACCGCGCCGGGCTTGGCGACCGCCACCGTCTGACCGGCGGCGACGTTGGGCGCGCCGCACACGATCTGCTGAGGCGTGGCGCTCCCGATGTCGACCAGGCACACGCGCAGCCGGTCGGCGTTCGGATGCTGATCGGCCTCGAGCACGCGGCCGACGACGAAGTTCTCGAGCGCGGCCACGCCGTGGCGGTGGATCGCCTCGACCTTGGTCCCGGTCATCGTCAGCCGGTCGGCGAGCGCGTGCGTGTCGAGCGGCGGGTCGACGTACTCGCGGAGCCACTGGAGCGGAACGCGCATCAGCCGAACTGCTCCAGGAAGCGGACGTCGTTGTCGTAGAGCAACCGAAGGTCGGGGACGCCGTGCTTGAGCATGGCGATCCGCTCGATCCCCATCCCGAAGGCGAACCCCTGCACGCGTTCCGGGTCGTATCCGAACCGTCGCACGTACTCGAACACGTTCGGATCGACCATCCCCGCCCCGAGGATCTCAATCCAGTACTCGCCCCTGCACACCGGGCAGCGACTGCCGTCGGGCATGTAGCCCTGGCGGCAGTTGAAGCACGACACGTCGACCTCGACGCTCGGCTCGGTGAACGGGAAGAAGTGGGGACGCAGCCGCACCTGGCGGCCGTCACCGAAGATCGCGCGCGCGAACGCGAGCAACGTGCCCTGAAGGTCGCCGAGCGTGATGTCGGTATCGACCGCGAGCCCCTCGACCTGATGGAACTGCGGCGTGTGAGTGGCGTCGTTGTCGGGGCGGTACGTTCGCCCCGGTATCACGATGTACAGAGGTGGCGGGTGGTGCTCCATCGCGCGTATCTGCACCGGCGAGGTGTGCACGCGCAACAGGCGCGCGTTCGGATCGAAGATGTCCGGCGCCGGCGCGAGGTAGAACGTGTCCGACATCAGCCGCGAGGGGTGCGTCGAATCGAAGTTGAGCGCGTCGAAGTTGTAGTAGACGGTCTCGACCTCGGGGCCGTCCGCGACGTTGAACCCAAGCCCGATGAACACGTCCTCGATCTCGCGTCGGGTTTGGGTGATGAGATGTTGGCGTCCGGTTTGCGGGGCGGGGTCGCCATCGAGCGTGATGTCGACGCGGTCTCGCTCCAGTCGCTGCTCGAGCTCCTGCGCGGCGAGTTCGTGGGCGCGGGCGTCGATCGCGGCCTCGAGCGCCTTGCGCGCCTCGTTGGCCGCCTTGCCGGTCGCGGCCCGCTCCTCGGGCGGCAGGTCGGCGACGTTGCGCAGCAGGTTCGGCAGCTCGGCCTTGCGCCCGAGGTAGCGGATGCGGACGTTCGTCGAGCGCGTCGGTGTCGGCGGCGGCGGCAATCGCCTGCTCGGCCTGCGTCCGGATCTCCGCGATCCGGTCGTTCATTCGGGCGCCATCCTACGGCTCAATTCGTACAGGGCGACGGTGGCGGCCATCGCCGCGTTCAGCGAATCGGTGGCGATCGGGATGTGGGCGGTGTGGTCCGCTTGCGCAACGACCTCGTCCGGCAGTCCGTCCCGCTCGGAGCCGACCAGGATCGTCGCGCCGATGGCGCTGGAGCTACCAAATACGTAGCCTGGATCGCCATCGGCCGTCCAGCGGCGTCGCCGGCGCGGGCTACGAGAGCGATCTTGGTGCCCGGGAGCTGCGCGACGCCCGCGCGCGCGAGCGGGACCGCGAACACCGCGCCCATAGAGGCGCGGACCGCCTTCGGGCTGTACGGGTCCGCGGTGCCGGGACCGAGCGCGACGCAAGACGCCCCGAACGCCTGGGCGCGATCGCAGCACCGCACCGACGTTCCCCGGGTCGTGGACGCCGTGCAGGTACACGCACAGCGGCCCGACCGGCGCCGGCGCCCACCGCTCCTCGTACACCGCGAGCGTCCGCGTGCCCGAGCCGAGCCCGGAAGCGGACGCCAGCAGATCCGGCGTCGACCTCGACCCCGGGTAGACCGCTGCCCGTCGCCGCATACCGCTCGATGGCGATCCAGCCGCTTGCCCATCGGCCGACCGACAACAAATCCTCACCCTCGGCCACGAACAACCCGGACCGTTCGCGCCAGCGACGCCGCTGGCGGAGCTTGCGGATCTCTTTGAGCTTGGCGTTGTGGGGGCTTGTGATCATCAAAAAAGGCGCCCTCCTGGTGGAGCGGCGCCCGGGTGGCGGTGCTGGTGTGGTCGGCGTTTCGTCAGCCGGCCGCCAGCGCCTCGCGGGCGCGGTCGGCAAAGCGTCGGAAGGTCTCGGCGTCGCGGACGGCGATGTCCGCGAGGATCTTGCGGTCGAGCTCCACGCCGGCGAGCTGGAGCCCGTGCATGAACTGCGAATAGGACATGTCGTGCTGGCGCGCGGCGGCGTTGATGCGGGTGATCCACAGCCGTCGGAAGTCCCGCTTGCGGTTGCGCCGGTCGCGGTAGCGGTACTGGTCGGCCTTGAGCAGCGCCTCCTTGGCCACCCGGTAGTGGCGGCTGGCGTCGCCCCGGAAGCCCTTGGTCAGCGCGAGCGTCGCCCGCCGCTTCTTGCGCGCGTGAACTGAGCGCTTGACCCGCGTCATCCGCGCTCCCTCCGCTCGACCCCGAGCAGCTTCTTCACCCGCGGCTCATCGTGCGGGCTGATCCACGACGGCTTCGCCTGGCGGCGCTTGCGCTTGGGCGACTTCTTCTCGAGGATGTGGGTCGAGAACGCGCGGCGGCCGCGCACCTTGCCGGTGGCGGTCACCTTGAAGCGCTTCTTCGCGC
The DNA here is from genome assembly GCA_963709205.1 of uncultured Solirubrobacterales bacterium. Lineage (GTDB taxonomy): Bacteria > Actinomycetota > Thermoleophilia > Solirubrobacterales > Solirubrobacteraceae > Palsa-465. Next base: position 66,241 of record CAVPVP010000021.1, read on the forward strand.
CCGAATGGGTCTTCATCTTCGGCATCGGAAGTGCCGCTTAGTAAAGCAGAGCCCCGCGGGACGGCGGCCGGGTCGTCAGGCGGGGGTGGAGCTCTCGGCCTGCACTGGCTCGGCCGCGCTGCTCGCCGGCGCCGGTGCCGTTCGGCTTCGGCAGGGACGCTCGGCGGGCTCGGACGCCGTCGGGCTCGGCAGCCTGTGGCTCGGCGGCCTCAGGCTCGGTCGGCCTGCAGGCTCGGCGGCCTCAGGCTCGGCGGCCTCGGCTCGGCGGCCTCGAGGCTCGTGCTCGTCGGCAGGCTTGTCGTGCTTCCCGTCGGCCTTGCCGTCGGCCGCCTTGTCCTTCTCCCCCGCGAGCACCGCCTTGGACGGCGCGAGCAGCATCGTCATGTTGCGGCCGTCCTGGACGGGCGACTGCTCGATGACCCCGATCTCCGACAGCTCGTCGGCGAGCCGGTCGAGCAGCGCGGTGCCGCGCTCGGGATGGGTGACCTCGCGCCCGCGGAACATGATCGTGATCTTGACCTTGTCCTTGTTCTTGAGGAAGCGCGACACGTGGCCCTTCTTCGTGTCGTAGTCGTTCTGGGCGATCTTCGGGCGGAACTTGATCTCGCGGACCGTGATCTGTTGCTGGTGCCGGCGGGCCGCCTTCTGCTTCTGGGCCTGCTCGTACTTGTACTTGGAGTAGTCGAGCACGCGGCACACGGGCGGGCGCGCCTCGGGGGCGACCTCGACCAGGTCGAGATCGCGATCCTGGGCATAGGACAGCGCCTCGGATGTCTTGACGATCCCGATCTGCTTGCCGTCTTCGCCGATCAGGCGCACTTCGGGCACGCGAATACGATCGTTGATCCGAGTCTGGTCCCGCTCTGGCGGGCGCCGGTCGAACTTACGAGGGACCGGCACTAGCTGCGATGAGCAGGGAACGTCAAGCGGTGACGGGCCCTATGTGACGAGACGCTTGGGTCAACGAGGGCGAGTATAGCGGGGGTGCCTACAGGTTCGAGCGACTTTCGACCAATTGCGCTACCCGCGCGACGAACTCGATCACCGATACCGACCCCTCGTCGCCCCGGCGATGCTCGCGCACCGAGACCTGCTGTGTTTCCTGCTCGCGGTCGCCCACGACCAGCATGAACGGAATCTTGCGGAGCTCGGCGTCGCGGATCTTCCGCCCCACCGACTCGGTGCGGTCGTCGAGCTCGGCCCTCACGCCGGCGTCGAGCAGCCGCTCGCGGACAGTCCAGGCGTAGTCGACGTGCCGGTCGGAGATCGGGAGGACGATCGCCTGCACCGGCGTGAGCCAGACCGGGAGGTCACCGCCGTAGTGCTCGATCAGGATCGCGATGAACCGCTCATAGGACCCCATCAGGGCCCGGTGGATCATCACCGGCTGATGCTCGGCGTTGTCCGCGCCGGTGTAGGTGAGCCCGAACCGCATGGGCATGTTGTAGTCGAGCTGGACCGTGCCGATCTGCCACGACCGTCCGATCGAGTCGGTCATGTGCAGGTCGATCTTCGGGCCGTAGAACGACCCGTCGCCGGGGTTGATGTCGTAGGCCAGGCCCTTCCGGTCGAGCACGTGAATCAGGTGCTCCTCGGCGCGATCCCACATCTCGTCCGAGCCCAACCGCTCCTCAGGGCGCGTCGAGAGCTCGAGCCGGACGTCGAACCCGAAGATCTTGTACGTGGCGAACGCGAAGTCGAGGCACCCCTCGATCTCATCCTCGACCTGCTCCTCGGTGCAGAAGATGTGCCCGTCGTCCTGGGCGAACGCCCGCGTGCGCAGCAGCCCGTGGAGCGCACCGCTCAGCTCGTTGCGGTGGAGCAGACCCGGCTCTGAGTAGCGCAACGGCAGGTCCCGGTAGGAGTGGGCCTGGAGGGAATACAGCTGGCAGTGGCCGGGACAGTTCATCGGCTTGAGCGCCATCGTCGTGTCGGCCGACTCGGTGATGAACATGTGCTCCCTGTACTTGTCCCAGTGCCCCGAGGTCTTCCACAGCGAGCTGTCGTACAGCTGCGGCGTCTTGACCTCGGTGTAGCCGCGCGGGCCGCCCATCTCGCGGCTGAGCGCGACGAGCGAGTTGAACACCTGGGTCCCGGCCGGGAACCAGAACGTCATCCCGGGGGCGACGTCGGAGAAATTGAACAGGCCGAGCTGCGGGCCGAGCTTGCGATGGTCGCGCGCGCGTGCCTGCTCGAGCCGCTCGAGGTATTCGTCGAGGTCCTTCTGGGAGAAGAACGCGGTCCCGTAGATCCGGGTGAGCATCGGCTGAGAAGAGTCCCCGCGCCAGTACGCGCCGGCGACCGACTGAAGCTTGAACGCCTTGATCCGCTTGGTCGACGGGGCGTGAGGGCCGCGGCAGAGGTCGGTGAACGGCCCGTTGGTGTACAGCGAGACCGTCGGGACACCGTCGTTTTCGACCAGGTCCTCGATCAGCTCGACCTTGTAGTCCTGGGCTTCACGGAGGAAGCGGTCGAGCGCCTGGCTGGCCGCGACGTCCTCGCGGACGAACGGCTCGTCGGCGTCGATGTGCTCGCGCATCTTGGACTCGATCTGCTCGAAGTCCGCCTCCGACACCGACACGCCCTCGGGGAAGTCGAAGTCGTAGTAGAACCCGTTCTCGATCGCCGGCCCGATCGAGATCTTCACCCCTGGGTACAGGTCGATCACCGCCGCCGCCAGCACGTGCGCGGCGTCATGGCGGATAAGGGCCAGCGCCTCCTCGCCGCTGCGGTCGGTGACGATCTCGAGCTTCGCCGGCCCGTTTCGATGGTTCTCGGGAAGCGGGCGGGACAGGTCCCGGACCTCGCCGTCGACCTTGACCGCGAGCGCCGCCCGGGCCAGCCCGGGACCGATCGCGGTCGCCGCATCCGCCCCGGTGGCGCCCTCGGGAAGCGTCAGTGTATTGCCGTCGGGAAGCTCCAGTTCCATGTGCGACGGATGCTAGTGGGAGAGTGCTGAGCTCAGTCGCGCGTCCACCAGGGGAGCGCCGAGCTCTAGGATCGCGTGACGCGAAAGGTGAACTTCCCGACCATCAGGGGCGGGAACACGATCGCCGGACACGCCTTGCCGATCGGGCACCGCGGGAACACGGTCTTCCACAGCTGGCCATGGAACGTCCCCGAGCACCAGCGCGTGTGGGCCCTCGGCGCCAGCTTCACCTGGACGGCCCCGCCGGCATGCGTCGGGGGCACCACCGTGGCGATGCTGGCCTGGCATCCCGCGCGCGCCGTATCGCTCGCTGTGACCCGGTACGTGTCGACCGTGTCGCCGATGATGCCCGTGTTCTGGGCCGCCTTGAAGCTGACCACGAAATGCGTCGTCGACGAGCCGGAGGCAGGTTTGACCGACACGTGCAAGCTCGACACGCCGCCGGGCACGAGCGCATCGGACACCCCCGGAATCGCCGCGATCCCGATCAGCGCGAGCACGGCCGCGGCCCTCCACCTCATCTCGGCGGCGAGTCTACCTCGACCCCAGCTACCCAGGTACATTTAGCGACTCCCGGGCGATTAGCTCAGCTGGGAGAGCGCCGTCTCGACAAGGCGGAGGTCGCTGGTTCGAGCCCAGCATCGCCCATTTTCTACTGGGTCGGGGTGCCTGCGGACTCCCAATTCGCGCCGGTCTTCTCGCGGAACGCCTCGACGGCGGCGTCGAGCGTGGGAAAGAAATGGTCGGGGTCGAGCGGGCCGATCAGCTCGTAGCGCTCGAGCTTGGCCCGCACCGGGTCCTTGAGCTCGGCGAACACGAGCGAGGTGCCCTTGGCGTTGAGTTCCTCGTCGAGCTCGCCGAGCATGTCGGCGGCGGTGGTGTCGACGTCGGTGATCGGCTCAGCCGCGATTACGATCCATTTCGGTCTGGGCTCGGCGGCGCCGAGAGCGCGGACGCGGTCACGGAACGTCCGGGCGTTGGCAAAGAACAGCGGCGCATCGAACCGGAAGATCACTAGATCGGGCAACCGCTCGGCGTCGGGGTGGAGTTGACGGTCGTGCTGCCCGGACAGGCCGGGGACGCGCCCGAGCGTGGTCTCGTAGGGGCGCCAGGCCCGGCGGAACACGTTGAGGATCGACAGCGCGACCGCCACCGCGATGCCCTCGAGCACCCCGAGCAGCGCGACGCCGAGGAACGCAGCGATCGACAGCAGGCATTCAACCGGGCGCTGCTTGTAGAGGCGTACGACCCCGCGGATGTCAGCCAGCGATAGCGATGCTGCGATCACGACCGCGGCGAGCGTCGGGTTCGGAAGGTTCTTGAGCAAGCCGGGCACGAGCACGAGCATCAGCACGATCAACGCCGCCCCGACCAGACCCGTGACCTGGGTCTTGGCGCCGGACTGCTCGGCGACCGCGGTACGCGAGCCGCTCGTGCTGACCGGGAAACCCTGGAAAAAGCCGGCGGCGACGTTGGCGGCGCCGATCCCGATCATCTCGCCATTCCCGTCGACCTCCTGGCCGGTGCGGGCGGCGAACGCCGACGCGGTCGAGATCGTGTCGGCGAGCGCCACCAGCACGATCCCGAGCGCTCCCGCGACGAGCAGTGGAAGATCGGACACGGGATTCGGCACGGTCAGCGGCGGGAACCCCTTGGGCAGCTTGCCCACCAGCGACACGCCGTGGCCGGCGAGGTCGAAGACAGACGCCGCGGCGATCGCGACGACGACCGCCACAAGCACGCCCGGGACGCGCGGAAGCCACCGGCCGAGCACGAGCATGAGTGCGAGGCTCACGAGCCCGATGGCCACCGCCGCACCTACCGTGGCGCCCGCCGCGAGCCCGTGGATGAACGCGTGCACCTCGTTGATCAGGCCGTTGGCGTCGGTCGAGAACCCGAACAGCTTGGGCAGCTGCCCGATCAGGATCGTGAGCGCCAGCCCGTTCATGTAGCCGATCTGCGTCGGTTTGGAGAGCAGGTCGGCGATGAAGCCGAGCTTGGCTATTCCGGCGAGGATCATGAGCGCCCCGACGATCAGGGCCATCATCGACGCGAGCGCGATCGCGCGCTCGGGGTTGCCGCCCGAGCCGATGATGGGCAGGATCGTCGCCGCGATCATCGGCCCGAGCGACGAGTCCGGGCCGAGCACCAGGATCCGCGAAGGCCCGAACACCGCATAGCCGATGAGGCACAGGATCGACGTGTACAGGCCCGTGATCGCGGGCAGACCGGCGAGCTCGGCGTAAGCCATGCCCTGGGGCACGAGCAGCGTCGTCAGCACGATCCCCGCGACGACGTCGCTCCGCAACCACGACACCCTGTAGTTGGTGAGCGCGCGGATCCCGGGGAGCGATGGCGCGGCCACGCGTCGTCAGCGGCGCCGGGCGGTCAGCTTGCCGAGCTCCCACAGGACGAGCAGCAAAACCGCCGAGGCGACCGCCAGTCCGAACTGCGGAGAGGTGAGCGGCGTCGTCTTGAGCAGACGGTTGAACAGGTCCAACTGCGTGATCATCACCGCGAGCGCGAGCTCCGCCGCCGCCGTCCAGTTCATCTTCGCGTTGTCGAACGTCGCGCTGGCGAGGATGGACCCTGACACGCTCCGGCACTCGTACGCGGACACGATAAGCATCAGCGCGAACGCGCTCAGCGCGATCGACGACCCAATCGCTGTGCTGTGGTAGTGCTGCTTGCCGAAGTAGATCAGCAGGTCCATGCAGATCGCCATGTACAGGCCGACGAGGCCCGAGGTGAGCTGGACGCCACGGTTCACGATCGACTCGGTGCTCGGACGCGGCCGGCGTTCCATCAGCCCTGACGTCGCCTGGTCGAGGCCGAGCGCCACGCCGAACGGAGCGCTGACGAAGAAGTGGATGTAGAGGACCTGCGCCGGCGAGAACGGCTGGCCCTCGGCGATGTTCAGGATCGTCGCTCCGAGGAACGTCAGGACGAACGCCACGAGCGAGATCAGCACGAAGCGGACGTACTTGCTCAGGTTGTCGTAGAGCTTTCGGCCCTGCGCGACCGCGCGCACGATCGTGGCGAAATTGTCGTCGGTGAGGATCATGCGGCCGGCGTTCTTGGCCACCTCGGTGCCGCTGCCCATCGCCACGCCGATGTGTGCGGCCTTGATCGACGGCGCATCGTTGACCCCGTCGCCGGTCATCGCCACGACGTGCCCCTGCTTCTTGAGCGTCTCGACCAGGAGCACCTTGTGCTCCGGGGCAACGCGGCCGACCACGCCGATCCGGTCGATCCGCTCGAGCCTCTCAGACTCGTCGAGCGCGGCGAACTCGGCGCCGAGGATCGCCTCTCCGTCGATCCCAAGCTGATTGGCTATCGCCGCGCCGGTGATCACGTCGTCGCCGGTGACCATCCGCACCCGGATGTGGGCCGCTTGCGCGTCCGCGACCGCCGACTTGGACTCGGCCCGTGGAGGGTCGACCATGCCGACGAGGCTCGTCATCTCGACGCCCTCGACGTACGCCAGCAGGTCGCCGCCGGCGTCGAACGACGCGGGGTCGAGATCGCGGTACGCGGCCGCCATCACGCGTAGGCCGGCCTCGCCCATCCGCCGCATGCTCGCCTCGGCGCGCGTATGCAGATTCTCGTCCCACGGAATGCTCTGGCCGGCGCTCAGAGCACTCGAGGCGTGGCTCATCACCGCCGGCGCGGCACCCTTCACGTAGCAGCGCACGACATCCTTGCCGGAGGCGTCAGTCGTCTTGGTGAACGCCGCCATCAGCTTGTAGGTGGGGTCGAACGGCAGTGTCGCCAGGCGCGGGTGCCGTTCCCGCGTCGCGTCGACGTCGAGCCCGGCCTTGTGCGCGAGCACGAGCAGAGCGCCCTCGGTCGGATCGCCAATGACCTTGCCGTCGACGAGTCTCGCGTCGCTGGCGACGACGTACGGCAGGATGGCGTCTTCGATCGTGTCCGACGACCCCGCGGCGTGCTGGACCTGGCCCTCGAGCTCGTAGCCCGAACCCGAGATCGTGTATCGGTCTGTGGGGTCGACCACCTCGACGGCCGTCATCTGGTTCATGGTCAGCGTCCCGGTCTTGTCCGAGTTGATCGCCGACGTCGACCCGAGCGTCTCGACCGACGCGAGGTCGGTCAGTACCGCGCCGTGCCGCGCGAGGTCGGCGGCGCCGACCGACATGACCACCTGGAGCACCGTCGGCATCGCCTCCGGAATCGCGGCGATCGCGAGTGCGACCGCCGTGGTGAACACGACCGTCGAGGAGAGACCGCGTTGCGCCCCCAGCACGAACATGATCACCATCGTCACTCCGGCCGCCGCGGCGATCCACAGTGTCAAAGTGTTCAGCTGCTTGGTGAGCGGTGTCTGCTCGCGCGTCGTCGTGGCGAGCATGCCGGCGATCTTCCCGACCTGGGTGTCACCGCCCGTCGCGGTCACTACCATGACGCCGCTGCCGTGGGTGACCGGGGTGTGCATGAACGCCATGTCCGTCTGATCGGCCGGCGCGAGATCGTGGCCGTCGGGCACATCGACGCCCTTCGACACCGGCACGCTCTCGCCCGTCAAGGCAGCCTCGTCGATCTGCAAGGAGGTCGCCTGGACGATCCGACCGTCGGCCGGCACGTCGTCTCCGGCCTCAAGCACGACGACGTCTCCGACCACCACCTCCTCAGCCGGGATCTCGGCCTCGGTTCCGTCTCGGCGCACCCGCGCAGTCGCCTTGACCATCGCCTTGAGCGCGTTCATCGCGCTCTCCGCCTTACCCTCCTGGCGAAGGCCGACGACAGCATTGAGCACGGTGATCAGGATCAGCAGGACCCCGGTGCTCCACTCCTTGATCGCGAGGGACACGATCGCGGCGGCCACCAGGATAATCTGCATGTAACTGCGGTACTGGTCGAGGAACCGCCGCCAGCCCGCGACCGACTTCTCCACCGGCAGTGCATTCGGACCGTGCCGCTCGAGCAGCTCGGCGGCCTGCTGAGTCGAGAGACCCGCCGACGGGTCGACGCCGAGCCGGGTTGTGACCTCGTCCGGGGTGGCGCTATACCAACCGTTGAGGGTGTCGGCCTGGTCAGTCTCAGTGCGCGCTGCCGTCGCCATCGCTTATCTCCCCTAATCGGATGTCGGCCCGTCGGATGGAACCGCGACCTGTGTCTCCGTCTCGTGCCCATTCCGCCCGTCGGTTGTGACTCTCGCCTTCCGCAGCTCGTGCTCGAACGGATCCGGTGCCGCGCCCTTCGGCGCTTGTGCCTCGAGGGCGTGCTTCGCCTCCCGCAGCACCTCACGCTGCTCTTTGCTGACCGTCGGGAAGCTCGGGTCGATTTCCATCAGCGTGTGCGCGAGCACCGCCCCCGCGCCGATCCTCGCGAACCATTTCCGGTCGGCCGGGATCACATACCACGGCGCCCACTCCGTGCTCGTGTGCGACAGCATCTCCGAGAAGGCCTTCTGATAGTCGTCCCACCGCTCGCGCTCGTGAACGTCCGCGGCCGAGAACTTCCAGTTGTGGTCGGGCAGGTCGAGCCGTCGCAGGAAGCGGATCCGCTGCTCCTCGTTGGAGAGGTTGAGGAACAGCTTCACGACCCGGATCCCGTTCTCGGTCAGGTAGCGCTCCCAATCATTGATCTCGCGATAGCGGCGGTTCCACACGTCCCGCTTGCGCTTTGCCGCCGGCGGGAGTTTCTCGCGAGCCAGGACTTCCGGGTGCACTCTCACCACGAGCACCTCCTCGTAGTGGGAGCGATTGAAGATCGCGATGTCGCCGCGCCGGGGCAGACGCTTGCCGTAGCGCCACAGGAAGTCGTGATCGAGATCCTCGGCCGACGGCTGCTTGAAGCTGTGTACCGCCACGCCCTGGGCGTTCACGCCGCTCATGACATGGCGGATCGTCCCGTCCTTGCCAGCCGCATCAAGCGCCTGCAGCACGACCAGCACCCCCCACGTGTCCTGAGCGGCGAGCCGCGCCTGGTACTCGGCGAGTAACTGCACTCCGTTGCGGAGCAGCGTAACTCCTTCGGTCTTCTTCTTCACCCCGGCCTTGAACGACGGGTCGAAGTCACGGCTGAGCGTGACCTTCGAACCAGGCTTGACCCGGAAGGGCTCGATGAACTCCGCCAGCCTGTTTTGCCGCTTATTGGCCATCATCCGCTCCGTTTCCGAGGCTGATCCGGCGAGCGGACGACCCCGGGCGGTCGACCCCGCGCGCCCTCGCAGCTAGCTAGATGTTGTTTGGGTCACGTCAGCTGCACTTCGAACTCGTGGCGCTGGCAAAGCTGTTGACCGAGTTCACGACGCTGGCCGCCGCCGGCACGATCGCCGCGATCTGGCCGGCCGACGGATTCGACGGCAGCGACTTGACGGCGGTCGAGAGCCCGTCAACCGATGATTTGATGGCGGCCGTCTCGTTCGGAAAATCACCCTTGGCCGAGTTCACGAGCGAGGTCGCGTCGGTCTGGATCTTCGTGACCTGAGCTTGCAATCCGCTCACCCCGCCGCTCACGGAGAGACTCGTGAGTCCCTTGATCGAGTTCGTGAGGTTGGTGCGAGCCGTGCAGTACGCCGGCTTGCTGGAACCACAACCGCTCAACACGACCAACGCGAACGCGGTGCGGCGATCGTGGCCAGCGCCGCTGATCGATCGCTTCATCGACCCGCAGGATCGTCGACCATCGTGACGCTCACGATGCTCAACCCGAGGTCGGAGAATCGCTGCAGAAAGCCGGTCAGCTCGGCCTGATCCCGGACCGTACCGACGAGCACGGTGTTGCCGTTCGTGTACCCGATCCGCATGCGCGGGAACGAATGCGCGCACCAACTCGCCGAGCTGTCCTTTGACCTCGAGTCGATAGGTTCCACCTCGCCCCATGACCCCACGTTCGCATATTCCTGTCAGGTTTCACGCGAGTTCGCATCGATCACCTGGGTGATTGCGTTCCGGCCAGCAGGCCGACGGCGTCCGCCCAGGCGACGGCATCCGCCCGGGAGCCCACGCCGAGCTTGCGATAGATCGCCCGGATGTGTGACCGAACCGTGTTCGGAGAGAGAAACAGCTCCCCTCCGATCTCCCGCGTCGAGAGATCCGTGGCCAGGAGCCGGAGCACGGCGACCTCCGCCTCCGTGGGCAGCTCGACGATCTCGCCGCCGGACGCGTGCCGCCGCGCCTCGTCGAGCTCGGCCGCGACGCCGGCGGCGAGCTGTGGGACGTCGCCGCTGTCGTCCAGCTCGGCGAGCTCCTCACGGGCTCGGCTGAGGGTCCGCTCGGCGTCGCCGAGCCGTCCGCGCCGCAGGCGAACGTCGGCAAGTCGCACGAGCAGCCAGGCGTGCTCCACGGTCGCGACGTCGTCTGCGACGAAACGCTCGGCATGCGCGAACTCGCGCTCAGCGCCGGCAAGGTCGCCTTCCGCCGTCAGCAGCGCGCCGACCGCTTCTGCCACGATCGCCCCCAGCCAGCTTCGACTGCTGCTGATCCGACCGATGACCGCGCGCGCGGCCTCGGCGTGCCCGCGAGCGGTGCTGAGGCGACCGACATCGACCGCGATCAGCGCCAGGGTCGCCCGCGCCACCGCGTAGCCGGGGACGCGACGGGTCGCATCGGGATGATCGACGGCCGATGATGCCGCACTCCATGCCTGCTCCAAATCACCACGGAAGTACAGAGCGCGCGCCAGCGCAGCGAGCGCCGCGACAAGGCTCGCGTCCACTTCTCGCCGGGCCAGTTCCACTGACCTGTATGCGTTTGCGACGGCCTCGTTTACCCCGTCGTCGATCCCAGCCGCACGCAACATCGACGCCACGCAGTCCACGTACGATCCGAATCCTTCGTCGTGGGTCGAGGTCGCATCCTCCGCCAGCAGCAGGTACCGCCGGCGTTCGCGGGTCAGCCGGCCCACGATCAGCGCGGCCGTCGCCGCGGCCACGGCCACGTCGGGGTGCTGGGTCATGACGTCGTCCGGGAGCGTCCGTGCCCACCGAAGGATCGTGCCCGAGCGGCCGTTCCGGATCAGCATGAGATGGTCCTCGCTGAGTATCTCGGCGACGACCTCGTGGTCACCCGCCGCGGCCGCATGTTGAACGGCCTCGACGACGAGCCCCCGCGACCGGAGCCATTCCGCGGCGCGCCGATGGATCATCTGTGGCTCGGTCGGTTCCACCAGCGCTAGCCGCGCGGCCGCGAACTCGGCGAACAGCGCGTGAACGCGAAACCACTCGCGGCGCTCGAGGCTCAGCACGAACAGGTTCGACTCTTCCAGGTGGCTGAGCAGGGCGGCCGAGTCCGTGCGGCTCAGCACGGCGTCGCACAGCTCCGCCGTGAAGCTGCCGAGCACGGCCGCGCGAAGCAGAAACGAGCGGTGGTCGGAATCGAGCGCGGCGAGCACCTCGTGGCTCAGGTACTCCGCGACGTAGCGATGATCGCCACCGAACTCGAGCACGGCGCGATCTCGATCATCGACGGTTTGAAGCCAGAGTGCCGCGAGGCACAGCGCCGCGGACCAGCCCTCGGTTCGTCTCAAGAGGATCCCGATCTGCTCGTCGTCGAGCTGGAGGCTCGCGCGGTCGACGAGCAGCTCTCGCGCCTCGGCGGCCGTGAAGACGAGATCGTTCGCCCGCACCTCCGCCAACGCTCCGCGTCCGCGCAGCCGCGCGAGTTCGAGCGTCGGATCGACCCGCGTGAGCACGATCAGCCGCGCATTCACCGGAAGGCGCTCGATCGCGTAGTCGAGCGATGACAGGCAGTCTGAGTCCGTCACCGTCTGCAGGTCGTCGAGCACGAGCGTGAACGCTTGCCCGTAATCGGCTATCCCGTTCATGATCTCGTCGATCGCGACGTCGATCGACATGGCTTGCGACCGAAGGCGGTGCAGGGCTCGACGCCCGAGCCCGTTGCGTATCCGGTCGACGGCGGTGGCGACGTAAGTCCAGAACCGCGCGGGCTCGTTGTCGCCCGCATCGAGCGTCACCCACGCGAGCGCGCCGCCGCTGGTTGCATACCACGCGCGTACCGCAGTGGTCTTCCCGTACCCGGCGGGAGCAGCCACCAGCGTCAGCGCCGCATCTGCGCCGCTCTCGAGGGCGCGCTCCAGGCGCGGCCGGCGCACCGTGCCGGCACGTTGCCTCGGGGCTGCGAGCTTCGCCTCGGCCAGCAGCAGCGGCTCGTCGGTCACGCGGGACCCGGCGAGCTCGCGACCTGCTTGGGTCGGGCGCTACCGAACGTGGTCACGAGGCCAGTTTGCGGAGAACGCGCCGGGCTGTCGTCATCCAGAAGGGGTTAAGAAAACGCTGAGCCTCGTGCCGGCCTCCCCCGACCACCGTGCCCGCATCCCCTTGGTCGCGGGCCGATGCCGCAGCCCGCGCAAAAAAAACAGGCGCGAGTGTGACATTGGAGCGCGCGTAGGTTTAAGTCACTCGAGTGAGGACACAAGCCGCGCGGCAGACCAGGCTCCTGGCGTCTGCTCTTCGCTTTCGTCGGGCACTCGCGCCCACGTGCAACCTACGGTCTCGCCATGTCGGCGACAAGACCCGTTCCGACGAACGTCACGCAAATACCGAGAAGAAGTGCCGGGCTTCAACGACGTGGCGTATTCACCGTCGGCTTCCACGGCCCCTCGACGGGCTTGGCCTCGCGCCCTCCAGGCCAGGGCGGGATCGTAACCCCGATGGCGGCGAGCGGCTCGTCGCCGAACGCCCGGAACTGGAACCGCGTGCCGAGCGGGATCGTGACGCACACGTCGGCCGACACCTCGACGACCTCCTCCTCCTCGCCGGCCTTCCGCCACATCTCACCCCGCCCGCGCAGGAAGTACCAGAGCTCCTCGACGGTCTCGTGCTCGACCGCGATCGAGGTCTCGCCCGCTTCGAGCTCGAAGTGCGCGAGGCTCCCCCCGGCGACGCTCAACAGCACGCGCACGTCCGAGCCGTCCGGCGCCACCGCGTCGGCGTGCGCCGGCAGCGCCATCGTCCGAAATGGCCGCGGTCGCTGCGCCAACGGCTACCAGCTCATCCCCGTGGCCCCCAGTAGAACAGACGGCAGCGCATGGCGAGACGAGCATGTTGTCGTAGAACTCGGACGAGCGCGAATTCGGGCGGCCGAATCCGGCCTGACACGGCCAGAAGTAGACTCGCCCAAATCCCCAGTGAGGAGCGTCATGGAGTGATCCGCAGCCCGTATCCGGACGTCGAGATTCCGGATGTTCCGTTCACCGACTTCATCCTCGCTCGCGCCGGCGAGGAGCCAGACAAGGCCGCCCTGATCGACGGGCCGAGCGGCCGGACGATCACCTACCGAGAGCTCGTCGACGCGATCCGCGCGCTGGCCGCGGGGCTCGCCGCGAGGGGCTTCGGCAAGGGCGACGTGTTCGCCCACTGCGCCCCGAACCTGCCCGAGTATGCGGTCGCGTTCCACGGTGTGGCATCGGCCGGTGGAGTGAACACGACAGCCAACCCGTTGCTGACCGAGGACGAGCTCGCCAAGCAGTTGGTGGACTCGGGCGCGCGACTGCTCGTGACCGTTCCCGAGCTACTCGACAAGGCGACGGCCGCGGCCGAACGCTCGGGCGTTGAGGAGATCTTCGTGTACGGCGATGCCGAGGGCGCCAAGCCGTTCGCGTCGCTGCTGCGCGCCGGCAGCGATCCGCCTCGCGTCGAGATCGACCCGGCGGAGGATCTGGTCGCCCTGCCGTACTCGAGCGGCACCACCGGGCTCCACAAGGGCGTGATGCTCACGCACCGGAACCTGGTCGCGAACATCGCTCAGTGCACGCACCCCGATGCTACGGACAAGAGCGACGATGAGTTGGCGGCCGAGCGCGCAATCGCCGTCCTCCCGTTCTTTCATATCTACGGGCTCGTGGTCCTCATGAACATCCCACTGTTCCGGGGCGCGACCGTGGTGGTCATGCCGCGGTTCGACCTCGCCGAGTTCCTGCGGGTGCTGCAGGACTACCGGATCACCCGAGCCTGGGTCGTGCCGCCGATCGTGCTCGCGCTGGCCAAGCATCCGCTGGTGGACGAGTACGACCTGTCGAGCCTCGAGTACATGAACTCGGGCGCCGCGCCGCTGTCGGCCGAGCTCGAGGTGGCGTGCGGCGAGCGGCTCGGCTGCCGCATGCAGCAGGGGTACGGGCTCACCGAGACGAGCCCGGTCACCCACTTCGTCACGGACAAGCTCGCGGGAACGATGCCAGGCTCGATCGGGCCGGCGGCACCGAACACCGAGTGCCGGATCGTCGATGTGGCGACCGATCAGGACGTTCCCGCCGGCGAACCGGGCGAGCTCTGGATCCGCGGCCCGCAGGTGATGAAGGGCTATCTCAACAACCCGGAGGCGACCGCGCACGCGATCGACGCCGACGGCTGGTTCCACTCCGGAGACGTCGCCCGGCTCGACGAGGATGGCTCGCTGTGGATCGTCGACCGGATCAAGGAGCTGATCAAGTACAAGGGCTTCCAGATCGCTCCGGCCGAGCTCGAGGCGCTGCTCCTCACCCACCCGTCGATCACCGACGCGGCCGTGATCCCGGTCCGTGACGAGGAGGCCGGCGAGATTCCGAAGGCGTTCGTCGTCGCCGGTGGCGCGATCACCGTCGACGAGGTGCTCTCGTTCGTCGCCGAGCGAGTGGCGCCGTACAAGAAGGTGCGCGCGGCCGAGCTCGTCGAGGAGATCCCGAAGGCGCCGTCCGGCAAGATCCTTCGACGCGTGCTGATCGAGCGGGAACGCGCCGCCGCGATGGCCGATTAGGCCCGCCCGGGGCCCGCCCGGGGCGAGGCGCTCCCCGGGGCGGAGCGCTCACCGGGGCGGGGCGCTCACCGGGGCGGAGCGCTCACCGGGGCGGGGTCTGCTGCACGGCCCACGCGTTGCCGTCGGGATCGCTGAAGAACACGAACCGCCCCCAGGGGAACTCCTGGACGTCGCTGACCTCCACCCCACGCTCGGCCAGCTCGGCGTGGGCCCGGTCGGCGTCCTCAACGACGAGCTGCATACCCTTGACCGAGCCCGGCTCCGCATCGGTGAGGCCCTTTCCGAGCGCGATCGAACACGCCGAGCCGGGAGGCGTGAGCTGGACGAAGCGGATCTCCTCGCTGACGGTGTGGTCGTAATCGGCGTTGAACCCGACCTTGTCGACATAGAACGCCTTGGCGCGGTCGACGTCGGTTACCGGGATTGCCACGAGCTCGAGCTTCCAGTCCACTGGGTTCTCCTTTGACAGTCGGCGACGAGGGGTCCTGTTCACCCGGGAAGCTACGCCCGATCGAGGACCAGTTCGGTCCGCAGTCTCTTCGACGTCGCAGCGCCGGCCGGCGTCAGGGCGCGTCGACGACGAACGCCCGGAGGGCGTCGTGCGCGTCTTCCACGACCGGGTCACCGTGGGCGAGCAGGAGCAGATCGAAGTCGAGCTCGAGGAGGCCGCGATACGCATCGCGCAACCGCCGCTTGGTCTGCTCGGGCTCGTCCATGAGGAAATCGGGCACGAACTCCAGCGCGTCGCCGCCTCCCCAACGCACGACGCCGTCGGCACAGGCGAGCGCGCGGTGGCGCGGGATGTGGAGCGCGGTCTCGTCAGGGCAGATCGCGCCGACCTCGTGGACGGATATCTCGCCCGGGAGCCCGTCCCCGAAGTCGAACGCCTCCACAGGACCGCGGCCTTCGAGCTCGTACAGACCGTTCCGGATGCAGTGGATGGTCGTGCCGAACGCCTCGTGCAGCCGCCACGAGTCCCGGTCGTGGTGGCGGTTGGTCAGGATCGCGTGTTCGGGGGCGCCGTGCTGCTCGAACCATTCGAGCCCCTCCGGCGGGATCATCGGGTCGATCTGCACGCGCTCGCGCTCGAGGTAATACGAACTGACGTCGGCTCCGATGGACTCGCGTCGCGCCGTCCAGTGCCACAGTCCGGGAGCGATCTCGACCATCGGCCGCTAGGGTAGCCGCGCACCCGACCGCCGGCGAACTGCTGGAAACCCCGCGGTTTGCCGTTGACCGGTCAACTACAATGATGGCATGGAATTGAGTACTGCCAGCCCGGAAGGCGTTCGAGCCGTCGACGAAGACTCCGAGGCGGAGATCGTTACGACGCCGGTCGCCGACGTGCCCGCTGGGGCGTGCGCTCCGGCGAGCGACGACGGCGCGTCCAGCCTCGAGGGCGCCGCCCTCGGCGCGTGGCGCAGCTACCTCCAGAGCCACGCGACGATCGTGCGGTTGCTCGACGCCGAGCTCGTGTCCGAGCACGGCATCACCACGCGCGACTACGAGGTGCTCCTCTACCTCGCGCAGTCGCCGGGTCGCAAGCTGCCGATGTCCGCGCTCGCTGAGAGCACGATGCTGACGCGCTCAGGAATAACCCGGCTCGTCGACGGCCTCGTTGCCGGTGGATTTATCGAGCGCGTCTCGTGCTCTAACGACGCGCGCGTGTCCTACGCACGCCTGACCGACCAAGGCTTCGCCAAGCTCCGCGACGCGGGATGCACCCACGTCGGAAGCATTCGTCGCCTGTTTCTCGAGCACTTCGATGCCGACGAAATCGGCCGGCTCGCCACGCTCCTCGGGCGGCTCCCGGGCGCCCAGCGTGGCGGCTCGTGCACGGTGCAGTAGTCACCGCTCGGCGTAGCGTCGCTCTCCCTCACCTCGCGCTCGACTGAATAGTTGACGCCGCAATCAAGTGTTGCTAGAGTAGTTGTTAGCTCAACCGATCTAATGAACGGAGACCACGTGTCCGCAACCACCCTCCAAAGCATTCCCGCCGGTACCTACAACGTCGACCCCGCGCATTCGAGCATCGGGTTCGAGGTTCGCCATATGGGTATCGCCACTGTCCGCGGTGCGTTCCGCAAGTTCCAGGGCACCGTCGACGCCACCGGTGCGGCGCCCGTTCTCCAGGGGAGCGTCGAGGTTTCGAGCATCGACACGGGCGAGGCGCAGCGCGACGGGCACCTGGTGTCGGCAGAATTCTTCGACGCCGAGAATCACGCTGAGATTTCGTTCCACTCCACCGCCGCGGAAGCGACCGCCGGCGACAAGATCCGCCTGAACGGCGAGATCACGATCAAGGGCATCACCAAGCCGATCGACCTGACGGGCGTCGTCGCCGAGGGCGGGACCGACCCATGGGGCAACGAGCGCATCGGCCTCGAGCTCGAGGCCGTGATTGACCGCCGCGAGTTCGACCTCAAGTGGAATCAGACGCTCCCGAACGGCAACCTGCTCGTGTCCAACGACGTCAAGCTGCTGCTGAGCGTCTCGGCGGTCAAGGCCGCATAACCAATGCGCCTCCTGACGATCTCGGGAAGCCTCCGCGCCGCATCGCACAACACGGCGCTGCTGCGTGCCGCCGCCGAGCTCGCACCGGACGGGGTCGAGGTCCAGATGTTCGAGGGCCTCGACCGCCTTCCCCATTACAACGAAGACCACGACACCGACGACCCTCACGACGAGGTGCACCGCCTGCGCGAGCAGATCGCCGCCGCCGACGTCGTCCTGATCTCAACTCCGGAGTACAACGGAAGCATGCCCGGGCATCTGAAGAACGCCATCGACTGGGCCTCGCGTCCGTTCGGCCCGGGCTCGTCGCTGTGGGGCAAGCCGGTCGCCGTGATCGGCGCCAGCGTCACCGACTACGGCGCCGTGTGGGCGCAGGACCATCTGCGGAAGTCGCTCGGCCTCGCGGGGGCGCGCGTGCTCGACCTCGAGCTCGCGGTCCCAAAGGCGCCCGACCGTTTCGACCCCAACGGCGAGCTGACCGATCCGGAGACGCGGGAGCGCTTGGCGGAGGTGCTAAAGGGGCTGGTGGCCTACTTCGAGCAGTCCGCCAAGGAGCCGGGAGAGGCGGAGCAGTCCGCCAAGGAGCCGGTAAAGGCGGCGTAGCATGGCGACCACGTCGGTTGGAACCACACTCGCAACGCGGATCGACCCGGCGACGTCGGTCGGAACGGTCCGGCTGACCGTGACGGATCTCGATCGCTCGCGGGCGTTCTACGAGCGCGCCATCGGCCTCCGGCCGACCGAGCTCGACGACGGCACGCTCGCGCTCGGCGCCACCGGCGAGCGGCCGCTGATCGAGCTGCGCGGCGACAGCGCGGCGCCGCGCCTGAACCGCCGAGCGCCGGGCTTGTATCACCTGGCGATTCTCGTGCCGACGCGCCTGGATCTGGCGTTCGCACTGGCGCGGCTTGCCGAGGCTCGGTATCCGCTCGACGGCGCGTCCGACCATCTGGTCAGCGAGGCGCTGTACCTGTCAGACCCGGACGGCAACGGGATCGAGATCTACCGCGATCGTCCGCGCGGCGACTGGCCGCGGGCCGGCGACCAGCTTCAGATGTCGACGTTGCCGCTCGACCTCGACGACGTGATCGGCGAGCTGCGAGCGGCGACCGAGCTACAGGCTGATGTCCCCGCTGGGACGAGGATCGGGCACGTTCACCTGCAGGTTTCGGACCTGAACGAGGCCGAGGCCTTCTACCACGGCGTGCTCGGCTTCGACGTGATCGTCCGGGTCTACCCGGGCGCGCTGTTCGTGTCCGCCGGCGGTTACCACCACCACATCGGGCTCAACACCTGGCACAGCGCGGGCGCCGCGGCGGCGCCGGAAGGCTCTATTGGTCTGCGCTCATTCGAGATCGAGCTGCCCGACGAACGAGCGCTCGATGCAGTTCTCGCGCGAGTCGACGCCGCTTCCATTCCGAGCACCCGGCAGTACGACGGCGCGGTCGTCCGCGACCCCTTCGGTAACGCCGCGGTTCTGAGAACACGGACCGCCGCCGGCTTGCCGAAGAACTCGCGCGCCGGCGGCTAGCGCGAAAAGAGCTCGCTGAACGGGCGGTTGAACACATCCCGCCCAAACGGTTGTAGCCCGTTCGCGCCGGCGAAGCCGATGTGCCCGAGGCCGTCGGTCCCGCCCCTCGTGATCCCGAGCAGATCCTCGTAGCTACGCAGCGCCGAGTAGTGGTTGTACTGACCGGTGCCGTCGACGCTCCGCGGCTCGATGTAGCGCGGGTCGAGCAGCACCGCGCCGACGCGTCCGCCGCCGTTGGCCGGGTTCGGAAGCGGCAGCCCGAGCTCCTGGAAGATCGCCATGAGCAGCGGCGAGAAGCCCGGGGTCGGGTTGTCGGGCCCCGGCGTCTCCCCGCAGCAAGCGGTTCCGTCGGCGCTGCTGCCCTCGTCGAACGTGACCACGATCAGCATCTGGCCCAGGCGGTATGCGGGCGAGGCCTCGAGCAGCGGCACCCAGTGCGCCAGGAACTCGTCGGCTCCGTGCAGACCACCGGCGCCCGCGCCGATCTGCCCGATCGTGTTCGGGCCCGCGCACGTGCTGTCGTGGCCGTCGTCGCACAGGTTCGGCGTGATCCAGCCGAACCTCGGCGTCGTCCGGACCTGCCTCAGATCGTTGGCCAGGTGGCCGGAGAACGTGTCCGGC
The DNA here is from genome assembly GCA_963709205.1 of uncultured Solirubrobacterales bacterium. Classification (GTDB taxonomy): domain Bacteria; phylum Actinomycetota; class Thermoleophilia; order Solirubrobacterales; family Solirubrobacteraceae; genus Palsa-465. The sequence continues at coordinate 85,550 of CAVPVP010000021.1, forward strand.
AGCCGGGTGCCGTCGAGCCTGCTCGGCGTGCCGACCGCGACCTTCCCGAGCGGGACGACGTTGGCGTCGCACTCGGCGGTGTTGTCGATGATCGAGTGGAAGTAGACGAAGCCGTTGTGCCGGGTGGCGTACTGATCGGCCGGCTCGGTGGCGGTCGCCGGCGACGCCGCGTTCGTGTTGTCGGGGCCGTTCAGGGGCGGGTGTCCGCAGTCGAGGCCGCCGAGCGGGTGCGGAGCGCCCAGCTCTCGCCCGGTCGGCTGATTGCCCATGTCTTCGTCGTAGTCCCGCCAGGCCGCAACGTCCGTGAACGGGTTCGGCGGGTACAGCCGGTCGAGCTGATTCGCGATCGTGGGCACGAACGACGGATAGATGCAGCCGTGGCCGTCCACCTGCCCGGGGTAAGAGCTGCTGATTCGGGTCGAGGTTGCCCGGGAGCAGATCGTCGTAGCTGCCGATCAGCGTGTTCAGGTTGGTGCCCGCGCCCAGGCAGTCGCCGCTCGTCTCCTCAGTCGGCGCCTCCCCCGAGATCTGCGCGATGTAGTTGTCGAGGCTCGCGTGGCCGGTGGCGTAGTAGTTCTGGATGAGCTGCGGCCGCCGTCACGTCCCGGGCCGCCGTGCCCGTCGCGGCCACCGTCGCCTCGCGAGCCACCGTGCGCCAACGCCGGCGCGCTCGTGATCAACAACAACGCAGCGCCGGCGACGACGCTGCACGAAATCGAACGGCACCAGCTGGTCCAGCGCGGCATCTCTTTCTCCCTGTTCGTGGTGGCGCTGGCACCGTATGGCCGCTCACCAGGGCGCCCGGTGGCCAAGTTGTGAGTCGCGCGTGAACTTCCGGTGATCGAGCCCCACGTCGGTGCGGTGATCGAGCCCACCGTCTGTCCGGCGACCGAGCCGATCGTCGGTCCGGTGATCGAGCCACGGTGCGCGTCGATACCCTTGGGATGTCGGCGACGTGGCGGAGTGGCTACGCAGCGGCCTGCAAAGCCGTCTACACCGGTTCGATTCCGGTCGTCGCCTCTTCCGCCGATCTCGGAGAACGCATAGACCTCGAGCAGCAGCCCGCGGGTATGGTGTCCCCGTGCGCCCGGTGCTGGCACTCCTCGAGTTTCCCGCCGATGACCCGGAGCGAGCCCGACGCTTCTGGTCCGGCCTGCTCGGCTCCTCGCTCGAGGTTCGGGTCGAGGGCCAGGGCGAGGGCTGGCAGACGCCCGACGATGCACCCGCGATCGGGCTTCACCCCCGAGGGCGCGGGCCTGGCGACTCGTTCTCGCTGCCGTACTTCGAGGTCGACGACCTCGCCGGCGCGATCGACCGGGTCAAGTCGCTCGGCGGCACCGTCGTCCACCCCGGCGCCCGATGGGCGATCTGCAAGGACTCGGAGGGAAGCCCGTTCGGGTTGGCGCTCGCGGACCGGGCGTCGAGCACGCGGTCAGGCTGAGGCCGTCCGCGGGCCTGAGACGGGTGCGGGGTCGCAGCGCCTCGACCGAACGCGAGTTTCGACGCACTCGGCGCCTCGCCAGGGTCGAGTGCGTCGAACGACGGGCATCAGGGCGAGTTTCTCCACTCTCGGCCGGCGCGCGTGGTCGAATGTGGAGTTGTTCGGGTTGCCGAGAGAGCGCTCGCCGGCAGGTCGGCGCTCCCGGGTTGATCGAGGCGGCAAGCGGTGGAAGGATCGGCCCGACAAGAACGCCAAGCGAGGAGCCGTGGATCAAGATGCTCGACAGCACCGCCAGGACCACCGAGCCGTTCACCGGAGAGGAGTACCTGGAGAGCATCCGCGACGGACGCGAGGTCTACGTCTACGGGGAGAGGGTCGACGACGTCACCACGCACCCCGCGTTCCGCAACACCGCCCGCTCGATCGCGCGGCTCTACGACGCCTTGCACGATCCTGCGCGGCGCGACGTGATCACCACCCCGACTGACACCGGCAGCGACGGCGTGACCCACAAGTTCTTCCGCTACCCGCGGACCGTCGAGGACTGCGTCGGCGACCTCGAGGCGATCGCCGAGTGGGCGCGGCTCGGGTACGGCTGGCTGGGACGGAGTCCCGACTACAAAGCGGCGTTCCTCGCCACCCTCGGGGCCAACGCCGACTTCTACGACCCCTACCAGGACAACGCCCGGCGGTGGTACCGGGAGGCCCAGGAGCGCGTTCTCTACTGGAACCACGCGATCATCCACCCGCCGGTCGACCGGAACCGACCGCCCGAGGAGGTCAGCGACGTGTTCATGCACGTCGAGGAGGAGCGCGACGACGGCATCGTCGTCAGCGGCGCCAAGGTGGTCGCCACCGGATCCGCGCTCACGCACTTCAACTTCATCGCCCACTACGGACCGATCCCGATCCAGCAGAAGGAGTACGCGATCGTCTGCGCGGTCTCGATGGACACGCCGGGCGTGAAGCTGATCTGCCGCCCGTCGTACGAGATGACCGCCGAGGTCATGGGAAGCCCGTTCGACTACCCGCTGTCGAGCCGGCTCGACGAGAACGACTCGATCTTCATCTTCGACAAGGTGCTGGTGCCCTGGGAGAACGTGTTCGTCTACGGCGACATCGACAAGGCCAACAACTTCTTCCCCCAGACCGGCTTCATCCCGCGGTTCTGCTTCCACGGCTGCATCCGCTTGGCGGTGAAGCTGGACTTCATCGGCGGGCTGCTGCTCAAGGCGGTCGAGGCCACCGGGACCAAGGACTTCCGCGGCGTGCAGGCGCAGGTGGGCGAGGTCCTCGCCTGGCGCAACCTCCTGTGGGGCCTGGCCAGCGCGATGGCGCGCGAGCCCCAGCCTTGGAAGCAGGGCGCGCTGCTGCCGAACATGGACTACGCGATGGCCTACCGCCTGTTCTCGACGATCGGCTACCCGCGCGTGAAGGAGATCATCGAGCAGACGGTCGCGAGCGGCCTGATCTACATCAACTCGAACGCTCGCGACTTCAAGAACCCCGACATCCGCAAGTACCTCGAGCGGTACGTCCGGGGGTCGAACGGCATCGACGCGCTCGAGCGCGTGAAGCTGATGAAGCTGCTGTGGGACGCCGTCGGCAGCGAGTTCGGCGGCCGCCACGAGCTGTACGAGCGCAACTACAGCGGCAACAGCGAGAACATCCGCATGGAGGTGCTGTTCGCGGCCATGGGCAGCGGCCAGACCGACGCCTACAAGGGCTTCGCCGAGCAGTGCATGAGCGAGTACGACCTCGACGGCTGGACCGTCCCGGATCTGATCAATCCCGACGACGTCAACTTCCACACCCGGCGGGGCTAGCGTCGGGCCCCCTCGGGCGGATCGCCCCTCGGACGGATCGCCCGCCTTATAATCGACGTTCTCGCGGCTGTAGCTCAGTTGGCTAGAGCGTCTGCTTGCCATGCAGAAGGTCGAGGGTTCGAGTCCCTTCAGCCGCTCTACGAAAGCCCCGCAAAGGCGGGGTTTTTTTTGGCGAGACCCGGGACTCGAACCAGGGACACCACGATTGTTCAGTCGTGCGGCCCTGCATCTGAAGAAGCGTAGATTTGCAGGGATTTATCATCATTCCGCGACTAGTGGTGCGTCCGGATTTCGCCGGACTTTGCGTCCGTTTCCCCCGACGAAAAGGCACACGACGTGGGTCGTCTGCCTTTTCGCCGCGCGGTCGCACGCGCCATCGCGGCGCACCGGCGTACGCTCGTCCCTGCACTGGTCGTCGTAGCTCTACGGAACCGAAACGTCGGAAGTTCGAATCCTCCGAGCGCTCTGGAAATCGCTCGGCCTCGCCACTCGCGAGAGTCCACGCCTGGTCCCTCAGATGCCGTGGTGGGCATCGCGCTGACTGCAGCGGGTGCAGATCGCCTCGCGGATGCTTTGACGATGGGCAGGCCGGACGCGGTGGCCGCAGTCGCACATGAGGGTCACCTCGCACCGGCGAGCCCGTGCGTCGCCGAGCGCCGTCGAATGGTCGCGATGATCGCCAAGAGCCTCGGTGAGCGCGCGAAGCGTCTCGCGATACAGCGCGGTCGTCCCGGGCGCCAGCGCCGTCGATGACCAACCGAAGGGTGCGTCGCGGCCCGTCTCGAGGCCGAGCTCCTCGGCGATCGCTCGAAACCGCGCGTTGTGGTATCGCCCCTGCCGGCTGGTGTCCTTGATCCCGCGCTCGAATGCGACGGCATGGACGGCTTCGTGGAGCAGGGTCGCGAAGATCTCGACTGCTGAACCGGCCACGCCATCGACCGTGATCAAGACCTCACTCATGACGGCGCTCGCATCCGCGGAGAGCTGCCGCGCTTCGCGCAGAAGCGCGTCCGAGGACGCGGCAAGCGCCTGCATCGCGCCCGCCTGATCGCCTTCCTGGATGGCGGTGGTGAAGGCCGTAAGGCAGTCGGAGCGCACGCTCAGGTGCGAATCTCGCCACGGCGACCAGCGCATCGGTGCGAAGTGCCCAAGCTCGATTCTTGTTGCCGCGGGCAGCGGGCTTGGACCGATGACGAGGATCACCGGCGGGAGCTCCTCATGGCGCGCGCGGATGGCGTTCCAGCCCTCGGCTAGCGCCTGAAGCAGCCAACCGGGCGAAGCCGAGTCGACACGACCCTCGCGAGCCGGTGTACCTGCGGAAGCGCTGCTGGACATCGCATTGGATAGAACACGACGCTGCGGTCGCGGGGCGAGACACGCTTGCCGTGGACAGCCGACACCGTGGCGTGGCTCGCTTTGGGTGTGAGCTGGCGAGGCGCAGTGCCCGTGTCCGCCCTGGTTTCGAGGGTGGCACGCCGACGGCGTGCGGGGCGGAGGGCAACGACGACGAGCGGCGGGCTGCGGGTAGCAGATCGACACGCCGCGATCATCGCCGCTTACGCCTTGCCCGAGGGGCTCGGCCCTGGCACGACGGTAACTATTCCGGCTCGCCCGCTCCGAGTCGGTTCGTTCTAGTCCTCGCGGCTCCCCACGCGCCCGCGCAGGTCGCAATCGGCGAACGCACACGGACGGTGAACGCGCGACCGCTCATCTTTTCCCGCGGTGCTCTGAGCTCACCCGTTGATGCCCGGACCATCGGACGCGAACACACGTTCGCCTGAGTGCGTCAGAATGAGCCCGTGCCACCGACCGCCCGCACGGCCAGCAGATGACCTCCCAGGGCCACGCCGTCTCGAGGTTCGCGAGGGCGGTGAAGACCGGCAATCCCAACATCGTCGTGGCCGCGGCGGCTGAGCTCCCGAGGCTGTCGCTCGCCGACGCGCTGCTCGTGCTGCTCGTGTTCGCCCGGGCTCGCGCTCCGCAGACCGAGGCGGCTGCCGTCAGGTGGGCGGCGCGCTACGTGGCCGAGGTTCGGCCGGCGCCCGATGCACGTGAGGCTCACCTCGTCCTGAGCGCCGCCTGCGCGCTCGCCGGACCGTGCCCGGCGGCGGGACGGGAGGCGCTTCACGCGCTCGCCACCCGCCGGCGCCTGAACGACCTGTGCCGGGCGCTCGACGAGTGGGAGCCGCCCGAGCTGTGAAGGGGGACTCGAAGACCGCCGCTACTTCCAGAGCCAGCGCCAGAATCCGCCCCGGCCAAGCGCGCGGCCGACCGCGACGTTCTTAGCGCGCCGCGCCACCCGACGCGGGTTCCCCGAGGCAACAGCGCTGACATCGTTGGAGATCCGGGCGGCCCGGTAGAGCTGTGAGGTGAGACTGCGGCGTCGTGCCATGACGCGCGGAGCCTACGCCGAGCACCAGCGGGCTGCCAGCGAGTGTCCGATCTCAGACGTCTACGACCTGGCGCAAGATCGCATCGCGCACCGGCCCGTCGTGCAGTCCGTGCAGCGACGCGACCACGGACACCTCGGCCGGATACCAGGCGACCACCCCTCGCCGACGCGCGGGCAGCTCGGCGAGGCGAACCTCGAGGCGCTCGACGAGCTCACGGTGCAGGCCGAGTTCGATGGCGCCGGCACCGGTGAATGAGCCGTCGGTTTGGTGGCGTGCGACGAAGATCGCGTCCACGTGTCCGTCTCGGTTTCGGCGAACGCCGGTGACAGCGAGCCGCTCCTCGCGGCGGAGCTTTCGCTTGACCCACGCCGTGCATCGGCGCCCGGGGAGGTAGGTCGAACTGAGGCGCTTGGCGACGACGCCCTCCAGTCCGAGTTCCTCGACCCGGGCGACGAAATCCTCGTTCCGTTCGACCACCACGCTCGCCGGCGTTCGCCAGGCGGGGCCGTCGAGGGCCAGCTCCTCGAGCAGCGATCGCCGCTCCGCGTACGGGAGGACGCGAGTCGAGCTGCCGTCGAGGTGAAGGAGATCGAACGCTTGGAGCATCGCCGGATGCCTGTCGCGTGGTTGAACCGGTGAGTCGGTGACGCAGCCGGCCGAAGTCCGGTCGACCATCAGGCCGCAGGCAGACCAGCTCGCCGTCGAGCGTGACCCGACGCTTGCCGAGCGCGCCGGCGATCTCCGCCAGTTCGGGGAAGTCCGCCGCGCACTCGCGGCCGTTGCGCGTGCGCAGCGAGACCGAGCGGCCGTCGTAGCGAAGCTGCGCGCGGCAGCCGTCCCACTTCACCTCAAACGTCCACGCGTCGCCGCTGGGCAGCGCGCCCGAGGTGAGCAGCATCGGCGGAATGAACGTCGGCTGCTGCTCGCGGTAGCGCACGGCCAGGCAGCCTACTCTGCGCGGACCGATGACTCGCCTAGCGCGGCGGGCCGGGGTTCCTCCGCCACTTTTCGCGGTTTGGCGTGCAACAAGGCGGCGTTGAGTCCGAACCCGCCGGGGCGTTCGTCCTCACGCCGAGGGCACTCAGCGCTGAGCGAACCCAATGGCTCACGGACGTCAGGGCTTCGACGCCCCGCTATCCATTCTCGGACGGTATACACGCGTCGTTGGCTGCGCGGCGCCCCGTCGTGCTAGTCGCAACCGAGACGTAGGGCGACCCCCGCCGAGGAGCTCGCGCGCTTCTTGAGCGGTCCGCGGCTCGCAGTCGTGTCGCGCCATGCCTAGACAGAACACGGCCGCCCCGCACCGACGGGACGGCCGCCAAATCGTGCCTGCACGCGCCTGCGATGAGATTCGCCAGGAGCAGGTGCTGACTGACGAAGGAGGCGGCTAGCAGTGTGTCCGAGGCGGCTGCGAGCTTGTTTGGGTGTTCTGGTCGAGCTTCCCGCGCCGCCAGCAGGCCCGGCGTCTGCGCCGCGCCGCCGCAAGAGGCGCGGCCGCGATCACCGCTGGCGCGCTGGCGGTGACCGCCGCCGGCACCCGAGCACCGGCGCTGGCCGGATTGCTGCGGTCGTGATGGCGGCGCTGGCGGTGGACGCTCGTCGCTGGACTCGGCTGGCCGCTCGCAGCGGCGTCGGCGCTCGGTCCGAGGGTCAGGTCCGACGGGTGCTCGGCGGGCTGGAGGCGGAGGGGTGGCGGGTGCGGCACTCGCTCCCGTGGGGCGGGCCCGGGGATGTCGACAGCGTCGCGATCGCCCCGACCGGCGTCGGGTTCGCGATCGAGACCAAAACGCGCACGTTCGATGCGCGCCACCTGGCCCACGCCCGACAGACGGCCGCGTGGCTTTACCGGCATCGCCGGCGTTGGTGTCGGCGAGGAGCGCTCCCGGTGCTGTGCGTGGTGCGTGCCCGCGGGTTGGAGGGGGTCGAGGACGGGGTTCTTGTGGTCTCGCTTGATCGCCTGGTTTCGGTTCTCAGGGCCGGCGCGGGAACCTCACCGCGGCCCGGGTTCCTGGCTTCGTAGCCTTCGCCCAGCTGAGCGCGAAGCGCTCCTGGGGTCGCTAGCCGCCTGGTCGGGAGTGGGCGGCGCCGTCCGCGAACACGGAGGTGAACAGGAGGTGCGCGAGGCAGTCGGCGATCGTCTCGGGCACCGTCGGTGCGTCGCGGTCCAGTGCACCGATGGCCAGCGCCGCGAACCGGCCGGCCTGTTGGGCGTGCTCGATCAGCGACGGCGGCTCGGCGGTTGGCGAGGCGTGCCTTAGCCAGTCGGCGGCCTGCTCGTAGGCGAGCGGCAGCCACTCGTCGGTGTCGTAGCCGCGGGATTCGCCGTCGGATCGGAGGGCGAGGTGGCAGCGGTGAAGGCTGCCGGTGGCGGTGGCGTCGATCGTCGCGATCAGCTCCCCGGCGAGGACGGCGGCGTCGTGTGTGCCGGTTGGGAGGAGGTGCAGGACATTGGCGGCGACGGCGAGGCTGATCAGACGTGGGATCGCGGTCGCAAGGAGCATGATCGGGCGCTCCGGGGGGTCCTCGCCGACGGGTAGGTCTCTGGCGCCGCGATCGTAGGCGGCCTCGTAGCGCTGGTCGAGCTCGTCGGCCGGCCATGGGCGGGCGAGTTGGCGGTAGACGGCCTCGAGGTTGGTCAACGCGTGCCTGAGGTTCGCGGGAGGCGGTGGGGCGGCCGGCTCGGCCGGATCGCGCGGGCGGCGCTGAGGGCTCGGGCGGGCTGGGCGGTGGGGCCAGCACAGCGGAGGCCCGGTACCTGATCTGTGAGTGATGAGGAACGCAGCGCGCAGATGAACATGAGCGTGAACCGGGCCGTTGCGATCGCCGCGGCCACCGACGAGACCGGGCTGCGGTCATCCTATGAGCGGGCAGTCTCCCACGGCGCGGCCAATACCCTCTGCACGCCCGAGGAGGAGAGCGCGCACGGGACGCTGCGGCTGCTGACCCTGGCGACGCTGCGGCTGCCGGATCTCTACCTGTACGGCTACCTGCTGGAGGCGGTTGACGAGGACCCTTCGGTCGAGCCGGTGCCGCCGATCGTCGCCTCGCGCCTTGGGGAGATCGCGGCCGGCGCGCTGCGGCTCGCGCACCACGCGCTGGAGACCCACGCCCACGACCTCGGCTACGAGCCGGGCGTGTGGGTCGAGCGGGCGCTGGAGCACGCTCGCGCGCAGCTGTCAGGCGATCTCGAGCGTGCGCGGCGGCCGCTGGTCGACCAGGCGCGACGGTGCGCGATCGCGCTCACGCGCGCGATCGCGGCTACCGCAGCCGAGGCAATGCTCGTACCCGGCGAGCTCGCCGACGGATTGGCGTGTCTGCTCGCGCTCTACCTGATCGCGACCACGCTGGGATGAGCGCGCGGCCACGCAGCGTGCTTGACCGCGTGCCGGTCTGGGCTCGCCGCGGCTTGATGATCGCCCTGCCGCTCCTGCTGTTTGGGGTGCTGGTCGCCGGGTTCGCCCTCGCTCCCACTCCAGCCACCCGCCACGCCAGCCGAATCGGGCTTCTACCTCCATCGCGGGCTCGACTCTCCCGCCCGCCCGCCCCGACCACGGCGAGCACCGAGGCGACGGCGAGCACGCGCACGAGCCGCACCCCACGTTTCCTGGGCCCGGGAGCTCGGGGCGGCGTCGGCGATCCGGAGCGGCCACCCTCGCCGCGCAGTCCCGCGGGCGCGATGCTCGCGGTCGCCGCGCGGTTCGCCGCCGCCTACATGCCCTATCAGGTCGGCCGCTTGCCCGGTTGGGCGCGCGCGGCGATCAAGCGCACGTGCACGCCCGCGTTCGCGCACTACCTGCTCTCGCGGCCCGCGGAGCAGTCGCCACTGCTGAGCGCGCACCCGACCGACGCCGAGACCTACCGCGTCGCCAGCGTCAACCTCGCCGCCGGCTCGAACCGCGTCTCCGTGAGCTACGTCTCAGAGCAGGATCGGGCCGACACCGGCGCATTCCTGCTGACGCTCGCCCACCGCCACGGCCGCTGGTTGGTCGCCGCGCTGGAGACGTGAACGGCGGTGCGAAGGCTGTGGCTGTTCGCGCTCGCGCTCACCATCCTCCTGCCGCTGCTGGCGGTGATGCTCGCGCTGAGCGCGGTCAGCGCCTCCCAGGCGCAATGCGCCGGAGGCCTGGCTGGGGCGGGCGGGCCGGTCGGCGGGGTCCCGACGGCCGACATCCCGATCTTCCAGGGCGCAGCTGCGGAGTTCGCCCTCGGCGATCGCGGCCCGTCGATCCTCGCCGCGATCAACTACGTCGAGTCGACGTTCGACACCTCCGCCCTCCCAGGCGTTCACTCGGGCACCAACCGCGCGGGAGCCGCCGGGCCGATGCAGATCGGCGTCGACGGACAAGCCGGCGACACCTGGGACACGATCAAAGTCAACGCCCCGGGCGATCCGCCCGGGCAGCCGCCGAACGTCTACGACGAGGCCGACGCCGTCTACAGCGCCGCCCACTACCTGCAGGCATCCGGCGCGCCCGGGGACTGGCCCGGCGCGATCTTCACCTACAACCACTCAAGCGCCTACGTCCAGCAGGTCCTCTCCCTGGCCGCCGGCTACTACACCCAGGGCCTGACCGCCCAAGGGTCCGCCAGCTCGCCGACAACGATGACATCGGGCGCGGTGACCACAGGGAGCCCGTTCCCGGTGCCGCCGGCGAGCGGTGACCCGGCCGGGCCGATCACGCTCGCGCAGGGACAGCCGACGATCGTCGCCGCGACCGTCTTCACCGCCCACACCGGCGCGTGGGGCGACGACCTGACCGTGAGCACCGACAGCTACGCCGAGCTCTCCCCCGGCATCCCCGGCTCCCAGGTCACCAAGCAGAACGCCACGATGCTCGGCGGCCTGCCATACCTCACGCCGCTACAGGTCACCAACCCGCACAACGGACGCAGCGTCATCCTCTACAAGCGCGACATCGGCGCCGGCCAGCCACTCTCAAACACGCTCGACGGCTACCACTACCGGCTCGACCTGACCCCCTGGGCCGAACAGCAACTCGGCCTCACCGGCTCAGCGATCGTGCAGGTCACACGACTCGACGGACCCACCAACGGGCCCGGCGGCGGACCGGCCTGCTCGAGCGCCAACGTCGCGCCCGGGCAGTACGCCAACCCCTTCGCCCACACCCGCAACCTGACCCCGCAACGGATCGACATGGGCGTCGACTACGACGGCCAAGGCGAGATCGACGCCATCGGCGACGCGCACATCACCTTCGCCGCCACCGGCATCGGCGGCGGCTGGGTCTGCTCCACCCCGACCAACGGCGGCATCGTCTACCAACTCGACGACGGACCCGACCAGGGCAAATGGGTCTACGTCGCCGAAGACGTCATCCCAACCGTCACGCGCCGGCGACACCGTGCGCGCCGGCCAGCAGATCGCGACCTTCGCGCCACCCGGCGGAACCGGCTGCATCGAGATCGGCTGGGCATCCGGCCCCGGCTCCCCGTCACCGATCGCGCTCCAGGACGGCGGCTTCCAGGACGGCAGCGGCTGCGCCGCCTGGCGCACCGCCGCCGGCGACGACATGAGCGACCTGATCCACTCACTCGGAGGCCCCTACGGCACCTGCCGCAACCAACCAATCGAAGGCCACTACCCGTGAGCTGCGCTACGTCTCACGCTCGCACCGATCGACGCAGCCGAGCGGACCCGGCAGCGTTGCCGACCCGGCGCACGAAGCCCGGCACCCCCGGCGTTGCGGACGATGTGCTCCGCTAGGTCCGACTAGCACCGCGTCGTCGCGAAGCCGGTTGGTCGCCAGCCCGATGGCGCCGCCCGGCACCGAGCTGATGGTCCACGAGTGAGTGGCATTGCGCTCTACAGGCACCCAGGCGCACGTGATCGCCTGGTCGCCAACGCGATCATCCGCTGATCAATCGGCCGGAGATGGTATTCGCACCAACCGGCGCGTGGACTTAGCTTCGGAGCTTCGCCGGGTGGCTTAGGCGTTCCCTTCGCTCAGCCACTCAATCGGTACGAGCTTGTTGCCGTTGCGCCACACCTCGACGACCGACTCTTGGAACCAAGGAGTATCCAAACTCGCGTGGTCCATAACGATGATCTGCATGCCTGGCGAGAGCTCGTCAACGACCGCTCGCATGAGCTCAAACATACTCTGGACCGACTGCCGATCGTCATCGCTGAGCGCCTCGGTATCCACGTCATCAACCGATGCCGGCGTGACATCGGGCGGGTAGAACGCCTGGGTCGGCTGGTCCAGCATCAGGAAACGTGGCACTGGCCGGTCGCGATTCCGAAACCACCGATGGAGTCCGAGGTGTGCTACGAGGTGGTAGCCGACCCAGTTACTCGCGCTCCCCATCCGCTCAAGAGGGATCAGACCTTCTTCGCTGTCAACGACAACGGTGAGCTGCCAGCCGTCGATGCGTGCGCGCCCAGCAGCGTGTTCTAGTCCGAGTAGCTCCGCCCACTCCGACATGTCTTCGCCGATGACGTTCAGCCGGGAGATCACCTGATCACGCTCGTTCTCTGGATCAAGACGCTCCTCAAGCTCGTCGACCTGGCGCCTCAGCATCATCACTGTCGCTTCCCCCGCCGCGATGGAGGTCCCCTCTGAGCGACCGACCTCCTCAAGGTGCTGGGCGATTCTTCCTTTGACGTAGCCGCGCGCGACAGCTTGGTCACGGAACGACCGGATCCGTTCTCGGTCTCGTGACAGAGCCGCGAGGCCAACGTGTGTGTCTCGAAGCTGCT
>CAVPVP010000022.1:0-21054 GCA_963709205.1 uncultured Solirubrobacterales bacterium
ATGAGGTCTTCACGTTTGCGCGTTTGCGGGCGGTTTTGTGGCGAGTTGCGGCTTTGACCACGGGTTAGGCGGGCGGCGGCCACACTGGGTGGGGTCAGCTGGGCTGCTTGTCGGCTTCGAGGCGTTGGATTGCGAGTGCTTCGAGGCGGTTGAGGAGTTCGCGGATGCGGCGGTCGTTGTCGATCCAGGTCTGGTATTCGGAGGCCGCGTCGGGGGTGATGTAGCGGGTGACGGTCTTGCCGGCGACTTTGCGGGTCCATTGCCAGTAGGGGCCGTGCAGGCGGGGTGGATCGGCGTGGCAGGCGCAGCTGGGGTGCCCGCAGCGCATGCGGCGTTGTTGGATGCTGCCGGGTAGCGCCTTGGCGGTGCGGGCGAGCTTGGCGAGCTCTGAGGCGATCTGGCGGGCTTGGTCGCGGTCGGCCGGATCGATTTTCATCGGGGCAGTCTCGCAGAGGGGGCAGTCATTCCGTCTTCTCCCTTCAGTATGAATACTGTGTGACCGGCGCTGGTTCGGGGGTCCTCGGCGCGATCGCCGGCTACGCCCCCGCAGAGCTCTCGCCCCAGGCGCAGGAGGTCGTGCGCTCGTTGGTGGCTGATGCCGCGCCCGGGACGCGGGCCCGGGCGAAAGCGCTTCTGTTCGCTGCGGCGAAGCTCGCATGCTTCGGCGAGTCGGTCGGGCTTGAGCTCTCGCCGGGGGTGCTGTTGGCGGAGGCGGTGATCGAGCGGTTCGTGCTGATCGGGTGCGAGGGGGTCTCGCCGGCGACGCGGCGGACACTGCGGACGAACCTCCGAGCGCTCGCGCGCGCGTTGGAGGCCTATCCGGAGCCGGCGCCGGTGCCGCTTCCCAGAGAGCGCGCCAAGCGGCCGTATTCGGAAGCCGAGATCGACGGGTATCTGCGGCTCGCGCAGGCTCAGAGCAGCGAGCGGCGGCGGATGCGCTGCCAGGCGTTGATCTGCCTGGGCGCGGGCGCGGGAATCGTCGCCTCAGAGCTTCGCCACGTCCGCGGCTCAGATGTCGTGGAGCGCGCGGGTGGGGCGATCGTGACGGTTTCGGGGCGGCGCGCCCGCTCGGTGCCGGTCCTGGCTGGCTTCCAGGAACTGCTGCTCGAGGGCGCCGCGTTCGCCGGCGAGAACTTCATCGTGGGCGGTCGGGAGCCGGGCCGTCGCAACATCTCAGACGAGCTGTCCCGCGCACTCTCGCGCGACCGATCGCTGCCACGGCTGCAGCCCGGGCGGCTGCGGTCCACCTGGCTTGTGGCGTGCGCCCGGCAGATCGGGCTGGGCGCGTTCATGCAGGCCGCTGGGATCCGCTGCTCGCAGCGGCTCGGGGACCTCGCCTGTCAGCTGCCGCCCATGGCCGAGGAGGACCTGGTGGCGCTGTTGGGAGGATCGGCGTGAGTGACCACGCCGCGCTCACTCGCCTGGAGGCGGTGATCGACACCGCCGGCGTCGCCGCGCGGATCGAGGCGCTGTTGCCGGCAGGCACCATCCGCCCCCGCCAGCTGAAGGTGCGCACGCTGCTGATCGGGATGACGCTGGCGATGCTCGATGGCCGCGCGGCGCTGTTGCGCGGCGTGCACAAGACATTGACCGAGCTGCCCACCGACGAGCAGCGACGGCTGGGTGTGATCGCCCTGTGGAACACGGGCCCGCACCGGCTCACCTACCGCCAAGTCGAGTACACGTTCGCCCTGATGGTCAAGGCGCTTTCCAAGGACAAGCCCGACGGCGCCCCTTCAGAGATCCTCTCCGAGATTCTCGATCAGCTGCTGGAGGCGAGCGTCACCGTGCTGGGCGAGCCTGACAGCAGCTCCTACGCTGTCGACTGGACCGACCAGCAGAGCTGGTCGCGTCCGCCGCGCAGCGAACGCGCCGAGCCCCAGGACACCGAGCTGGTCGAAGGCGACGCCGAGCCGGCCGACGAGCACACCGACCAGCCGGCACCAAAGCACGACCGACGCCACACCGACCGCGAGGCCGCCTGGGGACACCGCCGCGGCAACGCCCCCGGCCAGAAGGATGAAACGTTCTTCGGCTACTACCTCCAAGCCGTCACGATCGTCCGCGACGAGCACGGCCCCGACGTCCCCGAACTCGCGCGCCGCATGCACCTCGCCTCCAGCGATCACGACCCACCCAGCGCGCTCGTGCCCGTGCTGCAACGGATGCACAACAGCGACATCCCGATCGGCGACCTCTTGGCCGACAGCGGCTACTCCTACCGCAAACCCGAGCACTGGGCGCTCCCGATCCGCCAACTCGGCGCGCAGCTGATCGTCGATCTGCACCCCAACGACCGCGGCCCCCACGGCACCCACATGGGCGCGACCTTGAACAACGGGAACCTCTACTGCCCCGCCACACCAAACACGCTCCTCGAACTCGGACCGCTCCCGCGCAGCGCCAGCGCCGAGCAAACACAGACGCACGACAACCGCTGCCGCGAGCTCGCCCGCTACAAGCTCTCACCAATCACCGGCCACGACCCCGACGGCTACCACCGCGCGATCTGCCCCGCCGCCCAAGGCAAACTCCGCTGCCCCCTGCGTCCCGCCTCAATGACCCTCCCGCACGACCGCCCCACGATCCCCCAGCCACCCGAGCACCCACCCGCCTGCTGCCAACAAAAGACGATCACCGTGCCCGCCCACGTCAACGCGAAAACCGCGCAAAAACACGACTACCCCTCCCCCCAACACCGCACCTCCTACAACCGCCGCACCGCCGCCGAACGCACCTTCGCGACCATCACCGACCGCGCCACCAACGACCTCTCCCACGGCTGGTGCCGACTCACCGGCCTCACCCCAATCGCACTCTTCGCCGCCACCGCCCTCATCGCCCGCAACATCCGCACCGCCGACGCGTTCGCCGCCCGCCAAGCCGACAACCAACGCCGCGCCGCGCTCGGCCTCCCGCCCAAACAACGCAAACGCCGCCGGCAAACCGTCCACGACCTGATCAGCGCCACCAGCGGGCCGCCCTAACCCCCGCCGCGCGCCACCGACAACGAGCCGACGCGACCCGCCAGCCCCGCCGGTGATCACACCACCCCCGCCACCGCTCCACGACCGCCGACCGCCCTCCCCGCGGCGAACCTCACACCCCGCGCCACCCACACGCACGCCCACGCCCGATCCATCCGACGCAAACGTGAACATGAACCGAGGTCAAACGTGAAGACCTCGCCACGCCCCCGGCAGGATTCGAACCGGCGACCCGACGGCTTAGAAGGCCGTCGCTCTATCCAGCTGAGCTACGGGGGCCAGGTCCTCCGAACAGTACGGGGCTAGAAGATGCTGTTGGTCAACGCCTCGCCATCATGCGCTTGCTGATGGGCAGGACGAGCCACCGCGGGAGCTTGCGGTTGGGCGCCAGCGTTGCCTTGACCTGGGGGCCGCCGGGGATCACCGATATCCGTCCCTTGTCGGTAGCCGCGAGCGCGTCCCGCGCCACGCGCTCGGCCGACACGAACGTGATCTTCGGCAACCGGTCCGCGAAGTAGCCGGCGTCGCTCGCCTGCTGGAAGCCGCTCGGAACCGGACCGGGGCACACCGCGGTGACCGTCACGCCGTACTCCTCGACTTCGGCGTGGACGGCCTCGGAGAGCAGCAGCAGGTACCCCTTGGCCGCCGAGTATCCCGCGTTGTAGGGGAGGGGCTGGAAGCCCGCGGACGAGGACATGTTGATGATCGCGCCCCGGCCGCGCTCGACCATCCCCGGCAGATAGCGAGCCATCAGGTCGACCGGGGCTTCCACGAGCAGGTGCACCTGTTCGAGCTCGCGGTCGCGCCCGGACTCGACGAATGGCGCGTAGATCCCGTATCCGGCGTTGTTGACGAGCACCTCGACGAGGGCGCCGAGCTCGTCGATCCGCGCCGCTAGCCGGTCGCGATCGGCGGGAACGGTGAGATCGGCCGCGATCGCCACCGCGCGCTCCGGACCCCGAGCTCCCCGGCGAGCCTGACTAGCCGGTCCTCACGGCGCGCGACAATCGCCACCCGGTAGCCGCGCTCGGACAGCTGGCGCGCGTACTGCTCGCCGATGCCCGACGATGCTCCGGTCACGAGCGCAATCGAATCTGGCGTCGGCGGGGGAAGGCTCATGTGATGCACGCTCCGATCGTCACGTTTCTGCGGTCCACGGGTCGCGCAATGGTAGATTCAGGTTTCCGCGGTGGGCGTAGCTCAGTTGGTAGAGCTCCTGGTTGTGGTCCAGGCGGTCGTGGGTTCGAGTCCCATCGCTCACCTTCACTCGAATAGCAGGCGGTCGCCCGCCGTCCGGCTAGGCGAGTGCGGCGGCTGGGCTCGGTAGAGCGGAAGGCGGGTCCGTCGCGGCCGGTCGCGCGCGGGTCGGCGCGGGCATCGTTGCGGTCCCGGCGATGACCAGGCAGAAAGCGAGCATGCGTCCGACGATCTGTGGTGCGCCGGCACCGATCGAGTCGTGGAAGACGAGGATGCCGCCGCTGATCGCGATCAGATCCGCGGCGACCGAGGTGAACGCGATCACCGCCGCACCGTCGCCGGTTACTGCGATTACCGTCAGTCCCGCAGCAGAAAACCCGCATTGGTGAGCAGGGCACACACGAGGGTCAGACCAAGACCGAGGGACAAGAGTGACCTCTACCCCGAGCGAGCGCTGCGCTCAGAGGGAGCGCCGCAGCCGCGGGCAGCGCCCTCGCGCAATCCGGAGGATGCGCAGTGTATGTGGGTCATTAACTTCGTGGGCCCGAGTCAAGGACCGGGAGCGAGATCGCGACAGCCTCAGGCAGCTGTCGGGGTACGTCCTCCCATACGAAGAGCCTAAACCCGACAACCCCGTCTCCACTCGCCATCGGTTGCGGCGGCCGACCACACTCTGGGCAGGCGACTGGGTACCCCGCCGCGCCCGCGGTGAACCGCAACCGGCAGGTAGGACAGCAAACATGCGTCATGACCGACCCCTTTCGTTGTAAGCCCGAGAGATCGAGTTGCCGTTCTGTCAGACGTGGATCACAGGAAGAGCACAACACCTGTTCGGCGCGAACTTCCTCGTCGCACCATCGCCGACGGCCTCTCTGCTCCTCTGAGTGGAAACGTTGCCCCGAAAGCGAGAAGAGCTGGGCTCACCGAGCAAGTTGAGCGTATCAGGTCCCGATCCCCGTACTTAGCAGGACACGCTCCGGGAGCTACGTTCCCCGTATGAGTGTCAGTGCGCAGATTCGCTAACCGAAGCGCGGAGGGCAGTGCACGATGTCGTTCCCCCCGTCGAGTGTCGCGCCGTAGCGTCGCGCAGCCGTTCCTCCGCGTGCTCGAGTTCCCGCTCGAGCTCCTGAAGTTGAGCATTGGATCCGAGACCCCATCGGTACAGCTTGGCGCGCAGTAGCGCCACCTGGTCGTGGCAGTCACGCACGTCCGCTCGGACCAGCTCGATCTCGCCGCTCGAGCTCATTGCTCGAACTCCGACACGGCGTAGGCGTTGCACGCCAGCACCTCGCGCACCCCCTCGCGCATTCGATCGTCTGGCTGCCGCCAGACAACGAACGGCTGGTGAGTTCCCATGTCGAAGATCGCCATCACGGTGCCACCGCACACAGGGTCCGCACGGCCGACCTCGGCGACGCAGTCAACCGTTCCGCGGCGACTCCACAATCTCAGAATTCGTCGAGCGCTCGGTCGCCGTCCGAGGTCGCGTTCGATCTGGCTTCGCATCTCGGCGTAGATCTTCTCGAGGAGATGCGGATCGTTCGACACCCCGGGGATGAAGAACGCGGTCAAGCGCCTAGAGCCCACGTTCGCGAGCGTCCTTGCTCATGGCCTCGCCGATCGCTCCCGGCTCGATCCGGGCCTCGAGCTCGGCAATCCGTTTGCCTTGGCGCTCGGACTCGCGGTGCACGGAGTCCTGAAGTCCCTCCAGTAGCTGCTCCAGGTGAGCGACGCGTTCCTCCAGAACGGCGACCTGGGCGCGAACTGGATCGCCGGCATCGCTCGCCGGCTGCTCCTCGGTGGTCCGGCCTGTCTGTCGGATCTGCCGCAGTCGGGTAACCAGCCGCTCGCGTTCGCCGATCCTCATGTTCGATCAAACCGTTTGCGCTCGACCGGACGGGGCGGATACTGCCGGCGCTCTTCCGGAGTCATCGGACGAATGACGAGCGTGCCGCTGTCAACCTGCTCGCGGATCTCCTCGAGCTTGGCCTGACGCTTCTCCTCGGATTTCTCTCGCGTTGTCTTCATTTGGCAACCTCGTCGTTGCCGTGCGAGCGATAAGAGGCTGGCCAGAAGCCTGTGTGAGCAGCCGCAGCCGGACAACCCGCTTTCAGCACGGGCCGGGAGCTGGTCACAGCGGCCGGTGGGCCTGGCGCTCCTTCCCTCGCCGGCGCGATCTGCATGGATACGAGATTCGCTGCGTCGGCGAGAAAACCTCGCGGGCGGCATACGGACGCCGTCTAGCACCACCGTAGCAGCTCTATGGGCTCATGCGGTGCAGATCCAGGGATAAGTACGAGCCAGGTTCCGGTTGGGACCGAGCTCCGCGCCAACGGCGGGGCTGTTACAGTGACGATGTTAGGCCGGGCTCGTGCCCGGCTTCGTAGTGCCAGCGCTCGTAGCCTTTGCTCACGGCAATCTCCGCGTTCGCAGCACGATCAACGCCGGAGGACGCAATGGCTAGCGGAACCGTCAAATGGTTCAACGACGACAAGGGCTTTGGCTTTATCACGCCCGACGATCAGTCCAAGGACCTCTTCGTACATCACAGCGCGATCGTCGGCGCCAACGGTTACCGCTCGCTGAGCGAGGGCGCCAAGGTGTCCTACGACACCGAACAAGGGCCTAAGGGACCCAAGGCCCTCAACGTAAGCGTGCAGTCCGATTAGATATCGGCTTAACCGCCGAGAGCCCTCCGGCCCGAGCGACGCGCCCTGAGCCGCTAGTCGTTCCGGCATCAGCCCACAGTACGTGCCGCCTTCAACAGAGATAACCGTCGTTGGTGGAAGTGTGTTTCGGGTCGAGGGAGGCACCCACGACGTCGAGCGAATGATCGTCGATGCCGCTCGCGGGTCGATCATGCAGCTCGCCTGGCTGGTTGAGTTCGACAGCGGCAGGCGGATAGCGGTCAATCCGGAGCACGTGGTAGCGCTCCGAGCGCTTGAAGCGTAGCCCGCGCCGGCGCGAACCCGGACGCCGGTCCGTGGCGCGTGTCGGTGTGCGCTGCCATCTCCGTTCGTGCCGAAAGTCTTGCTGCGGCGTTCACATAGTCGGGTGCGATGGGAGTACATTGGGTGTTACGTGCTGGCCCTGCCGCCGGGATTCTTGGCCCGCGTACTGCATGCCACTAACGGCGCCGGTCGCGCCACGAGGCGAGGGCGCGGGTCAATGGTGTTTTCGCTGCGGGGCCAGTGCTGCAATCGACAGGCGTCATCGCCGCCCGGGCCCCGGCCGGACCGGCTTGATGTCATCGATGGCGCGGTGATTGCGACCGCGTGAAGCCGACAACGGGACGGAAGGCTCCAACGTGATGCCGCGCAGGAAACGAAACGGTTCAGCGGCAACGCGCGGCCAGCCGATAATCGGTTCGCGTCCGAAGCGGGCGACACCCGAGGTAGCCACCACGGCTCGGTATCAGCCGACCCGCGCCTAGCGCGAAGGGCAACCAGGTGTCAGCAGCGGAACTCGAGGAGCTCGACGAGGTAAAGGGCCTCATCGCGCGCGGTCTACAGCTGGGGGTGCTCACATATTCCGAGATCGCCACCGCCACGGCCGAGCTCGACCTCGAGGAAACCGACGCCGAGGAGTTGCTCGGCCTGTTCGAGGGCCGTGAAATCGAACTGGTAGAGGAAATCGACCCAGCGACGTCGGCGAGCCAGACGATCGAGCCCGCGCCGGACAAACGTGGCCGTCGGAAGTCACGAGCAGATCGAGAGCCAGAGGGCACGATCGACGGGTTGCAGCTATTTCTGAGGGACATCGGCAAGGTGCGGCTCCTGACCGCTCAGCAGGAAGTCGACCTCGCCAAGCGGATCTGGCGCGGTGACGTGGATGCCAAGCGGAAGTTGGTCGAGTCGAACCTGCGTCTGGTCGTCTCGATCGCCAAGAGATATCGCAACCAGGGTTTGCCTTTCTTGGACCTGATCCAGGAGGGGACGCTCGGTCTCGTGCGCGCGACAGAGAAGTTCGACTATCGCCGAGGGTTCAAGTTCTCGACCTACGCGACCTGGTGGATCCGCCAGGCAATCGCTCGCGCGCTGGCCGACAAGGCGCGAACGGTCCGCATCCCGGTTCACATCGTGGAGAAGCTCAACCAAATTGGCCGGGCGGAGCGCAAGCTGACCACCGGCCTCGGCCGCGTGCCGACCGCCGAGGAAATCGCCGAAGTCACCGGCCTCAAGCTGGCGGAGGTCGAGTCGATCAAGCGCGCAGGACAGGCGCCGATCTCGCTCGAGACGCCGGTGGGTGACGAGGATCAGCTGGAGTTCGGTCAACTGATCGCCGACGAGCAGGCCGAGTCACCGTACGATCGGGCCGTTGAAATCCTTACTGGAGAGGCCGTGCGCGACGCGCTCGAGGCGCTCGGCTACCGAGAGCGGCGTGTGCTCGAGCTGCGCTACGGGCTCGGCGGAGCTCCTCCGCAGACGCTCGATGAGATCGGACGCATGTTTAGCGTCACACGTGAACGCATCCGTCAGATAGAGCGTCACTCGCTCAAGAAGCTTCAAAGCCTCGGGGAAGCCCAGCAGCTGCGCGACGAGCCGAAATAGCACTCGGCTTTCGCCCTAGAGATCGGCGAGCACTCGCTCGACGTCCTCGCGCGTGAAACCGAGCCTCTCGTGGGCAACCGGCTCGGTGGTCGGCGGAGCGTCGATGTCCTGCGGCACCCACCAGCGCTCTTCGACGGGCCTCGTGTTGAGACGCGTCAGGGTGGTCCTGGCGAGGTCGCGGTACTCCGGCGACAGCTCCCGGATCCGCTGGAGCACGTTCTCCGCGAGCGGTCGCAACTCGGGGTCGGAGATCGAGCCGAGCTCGACCGACACGTGCGCCATGAGCTGCTGGTCGTCGTCGTAGAACCGCATGCGTCTCAGCTCACCCGGGTCGTGGTTCCGCAGGACCTGGGCCAAGGCGAGCCACTCGTCGATCGTCTGGAGCTCCCGAGCGGTGAGTCCGCCCACGGGCACCGACCGCGAGGGATGGAGCTCGGTCCAGGTCCGAGCGATCGGCGGCGGCTCAACTCGGTCAGGGAGCGCGGCAGCGGTGAGATACCAGGCCTCCACCAGGAACACCGGCAGCGGCCGGGGCTGCTTGCGACACGCCCGGCGGGTGGCTCCGAGTACGTACTGCGTGAGGCTTTCGGCCTCGGGCCGCTGGCCCGGCTCGAGCTCCGAGCGCAGGAAGTCGCCGAGCGCCAGCAGCAGTCGCGCCACGTCCTGGTCCTCGAGCTCGCAGAGCAGCTCCGTGATCCGGTCGCCGAGCGTGTCCCAGTCGCTGTCGGCGAGCAGCAGCGGCAGCGAGCGCTCGCCGGCAGGTCCGCCCTGCCGCGAGAGCGCGAGCATTACGCCGTAGATCCCGCACGCCGATAGGAACCGCCGCCGCGCCGCGCCGTCGTCGCTCAGCTCGCCGATGACGAGATCGCGCCAGCTCGGGTGGACCCACCCGATGCCGAGCGGAGTCACCCGCAGGAAATGATCAGTGAGCCGATCGATCAGCTCGCCGGGCGGGCGGCTGAGACCGCCGCTGTAGTGACGGCGGACGGTGGCCGCCAGGTCGCGCTCGTCGATCAGGCCCGCCGGCGCGTCGAGAAGTGCGATCAGCAGCTCCCGATGCTCGTCCTCGAGCGCGCGGAAGGAGTTCCGCATCGCCTCGGTGGGTTGCGCCAGCTCGTGCTCGACCAGGCGGAGCACGTGGCGCTCGCGGTTGCCCACGGCCACCGAGGGCAGCTGGTCGAGCCGTTCGGCCACGAATCGCCGAATTCGTTCGGGCGTGAAATGGGGATGCTCGACGATCGACACGCCCGCCGTGCGCAGGAGGCTGCATGCCTCGGCGCCGGCATCGCGCCGCTTGGCATGGCGGAACAGGATCAGCGTCTTCTCGGCGAGGTCGAGCTCGCCGGCGTCGACCAGGACCTCGCCGGGCGATGGGAAACGCTCGGAGCCTTGCTCGCGCTGGATCCGTCCAAGGCCCGCCTTGAGCGGCGCGGGCCGCGAGGTCCAGATCAGCCAGTGGCGGTCGTCGAGCGTCCCCAGGATCCGCCCCAGCTCGCGGGCCCAGAGCTCCGCGGCGTCCGCGCGGTACTCGGTGGAGCCGAACGCGTCGTCGGCGACGAATATCTGCCGGCGGTCGGGGTCGAACGCGCTCCAGAGCTGGTCCGGGCTCGTGCACTCGTGCGCCTCCCAACCGTCGGTGAGCTGCGCGAGCGCCAGCATCCGCGCGATCGCGGTCTTGCCCATCTCCGGCGGCCCCGTGAGCACCACGAACCGATGCTGACCGAGCACCGTGCGCGCGCGCTCATAGGCGCGGGTTGGCCAGAACACGCGTGCGAGCTCCTGCTCGCCGCCGAGGTCGAGCGTCGACCGATCGCGCGCGCCGGCGGCGATCAGCGGCTTGAGATCACGCAAACCGAGAACGGAGGGCATCGCCGCTCGCAGATCGGGGTGGCGATCGAGGCTCGCGCTGATCTCGCGTGACCCGAGCACGACGAACCGCCTGACGTCGGGGAAGCGCAGTGCAAGTTCTCGCTCCGCTTCCTCGCTGTCGATGTTCGTGAGCACGAGCACGCGCTCGAACCAGAAACCGAGCTCCGACGGCACGGCCAAGATGCGCGACATCAGGAGACTCAGTCGATGAGCCGGGGACATGCCAGCGCGGAGCCACACCACGGCCACCGCCACGGGCTCCCTCATGCGCCGATGTGGGTGCGAGAGCACCACGTTCCCATCCGCGAGGGCTACACGCCCCCGGTCACCGTGACCTCTCCAGGTCAGATCCGCGAGCCCGGCCTCGCGCTCGAGCACCAGCTCGCACAGACGCTCGAATTGCAGCCAACCGAGCTCATCGAGTCGGTACGAGCCAACGATCGAGCTGTCTGCCATCGGGTCATGGTCTCACGCCCGACCAGTCACCTAGCATCGCCTCGGCGAGGCTCGCCGTCCACCCGGTTTACCGTCGGCAGTCGGTCTCGAGGTCAGGTGTCGAAGCGGACCTCTCGGGCGGTGGCGTCCTCGACCGCGAAGCGCAAGAGTCGCTCCCCCTCGAAGGCGATCGCCTCGCGCTCGGACGCGATCGCCTCGCGCTCGGACGAGCGATCGCGTCACGCTTGGACACCGGAGTGAACGGCTCGACGTGAAGCACGGCGGTGTCGTGCTGCCGGGTGATCCTCCAGGTTCCGCGGAACACGCCGTCGATCAGCAGCATGCCGTAGCGCCCTCCAAGCCCGGGCTGGAGCGGAACCCGCTCGCCGCCGGTGATGAACCGCGTGCGGTCGGCGTGCGAGAGCAACAGGTTGTCGTACTCGGGCAGGAAGCGGGGCGGCGCGGGAGTGGCGGGATCGGGCCGGGGCGCGTCCGGGAGATCGAACAGCTCGCCGCCGTGCTCGTCGCGGAAGGTGACGAGCCGATCGCGGAGGCCGTCGACTACGTCGGCGAGCCGCGTCAGGCCCGACCAGGCCTGGACGTCCCTGACCGTCGCGGGGCCGAACGCTGCCAGGTACCGGATCACGAGCCGCTCCGGTGATGGATCGACATCGAGGTCGCGGCCGAGCCACGACTCCATCGTCGTCCACCGGGGCTGGCCGCCCTTGCCCCAGATTCCACGAGGGGGCACCTGGACGACGGGCATGAGGTAGGTAATCGCTTGGGCGAGCGATGCCGGGTCGTGCCCGGGCCATCGATCCGACAGGAGCGCGGCGAGCTCGGCACGGGACCGGGGGCGGTGCTCGATGAGCTCCCGGCCTGCCTCGAGCAGGGCCGCGAGGTCGATGCCGGCGATGTCGAACGGCGCACCTGCGAAGCCGCGCTCGAGGACGGGCCGGACGGTGGGGCGGAACGCGAGGCAGTCCTCGGCGCTGACGAGGTGCAGCGTCGCCCGCATCAGCGGGGCCCGCACCGCGCGCCTGTTGGCGACCAGCTCCGAGAGCTCCCGGGTCTCGAACTCGCGCAGCCGCGTCCACAGCCCGACGTACGGGGCCTGCGGCGCCTGCGATTGCATGCCGGCGAGGTGCTCGATCGCTTCGATCGCCGGCATCTCGGCGCGCTCGAGCAGTAGCTGCCGCGCGAGCGTCGCCCGGTTGAGCGCCCGCCGGCCGAGAACCTGAGCTCGGGTTCGGTTCATCCTGTCGTGAGGGGACATAAGAGAGTCCTCATCGTGGCGATAACACGCTGGTTACGAATGGTCCTCGGCGGACGGACTAGGGTCCCGCCGCGGCGCCCCGGGGCGGGGCGTCCTGCCGACCACACCAAGGAGGACTCTTCATGTTGAGTACACCGCAAGGAGCGTGGCGCGCGCGCACGCGCTCACGTCGAGCGCTCAAGGGCGTCGGCTGCGCGCTCGCGATGTGCGTCGCGGCCGCGCCGGCTCAGGCCGACGGGTGGCACCACGGCCACCCGGGGGGCGGGGCTCATACCGGGCAACCTGCTCGTCAGCACGAGCGACTACGCCGCGGCCCCCATCACGGCCGGCGTCACGCAGCTTCCCCCCGAGTGTGGAACCACCGCGGCCGCCGCGCCCTGCGCCACCGCGGTGGCCAGCGGTGACGACTTCCCGTCTGTCTTCAACAACGACAGCGTCGATGCATTCTTCGGGGTCGCGACCCCGGTGTTCCTCGACGAGCTGACGCCTTGGGGCCAACACGTCGCCACGATCCCAGTCCCCACTGATGAGTTCGACACGAGCTTCTCCTCGAAGTCCGAGCTGGCGCTCAATCTCAGCCCGGAGGGTAACTACGTGTCGTTCATGGGCTATGACGCCCGGACCGGCACGATCGACGCCTCGAACGCGAACACGCCCGGCGTGACCGACCCCGGGAACGGAGACATCGGTCCTTATTACCGAGTGGTGGCTCAGCTCGATCGCTGGGGGCATTTCACCTTCACCAGGACCAACGCCTACAGCGGTGACAACGGCCGCGCCGCGATCACGAACGACGAGCGCGGTCAGGACCTGGTCTACGCGGCGGGGAACGCGGGTCAGAGCAAGTCACCCCCGCCCGGCGTCGTCGCCTCGACCGGCGCGCAGTTCATCACGCCGTCGTCGCTGCCCGAGGGCGCCCAGAACCCCGGCGCGCCGACCCCGCTCGGGAGCTTCAACATCAGCCAGCTAGGTTACGCGCTGGACAAGTCCACCAAGGACAACAACTACCGCGGCATCACGATCCACGACAACGTCATCTACTACACCAAGGGCAGTGGCGGCAACGGCATCAACACGGTGTACTTCGTTGACACCACCGGCAAGGCGTGCCCGTCCACCAGTGCCACCCCCGGGGTCGGACTGCCCCAGCCGGGTGCTCGGCTGCCGACGTCTCCGCCGACGTTCACCGTGCAGAACCTGGGTACGGCGAGCAAGCCCAACAACGCTCTGCTGCCCACCAACATGTGCGTCCTCAAGGGCTTCCCAACTGCCCTGGCGACGCCGACCCCGACGCCGGCGAACTTCGCCTTCGGGATGTGGTTCGCCAACGACCACACGCTGTACGTCGCCGATGAGGGCGCCGGCGACAACACGTACGACGCCACGACGAATACGTTCATCAACGCAACGCCGTCGGCGCAGCCGGAGGCCGGGCTCGAGAAGTGGGTGCTCTCCGGCGGTTCGTGGCACCTCGCCTACACCCTCCAGAACGGTCTGGACCTGGGCCAGCCGTACACGGTGCCCGGTTACCCGACCGGCCTGAACAACGGCCCGGGCGGGACCGGCGCTCCCTGGTCGCCCGCCACCGACGGCCTGCGGGCGCTGACCGGCCGAGTGGGCCGCGACGGCGTCGCCACGATCTGGGCGGTCACCTCGACCGTCAGCGGTGGCGGCGACAACGGGGCCGACCCGGACAAGCTGGTGACGATCAGCGATCCGGTTGACGCGATCACGCCGGCCTGGTGGGAGCGGTTCGGGACCGTCCGCAGCGCGAGGTTCGGCCAGGTCCTGCGCGGCGTGTCGTTCACTCCGGGGACCGACTCGGACCGCTGATCGTCCGTCCGAGGGTGACACGAACATGTGTTCGTGTCACCCTCGGCTTCGATCCTGCACGCTGACCTCGACTCGTTCTACGCGTCGGTCGAGCAGCGCGACAACCCTCGGCTACGCGGCCGCCCCGTGATCGTCGGCGCTGGGGTGGTGCTCGCGGCGAGCTATGAAGCGAAGGCTCGCGGCATTCGCACGGCGATGGGCGGGAGCATGGCCCGCCGGCTCTGTCCCGAGGCGGTCGTCGTCTCGCCGCGGATGTCCGCGTATACGGAGGCGAGCAAGGCGGTGTTCAAGCTGTTCGAGGACACCGCGCCCGTGGTCGAGGGGCTGTCGATCGACGAGGCGTTCCTCGACGTCCGCGGCCTCGACCACATCTCGGGCACGCCGGTCGAGATAGCGACCCGGCTGCGGCGGCGGGTACGGGAGGAGGTCGGTCTGCCGATCACCGTCGGCGTCGCCCGCACGAAGTTCCTCGCGAAGGTCGCGAGCGCCGCGGCCAAGCCCGACGGCCTGCTCGTCGTCGCACCCGGCCGGGAACTCGAGTTCCTGCATCCGCTCCCGATCGAGGCGCTGTGGGGCGTCGGACGGGTCACGTCGGCCAAGCTCCGCGAGCGCGGGATCACGACCGTCGGTCAGGTCGCGCTCCTCGCCGAGCGCGAGCTCGTCTCGGCGCTCGGCCGCGCGTCGGGGCGCCACCTCCACGCGCTCGCCCACAACTACGACCCGCGGCCGGTGGAGGTTAGGCGTCGGCGCCGCTCGATCGGTGGGCAGCGGGCACTCGGGCGCCGCCGCCGGTCGACGGACGAGCTCGCCAGCGCGCTGATCGGGCTCGTCGACCGGGTGACGCGGCGGCTGCGCACCGCCCGCCGGGTGTGCCGGACGGTGGTGCTGCGGATGCGGTTCGACGACTTCTCGCGGGCGACGCGCTCGTACACGATGCCCGAGGCGACCGATCAGACGCCGACGATCCTCCAGACCGCGAACGGACTGCTCCAGGCCTCGATGCCGCTGATCGAGCGCCGGGGACTCACGCTAATCGGGATCGCTCTCACCAACCTGTCCGACGCCGGCGCGGTCCAGCTGGTCCTGCCGTTTGACCGGACGCGCGACCTCGACGCCGTCGTCGACCGCGTGCGGGATCGGTTCGGCTCGAACGCGATCACGCGGGGAGTGCTGGTGGGGCGCGACCCAGGCATCTGGGTGCCGATGCTGCCGGACTAGAAGTTGCTCGCGTGCCCGGAAGAGCCGGCAAGGCCGGCGAGGGCGACGAGCGCGGCGCGGACCTCGGCGTCTCGGCGCTCGGCGTCCGGGTCGGTCCAGCGCCACCGCACGCCCGATTCGATCGCGAACGTCGGGCGGTCGTGGTCCTGGACGTGCTCGACCTCGATCTCGACCGCGACGACGCCGTCGACCACAGCCTCGGCATCGAGCACCCGCGCGCGTCCATAGGCGGTCACCGCGACGTCCTCGCACACGATCGCCAGCGACACGCGCGGGTCGGCGCGCACCCGGGCCAGCGAGTCGCGGGTGGATGCGAGCGCAACCAGCGCCCGCCGGGGGCCGGCGCGGACCGCCGCCGATACCGGAATGACGTGCGGCGGCTCGCCGGCGGTGGCAAGGATCGTGACGGTGCCGGGCGGCCACTCGGGGAGCACGTGCTGACGCTACCCGCCGGCGGGGCGTGGCGCACGGCGCCGGGGCGGGTACGGGCCTCGCTCGGGCGGGACCGGCGTCCCGCGGAACCTGCATAGCACGACAATTGCGGCGCGCCGGCGGGACGTTGCCGTGTAACGCGCGATATGCGTGCACGACTCGGCAACGTCACGCGTCGTCGGCTCGATTGCCGTGTTATGCAGGTCGCCGCGGGCGGGTGGGACGGGGCGCGCGCCGCGACCTGCCCGGCGTGCGCGCCCTTCGCGCGACCGCGATCCGGGCGGCGTCGCGCGCCCCTCGCGCGCCCCTCGCGCGACCGCCCCGCGCAGCGTTGCGCGCCCCTCCCGCGACCGCGATCCGCGCGCTCTCCACCGCCCGTCGCCCACGCCCGCCACCCCGCGCCACCCGGCCACCCCGCGCCGGCTAAGCGACCCCCCGCGCCACGCACAGCCGCTGAAGCAGCTCCATCGCCTCGCCGGGATGGTCGGGCAGGGCATCGAGCGCGCCGGCGGCCACCCGCAGATCGTTGATCGTCACCTCGCGTCCCTCGAGCGCGAAGCGACCCATCCACCGCACCGCCGCCCGCTCGTAGCGTTCGGGGTCGCTGCCCCGGAGCACGAGGCATATCCGCAGTGCGTCGTCGAGCCGCACGGTCGGCAGCTCCCGGGCCGTGGTGATGACGAGCGTCTCGTTGCCGGTCTCGAGCGCCCGGCGGAAGCGGGCGTAGGGGTTGCCGTCGCTCGTCACCGAACATACGTTCGCATACAACTCGGACGGACGCCGCGGCAAACCGACGACGACTTCCGGAGCACGCAGCCCGAACTACCCTGGATAACAGCACCTGCGCAAGCCGAATCTCACGTCATGCATAGCCATCTCGCGCGGAGTAGGCTGCGGCGGGCGCGGCGATAGCTAAGCAGCGCACAACAGAGGAGGTTCTCGGAATGGCGGTGAAGGGGGCGGATCTCGAGTCCGAGTTGATCGACACGGTCTGCGAACGCGTGCGGGAACGGTTGCCCGCCGGCCAGGTCGCGCCGTGCGAGTCGTTCGTGCGCCAGTACTACCAATGGGTGCCCGCAGAGGATCTCGCCGACCGGAACCCGCTCGACCTCTACGGCGCCGCGGTGGCGCACTACAACCTCGCCCAGCAGCGCAAGCCCGGCGAGGCCAAGGTCCGTGTCTACAACCCTGAGTTCGAGCAGCACGGGTGGCAGTCGCCGCACACGCTCATCGAGATCGTCTCGGACGACATGCCGTTCATCGTCGACTCGGTGACGATGCAACTAGGGCGGCTGGGCTACGGCATCGACCTGGTCATCCATCCGGTCATGCGCGTCCGGCGCGACGCGGACGGGCAGCTCATCGAGGTCCTCGACCCCGAGGCCGTCGAGACCGAGGGCTCGATTCGCGAATCGATCCTCCACGCCGAGGTCGCCCGCGAGCACGACCGCGCCAAACTCGATCAGCTGCGCAACAGCATCGAGCGGGTGCTGGCGGATGTCCGCGCCGCCGTCGAGGACTGGCAACAGATGCGCGCGCGCACCCAGGAGCTGATCGACGAGTTCGACTCCAAGCCGCCGCCGCCGATCGAGCCGGCGCTCGTCGAGGAGACCAAGGCCTTCCTCGGATGGCTCGCCGAGGACAACTTCACGTTCATGGGCTACCGCGAGTACGACCTGGTCGACGAGGGGGACGAAGCCCGGCTACGGCCGATCGACGGGTCCGGACTCGGGATCCTCAATACGCCGACGACCAAGGCGCCGAAGAAGCTCATGGGCAAGGCGCTCGTGCTCGGTCGCGAGCCGCAGATCCTGCTCCTGACCAAAGCCAACTCCCCGTCCCCGATCCATCGCCCCGCCTACCTCGACTACATCGGGGTCAAGAAGTACTCCGAGGACGGGCAGGTAATCGGCGAGCGCCGCTTCCTCGGCCTGTACACGACGCGCGCGTACAAGGCGAGCCCCCGGTCGATCCCGATCATCCGCGGCAAGGTCGAAGGGGTGCTCGAGCGGGCCGGGTTCCCGCCGGCGAGCCACGACCGCAAGGCCCTGCTCGAGATCCTCGAGTCCTACACGCGCGACTCGTTGTTCCAGATGGAGACCGAGGATCTGTTCAACCTGGCGATCGGCGTCCTCGGGCTCGGTGAGCGCCAGCGGCTGCGACTGTTCCTGTGGCGCGACCCGCTCGACCGCTTCGTCGAGTGCCTGGTGTGCATCCCGCGCGATCGCTTCAACACCGAGAATCGCGAGCGGATCGGCAGAATCCTGATGGAGACGCTTGGGGGAGTGGCGCTCGACTGGACGCTCCAGCTGAGCGAGTCGCGCCTGGCCCGCGTCCACTACATCATCCGGCTCGGCGAGGACCCCGTCACCGGCTACGACGTCGCGACGATCGAAGCCCGGCTCGTCCAGGTGATCCGGGCCTGGACCGACGAGCTCCGCGAGGCGCTGATCGACGAGCGCGGCGAGGAGGACGGCATCAAGCTGTTCAAGCGCTACGAGCGCGCCTTCCCGCCCGGATACCGATCCGACTGGGTGGCGCGGTCGGCGGTCGCGGACATCGACCGGGTCGAGGAGCTCGCGGGCACCGAGGATCCGATCACGAGCACGTATCGCCCGCTTGAGGCGCCCGAGGGAATAGTGCGACTCAAGCTGTTCAGCTCGGGGGGCGTGCTCCTGTCCGATGTTCTGCCGACGCTCGAGCACCTCGGCGCCAAGGTCGCCGACGAGCGCCCGTACGAGATCGTGCCCGCCGACGGGCCGCCCGCCTGGATCTACGACTTCGGGCTCCAGGCCGACGCCGAGAACCTCGAGCGGGTTCGCGACCTTCTCCACGACGCCTTCCTCGGCGTGTGGCGGGGCGAACTCGAGGACGACGGGCTGAACGGGCTGGTGCTCGGCGCGACTCTGACCGGCCGACAGGTGTCGATCGTCCGCGCGATCGCGAAGTATCTGCGCCAGGGTGGCATCGGCTTTTCGGATTCTTACATCGAGCGCACGCTCACCGGCCACCCCGACATCGCGCGGCTCCTGGTAAGGCTGTTCGAGGCTCGGCTCGATCCCGACGGCCACGACGAGGACGCCGCCGAACGCCTCGGAAAAGAGATCGGGGAGGCGCTCGACGCCGTCCCCAGCCTCGACGAAGACCGCATCCTTCGCAGCTTCCTGACCGTTGTCCGCGCGATCGTCCGCACCAACGCCTTCCAAACCGGCGCCGACGGCAAGCCCCATCCATACCTGTCGTTCAAGCTCGACAGCGCCCAGATCCCGGTGCTACCCCTGCCGCGGCCCCAGTTCGAGATCTTCGTGTACTCGCCGCGCGTCGAGGCGGTGCACCTGCGCGGCGGCAAGGTCGCCCGCGGCGGGATCCGCTGGTCGGATCGCCGCGAGGACTTCCGCACCGAGGTCCTCGGCCTGATGAAGGCCCAGATGGTCAAGAACGCGCTGATCGTCCCGGTCGGGGCGAAGGGCGGCTTCGTTCTCAAGCGACCCCCGAGCGACGGTGGCCGCGAGGCCCTGCAGAACGAGGCGATCGACTGTTACAAGACCTTCCTGTCGGGGATGCTCGACGTCACCGACAACATCGTCGAGGGCGAGGTCGTCCCGCCCAAGCGGGTCGTGCGGTACGACGACGATGACCCGTACCTCGTCGTAGCGGCCGACAAGGGCACGGCCACCTTCTCCGATCTCGCGAACGAGGTCTCACAGAGCTACGGCTTCTGGCTCGGCGACGCGTTCGCTTCCGGTGGCTCAAACGGCTACGACCACAAGCAGATGGGGATCACCGCGCGCGGGGCGTGGGAGTCGGTCAAGCGCCACTTCCGCGAGCTCGGCACCGACATCCAGACGACCGACTTCTCCACGGTCGGGGTCGGGGACATGTCCGGGGACGTGTTCGGCAACGGGATGCTGCTCTCGCGGCACACCAAGCTGATCGCCGCGTTCAACCACATGCACGTTTTCATAGACCCCGACCCTGACCCCGAACGAAGCTACGAAGAGCGCAGGCGTCTGTTCGACCTGCCCCGCTCGCAATGGAGCGACTACGACGAGTCGCTGATCTCCGAGGGCGGCGGCGTCTACTTGCGCACCGCCAAGTCGATCCACCTGACGCCCCAGACCCGCGAGGCGCTGGGCATCGAAGACGAAAGACTCTCACCCAACGAGCTCATCCAGGCGATCCTCAAGGCGCCCGTCGACCTCCTGTTCAACGGCGGCATCGGCACCTACGTGAAGGCGTCGACCGAGTCCCACGCCGACGTCGGCGACAAGGCCAACGACGCAGTCCGCGTGGACGCGCGGGCGCTTCGCTGCAAGGTCGTGGGCGAGGGCGGCAACCTCGGCCTCACCCAGAGAGCCCGGATCGAATACGCGCTCACCGGCGGCCCGGAAAACAAGGGTGGCCGGATCAACACCGACGCGATCGACAACGTCGCCGGCGTCAACACCTCAGACCACGAGGTCAACATCAAGATCCTGCTCGACGGCCTGGTGGCGGACGGAGACCTGACCGAGAAGCAGCGCAACGAGTTGCTGGCGGAGATGACCGACTCCGTCGGCGCCCAGGTCCTGTACGGCAGCTACACCCAAACGCAGGCGATCAGCCTCGCGGTCGCCCAGGCAGCGCCGATGGTCGACGTCCACGCAAGGCTGATTCGCCACCTCGAACAGAACGCCGGCTTGAACCGCAAGCTCGAGTTCCTGCCCTCCGACGACGCCATCGACGAGCGCAAGGCGGCGCATCAGGGCCTGGTCGCGCCCGAGCTAGCGGTGGTCATGGCCTACTGCAAGATCCACCTCTACCGGCTCCTGCTCGACTCCGATCTGCCCGAGGACGGGTACCTCGTCCACGACCTCGAGCGCTACTTCCCGGAGCCCCTGCCGGAGCGCTACGGCGATCGGATGCAAACGCACCGCCTAAAGCGCGAGATCATCGCCACGGTTGTCGCGAACCAGCTCGTCGACCGCGCCGGGACGACGTTCTCGTTCCGGCTGGGCGAGGAGACCGGCACCGGACCGGCTGTTCTGGCCCGGGCGTACGCCACGGCGCGCGAGGTGCTCGACATGCGCTCCTTCTGGTCGGCCGTCGAGGCGCTGGACAACAAGATCCCCGCCCAGACGCAGCTCGAGATGCTGATCGAGGCCCGGCGCCTGGTCGAGCGCGCCACCCGCTGGCTCGTACGCGCGAACCCCTACGAGGTCAGCATCGCCCAGACGATCAGACGGTTCGAGCCTGGCGCGAGGATGCTCGCCGCCAC
>CAVPVP010000023.1:0-90000 GCA_963709205.1 uncultured Solirubrobacterales bacterium
GACGAGCGTGCCGTAGAAGTCGATCATCTCCTGCAGCCGCGTCGTCTTGAGGTTGACGTGGTGGAACTTGGGATGGATCACGGGGGCGGTGTCAGTCATGGGAGGGCTCCTGCAGTGGCGGGTGTGTAAGTCAGCTGAAGCTGGGATCGAAGGTCGTCGAGAAGCTCCGGCACCGCGTTCGCTGAGGACGCGCTGCCGAACACGTAGAAGTCGGGGCGTACAAGCACGGCGTGCACGCCGTGGTCAGCCAGCCAGGCGGTGAGGCGACCGTCCACATCGCCAACGCCTCCCGGCACGGTCGGGTCAAGCGAGGCGACGGTGACGTCGAGCGCGGCGATCAATGCGCGATGCTCGCTCGACAGCTGGGCAAGCGGATCGCCATCCGCGACGATGAGCTGAAATCCGCGCCCAATAAGGTCGTCGAACCGCCCCTCGCGGCCGGCTCGGCGTACCAGGCCCTGTGTGCTCAGGGTGCCGGCGAGCGGGTCTGAGCCACCGGCGACCGCGCGGTGCCTGAAGCCGCCGCTCAGCGGCGGCATCTCGAGCGGTGGCGGCGCATCGACCTGGCGCAGCATCGTGTCGCGTTCGGCGGCCGCCTGCGGATCCAGCTGGCATAGCACCTTCCCGAGCTCGATCGCCAGGCGGATGATCGCCTCGTTCTGCGGTTGGCGCTCGGGGTCGATCGTGTCGAGTAGCTGCGCCGGTGCCAGGCCGTGTAGCACGAGGTCGAGCTTCCAGGCCAGGTTGGCAGCGTCCCGCAGGCCCGAGCACATCCCCTGACCAAGGAATGGCGGGGTCAGGTGAGCCGCATCTCCCACCAGCAACACGCGCCCGGAGCGCATCTGGTCAGTCAGCATCGAGCGAAACTCGTAGACGGCGCTGCGCGTGAGCGGCCCGTCCTGTGGCATGTACCACGGCTCGAGCAGCGCCCACACCCGCTCCGGATCTTCGAAATCGGATGCCTGTTCGTCCGGCAGCAGCATGAACTCCCACCGCCGGTGCCGTGGCCCGCTCTGAACGATGGTCGTCGGACGCGAGGGGTCGCACCGCTGGCTCGCGATCGGCA
This sequence comes from uncultured Solirubrobacterales bacterium, assembly GCA_963709205.1. Lineage (GTDB taxonomy): Bacteria > Actinomycetota > Thermoleophilia > Solirubrobacterales > Solirubrobacteraceae > Palsa-465. The sequence goes on from CAVPVP010000023.1 coordinate 1,067, forward strand.
AATGCGCGACCGCCGCCATGTCGTGCGGCTCCGCGTCGACCACCAGCCAGCGCTCCTGAAAGCCAAGGTCCCGGCGCGAGATCCCGCTCGCCTCGCGCACGAACGAGTTGGCGCCGTCGGCGCCCACAACCCACCGCGCGCTCACCGTCCGTGTCTCGCCAGTTAGCGCGAGCCTTCCCGGCTCCTCTTCGGTTACCCGCCGGAGCCTGAGCTCGACCTGCTCATCAGATTGCACGAGCCCTTCGGCGGTCCATCCGCGCGCGACCGTTACCCCGGCCGGGGCACACGCATGGCTGTCAATCGCCCGCTCGAGCTCCGGCTGGAAGAACATGTAGTCGCCGTCCCACCCGGACGAAGCCGGACTCCGCGGCTCGAACCGCAGGAGCAGCTCACCGTCGGCGCCCAACCACCGGTACTCGTCTACGGGAACCATCTCGTCGGCCAGCACCTCGGAGAGCCCGAGCGACTGCAGCAGCCGCATGATCTCGTGGTCGAGGTGAACCGCCCGCGGGAGGCGATAGACCTCGCCGAAACGCTCGAACACCGCGACTCGGTGGCCGGCCCGTCCCAGCAGCGCCGCAAGCGCCTGCCCCACCGGACCGTAGCCGACGATTGCGACGTCGAACTCTGGCTGCGGGGCTTCAAGAGTCATGTCGATGTCCATGGCTGGAACTCTACATCAATACTGATGAGATTGTCAAATATGACTTTCGCATCATCTGGTCAATCCATGCGCTCTGAGTTGGTGCACCACCAGCAGTGGACAAGACGGTGCGTCGGCCAACCGCTGCGCGATGCCCGTCCCGAGGTGACCGATGGCTCCGTGGCTGCGCGAACCGAGGACCAGCAGGTCCACCGACCGTCCGAAGCGTCCGAGTTGCTGGACTGGGTCGCCGTACTCGGCGTGCGCCTCGATGCCCAGCTTCCCGATCCGGTCGCGCGCTTGGGCCACGTCGTCATCGATGCTCTCCTCGAAATGCCGAGGATCGCTCGAATGAAGGCCGGATACGGCATGGAACGCCGAGAGCGTGGCGTCGCCCTCGGCGGCGAGCGTCCGCGCCACGGTGAGTAGGCGGTCGCTTCCTGGCGGGCCACGGTAGGCGACGCCGATCGTCTGTAATGACGCTGGACTCGCGGAATAGTCGGTCGATTACCGACCGCCTGGATCCTAAGCGGTCGGCGTCGCGAGTCGCCGAGGCGCCCCGGCGACTCGCGCCGAGGTAAAGACGCTCCAGTCGCCCGTCTCGATCAGCTGCACGCGGCAAGGCGACGTCACAAGTCGGACGCCACAGCACCTCCTTTGCCGCGGTGTCTCGTCGCCAATTCGATTACGAGCCATTATCGACGGGAGCCATAGAAGCACTCGTCGACGTCTCCGTCCTCTGGCTCGAACAGAATGGGACAGTGCCTGAACCCATCCCGGACGACGTTATATTCGACGCGCGCTGAGCCAGCCAACGAGCGGCTCGAGCTCGTCGGTCGGCGCCTCGCGGGGGCCGGTGAACGTAATCCGTTGCCGGACGTTGCTGTAGGCGTCGGCGGTTCCCGATCCGAGCTCGCCGCATCGGCCGGAGAGGTCCACCGCCTGAGCGGCGCATACGAGCTCGACCGCCGCCAGCCGTAGCGCGTGATTGGCGATCTCGTACAGCCGGCGGGCGCCGACGGGCGCCAGAGTCACCCGGTCCTCGATACCCTCCGCCATAGCGGACGAGGTTTGCTCAAGCGTCACGGGCGCGGCTAGCAGGCGACACTCTGCGGCGAGCGCGGTCGAGCCGTGGCCCAGTACCGCGAGGCCGTCCACGGCGAGGTCATCATGGGCGCGTAGCCCGCTGGGCAGTCCACTGAAGCGTGGATCGAGGAGCTTCTGGATTCGCTCGTTGGCGATGGTGATCGCCTGCGCGAGCGCCAGCCGAGCGTAGTCGAGTCCGACCGCCACTTGGGTGATGTCGTGGTTTCCATTCGAGAGCACGCGCCGCTCCTCCGCGATGACGGCGGGGTTGTCGGCAGCCGAGCGCAGTTCGGTCTCCACCAGCCCGGTGGCGTGCGAGAGGGCGTTGCGGCCGCTCGCGTGGATCTGGGGTAGGTTGCGGAAACAGAGCGGATCCTGAAGATTGCGGGAAGGGCGGGTCCCAAGCAGCAACGTCCCGCCGTCGAGTAGCCCACGGAGCCGGTCGATGGTGGGCGCTACGCCGTCGTGTGCGCGAAGGCGCGCCACCGCGCGATCCAGCGCCGACACATTGGCGAGAAATCCCTCGAACGAGAGCGCGGCGGCGAGTTCAAGCGCGTGCAGCGCCAAGTCGGCGGCGGCGAGTCCGATCGACGCAACTCCGACGCTGAAGGAGTTGGAGCTGATCAGAGCCAGGGCCTCCCGAGCCTCGAGCTCGAGCGGACGGAGGCCCGCGGCGGCGATCAGCTCGCCGTCCGGTCCCGCTCCGATCAGCGCCCGCGCGATCTCTGCCATAGGCGAGAGGTCGGATTGGCCGATCGAACCGATCAGGTGGACGGTGGGATGCACGCCAGCGTTCAAAGCGTCGACGAGCGCCTGAACGACCGCGGGCCGCACGCCGGCCGCGCCGGCGGCCAGCCCCTGCGCCCGGACGACCATCGCCGCACGGACGAACGTATCCGGAGCGTGGTCGCCGTGGCCGACGCAGTGGGCCAGGATCATCAGGCGGTTGAACTCGCGCTGGTCCTCTGCGGGCACTGTTCTGCGCTTCTGCGGGCCGACCCCAGTGGTCACTCCATACATCGGCTCGCCGCGCTTGAGTGCGTCGTCAATCGTGCCCCGCGAAGCCGTCATCCGTCCCACCGCGGCTCGGTCGATGATGACCTCGGCACCTTCCATAGCGGCTCGGACGACGTCGGCGATGCTCAGAGCACGCTCGCCGATGACCACCGGTCCAGTCCGTGTCGAGGAGGACTCAACCTGCCAGTAGGGTTCCCGGTCGCGAGCGGGTAGCTCGTTCAGCCACGAGGTCAGCTCGTCGGCCGACACCGGTCGGCTCATGAGAAAGCCCTGCGCCACGTCGCAGCCGAGCGATCTCAGCCGCTCGAGCACCTCGGCGCTCTCTACCCCTTCAGCCACCACCTCCAGACCAAGATTCCGTCCCAGGTCGATGGTCGATCGGACGATCACCTCATCCTGCTCGGAGTGGGTCATGTTCGACACGAACGAGCGGTCGATCTTTAGCTCATTGATCGGTAAGCGTGTGAGGTAGCCCAGCGAGGTGTAGCCCGTGCCGAAGTCATCTACTGACAAGCGCAAGCCCATGGCTCCCAGGCGCTCCAGTACCGCCTTCATCCGGAACGGATCAGCGATCACCGCGGTCTCGGTGACCTCGAGCTCAAGCAGCGACGGAGGTATCTGCCACTTGTCGAGCAGGCGGGCCAGGTCATCTGGGAACTGGGTGTCAATCAGATTGCGCGTGGACACGTTTACGGAGACCATCAACTCGTGTCCCCCCTGAGTCCACTCCTGGCACTGGCGAAGCGCCTCGTCGACGATATAGCGGGTCAACGGTCCGATCAGACTGGTCTCCTGGGCCGCATCGATGAACTCGTCGGGACCCAGAAGTCCGCGCTCGGGATGGCACCAGCGAACCAGCGCCTCCACGCCCCGGACGCGACCATCGCTCACCTCGATCTTGGGCTGGTAGTGGAGCACCAGCTCACGCTCGTGGATGGCCCGCCGCAGCTCGGTGACAAGCGACAGTCGCTCGGGCTGGTGCGCGTCCTGGTCGGGGTCATACAGCGTGGACCCGACGTTGTTGTGCTTGGCGACGTACATCGCCACGTCTGCGCGCTGGATCAGTCCGTCGACCTCCACCGCGTGCGTGGGGTAGAGCGCGATGCCGATGCTCGCGTCGATCCGCAGCGGCAGGCCTTGCAATACCAGCGGCTGATCCAGCGTCTCCCGGATCCGCGAGGCGACCTCGATCGCGGCCTGCGCCTCCGCGCCGACCACCAGAATCGCGAACTCGTCCCCGCCGAGGCGGGCGATCGAGTCCTCGCCCCTCAACGCCGCGTGTAGTCGCCTGCCCACCTCGAGCAGGAGCTGGTCGCCGGCCGCATGACCCAGCGTGTCGTTGACCTCCTTGAAGCGATCGAGATCCAGGACGAGCACCGCGAACTTCTGGTCATCACGCTCGGACGCTCGGATCGTCTGGCTGACCCGGTCGCGAAACAGCACGCGGTTTGGTAGGCCGGTCAGTGCGTCATGCAGCGCCCGATGGCGGTTCATCTCCGCCTGGCGGCGCAGCTCCTCCTCCGCCCGATCCCGGTCCTGCTCGACCAGCACCTGGTCAGTGACGTCGAGGATCACCCCGTCCAGCCACAGGTGCTCGCCGCGCTCGCCGAGGATTGCACGACCTCGCTCACACACCCAGCGCGCACTGCCATCGGCGTGGATCACTCGGTACTGGAGCGTGTAGGGCGAGCCCGCCTCCAGAGCCCGGTCGATCTCCTCGATCACGTACGGCCTGTCGTCCGGATGGATGATCGAGCCGTATCGGCGGACGGCGTTGCCGATGAAGTCGGCCGCGTGATAGCCGCAGATCGTCGCGATGTGCTCGCTCATGAACTGAATCGTCCAATCCGCGTCGCATGCGCACCGGTACACCGCACCGGGGATGTTCGCCACAACAGCTGAGAACTGCTCCCGCAGCGCAGGCAACGACGATCCATCCCGCCCCGAAGCGGGCGAGACCTCTCGCACCGGGCCTAGCCGCGTGGGGGGCACCTCTGCAGCGTCGAGCGTGGCCTCCCGCGGAACAGCTGAGAGCGCCGCCCGTCTCCGTTGTGATCCCATCAAGACGGTAGTCGGACCCGGGTCCTCGGGCTTGAGCACGGAGCGTTTCTCGAAATGAGCGCGGGGGGACCAGTGGTTGAGGCGGACGTACATCACGTTCATGATCGCCGCGTGCTACGACCTCCCCTACGTCCAGGCTCAGGTCGGCCACAGCGATCCGGCCGTCGCGCTCGCTGTCTACGCGCAGGTGATGCGGCGCGCCGACCGCGATCAACTGCGAGCCGAGATCCGCGCGCTGCTCGGCGAGGCTGTTCGGGTCACCGACGATGGAAACGGCCGCGAGCCCATGGCCGGCTCCGATCGCGCCGGGATAGTGTCCGCAAACGTCAGCTGGATCGAAAGATGAGCGACACACCCCGCCACCTAAGCCGACGGGACCAGCGGATTTGCAGGGCGTTTGCTAATACCCCCAACCGGATTCGAACCGGTGATCTCCTGCGTGAAAGCCCGAAGCCTCGGTTGGCCGATGCGAACGGGATCGGGGTCAACCCGCCCGTCTGGTCCGGCCGCCGTACGCGTTGACGGTGGCTGACGACCGGCTGGCGGCGCCACAGGCTTCCGTGCCCCAGGCGCGGATACTAGGGCGGCGGCGCTGTTCCCAGCCCGCCCGCAATGGCGCGCTCGATCACATCGACGACTCGCTCCGCCTTCGCGAGCGCGTCACGTGCTTGCTCGGTCGTGATGCTGGGCTCGTCGTAATCGGCCTCGTTCCGATCCGTGCCGAGCTGGCTAAGCGCCCGGCCGACTTCCGGGCCGGTGCTGGGGGGTGGAGCGCGCAAGGTCGCTGAATCGGCTCCGCACCCCGCTGTGCGTCTTGGGCGACGGCTCGCCGGCGGCTTCGAGGGCGGCCCGAACCGCGTAGAACGCGGCGTAGTAAGCACGCGAGATCGCTTGGCGTGGAAACCACTATCGACCAAGTTGCGAGCGGCTTCGAGCTCCTCGTGGCTCAGGTCGATGCTCGTCACGGGCTGTCTCTAAGGACGGGTAGACCCTCCTTCAGCGCGGCGCTTACGAGGGGCCGACTCGGCGCTCGGACATCGGCCTGAGGCACCGGGAAGGCTTCAATCGCCCGCCCAGAATCCGCCTCCAGGTCGAAGAGTGCATCAACGATCCGTTCCCTTTCGGATGCCTTGTCGCGCACGTGGTCTAGGACGACCACTAGATCGACATCCGACTCCTCGTGGGCTTGGCCCCGCGCCCATGAGCCAAACAAGATCACCTGTCGGAGGCGATCGCCGTAGGCGACTGCAAGGCGACGAGCGGCCTCCTCCGCAATCCGCTTCCCTTCGCCTGGGTCTTGAGCTGCAGCGAGATCCTCGCGTTTCACGCCGGGCATAAGCTGGGTCATACCCTAATGGTGACGGGCGCGGCAGACTGGTGGGGCGCCGCGGACTGGGCGCTCTCTCCCACAAATTTCGGCGTGCGCCGACCTGCGCGAATACGCTGGCTGCGCCATCGGGTCGCGGGCGATCTGCGCTCCCCTCCAATTGGGCCGTGCGGCTCACTAGACCTTCCGCGCATGTCCTTTTTGGTGGATCACCGTTTTGGGTGTGATCGCATCAGGGTGCGTCGTTGCTGTGATGCTCTTTCGGTTCTTTTGGAAGTGGTCGCAGCCGCAGGACGCTGCGTGGACCGACGCGTCATGGAGTGTTGCTGCTGGCCTCCTAGGCTTCGAGGCTACATTCGCCGCGATGTTCGTTTCCGCAGGTCTGAACGCCGTGCTTTGGGCGGTCGCGAACGCGCTTGCACTCGGGATGATCCCGGCATACATCGCCGCAGTGGCAGTCGAGGCGAGTCCTGCGGCCCGGCGCCGTCAGCAACGCCACGACCGCGATGAACCTCCCCGCTCCGTCATACGGTCGCGGTCACAGTTGTCGTGCAGTGCGCCCTCCTCGCAGCTGTCGTGGGCAAACCGACAATTATTTTGGAATCAGCGGCCGCGCTGGGCGTTCTCTGGGCGGTCAGCCAGCCGGGGATCAGAGCATAGTGTGAGACCTGGTGGAGCCGCGTGGAGGACGGCGTCTATCTCGCGTGTGTCGCCGCCGCTCCGTTTGTTCTCACTCCCCTCCTCGCAGCCATCCGTCACCCGCACATCAAGTGGGCGCACTGGGCGGCAGGTGTTCTCGCCAGCGTGTCCCCTGACTCGTTCTGGATCGTCCTCGCTGTAATCGCCGCCGTGGCATTCGGCTGCCGTGGGTACCTGCGCGGGCACATCTGCGCATCTTCGATGCCGCTGCTGACGGGCCTTCTCGTTGTTGGGTTCGCCCCGGCGGTCAAGACCTCACCCTCCCTCGCCGTGCCCGCCGCGCAATTCGTCGCGATAGCAAGCGTCTGCGCGGCAATTGCGATCATGTCAACGCTTGCGGCCACGACGTCGCACAACGCCGGGCGTCGGTCGTAGCACGGCAAGTGCCCGGCCGTGCCGAAACTTGGGCGCGCCCGGCGCTACGTGTGAGCGCAGCATCGGATTGTGCCGGCCAAGGTTGACCCGCCGGCAGCCGCCTGTCGCCGTCTCCACCTGAGCTGGGGGGCAGTTGTTGGGCGCACAAACGCTTCCATCGCGGCCGATCTGCGCCCACGCGTTGCCACGGCGGAAGCAGAAAGCCCGTAGCTACAGGCAATTCGAGAGATAGAGATAGATACCCCCAACCGGATTCGAACCGGTGATCTCCTGCGTGAAAGGCAGGCGTCCTAACCGCTAGACCATGGGGGCGTAGGTCTTAGCTCATTGTATGAGCCGCTCCTCGCCGTACGACGGCGGCGGCGGCCCGTCGCCACGCCGCCGCCCGCGACGGTGGCGCGTAATCGCGCGTAGAGCGGGTAGTTCCGTAGGAACTGAACACGCAAGATGGGCCCCTGGCCGCGGATCTGATTGCCGGCGCGAACGGGGGCGAAAGGAAACGATGCGTCCACTGCTCTTCGTCAACTGGTCCTCGGTGAACGCCATGTTCCGGGGCCTGATGTGGCTGGTAGCGATCGTGCTCGCCGGCGTCATCATGGTTCACCTGGTGCCCGCCGCGCCGTCGGCCTACCACACCGCCGGACTCCTGCGCTGAGGTCGGGCCGGCCCTCGCCGGCCCTCGAACCCGCGACGCTTGCCCCGCCCTCGAACCCACGAGCGAGATGTCCGGCACCCACACGATCGGAACCCGAGCGCCGGCGGTCGTCTCTCAAACGAAGCCAAATGCCGCCAGTCACCGCGAGCACGAACGGGCGAGGATGACGACGCCGTCGATCAGGTACGCGAGCAACCGTCGGCGTAGCGGCGCAATCGCAGCGGCCTCCACGAGAAGGCCTCTAACACCGCGCGCTACCCGAGTGAGATGAGCGCGATCCCGACGACCACGGCGGCCGCCCCGGCGAGCCGCTCGGGACCCACGCGCTCGCGTCCACTGAAAGCCAGGAACGCCGTGGCCATCACCACGCTCGATTCCCGCACGGCAGAGACCGACGCCGCCGGCGCCAGCCGGAGCGCCGCCAGCGTCAGCGCGTAGGCGCCGAAGAAGCCGACGCCCGCGAGCAGCGTCCTGCGGTTCACGGCGGCGCGGAGCGCAGCCCCGCCCCGCGCGCGCCAAACGCCGGACACGTACGCCACGGCGGTCAGCCCGAACACGAGCTCGAGATACGACAGCGGCCCGGCGTGCGTCACCCCGTGCTTGTCGACGAGCGTGTAGCCGGCGATGCACGCGCCGATCGACAGCGCCAGCGCGAGATCGCGCGGCCGACCGGAGGCGCTGAGGCCGCGGACCAGCACGATCCCGAGCGCGACGGCGACGACCCCGAGCGCGGCCGGCAGCGACACGGTCGCACCGAGGGCGACGACGCCGGCAATCAGGACGAGCACGGGCGCCGAGCCGCGCGCGATCGGATAGATGAAGCTCATCGCGGCGACCGAATAGCCGGTCGCGAGCAGTGCCAGATACAGCACCTCGAGCGCGCTCGAGGCGGCGACGTACGGCACTGCGGCGGAATCGAGACGCCAGGTCAGCAGCGCGACCGGAGCGAACACGAGCGTCCCGAATACGAGCGCGACCGCGCTCGCCGAGTGGGTGTCGTCCTCGGCGGACAGGAGCAAGTTCCACGCCGCGTGAACGGCGGCGGCGGCAAGAGCGAGCAGCAAAGCCGAGAGTGGCATCACTCCGTTATAGAGTCGGAGCCTGACATGGGCGTCCTCGACACCCTCGACGCCGACGAGCTCAAGCTCGCCCCGGAGGCGCGGGCGCCGACCACGGCCGGCGCGATGAAGGCGATGCTGACCGACGAGCGCTTCTCCGATCCCAACTGGATCTTCGAGCGCAAGCTCGACGGGATTCGATGCATCGGGATACGGACGGGAAACACCGTAACGCTCCTGTCCCGCAACGACATCTCCCAGAACAGCCGCTACCCGGAACTCGTCGAGGCGCTGGAAAAAGAGCAGTGCGACCAGTTCGTCATCGACGGCGAGGTGGTCGCGTTCGACGGGCCGCAGACGAGCTTCGCCCGGCTCGCCCAGCGCGGGCACCATTACGTGCCGGTCTTCTACTACGTGTTCGACATCCTGTGGCTCGACGGTCACGACGTGCGCAAGCTCCCGTTGCGTACCCGCAAGCGGCTGCTCAAGGGCGCGCTCCAGTTCCACGGGAACGTGCGCTGGACCCCCCACCGCAATCGGGACGGCGCGCAGTTCTTCAAGGAGGCGTGCCGCAAGGGCTGGGAAGGGCTCGTCGCCAAGCGCGCGGACAGCCCGTACGTCACCACCCGCTCGCGCGACTGGCTGAAGTTCAAATGCGAGCACGGACAGGAGCTCGTCGTCGGAGGGTTCACCGAGCCGCGGGGATCACGCGTCGAGTTCGGGGCGCTGCTGCTCGGCTACTACCGGGGCGGGCGGCTCGAGTACGCCGGCAAGGTCGGGACCGGTTTCGACACCGAGACGCTGCACGACCTCGGCGCGCAGCTGCGCGCACTCAAGCAGCGCGATCCTCCGTTCACGAACCCGCAGAACATCAAAGAGCGCGACGTCACCTGGGTCGAGCCGAAGCTCGTCGCCGAGGTCGGGTTCACGGAGTGGACTCGCGACGGCCGTCTGCGCCACCCCCGCTTCCTCGGCCTGCGCGACGACAAGGCCGCCGCAGAGGTGGTGAGGGAAGGATGACGGTCGAACTAAAGGTCGGCCGGCGAGACGTGAAAATCACCCACGAAGACCGGGTGGTATTCCCCGAGGCCGGGCTGACGAAGCTCGATATCGCCCGCCACTACGAGCGCGTCGCGCCAGCGATGCTCCCCTACGTCCGCGACCGCCCGCTCGCGCTCCAGGCCTTCCCTGAGGGGATCGAGGGCGATGGCTTCTTTCTGAAGGCGGTGCCGCGCTATTTCCCCGATTGGATCAAGCGCGCGACCCTACCCAAGAAGGGCGGCACGATCACCCACGCCCTCGCTCAGGACGCCGCGACACTCGTGTACCTGGCCGGCCAGAACGTGGTGACCGTGCACACCTGGCTGTCGCGGGCGGACAAGCCCCACCAGCCCGACCGGCTGACGCTCGACTTCGATCCGTCTGGAGGCGGCTTCGGCGAAGTGAGAGCGGCGGCGCGGTCGGCCGGCGAGCGCCTCCGCGAGCTCGGGCTCGTTCCGTACGCGATGACCACCGGGTCGCGCGGCGTGCACGTGGTCTGCCCGCTCCGCCGAGGACCCGACTTCTCCGAGGTCCACGGCTTCGCTCGCGCACTGGCGGAACAAATGGTCGACGACGACCCGGTCCATCTGACGCTCGAGTGGCACAAGACCGAGCGCGGCGAGCGCATCTACGTCGACGTCAACCGGATCGCGTACGCGCAGCACGCGGTCGCGCCCTACAGCATCCGGCCGCGCCCCGCCGCGCCGGTCGCGGTGCCGCTCCACTGGGACGAGCTGTCCGACAAGAAACTCCGCCCGGATGGCTGGACGGTCAGGACGGTCGGCGAACGGCTGGAGGCCGGCGATCCGTGGGAGGGCATGCGCCGCCACGCGCGGGCCCTCCCGAAGACGCTCTGAGAACCGCCCTGAGAACCGCCCTGAGAACCGACCTGAGAAGCGCGCTTCAGGCGGCGCGGCGTCGCCGATTTCGCCGCCGGCGCTTGCCCGTGACCTGCCACGGGCCCGGCACGAAGTCGAGGACCAGGTTCACGGCCCAGACGATCAGCGTGGCCTCCACGAGGGTCCAGAAGCCGTGGATGTGGAATCCGCTCACGATCGCCTTGGTGATCACGAGCATCAACATCGACACGAAGAACCAGGCGATCCCCAGGGTCAGGACCGCGAGCGGCAGGGTGACCAGCCTGAGGAGCGGCTTCAGCACGGTGTTCAGCACCCCGAACACGGCCGCCGCCTCGAGCAACGCAGCCGCACCCGACGTGGTCACACCCGAGAGCAGGGCCGTCACGATCAGGAGGACAAGCGCGTTCGTGAGCCACGAGATCCCGAGCCTCAGCAGGAGCGGCGGATCCGAGCGATCCGGCTTGGTCTCATAGCGAGTCGCCGTCACGTACGCAGCGTACCTCAGCCGAGCGTCAGCACCCCGTGGGCGTAGTCGATTCCGATCGAACCGAAGTGCGAGAGCACGTCGGAGCCGAGCAGGCCGAACGCCTTGCCGCCGGCCCCGGCGATCATCGAACTGGTGGCGACGATCGAGGGCAGGGCCTGACCCCCGATGCTCCAGCTCGACAGACGAACCTTGCTCGCGGTCTCCGAGCACCCGACGCCGGTGACCTTGATCGGCTTCCCGACCCGCTTGAGGTGGAGCTTCCGGGCGAGGGCGTCGTCCACCAGGGTCTTTGAGGAGCCCGTGTCGATCAGGAACGGGAACGCGCGGCCGTGGATGACGACCCGCGCCAGCGCCAGCGTCTCGCCGTCCTTTGCCTTGAGGATCACGATCGGGATCGTCGCCTGGGCGGCGTGCCCGCCAGTCGACGCCTCTCCCCACCCCACAAAAGCGACCAACACGAACGAACCAACCAGGCCTGCGAAAAGAACGAGACGGCGCACCCTTCCTCCCTCGGTCGAACCGGAGTGTGAGCCGCCGAGCCTAGTGGACTCGTCCGTAAGTCGTGCGGCATCGAGAGTGGTCACTGGCGGATGCTGCGCGCGGACGCAGGAGTCGACGTGTAGCAGCGCTACACGAGACTCCGAGGACAAAGCGCAGCGCCGGCAGGGGCCGCTCGAATGTCGCGGGACTTGCGGATGGGCCCACTAGTCCCTGACGGTCTCGCACGCAGCGGTGACGGTCTCGCGCGCGGCGCTCACGGGCTCGCGGCGCTCACGGGGACGCGGCGCTCACGGGGACGCGGCGCTCACGGGCACGCGGCGCTCACGGGCACGAGGCGTTCACGGGCACTCGGCGCTCACGGGCTCGAGGGCGCCGCCCCCTGGCTGCTTGCCGAGCCGGTTTCCGCCTGCTGCGGGTTCCCGCTCGTCGCCTGCAGCACCGCGGCGCGCGTCACCCCGCCGTTCGACGCCGGCACGCAGGCGAGCGCGGCGGCGCGGACGCTCGGCGCCTGGAGGTCGATCCCCAGCGCCTGGATCTGCTGGAGCGAGAGCTTCCCTTGTGCGTTCGGATCGGGGAACCGGCTGATGCCGTGGGCGCGGAGGCAGCGCGCGAACGACACCAGGTCCTGCGCGTGACGACGTTGGTCGGCGGCTTGCTGGGCCTGGTCCGCGGCCGACGGAGGAGGGAGGATCGCGCGACACGCCTGCTGAGCCGCGTTGAACTGCGGCGAGCTGGCAGGACCGACGACCCTGATCGCGACCTGGGTACCGCCGTTCGAGTGCGTCACCTTCGGGTCGGGGAAGTTCGCCACCCCGTGGCTCCGCATGCATGCGGAGTACTTGTATGCGTCCGCGACGAAGTTCCCCGGCGGTCCCTGCCGCTGGGCGCCGTCGCCCGAAGTCGAGGTCGTCGGGCCGGAGCCGCCGCATCCGGCGGCGAGCAGCGCGCCGCCCACGAGCGCCGCCGTCAAGGGGATTAATCGCCGGATGGAATGCATGATCTGTGACCTCCTGGAAACCGCGTGAAGCGTGTCCCACCGTTGTAATGGGTCGGTGGTGACAGCTCGGTCACGGGGGCTGTGACCTCGTTGTCACCGAGATCGGTCATGCTTAGGCCGCCGACCCAAGGGACGGAGATGCGGGTTCTGGTTGCTGAAGATCACGGGCGGCTCGCCACCGCCATAGCGGAGGGTCTCCGACGGGAGGGCATCGCGGTCGATATCGCGTTCGACGGCGCCGACGCGCTCCGCCATGTGGCCGTCCACCGCTACGACGTCGTCCTGCTCGACCGCGATCTCCCCCAGGTACACGGCGACGACGTGTGCCGGCGTCTGCGCGAAGAGCGGAGCAACACGCGCGTCCTGATGCTGACCGCGGCGAGCACGATCCGCGACCGCGTCGAGGGCCTCGGGCTCGGCGCCGACGATTACCTGCCCAAGCCGTTCGACTTCGACGAGCTGGTCGCGCGCATCCGGGCGCTCGCGCGGCGCTCGACGCCGGCGCTGCCCCCGACGCTCACGCACGGCGATCTCAAGCTCGACCCCGCCCGGCGAACCGCGGTCCGCGGTGACGTTCCGCTCGCGCTCAGCCCGAAGGAATTCGCCGTGCTCGAATACCTGCTCGGCGCCGAGGGGCGCGTCGTGTCCGCCGAGGAGCTGCTCGAGGGCGTGTGGGACGAGGCCGCCAACCCGTTCACGAACACCGTCAAGACCACCATCGGCCGGCTCCGGGCGAAACTGGGCGACCCGGCGCTGATCGAGACCGTCCGCGAGGGCGGCTACCGGATCTGAACAGCCGGTGCGACCGTCGCTACGCCCGCTGGCGCCCTCCGCATGGTTGAAGCTGCCGACCCGCACCGCGCGGATGCGTCTGACTCTCCTGTACGCCGGGCTGTTCCTGTTGCTCGGGACCGCGCTGCTGGCGGTCATCTACGTGCTCGTATCGCGCGGCAGCACGATCCAGGTCTCGCAGGCCGTGCCCGCCCCGTCGCAATTCCGTCGGCTGAGAGTGCAGCCCGGGGCCCTCGGGGTCCCCGCCGCCGGACCTGTGCGAAACGTGGTCCTCCAGCAGCACAACGCCGACCTCGCTCGGCTGCTGACGATCTCGTGGGTGGTGCTCGCCGTGACGACGGCGGGCGCCGCCGTGCTCGGCTGGTTCGCCGCCGGGCGCGTCCTCCGCCCGCTGCGCGAGATCACCTCGACCGCGCAGACGATCTCCGCCGGCAACCTGAACGAGCGACTCGCGCTAAAGGGTCCCAACGACGAGTTCAGGCGGCTGGGCGATACGCTCGACGACCTGCTCGGCCGCCTCGAGGGATCGTTCGAGTCGCAGCGGCGGTTTGTGGCAAACGCGTCACACGAGCTCCGAACGCCTCTCACGCTCGAGCGCACGCTGCTCCAGGTGGCGCTCGCCGATCCGAACGCGACCGAGCAGACGCTCAGGGCCACCTGCGAGGAGCTGCTGGTCTCCCAGGCCGAGCAGGAGCGGCTGCTCGAGGCGCTGCTGACGCTCGCCAGCAGCGAGCGCGGGCTCGAACGCCGCGAGCCCGTCGACCTCGCGACCCAGACCGAGGCCGCGCTCCGGCAGCTCGACTCGAAGGTCGAGCGGCACGAGCTCGCGCTCGACGCGAGCCTCGACCCCGCGACGACCACGGGTGACCCGGCACTGATCCGGCGCCTGATCGCGAATTTGATCGAGAACGCGGTCGATCACAACATCGACGGCGGCCGGGTAGAGATCCGGACCGAGGGCGCGAACGGGCATGCGCTCGTGGCCGTGGTCAACACCGGGCCGGCGATCCCGGCCGATCAGGTCGAGCGGCTGTTCGAGCCCTTCCAGCGCCTCGACGGAATGCGCGCGGCGGACGACGGCCACCACGGGCTCGGCCTGTCGATCGTCCGCGCGATCGCCCTGGCCCACAACGCGGAGGTCGCGGCGGCGCCACACCCGGGGGGCGGGCTGTCCGTCGCGGTCCGCTTTCCAAGCGGACCGGCGGGCTAGCCGGCGGCGACGAGCGTCGTCGTCAGCCCGGGCGCGCCGGCGAGCGTCTGGTACACGACGCAGTAGCGCTCGGTCAGCTTCTTCAGCGTCGCGAGCTGCTCCTCGTCGGCGTCGGTCTCGAGCTCGAACGACAACCTGATCGCGCGGAACCCGACCGGCGCGTCACGGTCGACGCCGAGCGTCCCGCGGAAGTCCAGATCGCCCTCGGCGCTTACCCGTCCTTCGGGCACCGAGATCCCGAGCGAGGTGGCGACCGCGCGCAGCGTCACCCCCGCGCACGCCACCAGCGCTTCGAGCAGCATGTCGCCCGAGCACAGCAACGAGCCGTCGCCGCCGGTCGCGGGGTGAAGGCCGGCCTCGGCGAGTGCGCGCCCGGTCTGCACCGAGCACGAGATGCCGTCGCCGAGATCGCCGACGGCGCTGAGCGTGACCACGGCGGCGTCCGGTTCGGCGCGGTAGCGCTCCTTGAGCGGCGTCTGAAGCGTCCGGAGCTCGTCTCGATCCACGAAGAACACGTTAGACGGTCGGACCCTGGGGAGCCGTCGGGGCCGAGGGGACGGTCGGGACCGTTGGGACCGACGGAGCCGACGGCGTGCCGTTGTCGCCCGGGTCGTCGGGCGCCCGGATCCACTCGACAATGTGCCCTCCGGCGATCACGAAGTTCGTCCGGGCGGTCTGGCCCACCCCGGTGCCGCAGGTACTGCCCCCGACCCCAGGACGACCGGTGAGGCGGAACAGGGCGTTCACGTACCGGCCGCGCTGATCGGCCGACAGGAGCCTTGCGCCACACGGGAGCGACGCGTTGGCCTGCACCGCTTCAGCCGCGGTGCCGATCGGGATCACCAGCGCGCTGCCCCCCGCGTCGGTGCCGTTGATCATCACGCTCGGGATCGCGAAATATCGAGCCGCGCCGTGCACGTCCCCGCGCCGGAGCGCGTCCGACCACGCCCTGATCACGGCGACCAGCGCAGGACGCGGCGCAATCCCGGTCGGTCCGGGCGTCGGGACCTCCGCCTGACCGGCGCCATCCTCAGGGAGCGGCGGCAGGGACCGCGCCGGCGCTCGCGGGGCGTGCCGCGTCGTGGCACTCGAGCCGGTGAGCACGGTCGTGGTCGACCCACATCCGGCCACAGCTCCCATCGCCATGACGACGGCGACCGGAGCCCAGTGAACGCGGGCGATCACATGACAATCGTAGGCCCCGCGGTGATCGGGCTTCGAGGGGTCTAGTCGTCCTCGGGTTGCTCGAGGCTCGTCTCGCGCGGTGAGCTGCTCGCGAAGGACGACTCGAGCGGGCCCTCGTGCTGCTCGATCGCACGCGCCAGCCGTTCGAGCGCGTCGGTTACGTCATCCCGATCGGGCTTGCGTTCGAGCGCGAGCCGGATCCCGGCGATCTCGCGCGCCAGGTATTCGGTGTCCGCCAGCGAACGGGCGTTGATCTCCCGGTCGCGTTCGACGTCGCCGCGCTCCCGGTCGGCCTGGCGGTTCTGCGCGAGCAGGATCAGCGGCGCGGCGTACGCGGCCTGGGTCGAGAAGGCGAGGTTGAGCAGGATGAATGGGTAGGGATCCCACGCGTTCGAGAACGCGATCCCGTTGAGGATGATCCACAGCACCACGAACATCGTCTGCGCGGCCAGATACCGGCCGGTCCCGAGTAAGCGGGCCATCCTCTCGGCGAACTGGGCGAAGGCGTCCGGGTCGTACGACGGACCGCCGGGGGTCCCCCGAGGAGTACTGAGATCGTCGTTGCGGGCCATTAACGACCTGCGCGCGCGACGCGCCAATCCGCGGGGAGCATCCGGTCGAGCACGTCGTCGATCGTAACCGCGCCGACGAGGCGTTTGGCCCCGTCGGTCACCGGGATCGCGACGACGTCGTAGGCGGCGAGTCGCTCGGCCACCTCGCGCTCGCTGGCGTCGGCCGAGATCGCCTCCCACTCCTCGTCGAGGCACCGAGCGAGCGGCTTGCCCGGCGCCTCGCGCAGCAGGCGCTGGATGCCGACCACGCCCTGGAAGCGTCCGGTCGGGGTTTCGAGCGGCGGCTGGCAGACAAATACCTGCGTCGCGAGCGGCACGGGCAGGTCGGGATCGCGGATCCGCGCGAGCGCCTCGGCCACCGTCGCCTGCCCGTCGAGGATCACCGGCTCGGGCGTCATGAGACCGCCGGCGGTGTCGGGCTTGTAGATCAGCAGCCGGCGGACGGGCTCGGCCTCCTCGGGGTCCATCGCGCGGAGGAGCTCGGCCTGCCGCGACTCCGAGAACTCGCCGAGCAGGTCGGCGGCATCGTCGGCCTCCATCTCGTCGAGCACACGGGCCAGGCGCTCCTGATCGAGCCCCTCAACGATCCGCACCTGCTCGTCCTCGGACAGCTCCTCGAGGAGGTCGGCGAGCCGATCATCCTCGAGCTCGGAGGCGAGCACGCGCCGGCGGCTCAGCGGCAGGCCGCGGATCACCGCGGCCATCTCGACCGGATGCAGGCCGCCGAGTGCCGCGGCCTGGCGATCGATCGGGCGCTCGTCGGCGAACAGCTCGCCCGCCTCGCTCCAGTCGATCACCTCGGGCCCCCGCCGGCGGGTGGCCAGCCCACGGGAGCCGAGCGCGATTGTGGCCACCTCCCACGCGAACGGCTCGGGCGCGGGCGTCAGCCCGACGTCGACCACGCGCTCGCCGCGCACGCGCCGACCGATCAGCTCTCCGACGACCAGCCGCTCACCCGCCCGCAGCTCGAACTGGCGCAGGTTGACCGAGCCCCGGCGCAGCCGCACGCCGTCCTCGGAGATCTCACCGACGCGGCCGGCGCCCACGAACACGCGGCGGCGACCGACAGCGACGACGAACCCGTTGACGCGCGGCGGCCGTCCGCCGAGGTCGAGAACCACATCGACCACCCGCCCGACGTCGGCGGCGTCGGCGCCCACCAGCGGCAGCCGGGTCAGTCGTGTCACATAGACGATTCGCTCCGCCACACCCTTAGGTTAGAGAGCGCCCGCGGGACTTGCGAGACCCGAAGTGATCCGTATCGACGCCGCCGGCGAACTGAACTGTTGAACCCGGGCTTCCGGGCTGATCCCAGGCAGGGGATGATGTTCAGAGCACGCTTCAGCTTTCGCCCCGCCGAGTTTGCGCGCGCTGACCGACCAGGCACTGATGGAGCGAATCGTCAACGGCGACGCGCTCGCCTTCGAGGTGCTCTTCGATCGTCACGGCGGGGCGGCCTTCTCGCTCGCCTACCGGATGTGCGGTTGAGGGATGACGCCGGGCTTGACCAGCTCGTGTCACCGGGGCGGACCGACGCGGATGCCGAGCGCCAAGCGGACGCGAATCGCGTGCGTGGCGCGCTCGATCACATCCCGAACGATCAGCGTCGCGTCATCGAGCTCGCCTATTTCGGCGGGTTCACCCACTCCCAGATCGCCGACATGCTCGAGCTGCCCGCGGGCACGGTGAAGGGCCGGATGCGGCTCGGCCTCGTCAAGTTGCGGCTCTCGCTCGGCGACCACACGGCGGCCGCGGCCACCGGGGGCGCGGGATGAACCGAGAGGATTGCGTCGCCGATGCGGCCGCGTACGCGCTGGGGGCGCTCGAGCACGAGGAGTCCGAGGCGTACGAGCGTCACATGAGCCGATGCCCGGCCTGCGCCAGAGAGGTGGCGGCGATGCAGCGGGCGGCCGGCGCCCTGCCGCTGTCCGCGCCTCAGTACCGGCTGCCGTCGGGGCTTCGCCGTCGCACGGTCCGCGCCGTCCGCGCCGTCCGCGCCGTTGGCGCCGTGCGCACCAAATCGCGGCGCACGACGCCACCGAGGTTGGCAATCGCAGTGGCGATGGCTGCTGCGGCGCTCACCATCGGCATTATCTTTACGCAGCGCCCGACCGGCGCGAGCTTGTCTCCCGCCGCGCCGACCGCCCAGGTGCGAATCGGCGGCGGCCACGCGGAGCTGACCGTGCGCCACCTGCCGGCGCCCGCCCCGGGCCGGATCTACGAGGTGTGGCTCAAGCGACCGAACGCCGCCCCGGCGCCGACGACCGCGCTATTCACCGTCGGTGCTGCCGGGACGGCCGACATCGGGGTCCCGGGCGACCTGCGCGGCGTCAACGAGATCCTGGTGACCGAGGAGCCCGCGGGCGGAAGCCGGGTCCCGACCGGCCCCCCGGTGATCGCCGCCCCGACGAGCTGACCGCCACTCCGCAATGACCGAGCGCACGGACGAGCCCTTTGGGCCTCGCTGACGCTCGGCATCCATGGGACCGTTCCGCCGGGCGTCCGTGCCCGGCGGGCGCGACCCCCGTCAGGACGGGGCACATGGCCCCAGGGATGCCGAGCGTGCGGAATCCGGCTCATGCACCTCCGACGGACGGCGGCTTCTGGGCCGGATTCCGTGCGAGGCCCAGACTCCGCGTCAGGCCGTGGACAGCTCCCGGACCTGGGTCAGGCGGAAGCTGTTCCCGGACGGGTCGTGGAAGCCGGAGTCGATCCCGTACGGGCGCTCCTCGGGAGCTTCGGAGAACTCGACACCGCGGTTCTTCAGCTGCTCGTAGTCCGCGTAGAGGTCGTCGGTGGTGAAGAACACGGTTCCCGCGAACCCCTTGGCCATCAGCGATTTGACCTGCTCGGCGGTGTCGCCGTCCATCACGGGTGGCCCGGGGATCGCCATCAGGACGATCGAGATGTCGGGCTGGCCGGCGGGGCCGACGGTCAACCAGCGGAAGTTGCCCATCTCCGGGAGCGTGACGTCCGAGCGCACCTCCATGCCCAGCTTGTTCGTGTAGAACTCGAGCGCCTCGTCCTGGTCGTGAACCCAGAGTTGCGCGGTCGAGAGCTTGATCATCGTGGCCTCCTCAGGCGTGGTGGCGATTACGCCGGCCACACTAGTTTCGCCGCGTGAGGTTGTCTTCTCGAAACGTGCTGCGCTGCGGCCGCGCGTAGGCGCGCACGACGCACGTCGGGACCATCGCCCAGTCGGAGGCGGGCGGGAACCTGGCGCGGTAGCCGGTCGGCGAGACGCCGAACGTGCGCGTGAAGCTGGTCGTGAACGACCCGAGGCTCTGGAGCCCGACTGAGAAGCAGATGTCCGCCACCGAGCGGTCGGTCGTGCGGAGCAGCGCGGCGGCGCGCTCGAGGCGCCGCGTGAGCAGGTAGGCGTGCGGAGATTCGCCGAACGCCCGTCGGAACTCGCGGCTGAAGTGAGCGCGCGACAGCCCGGCGGCGCGCGCGAGATCGTCGACGTCGAGCGGCTCGAAATACCGCGCATCCGCCAGGTCCTTGGCGCGGAGCAGATGCCGGTCGGCGGGTACGAAGGCCACGAGACAACCCTACTCGGGTACCGCAACCGCACGAGACGAGCTCTGGCCCGTGTACTCACGCCCGGGGCGAAAAATGCCGTTAACGTGTTGAACCGGACAGCGTGGACGAGAAGGAAATGTTTCATCGATACAGGCTCGCGAGCGTGCTGCTCGTGGTGGCGCTAGCGATCGCCGGGGTCGTGCTGATGGTCGCCGGGTGCGGCGGCAGCGCCGTCGGCGCCAGCGGTTCTGGCACCACCGCGCCGGCGGCGGCCACGATTCCCCAGGCACACCCACAGGCGATCGAGCCTTCGGCTGGGTCGCAGGCGGTCGCGGTGACGCCGAGCGATCCGATCGGCGATCCGCACGCCCACGCCATGCCGATCACCGAGGTCCGCCACCTGCTGGCGCTCGAGAAAGTCGCGGTCAAGAAGACGAGCGCGACGTACATCGACCCGCTCCAGTATGTCAACCACTGGGAGCGGACCGATCAGGGCGTCGACGCCAACCTGCCGGTCGGGGCGCCGATCCTGGCGCCGTGCCCGGTCAAGATCCTCGCGGTCATCCCCGACTGGTACGCGGGTCAGCCGCTCGTCTACTTCGAGCTCCTGAACGGCCCGCAGGCCGGCCAGCTCCAGTACGTGGCCGAGGAGATCACCGACATCGCCAAGCCCGGGTTGTACCTCCAGCAGGGACAGGTGATCGCGCGGTACGCCGCGTCCGGCACCGGCATCGAGTACGGCTGGTCGACGTCCAACGGCGTCACGCTCGCCCGCGCCACCACCGGCTACGAAGAGGGGCAGGTCACGCCCGCCGGGGCGTCGATGCGCAACTGGCTGAACAGCCTCGGCGCGAACGCCGGCCCCAGCTGATACGGCCTCACCGCCGCAGCAGTCGCGGCAGCCACGTCACCAGCCGCGGGATGTCCGAGCGCGCGTGCGCGAGCGCGTCGTCGAGCGCCGCCGCCGCATCGGCCTCGATCGGCGCGCCGTGACCGACGAGGAGCATCGACGGGCGGTACGGGGCGAACTGGGCGCGAGGCGGAGTGAGGCGGAGCATCGGATGGACGCCCGCGCGGCGCCCGAGCGCGAACGGCGGGGCGGTGCCGATCGCCTCGGCCACAGCCAGCGCTCGCTCACGCTCCCACCACAGCGCGACCTCGTGCCACCCCGGACGCGACAGCACCCGCACGACCTCGAACGGCGTGTCGGGCGCAGAGTCGGGTAGGCGCAGCAGCGGAACGCCGAGCCGAGCGGCGATCGCCTCGCAGTCACGGTTGTGGCGATCGAGCAGTTGGAACACGCCGGCCGGGGTGCCAAGCGACTCGACCTCGCGCAGCGCCGGGCCGTCGTCGAACGGATCCACGAGCCACACCCGGTCCTCGCTGCGCAGGGCCTGAGACGTGCGGACCATGAACCCGGGCTCCGTCCACGTGAGCCCCTCGGCGTGGCGGGTGATCGTTGCGCTCATCGCCCTACGAATCCGAATCGCATTCTGCGTTGACGTACCCGGACCGGAACGGGCTGACCTCGCCGGTCTGCTCGTCGTACGTGTGGCGCCACACGCAACCGGTGTCGTTGGCTAGCAGGTGAA
Organism: uncultured Solirubrobacterales bacterium; assembly: GCA_963709205.1. GTDB lineage: Bacteria > Actinomycetota > Thermoleophilia > Solirubrobacterales > Solirubrobacteraceae > Palsa-465. Next base: position 22,747 of record CAVPVP010000023.1, read on the forward strand.
TCGACACGGACGTCTCCGTGGACGTCGTCCGTACCCGGTGAACGTCATCGCGCGGCGGCAGCAGCGTATAGAAGTCCCCGGGGTGGACCGGGCGCCGGCGCACGAGCGTGAGCCGTCGGTCTCCGGGTCGGTAGAACTCCTCGTCCTGGACTCCACGGTATACGCCCACAAGGCCCCACGCGAGGTGATCGTGGACCGGCGTCATCGCGCCGGGGGGCACGACCAGGCTGAACAGCGCAAGCGATCGGTCGGCGGCGCGGAACGCGAGCCACTGCCCGATCCCACCCCCCATGCCGCTGACGGCGGCCGGCTCCTGGTAGGCCGCGGGCAGCCAGTCGCGATCGGCGAGCAGGTCCGCGAACAGCGGGCTGATCAGCTCGCACGCGGTGGACGGCGAACCCGCCCGGGCGATCCGGTCGCGCACTTGTGCGATGAACCCGCGCACCCGGACGGTGTCCAGGCGGTACTCGTCGGCCTCGAGCGGCGGCAGCGGCGGGGAGTGGAAGTCACACATCGACCCGGAAGCCTAGACCGGTTGTCGTTGGGACCGTCTGAGCGGATACTTATCGCTTGATGGCTGGATCAGGGGAGATCGCGCTATCTCAGTTGATCGGGGCGTTGTCGAGCGCGCTCGACATCGGCGAGGGAGAGCCGGCCGGCCATGCTGCGCGGTCCTGTCTGATCGGCATGCGCCTGGCGGACGAGATCGGGCTCGATGCATCCGCTCGGTCCGACCTGTTCTATGCCCTGCTGCTGAAGGACGCTGGGTGCTCGGCAAACGCCGCGCACATGTCGGCGCTGTTCGGGGCAGCTGACCAGGACGCCAAGCGGACGTCGAAGCTGGTCGACTGGGCCCGCCCCATGTCGGCGTTCGTGTGGTCGCTGAAGACGGTCGCCCCCGACGGCTCCCTGAGCGAGAAGAGCGAACGCCTGCGCGCTATCCGCGCCGAGGGTCACGTGACCCGGTCCCTGATGCGGGCGCGCTGTTACCGGGGCGCCGACATCGCCCGCAAGCTCGGGTTCTCCGAGGCGACGGCCGAGGCGATTCAAGCTCTCGACGAACACTGGAACGGCCACGGCCAGCCGCATGGGCTGAGCGGCGAGGAGATCCCGCTGCCGGCCAGGATCATGTGCCTGGCGCAGACGTTGGAGGTGTTCCACGCCGCCCGCAACCTGCACATCGCCTACCGCGTCGCCGTGGGGCGCAGCGGACAGTGGTTCGACCCCGCGCTGGTCAAGGCACTCGGGTCGTTCCGCGGGGACGGGCGGTTCTGGCAGTCGTTGCGCTCGCCGGACGTGTCCGCCGTCGAGCCTCCCGACCGCGTCCTGACCGCCGACGAGAATCGTCTCGACCTGATCGCCGAGGGGTTTGCGGCCGTGATCGACGCGAAATCGCCGTGGACCCATGAGCACTGCGATCGCGTGTGCACGATCGCCGTCGGGATGGCGAGGGTGCTGGGCTTCACCGAGCCCGAGGTGCGCGAGTTGCGGCGTGCCGCGCTGCTCCACGACATCGGCAAGATCTCGATCTCGAACCTGATCCTCGACAAGCCTGGGCCGCTCACCGAGGACGAGCGGATGAGGTTCCAGTCCCACCCGCTCCTGACCGAGCAGATCCTGGGCCGAGTTCCAAGCTTCGGGAGGCTGGCTGCGCTGGCGAGCGCACACCACGAGCGGCTCGACGGTCACGGCTACCCGCGCGGTCTCGCCGGTGAGGAGCTGACGAGGTCGATGCGCGTGCTGGCCGTCGCCGACGTCTACGAGGCGCTGATCTCCGACCGCCCCTACCGGGCCGCCTTCTCGCCACGCGATGCGCTCGAGCTGATGAGCGCCGACGTGCCCTCGAGCCTCGACGCCGATGCGTTCGCCGCGCTCAAGTCGCTGCTCGCGCAGCCGGACCTTTGGGCGGCCGACGGCCGGCTGACCGGCGTGCGCCCGAAACTTCGACCGGTCCAGTAATGGCCGTCCCTGCGGGGCTGGCCGCCGCGGGTCGCGGCGAAGGCCGGCCACGTCCGCGAGCGCGGCGACGCGCACGCGCACCGGAGCGGTTCCCTACCATTCCCGGCCGAGGCCCGACACTTGTCGACCGAACCTGACCGCACCCCTTCGCTCCGCGCGGCGCTCGCACCCGACGCCCTGAGGGACGCGATGGTCGTCCGCCGGCCGGTGTTCGCGGACCCGTGGGATTCCACCGCCGACATGGGCGCTTGCTACCTCGCGATCGCGGTCGTCGACCCGTTCCTCCTATGGGCAGGCGGGAAGCTCATGGGCGCGATCTTCGGCTTCAGCTCACGCTGGCCGCTCGGCGTGTTCATGGTCGCCGCACTTGTCGGCGCCGCCGGGTTCATGACGATCGTCGGGCGCAAACGCACCAACCTCACCGTCGACATCCTCACGATCACGGCCTGGGTGGTGCTCGGCCTGATCATCGCCCCGATCATCGGCCTGGCCCTGTCACCGCTGGCCGCGATCATCGTCTACGCGGTCATGCTCGCCGGCATCTTCGTCTACGTGCTGCGCTTCGGGCAGTTCGACGTATCATTCCTGCGCTCGGTCAGCTGGCCAGTCACCTGGAGCCTGGTGGCCCTGTTCTTCGCCTTCTGCGCCCACCAGCTCGTTCTCTATCAGTAGGGGTTCTCGCCCTACGTCAGCGAACGGGATGGCAGGCGGTGCGCAGGAGCGAGCAGCGCACGACCGTCCCGATCATCCACGCACCCGGCACCGGGCCCCAGAAGCGGCTGTCGTCGGATACGCCGCGGTTGTCGCCGAGCACGTAGTAGTCGCGCGCGGGCACCCGCACCGGGTTCGGGAAGCTGCACGTGGTCGCGTCGGCGGTGCACGGCTCGATATACGGCTCCCTCAAGGCGACGCCGTTGACGACCGCCCGACCGTTGACGATCGCGACCGTGTCACCGGGTCCGGCCACGACGCGCTTGACGAACGTGGCGTTCGACTCCTCAGGCACAGGGACGCCGCAGGGCTGGGTGAAGCCCTGGCCTTGACCGCTCGCGCCACACTGCGGATTCTTCGGCCGGGCGCCCGCCGGCGGATGGAACAGCACGATGTCCCCGACCTGCGGCGCGTGCGTGCTCTCGGCCGCAACTCGCTGCCCGATCTGCAACGTCGGCTCCATCGAGCCGGACGTGACCTTGTAGTAGCTGACGTGCTTGTGCGCGACGACCCACAGTGCCACGAGGGCAAGGATCGCGATCGCGAGAGCGCGGCGACCGATCCGCCGCCGAACCGGCCTGCCGAGCGGCAGAGACGACGCTTCCATGCTGGTCTGATCGGCATGGGCCGGACGACGCTTGACCTCCCGTCCGAGCCACCTCCCGCATCCGACCGACGCGTGACCCCTCGCGCAACCGACCGACGCCCGACCCCTCACGCGTCCGACCGACACGTGACCCCTCGCATCCGAGCGACGGGTGACCTCCCGCATCCGAGCGACTCGACATATTGGGATCGCGCATCCCATGGACACTCAGATCACCCCGCAGACGACGACCGTGCCCAAGCTGAGCGTCGCCGCGGCGCGGCGGATCGCGCTCGCCGCCCAGGGGTTCGGCCGGCCTCGGCCCGCCAAGCCGCCGAGCGTCAACCGGATCGTGGCGCTCGTGGCGCAGCTCGGGGCGCTGCAGCTCGATTCCGTCAACGTGTTCAGTCGCGCGCATTACATGCCGGTGTTCTCGCGCCTCGGCCCGTACGACCGCTCACGCCTCGACCGCATCGCGGGCCACGGCCTGGGGAGGATCGACCGCCGCTTGGTTGAGTACTGGGCGCACGAGGCATCGCTGATCCCGATCGAGCTCCATCCGCTGTTTCGGTGGCGGATGGCGGACGTCGACCGCGAAGCCTGGGGTTCGATCTCACGGATCGCCCGGGACCAGCCCGAGCTGGTTGCCGAGACGCTCGAGCTCGTCGCCGAGCAGGGACCGATCCGCGCGCGCGACACCGGCGCGGTCCGGCCGCCGCCCCGGCCCGGGCACATGTGGAACTGGCACGAGGGCAAGGTCGCGCTCGAGCATCTGTTCTTCACCGGGCGGGTGGGCGCCGCCCGGCGGGTCAACTTCGAGCGGCTGTACGACACGATCGAGCGGGTTCTCCCGCGCGAGATCCTGGGGGAGCCGACGCCGAGCCCGGACGACGCGCAGCGCGAGCTCGTGCGCATCGCCGCCCGCGCGCTCGGGGTGGCCACCGAGCCCGACCTCGGCGACTATTTTCGTCTCCCGCGGGCAGCGTCGAAGGCGCGCGTCGCCGAGCTGGTCGCGTCGGGCGAGCTGATGCCCGTGGAGGTCAAGGGATGGACGGCTCCGGCGTACCTGTGGCCCGATGCCCGCCGGCCGCGCCGGCTGCACGCTCGCGCGCTGCTGTCGCCGTTCGACTCGTTGATCTGGTTTCGCCAGCGGACCGAGCGGCTGTTCGACTTCCACTACCGGATCGAGATCTACACCCCGGCCGCCAAGCGCGTGTACGGCTACTACGTGCTGCCGTTCCTGCTCGGGGAGACGCTGGTGGCGCGGGTCGATCTCAAGGCCGACCGACAGCGGGACGCGCTCCTCGTCCAGGGCGCGTTCGCCGAGGACGACGTCGACCGCGCGCATGTGGCGCGCGAGCTCGCCCGCGAGCTGCGCCTGGTGGCGACGTGGCTCGGCCTCGAGCGGGTCGCGATCGCGCGGCGCGGAGACCTTGCGGGCGCGCTGGCTGCGATCATCGAGTGATGGCCGGAGCCGTCGTCAGACCCGCCGCGGCCTCGGATGTCGATGCGGTCGTGTCGATGTACGAGTGGCTGTTCGCGCCCCCCGGCGGGCGTCCGCCCCGCTGGGATCCCGAGCGCGCCTCCGCTGCCCTGCGCGGCGCGGTCAGTTCGGACTCGGCGGTGGTGTTGGTGGCCGCGCTCGAGGACGAGCTCGTCGGTTTCTGCACCGCGTACGACGACATCGAGTCGGTGCGGTTCGGGCGGCGCGTCTGGGTCGAGGACCTCGCGGTCGATCCGGAGCGGCGCTCGCTCGGCATCGGCAAGCTCCTGCTCGATTCGGCCAAGGACTGGGGCCGGAGTCGCGGGGCGTTTCATCTAGAGCTCGATTCCGCCGAGACCCGGACGGCCGCCCACCGGTTCTACGAGCGCGAGCCGCCGAGCTGGCGCTCGATCTGCTTCGGCTGGGAGCTGTAGCACCGGAATCCAACTCAGCCCCGTTTCCGTGGCCCGCGCGCTTGGTCATCCCGATATCGACGCGCGCGTGACCCGGGGGCGAGCGCTACGCCGCGGCGCCGAGTCGTGCCGCTAGCGTACGCGCCGCCTCCGCCAGCTCGGGCGGCCCGAGCACCTCCATCGGCTCGTCCAGCGTCGCCATCCACACCAGGAAGCCGCGCGTCCACCTGCTCCGGCTGGTCACGATGCACGCGTCATCCCCGTCGGGCTCGACGGCCGCGTAGCGGGCCGGGATCCGGCCGCGAACGCCCGCCGCCGCGGCACCCACCCGGATTCGTCCGGGCTCAGCGACCGAATCGGCGTCCCTCACGGCGCGCAGCCGATCTTTGACGAATGCGGCCGGGTCGCCACCGGGCACGGTCCGCCGCTGGCCGCGTTCTCCCGCGCGCAGCCGCCCGCGGATCCGGTCGATGCGGAACGTGCGCCAGTCGTCGCGATCGACGTCGAACGCCACCAGGTACCAGCGGTAACCGCTGTAGACCACGGCATGGGGCTCGGTATTGCGCTGCGATGCCTTGTCGTCCCGGGCGATGTAGGCGAAGCGCAGGCGCGTCCGGTCCCGGCACGCGCCGGCCAGCGTCGCCAGCACGTCGGCGTCGATCTGCGGGCCCTCGACGCCGAACGTCGAGGTCGCGTCGCTGAGCGCGCTCACGCGCCGTCGCAACCGGTGGGGCAGGACCTGCTCGAGCTTGGACAGGGCGCGCACCGACGTCTCCTCGATCCCGGCGATCCCACCCGCGGCCGCGGTCCGTAGACCGACGGCGACGGCCACGGCCTCGGCGTCGTCGAGCAGCAGCGGCGGCAGCTCGCCGCCGGCGCCCAGTCGGTAGCCGCCGGCAACGCCGGGGGCGGCCTCAACCGGGTAGCCGAGTGAGCGCAGCTTGTCGACGTCGCGGCGAATCGTGCGGGAGCCGACCTCGAGGCGGTCGGCGAGCTCCTGGCCGGTCCATTCCCGGCGCATTTGCAGGAGCGAGAGCAAGGCGAGAAGGCGGGCGGATGTCTGGACCATGATGCCGAGCATGGTTCCAGACATTGCGGACTGTATCTGTCCGCAATGCCCGTGATCAAGAACTATTGCGGACCGAAATTGGCCGCATTTGACGAGATCGTTCCCATTCATGTCAACCATCACTCTCTCCTCTCCTTCCGTGGCCGTCGCCGAGGCGCGGCCCTCCAGCCGGACCGTCTGGCTGGGCTTCCTCGTGGTCCTCGCCGCCTCGGTGATGGACCTGCTCGATTCGACGATCGCGCAGACCGCCGCGCCGGCAATCCGGCGGGATCTCGGTGGCTCGTACGCGGCGCTCGAGTGGATCTCCGCCGCGTACACGCTGGCGATGGCGGTGACGCTGATGCTCGGGAGCCGGCTCGGCGACCTGTTCGGCCGACGCCGGGTGCTGCTGTTCGGAATCGGCGGCTTCGTGGCCGCGTCGGTGGTGTGCTCGCTCGCGCCGTCGCCGGGTGCGCTGATCGCCGGACGGGCGGTTCAGGGCGCGGTGGCCGCGGTGATGGTCCCTCAGGGCTTCGGCCTGATCCGCGAGCTGTTCGGCGACGAGGGACAGCAGAGGGCATTCGGCGTGTTCGGCCCGGTCATGGGCCTGGCCGCGATCGCGGGTCCGCTGGTCGGCGGCGCGCTCGTCAACCTCGAGGTGCTCGGAACCGGGTGGCGGGCGATCTTCCTCGTGAACGTCCCGATCGGCCTGCTGGCGATCGCCGCCGGCCGCCGCTTCCTCCCCCGGACCGCCCCATCGGCCCCGGGCGCGCGACTCGACGCGCCCAGCGTCACGCTCGCGATGGTTGGCGGCGTCGCGTTCGTGTACCCGCTGATCGAGGGTCGCGAGCACGGGTGGCCGGCATGGTCGTTCGCGCTGCTCGGTTTCGGGCTGCTCACCCTGGCGGCATTCGGCCTCTTGCAGAAGCACCGCGCACGTCAGGGCCGCGCCCCGCTGGTCGAGCCGTCGATTCTTCGCCGGCGCGCCTACGTCGCCGGACTCGCCGTGGTGCTCGGCTTCATCGGCGCGATGGGCGGGATGATGATCGCGCTCAACGTGATGCTCCAGACCGGCCTGGGCCTGACCCCGCTGGCGTGCGCGATCGCGACGGTCGCGATCCCGGTCGCGGCCATCGGCGGCTCGATCACCTCCTCCGCGTTGCTGGCCAAGATCGGGCGGACGACGATGCACATCGGCATCGTGACCATGGCCGTGGGACTGGTGGTGGTCGATCTCGCCCTGCGGGCGGACGGCGGCAGCGTGACCGCGTGGGATCTCGCCGGACCGCTCGCTATCACCGGTTTCGGCATGGGGATGGTGTTCGTCCCGATGTTCGACGTGATCCTCGCGGGCGTCGCACCCCACGAGCTCGGGTCGGCCTCGGGCCTGCTCGAGGCGATCCAGCAGCTCGCGATGTCGGTCGGGATCGCCGCGGTCGGGACAGCGCTGTTCGACCGCCTCGGGAGCGGCCATGGTCCGGTGGCGTTTGTCGGCGCCTCCGATCACGCGCTGTTGGTCGCGGTCGGGTTCCTCGCCGTCGCGTGCACGGCGGTGTTCTGGCTGCCTAAGCACGCGCGCGCGAGTCACTAGCGCACGGCCGCTCGCATGGGGACGGCCGCTCGCCACAGGAAGAGCCGCGCGACCTGCATAGCTCGTCAACGGAAGCGTCCGGGAGCGACCTTGCCGTGTGGTGCGTGTGGGGCATGCACCATGCGGCACGGTCACGCCTGCCGGGCTCGAACGTCGCGTCATGCAGGTCCGGACACCGATCCGGACTCCGGACAACTGGGGCGTGGGGTCGAACCTAATCGACCCGCAGGTACGTCAGATCGAAGTCGGTCGTGAAGTTGACGCCGTCGTCGGATCTCTCCCACCGGCCGGCGATCTTGCCACCGCCGTCCTCGAACCTTCCGGCGAACCGCTGCGCGAACGGCTCGCCCTCGCGCCACAACGTCCACTCGGTGTCGGAGATGCTCATCTCGTACACCCGGCACACGCCTCGGTCGTCGGAGTACAGCTGGTAGTACGTCCCTTTCGCGCCGTCGCATCCGATGATCGAGACCGTGCTCGGCGCCTCCGGCGCGTCGGACGTCGAGGTCTGGACGAGATGTGCGCGCGAGGGGTGCCATCCGAACGTCGACCGTGCCTCCCCCGGCCAGGGCTCGCCACCGGGCGGCTGCGCGACCAGCTTCCAGTCGCCCACGAGCGGCTCGAGCGCCTTGAGCGCGTCCTCCGCGGTCGGCTGATCGATCACGACTCCGCCCGCGTGTAGACCTGGACCTGCACGCCGTCCTGGCCAACTGTCCTGCTGTCGGCGAGCTTCAGCTTCAGCCGGTCGATGCCGTCTGGGAACAGCCGCCGGCCCCGCCCGAGGATCGTCGGGAACACCATCAGGCGAAGCTCATCCACCAGGTCGGCCGCGAGCAGCGTCTGGACGAGCGTGCCGCTGCCGGCCACGAGAATCGATCCCTCGGTCTCGTCCTTCAGCCTCGAGACGCCGGCGACGGGATCGCCCGAGATGACCGTGGTGTTCTGCCACGACGGGTCGGTGAGGGTGTTGGAGACGACGTACTTGGCGCCGTTGTTGATCTTGTCCGCGAACGGGCCCTCGCGCGAGGGCCATGCCTCGGCGAACCCATCGTAGGTGCGCCGGCCGAGCAACTGGACCTGCGCGTCCATCAGCTCGTCCACCTTGAACTGGTTGCCGTCGTCGCCGCGGTCGTACTCGAACGTCCAGCCGCCGTGCTCGTAGCCCTCGGCACCACCCGGGTCCTCGAACACTCCATCGAGCGACACGAACTCGGTAACCACCAACTTGCCCATCTCATTCTCCTTTCTCCAGGTTCACACCATATGACCGCGGAGCGAGGCGGAAATCAGCGGAGACCGCGCTACGGGACGGTCGTGGGCGCGCCGAGGCACGACTCGAGCAGACGCAGCGCCTCGGGCATGTCGGCGCGGCCGAAGCCGACGCGCACGTGCGACGGCTCGCCGTAGACCGAGCCCGGCAGCAACAGCACGCCCAGCTCCGCGAGCCGCGCGCACATCTCTTCCACGTCGGCCACGCCGTTGACCCGCGGGAAACCGATCGGGCTCGCGGTCGGTCGCACCCACTCGAACGCGTCGCCGTGCCGCGCGAAGAAGTCATCGAGCAGCGGCAGGTTCCGCTCCACGATCGCAAGATTGCGCTCGAGCAGCACGTGCCGGTTGCGCAGCGCGAGCGCCGTCAGCACCTCGCTCGGGGCGCTCGAGCAGATGGTCGTGTAGTCCTTGAGCCGCATGACGGCTTCGCGCGTGCCGGCGTCGCGCGTGACGATCCACCCGAGGCGAAGCCCGGGCAGCCCGTAGCTCTTGGAGATGCTGCCGAGCGAGACCGCGCGCTCGTCGAGGTCACAGGCCGCCGGCAGCCGGTCGGCGGGATCGTGTTCGAGCTCGCGGTAGACCTCGTCTGAGAACAGCACGAGCCCATGCGCGCGCGCCATCTGCGAGACCTGCTCGAACGTCGTCCGTTCCATCAGCGTGCCCGTCGGATTGTGCGGCTGGTTGACGTACACCAACCGGGTGGCGGGGCGGAGCGATCGCTCGAGCGCGTCGAGATCGTGCGCCCACCCATCCTCGTAGCGCCGCCGCCACTCGCTCACCTCGGCGCCCGTGCTGCGCGCGAGCTCGAGCGCCGACTCGTAGCACGGCGTCTCGATAACCGCGTGGTCGCCGGCTCCGAGCAGCGCGTGGTGGATCAGGAAGATACCCTCCTCCCCGCACGAGGTGACGATCACGTCGTCGGGGTCGACGCGCTCGTAGAGCCCAGCGATCGCCTCGCGCAGGTCGGGCGCCCCCGGGGATTCGGTGTAGCCGCACCACGTCCCCAGCAGCCGGGCGTGCGCGTCGGGTTCGAGCGCGAGCAACTTCTCGATCGTGCGCGACTCGCAGTCGCTGCTCGACAACATGTACCTCGTCGTGAACTCATACCGGCCGTAGTAGCGCTCGATCCGAAACGGCTTGACGTCCATCGACCGATTATCTCTACCTTCACAACCATGGACGTCCGGGAACGGTTGGCCGAGCTCGCGGTCATCGTCGGCGCGAACGTGCAGCCCGGTCAGCTCGTCCGGATCTCGGCCGACGTCGTTCACGCCGAGCTCGTCCGCGCGGTGGCGGACGCGGCGTACCGCCACGGGGCGAGCTACGTCGAGGCCGATTTTTCGGATTTGCGGCTGCGGCGCTCGCAGGTTCTCCACGCCCGGGGCGACGTGCGCGCCTTGCTCCCGGTCTGGTGGGAGGCCTCTCTGCAGCAGCTCGCCGACGCCGGCGGGGCGCCATCATGATCCACGCGCCGACTGCGCCCGGGCTGTCGACGAGCTCGACCCTGCGCGCGTCAGCCACGCTCAGCCGCCACGGAGCACGACGTGGCGCGCCGTCGAGTACCTCGTCAATAACACGGTCATCCCGGGTCCGAACGAGTCGTGGGCGCGCGCGCTTCACGCGGACCTCTCTCCCGAGGACGCGCTCGAGAAGCTGTGGGATCAGATCGCCGCTGCCTGCCGCCTCGATCAACCCGACCCGGTCGCCGCCTGGCACCGTCGGTTCGCCGACCACCGTGCCCGACTCCGACCGCGCGGACGGACACGTGCGTCTCACCCGCCCGGCGGTCATCGGAGAGCGACTCGTGCGGGACGTGTCGCTGACCTTCGCCGGAAGACGGCTGGTCGAGATCGCCGGTGGCGACGGCATCCAGACGCTCCGCGAGTTCATCGCACGCGACCCCGGGATGAGGCACCTCGGCGAAATCGCGTTCGTCGACGGCGACAGCGCCGTCGGGCACGCCGGGCAGACGTTCGGGATGATCTCGCTCGACGAGAACGTCGCTCCCCACATCGCGCTCGGGTCGGCTTTCCCGAGCTCGTCGATCTGTCCATGCGCGATCGCGTCAACAAGAGCGGCGACCACCTCGACGTGACCGTCGGTTCGGACGAGGTCGTCGTCCTCGGCTACGACGGCGAGGGCCGCGAGCACGGTCTACTCGACGGCGGGCGCTGGCAGCTATAGATCGAGCGCCCCATCCGCTGGTATAGCCGTCGGCAAGACGCCTGTACTTCCGGGTCGCGGGCATACGCGAGTTTCCAGCAACTTCTGCGTTGTCTGTGTACGTCCAACGACCTCAAGGAATGAGTACGAATGGTCAACAAACGTTTGATGGGCGGCCTGATAGCCGTCTTCACGCTGGTACTGGCGTTCCCAGCGCTGGCCTCGGCGCACACGCTGTCGGTCTCCGTCGGCCCTTCGACGTGCGTCACGCCGCTGAACGGCTCCTACACGGCCACGGTGACGATCACCGAGCAGTACTTCAGCGGGACGATCGAGAACATCCCGGTCGGCCAGAACGTGCACGAGCTCACGTCGAGCACGGATAAGGGCAACACCGGCCTCAACCAGAACTACTTCACCCAGGGCGCCGTTGGCACTCAGACCGGGCTCGCGAACCTCGGGCAACCGACGTCGTTCACCTCGCCGTCCAACTCAGCGGCGACGCAGAAGTTCACGGTCACGACCTCGGTGCCGGAGACCTACGTGCTCGGCAACAGCTACATGGGCTCGCCGTCGAGCGGCACGGTCACCGCGCCGAAGACCGGCTGCGCGCCCACGTGCCCGACCGGGTACAGCCTCCTCAACGGTGTGTGCACGCCGCCGACCGGCTGCCCCGCGGGCGAGACTCTGTCCGGTGGCCAGTGCGTGCCGCCGACCGGCTGCCCCGCCGGCGAGACTCTCTCGGGCGGCCAGTGCGTGCCCCCGACGACTTGCCCGAGCGGACAGGTCCTTTCGGGCGGCAAGTGCGTACCGCCCACGAATTGCCAGAACGGCGAGGTCCTCTCGAACGGGCAGTGCGTACCGCCAACCACCTGCCCCAACGGCGAGAGCCTGTCCGGCGGGCAGTGCGTACCGCCAACCACGTGCCCGAGCGGACAGACGCTGTCGGGCGCGCAGTGCGTACCGCCGACCACCTGCCCCAGCGGCCAGACCCTGACAGGCAGCGTGTGCGCCACCACGACGGTCGTGCCTCCGGCGAAGGTGTACCCGGGCGTGTGCCGGGCATCGACGATGGGCTACAAGGTCCGGGCCGGCCAGGTCGACACGATCATCGTGTCCGTGACCAAGCACGGTGCGGCGGTCACCAACACCAAGGTGCGCATCAGCCTCCCTGGCGGTAAGACCGTATCCAAGCGCACCGGAAAGAACGGCAAGGCGACGTTCACCGTCGAGCCGACGCAGAGCGGGACCATCTTCGTGCGCAGCCCGAGCTGCAAGGAGATGGTCAAGGTGAAGGTGTTCGCCGCCAAGGCCGCGACCGCGGTGCGGGCGCCGTCCTTCACAGGGTGACATGAGGGATCACCCAACATCAAGCCGCCGCGGCCTTCGGGCCGCGGCGCTCTGCGCCCTCGCGATGCTGACCGCCCTCGCGCTTCCGGCCATCGGCCAAGGCGCGAAGGTGAAGCGCCAGGTGCTGTCCCAGCCCGGATTCACCTCCACGTGGGCGTACCTCGAGAGCGCAACGGACGCGTACGCCGGCCCGTCTCGCCACGCGCGCGTGCTCGGCTATCTGGGGCTGACGACTCAGGACGGAACAAGCCAACTGCTGCTCGAACAGCAGCGTCTGCTGGTCCGCGGCTCATGGTGGGTTCAGGTGCGCCTCCCGCTTCGCCCGGCCGGGCAGATCGGCTGGGTGCCCGAGCGCACGCTCGGCGCGCCGCAGACGGTGCACACCTACGTCGTGGTCTCGACCGAGAAGATGACGCTCACTCTCTACCGCAACGGCAAGGTCATCTTCGTGACGCCCGTGGGTACCGGGAAGGCGAGCACGCCGACGCCGCACGGGCAGTTCTACATCCGCGACCGGCTCACAGGCTTCCCGCCCGGGAGCATCTACGGTCCGCTGGCGTTCGGTACCTCCGCGCTATCCAACGTCGAGACCGATTGGCCCGGCGGTGGCGTGATCGGCATCCACGGCACCAACGAGCCGTCGCTCATCCCGGGACATCCGTCCCATGGATGCATCCGCGTCCCCAACTGGGAGATCGTCCAGCTCGGCGGGCTCCTGCCAATCGGCACGCCGCTCACGATCGAATGAAACTCCGGCTCGCCTGGCGCCACCGCCAGGCGAGCCAATAGACCTGCTTACGCTGGCGAACTGGTGCGCAGATAGGTGAGGACCGCGAGCACGCGCCGGTGGTCCTGGTTGGTGGACGGGAGATCGAGCTTCATGAAGATGTTGCGGATGTGTGAGTCGACCGTCTTCTCGGTTAGGACGAGCTGCTGCGCGATGGCGTTGTTGGTCCTGCCCTCGGCGATCAGCGCCAGGACCTCGCGTTCGCGGTCGCTGAGCTGGCCCAGGGGCTGAGTCGGCTGGGCGACGGACAGCAGTTGGTTGACGACGTCGGGGTCGACCACGAGCCCGCCGTCGGCGATCCGCTGCACGCTGTCGATGAACTCCTCCACATCGATGACGCGCTGCTTGAGCAGGTATCCGGCTCCGTGTGGGCGCTCGTTGATGAGGCGGAGCGCGTAGCGGGGCTCCACGTACTGCGAGAGGACGAGCACACCCACCTCCGGGTTACTCGAGACGATCTGCGCCGCCGCTTGCAGTCCCTCGGTGGTGTGGGTCGGCGGCATCTTGATGTCGATGATCGCGGCGTCGGGCGGGTCGCCGTTCACTGCGGCGATCAGCTCCTCCGCCGACCCGACGGACGCGATGACCGTGTGCCCCGCCGTCGTGAGCACGCTCGCGAGTCCCGCGCGGAAGAGCAGGCTGTCCTCGGCGATCGCTACCCGCATGGCAGCTCCGCGCGCAGCCGGGTGCCACCGCCGGACGGGCTGTCGAGCTCGAGGCGACCGTCGAGGGCGGCGACCCGGTCGGACAGCACACCAAGACCGCCGTCGCCGCCGATCCTGGCCCCGCCACCCCCGTCGTCGGACACGGCGACGGTCAGCGTTCCCGGGCCGAGCTCCACCTCCACCAGCACGCGCGACGCGCCGGCGTGCCGCGCGGCGTTGGCGAGCGCCTCGGAAACGACCAGGTACGCGGTGGTCTCGATCGCTCGCGGCAGGCGATGCATCGGCGCAGCGGACAGTCTCACCGGCAACGCCGAACGAGCCACGAGCGCCTCGAGCGCGGGCACCAGCCCCTCGTCGGTCAAGATCGCGGGATGCAGTCCGCGAGCCAGCGTGCGTAACTCCGAGAGCCCCGCCTGGAGCTCTTCGAGCGCGTCGCGCAGCGACTGATCGGCCGGACGCGGGCGGCGGCGGACTGGACCTGGGCCGAACGCAGGATCAGCCCCAGCGTCGTGAGCCGCTGCTGCGCACCGTCATGAAGGTCGCGTTCCAGCAGCCGGCGCGCATCGTCGCCGGCCTGCACGATCCGAGCGCGTGACGCCCGCACCTCTCGCAGCTGCGCCTCGAGTTCGGCGCGCAGCGCCTCGTTCTCGGCCGCCAGCCGCCGCGACTCGTCCAGGCTGCGCTGCAACGCCTGCTCGCGCTCGACCCGCCTGGTGATGTCCTGGACGGTGCCGTACATCCGCACCGCTCGGCCGTCGACCATCACCGCCTGCCCTCGCCCGTGACGCCACCGGACCGTCCCGTCGGGCCGCACCACCCGGTGGATGCTCTCGAACGGCTCACCCGTCCGCCGGCAGTGCTCGACCAGCGCGACGTGAGCGGCGCGGTCCTCGGGGTGGTAGTGCCGGGCCACCCGCTCATAGTTCACCGGCACCGCTTGGGGGAGCAGCCCGTTCAGCCGGAACAGCTCGTCGGACCAGGTGACGACGTCGGCCTCGATCTCCCAGTTCCACGAGCCCACCCGCGAGACCGCCTCGACCTCCTGCAGTCGCTGCTCCGGATCGCGCCCGCGGTCCCCGGACTCGGGCAGCGGGCTCAGCACGATCATCGTTCCCCGATCGAATCCCTCGACCGCGATCCTCATCGCCCGGACGCGCCCGCCGAGTCCGCCGGAAAGGGTCGCGATCCAGACCTGCGGAGCGCGATCACGGTCGTGCCCGCTCCCAACGCCAGAGCCGTCGTCGCCGCCGCTCGGCCGCGGTGCCGCCGCCCACTGAGCGGCGCCGCCGATCCGCATGCCCCGCACCATCCGGTGCGCGAGCCGGTTGGCGTACACGACCCGTTCGTGCGCGTCGAGCAAGACGGCTCCGAACGGCAGGGCGTCCAGGGCCGCCGGCAGGGTTCCTTCGGGCAGGACCGCGCCCAGGGCCTCGGGCGTCACCATCTCGCTTCCAGCCTAAGTCGTGCCGGTGCCTTCCAGGTCCTGGTCGCCGGCAAGGTCCTCCTCGCCGGCGAGCACCGCGGCGAGGGCTTCCGCCGACAGGTCGTCCTTGGGCAGGAACCCCCGGGCGCCGCAGCTCCCGAGCCTCGTCCCGTAGTCGAGCGCGTCGCGAGTCGACGTGAGGACGATCGCGACGTCAGAGCGCTCCGCACAGAGCCTCCGGGCGACCTCGAAGCCGTCGGTGTCCGGAAGCTGGACATCAAGCAGCATGACCTCGGGCGGAGAGGCGAGTACGGCGGCGATCGCCGAGGCGCCGTCCGCGGCTTCGCCGGCGACCGTGTACCCGGCCGATTCCAGCAGCACACACGCCCAGGCTCGGAAGCCGCCGTTGTCGTCGACGATGAGGATGGTCGCTCCCATCCTCGCATGCTGTCACGGTCCACCGCCCCCGTCATCAGTGCTAGCCCTGAACTTGGCCGGCGGTCGACCCGTCCGCGAACGGCAGCTCCGCGCGGAGCAGCGTCCCGCTCCGCGCCGGGCTGTCCAGCCGGAGGCTTCCGCCGAGAGCGGCGACGCGGTCCGATAGGCCGCGCAATCCGGTCCCGGCCTCGACCGTGGCGCCACCGGTCCCATCGTCGCTGACCTCGACCAGCACGCCGCGCGCGTGCCGCTCGAGCGTAACCTGCGCCCGCGAGGCGCGCGCGTGCTTGACCACGTTGGTCAGAGCCTCGGACACGACGAAGTACGCCGCGGACTCGATCGCGGCCGGCAAAGCGCCTAGCGAGTCCGCGCGGAGCTTGACCGGCACCGGAGACCGTTTTGCGAGCGCACCCAGCGCCGCCACGAGGCCCTCGTCGGTGAGAACCGCCGGGTGCAGTCCGCGCGCGAGCGTGCGGAGCTCCTCGGTCCCGGCCTCGAGCTCCTCCACGGCTTGCGACAACGTGCGCGCCAGGCCTGGCTCGGCACCGGCGTCGAGCTGCCCCTGGGCCGAGCGGAGGATCGCCCCAACCGTCGCGAGCCGGCGCTGGGCACCGTCGCGCAGATCGTGCTCGAGGCGCTGCCGAGCGATGTCGGCGGCCTGCACGATACGCGCGCGTGACGCCCGGACGGCCCGCAGTTGCGCCTCGACCTCGGCTCGCAGCGCGTCGTTTTCCCGCGCGAGGTGCTCGGCCTGCTCGAGGCTCTCGCGCAACACCTCCTCTGTATGCATCCGTTCGGTGACCTCCTGGCTCGTGCCGAACATCCGCGTTACGCGTCCGTCGATGGTGACCGTGTTAGCCCGTGAGTGGCGCCAGCGCCAGCCACCCTCCCGATCCGGAGTTCGGGTGGTGAACGTGTAACCGTCGCCGGTTTCGGCGCAGTGCTCGATCGTGCCGACGATCCGGTCGCGGATCTCGAGCGGCGTCATCTCGACGAACGACCGGAACGTGATCGGTACCGATCGCGGCTCGAGCCCGTAGAGGCGGTATAGCCCGTCCGACCAGTCGATCTCGTCCTCGCTGATCTCCCAGCTCCACGATCCCAGCTGCGCGATCGCCTCGACCTCCCGCAGATGTTGCTCCGGTCCGGTCTCACCGTACGAGTGCTCCGTCCCCGTAACGGCGGTGAGGATGACGAGCGACAGCCCGTCGAGCCCCTCAAGCGCGACGCTGGTGGCGCGCAGTGCGCCGCCGAGCACGAAGGCGTTCCCGAGCGCCAGGGCGTCGCCGAGCAGCTCGCGCGCGAGGGGATTTGCGTAGAGAGCCTCGTCGCGCTCGTTGACGACCACGACGCCCTGAGGCCCGGCATCGAGCAAGGCTCGCAGCGCCTCGTCGGTCAACGGCGCCGGTGCCGGCTGGGTGGCGCCCATGGCGTAAGCGTAAGTCACCCGCGCGCCCGACGGCGAGCTCGTTGGCCTGTTGGGTGGAGTATCTTCCGCCATGCGTGCAGGACGCATCCGGTCCGCGGAAAGGGCCACAGGCCCAACTGACTTGAGACGTAGAAGTCACCGGCTACGGACGTGACTTTCGGCCCGGCGTGCGGACCCGCCGAGGACCGGAAGGAGCTCACATGTCCGAGACGCGTTCCCTGCCACCCCGTCCCGACCTCCGCCATCTCCGTGACGAGGCCAAGCGCCGCCGCAAGGCCGGGGAGTTCCCGTCGATCGCGCTCGCGCAGCTGGCGATTGCCCGCGAGCACGGGTTCCGCTCCTGGCCGCGGCTGAAGTTTCACGTCGAGGCGCTCACACTTGACGCCGGCGAACGCGCGACCGCGCTCCTAGCCTCGGCGACGTCGGCCGACCTCCGGCGCGCATGGGCGCTGCTCGACGCCGACCCATCGCTCGCCCGCCACGACCTGGCGTGCGCGTGCGCCACCGGCGAGGCCGACGAGGTGTCACGACGGCTGGCGGCGCGGCCGGCCGCAGTGAGCGACCCGACCGGCCCGAACGGCTGGGCGCCGATTCTGTACGCCTGCTTCTCGCGGCTGCTGCGGGGCGATCCGGAGCGCGCGCCCGGGATCCGCGAGGTCGTGCGGCGCCTGCTCGCCGTCGGTGCCGATCCGAACGCGTTCTTCATCAACGACGACCAGTGGCTGCAGGTCGCGCTGTACGGGGCCGCCGGAATCGCGGGCGACCCCGAGCTGACGCGGATGCTTCTCGCCTCAGGTGCCGACCCGACCGACGATCGCGAGGGTCTCCACGGCAACGAGGTCCTCTACCACGCGTGCGAGTTCCCCGACCCGACGTGCGCGATGCTCGTGATCGACGCTGGGTGCCGACAGGACTTCGTCGACTACGACCTCGGCCGTGCGCTCAACTTCCCCAACCACGAGATGGTCGAGATGTTCTGCAGGCACGGCGCGCGTGCCGACGCGGGGCACCTGCATCAGGCCGTGTGGCGCCGGCGACCGGCGCGGACCGTCGCCGTGCTGCTCGACGCCGGCGCGCCGATCGACGCACCCGACGAGCGCGGTCTCACCCCGTTGCAGGTCGCTGTTCGCTGGGGCGAGGAGGCGGTCGCCGCGCTCCTGCGAGAGCGGGGCGCTTCTGCAGCGGCCGTGACTGATGACGACCGCGCACTCGGCGCGTACCTGTCAGGCAGGGGCGGCGTCATTCCTGGCGAGATCGCGCTCCCGGCACTCGACCAGATGCTGATGATGTCGATCGAGGGCGGACATCTCGAGGCTATGCGTCGGCTGCTCGACGCCGGCGCGCGGATCGACGGCGACCCGGACAGCGAGGAGATCCCGCTCGGCCACGCGTGCTGGCGCGGGCGCGTGCAAATGACGCGCGAGCTGGTGCAACGGGGCGCGGCGCTCACCTTCCGCGACGGCGGCAGCGCGATCGGGGCCGCGCTCCACGGCTCGCGCCACTGTTCGGAGCCCGAGGGCGGCCCGTCGATGCGGACGGTCGACGAGATCCCGAAGGAGCCGTACGCCGAGATCGTGCGGATCCTGCTCGCCGCCGGGGCGACCGTGCCCGAGCGACTCGGCGACAACGGCGCGCGCGGGACGACGCTGCTCGCCGAGCTCGGCGTCGAGCCGCCGGCCTGAGCATCTGACCGCGTTAAGAAAGCTGTCACCCCTTCGCAGGTAAGACCCACGGCGAAGCGGGGCGCACACATAGCACGCAGCCCCCATACAAAAGAAGGAGAAGCATGCGCGTGCTAACACGCTTACTCACCCGTGCTCGCCTCGGCGCGGTGACGCTGGGCCTCGCCATCGCCGCTGTTGCAGTTGTTCCCGCATCCGCGTTCGGATCGTCCAATCGTTCGCCGGTGATCGGACACGTCTACGTCAACGACAACACGGCTCGGATCAATACGATCGGAGCGTTCGACCGTCACGCCGACGGATCGCTGACGCCTCAGGCGGGAAGCCCGTTCGTCGCCGGCGGCGCGGGAACCGGCGCGGGTCTCGCCTCCCAGGGAGCGCTACAGATCTCACCCGACGGCCGCTTCCTCATCGCCGTCGATGCGGGCAGTAGCCAGATCTCAGTGCTGCGAATCGCGCCGGACGGTTCACCGCGGTTGGTGCAGGGGAGCGTCGTGTCATCGGTCGGCGAACTGCCTGTGAGCATCGCGGTCCACGGTCACCTCGTGTATGTCGCAAATGCCGGAAGCGGTGACAGTAACTACACCGGCTTCCTCCTCGGCCACGACGGCCACCTGCGAGCGCTCGCCGACTCCACGGTGGCTCTGCCGAGCGGTTCACAGCCCGGCGATGTGCTGTTCAACGACACGGGTACCAAGCTCGTCGGAACCCGAGTCGGAACCTCCGAGATCGACAGCTTCACGGTTGGCTACAGCGGGCGCGTAGACGCGTCCCCTGGGTCGCCATTCCCGGCTCAGGGACTCGGCCCGTTCGGCAGTGAATTCCGTCCCACCAATCCAGACCAGCTGTTCGTCTCGAACGCTCACAACGTGGGAGCGGGGACCGGGACGATCTCGGCATTCGCCGACTCCCCCAACGGGACGCTGACGCCGATCACCGGTTCCCCCTTCGCCGACAACCAGACGGCTCCGTGCTGGGTGGAGATCACCCACGACGGGCGCTTCCTGTTCACCGTTAACACGGGCTCGGGCGAGATCTCGCGCTACTCGATCGCGCCCGGCGGAGGGTTGACGCTACTGGGCAGCACACCGGTCGGCAACACCGGTGGTGTGGGAGCGGTCGACGCCCGGCTGAGCCCCGACGGCCGCATCCTGTATGTCGACGAGAGCAGGATCGGCGCGGTCGGAGCGTTCGCCGTCGACGGCGGCAACCTAACCGAACTGGCCGGCTCCCCGACCTCGCTTCCCGCCGGCGCCACCCCGGCCGGCATCGCCGTTAGCTGAGAACCGCGTGAGGGTCGGGACCGCTTGGTTCCCGACCCTCTCGGGGTCACCGCGCGCGAGCGCGCACGGCGGCCAGCAGCCCGGCAAGATCCTCCTGGCATGGGCCGCACGCCTCAAAGTGGGCGGCGAGTCCGGGCAACCGCGCCTCCGGATCCTCTCCGGACATGACGAGCTCGGCGTAGACGTGGAGGGCCTTCATCGCCTCCTCGCAGCCCGCGTCGCGAGGATCGGTAGACAGGAACTGCTCGAGCTGCGTCCAACGGCTGTTCAAGTTCACCTCTCCGATTCGCTATCCAGGTACCCCTGAGCGACCAGCCATCGGCGCAGCTTACGCCGAGCGTCGTACAGCGACTTGTAAATCGCGTTGCGGTTGGAACCGAGCTCGATCACCATCGCGTCGAGGGGGACGGCGTTCAGCACGATCGCGACAAACAGTCGCCGCTGGTGATCGGTCAGGCATTCCTCGACGCCACGGCGCAGCCCGTCGACGAGTTCGTGCCACTCGGCACGGCGATGCGGGTCGAGGGCAAACCGGTCGGGGAGCCTGCTCCAGTCCTCCTCGGCGCTGCTTGCGGACGGACTCCGGCAGAAGTGGCGCCCGAGCTTGTTGGAGACCTCGAGGATCACGAACCCGTACACCCACGTCGTGAACCGGCTTTCGCCCCGGAACTGATCGAGTTTTCCGGTGATCGCGAGCAGCGCGTCGGCCGCGGCCTGATGTGCCAGATCGTCGAGCTCCGGACCGGCGATCTCGACTGCGAGCGACCTGCGGCGCAGCTCGCGCCGCGCCACCCCGAGCAGCAGCTCGTGAAGCTCGCGCACCGCGTTGTCCCGCTCCTGGCCGTGAGCGCGGAGCGACCTGACCCACGCGACCGTCTCGGCGTCGCGCTGGACGGCGGCAGAGCCAGTCATCAATTCCCAGTCAACCAGCAGCCGGCGTGAAGTCCCCGCCGCCGGCGAGCGGTTTCACAGTCCCGTAATGGGGGCTCGTCGCGCGCGCCCGCGTCACCCGGGAAGGGTGATGAAACGGCGGCTGCGCGACGCGACCATTGCCGTGTGAGCGGCGTCCACGTTCACCACCAGGAGCTGGGCGGATTCACGCCTCGCGCTCGCCCGGCGTTCGGGGCCCGGCCGACGTTGCGCTTCGCACTGGCAGCGGCCGCGACCATCGCCTAGGTCGGATTCTCGATGTGGGTCTCGCGCGTATGGCGCGGTGAGTTGGAGCAGGCGATCGGCCCGGTGATGGCGTGGGTGATCCCGATCTTCATGGCTCGCCTGACTTCCCCCAGCGGTTCGCCGAGGACGCCAACCAGCGCGGCGCCGTCCTGATGATCTCGTGGGAGCCGTGGGATTCCTGGCGGGGCGGCGCCGATCAGCCGCGGTACGCGCTTCGCCGGATCGTCGCCGGCGATTACGACACGCTGATCGACCGGTGGGCAACCGAGATCACGCGTTACGGACGGCCGGTGATGCTCCGGTTCGCACCCGAGATGAACGGCGACTGGCTGCCGTGGTCGACCGGCGTCGACGGCAACGGGCCCGGGGACTACGTCGCCGCCTGGCGCCACGTCCACGAACTGTTCAGCCGGGCCGGCGCCGCGAACGCGGTGTGGGTCTGGAACCCGATCGCCTCGTACGCCGGCTCGACCCCGCTCCGCGAGCTGTTCCCAGGCGCCGCCGAAGTCGATTGGCTGGCGGTCGATGGCTACAACTGGGGCCAAACGCGCGATTGGGGTTGGCAGAGCTTCGCCGACATCTTCGACCCGACGGTCCACGCGCTCCGGGCCCTCGCGCCCGCCCGTCCCGTGATGATCGCCGAGACCGCGAGCGCACCCGGCGACCGCCGGGCCGCGTGGGTGACGAACGCGCTCCGGAGCGCGCGGGCCGACGGCCTCGGCGCCGTCGTCTGGTTCGAGTTCGACAAGGAGACCGACTGGCGCCTCACCGCGGATCCGGCGAGCGCGCGAGCAGCTCGCGCCGTGCTTGGCGGTGGCGGATGGCGCCAGGGCGGAGACCTCGCGGCTGTCGAGGCGCTGGTTCGCGGGGTCTGAATGACGGGTGACTAGACCCCGGTGACCGCGAACAGCGGCCACCGATCGGGAACCCCCTCCAGCGCGTGGACCCCTCGGTCGACGAATGAGATGCCCGAGCCGATGACGAGATCGGTCACCGTGCGGGACACCAGGATCTCTCCCGGGCGAGCCAGCGCCGCGATCGCGGCGGCGATGTCCACCGACAAGCCATCGATCTCGTCGCCGCGCACCTCGACTTCCCCGGTGTGGACCGCGGCGCGCGACTCGATTCCGGCGCGAGCGGAGACCGTCCTGATCGCGTCGGCGCACCGGATGGCCTGTCCGGGCGCGTTGAAGGTGGCCCTCAGACCGCGCTCCCGAGAAGGGACCAGGCGCCCCCCGCACGCGGCGATCTCGCCCTCGACGCCGGAACTGACGTGGGCGATCTCGTCCTCGACACCGGACGCGACGTCCACGTCTAGGATCGTGGTGAGCACGCGGTCGGGCTGCGCCGGACGCGACGCCGTCGAGAGGAAAGCGTCGATCTCGGTGAGCAGGCGGTCGGTGTCGCCGCTCGCCGCGAAACGCAGCGAATGGTCGCCGGGCTGCTCGAAGTAACGCGCGCCGGGGATCTGGGATGCCAGGTAGTGACCGTGGCATGGGCTCGTCATCCGATCGTCGAGCCGCTGGACCACGAGCGTCGGCCCGTGAATCGTGGGCAGCACCGCCCGCACGTCGATCTCGCGGACCATCCGGAGGATTCGCAGGAACGCGCTCGGGGTGATCGACATCCGCTCGAATCGCGCGAACATCCGGCGCGCGTGGCTCGAGTCGGCCCGGCTCGGAAGGAACCAGTCGATGGTCGCCCCCTGCCCCCAGCGGTTTTCCGCGATCTCCTGGAGCGACGCGAACATCGCCTCCGAGCCCTCGCCACACGGGTATCCGGGGGCGGGTCGATAGCGCGCGGTGGCGGCGCCGAGGATCAGCGCGGTGACACGATCCGGATACGTCGCGGCGAACAGAATGCTCATCGCGGCCCCCTCGGAGTAGCCGAACACGACGGCATGATCGGACTGCGCGGCCTGCATGACGGCTCGGACGTCGTCAATGCGCTCCTCCAGCGGCGAGTCGGCCGGCGCGCGATCGGACAGGCCGGTGTCGCGTTTGTCGAACAGGATCAGGCGACCGAGTCCCGCGAGCCGGCGGAAGAAGTCAGCGGTCTCGGCGTCCTCCCACAGAAGGTCGAGGTGGCTCATCGCGCCCGGCACGAACACGATGTCGCGGGCGCCTTCTCCTAGCACCTGGTAGGCGATATGGACGTCCCCGCTCAGGGCGTAGCGCGTCTGCGGACGGGATGCGTCTCCGGCGCTGCGCTCCGCAGCCGGCCGGTGGTCGAGCGCCGCTTCCTGGCGAAGAATCCGATCGTGGAGTGCGCGGAGTTCGGGACCGGGCTCGATTCCAAGGTCCTCGGTCAGTGTTGCGCGGAGCTGTCGGTACGCGCTCAGGGCGTCCGCCTGACGGCCGCAGCGATAGAGGGCCAGGAGAAGCTGGTGCCAGAACCGCTCTCGCAGCGGATGCGCGGCGGTCAGTGCCTCGAGCTCTCCGAGTACCTCGTTCTGGCGCCCGCACTCGAGCTGCGCCTCGATCCGCGATTCGAGCGCGCCGAGCCGCTGCTCCTCGAGCCGCGCCCGCTCGGCCCTGGCAAACCCGCCGTCGCCGAGGTCGGCGAGCGCCGGGCCCCGCCACAGAGCGAGCGACCGATCGAGGAGCTCCGCCGCCCGTACGGGATCGCCACTTGCGATCGCCGCGCGCCCAGCGGTCCCGAGCTCCTCGAACTTGAGTAGGTCGAGCTCGTCGGCGGTAGCGTGAAGCACGTAGCCGGGCGGTCGGGTCACCAGCCGATCGGCTTCACCGGCGGAGCGCAGTGCACGGCGAAGCTCCGACAGTCGTACCTGAAGGTTGGCGGTGCCTCTGTCCTGCCCGTGCTCGGGCCACAGCTCGTCGACCAGCCGATCGGCGGCGACGACGCGGTTGGCGTCGATCAGGAGCATCGCGAGCACCGCGCGGGTGCGCGCGCCGCCCACGGCGACCGTGCCCCCGTCATGGGTCACCTCCAGCGGACCGAGGACGTGGAACTGCACGGTAGGCAGACGGTAATTGCCGCGTGAGCGTGTGGAAAGCCCACGCGGGCAAAGTCGGCGCCGTGAACACACCGACCCGAGGAGAAGACATGAACCTTGTGGACAACGTAGCGGCGCAGCCGACCAATGACGAGCACGCCGCCGCGACCGCGCTGCTGCGCATGATCTGGGGGACCCACATCTCCCGATCGGTCTACGTCGCCGCCGAGCTGGGGATCGCCGACCTTCTCGCCGACGGGCCGGTGAGCGCGGGGGAGCTGGCGGAGAGGACCGGCACGCACGCGCCGTCGCTCTACCGGGTGCTCAGGCTGCTGGCCGCGCTCGGCGTGTTCGCCGAGGACGGCGCGGGGAGCTTCAGCCTCACGGTCATGGGCGATCGCCTACGTACTGACGCCCCGGCGGGCCTCCGGTCCTGGGCGACGTTCCTCGATGCGATCGGTGCGATTCGCGGGTTCGAGCACATCCTCGACACGGTCCGCTCCGGCCGCCCCGGATTCGACGCCTCCCAGGGCACCGCGCTGTTCGATTGGATCGATCGCCATCCCGAGCGAGCCGCCGTGTTCGACGCCGCGATGTCCGAGCGAACCGCGGCGTTCGCGCCCTCGGTCGCGGCCGGGTACGACTTCTCCGACGTTCGCACGGTCGTGGACGTCGGCGGCGGCGGCCAGGGCACCCTGCTGCGCGCGATCCTCCGCCGACACTCGCACCTCGAGGGGGTTTTGTTCGAGGTGCCGGCCCTAACCGCCCGAGCGCGCGACGCGCTCGACGACACCGAAGTCGCCGATCGTTGCGAGGTCGTCGCCGGTGACTTCTTCGCCCGCGTTCCCGAGGGCGCCGACTGTTACGTCCTCGCGAACGTGCTGCACGACTGGAACGACGCCGAGAGCACGGTGATCCTGCGCAACTGCCGGCGCGCGATGGCGAAGCACGGAAGGGTGCTGATCGTGGAGCGCCGAATCCCGGGGCCGGACGGCGACCCCGTGCCCGCGCTGCTGAGCGACATCAACATGCTCGTGATCACCGGCGGGCGGGAGCGAACCGATGCCGAGTACGAGGCCCTGCTGCAAGCCGCCGGTCTGAGGCTCGGTCGCATCCTTCCGGCGGCGTTCCCGTACTGCGTGGTCGAAGGGCTCGCCACCGAGCCCGCCCTCCGCTAAGTGCGGTGCCCCCTGGCGGGTAATGCGGGCCACCCGGCGGGCATCCGCTGGTTGGGCGGGATCGTCGTCACGTAGCCCGCCGGCGCCCCCAGCCAGACCAGGAGGCTGTCGAAGTTCCGCCCCTCGATCGACGACCACCCACCGGGATCGAGGCCACGGCCCTGGTGCCCGCGCGCGACCGCGAGCGTCTGGGCGCCGTGTCCCGAGGCCCACCCCATCTCCAGGTTCGGGGAACCCTGGTGCAGCGTCGCGAGCCGCTCGCCGGCCGTGACCGTCTCCCCAGCCTTGACGCCGATCGTGATGTGCTCGACGACGTAGACGTACTTCCCTGCGAACGGGCCGTCCAGGAGCCGGTAGACGATCATGTCCCCCGGCGGCGGCACGCACGTCCTTCCCCAACAGCTCTCAGGGCCGGCGAGCTTGTCGGTGGCCAGCACCACCTTCGCGCGGCCGATCGCCAGGATCGGACCCGCGCCCGAGTAGTCGACGCCCATGTCGATCCGGCTCGGTTGCAGGTTCGCCACCTCGCGCAGTGGGTTTACGTATTTCCAGACCGCGAGATGAGCCGGCGTCTGGCTCTCGGCGCTCGTCTCGACGGCCGGGGCGGCCGGGGCGGGGGCGGCCGGGCCGTGTGCGGCCGGGCCGTGCGCGGGCGGGGCGTGTGCGGGCGCGGCCGGGGCGGCCAGGACGGGGGGACGAGGATCGCCACGCCGGCCGCGGCGACCGCCGCAGCGGCGCGCATCACACGACGGCTCAGCCCAGTCGCCACCCGTGGGAACGTACTGGACCACGTGGCCGTGTGGGATGCTTGCCATGTGCCTTGGCTACCAGAGCTGTTCACCGTGCCGGCGCTGGAGCAGCTCCAAGAGAAGCGGCATCGACGGTTCGTGACCGTGCCGTACTTCGACGGTGTGGTCACAGGGCAGTTCGACGCCCTGGTGGAGTCGTTCGCCGGCGAGCCCGAGCTGTATCACCCTATACGCGGACGCATCAAGGGCGAACGGGCGTTTCGCCACTACCTGATCGACACAAACGCGTGGCTGGCGGAGCGCAACATCTCGATCGAGGACGTTGACCACATGGCTCGGGGGCGACACGGTTTCGAGGAGGTGGTGCTCCACCTCGACGGCGACCACGGACGCATCGATCTTCCGGTCGCGATCACGGGCGACCGGCAGCCGGACGGACTGATCATCGAACTTCGGATCTACTACAGCAGCCGGCCGCTGATCGGAGCCCACCTGAACCGGCCACCGCTGCTCCAGCCCGATCCCGACGTACGCATGTCGGACGTGATCGCCGATTACCAGCGCGCGCTTTCAGCCGGCGACGTCGACGCGATCGTGGCGGCATTCGAGCCCGACGGCTATGCCCGCGAACCCGATGGCCCCGATAACGTTCACAGAGGCTCGGCTGCCCTTCGCGCGTTCTACGAGGACAGGTTCTCGAACGGCGGTGGCATCGCGCTCGAGCACTGCGCGGTCGTCGACGACGGCCGGGCGTGCGCGCTCGAGTACAACGCTGTGCATTGGGGCAAGACGGAGCTGCCGCCGGAGGCCGGAATGGCGGTCTACCTCCGCGGCGAGAGCGGCAAGCTCGCCGCGGCCCGCATCTACGACGACGTCAGCCCACCGCTGTAGTTTTTCCCACCGGCCGGGGACTGCTTGTCCCCCCCGTGAGGGCTCAGCTCACTAACTGCTGGCCGCCGTCGATGTCGAACGTGGCGCCGGTGAGCGCGGTGTTGACCATGATGTGGACGGCCAGCGCGGCGACGTCCTGTGGTTCGACGACCCGGCCGATGGGGAGCGTTCTTCGCAGCTCGTTCCGGCGTGACTCGAGCTGATCCCCCAGGAGCGACGCCGACAACGGCGTGTCCACGAACCCGGCGGCGATCACATTCACGCGCACCGGCGCGATCTCCAATGCCAGCGCCGCCGCGAACTGCGGGGTCGCCGCCGTCGCCGCCGACACGATCCCCCCGGCGGCGCTGACCTTCCGGCCCCCGGTGCCGCTCATCAATATCAGCGTCCCGGAGGGTCGCATCTTGGGGGCGGCGTAACGCGCCACCTCCAACCCCTGGACGATGTGGTCGCCGAGCGCGTCCCGGACCTGGTCGGCCGTCATCTCGAGCAGCGGCCCGTACGTCGGACCGCCGGCGGTGACCAGAACGTGATCGATCGGAGCGGGCAGATCGTCGAAGAATCGCTCCAGAGCGGTCGAATCGGTGGCGTCGAATGCGGCGGTGCTCCGCGCGCCGACCTCGCGCGCCGCGCTCTTGAGGCGTTCGGCATTGCGCCCGGTCAGGACCACCTCCGCGCCCTCGGCGCGGGCTCGTCGAGCGGTCTCGAGTCCGATCCCCGCACTCCCGCCGATCAAGACAACCGTCTGCCCGAGCAACTCAGGCCGTCGCCCGGTGGAAACGGCAGGCATTGTCGTGGTCATGATTCCTCCTCAGCTGGAGAGACTTGCCATTTGAGCGTCCATCGGCGCGGCCGGCCGCGGCTTGTCCGCAATCTCCATCCGGAGCGCGATCACGGCGGTGTCGTAGATCCCCGAGAAGCTCGGGAACGGCTGGATCGTGTCGTTCAGTATCTCGAGCGGCACATGGGCGCGGATCGCGAGCGTCGCCTGTTGCATCCATTCGCCGGCCTCGGGCCCGACAGCGTATGCGCCGGTCAGTCGCTCGCCGTCCGAGAGCAGCGTCATGAAACCCTTCGAGTCCGCATAAGCGTGCGTGTAGGTGGCCGTCTTCGGGACCTCTGAGACGAGCGCGGTCCCGCTGTACGTCGCCTCGAGCGCGCCCACCGCCGCGGCCTGCGGGTCGGTGTAGGTGACTCGGGGTACGGCCTCGTAGTTCGCCCGACGCGGCACGCCCGCGATGTTGTCCGCGACCACGTCGCCCTCGTATTCGCCGACGTGGGTGAGCGGCCAGATGCCGGTGACGTCGCCGATCGCCCACAGGCGCTCGCCCGCGCGCATGTACTCGTCAACGCGGATTCCGTGGGGGCTGGGCTCCACGCCCACGGTTTCGAGACCGATCCCGTCGACGCGCGGTCGCCGGCCGGTCGCCACCAGCAGCCGGTCGCCCCGCAACTCCGGGCCGGCGTCGAACTCGAGCACGAACTCGTCGCCGTCCCGGCGGGCGGTGCTCGCGTGCATACCGAGATGCAACTCGATGCCGTCGCGCTGGAGCGCCTCCCCGAGCGCGTCGCCGACCGGCCCGGCCTCGCGCGGAATCACGCGCTCGGCCCCCTCGACGATCACCGACTCACCGCCGAGCCGCCGGACGACCTGGGCAAGCTCGACCCCTGCTGAGCCTCCACCGAGCACAAGTAGCCGACGCGGAACGGCGGTCATGCTCGTCGCCTCGCGGGTCCCCCACACGCCCTCGAGGTCGCGGAGTCCAGGTAGCGGGGGCACGATCGGCTCCGCGCCGGTCGCGACGACGACATGCTCTGCGGTGTGGCGGACGCCGTCGACCTCAACCACCCCGATGCCGGCCAGCCGCCCTGTGCCGCGCAACAGATCGATGCCCCGGCCCGCGAGCCAGCGCTCCTGACCGGTGTCCTTGTGGTTGGACACCATGAAGTCCCGCCACGCCAGCGCGGCGGCGACGTCGACCTCGGCGTGTGCGCCGGCCTCGAGCGCGCCATGCACCGCCTCCCCCGGACGCAGCAGCGACTTCGACGGGATGCACGCCCAGTAGGAGCATTCGCCCCCGACCAGCTCTCGCTCGACGACGGCGACCCGCAGCCCGCGTGCCGCGAGCGCTCCGGCGCAGTGCTCACCCGGAGCACCCGCTCCGAGGACGATCACGTCGTAGTCGTTGCTCGTGCCCGTGCTGCTCATCGCGTCCTCCGGTCGAACTCGTGTGTGGTTTACGGTCGCGCGTCTTGGGGAGCCTCGCGCCCGTGCGACCCCCGGGTCAAGGCCCTGGTCCCGGGATCGACTAGGGACTTCACGGGCGCGAAGGGCGGCCCGAGCGCGTCACGCTGCTGTCGACACCGAATGATGGAGGGCAGCATGGCCAGCACCGACACCAGCAGTGGCACGGCGATGCCGGCGCCCGAGGTCGACGCCATCGACTTCGACCTCGAGGTCGTGACCTTGCCCGTCTCGGACGTCGACCGGGCCAAGAGCTTCTATCTCGGCCTCGGATGGCGCCTCGACGCCGACATGATGGTCGGCGATGACTTCCGTGTCGTGCAGCTTACGCCGCCGTACTCACAGTGCTCGATCCAGTTCGGCAAGGGCCTCACGACGGCAGCCGCCGGGTCCGCCGACCGGCTGTTCCTCGCGGTGAGCGACATCGACGCCGCCCGCGCCGATCTCCTCAGCCATGGTGCCGAGGTCAGCGGCGTTTACCACTACGACAGGCAGCCGGGCCACGCCGGCGAACTGGAGGCTCGCGTACCGGGCCCAGACCCCGGAAAGCCGCGCTCGTACTTCACCTACGCATCGTTCAACGATCCCGATGGCAACAGCTGGCTGCTCCAGGAGATCACCACCCGAATCCCCGGCCGGGAATGGGCGACCGATGTGGACGTCGCCTCGTTGGCTGATCTGCTCCACGAGACATCTGAGCATCACGGCGTGTTCGAGGCGGTCGCCCCGCCGCACGACTGGTGGGACTGGTACGCGGCGTACCTGAACGCTCGGGAGCGCGGCAGCACGTCGGAGCAGGCTGCCACCACCGCCAACCGGTACATGGCGGAGGTCAAGGGCGTCGTCGTCCCCGAGTCAACCTGAGGAGCTCGCAGTGAGCGCAGTCGACGCCAGTCCCTCGAGCAACGGGCACGGCTTCGAACCGTGGGGCTGGACGCACTTGCACGTCGACCGCCGCAGCCCGAGCTACTGCCGGGTGACGTTCGACCATCCTCCGATCAACACGATCACGGCGACGACCGTGGCGGAGCTTGCCGAGCTCGTCGGCCTGATCGAGCAGGATCCCGACCTCAACGTCGTCGTGTTCGACAGTGCCAACCCGGATTTCTTCCTGACCCACTACGACGTCGAGCGCGATCCCGCTCGGACCGCCGCCCTGCCTGTCGGTCCGACCGGGATGAACGCGTGGATCGACCTCCTCGTGCGGCTGTCGGGCGCGCCGGTCGTGAGCATCGCCTCGATCCGCGGCCGCGCACGCGGCGCCGGCAGCGAGTTCATCCTGGCGTGCGACCTGCGATTCGCCTCGCGCGAGACCACGGTGCTCGGTCAGTTAGAGGTCGCGACGGGGCTGGTGCCGGGAGGCAGTCCGATGGCCCGCCTTTGCAGGCTCGTCGGGCGCGCTCGGGCGCTCGAGATTCTGCTCGTCGCCGGCGACCTGGACGGACCGCGGGCGGAGCAGTACGGGTACGTCAACCGAACGATCCCCGACCGCCGGCTCGACGACGAGGTCGCGGAGATCGCCTCGCGACTCGCGCGGTTCGATCACGACGCGATCGCGCGCACGAAGTCGTACGTCGACCGGGTGACGCGCTCGGACTCATATTGACCCCGGCCTCGGGCGACGTCTCGGCTAGCGGGCCGTCCAGGCGCTCCCCGACGCCTGAACCGTTCTAAGCCGGTATCAGGTCTTCGTCGCGGCTCGGCAACGCACCCGCCAGTTCCCGGCGCGAGCTGATCCCGAGCTTGGTGAACACCTTGCGCAGGTGCCACTCCACGGTCCTCGGGCTTAGGAACAGCCGCGCACCGATCTCCGGGTTCGACAGGCCGTCACGAGCGAGCTGAGCGATCTGCCGCTCCTGCGCGGTCAACTCGTCGCGCGCGCTGACCGACCGCTTGCGGACCCTCTCACCCGTGGCCACTAGTTCCTGACGTGCTCGCTCAGCGAATGCTTCCATGCCGATCGACGTGAACTGGTCGTGCGCGGCGCGGAGCTGCGCGCGGGCGTCGACCCGCCGGTTCTCGCGCCGCAACCACTCGCCATAGAGCAGGCGCGCACGCGCGAGGTCGGGACGGACCCGGGTGCGGCCCAACCGTTCAATCGCCTCGCGGTACAGATTTTCGGCCATTTCACCGCGGCTCGTCAGCGCGCGCGAGCGCGCTTGGATTCCGAGGCCCCAGTCCGTGCCCGCGGCCCCGATGACCTCGGCCAGAGACTCGACTGCAGCGACCGCGACGTCGTTCTTCCCGCTGCGAACGGCTGCCTCGATCAGCTCCGGGCGTGCCCAAACGGACACGAACAGCTCGGGTGTTTCCTCGGCGGCTCGCTGGGCCGACGCCAGGGCCTGCCCGTAGCGACCCAGCCCGTTGAGCAGGATCGCGTTCACCCATTCGGCCCATTGGACGCCGATCCCCTGACCTCCGGCCCCGGCCTCACGGATCATCGACTCGATCGCCGCGGAGGCATCGCCTTCCGATCCTCGGAGTGCGGCGAGGAGCAGACCGGCGTAGGACGCGAACCGCGAGCCGGTCACCTCCGTGACCGCCTCGGCCTCAGCGATCGCGTCCGCAGCAGCTCCGAAGTCGCCGCGCCACGCGACGAGAATCGCCCACGCGTTCAGGTCGATCGGCAACCGGGCCAAGGCTCCCGCATCCCGGGCGTCCCGGACCTGGCGCGCCGTGATCGCGTGCCAGCTGTCCTCGTCCCAGAGGACATTGGACGGGATGGTCGTCATCCAGCCCCACCGGAAGTTCTCCTGGTCGAGTGAGGGATCCGACATGAACGCGCCGGTTGCCCGCCTCAAGAGCGGCGCGCTCGCCGCACAACCCTCCGTGATCAGCGTCGTCAGGCCATCTAGCAGGAGATCCGATGGACGCAACGGTCCTTGTGGACGCGGAGCGTTCCTGGCGGCGCGAGACACCTCGAGCAAGTCGCCGCCGGAGGCCAGGCGACCGGCGAACAGTGCGGCTCCCCACGCGTCGAGATACGTCTCGCGCGCGAGCTCGACATCGAGTCGCTCGAGACGAGCGGCGGCCTTCAGAAGCAGCTGCGGCGCCGCGCTGCCCATGCTCGACGCGAACGCGATCTCACCTCGAAGCAACTCGGCGCGCGCGCGTTGGAGGTCGTCGAGCGGTTCGACCTCCGCTGCCGCCAGCAGTCCACGTGCTACATCGAACGCTCCGGCGCCGAGACTGGCCTGGGCGGCGGCGAGGGCTCGCCCAGGCCGGCGCGCGGGGTCGCCGGTGAGGGCAACGGCACGCTGGAGGAAGGCTGCCGAGGCTGCCACGCCGCCTCGCGCCTGCGCCCGGCCCGCGGAGCGCTCGAGCTCGAGGGCAACGTGCTCGTCCGGTCCGGCTGCGGCTGCGGCCAGGTGCCACGCACGACGATCCGAGTCGGCCTCCTGGTGGGTCGCCTCGGCCAGCGCCCGGTGAACTGCTCGGCGCTCCTCGGCCGTCGCCGACCGGTACACCGCCGAGCGGACCAGCGGATGGCGAAACGTGACGCGCTCGCCGACAGCCAGCAACCCTTCCGCTTCGGGGTTTTCGGCCGCCGCCGGCTCGATGCCGAGCCGTTCCGCGGCACGCCAGAGCAGCAACGGGTCGCCGACCGGCTCGGCCGCCGCAAGCAACAGCAGTCGCCGAGCATCGTCGGGAAGCGCCTCGAACCGCCGCACGAAGCCTTCCTCGATGCGCCCCGGCAGCGCGTGTGCCCCCAGGATCCCGAAGCCGCCCGCCAGCTGCGTCGCGGTCAAACCTCGCGGCAGCTCGAGCAGGGCCAGTGGATTTCCCCGCGTCTCCGCGATGATCCGGTCGCGGACAGGCTCGTCCAGCACGACGCGCACCGCCGACCCAAGCAGCGAGCGTGCTTCGTCGTCGCCAAGCCCGGCGATCTCAAGCGCGCGCAGGTGCGCCAGCGGCTCGCCCTCCTCACGAGTCGCGAACACGAGCCCAACCGGGTCTGCGAGCAGGCGACGGGCCACGAACGCCAACGTCAGCGCCGAAGCCTGATCGAGCCACTGAGCATCGTCGACCACACCCAACAGCGGGCGCTGATCGGCGACCTCCGAGAACAAGCTCAGCACTCCGAGGCCCACCAGAAACCGATCCGGAGCCGAACCGGCAGCCAAACCGAACACGATCTCGAGCGCCGTCCGTTGCGGAGCGGGGAGCCGATGCAGCCGATCGAGCATTGGCCCGCAGAGCTGATGCAGGCTCGCGTACGCCAACTCCATCTCCGACTCCACCCCGGCCGCCCGGACGACGGTCAGATCCGACGCCGAACCGATCAGGTACTCCAGCAGCGCCGTCTTTCCGATTCCGGCCTCGCCCCGCACGACCAGCGCTTGGCTGTCGCCCCGGCGAATCGCCGAGAGAAGGTCGTCAAGAAGCGCGCATTCGCTGGACCGGCCCCGCAAGCTCGTGCGCCTCCCCGGTCGGGGAACACGATCGTCCATTGCGTCTCACCCATCCTAGAAGGGCCCTCCAGGAGGCACAAGGCGGCCGTCCTGCTGGTCGGGAGGCGTGTGCGCACACCCTCGTGGGCGATCTGGGGACCGGGATCACAGCAACACCCCGGGATCGGACCAGGCGTAACGCAGCCCGAAGGGTGTGCCCTTGAGCCTGTTTTTCATCCCTCCGGGAGCCGGCACGAGCGCCCGCTCGACGCACCTGGCCCCGCGCGCCTCATAGAAGGCTCGCGCGTCGGAGTTCTGCTCGAGCACCCACAGATACAAGCCGGTGCCGTGCTCCAGCACCGTTCGGGAGGTCAAAGTCAGCAGGCGCGAGCCGATCCCTCGACGTTTCTCTCGGTAGATGACGTGGAGGTTGTCGAGCAGCGCTCCCCAGCGGAGATCGTGCTCGAAGATCGTGTGCGCGAATCCGACCAGGCCGTCGCCATCCTCGGCGACGATCGTCTGGCTCGCGCCGTCGGCGTCCCGCAGCCGCTCGCTCCACACGAACAGACGGTCGGTCTGAGCGTCGTCGTCGAGGAAGTCGTCAGAATACGCGCCCCGGTAGTGACGACGCCAGCTGTCGGCGTGAAGCGCAGCCACCGCCCCGGCGTCTGAGGGAACCGCTGATCGGAACTGGAGATCGTCGACCGACACCCATGGCATTCAAGCGGGTGTCACAGCCGCCATTCGCCGCTACCGGCGAATGGCGACCAGCGCCCAGCGTTTCCCGACGCGGCGCTCTGCCTTGCGATGCGACACAACCAGACCTCCATCTATTGGTTTCGTACGGCGGGTCGACCGAGGGCTTGCGAGTACTCGTGTCCGATCCGTTGCCCCGACCCGGGCATTCATTCTTCATAATTCTTACAGAATTGGTGAGGTTTGTGGTGGCCGGGGCCGCTGAGCATTGACAGCTGGTCGCAAACTAAATAATCTTGATTGACATTGTTCAGTAAGCGTCTGATCATCCTCCCGAGCGAGAGCCGGGAGATTGCCGCGGCCAGTGGCCGGCTGGTCGCGGCCGGCGCGCTGGCGCGATGTAGGGCGTAGACGCCCTCTCTCGGATCCCGGGCCCTAACCCCCGCCAGGGCGATCCTGGGACCTCTCCTCTCCCGCGGCCGGGGCGGCTTCGTGCCGTCCCGGCCGTAAATCAGGCCGCGCGGCTGCGATTCCGAGCCGCATTCGGCAAACCGATCCCAAACGAGGTGATGTGATGCGTGCCGGAAGCGAAGCGCCAGGGTCCTCCGCGGTCGTGCTCCAGCACCGGGACGATGCTCCCGGTGGCGTGCTCGTCGATGTGCTGGCGGCGGCGGGCTTTCGCTCGACCACTGTAAGAGTCGATCGCGGCGAGCCGCTGCCAGACCCCGCATCGACCACCCTGGCGGTCACGATCGGCCGCGACGGCGTGGTCGACGAATGGGGCGCTCAGTGGGTCGAGACGGAGCTCGAGTGGCTTCGTCAGGCCGACCGAGCCGGCACGGCCGTGCTCGGAGTCGGGCTCGGCGCCCAGGCTCTCGCGCTCGCGTTAGACGGAGGAGTGCAGCGCGCCTGCCGGGCGCGGCACGGCTGCATGTGGATATCCAGCTCGATCCCCGGATGGATCTCGCCCGGGCCGTGGCTCGCGTGGCAGGAGGACGTGATCCGCCTTCCCCCAAGGGCCCGACTGCTCGCCCACGATCCGGTTGGACCGCAGGCTTACATGACCAACGGGCACCTCGGCATCCAGTTCCACCCGGAGGTCACCCCGAAGATCTTGGGCGGCTGGATTGCCGCCGGCCACGCGTCGCCCGTCGACACCCAGGGAGTTCTCGAGGTCGCTTCGCGGGAGCACCGCACTGCCTCGGCGGCCGCCCACCGACTCCTGTCCACGTACATCCAGTCGCTGGCTCGTCGCCGGCGCTGAACACCGCATCGAATCTCCATATGAGAGGAACACACTCCATGCCACGACACTCCCTTCAGTCAACACGTCACAACCGGTTCAACCGATTCCGACGGCGGCTACTGGTAGGAACAGCGGTATCGGCCGGCGCGGCGCTCGCCGTGGCCAGTGCAGCGGGCGGTGCCGCGGCCGCCGCGACGCCGACCGTCCCACCGCCCGTGACGATCCTCACCTCGAGCGGCCACGCCGGCCGTGGTGACATCTTCATCACCCCCACCGGCGACACCGCGCACGTACGCCAACGGCCCCGAGATCCTCGACCGCCACGGCAACGTCGTCTGGTTTCACGCGATCCCCGCAGGACTGACCGCCGCCGACTTCCGCACCCAGACGCTACCACGGCCAGCCGGTGCTGACCTGGTGGCAGGGCACCGGACTCGGCGGCCTGGCGCAGCGGCACCGACTACATCTACAACGACCACTACCAGCAGATCGCGACCGTCAACGCCGGCAACGGTCTCAGCGCCGACGGCCACGAGTTCCTGATCACGCCCTGGAACACGGCGCTGATCCTCGCCTACACGACGGCCACGGCGAACCTGACCTCGATCGGCGGCCCGGCGAACCAGACCGTGATCGACGGCGTCGTCCAGGAGATCGACATCCGCACCGGCAAGGTCCTGTTCCAGTGGAACAGCGCCGACCACGTGCCCTACAGCCAGAGCGAGCAGCCGCTGCCGGCCTCGCCGAGCACGCCGTGGGACTGGTTCCACATCAACGCCGTCCACCTCGACACCGACGGCAACCTGCTGATCGACGCCCGCGACACCTGGACGACCTACAAGGTCAACCGCTCACACCGGCAACATCATCTGGCAGCTCGGCGGCAAGGCCTCGCAGCTTCAAGCTGCGCGCCGCCCCGGGCCAGACGCTCGACAACGCCGGCGAGATCTTCGCCTGGCAGCACGACCCGGAGGCGCTCGGCCACGGCGAGTACACGTTCTTCGACAACGAGTCGGCCGGCGTGCAACGCCGGCGAGTCTCGTCGGAGTTCGAGCCGAGCGGTGACGCGTGACGCTCGACCCGCGCGACCGCGTCGGCGACGCTGATCGCCGTCCGACGACCAGCCCGAGGGACTCGTGGCCGCACCTCCCAGGGCAACGCCCAGACGACCGCCGACGGAGGACCTCTTCGTCGGTTGGGGCGCGCTGCCCTACTTCTCGGAGTTCGACCCCTCGGGACGGCTCGCTGTTCAACGCCGAGTTCCCGACCGGCGTGAACACCTACCGGGCCTACGTCCTGCCGTGGCTGACCTGACTCTCCCCGGTAGGGCTGAGCCGTGGTAGGGCTGAGCCATGGAAGTGCGGTCCGGTCCGGGCGTGAGCCCGGCCGGACCGCGCTACAGGCGCCGATGCGCGGCCAGTTGCCAAGCTCGTCCCACGGTGGTAAACCGAAGTCTCACAGCCGGCGGCACGAACACGCAACGGACGAACAGGAGGAGCGCGATGTCGTTCAGCGAGGACCCCACTCAAAGCGCGACCGTGGGGGATGATCCGATGGGCGGAGCGGCCGAGCAGGCAGCGTCCGGCGATCCCACGCAGGGCATCGAGACCGGATCGACCGGGGCCGAGGATCCGTCGTCCGGGTTGCAAGCTGCAGCGCAGCCCGACGACGATCCAACCCAAGGCGACGAGGTCGGAGAACTTCCCGGCGAGGATCCAACGGGGTAGCCGCGCATACAACACGCGATCGAAGGCCGAGAGATAGGCGCTTGCCCGATGTGAGGGCGGGCGCTGGCTCTCCGCACGACCGGCGGTAGGGATATCGTGGCGGCGGTGGGTGGCTCTGACTCCCGCCGCGGAATCATGTAGCTGGCATGCCGGCTAGGGGTTCGGGTCGACGTGGCAGGTTGGCCGGGCCAGTGGCCGGGCTTGCGGTGCTCTTTGCGGTGCTCGCGCTCGTGCTGTCCTACGCCGGGCGAGCGGTCCTCCAGGCGGAGCCGTTTGCCGATCGCGCTGTCGCCACCTTGAAATCCCCGGCGGTGCAGGACGACGTCGCAGATCACCTGACCGACGTCGTGGTGCGCCAGGGCGGCGGGGATCTCGTGACGGTGCGGCCGTTGGTGCGCGCGGTCACCGCCGCGGTCGTGGCAGCGGGGCGTTCGCCGGGCTGTTTCGCCGGGCGGCACTGGAGCTCCACGCCTCGCTCGTGTCGGGCCACGGCGGTGCGGTCCTGCTGACGGTCGCCGACGCGGGTGTACTGGTCCAGGGTGCGCTCGAACGGCTCGCGCCCGACGCGGCTGGCCGGGTGGGGTCGGATCGACTTGCCACGCTCGGCTCGCTGAACCCCGGGGGCGTGGTGCTCGGGGTGGTGCGCTTTGCTCGCCGCGTCTACGCGATCGCTTGGGCGCTGGCCGTGGCGTCGATTCTGCTCGGACTCCTCGCCTTCTGGCTGTCGCGCGACCGACGCCGCACGGCCCAGCAGCTGGGGATCGGACTCGTGGTCGGCGGACTCACGATCGCGGCTCTATACGCGTTCGGCGGCGATCTCGCCGCGCGTCTCGCCGCGCCCGGCCGCGCCGGTGTCGTGACCGCGGTGTGGAAGGCGTTCGGGCACGGCCTCCTCGTCCAGGCGCTGTTGGTCGCCGGCGCGGGCGCGATCCTCGCCGCGGTCGCGGCGGCCGCGGAGCAGGCTCCGAGCAGCGAATCACCGGACCGCGGCCGGCTAACGACCCGCGCCCGACTCGGCCGCTCGCTGCTGGCGATCGCAGCCGGGGTGGTGATCGTGCTCGAGCCCGGTCCGGCCGTGACCATCGCGGTCTCCGCCGCGGGCCTGTTCCTCGTGTACATCGGCGTGCGCGGTGTCATCGATGTCGCCGCCGCATCCCGAGGAGCCGGGCGATCGGGCGTGGACCGGGCCGCGCGGATCGTGTCTCGGTTCGCCGCTCCTGCGCTCGCGGTCGGGGCGCTGGCGGCAGCGGCGGCAATCATCGCACCGGCGGCGAAGACGAAGCCGCCGCGGTCACTCCGGCGACCTGCAACGGATATGCCGCATTGTGCAATCGGCCGCTGAACCGGGTCGCGTTCGCCGCCACGCACAACTCGATGGCGTCGGTGACGATCCCCTCTTGGCTGTTCGGGCAACAGGACGGAACGATCCAGGACCAGCTCGACTACGGGATCCGTGGCCTGCTGATCGACACCTACTACGGCCACCCGGTGAAGGGTGGCGTCCGTACCGACCTCTCGAGCCTGCCCAAGCGTGAGGTCGCGGTGCAGGAGATCGGCGAGCCGGCCGTGAAGGCCGCCGAGCGCATTCGATCGCGGCTCGGAGACCAGAACCTGGGCCCACGCCAGATCTACCTTTGCCACGGCTTCTGTGAGATCGGTGCCGTGCCGCTCAGCGCGACCCTGGCTGATCTGCGCACGTTCTCGTCTCGAACCCCGGAGAGGTGGTGATCGTCATCAACCAGGACGAAGGCGTCACGCCGGGCGACATCGAGCGCGCGTTCGATCAGGCCGGACTGCTCGACCTTGTCTACCGCGGACCGTTCGGGCCATTTCCGACGCTGCGACAGATGATTGACTCCGGACACCGGCTCGTGGTGATGGCCGAGAACGACGCCGGCGACATCCCGTGGTACCCCCTGGCATACGGCAACGCGCTACAGGAGACCCCGTTCACCTTCAGGAGCGCTGCCGCACTCACCGAGCCCCCGCAGGTTGCCGAGAGCTGTCGCCCCAATCGAGGTCCGGCGTCCGCGCCGCTGTTCCTGGTGAACAACTGGGTCGACACGACCCCGCTCCCCCGCGCATCGATAGCGGCGGTGGTGAACGCGCACTCGGCACTCCTACGGCGTACTGAGACGTGTCAACGCATCCGCCACAGGCTCCCGAACCTGGTCGCGGTCGACTTCTACAGGCAGGGCGACGTCCTCGGGGTGGTGCGGGCGCTCAACGGCCTCCGGCCGTGACCGGTGCCGCCGGCGCCGCGACAACCTACCGGCAAGGCCCGAGAGCGAACCCGGGGCCTGCGTAGACTGGCGACCATGTGCCGGCTCTTCGCGCTGCACGCGGGCGAACGGGACGTCGCCGCAGAGTTCTGGCTGCTCGATGCGCCGACCTCGATCGCGCGCCAGAGCGAGAGGAACGCCGACGGTTACGGGATGGCGGCGCTAACCGCAAGACGGGGAATGATCCTGATCCGCAATCCGGTACAGGCGTCCGAGGACCCCGCCTATCGGCACGTCGCTCGACGGCTCGACGCCGCCGAGATCCTGATCCACCTGCGTTACGCCAGCACGGGCAACGTATCGCTCGTGAATACGCACCCGTTCAGCCAGGACGGCCGTCTATTCGCCCACAATGGAGTTCTCGGGGACCTGGACCGGATCGAGGCAAGATTGGGTCCCAACCGGGCGATGGTGATGGGCGACACCGACTCCGAGCGTTTCTTTGCGCTGATCACGCTGGCGATCCGCGAGGCCGGTGGCGACGTCCGCGCCGGGATCACCGCAGCGGTGCGCGAGGTGGCGGCTGAGTACGAGCTCTACAGCCTCAACTTCGTGCTCGGCGACATCGGTCACATCTGGGCCTTCCGTTACCCCGAGCACAATCCGCTGCACCTTCACCGCCGACGGCAAGGCGGCCCAAGCGGCGCCGCCCCCCTTGACGAGGCAGACGCCGCCGGCACGTTGAGGCTGCACTCCGAAGATGGAGCGGTGGCTCCACTGGTGGTGATTGCCAGCGAACGGATCAGCGACGAGCCCGGCTGGGAGGAGATCCAACCGGGTGAGCTCATCCACGTCCGGCCGGATCTCGAGGTCGACCGCGAGACGATCATGTCGGAGCCGCCAGCGCACCCGATGGTGCTCAGCGCCCACGAGCAGACAACGCAGTCCTACGACTGATCCTCCTCGCGGCGGGCTGGGATACTCCCGCTTGTGATGCAGATCGAGGACGTGCGGCGCGTCGCGATCGTCGGCGCCGGGACGATGGGCCAGCAGATCGGGTTTCAGTGCGCCGGTCACGGCTACGAAGTAGTCCTCTACG
Source organism: uncultured Solirubrobacterales bacterium (assembly GCA_963709205.1). GTDB lineage: Bacteria > Actinomycetota > Thermoleophilia > Solirubrobacterales > Solirubrobacteraceae > Palsa-465. The sequence goes on from CAVPVP010000023.1 coordinate 63,606, forward strand.
ACGTCGACCCGGCGGCGCTGGAAACCGCGAGGAAACGCATCGACGCCTACGCGGACGGGCTCGAAGCCAGCGGAGCGATCACCTCAGAACTGCGGGTCTCCGCACAGGCACGGATTGAGCTGACGACGGATATCCCGGCTGCCGCAGAGAACGCCGATCTGTTGAGCGAGGCGGTGCCCGAGGACCCCGATCTCAAGGGACGCGTTCTCGCGAACTTCAATGCGGCCTGCCCGCCACGAACGATCTTCATGACGAACACCTCGACGCTGCTCCCGTCCCAGTTCGCGAAGGCATCCGGACGTGGCGACCGGCTGTTGGCTCTTCACTTTCACCTTCCGGTTTGGATCAACAACCTCGTAGATGTGATGCCACACCGCGGCACGGCGCCGGAGGTGACTCACCTCGTGGTCGCGTTCGCGCGCCGCATCGGTCAGGTTCCGATCGAGCTGCGACAAGAGCACAACGGGTACGTCTTCAACTCGATGTACAGCGCGCTCAACAGCGCCGCGATCACGCTCGCTCAGCAGGGCGTTGCCTCGATCGAGGACATCGATCGGTCATGGATGCACATCACCAAGGCACCCGTCGGACCACTCGGCGCGCTCGACGCCGTAGGCCTGGACACGGTATGGACGATCACCGACTACTGGGCGCGCCAACTCGGCGACCAGCAGCTCCGCGCCAACGCCACCTTCCTCAAGGAGTACGTCGATCGCGGCGATCTCGGCGTCAAGACCGGACGCGGCTTCTACGCATACCCGGACCCCGCGTACGCACAGCCGGGCTTCATCGAATCGCCCGGCTCGTGAGGTCGAGATCGGACGCTTTCGAGCACTAGCCAGGCGCTGACCGCGGCGTTAAGCTGGCCCCAAAGCTCGGCAGCTTTGCCTACGGGCCAGCAGTGCCGAGTGTCGGGCACGGGGTTGGTGTGGTGCACGTGCGCGGGGGCGACGGGGATTCATACGACCCGGGGGACTCGGTTCGCGCGCGGCTGGCGGGCGCCGGCGAGATGCAAGAGGTGCGGCTTGTCGCCGGGGACCCCTCGACGCGCGCTTGGCGGGGAGCGCCGGCGGCGTCGACGACGCTGACGCGAGCGTGGTGTGCGGTGTCGATGGCTTCATGAGGGCGCTCCAGGGTCACGGCCGAGCCGAGATCGTTGGCACGCCCATCTACGGCAAGGCTGTTTCCAGATCACCGAGCCGCTGAGTAACGGCGGCGCCCTCGACCTCACGATCGGTCAGTTCTTCACTCCTGACGGCCGCAACCTCGGCGGCGGCGGCGCCCGGCAGGGCGCTGGCATCACGCCAAACATCTATGCGCCCACCGAGAACGACGAAGCGCTCGCCGTCGCCGAGCGCACTGTCGCCGCTGAGGTCGAGCCGCCTAGCTCTTAGCCGCCTCCTGCAATTCGCTCGCGACCTCGTCGGTGGTGGCGTCGAGGCTGCGCTTTATGACCTTGTCCGCTCTGGTCACCGCCTGGTCGAAGCCCTTCGCGAGTGTCGGCTCGCCGGCCACGATCAGCGCCGCCTGGCTGCCGGAAAGCTCCGCGGCCGCCTCCTTGAGCTCCTTGCGGGACAAAGTCCCCGAGCCGAGCGCTTCAGGAATGATCCGGACCCGCGGCCGGTCCATCCGCTTGACGATGTGCGGCTTGTCGTTCTCGCGATCGACCACGGCGGCGTCGAATTTGCCAATGATCGCGTCTTCGTGCAGCTGATCGATCGCGTCGAGATCGTCGAGCGCCTCGTCGACACTGTCGTACAGCGCTGTGTACAGCACCATGTTGTCCTGATCTGCCATTGGTCCTCCTAGGTCGTCGGATTGCTCGCTGTCACAGGTCAGCGAGCCAGTGCCGCGGCGTGACACCACAACGGAGTCTGGTCCGGCGATGGACGCTCGCCTATTCGAAATCGGTAAGGCGGCAAACGCTCGGAGTTATGACGAGCTTGGATCGAGTCGCCGACGAGACGCCGTCCCGGCAACGGTCACCGCGGTCAGCTGGGTGCGCAGATCTTCTGGGCCTGTTGGAAGGCGGGTGATCGCGGGTCGATTCCCGGGGCGCCGGAGCGGACCGTGATGCCCTGGGCGCTGCCGGTAACGGTGGGGTCGGGAAAGTTCGGGACCCCGTGCTGGCGCATGCACACTGAGTGGGCGAGCGCGGCTTGCCTGGCTTTGGCAGCGAGAGCTGGGTTCCGGGCGGGGCCGCCTCCGTCGCCGCCGATCCCGTTCCTGCAGTTCTTGTCGGCGGATTCGTACGCCGGTGAATGCGAATTGAGATTGGCGGGGAGGTTGAAGTTGTAGCCGTCTATGCCGAAGGCGTTCGGCCCTTGGCTGGTGCTGGGGTCCGGGAAGTCGGGCACGCCGTGCGAGCGCATGCATTCCGAGTACTTCACCAGTGAGGTCGATGCGCTCGCGCCGACAGACGTCAGCTTGTTCGAGGAGCCGCATGCGGCGAGCGCGAGCACGCAAAAGATCGCAGCACAAACCGCGCCGAGCCGGCTCCTCGCCGGGGTATCGGAAGAATCAACCACCAACTACATAAGGCCCGCTAGGACCGAAAAGGTTGACTCACAGCACCGCGTCCGGTGCCCGCCGTCTACCCGCCGAAGTAGACGAACGACACAACGCCGAACGGACAAAGAACCACGGATTAATGCTCTACCGGCTTGCTCGACGAGCGCCACTCGCGACTTGCTCGAGATCGGCGACGACGTCCGCGATAGATGCGGTCGTCACGATCTCGTGATCGGCGCCGGCGCGCAAGAGCGGCTCGTACGCGGCCAGGTCGCTGGCGATTTCCGCGCGGTCGGCCGGCGTCGACCCAAATGGGTTAGCGCGGTCGGTCACTCGCTCGAGGATGACGTCGACCGGCGCGCTCAACAGGACGACGGCGTCAAAGCGGTCGTACATCGCGCCCTGATTCGCCACGCAGCCGGCTATGAACAGCCAGCCCGCGCGATGCTGATCGAGGAGCGCGCCGATCTTGTCGACGTCCCAGAGGGGCTCGGTCCCGCTGGGCGCGTGCCCCTCAACGATCCAGCCGGGGTCGTCGGTGTCAAGGACCCGGTGCCCACGGCGGGCAAGCTCAGCGAGCGCGCTCGACTTCCCGGTCCCCGACATGCCGGTCACAAGAACCACTGACCGCCGCCGACGGACATCGCGGTCCAGTGAATTCAAGCTTCCCGTCACGACCCACGACAGCTTGAAGCATCGGTCATGACAGGGACCCCCGCGAGACGAGCTTGGCCGCGTGGGCCTCGCACTCGTCGCGGAGCGGGTCGCCCTCATCCACTAGCAGAGCAGGAAAGGCCGCCGGCGCCGTCTACGTTCTTGTCCCCTTGGACGCGATCCGCTCGGCGAGTTCGACGATCAGTCCTTCAGGACCGTGGACATAGCAGAGCCGATAGACGTTCCCGACCTCGCAGACCTCGCCGACCGTGTCAAAGCCTTTGGCCCGTAGTCCGTCGACGACCGCGCTGAGGTCGTTGACCTCGATAGCGATGTGTCGGAAGCCCAGCCGGTTCGGCGGCAGGGGTACCACGTCCTGGTTGTCGACCGGCGCAAGGTACTTGACGAGTTCTAGCTTCCCGGTTCGGTCAGGCGTTCGCACCATCACGATCTGGGCTCGGACGTCGTCGAGCCCGTTGATCCTGTCCACCGACTCACCCTCGACCACCGTCCGGCCCTCGCGCTCGAATCCCAGGCCGAGGAAGAAAGCGGTCGCCGCGTCGAGATCGTCGACGACAACACCCACATGATCGAGACGCAATGTGCTCATGCCTACCATGCCGCGATCCTGCTTCGTACGTGGACCGCCGTCGCAGATTGTCCGATCATCATCGACCGCCTTTCATCGAGTCGCCGCGTCCTTGTTTTAGATGATGCGTAGCGTGATTACCGCGGCGTCGTCTTCGGGGCCATCGGGTGATGCGATGGCGATGGCGTCGAGGATGTGGCGTACGGTCGCGGCCGCGGATGCGTGTCGGGTGGCCATGATCGCTTGTTCGATGTCGGTGAGTGACGCGGTGCTGTCATGCCGAGCGCTCGCCGTGATCGAGGCGCCGTCGGAGCACAGGATCAGCCGTTGCCCGGGGTGCAGGCGTCGCTCGTGGCGTTGGCGGTCTGCCGTGCGGCTCCGAGGATCCCAACGCGCCCTGCGTTTGGCTCTCAAGCTGCTGGATGGTCCCGTCGGACGAGGCGATCATCAGCGGACGGGCCGTCGCAGTCGATCCAGGCCAGGCGCGAGGCCGGCGCGTTCCAGCGGGCAATCAGCGCATTGACGGTGAACTCTGGGCCGCCGACTTCGCGCACGATCTGGTCCATGCACATCGCTGCCTGCTCGAGGGTGGCGTCGCTGCGCCGAGCGCCGCGCAGTGCCGACAGTGCGAGCGCGCCGAGCGCGGTCGAAACCGGGCCGTGTCCCTTGGGGTCCGCGATCGCGAACCACGCGCCGTCGTGGTTATCGGCAAAGTCAAACCAGTCGCCGCCGCTCTCATAGGCGGGGACCAGGTCTCCCGCGAGCTCCGCGCCGGTCACGCTCATGATCCGTGGAGGCAGCAAGCCGAGTTGCAGCTCGGCGGCCGGCGACGGCTGACGGGTCCGCCGGCCGCCCTCAAAGACGTCGGTGTAGGCGCTGGTCAGCTCGATCGCCGCAGCGCCCTGACGGGCGAGCTCTCGTAGTGATGCCCCGGGTCGGCGGACCGCGACGAGCACGCCGATCGCACGGCCGCGGACCATCATCGGGTAGGGCGCCGAGCCGGGAAACTGCTCCGCCATCCTGCTTTCGAGCGCGGCGAAGCCATCGGGAGGAATCTCGCCGCCGAGCGCGACGACGTCGTTGAAATGCGCTGGGAACTCTCGCGAGCCGGCGAGCCGCACCAGGCGAGAACCATCGATGTCGACCAGGTACAGCGCAACCGGCACTCCGGCGATGCGTTGGGCTTCAGCCACCAGCTGCTCGGCCACCAGATGAGGCGGGACCGAGTCGAGCACCTCGATCGCATCCAGAGGTAGCGGCCCCTCACGGCCGAGCTGTCCGGCAGGGCGCACGCCGTCGAGTTGAGCCGTGTCGGCGCCCGCCGCGCTACCGAGCGGCGTCGCGGGGCGTCCATCGACGAGCTGCCCCTGAGGATCTCGTCTCACTGCGGGTGACGGCGCGGCGCGACCGACTGCTGGGAGCGGGTGGACAACGCCCGCTCAAGCTCGCTGCGAGTCGGGAAATAGCGATAAATCGTCGAGCGGCCCACTCCGGCCGCCTCTGCGATCTCCTGCATCGTGGTCCGGCGATCACGCTGCAGCGCCGTGGTGGCCGCGTCGAGGATTGCTTCTCGGCTGCGCCAGCCGTCACTTCTCAGCCGCGGGGCTGAATCAGCACCAGCGTCAGAACTCGCGGACGGTGCCCGGCTGGTCGAAGCTGATTGGTTCGCTCATGACGCCGGTCCTCGCACCGAAACCGCCTCGTGAGGCGCATAACCGATAGCCGTGGACCACATCTGTCCAACCTACCATACGAAACTCATACACATGACATCCTAGATCGCGCAGATCCTTCAATCTCGCTGCCCCAAGCCTCAGGATGGATGTTTGACTAACAGCTTTCTCGTTAGATGACCGGCGCATACGTCTGCAGTTTGAGACGAAATGAACGCATCAGGTGTACCATAATCGGACAATATCCTGGGTCAGATCGCCTGAAAGACGCGCTACAGACGTTCGATCGACACGACCGGACCCATGTCTCGTCGTAACCTGGTATGATCCGGGACAGCAAGACGCCCGCATTGAGACGAACTGAGACGCCTCGACGGCGGACATTCAGAGACCGGCCCTCGATTGGCGGCTACGGCCGTCTACGACCGCCGGCTCATCGCGACCCCGCAGGTCGGGACCTCTGCTGACGCGGCGACGTCGGCCACGACCGTCGCCCTATAGGGCACGCATCGCGCAGTAGACCAACACCAACTGGAAGCAGGGACAACGAATGACTACCAGACATAGGACTAAGGGATGGTCGCTGGCCAAGGGACCCGTAGGGTTGATCGGGCTGCGCTGCTGGCGTACGGCGTCACCGCGCTGATCTTCGGCGGCCACGGCTTCGCGCAGCATGCGCCCACTGGGGCCGTTTACGGCAAGACGTGGCTCGGCTTGGAGGTCAACGGCTGGACTGGCCTGTTGTTCATCGCCGCGGGACTGCTGCTGCTATTCGGCGCTCCGATGCACTGGGGTGCCAAGACCATGTCGCTGATCGTCGGAATCTCGCTCGTGGCCTGTGCGTGATCGCGCTCGCTAACGGGCACGGCGCACTCGGCATCTTCGCGGCCAACGGCCTGACCGAACTCGTTTGGGGCGCGGCCGGTGCGATTGCTGATCATCCTCTCGCTGCTGCCGCGCGTCGGCGGCAGGACCAGACACATTGACGAGCGCCCCGCAACGACGCGCTCCACCCGCCGTGTCGAGTCCGAGCCCCGGCCCGGGACCGTCGCTAGCCCGTTGCGCGACGACGAGCGACGATCGCTATGACCAGCCTCAACCGGCTCTCCACGGATTCACATCATCGACTCAAACCAAGGAGCAATCTGCATGGCTGACAAGCACGTAGACGAAGGCAAGGGCCGCATCAAGGAGGCCGCCGGCAGCCTCACCGGCGATCGCGGCCTCAAGAACGAGGGCAAGGTCGACCGAGGCAAGGCGACGGTCAAGGACAAGGTCGACAAGGTCGCCGACACGCTCAGCGGACGCAACAAGAAGTAAGTAAGGCAGCCGAGTGCCCGAGCCCACCCAACCGAAGACGTGGGAGGTGACATGCTCACAATCCTCATCATCGTTCTGCTAATCCTGCTGCTTACGGGCGGGATGGGGCTTCAGCCGCCGCGGGCGGCGTCGCGCCTAACGCACAGACCGCACGTTTACCGCTGGTCGCCGCGCGTCCCGATGCTTAGGAGGCGCGCGAGCGGCCGGCATACGACACCACCGGCCACATCCACACCCAACGAAGGACACTCAACATGGCTGACAATCCGATCGATGTGTATTTGAACGACCACTTAGCAGGCGCGATGCTCGGCAGCGATCTCGCCGAGCAGCTCCGAGCCCAGAACCATGGAACGGCGCTTGGACGGCTGATGGAGTCCCTCGCGCTCGAGATCGAGCAGGATCGCCAGACGCTGATGGAGCTCATGCAGCATCTGGACAGCTCGAGGAATCCGGTCAAGCAGGCCACGGCGTGGATCGCCGAGAAAGCCAGCAGAGCAAAGTTCAGTGGCGCGACTTCAGGCGACCCCGAGCTCGGCACGTTCATGGCGCTCGAGACCCTCGCGCTCGGAGTGCGAGGCAAGGCGTGCATGTGGGAGACGCTCAAGCGGGTAGCGGACCAGCACCCAGCAATCGCGTCAGTGAATCTCGACGAGCTCATCTACCGCGCCAGCATCCAGGAAGACGCGCTGGAACGTGAGCGCCTTGCGTCAGGCACCCGGGCGCTGGCAAACCAAGTCGGCGCGGCTGCGTGATCGAGAAGCGCGTGCTGAGTGCCGCGAGCCGACGGACCGCGGTGAGCTCTCCCTAACCATTTTCGAAGGAGAGAACGATTTGACTGATCAAGAGAATTCTGAGCGGACGGCCGGCGGTCTAGCTGGCAGGATCGCCGGCAAGGCGAAGGAGGCCGCCGGCTCGCTCACCGGCAATGGCGATCTGGCGCGTGAAGGTCGCCTACAGCAGGCGCAGGTCGACGCTGAGGCGGACGCGCAGCGCAGTGACGCCGACGCCCGGCAACGAGACGCCGAAGCGAAGCTGCAGGCGGATAAGACCGAGACCGAGATCGAGCGCCAGCGCCTCCAGAACGAAGTCGCGGCCCAGGAGCGCGAGCAACAGATCGAGCGAGACCGCCACGAGGCCGAGCGCACCGCGCAGACCGAGGCGGAGCGAGCAGAAGGCCGCGGCAGAGCGTCAGCGCGAAGCGGAGGAGTCCGCCGCGTCGAGCGCCGAGCAGCGCGCCGAGCGCGACCGCGTCAACGCGGCCGAGGAAGCCATACGGCTCGAGCAGCAAGCCCGTCGCGCCGACACGACGGCCGCGATTATCGACCCCGAGGAGAACCGATGAACGCCCGAAGGATTCCCGGAACCGCGGTCGAGAACTCCCTGAGGCTCGTCCGCGTGCCGCTTGACGCCGCGATCGGCTGGCTGCCCGGAAACGGAACCGGTGCTCGGCCCACCGCGAGGCTCGCCCTCGATCGCGCCGACGCGGCCGTGCGCGCGTTCGCGGGCACGATCCTTGGGCGATTCAGTGCTGAGCGAGGACGCTCAAATGCGACGCGCGGCCCTGAAGGAGCGCGAGCGGGGGCAGGCACTGCGAGGCGAAGCCGAGATGAAAACCGAGCAGGCCGATGCTCGGCTCCAGGAGCGTCACGATCAGGTTGCACGCCAGCGCGCACAGGCCGAATTGCGCGCGAAGAGCAGGCGCGACGATGCCGAGCGCGAGCGTGAGCGAGAAGACGCGCCGCGCCGACCGAAATCGAGCGCAAGCGCTTGACGGCCAGCAAGCAAGGCCGCCAATCGTGCTGATGAGGCGGTCAGCGAGCGTGCGCCCAAGGCAAGGCTGGAAACACTCGACGCCAAGTCCGACGCGCTTCGCAAGAAGGAAGAAGCACTGGCAGCGAGACGACGAGGCGCGCCGGTTGCGCGAAGCCGCCAGCCGCACGAAGGCCGAACGCAAGGCTAAGTAAGACCCGATTCCGAATTCTCGGCCCCCGAAGTCTGACCTTGTAGCACCAACGAACGAAAGGACGACTGATGAGTCAGTCAGAGCAGAAGGTTGTGCAGTACTTGAACGAGGCCCACGCCTCAGAGCTTGGCTTGGTCCAGGTGCTTCAGGCGCAGATCGCGATGACCCCGCATGGGAGCTATCGGAATGCGCTCGAGAAGCATCTCGGCGAGACCCGCGATCACGCGCGTCGCATCGATAGTCGGGTGGCCGATCTCGGTCCTGGTGGCAATCCGTTCCAGACCGCGATGGGCTGGGCGGAAGACGCGCTGGCGCAGACGTTCGCGTTGGCCAAGATGCCGTTTGACCTGGTGCGGGGCAGCGGCGGCGAGGAGAAGGTGCTCAAGAACGCCAAGGATGCGTGCGCGGCCGAGGCACTCGAGATCGCGACCTATACCGCGCTCGAGCACCTAGCCCGTGCGGTGGGTGATGAAACGACCGCCAAGCTCGCGGCCTCGATCCGCTCCGACGAGGAGAAGATGCTGGACCGCGTGATGCGCGAGATCCCGAAGCTGACCGACGCGGTCGTACGCGCCGATGTGCACGGTGATCCGTCCTATGACGTGAGCGAGACCGGCGCTGCGGATGCCGTGCGCGAAGCCGGCGAGCAGGCCAAGAAGACGGCCCGTCGGGCCAACACGCGCGCGCGAAGCACTGCCCGGCAGGCGCGCAAGGTTCCCGGCGTCGCTCAGGCCGAGGGCCAGATCAAGGGCGCGGCGGCCTCCGAGCAGGACCTGCCGATCGCACGCTACGACAGCCTCACCGCCGCCGACGTGCTCGAGAAGCTGAGTGGGCTATCGCAGATCGACCTGGCGAAGGTCGACGCCTACGAGCGCAAGAATCAGAACCGCTCGACGGTGCTCGGGCGCACCAGCGCCCTGCGCGGCGAGGAGCCGTGGCCCGGCTATGACGAGCTGAACGTGAGCGAGGTCAATCGCTGTGCTGGGCGAGGGCGACGAGGACCGCGCCAAGCGGGTCCGCGCCTATGAGCGCTCGCACAAGAACCGCGCCGGCGTCATCGAGACGACCGAGCGCGAAACGTCAAACGCCTAACGATTGGGCGACTCGAACACGCAGCGCCTCCACCCGACCCAGGGTGGGGGCGCTACGTCCGGTAGGGCGCCCATTGGAAGCGGCGGAGTGCGACGGCGGCACCTACCGCTCCCCAGATCGCGACGATCAACAGATCGTGCCCTGCCCAGGCTGATGTCCCCGGGTGGCTGAAGGTCTTGAACACGGCGGTGATGAAGTGGCGGATCGGGAACCAGGTGGAGATCTTGGCGAGCGTCGATCCGGACTTGAGCGGGAACCACAAGCCTGACAGGAACAGCAGCACAAAGAACACGGTGCTGGTCAGTGGCCCCGCCGCCTGCTGGTTGGGAATAAGCGTGCTCATCGCAACCCCGAGCGCGGCGAAGCTGAGCGCGCCCACCACGAGTACCGCCACCAGTGCGCCGACGTCGGCAGGCCCCGATGGTAGGCCAACGCCGAACGCAAAATGTCCGACCGCGAGCATTAGCACAACCTGGGCGAACGCGATCAGCAGGGTGCTCAGCAGGATGGAGGTCAGGAGCGTCCAGGTAGGCAGGGGACTGAGCCGCAGGCGTTTGAGCAGCCCGGTCTCCCGGCGGATCACCAGGCTGATCGCGAGGGCGTTGAACGAGGCTGACATCACGCCGTAGGCAATGAACCCCGGCACGTAGTACTGGACCAGCTTGATGTTGTGGAGGTAGCTGACGCGTGAGGAGCCAGCGCTGGCGCTGAGCAAGACCAGGAACAGGAGCGAGAACCCGACCGTAAAGATCGCTCCGATTGGGTTCAGCCAGAACGAGAGCTGCTCGTAGTACACCTGCCGCACCACGAGGCGCAGATCGGCCAGGCGGAGCCGTGGCCTGTGGAGCGCTGCGCCGCTCACGCTCATCGCCGCACCGACGCCAGTGAGTCTGAGTCGCCCTGGATCCGTTCGGGATCGGTGCCGGTCAGCTGCAGGTAGATGTCCTCGAGGGTGCGGCGGCTGACGGTCAGGCCCGTGATGCGAACCTCGCGCTCGAGCGCCCACCTAGTCAGCTCATAGAGCACCTCGACCTCCCGGTCCGTTCGCACCTCGGCGGTCTGTCCATCGCCGCTCACAGCCATCGGCAGGTCCGCGAGGGCAACGCCGGCGGGTAGCCGGAACCGGATTGTGGCCCCACCGCGGTCACGACCTCCCAGAGACTCAGGCGGACCCTCGGCCACGATCTTCCCGCCGGCGATAATCGCGACCTCGTCAGCCAGCGCCTCGGCTTCCTCCATGTAGTGCGTCGTGAGGATCACGGTCGTCCCGTCGGCGGCGAGCGTCCGCACCAGTTCCCAAGACGTTCGCCGGCCAGCCGGATCAAGCCCCGTGGTCGGCTCATCGAGAATCAAGAGCGCCGGTTTGCCAACGATCCCCAACCCGACGTCGAGCCGCCGCTGCTGACCGCCGGACAGCGTCCTGACCTTCGCGTCCGCTTTCTCCCCCAGGCCGATCAGGTCTATTACCTCACTCACCGGCCGCGGCGCCGGGTAGAAGCCGGCGCTTCGCGCAAGCACCTGGCGAACCGATAAGAACGGCTCCACCGCGAGCTCCTGGAGCACGACCCCGAGCTGGCTCCGGAGCCGCTGGCCGGAACGACGGTCGCCGGGATCGATTCCCAACACCCGCACCTCGCCGGCGTCGCGGCCGCGAAAACCCTCGAGAATCTCGATCGTCGTCGTCTTGCCCGCGCCATTAGGACCCAGCAGCGCGAACACCTGCCCGGCCTCGACCTCAAAACTCACCCCATCAACGGCCCGCACCGGCCCGTAGGACTTGGCCAGCCCCCGAACGCTCACTGTGGGCATCGTTCAGGCCCACCGCGGATCGGTCAGTGTGGTCAATGCCACGTACTTCGTCCGCGTGTTCAACTCCGCTGCGATCGGCTGGGCCGAATCTGCCATCAGCCCCCAGTACCCACGAAAGACCTCGGACGTCCACCGGCCGTCGACGGAGACGTGCCTGACGGTCGTCAGTTTCACGGTCGCACTTCCCTTCTGGCTCGGTTCGGTCCTCGTTCGGTACGACCGGACCGCCGCACCGATCTAATCGGTCATGGCACGGTCCGTGGCGCAGCTCATGATGTCTGACGGTTCGTGCCACAGGTCATGATGTCTCACGGTCTGTGACGCAGCTCATGCGGTGCGTTCTGCGAACGCGACCGGCGCGGCCGCGCGATGTCCGCCGAGACGCTCGATGAAACAATCACAGCGATGATGCCGGCGAGGCCAACAGTCGATGTGGAGTCGCTGTGGCCGCTCCTCGCCGGGCTGCCGCTTGTCATCGAGGCATCCGAGTTCGACCGCCTTCACGCTGTCCTCGCTTACGAGTTCGAGCGCGCTACGACGCTGGTGCGGCTCGTCGGCGACGGAGCGGACGGGCTGGGTGAGGATGTCTCGGTGTTCCGTGACGAGGGCACGGCGCTGCATGAGACCCGGCCGCCGTTACCGCTCGAGGGCGAGTGGACGTTGGCCGGCTTCTGTGAGCATCTCGCGACGCTCGCGCTGTGGCCGGAGCCGCCGGAGTGGGAGGCGGCGCTGTCCTTTCGCAACTGGGCGTTCGAGTCGGCGGCGCTCGATCTCGCGCTGCGCCAGGCGGGCCGCTCGCTGCACGACGTGCTGGGGCTGGAGCCGCGGCCGGTGCGGTTCGTCAACTCGCTGGGCCTCGGTAAGGAGGCTTCGGTCGAGCCGGTGCGCCGGCGGCTCGCTCGCTCTCCCGGCGTGCGCTTCAAGCTCGACGCCCAGGCGACCTGGCCGCCTGAGCTAGTCGAGGAGGTCGCGGCGACGGGCGCGGTCGACACGATCGATTTCAAGGGCCAGTACGGGTTCGAGGTCGAGGATCTGGACGCGCTCGGTGCGCTCTACGATCGCGTGCTCGCGGCGTTCCCGGATGCCTACCTGGAGGATCCGCACGATCTGCCCGAGATCGCGCGGCGCCTCGGCGATCACCTCGAGCGGGTGTCCTACGACTCGCCGATTCGCAGCGCGCAGGACATCGGCGCGACGCCGCTGGCCGCGCGGGCCGTGAACGTCAAGCCGTCGCGGATCGGAAGCCTGCGTGCGTTGTTCGAGGTGTACGCGCGCTGCGGGCGCGAGCGCCGGCCGATGTACGGCGGCGGTATGGGCGAGCTGGGGGTGGGACGGGGGCAGATCGAGCTGCTCGCCGCGCTGTTCCACGCCGACGCCCCCAACGACGTCGCACCAAGCGCCTACAACGAGGACGACCCGACCGGCACCCTGCCGCCCAGCCCGCTGCCGCCACGGCCGGACGTGACCGGCTTTCGCTGGGCGTCGTAGACGCACGGGCGACGCGCTTTCGACGGTGATCTCAGATCTCGGCCAGTGAGCTTTCCTCAAAGAGAGTTTGTTCTAGGATCGGACCGTCTATGCCAGTCGGTTATTCAGCTCCCGGGGGGCTGAAACTGCGCGGTCGGCGAGACGAATGCGCGGCGCTCGATCGGCTGCTCGATGAGGCGCGCGCTGGGCAAAGCGCGGCGCTGATGCTGAAAGGCGAGGCCGGGGCCGGCAAAACCGCACTCCTCGACTACGCGATCGCCTCCGCGTCGGGTCTGAGGGTGCTGCGTGCGGTCGGCGTGGAGTCGGAGATGGAGCTCGCGTTCGCGGCGCTACATCAGTTGTGTGCCCCGCTGCTCGATCGCCTGGACGGCCTTCCCGGTCCACAGCGCGATGCGCTAGCCACGACATTCGGATTGGGCACCGGTGCGGCGCCGGACCGCTTCTTCGTTGGGCTGGCAGTGTTGAGTCTGTTGTCCGAGGCGGCGGCGGAGCGCCCGCTGTTGTGCGTCATCGATGATGCGCAGTGGTTGGACCGGGCGTCTGCGCAGACGTTGGCGTTTGTCGCGCGCAGGCTGTTGGCGGAATCGCTCGTGATGCTGTTCGCCGCGCGCGAGCCCGGCGACGAGTTCGACGGGCTCCCAGAGCTCGTTGTGACCGGGCTGCTCGAGAGCGATGCACGTCACCTGTTGCGGTCGGCGATTCCAGGCCGGCTGGATGATCAGGTGGCAGATCGGATTATTGCCGAGGCACGGGGCATCCCGTTGGCTCTGTTGGAGCTGCCGCGCGGGCTCACAGCGGCGCAACTGGCCGGCGGGTTCGGATTGCCGGGAATGCCGTCGCTTGAGATCCAGATCGAGAAGCGTTTCCTGGAGCGGTTGGAGGCGCTGCCAGAGAAAACGCGACGACTCTTGTTGATCGCGGCGGCGGAGCCGATTGGCGATCCGGCGCTGCTGTGGCGCGCGGCCGATGGGCTCGGGATCCCCGGCTCATCGCTCGAACTGGCCGAGTCGGACGAGCTGGTTGAAATCGGCAGCAGCGTCCGGTTTCGCCATCCGCTGGTGCGCTCGGCGATCTACCGAGCGGCGACGCCTCACGAGCGCCGGGGGGTGCACGGGGCGCTAGCTGCGGCGACCGACGCGCACGCCGATCCCGACCGGCGCGCCTGGCATCTCGCCGAGGCGACGCCTGGCGCTGACGAGAACGTCGCCGCAGAGCTTGAACGGGCGGCGGGGCGGGCGCAAGCGCGGGGTGGTCTGGCCGCGGCCGCTGCGTTCTTGGAGCGCGCCGTCGCGCTGACCATTGAGCCGTCGCGTCGTGCCGAGCGGGCGTTGGCTGCGGCACAAGTCAAGTACGAAGCAGGTTCGCTCGACGACGCACTCGCGCTGCTGGCCACCGCCGACGCCGGCGCGGTGGACGATCTCCAGCGCGCCCGGGTGCATTTGCTGCGCGCTCAGATCGCGTTCGCCCTCAGGCGCGGCGCCGATGCGCCGTCGCTGCTGCTGAGCGCCGCCCGCGAGCTCGAAGCAGTCGACGAGCACCTGGCACGCGCGACCTACCTCGAGGCGCTCTTCGCAGCACGGTTCGCCGGCCGGTTGGCCGAAGGCGTGGGTCTGGTAGAGGTGAGCGAGGCGGCACTCGCGGGACCCTCGCCGCCGGAGCCGCCGCGACCGCCCGATCTCCTCCTCCGGGGGCTGGCCCTTCGCGTCACCGAGGGACACGCGGCTGCGGCGCCATTGTTGAAGGAAGCCGTGATCGCTTTCAGGCGTGAGGCCACCCTCCCGCCGGAGGAGGCGCGTTGGCTCTTGCTGGCATGCTGGGTCGCGTCCGATCTCTGGGACGACGAGAACGTGACCCTGCTCGCGACCCGTGAAGTGGAGCGTTGCCGGAATGCGGGCGCTCTGAGCGCTCCCGCTTGCCCTACACGCTCGGAGCTGGGTGCACGTAGCGTCTGGCGAGCTGGGCTCGGCGGCGACGCTGCTCGATGAGATGAGAGCGATCACGGACGCGATCGGGATCGCCGAGGTTACGTTCGCACCGCTTTACCTTTCGGCGTTCCGAGGTGGCGAGACCGAGTTTTCGGCGCTGAGCGAAACGACGGTCCGCGAGGGCATCGCTCGGGGAGAGGGTTTCGCGCTGGCGATCAACGAATTTGTGAGCGGAGTGCTCTACAACGGCCTCGGCCGGTACGACGCAGTCTTGGCCGCTCCCGGCCAGCGTTCCGGTGTGACGCGTTCGCCGAGGGGGGCGCTGCCCGAGCTGATCGAGGCGGCCGTCAGGATGCAAGACGTCGAGCTGGCCCGCCGCGCGCTCGAGCGGCTCACCGAGCAGACCCGGGCGAGCGGCACCGAGTGGGCGCTCGGCCTCGAGGCCCGAGCGCGCGCGCTCCTAGCTGAGGGCGACACGGCCGAGAGCCTTTATCGCGAGGCGATCGAACGGCTAGAACGTACCCGCGCCCTGGTTGATCTCGCCCGCGCCCACCTCCTGTACGGCGAGTGGCTGCGGCGCGAGCGCCACCGTCTGGACGCGCGGCAGCAGCTGCGGACCGCGCTCGAGATGTTCCGAGCCATGGGCACCGAGGCGTTCGCCGCTCGCGCCGAGCACGAGCTACTAGCGACCGGGGAGCGCGTTCGCAAGCGGACCGCCGAGACTAGGGAAGACCTCACCGCGCAGGAAGCTCAGATCGCGCGGCTCGCCCGCGATGGCCTCTCCAACGCCGAGATCGGCGCGCGGCTGATCATCAGCCAGCACACGGTCGCCTACCACCTGCGGAAGGTGTTCACAAAGCTCGACATCAACTCGCGCAACCAACTCGGGCGCGTCCTCACCGACGGTGCGGGCATCAGCGAGGTGGCGTAGCCGGACATGCTGCTTTGGCGGTGGCGCGGGCGCTCAGGGTCGGCAACGGGAACGTTGTAAGGTAAGACCGCCGCGCTTCCGCGCGGATGGCTGGCTCCAGCGGCGTGCGCTCCCTGGGCGCGGCGCGCACGCCGCCGTGTGAGCGGTTAGGCCGAGGCCGCCTGGGGTTGGTAGGCAAGGTCCGCGGCGATGAGGCCCTCCAGGGCCATTCCAAGCTGGGTGCCGTCGTTGAGTCGCCGCAGCAGACGCTGGCGAATGGCCAGTGTGGTGTATCGCAGGAACAGCTGCGGCTTGGCGGCTAGCTGCTCGGCGATCTCGAGCGCGCGGTCATAGACCTCGCTCTTGGGAACGACTTCGTTCACGAGGCCGAGCGCCAATGCTTCCTGTGCCCCGAGCTCCTGCTGGGTGAGCGCGAAGTACCGGGCGCGGTTGACGCCGAGCAGCTCCTCGTAGATCACGTGGACGCCGTCACCCGGAACGATCCCGAAAGCACCGTGCGGCTTGTCCCCAAACCTGGCGTCTGCTGATGCGATCGTGATGTCGGCCAGCAGCACGTACTCGCTGTGCACGGTCGCTGGGCCGTTGGCGGCAGCGATGATCGGCGCTTCGATCTCCAAGAGGCGCTGCAGCAATCGGCGTCCCTCCCAGTAGATCTTGTCCCACTCGCCCGGCTTGAATATCTCGCCGAGCGATTGGCCGTCGATCTCGTCCATGAACACGTCGCCCGTTCCGGTGAGGATCACGACCTTGTTCTCGCGGTCCTCCCCGATTTCGGCGAGGGCGCGCGGCAGGTCGCGGTGCGCCCGTCCGGTGAACACGATCGGACCGCCATTGGTGTGAAGGCGGACGGTCAGGATGCCCGACTCGGTGCGGTCGATCGCGAGGTTCTCGTACTTGCTGAAGTAGCTAGGGATCACTTTGTTCACTTTCCTAGTTCGCGATCGCGCTCAGCGCCTGGAGCGCCTCGTTAGCGGCCGAAAACCCCCCATAGGGGGCGGTCTGGAGCAGCGCCTCACGCAGCTCGTCCACGGTCCACCCGAGGTTCAGCGCACCGCGCAGGTGCGTCTTGAGCTCCTCGTAGTGGCCGGTGACCGCGAGCACCGACAACACCACCAGGCTGCGGTATTTCAACTCCAGGCCAGGCCGATTCCACACTCCACCCCAGACGTGCTCGACGGCGGCCTCGAAGAACGGCGCCAAAAACGGATCGCCTCGGCCCGGTGCCGTCGGCCGACCGTTTCCTGCACCGAACACGCTCTGACGGACTTCTCGGCCGGTCGGCCTCGCGTCGTGTGTGGTGACAGCCATTTGGCTACTCCTCTGTAGATGGACCGGACAGTCCATGTAGCGTATCACATACATGGACTGTCCGGTCCAAGTAACGCTAGAATGGAGACATGAGCACCGAACCGAGAACGCGCCCCGGCCGGGCCACGCGCGCGCGCATCGTCCGGGCCGCAGCGGAACTCGTCGCCGAGCGCGGAGTCGCAGGCACCTCACTCGATGACGTGCGCCAGCGCGCACACGCATCCAAAAGCCAGCTCTACTTGTATTTCGAGGATCGCGACGCCCTGATGCGAGCGGTCGCGCAGGCAACCTCCGACGCGGTCATGGACACCCAGGCCGACGTGCTCGCGGGCTTCGACACGCTCGCGGGGATCGAACGCTATCTCGACGCGCAGGTCGCTATACAGGTCGAGCGCCAAGCGCGCGGTGGCTGCCCGATCGGCTCCCTAGCCGGACAACTCGCCGAACGCGACGAGGGCGCCCGGCTCGCGCTCGCCGACGGCTTCGAGCGATGGGAGCACGGACTCAGAGACGGGCTCGAGGCGATGGTTGCCCGCGGAGAACTGCGAAACGACGCCGATCCCGAACTGATGGCCAGACAGACGCTCGCCATCCTCCAGGGCGGCCTCCTTCTCACACAAGTGCGCCGCGACCCCGATGAACTGCGCGCAGCCGGCGGCGCTGCGCTTGCTCTGATCCGTGCCGCCGCCACCCCGAACGCGACCACGCCCCCGTCATCGCGGTGACACAACTGGAGTTAGCAACACGTCGATGCGTGGGACACGAAACGGTTCCGCGGAACACTCCCGAACCGCGAAACCCCCTGGTTTATAGGCCCATCACGATCGATGCCGCCGGCAGGATTCGAACCTGCGACCCTCGGATTAAAAGTCCGCTGCTCTGCCAACTGAGCTACGGCGGCGGGGGCGCCATGATCGCGCACCGGCGGACCGGCGTGGACTTTGGCGCTGCACCTGACGCAATACGAGACTAGAGCGCCAGAGTCCGGAGACGGGCGAGGTCGAGCCGGCGAGTTCGCGTCCGCGAAACCTCTCAGTGGCGGAAGTGGCGGCGCGAGGTGAATACCATCGCCGCACCGGCGGCGTCGACGGCCTCGACGACCTCGTGGTCGCGGACGGAGCCGCCGGGCTGGATGATGGCGATCGTCCCGGCGTCGAGGGCGAGCTGGGGTCCGTCGGGGAAGGGGAAGAAGGCGTCCGAAGCGAGCACCGAACCCACCAGCGTGGACCGCGATTTCTCGATCGCGAGGCGCACGGAGTCGACGCGGCTCATCTGGCCGGCGCCGATGCCGACGGTGGCGAGGCCGCGGCAGATCACGATGGCGTTGGAGCGGACGTGCTTGCACACCTTCCAGGCGAAGGACAGCTCGCCCCATTCGGCCTCGGTCGGCGTGCGCCGGGAGACGACCTGCATCTCGGAGCGCTCCTCGAGGTCGTAGTCGCGGTCCTGGACGAGCATGCCGCCGACGACCTGGTGGAGTTGGGGGTCGATCATGTCCGGGTTGCGGCGCTCGCGGTCGTCGAGGAGGCGCATGTTCCGCTTGGACTCGAGCACCTCGAGCGCGTCCTCGTCGTAGCCGCGGGCGAACAGGACCTCGACGAACTGAGCGGAAATCACCTCGGCGAGGGCGCGGTCGACGCGTCGATTGAGGCAGATCACGCCGCCGTAGGCCGAGATCGGGTCGCACTCGAACGCCTTCTGGTAGGCCTCGAGCGCGGTCTTTCCGACGGCGACCCCGCACGGGTTGTTGTGCTTGATGATCGCGCAGGCGGGGATCTGGAACTCGCTCACGAGCAGCCGGCCCGCGTCCAAGTCCAGCAGGTTGTTGAACGACAGCTCCTTGCCGCCAAGCTGGGAGACCATCGAGAGCACGTGGGTACGCGTCCCGACTTGCGAGTAGTAGGCGGCGCGCTGGTGGGGGTTCTCGCCGTAGGGGAGCTCGAGCACTTTCTCGAACGCCCGCACCATCAGCGCCGGGAAGTCGGCGCCCTTCTCCTGGAACCACCGCGCGATCGCGGTGTCGTAGCGTGCGGTGTAGGCGAACGCCTCGGCGGCGAGGCTCTCGCGGGTCGTCGGCGACAGCCGGCAGTCGAATTCGCGTAGCTCGGCCAGGATCGCGTCGTAACTCTCGGGGCTGACGACCGACGCGACGAACTGAAAGTTCTTGGCCGCGGCCCGGATCATCGAGGGCCCGCCGATGTCGATGTTCTCGATCACCTCGGCGTCCGACACGCCGCGGCGGGCGGCCGTTCGCTCGAACGGGTACAGGTTCACGCACACGAGGTCGACGAACTCGACGTCGTTCTCCTCGGCCTGGCGCATATGTTCGGGGTGATCGCGGAGCGCCAGCAGGCCGCCGTATAGCTTGGGGTGGAGCGTCTTGACGCGGCCGTCCATGATCTCGGGGAAGCCGGTCAGGTCAGAGATCTGGCGGACCTGGAGCCCGGACTCGGTCAGCTCGCGTGCGGTCCCGCCGGTCGAGACGATCTCGATCCCGAGCTCGGCCAGCCCGCGAGCGAACTCGACCAGCCCCGTCTTGTCGGACACCGACAGGAGCGCACGGCCGACCTTCACGTCTTCGGAGGCGACGGGCGCGAACCGGTTCGCGCTCGATGTTCCCTGCTCCATAAGGCCTCGACTCTATCGCTCGATCACGACACGGCGCGCATTGGCCGGGTCGAAGCTGACCGCACCGCGGGCGATCAGACGCACCGCCTCGGGCAGCAGCTCGTGCTCGAGCGGGTGCAAGCGCTCGAGCACCTCGCCGGCGTCGCGAGCGTCCGGCAACTCGATCGCGCGCTGGAGGATCACCGGGCCGCTGTCGACCCCGCCGTCGACGAAGTGCACCGTGACCCCGAACACCTTCACCCCATAGGCCAGCGCCTGGTCCACCGCGCCCAAGCCCGCGAAGGCCGGCAACAGCGCCGGGTGGACGTTGATCACGCGATCCGGAAACCGCCCCAGGAACTCGTCGGACAGGAGCTGCATGTAGCCGGCCAAGACCACGAGCTCCGTCCCCCGGGACGCCAGCCAGTCCGCGATGGCGAGATCACGCGCGGAGCGATCGGGGAAGCGATCGGGCGGGAACGAGCTCGCGGGGACCCCGGCGGCACGCGCACGCTCGAGCGCCGGCGCGTCCGGCTTGTCGGAGGCGACGGCGACGATCTCGACCCCTTCCCGGCCGTGCACGCGGTCGAGCAAGGCCTGGAGGTTTGTCCCGGTGCCCGACGCCAGGACCGCGACTTTCATGCCGCGCGGAGCTTCGGGAACCGGCCGCCAGTGGAGCGGAGCGTCCCGGCCTCGAGCAGCTGGTCGACCCGGCGGAGGACCTCGCCCGAGCGCAGATGGGCGAACGCTCCGTAGCCGGCAAGGCGGTCATAGGCGTATTGCCCGATGACCTTCGAGCGACCGCCGCGGAGGATCTCGACCGCCCGCGTCCGGCCCACGGGTGGGGCGGCGGACACGACGACGTCTAGGATGGCGGCGTCGAGGTCGCCGGCGTCACGGGACCGGGCTTCCGGTGCCGGCGGCACCGCCACGGCGACCGACGGCGAGCACACGTCGCAGCACGCCACCGACGGCGCCGCACTCGAGCGGTCGCCGAAGTGCGCGAGCAGCGCCGCGCGGCGGCAACTCGCTCCCTCGACGTAGCCCCACACCGAGCGGTATTGCGCCCAGCGGGCGCGCTCGGCATCCCGGGCGGAACCCAGGCAGCGCGCAAGCGTGGCGCGGTCCCATTGTCCGACCACCAGGCCGGCAGCCCGGTCCGGTGGCGCCGGCTGCGGCGCGACCAGCCCCGCTCGCACCAGATGGCCGATGACCGCGCGCACGGTCTCCTCGTCGCCGCCGCGGCCGACATCTGCGGCCAGCTCGCGCGCGGCAACGTCGTAGCGCCCGTCCAGCCCCGCCCACTGGAGCCGCTCCACCACCCGCTCGAAGACAGCCGCCTCGAGCCGCGAGCGTT
Source organism: uncultured Solirubrobacterales bacterium (assembly GCA_963709205.1). Lineage (GTDB taxonomy): Bacteria > Actinomycetota > Thermoleophilia > Solirubrobacterales > Solirubrobacteraceae > Palsa-465. Next base: position 84,836 of record CAVPVP010000023.1, read on the forward strand.
GGATGAAGAACACGTGCAGGCCTTTGTCGCGCTGCTCGGCGAACAGGAGGCAGCGCGCGGGCGCGCCGTCGCGGCCGGCCCGGCCGGCCTCCTGGTAGTAGGCCTCGAGCGAGCCGGGCACGCTGGCGTGGCAGACGGTCCTGACGTCGGCCTTGTCGATCCCCATCCCGAAGGCGTTGGTCGCGACGATCACCCGCACCTCGCCGGCCATGAACCGCTCCTGGGTCTCAGCGCGGACGTCGCGCCGCAGCCCAGCGTGGTACGCCACCACCTCCTCACCCAGCACGCGGCCGAGGAAGGAGGCGAGCTCCTCGCTCACGCGCCGCGTGCCGGCGTAGACGATCGCCGGGAGCGCGTCGGGCTCCTTCAACGCCGCGGCGAGCCGCCGGCGCTTGTCGACCGCGGTCCCGCACCGGACCACCCCGAAGCTCAGGTTCGGGCGATCGAATCCGGTCGTCACCCGTACCGGATCGCGCAGGGCGAGCCGGCGCGCGATGTCGTCGGCCACCGCCGGGGTCGCGGTCGCGGTCAGGCCGATCGTGGCTCGCGCGCCGACCCGCCGGGCGGCGTCCGCAAGGAAGAAGTAGTCGGGGCGGAAGTCATGCCCCCACTGCGAGATGCAGTGCGCCTCGTCGACGACGAACAGCCCGACTCGAACCCGGGCCACCGCCGCGGCGAACCGGGGTGAGGCGAACCGCTCGGGAGCCACGTACAGCAGCCGTACCTCGCCGAGAGCCGCTCGCTCCAGAGCTTCGGAGTTAGCAAGGCCGCCCTGCTGGGCATTGACGAGCTCGACTCGCCCGGGCGCGACGTCGCGCAGCGCGGCCACCTGGTCCTGCATCAGCGAGACGAGCGGCGAGACCACCAGGGTCAGGTCGTTGCGCATCAACGCCGGCAGCTGGTAGCAGAGCGACTTGCCGGAGCCCGTCGGCATGACCACGAGTGCGTCGCGATCGGCCAGCGCGGCGGTGACCGCCTCGGACTGGCCAGGGCGGAAATGCTCGAACCCAAACAGGCGCCTGAGCGCGTCACCGGGATCCATGGGGGCGCCCGACTGTAGCGGCGGCGGCGGCGGCCCCGACCGCAGCGGCACGACCCCTCAGGCGAAGGAGCAAGGCGGCCGCGACCCCTTCGGCGGCGGCCCCGACCGCAGCGGCGCGACCGCCCGGGCGGAGGAGCTAGGCCCTTAGCAGCGGCAGCTCGAGCGCGTACTTGCCGTTCGCATCCTCGCTGCCGGCGAGCGGATAGGAGCCGCTGAAGCAGGCGTCGCAGTGCGAGTCGCGCGACACGCCGACTGCCTCGTACACACCGCCCATCGACAGGTAGTGCAGCGAGTCGGCGCCGAGCTCGTCGGTGATCTCCTCGACCGTACGGCCGTGGGCGATCATTTCCTCGCGGCTGGACATGTCGATCCCGTAGTGGCACGGGTGCTGGATCGGCGGCGCCGAGATCCGCAAATGGATCTCCGCCGCCCCCGCATCGCGCAGCATCTGGACGATCTGCCGAGTGGTGTTGCCCCGAACGATCGAGTCATCGACGACGATCAGGCGCTTGCCGGCGACGACCTCGGGAAGCGGGTTGAACTTGAGCCGCAGGCCGTGCTTGCGCAGCTCCTGGCCGGGCTGGATGAACGTCCGCGCCACGTAGCGGTTCTTGATGAAGCCGTCGTCCTGGGGCAGCCCCGCCGCCCGCGCCAGACCGCGCGCCGCCGGGTTGCCGGAGTCGGGCACCGGAATCACGAGGTCGGCGTCGACCGGAGCCTCGCGCCACAGGATCTCGCCCATCCGCCCGCGCGCCACCTGGAGCACGGTCCCGGCCATCTTCGAGTCCGGACGCGCGAAGTAGATGTACTCGAACACGCAGAACGCGCGCCGCTCCGCGTCCGACACGATCCGCGTCCGCACGCCGCCCTCGGTCAGCGTGATCACCTCACCGGGGAGTACCTCGCGGAGGTACTTGGCGCCAATCAGATCGAACGCGCACGACTCGCTGGCGACGCAGTAGGCGGCGGTCCCTTTGTCCTCGTCCTCGATCATCCCGAGCACGAGCGGGCGGACGCCGTTCGGATCCCGGAACGCGACAACCGACTCCTCGGTCAGCACGACCGTCGAGAACGCCCCGCGAAGGCGTGGCAGCACATCGGCCACGGCATCCTCGATCCGCTCGGCGGGGTGCGTCGAGAGCAGCGCCGCGATGATCTCCGAGTCGGACGTCGAGCTGAACGGGATCTCCTGCTCGCGGAGTTCCGCGTGAAGCTCGACGGCGTTGATCAGGTTGCCGTTGTGCGCGAGCGCCAGCGTGCGGCGGTCGTCTCGGACGATCGGCTGGGTGTTCTCCCAGGCCGACGCTCCGGTGGTCGAATAGCGGACGTGGCCGATCGCCATGTCCCCGACGAGCGAGCGGAGCTTGTGCTCGTCGAACACCTGCGCGACGAGGCCCTGGTCGCGGATCGCCATGATCTCCCGCCCGCGCGGGGCAGTCGCGATCCCGGCCGACTCCTGGCCTCGGTGCTGGAGCGCGTACAGGGCGAAGTACGCGAGATTGGCGACGTCGTGTCCCGGCGCGTAGATGCCGAAGACACCGCACTCGTCGCGAGGTCCGTCGCGATGGTCGTTCACGGTTGGCGCCATGCCCAGCCTCTGGTCAAGGCTAGCAGCGGCCCTAGACCCATTCCCTCAGCCCGCCGTCGCGTGCGTCGCGAAGCTCGGAAACTGGGACGTCGAGGAGTCCGTCGATCGCCAGGGCATCGCCGCCGACCTCGCCGATCACGACAAACGGCGCGAGCGCCTCGCGCGAGCCGGAGACGATGAACGCCCGTCCCGGCGCCTCGCCGAACGGATCGAGCGCGTTCGGCAGCCGCACGGACGCGCCGACACCGCCGACGATGCAGCACTCTGCCAGGGCGACCGCGACGCCGCCCTCGGCGACGTCGTGCGCGCTGTGGAACGCCCCGGACCGGACGCGCGACCTGACGGCCTCGTGCGCGATCCTGATCCGGCCGGCGTCGGCGGCCGGGAGGTCGCCGACCGGTGGGCGACCCAGCAACTTCGACAGCTCCGACCCGACGGCGGACGGCTCGAACGGTCCGACCAGCGCGATCGCGTCGCCTTCCCGGACGAATCCCAGCCGGCCGGCCCGCGCCGCAGACGGCAGCTTGCCGACCATCCCGACGACCGGCGTCGGGAAGATCGGACCCGTCGGTGCTTCGTTGTAGAGCGACACGTTCCCGCCGACCACCGGCACGCCGAGTTGCTCGCAGGCGAGAGCCAGCCCCTCGACTGCCTCGACCAGTTGCCACGCGACGTGCGGTTTCTCGGGGTTGCCGAAGTTCAGGCAGTTCGTGAGCCCGAGCGGCTCGGCGCCGACGCAGGCGAGGTTGGCCGAGCACTCGTACACGGCCTCCATGGCGCCGCGCCGCGGGTCACAGGCGACGCGCCGGCCGTTGCCGTCGATCGACACCGCGATCGCCGACGAATCCGGCAACGTGAGGACCGCGGCGTCGGCCTCGTCTGGGCGGCGGATCGTGCGCGACTGAACGATCGGGTCGTACTGCTCGAACACCGGGAGGCGGGACGCGAGATTCGGGGAGCGCAGCAACGCACGGAGCGTCTCCGCAGGTGACTCGTCCCCGGTCAGGACGGCCGCGGCCGCGCCGTACAGCTCAAAAGCGGGCGGGTCCGGCTCGAGGTCGTACAGCGGACAATCGTCAACCAACACACTGACCGGCAGGTCGGCGACGACCACGCCACCGTCCAACACCTGGAAGCTGTGCCCCTCGGCTACGCACCCGATCGGCGTCGCGAGGGTCTCCCACCGCTCGCACACCTCGAGCACGTCGGCCACGCGCTCGGGCTCGACCACGCACAGCATCCGCTCCTGCGACTCGGAGACCATGATCTCGAACGGCTCCATCCCCGGCTCCCGGAGCGGCACGCGACCGACGTCGAGGCGCACGCTGACGGCGCCCTTGCTCGCCATCTCCGAGGCCGCCGAGGTTAGCCCGGCGGCGCCCAGGTCCTGCAAGGAGACGAGCAGCTCGCGGTCGAGCAGCTCGAGGCAGCACTCGAGCAGTTTCTTCTCGGTGAACGGGTCGCCGATCTGAACCGACGGGCGCTTGGCCTCGTCGCCCTCGCCGAGCTCGGCGCTCGCGAGCACGGACGCCCCTCCGATGCCGTCCCGGCCCGTCAAAGCACCCAACAGCACGACCACGTTGCCGGGGCCGGCCGCGGCGCTGCGGATCAGCCGGCCGTGCGGCGCCAGCCCGAGGCACATCGCGTTCACCAGGCAGTTCTGCTCGTAGCTTTCCTCGAAGTAGATCTCGCCCCCGACCGTCGGGACGCCGATCGAGTTGCCGTAGTGGCCGATCCCCGCCACGGCCTGATCCAACAGGTACCGAGAGCGCTCGGACGCGCCCGGTTCCCCGAACCTCAGCGAGTCGAGCACGGCGATCGGCCGAGCGCCAACCGCGAACACGTCGCGAAGGATCCCGCCGACGCCGGTGGCGGCGCCCTGGAAGGGCTCAACGGCGCTCGGATGGTTGTGGGACTCGACCTTGAACGCGACCGCGAGCCCGGAGCCCACGTCGACCACGCCGGCGTTCTCGCCGGGCCCCATGAGCACGTGCCGTCCGTCCTTCGGCAGCCGGCCCAGCAGCCGACGCGAGTGCTTGTAGCCGCAGTGCTCGGACCACATGAGCGAGAGCATCGCCAACTCGACGTCGCCGGGTGCCCGCCCCAGCCGTTCGAGGATTCGCGCGTACTCGCCGTCGGTCAGCCCGAGCTGGCGGTGCCGCTCCTCAAGCGAGGACGCGCTGCTCGACATGCGATCGCATCGACTCGAAGATCCTCAGGCCGTCGGCCGACCCGGTCAGCGGATCGACGGCGTGCTCTGGGTGGGGCATGAGGCCGAAGACGTTCCGGGACTCGTTGCACACACCCGCGATGTCGCGCAGCGACCCGTTCGGGTTCTGTCCGGGGGCGTAGCGGAGGAGTACCTGCCCCGCCGCCTCCAACCGGTCCAAATCATCGTCCGGGGCGTAGTAACGACCGGTCGTGTGCTTGACCGGGATCGACAGCCGCGGGAAGGGTGGGGCGCGGCGGGTGGGTGGATCGAATGCGCACGCACCCGTGAACGGACCGACGGCACGGACGACCTCGACGTCCACT
>CAVPVP010000024.1:0-41575 GCA_963709205.1 uncultured Solirubrobacterales bacterium
GCCAAATGCGCGCGTCCGCCATCGCGGCGCCAGCGGGCGCGGACGGGACCGATCGTGCCGTGCCTACCCGGTCGCTCCGATAGCTGCTAGCGAGTCGTCGCCAGAGGAATCGTCGGCGAGAAGTCGTCCTGATCGTGGAAGGGATCGCGGGCGAGATGGGTGGTTTCGGGCTGTGAGGGATGCCCTTTCTGCGGCGTCGGGACGGACGTCGGGGCACATGCTCTTCATCTTTTAGGAAAGCGGCACGGGGCGCGTTTGCGGGTAGCCGAGCGGAAGGATCACCGCTCCGCTGGCGCGGTCGTAGATCACCTGCCAGTAGTAGTAGCCGTAGTACGCGCGCGGGTCGGCGTGCATCGATTCGGCGTAGTCCTTGACCGCTTGTACGTATCCGACGCTGTTGTTGTAGGCGTACACCGCATTCGTCATATGGCGGGGTGCCCCGTTCGCGTCCAGGTAACGCGCCGCGCCGAGGATCGCGTCGCGCGGGTTGTGGATGCTCCCGTTGCCGTACCGGGCCCAGGTCGCGGGGAGGAACTGCATCGGCCCCTGCGCGCCGGCCGTGCTGACCCCGTCGACGCGCCCGAACCTGGTCTCGATGAACTCGATCGCCGCCAGGTATTGCCAAGGGACGCCGGATCGCTCTTGCGCGCGCTCAAAGTATCCTCGCAGCGTGTCGGGCGGTGGCGGCTCGACGATCCTCCACCGCGGAAGGTTGCGCGGCCGGGTGGCGATCGTCGACAGCGCGGCGGCGGCGGCGAGGTTCGCGCGCGTGCTCGACCGAGCCCGCGAGGCCAGCAGAGCGAGCGTCGCGCGGCGCTCCGCTCGCGTCTCGCCGGCGAGCCTTCGCGCCGCCAGCTGCTCGACCAGGGCGGCGCTCGCGAGCTCCCGGCCGCTGCTTGACGGGTCATCGATCACCGTCTGCGCGTGGTCGACCGCGGCCGCGACCTGGCGGCGGATAGATCGAACGGGCGCCGCTGGTCGCGGCCGGACGGGCGGCGGCGCGCCGCGGTCGGTCCGGCGGTCGCCGGCGCCGCTTGTCGCCAGGGCGATCGCTACGGCGGCGATGACGACAACCAGCACACAGCCACCAAGCGTGGCGCGAGTCAGCAAGTCGGGCACCTGCCCATGGTCCTCCAGACGGTCCGTCCCAACAAGCGGCCACCCCGCTCACGAGCCCAAGGTCTCCGCCCGCCCCCAACGACGAGCACAAGGAGCCCCCGGCGAAACTCGAAGCGACTCGCACACGGGCGCCTCCGCGTCCGCACGGTATCGACCGCCGCTGTCGCGTAGGCGACGACCTTCCGCTCGTCGCGTCGCAGCTGCGGCCGGAATCGCATCTAGGCGAAGCTGCAGACTCGGGCTCTCGCATCCCCCCGGCCGACCGGTAGTCCTGAACCTGGCGACGAGACGCCCGCTGCTCGTCCCGAGCGACCGCCTGGCCGGAACGGCTGGGGACGCCCGCATCCCTGAGAGGGCGGGCGCGGAGTCCCGTAAGGGGATCCCTTACATACACGGCCTGTGATCCGGCAGGGGTATCACGATCGCCTCGGAACACAGCACCACGAGATCCTTGGACGGCCCGGAGTCCGCGCGGATCCGAGCTCGGGCACTCAGCGCTTGGTCTCGTACCTGGTCAGGAGCACGCCGTCGGGAAACGTCCGGGTCTCCACCAGGGTCAGGTTCACCCAGTTGTCCAGGTTCGTAAAGAACGGCGTGCCGCTGCCCACCAAGACCGGTGCGGTGGCCAGCACGTACTCGTCGATCAGCCCGGCCCGCATGGCCGCTGCGGCGAGTGTGGCGCCGCCGATGTCCATGGGACCGCCGTCCTCGGCCTTGAGCCGGGTGATCTCGGTGACCGCGTCGCCGGTGACCAGGCGGGTGTTCCAGTCCACCGTGCTGGTCGTCGAGGAGAACACCACTTTAGGCATGTCCCGCCAACGGCGGGCGAACTCGATCTCCGCCGGCGTGACGCCAGGCTGCTGGTCAGCGGTCGGCCAGTGGGAGCTCATCGTCTCCCACAGTTTGCGCCCGTACAGCGCCAGGCCCGTCGCGCCCACCCGGTCGGACCACCACTCGAACAGCTCGTCGCTCGGCACGCTCCAGCCGAGGTCGTCGCCGGGCGCGGCGATGTAGCCGTCCAGGCTCAGATTCATGCCAAAGGTCAGTTTCCGCATGGCGTCAGCCTCCCATGAGTCGGTATTTCGGCGTACAGACCAGCACGGCGCGGAAAAATCATCGGTCAGGCCACACCGAGGGCCGGTTGACCACCACGCCAAGCGGATGCTGCGTACGGAAGGGAACCCCTTGCGGGCACTCCGCCTGCATACGGGAGCCTTTCCCGGTGGAGGCGGCGCCGCGTGTCCCGCAACACCCGCCCGATGAACGCCCGATGAGGGGGCGACCACCGGGACAACACACGACGCCCGCCTTCACGCGAGCGAGCGCGCCGGCCGCCAACTCCTGCGCTCCTGCCCTGGGACGAGCAGCGAAAGCGCACGTCCAGGCTGCTGCTCCTCGACTGGGCGGCAGTGACATGCGCCCGCGCCAATGCCCGCTCGCTGCTGAGTTGGACGACCGATGAAAATCAAGGGTGGCCTGCCGAGTGTTTGACGGAATTTGCGTCTGATTTCGGGTGAGGTATGTCGCGGGTGAGGTGCTGATTGGGCCTTAGATCGCCCCGTGTGCGCTCGGTGACGCGGTGTGACCCCGGATTTGCGCGTGGAGGGGTGTTCGTCGAGGGGGGTGTCGACGTCTGGTAGGCGCGTTAGGTTGTGTGGTGGGCGCGAGCCCGATGACGTGTCGAAGAGCAGGCGTCCGGGGCTTGACCGTGGCCTGCCGCGCGACGTTGCCCCCGAGAGGGGGGCCTTTGGTTATGCGCGCCCCGCTGTCACGCTCGCGCCCGCCTTGTCTTTCTTGGGTGACGCGGCTTTCCAGTCGGCGACGGAGCGCTTGTAGGAGGCCTCGGCCTGCGCGGCGAGCTGCTTTTCGGCGTGGCGCATCCGCTCGCGGGTGGCCCACACGCCGGTGGGGTGGCCCGGGCGGGTGGGGGCGCCGGCCTTGACCTCGAGTCGGCGGAGCTTCTGGGCGGTCAGCGAGGGCTGCTGGTGGGCGTAGTCCTCCTCGCGGGTGAGCATGCAGTAGAACAGCACCGCGAGCTTGCGCGCGACGGCGACGATCGCCTTGTTGTGGCCTTTGCGGGCGCTGATGCGCTCGTAGACGGCGTGCAGCGGGCCGGGCTGTCCGACGACCGATTGGGCGGCCTCGACGAGCGCCCAGCGCGCCTGCGGTGAGCCCTGCTTTGAGATCCGCCCGGTGCGCGCGGGTGCTGAGCCTGACTGGTAGACGCGCGGGTCAAGGCCCAGGTACGCGACGACGGGGCGCGAGCCGTTGAAGCGGTGGATGTCCCCGACGGCGGCCAGGAACACCGCCGCGCAGATCACGTTGACACCCGGTACGGTCAACAGCCGCCTGACCTGTCGGCTCTTGAGCGCCTCCTGGCAGATCAGACGCTCGACCAGCTCGATCTCGGTGTCCAGGAACTCGATGTGGCGCAGGCCGGCGTGCACGGTCTCCTGTTCCTCGAGCGGGAGCTTCAGTCCCCGCAGCCACTCGCGGCCCTTGACCCCGAACAGGTCAGAGGCGGGCGGCCGGCCCTTCAGGCGGCGCATCAGCACAGCGTGGATCTCGTTCTTGACCCGGGAGCGGGTCCGCACGAGCTGCTGGCGACGGCTCACGCGCCGGCGCATGCGGGCGATCCACTCGGGTGGCACCCACACCGCCTCAAGCTCGCCGGTCCACAACAGCTTCGCGAGCGTGCGCGCGTCGAGCCGGTCTGTCTTCGCGCGCGCCTGCGCGATGCCGGTATCCCCGGGAGAAACGACGACGATCTTCCTCACATGCGGCTCGAGCAGCCGGACGATTTCCCACGAGCTGCCGGTCACCTCCAGCGCGACGCGATCGGTCGGCAAGAGACTGTCGGCCAGCGTCTTGACGCCCTCCGGGGTTGACGGCACCCGGCCGCCCGAGAACACCTTGCCCTCCTCACAGATCGCGATCTCAATGAAGTCCAGATGCACATCCAGCCCAACGCACCGGCCCAACGGCCGCGACAGCAACCGCTTGCTCACCGCTTCACCTCCTATATCTCGCGTAGTACCTCGGTCAGTAGAACGGAGAACGCGTGGGCGAACGACACAGACCGATTCGCGCTCGAAGCGCACCCGGGCAAGTCGCAGGGGCCGCCACCGAATCTCCCGGGCTCGAAGCCCATCGTCCAAACCGGCGTGCCCAACTGCGTTCTCCACACAACAATCCCCTGTGCCCGGTGTCCGCTATTACGCGGACGGGTCGGGGATTCCTGCGGAAACTATTTTCATGCCCCGAATCTCGACCTTGAATCTCGACCTTGAGCGCGCCGTCGTGTCTGGCGGCTCCCTTGGCGAGGGAGCGAAAGCCGTGGGCTGCGTAGCGCTAGCGGCGGAGCGTCGGGTCACCTAGCAGGGCGCGCGTTCAAAGCAGGCGTCTGGCCGGGGGTGCCCGCCAGCTGTTTCGCCATGATCGTGATCCCGGATCTGCGCGACGCACGCGATCACGGGGTCGACGCAGGAGAGTGGTGGATCGTCGAGATCGTGGATGTCGAGGGCCTCGTCCGGCTGGTGGGGAAGCGGCGGCATCAGCAGTGCGCGGGGCGCGTTCGCGCTGCCAACGTCGCCTCCGGCTGGGTTACGCCCCGTCGCGATCCCGCGGCGCAACCACCTGGGCACCGAGCGCAAGTTCAAAGACCGTGCCGGGAGTATCAGTGCCAAGTTGGCGAAGATGCGAGTCCGCGTGGGGATCATGGGCGCGTACGGTGAAAAGGCCGAGCAGCTCGGCCTTGGCAAGCGAACACCGCCCTCGCGACGGGATCGCGGCGCAGCCGCCGCGTAGCCGACTCCTCAAGCTAAGAACCGATCAGACCGCCCGGGATGGCCCCTGGGCGGCTGTCACCGTGTAGCCACCAGCTGCCCGCGGCGGCGGTCGAATCGGCCCGGTCGCCCTCCCGAAAGTCGGTTGCGAGCCGCCGCTAAGCCCGAAAGACGCTCCAGCCTCCATTGTGGAAACTGAAGCGTCTAACTGACGAGGTGGGACAGTTTCCACAAACCGAACGACAGGGATTCCGGCTCGTCGGGCGAGACGTTTGTACAGCTGTGCGGCCCCTTGTGTACATCTCGCGGCAGGCCACGCCGATCACGCCATCCCGTTTGCGTTCCGCGGACGGCGATTCGAACAGCTACTAGCCGCGGGGCGCCGCGTCAGCAGCTGCGCGAGCATCCTCGTCGTCAACCCACGCTACTAACAGGAGCCCCGCCAATGTCGCCCCTAGCAGGACAGCTCGTCACCGAGACCTTCGAGTACGACGGTGGACGTCCGGTCACGATATACCTCCCACCGGATCCGCCCGAAGGAGTCGTGTTCGCGGGTGACGGTGGATGGCATACCTCGCGGTTGGGCGAGGTCCTCGAGGCCGCCAATGCACCGTCCACGATGATCGTCGGTGTCCACGGGCTCGCCGATGACGACGCGCGGCTTCAAGAGTACTCGCCGGAGTTTGACGCGGAACGTTTCGCGGCACACGAGACGTTCTTCGTCAATAAGGTCCGCAGACGCGTGCAGTCGCGCTTCGGGGTCGCGCTGCCCGCCGAGCGCACCGCGGTGTGGGGTGCCTCCATGGGGGGAGAACTTGCGCTCGCGATTGGATTGCGCCATCCGGACACCTACGGCGCGGTGCTCTCCGCATCGCCTGGTGGAGGTTATAAGCCGCCGGCGGTGATGCCGAGTCCTCTTCCCGGCGTGTACCTTGTCGCCGGCACGGAGGAGCCGTTCTTCCTCAAGAACGCGATCCGCTGGGCAGACGCGCTGCGCGCTGCAGGCGCAGACGTTGTCATGATGGAACGGGACGGCTCGCACGGCGATGCGTTCTGGCAGGAAGAGTTTCCCCTCATGGCGGCGTGGGCGTTTGGACCTTGATGCATGGACCGTCGACATCGCGGCTCGTCCCGCCTTCGGCGCGATCGCCGCCAGGAAACCCTCATGCGGATCTAGACCCGCCGCCGACGACGCCGAAAATCGCCCGCTAACCCGAAAGACGCTCCAGTCTCCTAGTTGGAAGCGTCTAACTCTCGAGGTGGGACAGCTTCCAAATACGGCGGGGCTGGCCATTGCGGCGCGTTCGGCCGAACGTTTGTACAGCTGCCCGGTGCCTTGTGTACATCGTGACCGCGACAGGTCGCCTTGAGAGTATCCCGACGTCTCTCGGGGGAATGCAGCGTTTGCGCTGCGAGCCGCTACTTGCCGCTAGGCCGAGGGGCCGGAGGAGTCGATCCGCCGCGGCCTTCCTCGATCCCGATCTTGATGGTCGGGGTCTTGATCTGGTCAGGTGGAACGGGACGAGGTGCCATGGAAGCTGATTTTAGCGGAGAGCCACAAGCCAGAAGAGGGTTTGCAGGACCATGAGAACGCCCAGCAGGGTGAGGAGGATGCCCATGATCCTGACCCGGTTCGCGTTCGTCCGACGTAGGTTGTGGTAGCCGTATGCGGCAGAAACGGGCCAGCCGAGCGTGTCGTTTTCCGCCTCGGCGGCGGCTTCGTCGTAGAGCTCGGCATACAAGTCCGGCGCATCAACTGCGAATCGCAGCTTCCAGTTGGACAGCAGCACGGCGGAGACGATCAGGCCGAGCACCAACATGACCAGTGCCGCCCAACTGACGCGATGAAGACCCTTGCCCTTCACCGTAGTACCGCCCAGGAACGAGGCAACAAGAGCGGGGGCAGCGAGAAGCGTGCCAGTGCTGTCGGATGCCAGTGACGACACTGTCCTGATCTGCGAGCGCATCGCGACCCGCCTCGAACACGATCTCCTCGAGCGTGGGCACGTATCGAGGCTATGCGGCGCAACGGACGGACACGACGAGGGAGCGTCGCTCTGTCCGAAAAGCGCTACCTCGGTCCGGACGGCGTCTAGCGCCAAAAGACGCTTCAGCCTCCCGTCTGGAAACTGAAGCGTCTGACTGTCGAGGTGGAGACGGCGGGAATTGAACCCGCGTCCGCAGTCGCACGTAAGGTGGCGTCTACGAGCGTAGCCGGCACTCTGATCTCACCCTCGACTCGCCTTGCCGGCGGGGTTGTTAAGGGCCAGCTCCAAAAATGTCCCCGGCGGGGCTGGAGCGGGCCTTACCGGGTAAGCCCGCTATTTGAACCGGACCGCCACCGCGGGCGAATGGTGGCCGGCTAACACTCAGCTGTGGTTAGACAGCGAGGTTATAGGTGTGGGAATCTGCGTGATTCGCACTTATTTGTTCCCGGGTTTTTTACGAGGCCTCCCGGGACCTCGACTCGCAACCACCCCCGTGAACCGACCGCGTCGAAGCCTGTCGTCCCCGGGGATATATGTCTATCGAGTATAGCTTTGAGTGGGCAGGGGGCGCGATGGAGCCGATCAATCGAAGGACGTCGTAAGAATCCCGCGCGAACGGCCCAGGGTCGTTCCTACAATCTGTAGTAATGGAAACGAACACGCCATGGCCCATCTCTCCGGTCGTAGCTCCGGAGCCGCCCCGCCCGGAGCCCGAGCCCGCGTTTGAGCGCCGGCGCCCAGGCCCAATTCGCCGGCGCCTGTCGGCAATTGGGGCCGCGATCGTCGCCGTCCTGGCGAAGTTCAAGACGATCCTGCTGCTGCTTCCGAAGCTGAAGCTGCTCGCGTCGTCGGGCACGATCCTGGTCTCGCTGGCCGCCTACGCGGTTCTGTGGGGATGGTCGTTCGCCGCCGGCTTCGTGGCGCTCCTGTTCGTGCACGAGATGGGGCACGCGATCGCGCTGCGGCGCGAAGGCATCAAGGCGAGCTGGCCGATGTTCATCCCGTTCCTCGGCGCAGTGATCGCAGCTCGCTCCCTTGGCGACAACGCGACTGCCGAGGCGCGTGTCGGGCTCGCGGGACCGATCCTCGGCAGCATTGGAGCGGCCGCGTGCGTCCTCGTCTGGCACGCCACCGGCAACGACCTGTGGCGCGCGCTCGCGTTCACGGGGTTCTTCCTGAACTTGTTCAACTTGTTGCCGGTCGTGCCGCTCGACGGCGGCCGCGCGATGGCGGCAATGGCCCCATGGATGTGGTTCGTCGGCTTCGCCGCGATGATCCCGCTCGCGATCATCTTCCCCAACCCGATCATCCTGCTGATCCTGGTGTTCGCGGGCTTTGAGACGTACAAGCGCTGGAAGCAGCGCCGCGCCGGCGGCCTCGCCCAGGAGGCGTACTACCGGGTTAGGCCGCTCGACCGAGTGCTGGTCGCGGCTGTCTACCTGAGCCTGGTGGCGCTGCTCGTCGTTGGAATGCACGCCACGCTGGTGGCGCGCACGATCAGCTAGCAGCGCGGCGGTGCACGCTGGTAGCGCGCACGATCAGCTAGCGACCGTACGCGCCCCCGCTCCGCCCCACGTAGTCCGTCAGGCGACCGGCGGCTCGCGCCGGTAAGTCCGCGTGTCGTCGTACCGCGCGTCGCGCCGCGCCCACCAGAAGGTGTAGAACAGCGACAGAACGAGGCCGACGAGGCCGACCACGAGCAGCACGGTTCCAGCCGTTTGGATGTTGAATCCCTTCACGGTGGCCGTGACGGCCCACTTCAGAATCGCACCAATCGCGATCAGGAGAATGCTCGAACCAATCGTCATGACCTGGGGCTACCCATCCTTCAAGGTGGCTACGCGCTCCGGCCGTGCCGCGATGACAGTTGAGGCGTCAACGACCTTGCGGGAAACTGCTAATAACGGGCCTCGCGCAGCTCGCGCTGCACGTCCCGGGCCATGTCGCGCTTCTTGATCGACTCGCGCTTGTCGTACAGGTCTTTGCCGCGCGCCAGCGCGATCTCGACCTTGGCGCGCGACCGCGGACCCGCGAAGTAGATCCGCGTCGGCACGAGGGTCAGTCCCCGCTCGCGGGTGCTCCCGATCAGCCGCTCGATCTCGTACTTGTGCAGCAGCAGCTTGCGCGGGCGCTCGGGCTCGTGGTTCTCGCGCGAGGCCGGGCCGTACGGCGCGATGTAGAGCCCGATCAGCCAAACCTCGCCGTCGCGCACGACCGCGTAGGCATCCTTGAGCTGGGCGCCCGACTCGCGGAGCGATTTGACCTCGGTGCCGGTGAGCACGAGACCGGCCTCGAACCGCTCGAGCAGGTTGTAGCGGTGGGAGGCCTGGCGGTTGGTGGCGACGTCGCCGGCGGCGGCCTTTCGCTTTCCCTTGGCCATGACCTACGACACCTCCCCGGAAGGAAGCAGATCGACACGACCCCGCGCCGCATCGATCCCCCCCACGCGCACCTCCACCGGATCCCCGAGCCGGATCGTCCCCCCGCTGCGCGTGCCCACGAGCATCGTCCCCTGCTCGTTGAGCTCCCACCAGTCGCCGCGGAGCCGGCGCACCGGCAGCAGCCCCTCGAACTCGCCGCTCTCCCCGAAGGCCACGAACGCGCCGGCGCCGGCGAGTCCGACTACCTCTCCCTCGAACGTCTCGTCTGGGTCCGTGCCCCGCAGCCGACGCTCGAGCAGGAAGCACAGGGCGACGTCGTCGGCGTCTCGCTCGATCGCCATCCCCTCGCGCTCGCGCGCCGAGCACCACGGCCCGGCGTCGCCCACCCAGGCCGCGTCAGGCGCCGGCTCGTCTCCGGATACCGCCGACAGCAGCGCCCGGTGGCAGATCAGATCGGGGTAGCGTCGGATGGGCGAAGTGAAATGGCAGTAGCTCGAGAGCTGTAGACCGGCGTGGCCGCGATTGCGCCGGTCGTAATACGCCTGCTTGAGCGAGCGCAGCACGAGGCTCGTGAGCGCCCGCCGCCCCCGCCCACCATGAGACGCCGTCCACTGCTCGATCAGCTGCGACGACTCCCCGATCACGTCGGCGGCCTGCTGGGGCGTGAGGTGCCCCTTCGGCACCGGCGGCGTCGGGACCCCGAGCGAGGCGAGCTGGTCGATCAGGCGCTCGGCCGCAGCCCCGTCCGGGCGCTCGTGAACGCGGTACAGCGTCGGCACCCGCCGCGAGGTCAGCAGCGCCGCCACCTGCTCGTTCGCGACGATCATCAGATGCTCGATCAGCCTGTGGGACTCCGTCTGCTCGACCGGGTCGGCGGACACGACGTTGCCACGCCGGTCGAAATCGAACTCGGGCTCGGTCGAATCGAGCGTCAGCGCCGCCTGCGAGGCGCGCCGTTGCTCGAGCGCGGCGGCAACCGCCCGCGCGACCTCGAGCGTGGAACCCCAGCTCCCCGCCGCGCGCGAGCGTCCTTCGAAGATGCGGTCGACCTCCGGGTAGTCGAGACGCACGTCGGAGCGGATCACGGACCGGTAGAACGCGCTGCTGCGAACGCGCGCGCCGTCGAGCACGAGCTCGACCGTGACCGCCAGGCGATCCTGCCCCGGGACGAGCGAACACGCGTTGTTCGACAGCGCCTCGGGCAGCATCGGCTCGACGGCGCCCGGGACGTACACGCTCGTCCCACGCCGGTACGCCTCCCGGTCGACCAGCGAACGCGGGCGGACGTAGGCCGAGACGTCCGCGATGTGCACCCACACTCGCCGGGCGCCGTCGTCCCCGGCGGCGGCGGAGATCGCGTCGTCGAAGTCGCGCGCGGTCGGCGGGTCGATCGTGAGCGTCGGCAGCGAGCGCAAATCGCGACGGTCGGCCGGCAACGCCTCCCCGTCCCCGGCCGGGAGGACGGCGGAGGCGTCGCGCGCCTCGTGCTCGACCGCGGGGTCGAACCGGCGCCGAAGGCCTCGATCGACCATCAGCCCCTCGATCACGTCGCGTGCGACGTCGGAGCGACCGATCCGGCGAACGACCGTCGCCCTTCCGCCGCCTCGACCGTTCCCTCGCGTCCCGGCCCGGACCACGATCAGATCGCCGACCGACACGTCGCGATCTCGGCTGACCACCGGCCGTGGGCCGGGCCCGAAGAACGGCTCGGCGACGAGGAACTTGCCCCGCCGAGCCAGCACCGCGACCCGCGGGCCGCCGCCCGCGTTCGTGCCGGTGCTCACCGCACCTCGGCGGCCACTGTTCGCTCGGCGACCGTCAGTGCTGTGTCGGTCTTGGCGCCCGGCTTCTGGGTGGCGTAGATATCGGGCGAGATGCCGGCGCCCTCCTTCACTCCGCCGCCCCCGAGGTTGTGGCCGCTCGGGGTGAAGTACTCCCCGACCGTGAAGTCGAGCGCGCCCCCGTTGGGGAGAGGCTCGATTTCCTGGAACACGCCCTTCCCGTAGGTGTGCGTGCCGACGATCTTGGCCCGCCCGCGGTCGTGCAGCGCGCCGGTCACGATCTCGGCGGCGGACGCCGTGCCGCGATCGACCAGCACCACCATCGGAATGCTCGTCGGAATGGCGCCGCCGCGGGCCACGTACACCTGACGCGGCGCGGCGCGGCCGGCGGTCGAGACGATCGTACCGTCGGGGATGAAGATGCTCGCGACGTTCACGGCCTCGTTCAACAGGCCGCCGGGGTTCTCGCGCAGGTCGAGGATCAGCCCGCGCGCGCCCTCGTGGAGCACCTTCTCGACCTGTGCGCGCAACTCGGCGCCGGCGCCGTCGACGAACTGCGTGAGGACGAGAGCGCCGAGCTTTACTCCGTGGTAGGTGACGATCGTCCCGCTCGCCACCGGGACGACGATGTCCTGGCGAACCATCGTGACCACCTGCTTGTGGCTCCCGCGCAGGATCGTCAGCGTGACGCGCGTTCCGGCCCTGCCCTTGATCAGCGTCGAGCCGAAGCTCGCCGGACGGGTCGCCAGCGAGGTCGGACCGACCGCCACGATCACGTCGCCCCGGTTGAGGCCGGCCTTCGCAGCCGGAGACCCCGGGAACACGTCGTCGACGAGCAGCCCGCGCGAGGTGGCCTGGACGTCGACTCCAATCCCGCTCAGGTGCGGGTTGGACTCGTTCAGGAAGCCCTGGTACGCCGTCGGGTCGTAGTAGTGGGAGTACGGGTCGCCGAGGCTCGCCACCATCCCGGCCAGGCCCTTGTTGACGAGCTGGTTGCGATTCAGCGGCCGGTAGTAGTCGTTCTGAAGCAGGCCGATCACCTGGTTGACGAGCGGATCGTCGTTGTTGCTGACGAACGCGCTGCGCAGCGGCGAGGGCAGCCAGCTCGGATGCCCGCCGAGCCAGATGCCGACGAGCAGCACGAACACGACGCCGAGGATGCCGAGGACGATCCTCGGATTGCGGGAACGGCGCGAATACATGACGGTATGAGGTTACGACGCCCGGGACCGAAGCGGCCCCAAACGCAGTAGCCCCGCGGGCCCGAGGCCGCCGGGCCATCACCATCGGACGGTAGCCGGGGGCTACCGGCTCCCCGCCGATCGGTGCCGCCGCCGGCCCGGCTGGTTCTCGAAGTCGTTGACGTAGTCGCTGAGCGTCGGGAACCCGAGCGCGACGAACGCGGCGAACTCAGACCCGCAAGAACCGCCGCAGCGACAGTCCCGAGCCGACCGCCGAGACCAGCGTGCCCGCGGCCAGCAACACGATGACGAGGAAGGTGAACCCGATCGTCCGCGGCGCCGCGATCAGATCCCAGCTACTGGCCAGGGGGTCGAGCACGACGATCTTGGTCACGCCCAGCACCACGATCGCGAGCAACGCGCCGGCGGAGCCGACGATCACGCCCTCGATCATGAACGGCACGCGGATGAACCAGTCGGTGGCGCCGACGAGCTTCATCACCTCGACCTCGCGCCGGCGGGAGTACAGCGACAGGCGGATGGTGTTGGCGATCAGCAGGATCGACGCCAGCACCAGCAGCACGGTCAGCACCGCGGCGGTGATCGTCACCAGGTTCGTGACCTCGAGGATCTTCTGCGTATCGCTCTGCTTGTTCGAGACGGTCTGGATCGACGAATCGATCAGGCCGCTCCCGCCGGAGCTCGAACCCGAGCCCGTGATCTCGCTGTGGACGGCGAGAACGTTGCTCGGGTTGTCGGGAACGACGTGGAAGGTGTCGGGGAGCGGGTTTGACCCCAACAGGGCGTAGGCCTGCTGGTCCTGCGCGGCCTGCTGCTGGTAGGCCTGCTGCTTGGAGACGAACTGGACCGATTTGACGTGCGGCAGCCCGAGCAGCTCGTGCTGGACCCGCTGGTCGTCGGCCGCGGTCGCGTTCGTCAGCATGTAGACGTCGACCTCGACCTTGCCGCGCACGCTGTTGGCGGCGCCGTTCGTGGCCTGCACGATCGGGATGAACACGCCGAGCACGAGCATGGTCACGAGCACGGTGGCGAGCGCGGCGAAGCTCGGCGCGGCGCTGCGACGCATCGACCGCATCGCCTCCCGGAGGAAGAAACCGAGCTTCATGACACGCCGGACGGACGGGCGGACGGGGCGCGCAGGCGGCGCGCGAACTCCCGCGTCGTCTCGTCGCGCGTGTAGGACCCGGTGGCCTCGTCGCGGACGATTCGTCCCTCGGACAGCTCGATCACGCGCCGGCGCATCTTGTCCACCATCGCCTGGTCGTGGGTGGCCACGAGCACGGTCGTGCCGGTCCGGTTGATGCGGTAGAGCAGCCGCATGATGTCGACGCTCGTCTCGGGGTCGAGGTTTCCGGTCGGCTCGTCGGCCAACAGCAGCGGCGGATGGTTGACGAACGCCCGCGCGATCGAGACGCGCTGCTGCTCACCGCCGGACAGCTGGTCGGGGAAGTTGTGCAGCTTCGTCGACAGGCCGGTGAGCCTCAGGATGTCCGGCACCTTGTCGCGGATGTCGCGACGGGTGCCGCCGGTGACCTGCAGGGCATAGGCGACGTTGTCGTACACGGTCCGGCCCGGGAGCAACTTGAAGTCCTGGAAGACCACACCGAGATTGCGGCGGTAGTAGGCGATCCGCTTGCGCTTGATCGCGCCGAGGTCGTGGCCGGCCACGCGGATCGTCCCGCCGGTCGGCTCGAGCTCTTTGATCAGCAGGCGCATCACGGTCGACTTGCCCGAGCCGGTGGAGCCGACGAGGAACACGAAGTCACCGCGGTCGATCGAGAACGTGACCTGGTCGAGGCCGATATCGCCGCTCGAATAGCGCTTGGACACGCCACGGAAATCGATCACCGACCGGGCGGTCGGAACGGGCCCGACGGCCTGAGGCTCACGGGGCGCGATCATCGCCGAGGCGGCGTTGTCGCGCCGCCGTCTGGTTCGCTTCTGGTATTCA
Organism: uncultured Solirubrobacterales bacterium; assembly: GCA_963709205.1. Taxonomy (GTDB): domain Bacteria; phylum Actinomycetota; class Thermoleophilia; order Solirubrobacterales; family Solirubrobacteraceae; genus Palsa-465. The sequence goes on from CAVPVP010000024.1 coordinate 14,208, forward strand.
GTTCTAGCCATAGGTTGGGGGCAGCCTACCGAGGCCCATCCCGGAACGCGGCCACATCCCTCCCCCTGCAAGCGGATTTGCAGGAGCGGCTATTTTCTGTTGCTGTGCCATCGATCACCCAAACATCGCTCCCGAACGGGCTTCCTCTGTACCGGATCGCGGTCGAGGGTACGCGCTCGACCACGATCCTGGTCGCGTTCGACGCCGGGGCCCGCACCGAGCGCGAAGACGAGAACGGGATGGCGCACTTCCTCGAGCATCTCGTGTTCAAGGGCGGCGAGAAATACCCCACCTATCGGGACGTCAACGAGGCCGCCGAGCGGATCGGCGCGGTCCTCAACGCCTACACGAGCCACGACCTCGTCGCGTTCCACATCACCGCGCGCGCGAACAAGGCCCTCGAGGCGGCGGATCTTCTCACCGACTTCGTCGGCCGGCCGAAGATCGACGGGGACGAGCTGAACCGCGAGCGCGGCGTGGTCGTGCAGGAGATCGCGCGCGCCAACGACCAGCCCGCGGTCATGGCCGAGCATCTGATCGACGAGGCGGCCTTCGGGAATCACCCGCTGGGGCGCCCCGTCCTCGGACCGGCCGAGCACATCCGCGACACGTTCACTCGCGAAGGGATCGTCGCCTTCCGGAACCGCCGCTGGGCACCCGAGCGAGGCGGCGCGTTCCTGGTCGGCAACCTCGAGGACCTCCCTCAAACGGCGCGGTCGACGAGCTCTTCACCCGCTTCCCCAATCGACCCGAGCCCACGCCCTACGAGCCGGCGCCGCCCCAGCACCCCCGCATCCTCGTCCAGGAGCGCGACTCGAACCAGTCGCATCTGCGCATGTCCTACCGACCCACGATCACGAGCAAGGACGCCAAGGAGCGCGCGGCGCTGACGATCTACTCGACGCTGCTCGGCGGCTCGATGGGGTCGCGTCTGTTCGACGAGATCCGGGAGCAGCGCGGGCTCGCCTACTCGGTGCACTCGATCGCCCACTCCTACTCGGACGTGCCCGTCCTGCAGCTGTCGGCCGGACTCGAGTCGAGCAAGATGCTCGAGGCCTACCGCCGCATGCGCGACATCGTGACCGAGCTTCGGGAGGAGGGCCCGAGCGAGGCCGAGGTCGAACGCGCGCGGGCCTACGCCGCGGGCGCTCGCGCGATCGCATTCGAGAACACCGGCGCGATCGCCCGCCACGCCGCTCAGCAGACGATCGTCTACGGCGAGGACGTCGACCCGGACCGCGCGATCGCGCTGCTCGACGAGGTAACGTTCGACGATGTGAAAGACGTCGCCGCGCGCGTCGCGGACGAGCTGTCGGTGGCGTGCGTCGGACCGCACACGGCGGAGGAGCTCGAGTCAGCCTGACACGCAGGATCGCGGGGGCCATCGCCGCAGCGGCGATGATCGGGGGGTGTGGCGGCGGGAGCCACGCGCCCAAGCCGAGCTCGGACGCTTCGGTCGGAGCCCCGATCCCGCATACGGCGACCGCGACCACACCGCTCCACGTCGCGCCCGTTCCGCCACCGCCCATCCCACCGCAGCTCCTCGCCCTTCGGGCGGCCATGACGAGCGCGCTCAAGAAGGGCGGCCCACAAACCGGCGCGATGGTCTACGACCTGACGGCAAAGCAGCCCCTGTTCGAGCTCCAGGCCGGCGTCGGGCGGCCGCCCGCGTCGGTCGAGAAGCTCTACACGACCGTCGCCACGCTGCAAGCGCTCGGGCCCGACGCGCGACTGAAGACGACGGTCGTCGGCGATGGCCACCTCGGACCCGGCGGGGTGTGGCACGGGAACCTGTATCTCGTCGGCGGCGGCGATCCGACGCTCGGCGACGGCGCCTTCAACCGCGACTGGGAGCACGGGTACGGCCCGACCGCCAACGACCTCGTGCACCAGCTCGTCCACGACGGGATCAAGCGCGTGACCGGGTGGGTGATCGGTGACGCGGCGCTGTTCGACGCGCTGCGCGGCGGTCCGGCCACCGGCTACGCCCCGGACGTGCCCGATTTCGGGGGGCAGCTGTCGGCGCTCGCCTACGACCACGGCTCGACGTTCAAGAAGCTCAACCCCGGCGCGTTCGCGGCCAAGGAGCTCGCGCTGACGATGCACGGCGCCGGCATCGGCGCGCGGCCGCTCAACCGGACCCTGCCAGCGCCAACAGGGACCACGGAGCTCGCCTCGGTCGAGTCTCCCCCTCTCCAAGCGATCCTCAAGCTGATGGACGTGCCCTCGGACGACTTCTTCGCCGAGATGCTGACCAAGCAGCTCGGCGTGCGGTTCGGCAGCGGGGGCAGCATCGCCGCCGGCGCACAGGTCATCTCCCAGCAGATCGCCTCGCTCGGCATGCACCCGACGATCGTCGACGGCTCGGGGCTGTCGCGCTCGGACCACTCCTCCCCGGGCGAGGTCGTCGACCTGCTCAAGACGGTGTGGAACACGCCCGATGGCCGCATCCTGGCGGCCTCCCTCCCGACGGTCGGAGTCGACGGCACCGTGGAGAACATCGCCCAGCACACCGCTGCCCAGGGCCGCTGCATCGCCAAGACCGGCACGCTCAACTACGTGACCAACCTCGCGGGCTACTGCACCGCCCGCGACGACCACGTGCTCGCGTTCGCGCTGATGATCGACGGCCCCGGCAACTGGACAGCGATCCAGCTGTTCGATCGGATGGTTCCGGCGATGGCGAAGTACTGAAACCGTTGCGTCCGTCGCCTCGCCTCGCGACAATCAGCGGCGTGGAGGTGATCACCGCCGTCAACCGGCGCGAGCTGCAGCGGTACCTGTCGCGCGTCGATGACCGATGGACGATCGACGTCGCGATGCTCGGGGGCGCGCGCGTCGCCGACGAGCAGGGCGCGCCGCCGCAGCGCGAGCGCGGGCCCGAGTTCGTCGTGATCCTCGTCTCGCACGCGTTCGAGGGCATGCCCTGGCTCGAGCGCGTGTATCACGCCGGCTCGCTGTGGGACGCCCTCGAGATGGGCGCCCCGGCGGACGTTCACTGCTACACGCCCGACGAGTTCGAGCGCAAGCGGGTGGCGCTCCCGCGGGTCAGGGACGCGGTCGACAACGGCATCGACCTAATGGCCGAGGCCGCCGCCTAGCGTTTAGGCCGCGGCCTGGCGGTCTAGCTGATCGCCACCATCCGCTCGATCGGCAACCGCGCGCGGTCGGCGATCTCCGGCGGCACCTTGACCTCGTGGACGCCGTCGCGCAGTGCGTCGCGCAGCTTCGGCAGCGTGATCATCTTCATGAAGCGGCAGTGGGCCGCCTCGTTGGCCGCGATGAACTCGGTGTCGGGGGACGCCTGGCGCAGCGGATGGAGCATCCCGGTCTCGGTCGCGACGATCGCGGTTACTGGGGCCCGCCTGCCGGGCCGCCCGCTCGCTCGCGCGCGTAGCCGAGCATCCCGCCGGTCGAGAGCATGTACACGCCGTCGGCGTCGATGTCGCCGGCCGCGACGTACTCCATCACGCTCGTCGAGCATCCGCACTCAGGATGGATCAGGAAGTCAGCCCCCGGATGCGCCGCGCGCACTTCGGCGATGTCGGACGGCTTGATCCCGGCGTGGACGTGGCATTCGCCGTCCCACACGTGCATCGCGCGCCCAAGCGTCTTCTCGACGTAGGCGCCCAGGAACATGTCGGGGCCGAACAGGATCTCGGCGTCGTCGCCGTGCTCGGCGTAGATGTGCTCGACGACCTTGACGGCGTTAGCCGAGGTGCAGCAGTAGTCGGTGAGCGCCTTGACCTCGGCGGTCGTGTTCACGTACATGACGACGATCGCGCTCGGATGGGCCGCCTTCCAGTCGCGCAACTGCGAAGCGGTGATCGAGTCCGCGAGCGAGCAGCCCGCGTCGAGGTCGGGGATCAGCACGCGCTTGTCGGGGCACAGGATCGAGGCCGTCTCGGCCATGAAGTGCACGCCGCAGAAGACGATCTCCTCGCCTTCGGCCCGGGCCGCCTGCTGCGAGAGCCCGAGCGAGTCGCCGACGTAGTCGGCGACGTCCTGGATTTCTGGCAACTGATAGTTGTGGGCGAGGATCACCGCGCCGCGCTCCTCGGCGAGGGCGCGGACTTCGTCCTGGAGCGCGGGGATGTTCTCAAGTAGTAGAGGTGCGTCTGACGCACCGAGCATCGGCAAGTTCATGGAATCGGTTCGAGGAGGAGGGACAGGTCGAGCGCGGGGGCGCTGTGGGTGATCGCACCCACTGAGATGAAGTTTACGCCGGTGCCCGCGACTGCCCGGATCGTGTCGAGCGTGAACCCTCCGCTCGCCTCGAGCTCGGCCCGCCCGGCGACGTGATCGACGGCGGCTCGCAACTCGTCGACCGACATGTTGTCGAGCAGAAGAAAACGTGCGCCGGCCTCGAGCGCCTCGTCGACCTCGGCCAGCGTGCGGCACTCGACCTCGAGCGGCAACTCCGGGGCGTAGGCGCGGGCCCGGCGGACCGCCTCCCCTACACCGCCGGCCAGCGCCGCGTGGTTCTCCTTGATCAGAATCGCGTCGTACAGGCCGGCGCGGTGGTTGGTCGCGCCACCGGCGACGACTGCCGCCTTCTCGAGCGTCCGCAGTCCCGGGGTGGTCTTGCGCGTGTCGAGGATCGTGGGTGGGCGGGGTTCCAAATCAGCGACGGCGCGCACACACCGGGCCGCCATCGTGGCAACCCCCGACAGGCGCTGGAGGAAATTCAAGGCGGTCCGCTCGCCGGTCAGGATCGCCCGGGCCGAGCCCTCGAGCGCGAGCACCGGCCCACGGTCCCGCCACTCCCCCTCCTCAACGAGCCGATCAAAGGACATCCCCGGGTCGAGCGTGCGGAATGTCTCGATCCCCACGTCCAGCCCGTAGATCACCCCCGGAGCCTTCTGGGTGACCGTCGCGCACGCCCGCGCCTCCTCGGGAACGGTGGCCGCGGTCGTGACGTCGCCATCGCCGACATCCTCGGCCAAAGCATCGGCCACGATCTCGGCAACCGCCCGCGCGCTCATCCGAAAGATGAGGATACGCATAGTTTTGGCTTGCGAGGTTGTGCACAGTCGGTGACCGCGTGTAGCGTCGGCGCGCGACGCCTGGCCGGGGCGTCGGGGCAAATGCAATCCACTGGAGAGGTGGTCAGCAGATGAAGCGCATTCGTGGGGTGTCGCTGGTCGTCGCCGCGGTACTCGGACTCGCGATCGCCGGCGTCGGCGCCGCAGCGGCCCCAGCCGCGGGCCCGTTCGTGTGCTCGGGGGCGTTCAAGACCCCGGGCGTGTTGAAGGGCAACTACCCGGACGGCGTCGTCGTCAAGGGTGTGTGTGCGGTCAAGTCGGGTAAGGCTCACGTGATCGGCACCTTGACCGTGGCCAAGGGGGCGGCGCTGGCCGCAGCTTACGCACTACACAATTCGAGCCTGACGGTCACCGGCAACGTCGTGGTCGACAAAGGCGGGTTCGTGATCCTCGGCTGCAAGGCCAACCCGGACGGGTCGGGAATCCCGTGCCTCGACGATCACGCGAAGGTCCCGAAGCTGAGAAGCCATACGGTCGTCACGGGCAACGTTATCGCCAACGCACCGGTCGGCATCCTGATCCACAACACCGCGATCGGCGGCAAGTACAAGGAGACCGGCGGTGGCGGTGGTCTCAGCTGCAATCCGCCCAAGAGCGGGGTCTTTGCGGCGATCAAGTCGCCCGTCTACAGCGATATCGAGGACAGCGCCATCGGAAAGGACGTCGCGATCAGCGGCATGAAGTCCTGCTGGCTCGGCCTGGCCCGGGACAGGGTCGGCGGGAGCGTGACCATCAGCAACAACACGATGGGCGATCCCGATGCGATCGAGGTCCTCGCGAGCCACATCACGAAAAACCTGTCCTGCGCCGGCAACGGCCATCCGGCCGCCGAGCCCCCGGGCGCTGAGCCGGTGTGGGACAGCACCGAGACGTCGATGACCCCGGGTGTGATCTATCCGCGCATCGCGGAGCCCAACAGCGTCGGCGGGACCCGCAGTGGCCAGTGCACGGTCTCCACTCCGACGACGCTCGGAGGGTCTTCAGGCCCGGGCGCGTTCTAGGCGTCTTCGAGCGGTAAGACAGCTGCTCCCGGCGGGTCGGCGCCGGGAGCAGCTGGTTTGTTCGGAGCCGTTTCCTGGAACTAGGCGGTAATGCGCCTAGTCGTGGGTCTCGTCTCCCTGGTAGCGCTGGCATTCCTGCTGGCGGAGTTCTTCATCGTGTTCCTGCTCCCCCGGCGGGTGAACCGAGATCCCGCGATCGCGCGCGCGATCCTCCGCACGCTGTGGATCCCCTGGCGGGCCGGCGCGAGCCTCCTGCCCCGCGAGGCGGCCGACACGATGCTCGGCATCTTCGGACCGTTCGGGCTGGTGGCGATTCTCGGGCTGCTCAGCGCCGGCGTGATCCTCAGCTACGCCGGGCTGCACTGGGCGGGCTCGTCCCAGCTCGCCGGCTCACATCCGGCCACCTTCGGCAACGACCTGTACTTCAGCGCCGGCGTGTTCTTCAGCGCCACCACGCCGTCGGTGCCCGCCAGCGGGTTCGGAAAGGCGCTCCAGATCGCCGAGGCGGCCAACGGGCTCGGGTTCCTCGCGATCGCGATCGGCTACCTGCCGGCGCTGTATCAGGCGTTCTCGCGCCGGGAGTCAGCCGTGGCTCGCCTCGACCCGCGAGCCGGGTCCCCGCCGAGTCCGGGCCGGCTGCTCGAGCGCTCGGGCGAGCGTGGGGGCTGGGCCGATCTGGACGAGTACCTGCTCGAGTGGGAGAGGTGGACGGCCGAGCTGATCGAGACGCATCTGTCGTATCCGATCCTCGGCTATTTCCGCTCGCAGCACGTCGATCAGAACTGGCTGGCGGCGCTGACCACGATCGTGGACGCATCCGGCTACGCCCTCGCCTACGGTCCGGACGGCTCGACCGAGGCGGCCGAGCTCACCTTTCGGATCGGCAGGCACGCGCTGGGGGACCTTGCCTCCACGTTGAGCGCCCGCCGGGTCGAGCGCGATCCCGAGCCTCGGTCTCGCGACCGCCTGCCCGCCGACGACCTGGCCGAGCTTCGCCACCGGCTCGAGGGCAGCGGCCTGCACTCGGAGGCCGACGAAGAGGCGTGCGCGGAGCGGCTCGCGGAGCTGCGCTCGAGCTACGAACCGGCCGCGATCGCGATCTCGCGCCATCTGGCGCTCGACCTCCCCGACTGGCTGCCCCGGGGCGAGGTGCGTGAGGAGTGGCACGCCGCCGCCGGGCCCCGCTAGGCGTCGGTTACTTGGCGGCCTTCAGCAGGTAGGAGCGCGCGAACCCGTCGAGGTCGCCGTCGAGCACCCGCGCGGTGTCACCCATCTCGTGGTCGGTCCGGTGGTCCTTGACCATCGAATACGGATGCAGGACGTAGGACCGGATCTGCGAGCCGAAGTTGACGTCCTGGGCCTCGCCCCGCTCGCGGGCGATCTCCTCGCGGCGCTTGCGCTCCTCGAGCTCGAGCAGCTTCGAGCGGAGCATGGTCATCGCCTCGGCCTTGTTCGAGGACTGCGATCGCTCGTTCTGGCACTGAACGACGATCCCGGTCGGCTTGTGGGTGATCCGAACCGCAGAGTCGGTCTTGTTCACGTGCTGGCCGCCGGCGCCGCTGGCCCGATAGGTGTCGATCTGAAGGTCGTCGTCGTCGATCTGGACGTCGCCGATGTCGTCGACCACCGGCGAGACCTCGATCCCGGCGAAGCTCGTCTGCCGGCGATGCGCGGCGTCGAACGGCGACAGGCGCACCAGCCGATGGACGCCCTTCTCGGCGCCGAACAGACCGTAGGCGTTCTCGCCCTTGACGAGGAACGTCGCCGACTTGATCCCGGCCTCCTCCCCCGGCGAGGCCTCTAGCAGCTCGACGTCGAACCCGCGTCGTTCGGCCCAACGCATCTCCATCCGCAGCAGCATCTCGGCCCAGTCCTGGGCGTCGGTGCCGCCGGCGCCGGCGTTGACGGTCACGAGAGCGTCGCCGGAGTCGTAGCGACCGGAGAACAGCCGTTGCTCCTCGAGCCGTTCCAGGCGGTCCGTCACGCTCCGGATCTGCTCCTCGAGCTCGGCTCCGATCTCTGGGTCCTCCTCGGCGAGCTCGGCGAGCGGCTCGAGGTCCTCGACGTCGCGCTCGAGGTCGCGGTAGGTGGCCAGCCTGCGGCTCGCACGCGCGTGCTCGGCGCTGACCTGTGCCGCCCGCTCCTGGTCCTCCCAGAAGCCCGGCGCGCCCATCTCCTGTTCGAGCGCGTCGACGCGCCCGCTCAGCTCAGCGGGGTCAAAGGTAGTCCGCGAGGAGCTTGAGCTGCTCGCGGATCGCTGCGAGGCGCTGGGAAACGGGCTCTGAGGGTGCGGTGGTCATCTCTCTTCAAGGTAGCAGCGGTAAATTGCCGAGCCATGGCAACCCTGAGCGATCCACCCGTACGCGAACTGCTTGAGCAGCCGAACTACGCAGTCATCTCGACGCACAACAAGGACGGTTCGATCCACAACACGATCGTCTGGATCGACGCCGAGGGCGACGCCGTCGCGGTCAACAGCGCGAAGGGCCGCAAGTGGCCGACGAACCTCGAGCGCGACCCGCGCGTAAACGTCCTGGTGTACGAAGCCGGCAACCCGTACAACTTCCTCGAGATCCGCGGTACCGCGGCCGAGACCACCGAGGGCGCGGACGAGCACATCGACGCCCTCACCAAGAAATACATGGGCCAGGACGAGTATCCGTTCCGCCAGCCCGGCGAGCAGCGGGTCAAGTTCGTGATCCAGCCGGATCACGTCCGGCATCAGAAACAGGATTAGCCGCCCGTAGCGTCACGGATCACGGCCGTGCCGTCGCGCACGCCGGGCGCCCTCACGCGTCGCGCGCCGCGCGCGCTGGGTAGCGCTGTCGTACGCGTCGCCGCGTAGTTCGTCACTGAGCTCGTCGCGCCGGCGCCGGGACTGGAGCTCGCGCTCGACGCGGTCGAGGTCGGGCGCCGGGCCGTACAGCCGCCAGCCGTTGCTAACCAGCGGCAGTACACAGACGACCAGGACGATGGCCGGCCAGAACGCGCCGCTCGCGCCGGACGCCGCCCAGATCGCCGTGCACAATACGAACACGCCCAGCCCACCGCCGGCCTCCTGGAGCATCCGGCGCTGGAGCATGCGGCGGCGCGCGGCGAGCTCGGCCTTCTGCTGCGCCGGCGAGGCCGGCAGCTTCGGCAGGTCGGCGAGCGCGGCGCGAAGCTCCTGCTCGGTGCGGGCGCTGTAGGCGGCCTGCACCCGCTCGGCCAGCTCGTCGTCGTTCAGGCGGCCGGCGGCGTAGTGCTCGCGGATCTCCGAGGCGGCGCGCTCGCGCTGCTCATCGGAGACGCGCAGTTGAGGATCGTCCGCCACGGGGCCCAATCTAGCGCCCTCTCAGCGGCCAGTCACTGCTCCCGGAGGATCGAACCGAGCGGCATCCGCGCCAGCCCCCGAGCGGCGACCGCGCCGGCGAGGACGCTGCCGCAGAGCGCGCCGGCCAGGAGCTCGCCGAGGTAGCCCCACGGGATCGCGAGGCTGTCGGGCGGTGGGTCGAACACGTGCTGGAGCATCGCGATCAGCATCTCCGAGAGCAGCCAGCCGAGTCCGGCCGCCAGCAGCGATGCCCGCGAGCAGCACGAGCGCGCTCTCGCTCCATACGAACGAGCGGATCTCGCGCAGCCGCGCGCCGAGCGCGGCCATCGTGGCGAACTCCTGGCGGCGCTCGATGTGCGCCAGTGCGATGAACAGGCCCGGTCGCCGCGCCGGCGAGGATCACGTGAACACCTCGAGGATCTTCGCGATGCCGCGTAGGTCGACGGTCGTGATCGAGCTGACGGTCTGCTGCGCCTGCTGGGTGATGTTCTTGACCAGGGTGCCGTCGGTCCGGGTTGCGGCGGCGACGCGGGCGCGCGGTGGCGGCGGGGTCGCCGGCCTTGGCGAACACGACGTTCGGACCGCCCGCGTGATCGGCGGCCTCGCAGATAGCACAGGTTGGCGACCATGAACGAGTCCCGGGTGCGGAGGGGAACTCCTGGACGACGCCGACGACGTGGAACGGGACGACGTGGAATTGGCCGGTGCGGTGGTCGAGGACGCGCAGGCGCAGCGAGGTCGCCGAGGCTCAGCGAGTAGTCGCTGATCGTCTCCTTGGAGACGAGGATCCCGTCGGGCCGGGAGCGCAGGCGGGCCATGATGTCCGCGACGCCGCCGCCGAGGAAGTAGGAGTCGCGCAGACTCGTGGCCTTGCGTGAAGGTGGCCGGATCGATGCCGTAGGTGTCCTGGAGGTCCGGGCCGACATAGGCGTAGGAGTGGTCGACGCGCGGTCGTCGCCGCGACACCCGGCGACCGCGGCGATCCGGGCGGCGAGGTTGCGCTGGGTCGCGACGCCCGGCGGCGCGGTGGCGACGACGTCGGCGCCGAGCGTCAGCTGCGCGTCGACGTTCGCCTGCTGGTCGTAGGTGGCCGTGAAGATCCCGAGGTTGACCCCGAAGGCGAGCAGCAGCCCGAGCACGATCAGCCCGCGGTTGATCGCCGCACCGCGCCGGCCGGCGCTGACGAGCTGAAACCCGGGCGAGCTCGTGCCGCGGGCCGGCGATTCGTCTCGATGTCCACGCGAGCGCGCGCCCGCGCAGGCGGACGAGCAGCAGGGTCGCGCCGATCCAGAGCAGGGCCGGGCCGAAGAACATGTACACCGAAAGCGACAGGGTCGGGTTGGAGTCGGGGTTGATCACGGCCGAGAAGCCGGTGCTGGCGGTGAGCCAGTAGATCAGCCCGCTGAGCGCGAGCGCAACGAGATCCAGGTACAGGCGCTGCCACAGCGGCCTGCCCCGCGGCGCGATCCCGCGGTGGGCCGCGCTGATGGTCGCGCGCCGGACAGTCGCGGTGGCCGCGAGCCGGGCGACCATCGCCCCGGCCATCGCGAGGCCGATGCACACGACGCCGGCGATCACCGCACGGCCCACCGTCAGGGTCACTCCGCCCCCGACGAGCAGCTTGACGGCGAGCAGCGCGATCCGCGCTGCCGAGACAGCCACGCGATCGCACCGAGTACAACGCTTTCGATCGCTCGCCAGCGCGAGCAGGTCGCGACCGCGCGCGCCGCGCACCCGCAGGAGCGCGAGCTCGTGGGCGTCGCGCTCGACCGTACCCAGCGCGGCGAGGTACGCCAGCGCAAGGCCGACCAGCGCGCCGGGGAGCGCGAGCATGATGTAGAGCGTGTCGGCGTAGAGCGCGTCGCCGGCGGCGGTGTTCAGCTGGTCCGAGAGGTTGTCGACGAACTGCACCTGTCCGGGCAGCGAGCGCTCGACCGACGTTGACGATCTGCAGCGAGCGCGTGTAGGCCTGTCCGGGCGTGTCGCCAAGGGCGGACGGATCGACCTGGGCGTGCACCTGCCACTGCACGCCGCTCTGCGCGCCGGGCACGGCCGACGACCCGACGGCCGCGGACGCGACCGTGGGCAGCTCCGGCGCGAGCGTACGGGCGAACGTCGCCAGCGGCAGGATCGCGGCGTTGGACGGCGGCTGGGCCGGCGCCGGTCCGACCTGTGGGTTGAGCGGCTGGAACACCGTGTCTGGCGCGGTGATGAGCGCGACACCGGACACGCGGAAGCTCCGTGTCCGCGCGCCGGGCCGCGGCGTGATCGTGACGACGTCGCCCACATGCGCCTGGAGCGTGGCCGCGAGCTGCTGGTCGAGCACTATCTTTCCCGGCTCGAGCTGCCCTGGAGATAGCGGTAGACATCGAAGTGGCGCTCATAGCCCGGCCGCACGGCCAGGACTTCGCCGCTTCCCGCGGTCGAGACGCCGGCCGGGCCGGCGTGGGTCACGGCCGAGAACGGCGCCGTGGCGGCCGGGAGTGACTGGCGCACGCCGCGCTGCTGAGCCACGCCGGCAGCCACGCGTTCGGCCTGCGGATACGACGCGACGGGTCCCTGCCAGTCGAGTGGCACGCTTCGCACGGCGGTGTGGGCCATCGTGCGGAGCGAGCTGCCGATGAATAGGAGCATCGCGCCCAGCAAGCCCACGGCGGCACCGAGCACAAGCGCGCGCGTGGCGGTGCGGACGGGCGAGCGGACCAGACCGCCGATCGCGAGCGCTGCCGCGGGTCTCATGCGGACGGGAGGGCTTGGTCGGTCACCAGGCGTCCGTCCTCGAGCGTGAGGACGCGGTCGGCGCGGGAGGCCACGTCCGGGTCATGAGTAGCGATCACGAGCGCGAACCCGGCCCGTTCGTGCAGCGCGCCGACGAGGTCGAGCACGCGAGACCCGGTGTCCGAGTCGAGCTGCCCGGTCGGCTCGTCGCACAGGAGCAGGTCCGGCGCCTGGGCGAGTGCGCGCGCGATCGCCGCCCGCTGCGCCTCGCCGCCCGACAGCTCGGCCGGCAAGGCGTCCAGCTTCGCGCCAAGCCCCACGAGCTCGAGCAGCTCGGCCGGGCCGGGATCGCCGCCCGTTCCGCTGACATGGCGGGCGAACGCCACGTTCTCGAACGCCGTGAAGGACGAGAGCAGGTTCGCCGCCTGGAACACGACGGCGCGCCGCCCCGAGAGCGTGACTTCGCCGTGAGTGGGCGTCGTCAGACCGGCGAGCACATGCAGCAGCGTCGTTTTCCCCGAGCCCGACGGCCCCCACAGCCCCACGTGCTCACCGGCGGCGATCGACAGGTCGACGTCGTGCAGCGCGGTCACCGCGGTGTCGCCACGCCCGTGGGCGACGGTGACCGACCGGCAGACCGCCAGCGTGGTCCCGGTCGCCACCGCGGTCATGTGGCGATCCGTCCATCGCGCATCTCCACCACACGGTCCGCGGCCACCGACACCCCTGGCGAGTGGGTGACCACGACGACCGTACTCCCGACCGTGTCCCGCAACGTCCGGAGCGCATCGAGCACTCGCCGCTCGTTGGCGGCGTCGAGCTCGCCCGTCGGCTCGTCCGCAAGCACGAGCGGCGAGCGGCGGGCCGCCGCGGCGGCGATCGCGACCCTCTGCTGCTCACCGCCCGACAGCGCTCCGGCGCGAGTGTCGCCCCGCGCCCCGAGTCCGAACGCCTCGAGCGCATCGTCGGCTGCGGATCTCGGATCGCGGTGCCCCGCGAGCTGCAGCGAGATCATCACGTTCCGGCGGGCGGAGAGTCCCGGCCACAGGTTGCTGCGCTGGAGCACGAGGGCGATTTCGCGCCCGCGGAATGCCGCCATCCCACGCTCGGTGAGCTGCGCCAGCGGCTGCCCGCTCGCGCGGACCTCGCCGGCGGAAGGCGTGTCGAGCGCCGCGGCGAGGGAGAGCATCGTGCTCTTGCCGCAGCCTGAGGGACCGAGCACCGCGACCAACTCCCGGCGCCGCACCGACAGCTCGAGTCCACGCAGCGCGACGGTCTCGACCGCGCCGGAGCGGAAGATCTTGAACACGTCGCGGAACTCGAGCGCCGGCCAGTCGATCGTGTTTGCCGGCCGCTCAGGTTCGATGTACAAGCTGGCGGAGCCGCTCACAGCCACCGGAAGCTGTTGATCATCATCCGGTAGGCGTCGACGTTGTCGACGCCGCTGGGCGTGCCCAGGTCGACGGTCGCACGTCTACCACCGCTCGCAAGCTCGTAGCGGTCAACGACCAGCAGCACGCGCTTGCCCGTGACGGCGTTGGATGCGCTCTCGGTCGTGTAGGTGGTCCTGATCGCCGTGCCGGACTTGACCTGGATTGTGCGCGGCGGCGAGAACCTGAGGGTCGGATTCTGGCCGCGAAGCGCCACGAGCTCCGACTCGACGCTGCCCGCGCTCGGTGCCGCCCCCTTCGCAATCACCACGTGGACGAGGTTGTTGTTGTTCGCGAACGTGACGTCCGTGGCGGTCCCCTTGCGAGCCCAGCCCTCGGGGTAGGACATGCTGTAACCGCCCGCCGGGTTCGCGAAGGTGAGGAACACCTGGTTGTCGGGGATGTCGCCCGTGGCCGCGGACTGGGCCTCGGCCGAGAGCGCTCCGACGCCGGCCGGCGACGTCCCGGTCGACGAGGATGAGCTCGTCGACCGGGCAGACGAGGCAGCGCCGGTGGTGCTCGAGCTGCCGGCCGAGCCGCAAGCCGCCCCGGCCAGGGCCAGTAGCGCCGAGGTGAAAACGATCGTCGCTGCTCGCATATCGCAGCATGCTCGGGAACCGACCTGAACCACTCCTGAAAGCCGAGTAGAAGCCCGACCGGGCAGTGGGGATACTGGGTGGCCTTATGGTCGGCCCCACCGTGTTCATCCTCGAGGACGAGGCGCAGCTGCGCGATGTCCTCGTTCGCAGCCTGAGGGCCGAGGGCTTCGACGCCGGCGGTATCGCAACGGCCCACGAACTACTCGAACGGATCGCGAGCGCAGACGCCGCCCCGGACCTCCTGGTCATCGACATCGGGCTCCCCGATGCCGACGGGCGCGACGTGTGCCAGGCGCTGCGCGCCCGCGGGATCGACGTACCCGTCCTGTTTCTTACCGCCCGTGACGCGCTGACCGACCGCCTCGCCGGTTTCAGCGCCGGGGGCGACGATTACGTGACCAAGCCGTTCGACATCGAAGAGGTGACGGCTCGCATCGGAGCGCTGCTGCGCCGTACCGGCGGCGATGCGCCGGCGTCCAGCGCCGGCACGCTGTTCGATCCGACCGAGCGCACCATGGCGCAGGACAGCGTCCGCATTGAGCTGACGCCGACCGAATTCCGGCTGCTCGCCGCGTTGGCCGGCCGGCAGGGACGAGCGTGCGCGCGGCTCGAGCTGACACGAGCGGCGTGGCCGTACGGCGCGATCGTCCACGACAACACGCTCGATGTATACATCGCCCGGTTGCGCCGCAAGCTGGGCTCACTGCCCCGGCCGCCGCGGATCGTGACCGTGCACGGCACCGGCTACCGCCTGGAATGATCGCGCGCCTCGGCCTCCGCAGACGGCTGTTGCTGTCGGTGATAGCCGCAGTCGCGACTGCGCTCGTCCTGTTGCTGACCGTGTTCAACGTGGTGCTTCGGCAGCGACTCAACGCGGACGCGAACAACGCATTGGTCTCCCGGGCCTCGGCGGAACTGGCCGCGCTGCGGGTGACCGGCGGGAACTTGACCGTGCCCGAACTGCCCGATGCCGCCGCGCCGGACGCCCAGACATGGGTGTTCGCGGACGGCCGGACGCTCGAGCAGCCCCGCGCGGACCCGGTGACCGAGCGGGCGGCGGAGGGCCTCAGCGGCGACGGGCCGCGCCTGGAGAACGTGGCCGCCGCAGACACACGGCTCTACGCCCTCCCCGTCGTATCGGGTGGGCAGCGGCTCGGAACGGTCGTGGCCGAGGTGTCCCTGCGGCCGTACGAGAGCACGGCGCAGACGGCGCTCGTGGGCTCCGTCGTGCTCGGCGTTCTCGTGCTGCTCGTGGTCGCGGTCGCCGCCCATGTGCTCATCTCCCGCTCGCTCGGTCAGGTGGCGTACATGACCAGGCAAGCCGAGGCGTGGAGCGTCGCCGACACGGGCAGGCGGTTCGGCCTCGGTCCTCCGCGGGATGAGTTCACCCGGCTCGCGGCCACGCTGGACGCGCTGCTCGACCGCGTTGCAAGCAGCCTTCGCCACGAGCAGCGTTTCACGGCCGAGGTCTCGCACGAGCTCCGCACACCGCTGGCGAGCGTGATCGCCGAGGCTCAGTTGGCGCTCCGTCACCCCCGTTCTGGCGAGGAGGACCGGGCCGGTTACCAGCGCGTGCTGGCCGGCGCTCAGCAGATGGCCAGGACGCTCGACACACTGGTCGCCGCCGCCCGAGTCGAGCTTGGGAGGCCGCACGGCACCGGCGACGCCACGCGCGCGGCTCGCGCTGCGGCCCGCGGCTGTGCGGGGCTCGCCGAAACCCTCGGGATCAGCATCACGATCGACGAGCCGGACTCCCCGATCCGGATCGGAGTCGAGGACGAGGTCGCCGAACGCGTTCTCGCCCCGCTGATCGAGAACGGGTGTCGGTACGGCGCGAGCTCGGTCCGGATCGAGCTCGCGCGACGCGACGGGGCGGTGCTGTTCCGCGTGCGCGACGACGGCGACGGCGTGGCCGCATCCGATCGCGACCGGATCTTCGAGCCGGGCTGGCGCGGCGATGCCGCCGCGGCCACGAATGTCCAAGGCGCCGGCCTCGGACTGGCGCTGGCCCGGCGGCTTGCGCGCGCCGCTGGAGGCGACGTTCAGGTCGCAGGCAACGGCAGCGGAGGGGAGTTCGCGGCGCGGCTGCCGGCGGGGTGACTCTTGCGCGGGGTCAGGCCCCGTGGCACTTCTTGTACTTCTTGCCCGACCCACACCAGCAGGGGTCGTTGCGACCGATCTGCTCGCCCGGATCGACCCGTCGCTGCTCAACCGGCGCCATCGCCGGCCCCTCGAGGGCAGCCTCCTCGACCGCGCCGCCGGCTGCGGCGGCGATCGCCATCGCGCCCTGCGCGGCTCCGCCACCGCCGGAGTACGTGACCCGTCCACCGCCGGTGGACGAGCTCGCGGCGCGGCTCGGTCTGCGTGTCGGCGGGGGCGCGGGCGGTCCGCCGTTGCCGGGCTCGACCGGCGTGACCTCGACGTGGAAGATCAGCCGGGCGTAGTCCTCCCAGACGCTGTTCATGAGGTCGCGGAACAGTTCGAAGGCCTCGTTCTTGTACGCCACGAGCGGCTCGATCTGGGCGAACCCGCGCAGGTGGATGCCCTCGCGCAGGTAGTCCATGTCGTACAAGTGCTCGCGCCAGCGCTGGTCGATGATCTGGAGCAGCAGGAACCGCTCGATGTCGCGCATCAACTCGGGGCCGAACTCCTCCTCGCGGCGGCTGTATTCGTCTTCCGCCTGCTCCTTGAGCGCGTCGAGCAGCTCCTCGCGGTCGACCCGATGGGGATCGACGTCGAGGACGTCGGCGTCGGGCGGGAACATCTCGTCCATCCTCCGGAGCAGGCCCTCGACGTCCCACTCCTCGACGAAGTCGCCGGCGGTGTAATCCGCCACCTGCCGCTCGATCAGGCTCCCGATCTCCTGGCGCGCGGCGTGGCTCATGTCGCGGCCTTCGAGGATCTCGTCGCGGTAGGTGTAGACCACCTCGCGCTGCTGGTTGAGCACATCGTCGTACTCGAGCGTGTGCTTGCGCTGCAGGAAGTGCTGCTCCTCGACCTTGCGCTGGGCCTTCTCGATCTGCTTGGAGAGCATCCCGTGCTCGATCGGCTCCTCGTTGCCCTCCTCGTCGACGCTGCCGAGGCGGTCGAGGATCTTGTAGATGCGCTCGCCGGCGAACAGCCGCACGAGGTCATCCTGAGCGGACAGGAAGAACCGCGACTCGCCGGGGTCGCCCTGGCGGCCGGAGCGGCCGCGCAGCTGGTTGTCGATCCGTCGCGACTCGTGGCGCTCGGTGCCGAGGATGAACAGACCGCCGAGCTCGAGCACCTGGTGGCGCGCCTCCTCGACGCGGGCCTCGATCGTCGGGAACGCCTTCTTGTAGTGCTCGTCGTAGTCGGGGTCGCCGGGCTGGAGCCCGAGCTTTGCCATTTCGAGGCTGGTCAGGTGCTCGGCGTTGCCACCGAGCTTGATGTCGACCCCGCGGCCCGCCATGTTGGTCGCGATCGTTACCGCGCCGGCCGCACCGGCCTCGGCGATCGTCTCGCCCTCGCGCTCGGCGTGTTCGGGCTTGGCGTTCAGGACCGAATGCTGGATGCCCTTGCGCTTCAGCTCGGCCGACAGCTGCTCGGAGACCTCGACCGAGATCGTCCCGACGAGGACCGGCTGGCCGGTGGCGTGGCGCTGCTCGATCTCGCGGACGATCGCGCTCTGCTTGCCCTCCTTGGTCTTGTACACAGAGTCGTTCTTGTCCTGGCGGACCATCGGGCGGTTGGTCGGGACCTCGACGACCGGCAGGTTGTAGATCTTCATGAACTCGGTCGCCTCGGTGAGGGCGGTACCGGTCATGCCCGCGAGCTTGTCGTACATGCGGAAGTAGTTCTGGAGGGTGACGGTCGCGAGCGTCTGGTTCTCCTCTTGGACGCGCACGCCCTCCTTGGCCTCGACCGCCTGGTGCAGGCCCTCCGACCAGCGCCGGCCCTCGAGAATGCGGCCCGTGAACTCATCGATGATCTTGACCTCGCCGTCGATCACCGCGTAGTCGACGTCGCGCTTGTACAGCGACTCGGCCTTGAGCGACTGGATCAGGTGGTTGACGAGGTGACCGTTCTCGGCCCGGTACAGGTGCTCGATCCCGAGGAACCGCTCGGCCTTGGCGACGCCGCGCTCGGTGACCGAGATCGTCTTGTGCTTCTCCTCGAACTCGTAGTCGAAGTCGGCGACGAACTCCTTCTTCATCCGCGGGTCCATGCCGTCCGGCGTCTTGCCGGACACCATCTGCGGCGCGAGCTTGGCGAACCGCCCGTACAACTCGGCGGCCTGCTCGGGCGCGCCCGAGATGATCAGCGGCGTGCGGGCCTCGTCGACCAGGATGTTGTCGACCTCGTCGACGATCCCGAAGGTGTGGTAGTGCGACTTGCCCTCCTCGGGCTTGGGCCGCCCGCCGTGCTGGACCTTCTCCTCCAGGCTCGTGGCCATGTTGTCGCGGAGGTAGTCGAAGCCGAACTCTGAGTTCGTGCCGTAGGTCACGTCGGCGGCGTAGGCGGCGCGCTTGTCCTCGTAGGGCTGCATGTTCTGAAGCACCCCGACGGTGACGCCGAGCGCGTCGTAGATCGGCTTCATCCACAGGGCGTCGCGGCGGGCGAGGTAGTCGTTGACGGTCACGAGGTGGACGCCGCGGCCTGCGAGCGAGTTCAGCACGACGGCCAGGGTGGCGGTCAGCGTCTTGCCCTCGCCGGTCCGCATCTCGGCGATCGCCCCGTCGTGGAGCACCATGCCGCCGATCAGCTGCACGTCGAAGTGGCGCATCCCCATCGTGCGCCTACCTGCCTCGCGCACGAGCGCGAAGCATTCGTACTGCAGGTCGTCGAGGCTCTCCCCGCCGACGGCGCGTTCGCGCAGCTCGTCGGCGGCCTCTCTCAGCTCGGCGTCGGTGTAGTGCTCCAGCTCAGGCTCGAAAGCATTTATCCGTCCAACCCGCTGTTCGTAGACCTTGAACTTCTTCGCTTCGCCCATGCGGAGCGCGCGGTCCAGAATGGACATAGGGCTAGCGTAGCAGTGGGCCCTGCGCCGCTCTACGCCGCTTTAAGCGGCCGAGGACACCCCCGGCGGCCCGTTCTCAGGCATTCCGTCAAGCAGCGCCTCGTCGTCGAGCGGGGCCGAGCCGGCCTCGGCGTTCTGGGCCGCGGCCGCCCTCGCCTCGCGTCGCTTCCGGCGCTTGTCGCGGTGGCGCTTGACCTGGATGTGGAGCTCGTCGGAGCACATGTTGATCGAGGTTCGGATGTCCGGCGAGGCATCTCTGGCGCGCAACGTCACCCCCTTCAGGTGCAGCGTCACCTCGGCCACCTGGTTGTCGGCGATGGCAGGGTTGCGCTCCTCAAAGACCTCGACCTCGAGCTCGGCGAGCTCCGACACCTGCCGCTCGACCTTCCGAAAGCGCTTGGTGACGTGCTCCCTCAGGTCCTCCGAAACGGGCAGGTTGCGGCCCTTGACCTCAATGCGCATCTACCTACCTCCTTGCTTGGGAAGGATGGATGTGCGGTGAGCCGATTAGCCTAGTCCTCGACCGGACGTTTGTCGATTGGGCAGCGCGACCTCGGGGCACGCATAATCCCTGTCTGTGTCCCCGATAACCTCGTGGACGTTCGACCCAACCGTTCTGCTCGGGGTGTTCCTGATCGCGCTGGTGTATGGCGTCGGCTGGCGGCGCGCGCGGCGGCCTCGAGAGCGCCACCCGCCGAGCGTCTGGCGCCTGCTCCTCTTCGCCGGCGGAATCGCGACGATCCTGGTGGCGCTGGTGTCGCCGCTCGACTCGCTCGGCGACCAGATGATGGTGATGCACATGGTCCAGCACATGCTGCTGCTGGACCTCGCGCCGATCTTGCTGATCCTCGGGCTGACCAAGGTCCTGCTGCGCCCGGTGACCCGTCGCTTCCAGGCGATCGAGCGACGCGCCGGGTTCCTCGCCCATCCAGCGTTCGCGGTGATCTTCTACGCCGGGGTGCTGTGGCTGTGGCACGTGCCGGCGCTGTACGACCAGGCGCAGGGCAACGGCGTGATCCACGCGCTCGAGCACATGACGTTCTTCCTCGCCGGGTCGATCTACTGGTGGCACGTGCTCTCGCCGATCCGCAACCGCCGCCGCCTGGCGGGGCTCGGGCCCGTCGCCTACATGGCCGGCGGCAAGCTGCTCGTCGGCGTCCTCGGCGTGGCGCTGGCGTTCGCCCCGCGAGTGCTCTATCCGTTCTACGCCCACCAGCCCTCGTTCTGGGGGCTCTCCCCGCTCGAGGATCAGATGATGGCCGGGCTCGTGATGGCGCTCGAGCAGTCGATCGTCATGGGGATCGCGCTCGTCGTGCTGTTCGTCCAGATGCTCAACGAGTCCGAGCGGGCCGCCCAGCGCGCAGAGAGGTTCGAGATCGCGTAGGGGCCTCGCTTCGCTCGGCGTCCGTGGGGCCGTTCCGCCCGGCGTCCGTGCCCGGCGGGCGCGACCCAGCCGGACGAGGCCTCCCCGGCCCCATGGATGCCGCCGCAGGCGGCCCCTGACCGGCGCCCCGCTCGCGTGCGAGGGCGCCGGCGCGAGGAACTTCTAGATCAGCTGCACTTCTGCGTGCCGGTGACCGTGCCGGAGGACGGGGTGCCGCCCGGGCCGGTCTCGGCGGTGAACGTCACGCTGTACGGGCGCTTGCCGCTCTTGCAGGCGACCGACGTGCCGTAGTGAACGGTCTTGCCGTTCTTCGTGGCGCTGAGGTTCTTCCAAGCGAGCGTCTCGCTCGTGAGCGAGCCCTCGATCCCGGTGAGCGGGAACGAGACGTAGCTCGGGATCGGCGTGTTCATCACGAGGTTCTTGCCCACGGTCTTGACCGTGCCCGAGAACGGAGCCACGCCGCCGGTCTGGATCGCGCCGTTCGCGCACGTGTGGCTGCCCTTGTCGACGAAGAAGTACACGACCTTGCCCTGGCCGGCGTTCCAAACGTCGAGCAGCGGGTTGCAGGGCAGCTGGCTCGGCGCGCTGGCGCTCTGGTCGTTCGCCGGACCGAGGGTGGCCGTGATGTTGCCGGTCGCGACCAGCGCGCCCTTCGGGCACACGGTGTCGGCGCCGGCGTTCGCGATCTTGCTGGCGCTACACGTCGGGAAGTCCTTCCCGTCCGACTTCATGCCGTAGATCACGGTCTTGATGTTCGTCAGCGGGGCCGTGCGGTTACCGCCGGTGCCGTTGGCGACGTACTTCTGGGTGAAGCCGAGCGCCGCGCTCGCCTTGTTCGGCGAGAACTTGAGACTGGCGGTGTAGCTGTTGAGGCCGCCGGTGGCGGCGAAGGCCGACGCTGCGGCCATGAGCACGGCGAGTGCCGTGGCAACTACGACGATTCGTCGCAATTGACTCCTCCTTTGATCTGTGTGTTGGAAGCAGAGCCGGCCATGCTCATGGGATTGGCTGTAGTTGGGGGAAGGCTTGAGTCTGTCCAGTGGTCACCTCGCCAAGCGGCTGCTGGGCCTTGCAAGGCGGCCCGTTTGGATCCGCGGTGTAGTAGACCGAGCCCAGCACTGCGGCGAGAGAGGGCGAGATAGTAGGGCCAATCGCCGGCTGAGGGTTGCTCGTGCACAGATACCCTCCGAACACCGGAAGTTGCGCCACCAGGCTCGAGTAACCGCCTGGCACCAGGTAGGGGTTGCCGCGGTTGCTCTCGAGACGGGTCGAATAGTCGGTGAGCGTCTCCGGATTGAGCGGGCTCGAGACGCGCACATAGTGAGTCGGCTTGTGGCTGACGTTCCCCGGCAGGGTGGCCTGCGCGCTCGCGGTCCCGTTCGCGAAGAACGCCGCGATCTCACGCCGGTAGGTGTTGATGTAGTCGACTACGGGGATCACTCCGCCGAGGTAGGGCTTCGCCCGGGTGAGGAACGGGACGCTGGCGGTGAGGAACTGGTCGAGCGCCGGCACGCCCGCCTTCGACGCGGTGGTCAGCGGGCCGATGTTGACGAGCAGGCTCTTCAGCTCGGGCGCGAGCACGGCCAGCGACTTGAGCGCCGGGCTGAGCTGCACGGCCGCCGGGCGAAGCTCGTCGACCAGCGGCTTGGTCGTGACGGCGAACCGCTTGACCCGATCGATCGTCGTCCGGGTCGCGACCAGGTACGCCGGGAACGCCTTGATCGTCGCCGCGAGCGCGGCGGCCTGGGCGGCGGTGGCGGAGAACGTCGTGTTGGCGTTGTCGACGAGCTGCTGCAGCTCCGCCGGCGACCGCGTGACGGCGGACAGAACTTGGCCGCCGTCGTTGAGCAGCGTGCTCGTGGCGGCGCTGTCGCGGTTGAGCACCGCGAGCACCGAATCGACGTTAGTGGCGAACGGGTAGAGCTCGGCGAGAGCGGCGTTCAGGTCCTGTCCCCGGCCGGTGAGCGCAGTGCCCTGCTGCTGCATCCACGTTTCGAACGCGCTCCGCGTGGCGGGGTCGAACGTCGACAGGATCTGGTCGAGCTGCACCGTCGGGGCGATCTGGCCGGGCGGCAGACGGCCCCCGTCGGCGAGCTTGCGCCCGGTCGGCGAACCGGGCGAGAGCTCGATGTACGTCTCTCCGAGCAGCGTCTTCTGGCGGAGGATCGCCCGTGTGTCCGCGGGCCGCGGCGCGAACTTGGGGTCGATCTCCATCACCGCCCGCGTCAGCCCGGTGCGGCGGTCGAGGCCGACACTGATCACCTTGCCGACGTTCACGCCGGAGATCCGGACGTCGGCCTGGCTGCCGAGATTCTCGGCCTGGTCGAACTCAGCGCTGATCTCATAGCCGCGAGGGCTGAGCGACGTCGACCCGCCGAACGAGATCCACAGGAACAGCAGCAGCCCGAGGCACGACGCCGCGAACGCGACCATGGTCAGGATCCGAACTGCGCTCGGGGCCTGTCGGTTCATCCGCCGGCCCCCGTGTTCTTGACGTCGCTCGCGAGCGCCGGCGGGCAGTACGACGACTGGACCTTGGTGTAGTCCGGGGCGTTGAGCAGGTCGAGCAGCGGGGCGACCGACGGACTGCCGGCCTGGATCGTCGTCTCGAGCAGGTTCAGCGTGGGGCAAGTCGCCATGAAGATGCCGCGGACCGTCGGGCCCTGGGCGTCCTGCAGGTCGGTCAGCGTGTTCGCGATGTGGGCCAGCCACGAGCCCCAGTACAGGTAGCCCTGCTCGCTTCCGCTTGGCTGGTAGGCGAGCGTGTTGAACAGCGCGTTGATCACTCCGATCGACCGGGTCAGCGGCGGGATCGCCTTGGACAGCTCCGTGGCCGCGGGCTTCAGCGCCTTGGCCACGGGCTGCACCGCGGTCGAGAACGGCCGCAACTGATCGCGGATCACCGGGGTGGTGTCGTGGAACAGCGGCCGCGAGGCTTTGAGCGCGGGCGCCAGCGCGCGAGCGAACGGCTGGAGCTGGCTGAGGGCGGGGCCGAGCTGCGCCGCGAACTTCTGGACCTTGCCGAGCGTCTGGTTGGTCTGGTTGAGCGTCCCGGGCAGGAGCGAGAGTCCCGCCTCGAGGTTGGCGTCCTGCGAGGAGATCGCGGCGAAGTTCGTGTTCGACGACTGGATCAGCGACGCGAGCTGTCCGTCGACGCCGCCGAGCGCGGTCGCCACGCGCGCGAGGTTGTGGATCGCGAGCCTGAGGTTGGCGCTGCGCTTCGACAGCAGCGTGGCGAACGTCCGGGTGTCGCGATCGAGCGGCTCGAACCGCTTGAACGTGCCGCGGAGCGCCGGGACGGACTCGGCCGGATCCTGGAACGCGCCGGCGCCGCCTGGAGGAGCAGGAGCAGGTAGCTGCGCGTGTCGCCGTCGAGCGAGGCCAGGATCTGGTCGAGATCGACGTCCGGGGTCGTGCTCCCGGCGCCCAGCATTCCCCCGTCCGGCACCGCGCCGGCATGCTTCGTCCCCGGATCGAGCGACAGGTACATGTCCTTCAGCGGCGTTCGCGGGCGGAGCAGCACGGTCGCGTTCCGGTAGATCGGCGCGTACTGCTTGAAGATGTTCATCGTCACGACGGCCTGGCCGTTGTCGAGCGAGACGCCGCCGACCTGGCCGACCTGGACGCCGGCGATCGTCGACCGCCTGCCCCTGCCCGGGAGTGACGGCCGCGCTGTTCGCGAACTCGGCCCGGACCGAGTAGTAGCTCTGTCCGAACGTGAACGCGGGCTGGTGGAACGAGGATGTACGCGGCGACCGCGAGCGCGATCGCGACGAGCGCGACGATCGCGACGAAGTCCCTGCGGTGGGCGGTGATCGCGCGCTTCACGGCCGGGCCGCCACGGTCACGGTCCCATCCCCGCTGACGGCCACGTTCCCATCCCGGTCATGGCCCCGCTCCCGTCGTCACTCGGTTGAGGTCGGGCGCGGCGTCCTGGTAGCACGGGGTGGTGCTCTTGACCGGCGGCGCCTGACCGGGCCACGCCGGGCGGGTGCCGAGCGGCGGGATCACGGCGTTGCCGAACAGCGGGCCCTGCGATGCCAGGAGTCCGGTCTGGACCTGGTCAGAGCCGCCCGCCGGCGAGGAGCGGAGGTAGCGCCCGTTGCCGTCGAAGCCCTGACCGGCGCCGGCGATCCCCACGGCCGATTCGAGCAGCTCCTGGTAGACGGGCACGCCGGTGGTCAGCGGTGGATCCTGGATCACGGTGTTGCCCGTCGGGATCAGGTTGTGGACGAGGCAGCGCCCGAGCGTGTCGCTTGTCGTCAGCAGGGCGGTGCTCGAGTTGAGCGTCCTCGCGGTCGCCTGGACGGCCGGCGTCAGGTCGGAGACGAGGCCGCCGAGCTCGCTCGGCCGAGCAGCGCGGTGGCCTGCGCGAGCCACGGGAGCGCCTGGCCGATCGTCGGGTCGAGCTGCCGATCCCGGGCAGGATCTCCTTGGCGAATGCCTTCGTCGGCCCGAACGACGCGTCGAGCGAGGTCAGCGCGCGGTTCGTCGTGCGCAGCAGCGGCGGCAGCGCGGCGATCGTCGCGCTCAGGTCCTGCTGGCGCGCGGCGAACGCTGCCATCGTTTTGTCGAACGTCGTGACGAGGCTCGCGAGCTGGGTCTCGCGGGAGGCGAGAGCCCGGAAGATCTGTTCGTTGCCCTGCACCGACTCGCTGAGGTCGTGGGGCTGCGTGCCGAGCAGGGCCTGATTGACGATCGCGGAGGTCCTGAACGCGCCGGCGGAGTAATTGAGCGACTTGTTCAGCGCCTGTCCGCCTGTGAGGCCCTGGACGCTCGGGTCCTGCGAGGCGTCCTCGGCGGCGGTGGGCTGGCCGTTGAGCGAGGCGCCGAGGCCCTGCACCAGCGTCTGGAGGTTCGCCCGGGCGCCCGACGTCAGCGCGGCCAGCACCCGGTCGAGCTGCACCGGTCCGGACGTCTGGGGCGCGGGAAGCGTGTCGCCGGAGGAGAGCAGCGGGGCGTTCGGGGTCCCCGGGTGGAGGTCGACGTAGAAGTTGCCCTCGAGGAAGATCCGGGCAGGATCCCGGCGGTGGCGTCCCTGTGGATCGGCAGGCCATTGCCGTCGATGTCCATCGTCACCACGGCCGCTCGAGCGTTGCCACCGAGCGGCGTCACCGAGACGACCTGGCCGACGTCGACGCCGGCGATGCGCACCGGCGATGGGATGTGCAGCTCGGTCTCGGTGGTGAACACGGCCTTGAGCACGAACGGCGAGCCGGCGAACGGCGTCGAGCCGCCGAACGCGAGGTAGACCGCGGCCGCGATGACGACCGCGGCGATGATTCCGGCCGCGAAGTTCGACACGCGTGGGCGGCGGCGCCTCACTTCCTCCCCCCGCTCGTCGTGTTCGTCGCGCTCGTCGCGTGCGTCGCGCGCGTCGCGTTCGTCGCGCCCGTCGCGCTCGTCGCGGCCGCGCCGGTCTGCTCGGTCTTCAGCCCCTGGTCGCCGGGGACGTTGCCGATGTCGCCGCGCGCCCGAGTAGGGCTCGTTCCCGGCCGCATCGCGTCTGGCCGGGCGAGGCGGTGTTCGGAGACGGGTCGACGTGCAGCGGTCCGCGCTCGGCGGTCGGGATGGTCTGCGGCGTCGCGGACGGGCGCTGCGACGGGACCGACTCGCCGCCGAGGACGTCGTCGATCGCCACCAGCGAGAAGCGCAGGCCCGTTCCCGAGGTCGTGCTCTCAGCAGCAGCTGCCGATGTTGCGCAGGAACAGCGTCGCGTAGTTGCACGACGACTGGACGGGGTCGAGGAACGCGAGTGGTGACGCAGGCTCGAGGCGAACAGCGTCAGGCGATCGAGCCCCGCTGGACGGCGGGTGTCGCGCTGTAGCCCGCCAGCGTGTTCGACAGGTCGACGAGGCGCGTGATCGAGGTTCGCGGTCCCCGGGAGGTCTTCGTTCCCGCGGCGAACGCGTCGGCGAGGACGGGGCGCTCGCCGGCAGCGTCGCGAATCGGGGCGCACTCGCTGAGCAGCGTTCGTTGGTCAGGAATGGCTGTATCGTCGGGGTGTCGGTGATTATGGCGCGAACGCGGGCGGCGTGTTCGAGATCGTGTCCTGGAGGTAGGCGTTGCCATGCCGCCAGCGCCCGGAAGGTACCGTCGAAGTTCGCGAAGAACGCGGCGGCGAGAGCCGCGACGGGGCGAGCGCCCCGGCGAAACGATCGAGACCGTGCAGGAAGCCGCTGAGGTCGGGTTCGGGGCGGCCAGGTTGCGCGCCACGGTGCCGAGGGCGGTCAGCAACGGACGATGTCGATCACGTCATTCAGGCGGCGCCGGCTGGCGAGGCCGTCGATGAAGCCGACGGTCGACGCGACGACGCCGTTCCGCGTCGGTGGACTGAACATCGACAGGACCTGGTCGAGGTCGATGGCGGCGCGGTCGCCGGAGGGGAACGGTGGCGCCGTTGTTGCGAACGTGCGTCTCGAGGCTCCGAACCTGATCGCGAGGTACTTCTGGCTGATCGAGCCCTTGAAGCCTGATCACGAACGTCGAGTCGAGTGGAGGCGCCGATGCTCTCGTCGAGCCGAGCCGAGCACCGCGATGGTCTGCTGGAGGCGTTGCGCTGGCTGCACGTTGTCGACGAACCCGACGGTTCGCCCCGCCGAGGTGGACCTTGGTCCGCCGCTGAACTCGCTGGCGTTCGGTCACCTGCACGTGGAGCTGTGCAGCTCGGAACGGTACGGCAGCCGTCGTTGGCGTTGAGGCGAGGAACACCGCGACGATCACGGCGAGCACGGTCAGCGCGCCGATCAGGATCGGGTTGGCGAGTCCGCTCCGGTTGCGGCGCGTGCTCATCCGCCTGGTCCGATCAGATAGTCGAGGAGCCGCGTGAGTGGCGCTCCGGTGGCTTTGGCGATCGATGCGCCGGTGTTTTGCGCCGTGGTTTTCAGCACCGAGTCG
>CAVPVP010000025.1:0-79945 GCA_963709205.1 uncultured Solirubrobacterales bacterium
AGCGCGCCTGACGGCCGGTGACGTAAGAACCTTCTCATGACTCCCCTCCTGCTGTTGTTAGGCTTCCTGACCTTTTGGCTTTAGGGTGCGCGACGCCTCGCGTGACACGCCTGAACTCGGCCCTGGGCGTCAGCGAAAACCAGAACGTCCTCGCCCGGGCCGGGGCCACCCCGGGTGTCGATTGTTCGATCGAAAGATCTATTGGTTGCCGAACGGACCCGCGACCCGGTAATCGTCCCACGTGTTGTTCACCCGCACATCAACAAACCAGTTCGGGTCACCGAATAGACCGGTCGTGACGCCCTGCGCGTCGATGTTTGTCGCGCCGTTTCCCTGATCGTTCGTAGTGAAAGTGCCGATCGCCCTCTGGCAGGCAATCGAGACGACATACTGCGTGTCGGGCAGTCCGTTCAGAAGGGTGACATGAACGCGCGTGTCGTTCTGCACGAGGTTGGTGTGGGCGACAACCTCTCCCGTTGGGTAACCCGCAGGTGTGCCGCTAAAAGGAAAGCCAATGCAGTAGTAGATCGGTGGGGTACCGGGCAACAGCGGCAACGCCCCGTTTTCCGCGACCGGTCCTGAACTCGCCTCAGCTACGCCACCGAACACTGTCCCGGCCAGCACAAGAGCCCCGATCAGCGCAACGAGCAGCGCCCGAAACAGCGCCCTAATCCTTCCTGAGGTTAACCCTAGACCTTGGTAGTCGTCGGTTTGAAACATGTCGCCCTCCTTGTGAAGACGATGGCAGGTTTTCGGTCACCCGCGTCCTGGCTGGCAGCGGGCGCCAGATGCGGGTGCAACTATCGTCGGCTGCCTGCCGTGCAACCAGACCCCCATGGTGTCGGTAGCGCCACCCTTGCCGCGAAACTCAGAAGTTGGCGCGCGGTATTGCGGATCGCGACGATTCGAGAGAGTCGAATCGTGCTACCACGTCGTGCGAGCACGATCTGGTCGGAGGCGGCGGCCCGGACGCCCAAACGATGCCCCACAACGCGAGTTCTCCTTTCCATGCCATGCGGCGGCTATCCCTGGACGAGCGAGACGAGGGACTAACCCTCGAATACCCGTGCGTCGAGGAGGCCGCCTGTGCGAGATCGTCGGCACGCCGGCCCACGGCGCTCGGCCGCCTCGCCGGTCGCGGGGATGAGTTGTGGAGACCTAATCGTCGAGGTTCTCGACGATCTCGCTGGCGCGCGACCACTGCTCGGGCGGAACGACGAGATAGATATCGCCTCGGCCGAAGTGATCGAGTGGGTGGTCTGCGATGCATGAGGCGTCGACTCCGAGCTCGCGGAGCCGGTCGCGCCATGCCAGGGCGGTCGCCTGCTCCTCGAATGTGCTGACCGTCTCCCAGCCCTCCAAGCGAGGGTCGCCGATGGAGACCGGTGGATCTTTCGTCCTTGCGGGCTTGCGAAACCGGGGCAAACGCACCCCAGGAAGCGTAGGCGCTCGGGGCGAGCGGACGTGCGGCCTCGCGGATCCGGGCAAGTCGCGCCGATCCAGGCAAGTCGCGCCGATCCAGGCAAGTCGCGCGGATCCAGGCACGACCGGGGTCTGTCACCCTCCTGACCGGCCCCGCCAGTCGTAGCGCGCACGGCTAGACTCGCCAGCGGTGGGGGTCGAGGACATCATCGGGATGGGTCGTACACCCCGGGTGTTCGCCGTGGCCATGGCAGTCATGGCAGCAGCGGTGGGCGCCTCGTCCGCTATCGCTGGCACAGTCACGCAGCCCGAACAGCTGAGGGTGACGACATCGCGACTGACCAGCGCCGAGCGGCGCGCCATTACGGTCAAATCGATCAACGTAGTGGCGGACGGTTCACTCGGGCTGATTGTCACCGCCACCTTCGAGGGCGACGTCGAGCGCTATTTGGGGCAGGGCGATCTGACGAACGGGCTGGTGGCGCTCGTACTTGTTCCCAAGACGCCGGGAGCGACGCCGACGGGCCTGGCGGACGAGGGTGGTGGCTTCACGCCCACTCGCCTGCCCATCCTGAAGCGAACCCGCGAGCGCGCCACGGTGTCGGCGCAGACGGTTGAGCTGTTCAGCCCCGAGCAGGTGCTCCGCGTCCACACGCCAGCGGGAGCGGGGGTGGTGCGCGACGGCTCCCAGATCATGTTCTACCTTGGCCCGACCGCCTTCGGACACCTCGCCGGCATAAAGCTCGAGGTGTTCGCCCGGAGCCCCGCCGCCGGCGGGCGCCGCGCCGGAGCAGCGAGCTGGCCCGCGATCCTGAAGACCCATCCAACCGAGGCGGCCACGCTGACCGTCGACCAGAGTGAGTTGAGTTACACGCAGCTAGCCGGCCCGCTGAAGGCGCTCTCGGGCATCGTCTCCTCCGTGGTCGACCCCGAGCTCCGCGGTCAGGAGCAGACGGCGACCGCGTTGAAGGTCACGGTCGCGGCCTACGCCGCAGTGGCCAAGGCGATGAGCCGCGAGCGCCCCCTGCCGCGGTCCAGCAGGAACGGGCTGGCCGCCGACCTGAGCCGGACGTCTCTCCGGGCCACGCGTCTGAAGGGTGAGGCCGGCGCCGTGAACAGCCTCGTCGCACAGATAGCCGCGTTGATCAAGGCTCGGACTCCACCCCCACCACCCCCGTCCCCGCCATCCTCACCACTGCCCCCGCCGTCGCCCTCGCCCTCGCTCCAACCGAACGTTCAAGTCGTGCAGACTGATTCGAGCCTCTCGCAGAACATGGCGGCCCAGCCAGGTTTGACGACGTCGACTACTCCTCCGCAGGGCGTCGACGAAACGATCGATGTCAACGACCAAGTCCGCTACCAGCAGTTCCGCGGCCTCGGGGCGGCCATGACGGACAGCTCAGCGTACGTGATCAATGGCATGCCCTCCGCTGGTCGTGCCGCACTGCTCGAGGACCTGTTCGGCCAACCCAGCTTCGGAAGCGGGCTCGCAGCGACGCCGATCGACCTGAACTTCCTGCGGATCGGAATCGGCGCCACCGGCGCGATGACCGTCGGCCCGGCGTACAGCTACGACGACAACCCGCCGGGCGGGTCCGACCCAAACCTCACGAGCTTCTCGATCCAGCACGACACGGCGTACATCATCCCCACCCTCCAGCACGTGCTCCAGACCAACCCGCGCCTGGAGATCCTGGCGAACCCGTGGAGTCCGCCCGCGTGGATGAAGAGCAACGACTCGCTGGGTAATGCCAACGCGGGCGGAAGCCTCGCCACGCAGTATTACGGGACGTACGCGAACTACTTCGTCAAGTTCATCCAGGCCTACGCCCAGAACGGGATCCCGATCGACGCGATAACGCCGGCCAACGAGCCCACCTCGGGGACGGGCGGCACCAACTATCCCGGACTGAACTTTCCCGAACCCGACGAAGCTCAGTTCATCACCAACGACCTCGCGCCCGCACTGAACAACGCCGATCTGCATCCACAGATCTACGGCAACGATCTGAGCTGGGATCAATACACGAAGTACGCCGCCCCGCTCGCCTCAGACTCCAGCCTCGCTCCCGATCTGGCCGGGATCGCCTGGCACTGCTATTTCGCCTCGCCGACGGCGATGAGCCAAGTCCAAGAAACGAATCCCGGGCTGGATCAGATCGTGGACGAGTGCTCCCCGGAGATCCGGTCGTTCGGCACCGCGGAGTACCTGATTTCCACCCTGCGCAACTGGGCCAGCGTGGTGGCCGTCTGGAGCGTGGCCCTGGAACCGAACGGCCAGCCGATCCAGACTCCCAACAGTTGCGGAGGCTGCCGGGGGCTAGTCTCGGTCGATCCGGCGACCGGCGCCGTCACCTACCGAACCGAGTACTACCAATTCGGTCAGGTGAGCTCGTTCGTGCAGCCGGGCGCTTGGCGCATCGACTCGCCCAACTTCGTCACCTACGGCACCAATAGCTCGAATTGGGAGTCGATCTCGAGCGGCCTCGACGACGTGGCCTTTTTAAATCCCGATGGATCCAAGGTCCTTGTCACCGACAACAACTCCAGCGCGCCGATCTCGTTCGCCGTGGAATCAGACGGCAGTTATTTCAGCGACACGATTCCGGCAGGTGCAATGACCACGTTCGTGTGGCACTAGGCTGGGCGAGGGTGGCCGCTACGTGGCGCCCACCCTCGCCCCGACGGCTGGCCGGAAGGTTGCCGCCGACGGCGCGGTTGCGGCCAATGCGGTGTCGGCTCAGGCGTCGCCGCTTAGGAACTCGAGCATCGCGGCGTTGGTCTCCTCGGGGAAGGTCCAGCCGATGTTGTGCGGGCCGTTCTGGACTTCGACGACCTTGAGGTCGGCGATCAGGTGCTCGTCCCTGAGTCGCGCGGCCGTCGCCTCGAAGGGCAGGATTCGGTCCGCGGTGCCGTGGATGACGAGTGTCGGCACGTCGATCTTGGGCAGGTCCGCGCGGAAGTCAGTCAGCCATGTGCCGACGCACGCATACGTTGCGTACGGCGACGCGCCGGCGGCGACGTTGAAGCTCGCCCGCAGCGCCGCATCCCCGATCCGTTCCGGTGCCAGCACATCGACGTTGTAGAAGTTGGCGAAGAAGTCGTCGAAGTACGCGTACCGGTCAGCCACGATCGCGTGCTCGATGCCTTCGAACACCGAGCCCGGCACGCCCTTCGGGTTGTCCTCTGTCTGGAGCAGGAACGGCGGGATGACGCCGAGGAGTATCGCCTTGCTCACGCCGGTCGACCCGTACTTACCGAGGTACCGCGTCACCTCGCCGGTTCCCATCGAGAAGCCGGCGAGGACGACATCCTGGTCGAGCGCGAGATGGTCGAGCAGCGCCTTCAGATCGCCGGCGAACGTGTCGTAGTCATAGCCGGACGTCGGCTGACTGGACTGGCCGAAGCCCCGACGGTCGTAGCTGATGCACCGGTATCCGTTCGCGAGCAGCACCCGCTCCTGGCGCTCCCAGGAGTTGCCGTCCAGCGGGTAGCCGTGGATCAGGACGATGGGCTTGCCGGCGCCGTGATCGTTGTAGTGGATTTCGATGTCGGCCGTGTTCTCCGTTCCGACTTTGACGAATGGCATGGTGCTTTCCTTTCGAGCTTGTGGCCGTTAGTGGTTGTGTTTGCTCGCGAGCCGGTGCGCCTGAGCGATCGGATGGATCGCGGGTGGGCGGTCAACGTCCAGCGCTCTGTCCGCCGTCGATGTGCAGGATCTCGCCGGTGACGAAGGAGGCCCGCTCGAGATACAGGATCCCGTCGACGACGTCGCTGATCTCACCCCGCGGCCCAGCGGGTGAAGGGCACCCATCGCGTCGTAGGACGCCGGGTCGTGCACGCGGGGTCCTGATCACCCCGAGCGAGACCGCGTTGACGCGCACAACCCGGGAGGCGTATTCGATCGCCAGCGATCGAGTCACGGCAACGAGGCCGCCCTTTGGTCAGGGAGGCCAACGCGGAGGGTACTGTGCTGTTGGCGTGGTCGACGAGGCTGGTGCCAGTGCGAATGCCGCTCGAGCGCCATCGATCCGACCACGCGCTTGGACGGAGTCCGACGGCGTCTGTGATGTCGCCTTGCACGGTGATGGATAGGTCGGGCTCGTCGGAGGCGGCGATCGATCGCGAGGTCGCCACGACCGCGTAGCCGCAGCGGCGGAACGCGACGACGAGACCCGCGCCGATCCCCCGGTCGGCTCCCGTAATGATCGCGACCGGCTGCGGCCCCGCGGTCATTCGACGAGATAGGTCTCGTAGATGACGCCGGCGGGCTGGCGGCCTCCGACGCTGATGAAGATTCCCTTGTTCAGCCAGTCGAGGTCGGGGACTGCCGTCTCTATCCGGGTTGAGGCGCGAAACGTGTACTCGCCCGGGTCGACGTCCTCCCCCCGCCCGAGACGCGCGAGCACCTCCGGGCTGCCGTGACGGATACTCCAAGACCGGACGTAGAGGCGATCCCCGCGATCGGTCTCCAGGACGTAGCGGATGTCGCCGAGCGCGGTGCCGTCCGGGAGGATGGTCTGCCAATCGGCGCTCGCGCCCGGGAGCAGGCGGCCGCTGATCTGCGGACCGCTGAACGTCCCGCCGGTCAGAGGCACGATACGCCGGTGGCCTTCGGCTGTCTCCCCGAGCTCCAGCGGCGGGGCGAGAGTGGCCTCCAAGCGGTAGACCTGGGTCAGGCGAGGTGCGGGAACGTGACTGCTCATGGCTGCCTCCTAACGATGACGCGGAACGCCTTGCCGGATCGCCGGATCGTTGGGATGGGGCTCGAGTGGCGTGACCGTAACGCGCATCCACTCATAGAGCGGCAGCGCCCGCAGCAGGTCGTCTATTTCCGCTTCGCTATCGGCGCGGTACAACCCGATCGGTCGGGTCTCGCCGGGGGCAACGTGCCGCTTCCAAAGCCGGACCAGGTGTCCTTCATCCACGAGCTTCGCCGCGGCGACAGATTCAGCGTCCTGGCGCGCCGTGACTTCGGCCTCGGGCACCCCCTCGGGGATGTTGATCTCGAAATCGACCAGGAAATCCATCCAGCTCACCTCACCCCGACCAGGCGCTGGCCGCCGTCGATGTTGTCGGTCGTCCCGGTCGAAGCCGTGTCGCTCATCACGTGATGTGTCCAGGCCCGGGGCCGCGCTTTGGAGCCTGTGCGGTGGCGGGGAGGGCTGCTGACTATTGTGCTCATTTCAGGCTCGCTCCGGGAAGTGTTTGACGCCCAATCCGCATCGGGACGCGTCGCCCGGACCGCCGCACCCGCTCCGGCGCAGCGGCCGCGCCGCAGCTGCCGCGCCCGGGCGAGCGCGGGACGGTCACGAGGGCAGGTCCGTCCCGGCCTGCTCGGCCACCATGTAGGCGGCGTACCAGTCGAGCCAGTTCTCGTCTTGGTCTGACCGGTGGAACAGGTGCGACCGCCCAGTGCGCTTCTCGTGCTCGCGGTGGGCGGCCTCGGCACGCCGGAGCGCGCCCTCCAGGTCCGCCGCTGATACGTAGCCCGTCTCAGCGGCGTTCATCCGGCCGGGGTGCCGGGTCGTGACCTCCTGCACCAGCCACGTATTCCCGTCGGGATCGGTGAAGGAGAAGAACGATCCGTAGCTGGCGCGCTCGGGGTCGAGGCCGGGTTGCCGCGCCTGCACCGGGAACGGCGGGCCGTGCCAGATGTCACTCACGTCGATCCCACGGCTGACGAGTTCGTCATGTGCCGCTTCGATGTCCGACACGACCAGACCCCCTTCGGCCGAGCCGGGCGCGGCGGTCGTGAGTCCCTGGCCGAACGTGATCGAGGTAGGCGAGCCCGGGGGTGTGAACTGGACGATGCGAAGGCCCTCCATCGGGGCGACGTCGTCGTCGAGCCTCCAACCCAAGCGCTCGTAGAACTCCTTGGATCGGTCGACGTCGGACACGGGGATGACCTGGATCTCGAGCTTCATGTCGACCCGCCCGACGCTCGCGTCGCGGCCAGCGGTGCCTTCTTCGGTGGCGCTCATGAGCTACCTCCTGGTTTGTACGGAGACCTCGCTTGGTCTTCGTCGTGGTGATGCCGTGAAGCGTGCTCCGCGCACCTGTTCGTCGCGCCCGGTGAGCACCCGGGTTAGGACCCCGGGGGTGCGCGATCCCGTGGTCACGGGCCATCGGCGCCGGGTTGCCAACACCGGGAGCCGGCCCTACGCTGCCGTGGCGATGTCAACTACCGTTTCCCCGCCGCGGCTGCTTGGCCGGCGCAGCGAGTGCGCGGCGCTGGATCAACTGGTGGCGAGCGTGCGGGCTGGGTCAAGCCGGGCGCTGGTGCTGCGCGGGGATGCCGGGGTTGGCAAGAGTGCGTTGCTGGAGTATCTGGCGCAGCACTCGTCGGGGTGTGGCATCGCCCGGGCGTCGGGAGTCGAGTCGGAGATGGAGCTCGCGTACGCCGGGTTGCAGCAGCTGTGCGCGCCGTTCCTGGATCGCGTCCGGCGTCTCCCCAGCCCGCAGCGCGATGCCCTTGGGACCGCGTTCGGTCTACGCGACGGCGATGCGCCGGATCGGTTCCTCGTCGGGCTGGCGGTCCTGAGTCTGCTCTCCGACGTCGCGGAAGACCGACCGCTCGTCTGCATCGTGGACGACGCCCAGTGGCTCGACGCGGCCTCGGCGCAGGCGCTGGCGTTTGTCGCGCGCCGTCTCGGTGCGGAGTCGGTCGGGCTGGTCTTGGCCGTGCGCGAGCCGAGCGACGAGCCGCACTTCGAGGGGCTGCCGGAGCTCGCCATCCGCGGGCTGGATGACGCTGATGCGCATGAGTTACTCGCGACCGTGGTCACCGGTCCACTTGACGAGCGCGTGCGCGATCGGATCGTGGCCGAGACGCGCGGCAACCCTCTGGCGCTGCTCGAGCTGCCACGTGGCTTGACGCCTGTCGAGCTTGCCGGCGGGTTCTGGCTGTCCGAGGGACGGGCGTTGTCGGGGAGGATCGAGCAGAGCTTCACGGAGCGGCTGGCGGCGCTGCCGCCCTCGACGCGGCTGTTGCTTCTCGTCGCCGCCGCAGAGCCGCTCGGGGATCCGGTGTTGGTGTGGCGGGCGGCCGCGGAGCTTGGCACCGGGCCGGACGCGGCTGGGTCGGCCGCGGCCGCCGGACTGATCGATTTCGGCGCGCAGGTGCGCTTCGCCCATCCGCTCGTGCGTTCGGCGGTGAAGCGCGCCGCAGCGCCGGAGGAGCGACAGCGCGTTCACCGGGCACTGGCCGAAGCCACCGATGCCGACATCGACCCCGATCGCCGCGCCTGGCACCGCGCGCACGGGACGGCCGGGCTCGACGAGGACGTCGCCGCCGAACTGGAGCGCTCGGCCGGCCGAGCGCGAGCGCGAGGCGGCCTGGCGGCGGGGGCGGCATTTCACGAGCGCGCCGTTGAATTAACGCCCGATCCGAGGCGCCGGGCACAGCGTGCGCTCCTCGCGGCACATCGCAAGTACCAGGCTGGCGCGAACGACGCGGCGCTGCGGCTGCTGGCGGTCGCCGACGCAGGACCGCTGGACGAGCTCGAGCAAGCGCGCGCCCAGCTGCTGCACGCGCAGATCACCTTCGCGATGACGCGGGGTCGCGACGCTCCCCCCCTGTTGCTCGAGGCGGCCAAGCGGCTCGAGCCGCTGGACCCGAGGCTCGCGCGCGAGACGTACCTCGAGGCGTTCGCGGCTGCGCTCTCCGCCGACCGCCTGGTGCGTGGAGGCGATGCACGCGAGGTCGCGACCGCCGTCCTGGCCGCCGACTGGGAGCCCTCTACACGCGCCTGCGACCTGTTGCTGGACGGGCTCGCCCTCCTCAGCTGCCAAGGCTACGTTGCCGGGGCGCCGGCGTTGAAGGTCGCGCTGCGCGCGTTCCGGGACGCGCAGCTCTCCGATGAGGACGAGCTCCGCTGGCTGTGGCTGGCCTGCCGGATCGCCCGGGCGCTGGCCGATGATGGGGCTTGGGACGAGCTCACCGCGCGCCATCTCGAACTCGCGCGCCGCGCCGGCGCGTTTTCCGCGCTGCCCGTAGCACTCACTGACCGCGTGCTCGTCGAGCTGTTCTACGGGAGGATCGGGGTGGCTATGTCGCTGGCCGCCGAGTCAGACGCCGTCGTAGAGGCCACCGGCAGTCCCCTGACGCTGCGCACCTCGATCGTGCTGGCGAACTGGCGGGGACGAGACGCCGAGGCAGTGGCGCTCATCGAGGCGCGGCGGCAGGACGTGCTGCGACGCGGCGAGGGACTTTGGCTCTCGGCCAATGACTGGGGCAGCGCGATCCGCTACAACGGACTCGGCCGCTACGAGGATGCGCTGGCCGAGGCCGAGCGGGCCGTCGGTGCGGCGCCCGGGCTGGGGCCGCCGATCTTGCTGTTGGCGGAGCTAATCGAGGCTGCCGCACGGAGCGGCCAGGCAGAGCGCGCGACTGGTCCGCTCGCCCAACTCGCTGAGATTGCGCACGCCGCCGACACGGACTGGGCGCTCGGGACCCATGCGCGCGCGGCGGCGATGCTTGCCGAGGGAGGAGCAGCCGAGCGGCTCTACCGACAGGCGATCGAACGACTGTCGCACGTCAAAACGCGCGCTACGCTGGCCCGCGCTCATCTCCTGTACGGCGAATGGCTGCGGCGCGAGCACCGTCGCGTCGACGCCCGCGAGCAGCTGCGAGTCGCTCACACGATGCTCTCGGACATGGGCATGGAGGCGTTCGCCGAGCGCGCCCGCCGCGAGCTGCTGGCCACCGGCGAGACGGTGCGCAAGCGTACGGTCGAGACACTCGACGAGCTGACCCCCCAGGAGGTGCAGGTCGCGCGCCTAGCCGCCGACGGGCAAACGAACCCGGAGATAGGCGCCCAGCTATTCCTCAGCCCCCGCACGGTTGAGTGGCACCTGACCAAGGTGTTCGGCAAGCTCGGAATCGGCTCCCGCAGGGAGCTCAGCTCGGCGCTGTCATACGTCGGCGCAGCCGTCGTCTCTCACTAGCGGCCACCGGGGCCCACGGATGTCCCGGCGGGCTGGAGCTGCCCGCGGATCCTAAGAGGACCATGCCGGGTCCGGGTCTGAGATAGCGGGTACCTCGAGCGCCCGTTGTCGTCGAAAATGCTCGAGGATCAGAACGCTGACGATCGCCACGTACAGGCACCACAGCGAAGTCAGCTCGTCGACTCGAACGACCGCGGTCACGATCACCCCGACGAGGCTGACCGTCCCGAACCACCGCAAGTACCGACGGCTCGATATCAGCGCCGGCCCGCACGTCACGGTGACGTACAGCAGCCCGATGAGAATGTCGTTTGGGGTATGCGTCGTGTAATCGATACAGCGGGCTTCCTCGTGTGCCCCGACCGGATACGCCGTGACTTGCCACAGCAGGTAGACGCCCAAGAGCGCGCCGAGGGATGCCATCGCCAGCATCACGCCCGAGCGTCGCCGGTCCGGCTCGAGCAGCATGAACCCGAGGGGGACAATCGCCGGTAAGACTGCGTGCGCGTAGAGGATGTAGGCCTCCTTCGCACCGTCACCCAACCCACGCGAGACCTGACCCCGGAGACCAAGCCAGACAAAGCCCTCGACAAGCTGATGGATGCCAAACAGCAGCGGTAGCGCGCCGACGATCAGTTCGCGCCGTGCGCGCACCCGGCGGAGGGTCTCAACTCCTACGCCAGCAATCACCGCGCCGGCGACAAAGTCAGCCTGCGGCGAAAAGCACATGCGCGTGACCCTACGCCACGCGACGCCGGCAATCCATCAGCGCACCCGCCGCTCCAGTTCGCTGCCCCAGGCTGGCAAACGCCGCCTGTCGAGCCGCTCTTCAGACTGGGAAAAACCCGGTGGCCGTGGGGTCCGAGACCGAATGTGGTCTAGAAGTCACGTTCGCGCCGCCGGAGCATCTGCTCCTGCTCGCGTACCGCTCGACGCTTGCGGGCCTCTTGAGATGCCTGCTCATTGCGTTGGGCGACCTCTCTGCGGAGATCGTTGAAGGCCGCTTCCGAGGTCGATTTTCCCGGGCCCGGTTCTTCACGGACCCGGTCGGGCTTCTGATTCTGCTTCGGCATGCGTGCCACTCCTCGTCGCTCCGTATGGAAGGCTGGGCCACTGGAAGAATGCAAGAGCGTGCACTCAGGCGGTGGAGGCTGCTTCGGACTTTACTCCCGGCTCCGGGCCGATGCGTTCGGCCACGCTCGGCATCGAGCGCATACACCGTGTGGGCTACTCCCTTGACCAAACGGAGGAGGACCGTTGCCAGTGATGCGGGCGGGAGAGCCGTCCGCCGGGACACAGTTTAGGGCGAGAGCGTCGCCGGCTCGCCGCCGCCAGACTGCGCTAAGCGCGCGACGAGATCGTCGACCTCACGAAGCCACCTCTCCCGCTCGACGCTGCTATCCCAGTAGTCGCGCAGCTCGCTTTCCGTGCGCACGCGCTGGACTGCCTGAACTGCCTGGTCGATCTCGGAGTCGTGAGGCTGGTGAGGATGAGTCTCGACCCAGTAGCGCACGTTATCGGGCAGGCGAGCGGATGCGTGACCGGCACAGGACGCGGACAGCTCTGCGGCCGCGATCGCTTCGCACGACTGATCGAGACCAAGGTACTCCGACTCTCCCACCGCACTGTCAAGCGCCGAGGCGATAACCCCGCCTGGGTCAACCGCTTCCTCGACCAGGAGAAACCAGTCACTGGCCGGATCGTTCTCGAAGCTCGCCGCTCCCCACTCTCCCACGGCGAGAACCATAGAGGGCAACTCCACGACTCGCAGGTCCCTCGCGCAATCGCGTCCTCTCTGCGGCCAAAGGGTCCGGCCGCGCGCTTGATTCAAGGGGGGACGGTCGGCTGATCAGCCGACGGGCGATCGGTCCCGAACGATTCTGATGTTGCTCGTGCGTGCTTGCAGCCGGTCGAACGCGCCCTCCAGATCGCTCGAGGGCGGCTCCGTCGACCAACGTTTGCCGACCGCGCGGATCCCGCCCGATGCTTCCAGCTGGCGCAGCCGTCTCAGCGTCTTCGTGTGGTTGAGCCCCGCGGCCTTTGCGATCCTCGCGATGGAATGCTCGCCGCGTGGCAGCTCGCGCAGCGCCTTCCCCACTCGATCCTCGTGCTCCTCGGGCCGGCGGTCGGGTGCCGGCGGGGCCGGTTCGGCGAGGGGCGCGGGACCACCCGCCTCCCGGACCGGAGGAGCGCTTCCGTAGCGGCTTCGACACGCGGCGCACATCACCAGCGGCGCGGCGCCATCTGGTCGGACAACCTCCAACTTGCGCCAGTGGCGTCCGGAGCGGCAAACCGCGCAGCGCCGCCCGCCGCGATTGATCTCCGTCAAGTCCTCGGTGCTTATTGCCGTCACCCACCCCACAATAGAACGTTCCCGACACACGGCCACCCGTGGGCCGCTCGCGGCCCAGCAATTC
The DNA here is from genome assembly GCA_963709205.1 of uncultured Solirubrobacterales bacterium. Classification (GTDB taxonomy): domain Bacteria; phylum Actinomycetota; class Thermoleophilia; order Solirubrobacterales; family Solirubrobacteraceae; genus Palsa-465. The sequence continues at coordinate 12,789 of CAVPVP010000025.1, forward strand.
CGGACCGGATCTGCCGTGATCAGGCCAGCGTGGGTGCAGGAGTTGCTTGGGTGAAGAACGCCCAGATGGCCTCGGTGGCCGAGGGCCCGTGTGGGTCGGTGTGGGAGCCGCCGGCGACGCCGCCTGACCAGGCATGACCGAGGTCTTGAACCTCGATGAATTCGTGCATCAGCGTGCCGTTAGCGTCGAGCCACTGGCTGCGCGTGTAGTCCAGACCGCCGTCGGCGCGGGCGTCCTGCCGAGTGTTTGGTGTGGCCGGGTCGTGTGCGCAGGTCAGTGGATCGGCGAGATGGTTGGCGTGCATCGACTGCACCAGGATGTGTCGTGAGTTTGCCGGTGCGACGGTGCGGTCGGCGGTTCCGTGTATGACGAGGCTGGGGACGGGTCTTGCGTGCTCCCCCATCGCCGCGTGGATGGGGTGGCCATCGGTCGCCGGTTTGGCGCTCACGTGACCCATCGCGGCGAAGGCGGAAGCGACGTCGCTGGCTGAGCGGTAGGGCAGCCCCGAGTGGATCGCCACGGCCGCGAACACGTCCGGATAGCACGCCGCGAGGATCAGCGCCATCGCGCCCCCCGACGATAATCCGGCGACGAACACCCGCGTCGGATCGATCGTCTGCCCCGGCTGGTCGGTGATGAGCTGCCGCGTGATGCCCGCGATCAGCTCGGGCTCTCCCGTCCCGCGTTGCTGATGAGCGGGCAGAAACCAGTTCCAGCAGCGATTCGCGTTGCCCCCCCGGGGTTGAGCGGGATAGACGACCACGAAGCCGTGGCGATCCGCGGTCTCGTTCATAGCGGTGGAAGCCGCGAACGTCGCGGGGTCTTGCGTGCAGCCGTGCAACATGCACAGCGCGGGGACCGGCACATCCGGGTCCAGGCCGGGAGGTACATGAACAAGGGCACGAGCGTCGGTCCGCACGTCGCGGCCCCCGGCGGAGCCCGAAGCAGACCGATGCCGGCGCTCGGGCACGATTGATCCGCGTCCGCGCAGGAGGCTGGGACGCGGCCCAGGCCGTTCCTTATCCGCAAAGGGAACGCTCATCGCAGGCGGTGCCGGCACCGTGATCGCCGGCAGGCGGACACCGCTAGCGGCGATCGCAGCTTGGTTTTGGGCGTAGAGCTCACGCCAGTCGATACGGGGCATGCGCTCAACATATCGAGCAGTGCTCTATATGTCAATCCCGCGGCGCGCGAGCGGGAACGAAACTTCTATAGACGCTCAGCAAGGCGAAGCGCTGCGGCGCGGTGAGCGCAGGATCCCGCGCGATGGCGGCTTCGGTATCCCATGCCCCTGGCACAGAAGCGCGCTCCGCGCCATCGTTGAGCACGCCCGCACGCACGAGGATCTCGGCGAGCGGGGTGTCCAGCGCGGAGGCAATCGCAAGGAGCACGCTCAGGGAAGGCTCATGCCGACCACGCTCGAGCTCGCTCAGATACGCGTTCGAAACGGCCGTGCGGGTCGAGAGCTGCCGCAATGACAGCCCCTTCGTCAGCCGCTCTGCGCGTAGGAGGGCACCGAGCGTCTGCAGCGCGGACTCTGACAAACCGCCGCTCATCGATACATCATCCCGGCCTCACCACGATTCGCGAGGTCAAGTTCGGCGACGCTGCGCGCCGACTGCCTGCTCGGCGTCGCCCGCCAGCTTCGTCAGGAAGGACGGCATGCGGCCAGCACCGAAGTCAAAGAACCGCGCCCATACCGGCTCGATGGAGATACGTGCCATCTGGTCGTACATCGACCTGACCTGGCGCTCGAACTCCGTGACCTGGTCTGGGCCCAATGCCTTCTTCGATGCCGCGACGTACTCGTCGGGAACGCCGTCGACGATGTCCACGCTTGCGAGCCCGCGCACCAGGAGCGCCTTCGCCTCCGCAGGCGTGTCGCCCAGATCGATCGTCATCGCAACGTTAGGACGCGACGACAGCGCCTTCACCTTGGGCGCGGTCGCCGCCGTGCAGACGACGATCTGCCTCCCGTTCCAGTAGAAGCCGATCGGGATCACTCGCGGGAATCCGTCTGATCCGTTGTAGGCGAGCCGAAGGAGCGTCGCGGAGTCGAGCAGGTTCCGCGCACCGGGATGCTCCAGCTCTTCGGTGATCTCTTGCTGGTCCATGATCGTCCTTTCTTAGCGTTCGTCAGCTACGGGCGGTCATCGGGGTACCGCTATCCCGCAGAGCAGGCGCTTCGTCCCTACCGCAGTATCCGCGGCAGGCCGAAGTGCGGGAAGACACTGCTGTCGCCGAACCAGGTGATCGCAGAGACCCGGTCTCCCTCCAGCGTGAGGACGAGCAACGCGTACGGTCGCGCGATTTCTGTCTGAGGGCTTGGGAAGTAGCACCCGAAGGCCGGCTGGCCGTTGGCGCGGGTCGGCACGAGCAGCGGCGCGCCGCGCCGGACCGCTCGGTCTCGCAGGAACGCGCCAATCGCGCTGTGGCCTTGGTACTCGTAGGGCTCCGGCGGCATCGTCAGCCACGCATCGCCGGTCAGCAGGGCGACGACGGCGTCGGTGTCGCCTGTCTCGATCGCTTCGGCGAAGCGACCGACGATGTCCCGCTCGAGCTTCGAGTTCGGTAGTGGCGCGCGATCGCGTTCCCTCGCCGGCAAGCGCGACTCGAACGCCGCACGCCCGCGGCGCAGCAGGCTATTGACTGATGCCTCGGAGGTGTCGAGGGTCTCGGCGACCTCGGCAGTGCGGAACCCGAGTACATCGCGCAGCACGAGTACCGCGCGCTGCTGCGGCGGCAGATGCTGGAGCCCGACGATGAACGCCAACGCGATCGCCTCCTTGGCCTCATAGCGGGCTTCCGGTCCCGGAGCCTGGTCCGGGATGCCTTCGAGCAGGACGTCTGGATACGGCTGAAGCCAGATTGCATCGCCGTAGCGGGTGGGCTCGGGCATCTCCGTCATGCGCTGCATGTCTTCGGGGCGGCGCCGGCTCGCACGCAGGGCATCGAGTGACCGGTTGGTGGCGATCCGGTACAGCCAGGCACGGACCGACGCCCGTTCCTGGAACAGATCGAGGCCGCGCCACGCGGCGAGCAGCGTCTCCTGAAGCAGATCCTCGGCGTCCTGTGCGGAGCCGACGATCCGGTAGATGTGCAACTGGAGCTCACGTCGGTACGGGTCGGTCAGCTCGCGGAACGCCGCCTCGTCGCCGGCGCGCGCGCGAGTCAGGGTCTGCTCGGGCATTCCCTCTTCCTTTCATCGCCGCTTCCTTTCACACGCATCACAAGCAATGACGTCGGGGCGGCTGGAAATTCGCCGGTCAATTTTGCGAGCGCCAAACGCCTCAACCGAAAACCCCAATGAAAGGAGAACGGAGATGGGAAGGATCGTGATGAGTGGCCCGCAAAACGTCTCGCTCGATGGAGTGATCCAGGACCCGGACGGTGAGGAGGGCTTCACGCTCGGCGGCTGGTTCGTCCAGTTTGGGGGCAAGGACCTCGAAGAATGGAACAAGGTCGCGCTCGAGGAGGCCCTTCGTGCCGAGGCATGGCTGCTTGGTCGGAGGAGCTACGAATTCTTCGGGGCGCGGTGGCAGCCCCGGAGCGGCGAGCTCGCAGACAGGCTAAACAGCATCCCCAAGTACGTCGTGTCGTCCACCCTCGAAGATCCCGAGTGGAACAACTCGACAGTCCTCAAGGGCGACGCGGTGACCGAGGTCTCCAAGCTTAAGCAGACGCTCGACGGAGAAATCGTCGTCCCGGCCAGCTATCAGCTCGGGCGCACGCTAATCGAGCACGACCTGGTCGATGAGCTGCGGTTGGTCGTCTTCCCGGTCGTGCTCGGGGAGGGCGAGCGCCTCTTCGGCGAGACCGGCGACAAGAAGCCCATGCGCCTCGTCGATACCAAGACAATCGGTGACGGCCTCGCCTTCCTCACCTACGAGCTCGTCCGGGAGATCTAGCGGGCGTCCGACACGGCAGCGTTCCGAAAAAGGTCCGAATGCCTGCTCGCCACCGGGCGGGCATTCGCCCCCGCCAGCACGTGAAGTGGCGAACCCACGTCCGCGCCCGCGTGGCTCGTGTCCCCTGGCCGCAAGTGTTCTCAGATCGCGTAGACCTCCTCATATTCGAGGGTCATCAATCCCTCGACCACGAACGGGAGCGTGTTCATCCGCCCGCGAATGGCGTCGATGCCCTCGCCTTCCAAGACGATCACAACTCCGGGGCCGGCTGCGCGCCGGTAGAGCGCCTTCATCACCCCCTCGGCTTTGAGCTGCTCGACCACGCGCATCTCGTCGTCGATGAATGGTCCGAGCTTCTGTGGCTCGGTAATCGAGCCTCTGGCGATAGCGATCATGTTTGGCTCCTTGGGTCGGCAGTCAAAATGCGATGACAGTCGTCATCGCCTAGAACCTACCACATCCGATGACGCTTGTCATCGCATTCGCTATGATCGCGTCATGGACAGCAACCACACATCGCCCGACCGCCCGACGCGCGACCGGCGGCGACGGCCAACGCGGGCGGGCATCGTGCGTAGCGCCGCGACGCTCGTGCGCGAACGCGGGGTCCACGGCGTTGGAATGCGCGAGATCGTCGCCCACTCGGGCGGATCCCGCGGTTCGCTCGGACGCTACTTCCCGGGCGGCAAGACGCAGCTGGTGACGGAAGCGCTAGATCTCGCCGTCGCCGAACTGTCACAGGCCACCGACGAGGCGCTCGCCAACGCGAAAACACTTCCGGAAGCGATCGCCGTGATCGTGGCGCCCTGGCGCGAACTGCTCGTGGGGCACGACTACGCTCAAGGCTGCCCACTCGCCGCAACCGTTATCGACGCCTCAGACAACGACGAGCTCCGCGCCCACGTCCGCGAGCTGATCGCCCGCTGGCAGGCCTCGGTCACCGACGTCTACCTGAAGTTCGGAGCTCCTCGGTCAACGGCCGGCGAGCAGGCGACAGTGCTCCTGGCGGCGATTGAGGGCGCGCTCGTCCTCGCTCGAGCGCGACGCAGCACACAACCACTCGACGCAGTCGAGCAACACTTCAAGACCACAGCACCCCGGAGTCCGCGGCGGGGCTAGTACCCCGTTGCGCTCCGAGCGACTCACACCGAGATGCCGGCCCCGGGTCTCTTGAGCAGGCGTCCCGGCCGAGGGCGCCGGTGAGAGCGGTGACTGTGATCGCCGCGTCATCGAGCGTCCCATTGGAACCACCGGATGCCGATTGCGGCGAACACCACGATGTACCCGCCGCACACCAGCAAGGCGAGCGAGTCATGGGCGTCCCATGTGGACAGATTGAGAACTCCGGCGAAGAGAGTCATCACCACACCGACGGGGGACCAGCGCGCGATCGATTCCCAGGCGCTCCCGAGGGCCCCGCTCTGACCTAGCGATGAGAGCAGGACGAGGCCGAGCACGAGTACTCGGCCGGCGGCGTTGATGCTGTCGGCGGATTTCACTAGGCCGACGAGCGCTTGCCCGATGCTGAGGAAGACAGCACCACCGACGATCGAGACCACGAGAACCAGCCCGTACGTGCCGGCCGACAGCGAGACGTGGTGAATGCGACTTCCGACGATCACGACGATCACCGTGATCACCAGGTTCGCGAGGAACTGCATGGTTAGCCGGCTGGTCATGATCGTCCACGTCGGAGCGGGCGTGACGCGCAGACGCTGGAACACGGCCTGCTCGCGGTCGCGAGCCATCGTGAGCGCGTAGCCCAGGATCGAGTTCGATACGAGCCCGTAGGCGATGGCCAACCCTATGATGAACAGCGATCCCCCGAAGCTGTTTGTGGCTTTGCTCGAGTTCGTCGAGAAGAGAATCAAGATCGGCAGGGCGATGCTGATCACCAGCGACCGCCGGGTCTTCAGGAGCACGGCGAAGTCCGCCCGCAGCAGCGAGCTCATGACTAGCTGAAGCGGGGGTCCCGTGGCGGGCTGAGAGCTAGTCACGGATCGCGCTCCCGGTGAGCCCGATGAACACGTCCTCGAGCGTCGCAGCGCCGTGGGCGATCTTGCGAACCTCGGGGTCGTCCTTGTGCTTAGCGATCAGGTTCTGCGGTGTCTCACACGTCAATAGCGTGCCGTGATCGATGATCGCAACGCGATCGCACACGGCCTCGGCCTCCTCCATCGAATGCGTGGTCAGGAGAATGCTCCCGCCCTGTTGTCGGATGTGCTCGATCCGACCCCACAGCTGACGACGGGACTGAGGATCCAGACCAGCCGTCGGCTCGTCCAGCAGCAGTAGCGCAGGATCGTGGACGACCGCGACGTACAGCGAAAGGCGCTGCTGCTGGCCACCCGACAGCTGCTTGAACGGCTTGGTCACCTCACCCCCGAGCCCGATCTCCTGCAGCCCCGCAGTGATCTCGCCGTCAGACAACCGGACGCCGTAGAGCCCCGCGTACAACCTCACGATCTGCTTGATCGTGAGCTGCGACTGAAAGCTCGTCGCCTGCAACTGGACCCCCAACTTGGCCTTCGCCTGCGAAGGATGGCGTCGGACGTCGAGCCCATCCAAGAACACAGCCCCGGATCGCGGCTTGATCAGCCCCTCGATCGCGCTCAGCGTGCTCGTCTTACCGGCCCCGTTGGGACCCAGAAGCCCAAAAATCTCACCACGGGTCATCTGAAGGCTGATGCCGTCCACGGCCGTCTTGGTGCCGTACACAACCGACACGTCGCAGACCTCCAAGATGACGCCCGAGTCGGCTGGGGCTCCTCGACTCACGTCGTCATGGACGCGCTCGGCGGGCCGGGGTCGGACCACGAAACGATCCAGCACCGCAGCGCCGATCAGCTCCGCGACGCCGCGAGCACCATCGGCCGTCGCAAGCCGATCTTCCAGTGGGCGTCCCGCGAGCAGCTCGCCGGTGATGATCTCAGCGAGCGGCTCGAAGGACTCCTCCGAGTTCCAATCCCGTCTGACCGGGCTAAGGTCACGAGTTTCGCTCATAAGCCGGTCCGAGCGAGAGTGTCTGCACCCGCACGGGAGCCCGGGAGTGGCTCCGCATCACGCACGGTCATCGCCGGCCGTCTTCGGCAAAGCAAAACATATGGCCTCATCCGAGCCTCCAGACCGGTGAAACTGCTGAAGAGGCACCGGGCCTGACTGGTCGGGTCGCGACGCCTTACTGAAGACAACCAGCTTGTCCGACAGTAGGCCGCGACGGCGACGCTGTGAATAGTTCGAGCTAACCAACTTTCGGGCTGGCTGGGGTTCGATCTGACTACGGAGCCGGGTCTGTCGCCCGCACCGCCTGGCCGAGATGCGGCTCGCGGACGCCCGCCGATCCGAGTTCGAGGAAGTCAGAGTCAGAGATGATGACGTTGCCCTCACCGCGAAGCCCGTCGACCCGGATCACGGCAAGTTCAGTCTTGCGCGATTTCGCCCGGCGAGCCAGGCCAGCTTTCGACTACCGTGCGGCGTTGTGCTGACTGGGGCCTACCGGGATCTGTTCGCGGCAATCGCGACCTCGGCCGCTGCGCTTACGGGCCTCTTGTTCGTCGTCATCACCGTTGCGGAGCGCCGCACCCCAAGCTCCCTCCCAGACGTTCTCCAACAGGTTCGGGCGTCCGCTGCGCTCCTAGCGTTTGGCAATGCCTTGGCCGTCTCACTGTTCAGCCTGGTGCCGGGAACCCATGTGGGGTATCCGGCGGTGGTGGTCGGCGTGATCGGCGTCTTCTTCAGCGCCGCGGCGACGCGATCTCTTGTTGCTAGCCCTTCGACAGGACGCTGGCGAGGGCGGCATCTTCCGTTGACCGCCTGGCTGCTGGTGATCTTCGCGGTGCAGCTCGGCGCGGGCATCGATCTCCTCGTTCATCCTCGCACGGGCCCACTGGGGCTAATCAGTGACGTCTTGGTCTTATCGCTGATCATCGGGATCGCGCGGGCATGGGAACTCGTCGACGGTAGAGGCACGGGCGTCATTGCCTCCCTGACATCGCTCATCGAGGACCGTCGGACGCCAGGCCCGGCACGGTCTGATCCAGCCGAGCCGACCGACAGCGAAGGAGAGGGGGAAACTCCCAGCCTTCGGCCTGAGGCTGACAAGAGCCAATAAGGCGCCAAGACAACTCCCTGTGGGCGCCGGTTGGATACTGGGCCACGTGCGCCGGTTGAAAAATGGACCGTGCGGCCGTTCAGCGGGTCGGCCGTCGCGTTCACGAGATGCCGCTGCGTACTGCCTGGACGGCTGCTTGGATGCGGTTCTCGAGGTGGAGCTTGGCGAGGATGCTGGCGATGTGGTTGGCAACCGTGTTCGTGCTGAGCGAGAGCTCGCGCGCGATCTCGTGGTTGCTGTCGCCGCTGGCGAGTCGGGTGAAGATCTCGAGCTCCCTGTCGGTCAGCGCGGCTCGGATCGCGACGGCGGCACTGTCAGTGCTCTTGACGGGGATGTCTAGCTGGCGTATGTGTTGGAGGAGCTTGCCGGCGATCTGGGGGGAGAGCACCGATTCGCCCGTGGCGGTGGCTCGGACGGCGCTGACGATGGCGTCGGCTGATGCGCTCTTGAGGATGTAGCCGCTGGCGCCGGCGATGATTGCTTCGACAACGCGGTTCTGTTCTGAGCGCGTGAGCACCAACACGCGCGAGGCAGGCGCGAGCAGGGCGAGCTGCTCGATCGCCTGGACGCCCGAGAGCCCCGGGAGCCGCAGATCAATCAGCACGACGTCCGGGCGCACGTCGACCACGAGCGCGATCGCATCCTCTCCGTTAACGGCCTCGCCGACGAGCTCGATCCCGCCGTCCGACAGCGCTCGCGCGAGCGCAGAGCGGATCAGGTGCTCATCGTCGACCAGCACGACGGTAATCGGTCGCTGGCCCTCCGGCGCGAAGTTCTGCTCGGGTCCCATGTGGAGTGATCCCCCGCCAGACCCCCTGCTCGCAATCTACCAACTCGCCGAAGCGACCTCGGAGCGCGAGGCGACCACAGCGCAGGAAGTGCGATTGGACCGTGTTGCCAGTAGTTCGATCGGACCCTCCCGCCGCCCGACAGATGGTTCGCTCGAGCCATTTACGCCGCCGCCAGCGCGGCCTACGCTGAACTCGCCGACTGAAGCCGTGTTTGTCGCGGTCAAGCATCTCCGAGAGAGCAGGGACACGATGACCACCATCGCTGGGCGCCGGCACGGACAAGAGCGCGCTGTCAACAAATCGTCGATCAATAGCGACGTGCCCGACCTGCTTGACGCTGCCGTGGAGGGCTTTGACCCTGACCGGGTCGCCGTCCAAAGATCTGACGGGACGATTCTTGAAAGCAGCGATGATCCCGAAAAATCGTTCGAGGGCCAGACCGCGGACTCGCCCTGGGACGCGATCCATGTGGCCTACTTCAGCGGCGAGGCGCTGTGGACTTACCTCAACACACCGTTCCTCTACGTACAGGCCCGATTTGCGAAGGAGGAGATCGGCTCAATCGAGGTCGAAGGTGAAACGTGGCGACGGCTGAAAGTGATCTTCTCCGAGGAAGTCAAGAGCCACACGCGCGAGCAGATCTTTTGCTTCGGCCCGGAGGGACTTCTGCGCCGTCACGACTACTCCGTCGACATCCTGGGCGGAGCGACCGGACTGAACTACGCCTCGGATTATCAGGAAGTCGATGGCCTCATGTTCCCGACCAAGCGGCGCGTCTACGCCTACGAGGGCGACTACCAGCTCATTCCAGAACCGCTTCTCGTGGCAGTCGACATCGCTCGGATCACGTTGGCGTGATCCCATCAGCCTCACCAAGCTTCGTCGCCGAAACCCGATAAGGAGCCATGAAAATGAGCACTTCACCGAACATCGTCCTGGTCCACGGCGCGTGGGCCGACGGATCCTGCTGGAGCGCGGTCATCGAGCGCCTTCAAGCCGACGGCTACCACGTCACAGCCCCCCAGTTTCCAGAGACCTCGCTCGCGGGCGACGTTGCACGACTCCGCCACGTGCTCGGGCTTCAGAATGGCCCGACCGTGGTCGCCGGCCACTCTTATGGCGGTCAGATCATGACCGCGCTGGGCGGCGACGCGCCGAACGCAGTCGGTCTCGTCTACATCGCGGCCTTCGGACTAGACGAGGGCGAAACGATCGGCGCGCTGCTGCAGCAAGGACCCCCGACCCCGGCACTCGCACACCTCGACATCGACGATCAGGGTCTCGCCTGGCTCCCAGAGGACGACTTCGTCAACCACTTCGCCGGTGACATCGACCCTGTCAAGGCAAAGGTCATGCATGCCGTCCAACAGCCCCTAGCCGCATCCACGCTCGGAGACGTCATGGGTGCACCCGCCTGGAAATCTCTGCCGACCTGGTTCCTGGTCGCCGCTGGAGACGAGGCCATCCCGCCCGACGCCGAGCGCCGGTTCGCAAAGCGCATGGGCGCAACCACCATCGAGATCCGATCCAACCACTGCGCGATGGTCTCGCACCCCGATGAGGTCGCGAAGCTCATCGAGACCGCAGCTGAAGCGGTGACGGTCCCCGCAGAAGCCGTCGCGGTCTGAGCATCCCGGACCGACACATCGATGGTGTCGGGGCGCTATGACGGCGTCGGCGGAGCGTTCGAGCTGTCGGGCAATACCGCGGCGAGTTGGTGACGCGAAGCTATGTTGAGCTTGGAGAACACGTTGCGCAGGTGGTAGGCGACGGTGGTCTGGCTGACGAACAGTCGTGCGCCGATTTCCGCGTTCGAGAGGCCGTCGCGCGCCAGTCGCGCGACCTGCGCCTCTTGGGGAGTGAGGTCATCTCGGGTTTCGACGCTGCGTTTGCGCGCGCGCTCGCCGGTGGCCGACAGCTCGCGTTCGCTTCGGTCGGCGAATCCCTCGGTGCCCATGCTCGTGAACATCTCGAGCGCGGTGCGCAGCTGCTGCGCGGGCCTCGCGGCGGCGGCGCTCGCGTCGCAGCCACTCGCCGTAGAGCAGGTGGGCGCGGGCAAGTTGCACGCGGATGCTTGTGCGAGCCAGCCGTTCGATCGCCTCGCGATAGAGGGCGTCGGCGGCGTCGCCGTCGCTCAGCAGCGCGCGCGAACGTGCCTCGATCCCCAGCGCCCAGTCGGTGCCGGCAGCGCTCGTCGTCTCCGCGAGCCGTTCGAGCGCGAGCCCGGCGAGCTCGCGCTCTCCAGACCGGACGGCCGCTTCAATGAGCTCCGCCATGGGCCTCGGGGAACTATCTCTGTATGAAGGATCGACTGCCTGGCGACGAAGCGCGGCCAGCGCCTCGCTCGTAGCGCCCGAGGCCGTTGTAAAGGACCGCCGTTACGTGTTCGATGACGAACGTCGCGAACCCCTCTCCTCGCGCCGCGGCGTCGTCGCTCGCGGTCCGGATGAGGTCGCAGGGTCTCCGCCTCTCGGCCTCGCACGGCGGCGATCCACAGCGCAAGGTAGGGCTGAGCCGGGGTGCCGGTCGCCTCGCTGGCCGCGCGGATCTCGTCGAGCAGCGACTCGGCGGCAGCCAGCTCTCCGGAGGTGGCGTGGATGTAGCTGAGCATGCTGAGGGCGAACGGGATGGCCGTCAGTGCTCCCACTTCCCGAGCACGCTCGACTCCTCGCGTCGTGAGCCGCCTCCAGGTGTCGTCGTCCCAGAGGTCCGCTGCGGCCCACAGCGCGAGCGAGAGCCAACGGCCCTCCTCAGGTGGCAGAACCGTTTCACGCTCGAACGCGCTCAGGGCAGCTTTGAGCAGTGGAGCGCCAGCCGCGTATCCCCTGATGATCTGGACCGCCAGCGCCTGGAGAAGGAGATCAGACGGTCCTGGTGCCGGTGGCAGCGGAGGGGGCCGCGAGCGCGGCCTCGCTCACCTTCACGAGGTCCGCGCCGCCGGCGAGCGGACCCGCGAACCGCGCTGCGGTCAATGCGTCGAGGTAGGTGGCGCGCGCGAGCTTCGGGTCAAATCGTTCGAGTTCGCCGGCGGCCTTGAGCAGAAGCGCGGGAGCGTCGCTGCCGCGTCTGGACGCGAATGCGATCTGCGCGCGCAGGAGGTCTACTCTCGCGCGCTGGGCCCGCGCGGTGCGCAGCCGGCGTCGGCGATGTCGAGGAGTGCGACGGCGTCCTCGAGCGCGCCCGCCTCGTACTTCGTCTGCGCCGCGGCGAGGGCACGCTGCGCGCGGAGCGATGGATCGGATGTGAGCCCGACCGCCCGCTCCTGGAACGCGGCGGCGGCCGCCAGGCCTCCACGTGCCTGGGCGCGGCCGGCGGCGCGTTCGAGCTCCGTGGCGACAGCCTCGTCAGCACCGGCGGTCGCCACGGCGAGGTGCCAGGCCCGCCGATCGGGATCGATCTGCGCGTCGGTTGCCTCGGCCAACGCCCGGTGCGCCTCGCCGTCTTTCCTGCGCCGTTGCACGCCCGATACAGCGCCGAGCGCACCAGCGGATGACGAAACCGCACCCTGCGGTCGAAGTCGATCAGCCGGTCGGACTCCGCGGGCTCGAGCGCCCGGGCGTCGATCGCGAGTCCGCTCGGCGGCCCGCCACAGGAGCGCCGGATCGCCAGTTGGCTCCGCCGCTGCCACGAGCAACAGCCGCCGCGTGTCCTCCGGCAGCGCCTCGAGCCGCCTCAGGAAGCTGCTCTCGATCCTTCCGGACAGCGACAGCGCGCCGGGCAGCCCGAAGCCGCCCGCCAGCTGCGCCGCGCTGAGCCCCCGCGGCAGCTCCAACAACGCCAACGGGTTCCCCCGCGTCTCCGCGATGATCTGTTCGGCGATCCGCCTGTCCAGCCGACCAGGAACGACCGAGGACAAGAGGGCACGTGCATCGGCATCCGCGAGCCCCTCGAGCGCCAGCTCCGGCAAACCCGTGAGCGGGTCGCTCGGCTCGCGCGCGGCGAACAACAGCACCACCGGCTCCGCCAGCATCCTCCGCGCCACGAACGCCAACGCCTCCGCAGACGCCCGGTCCAACCACTGCGCATCGTCGATGACGCACAACAGCGGCCGCTCCTGCGCCACCTCGGACAGCAGGCTCAATACCGCCAAGCCGACCAGCAACCGATCGGGCACAGCGCCGGCGCTCAGCCCGAACGTGGTTTGTAGCGCGTCGCGCTGCGGACCCGGAACTCGCTCAAGCCGATCGAGCATCGGCGCGCACAACTGACTGCAGCCCCGCGAACGCGAGCTCCATCTCGGACTCGACGCCGGCCACGCGAATCACCGTCAGCGCCGAAGCCGAGGCCGAGGTAATCGCGTACTCCAGCAGCGCCGTCTTGCCCACGCCGGCCTCCCCGCGGAGCATGAGCACCCCGCTGTGACCGGCAAGCGCCCGCTCGAGCAGCCCATCGAGCTGAGCACATTGGTCTTCTCGACCGCGCAACACGGCAGCGGAGCCCAGTGATACAGCCATCCGAGAAGCCATCGTAGACAGGACTATCCGTCTGACGGTGCGAATCGTGCCTCTGGGACGTAGCGTGCTGAACGTCATGAGCGCGCCCCAGTTCGCCGACCACGTCGACCTTCGCCTCCGCGTCAACGGCGTCGACAGAGCAGCTCGATCGCGTTGATGCGCGCGTGTCGCTGCTGGATCTGCTGCGCGAGCACCTCGATCTAACCGGCGCCAAGAAGGGCTGCAACCACGGCGAGTGCGGCGCCTGTACGGTGCTGCTCGACGGCCACAGGGTGAACGGATGCATGGTGCTGGCCGCGGCCGCCGATGGGCGCGAGGTGGTAACCGTCGAGGGCCTCGCGAGTGACGGGCAGCTGCACGCCGTGCAGCGCGCGTTCATCGAGCACGACGCGTTTCAGTGCGGGTTCTGCACGCCAGGTCAGGTGATCTCTGCCGTCGCCTGCATCGAGCGAGGGCCACGCCACCGACGAGCACGAGATCCGCGAGTGGATGAGCGGCAACATCTGTCGCTGCAGCTCCTACCCGCAGATCGTCGAGGCTGTCAAGGCCGCGGCGGCAGCCGAGAACAACCCCCCGCCGCGCTGATGAAACCCTTCGCCTACGCCCGCGCGACCACGTTCGACGACGCGCTCGCCGCGGCGCGCGAGCCGGGCACTGTAGTGCTCGCGGGCGGAACCGAGTTGCTCAACTGGCTGCGGCTGGGGATCGCCGCGCCCGACCGTGTGGTCGATATCTCGCGCGTCGCCGGCCTTGACCGGATCGAGCGCCTGCCCGGGGGCGGTCTGCGGATCGGTGCGCTAGTGCGCCTCAACCACGTCGCCGCCGACGAGGACGTCGAGCGTGATTGGCCGGTGCTGCGCGAGGCGATCCACAAGTCGGCGTCGGCCCAGCTTCGCAACCTCGCGACGATCGGCGCGAATCTGTTGCAGAAGACGCGCTGCCCGTACTTTCGCTCCGAGGACTCGGCGCCGTGCAACCGGCGCGTGCCGGGATCGGGCTGCGGGGCCCGGCAGGGTCACGACGAGCGCCATGCCCTGTTCGGCTGGACGGAGGACTGCATCGCGACCCAACCGTCTGATCCCGCCGTCGCGCTCGCTGCGCTCGACGCTCAGGTGGTGACGCGTAGCGCTAGCGGCGGGCGGCGGATCGCGGTGACCGACTTCCACGTGCTGCCGGCTGATGGCGTTGACCGCGACACGCGTGCTCGAGCACGGTGAGCTGATCGAGGCGATCGAGCTCGGTCGGCCGGCGCCGCGCTCGGCGTACGTCAAGGTGCGCGAGCGCGAGTCATACGAGTACGCGCTCGCGTCGGCGGCAGCGACGGTGGAGCTGGACGACGGCGGTCGGATCGAGAGCGCGCGCATAGCGCTGGGGTCGGTGGCGCTGCGTCCCTGGCGGCTGACCGAGGCCGAGCACCGGATCGCGGGCCTCGCACCCGACGATCCCGCCGTGACTGCGGCGCTCGAGGCCGCCCTCGCTGCAGGCGCGCCCCGTCCCCGGCAGCGCCTACAAGATCGCGATCGCCCGCGGGGCGGCGCGCCGCGCCCTTATGACCGCAGCGGGGGTTCGCCCGTGAGCGCGCTGCTCGGCGCGTCGCTGCCGCGTCAGGACGGTCCCGCGAAGGTGACAGGCGCGGCACGTTACGCCGGCCGACCACTTCGCCGAGGACATGCTCTACGGCGTCGTGGTCGGCGCCACCGCTCCGGCCGGGCGGCTGCGCGCGATTGACGCCGCCGCCGCGCTTGAGATCCCCGGCGTCACCCACGTCCTCACCCACGAGCAGATGCCGAAGCTCGGCGCCCCGCCGGTGCCCCCGGCATCCTCGGTACGGGTTCCGACTGCAGGACGACGAGATCCGGTACGAGGGCGAGCCGATCGCGATCGTGCTCGCGCAGACGCTCGAAGCCGCCGAGTACGCCGCGTCGCTGGTCCGGGCAGACGTCGAGTCGGGGCCGTTCACGCCGCACCCGCACGGCGATCGAGCCGGCGCCGAGGTCCCGCGCGAGAGCGGATACCTGTCCGGCGCAACGGACGCCGAGCACGGCGACGTCGCTCAGGCGGTCGCGGCCGCGCCGGTGCACCACGAGGCGACCTACGTCCAGCCCTCACGCCACCACAACCCGATGGAGCCCTCGGCGACGCTGGCCGAGTGGCGAGACGGCACGCTGACGATGGTCGATGCGACCCAGTGGGCCTACGGCGTGCGAGATCGTGATGTGCGCGGTGTTCGGCATCGCGCCCGAGCGGGTGCGCGTGCGCTCGCCGCATACCGGCGGCGCGTTCGGCTGCAAAGGCCTCGTCTGGCCACACCAGATCATCGCCGCCGCGGCGGCGCAGGTGGCTGGTCGTCCGGTGCGGATCGCCCTCACGCGCGCGCAGATGTACAGCATCGTTCCCTACCAGCCGCAGATGGTTCAAACCGTGACGCTGGCCGCCTCGGGCGACGGGCGCCTGGCGGCAATCGAGCACGAGTCGATCAACCTCACCTCGGTCAGCGACGACTTCGTCGAGTACGCGACGATGGCGTCGCAGACGACCTACGCGGCGTCGGCGATTCGTGTGCGCCAGCGCGTGCAGCGAGCCAACGTCAACCTCGGCACCGCGATGCGCGCTCCGCTCGAGGGGTGCGGACTGTGGGCGCTGGGAAGCGCGGTCAACGAGCTCGCGGCCCAGCTCCAGATCGACCCGGTCGAGCTACGCCTCGCCAACTACGCGGACGTGCACCCGTTCACCGGGCAGCCGTGGTCGTCGAAGAAGCTGCGCGAGTGCTACGAGCAGGGCGCGCGCGCGTTCGGATGGCGCCAGCGTCCGAGCGAGCCCGAGCGCGACGGCCCGTGGCTGGTGGGCCAGGGGATGGCCGACTGCGCGATGGGCACGATCCGCTTCGCGTCCACCGCGCAGGTCCGGCTGCACGCCGACGGCCGGGCGGTGATCCGGTCGGGCACCCAGGACATCGGCACGGGCATAGCCACGATCCTCACCCAGCTCGCCTGCGGCGTGCTGGGGCTCGAGCCCGGCGTGGTGAGCTGCGAGATCGGCGACACCGAGTTGCCCGAAGCCGGGCCGACGTTCGGGTCCTCCTCGACGATGGGCGTCGGCGCCGCCGTAATGGCCGCCGCCCAGGACGTGCTCGCGAAGCTCCGCGAGCGCTCCGCGCAGGAGCTGAGCGAGACGCCGGGTGCCGGGGCGCTGACGGCGGCGATGAGATCGGCGGGCATCGACGAGCTCGTCGGCGTCGGCTCGTTCACGCCCCAAGACAGTCCATACGCGATGAACACGTTCGGCGCGATCTTTGTCGAGATCGGGTTCGACCCCGAGCTCGGGATCGTGCGCCTGCGTCGCGCCGTCGGCCGCTACAGCGTCGGGCGGATCGTCAATCCGCGCACGGCGCGCGTCGCAGATGCTCGGCGGCATCGTCTGGGGCTGGGGCAAGGCGACAATGGAGGCCAGCCGTCAGGACGAGCGCCTGGGGCGCTGGTTGTCCAAGAACCTGGCGGGCGTCGCGCTGCCCGTCAACGCCGACATCCCCTCCGATATCGACGTCGCGTTCATCGACGAGGTCGACGAGCACGCCAGCCCGATCGGCGGCAAGGGCCTCGGCGAACTCGGCGCCACCGGCGTCGACGCGGCCGTCGCCGACGCGGTCTTCCACGCCACCGGCCGGCGGATCCGCGAGCTCCCGATCACCCCCGACAAGCTCGTCTAGCTCGTAGTGTCGGCCGTGACGCATTCGTCGTGCCCGACGATCGATCTGCAAGCCAACCAAGGACAGGAGACCATGATGATCCATCACCGAAATCACGCCGACCGAGCAGGCGGACCGCCTCGCGATCCGCGAGCTGGTCGACGCCTATGCGCATTGCGCCGATCGCCGCCTCGCCGAAGGACAGAAGGCGCTCTTCACCGAGGACACCCACTTCGTCGTCTACATGAGCGGTCAGGGCTCTGAGCCCACCCAGGTCCTCGATGGCCGCGAGGCGCTGACGCCGGTGTTCGAGGACCTCAACCGCTACGAGGCCACACAGCACTTCAACGGTCAGAGCACGATCTCGCTTGACGGCGACCGGGCAACCGGCGAGAGCTATTGCATCGCTCACCACCTGTTCACCGAGGACGGCGAGCGCAAGCTGATGCTCGCGCACCTTCGATACGGCGACACCTTTGTCAAGCTCGACGGTGCCTGGCTGTTCGCCGAGCGCAACCTCTACGTCGACTGGATCGAGACAAAGCTTTCGCATCCCTAGCGCACGTCGTCGACCCGAACATCGCCGCGTCAGTCGGGTCCTCCGGGATCCGGTCGACCAGGAGGTGTCGCCGCTTGAATTGCTGTTCGACCTCGTGTTCGTGCTCGGCGTCTCTCGGCTCACACGACACCTGGTGGCGAGGCCCACCTGGCTCGGCGCGGCCGAGACGTTCGTCCTGTACGTGCCAATGTTCGCCGTCGGGGCGTACACGAGTTGGGCGGCGACTCTCTACTCCCCGCATCATTCGCCGGCGCAGCTGATGGTGATCGCGGTGATGATCGCGGGTCTGTTCATGAACGCCTCGCTCGCACGCGCGTTCGATGATGGGCAATGGATATTCGTCGCGACGTTCCTCAGCATCCAGCTGGGCCGTTCGGCGTGGATGCTGACAACCCCTCTGGATCCCATCAAGCGAGAGCACTCCGTCGCGACGCTCCTCTGGTTGGCGGCCACGGCCCCGTGTGGATCGCCGGCTCGGCGGCGCCAACTGACGTCCGTCTGGTTGTGTGGGGCGCCGCCGCAGCGATCGATCTAACCAGCGTGAAGTTTCACCTGAACGCGAATCACACGCTCCAGGTCGGCCGCGTTGATGACCTCACTGACGGCGAACGCGTGTTCGTGGCCCGGCTAGACTTCGTCGTGTGTCGCTCGTTGTCCAACCCTCCCTGTTTGGCTCGTTCGGCGAACTCGGCGTCGCCGAGCTCGGTTCCGCCGTCGAGCGCCGGCCGCTGTCCGAAGGCGCCTGGGTTGACTTGCGACCCGGCTTCGTCACGGCGGCGGACGAGCTATTCGATGCGCTGGTCAGCACCGCGCCGTGGCATGAGGAGCGGATGCACATCTACGACAACACCGTGCGGGTGCCGCGGCTCCTGGCCCGCTACCCCCAGGGCGAAGCGCTGCCCCATTCGGTGCTCGACGAGGCCCGCTCCGTGCTGAACGCCCACTACGCCGAGGAGCTCGGCGAGCCGTTCGTCAGCGCCGGGCTCTGCCTGTACCGCGATGGTAACGACAGCGTCGCCTGGCACGGGGACCGCATCGCCCGCGAAAGCCCGCGCGACACGATGGTGGCGATCGTCTCGCTCGGCGCGAGGCGGCCGTTCGGGCTACGACCGAAGTCGGGCGGCCCCGGCCTGCGGCTCCAAGTGGGCCACGGGGACCTGCTCGTTATGGGCGGAAGCTGTCAGCGGACCTGGCTGCACGGCATCCCCAAAGTAGCCAACTGTCTGGGCGCACGGATCAGCATCCAATTCCGCCCGCACTGGGGCGAGCACCTAGGCAAGCCTGTTGGGTCGACTCAGTCGGCTGATTAAGCCGTCAGCTCCGCGGTCGCGCCCTCGGGAAGCGCCTGGCTCAGCCGGTAGCTGTGCCTGCCGGCGCCGGGCCCCGACGTCGTCCGGCGTGTCCCTTACGACTCGAAGACGCGCGTGATCACATCACGTGGCGTCGGTCACATTGCGATCATGGGCACGTCGCGGGTAGCTCGGCGGCGCTGAGAGAGCGCATCGATCTGCGCAGCAGACGGGAGACGTGCATCTGCGAGTGTCCAATCCGCCGGCCGATCTCTCGCTGGGTGAGGCCGTGCGCCAGGCGCAGGCCGAGTACCTGGCGCTCCAGGTCGGGTAGCTCGGCCCACCTGCTCGCGAGCGCGTGCCGACTCTCGACAAGCGCGAACCCGTCGTCCTCGTCTCCCAACATGTCCCCCAATGAGCAGCGATCTTCATCCTCGTCCCCGATGGGCGCATCGAGGGAGTTGAGTTGGTAATTCTCGCCGGCGTCGATCGCCTCGACTGTCTGCTCGACCGTGCAGTTGAGCGCGTCGGCGAGCTCGACAACGGTCGGGGAACGACGGAGCTCGATCGACAGCCGCTCGGCATGACGGCTCACCGCCAGCGCACGTTCCTGGAGATCGCGGGGGACGTGAACCGTCCACCCCTTGTCGCGAAAGTAGCGCTTGAGCTCGCCGAGGATCGTCGGCGCGGCGAACGTCGTGAATTTCTTCCCGAACTCTGGATCGAACCTCTCGATCGCGCTCAGGAGGCCGATCGATGCGACCTGGACAAGATCATCGAGTGGCTCGCGGCTGTGGGCGTAGCGGAGTGCGAGCTTCCTGGCGAACGGCATGAACCGGTGCACCAGCTCATCGCGAACGGCGAGATCCCCCTCCCGGTGGTGGATGTCGAGCAGCTCTTCGTCGGTTAGAAGCGCGAGCTCGCGCGCCTCCATGATCATCGCGGCCATCGGACCTCCCGCTAATGGGTTGCCAAAGCGAGGTCCGCGCAGGGGGCCGCGGCGAGCGTCCCGGGCGTCGTCCGACGCAGTTCGTACCGAACCGGCCCGGTCCATGTCGTATCGGGGGCGGCTCTGGTCAAGATTCTGTTGTTTGCCGGGTTGATAGAAGGCCCGTCGGCGCTCGCCCTTCGAACGGCAGGCGGTTCCTGGCGGGCCCGGATCGGAGAACGTCGTCGCCGCCGATCACAGCGCTTTCGAGCGCGCGGTGCACGGTCAGAGCCTCGAGCAGGCCAACAACAGCGAGAAGCCGGTGTAACTGGCCACCCTCGCGGCATACGATCGCGAACCGGCGGTTCTGGGGCTCGAGCTGCCGGAGCGTATCGACGAGAACGTGCAGCCCGGTCGAGTCCATGAACTCGATCTCGGAGAGATCCACGACGACAGGCCCCGCTTCACGCTCGAGCACCGGCAGCAGGGCCTCCCGCAGCGCAGGCGCGGTCCCAAGATCGATTTCCCCGCGAACGTCGAGCACCGCTACGCCCGGGTGATCCCCGTGGGCGGCCGGGACGCTCACCGACAATGTGCCGGCCGTCCAGCTGGAGGCGTCTGTCTCCTCGGCGGGTAACGAGAGGCCTGATCGCTGCGGTGCCGGCTGGCACCCGCGATCGGCGGCTTCTTCCGTGGTCTCGTGGATTGTGCGCATTGGCTCTCCGGATAGCCCTGCGGGGACAGGAGCTGCAGAGATCATGCTGACAGTTTGCAGAGCTCTTGTCAAAGAGCTAGGTAGATATCGAACATGTGGCGCACGCATACTGCGGAAGAAACGGCACTGGCAAACGTCTGGTGCGATAGCCTCAGCGCGTCGTGGTTGACGCTCGTGGCATCTACAGCATTGGGGCGGTCGCTCGGATGCTTGGCGTGTCTCAGCCGGCGATCCGCAGCTGGGAGGACCGCTACGGACTGATCGTGGCCGAGCGCAGCGAAGGCGGGCGCAGGCTCTACACCCGGGATCAGGTCGAACAGCTGCGATTCGTCAAGGAGCGCGTTGACGAGGGACTGTCCGCCGCCGACGCACACCGTCTGCTCGCCGAACGTCAAGCGGGCACGCAGCCGATCGCGGCGCGGGGGACGTCGAACGCGCGTGCGCGGGCGTTGGTCTTGTTAGCCGAAAGCGATCGGTATGGCGCGGAGCTGAACGACGGCTTTCTCCGTGGCGAGGGCTACGAGGTCGAGATAGCACTGACCGCGGAGGACGCCGAGGAGAAGTTCGCCTCCCAGCGTCCCGCGCTATCGATCGTCGAGTTGATGATCTCGGGCGGCGTCGGCCGGGAGCTGTGCGAACGGCTGAAACGGCGGCGTGGAACACCCGTGCTGTGCGTCTCGAGCTTGGATCTCGGCGAGCAGGCGCTGGCCGCGGGGGCAGACGCTTTCCTGAGGAAGCCGCTGGAGCCGCGGCAACTCCTGTCTACCGTGGCGGAGCTACTCGCCAACGGGGGACTCACCCGCGAAGAGTTCGGCGCGGTTTGATGAATCAGCGTTTCTCAAGCGGCAACCGACACTTGGACGCCGTGCTCGGCGGGGGGCTTCCGGCGAACGCGCTCAACATGATCATCGGTCTTCCGGGCAGCGGCAAGACGATCCTCGCCGAACAGTTCATGTTCCACAACGCGTCCCCGCAGTCGCCGGGGATGTATCTCTCGACGGTCTCCGAACCGCTCGACAAGATTCTGCGCTACGGCGAGCGCCTCGACTTCTTCGATGCCCAGGCGATCGGGACGAGCATGTTCTTCGATGACCTGGGGCAGACGCTCAACGACGGCGGCCTAGACGATGTCCTCGCCCACATTCGAACGCTGATCACAAAGCGCCGACCAGGCGTGATCACGATCGACAGCTTCAAGGCGCTGTCCTCATACGCAGCGACCCCCCAGGCCTTCCGCCACTTCCTGCATGAGCTCGCCGCGTTCCTCACGGCGCTGCCCACGACCACGTTCTGGGTCGGCGAGTACGGTCGGGACGAAATCGTAACCGCCCCGGAATTCGCGGTCGCCGACGGAATCATCTCGCTCACCACACGCCGCGAATCCGAACGCTCGATCCGCCACCTTGAGGTCCTCAAACTTCGCGGCACGGGATTCATGTCAGGCGAGCACGCCTACAGGATCGCCATCGACGGCCTGCGAGTATTTCCCAGGCTCGCGGAAAGCGCGCCCGTCGAGACGTACGAGTTGCAGACCGAGCGCCTGTCCTCTGGTATCCCTGCCATCGATCAGATGCTGGTCGATGGCTACTGGCCAGGGGCGTCCACCATGGTCGCTGGGCCGTCAGGGTCAGGCAAAACGCTCATGGGGCTGCATTTCATCTTCAACGGCGCTGCCGCGGGGCAGACCGGGATCATCGCGACCCTCCAAGAAAACGCCACCCAGCTCGATCGGATCGTCACGGGCTTTGGCTGGTCGCTGGCCAACGAATCGGTACAGCTGATGTACCGCTCACCCGTGGACCTCTATCTCGACGAATGGTTCTACGAGCTTCTCGAGGTCATCGAACGGACCCGCGCGCGCCGCGTATTCATCGACAGTCTCGGAGACCTACGACGCGCAGCCGTCGACGAACTGCGCTTTCGCGAATACCTCTACTCACTGCTACAGCGGTGCGCAAACCAACAGATCAGTGTGATGATGAGCCAGGAAGTACCAGCGCTGTTCGGCATCGTCCAGATTTCCGACGACGGCATCTCCCACGTCTCCGACAACGTCGTCCTCCTGCAGTTCGTAACCCGAAACGCGCAACTCGGGCGTGCCGTAACGGTCCTCAAAACCCGCGCAAGCCGGCACGATCCCGACATCCGCGAGTTCAAAATCACCCCCGAAGGCATCGTCCTCGACGAGCTTCAAGCAACTCGACGCCCGCTTGAGGACTGAGGGCCGTCGCCGCTCGAAAGGTTGATTTTCGCCTCTCGGCCGATTAATCCGGTGCCCGCGCCGACGTCAGCGGTAGCGTTGGCAGTCGAACCGGGCCCGACAGGAGCACAACGGAGGCGGAGAGATGCGAACTGGCGTGAGGCGCAAGACCGTGGTTGTGGCGATGGCGACTGCCTTGGTTGTTGGTATTGGCGCGGAGGCGTCTGCTGCGGGCCACGCGCCCGTGCGGAACGGCGCTCTGGGTGAGACCCCATCAATTCGTCGCTGAAGGCAAATTCGAAAAGGGCGCAAGCATCGTGCTCTTCCAGCTCGGTCGTTGTCACGGCCGGTCGGCGTACAACGCGATCGAGTGGTACTTCCCCCGGCACGACCAGAAGTTCTCGGCCGGCAACTACATCAACGCGTGCACGGGGACCTACTACATGGATGGCCATCCCGAGCCGTGACCAAGGTGGTTAACCGATGGCATTCAATCGCGAAGACATTCGAGAGTCGATCGAACGAGCCGGCGATGAGCACTGGGAGAGCCTCGTCCGGCACCACACAGACGTTTACCCCGAGAGCAATCCCACCCCGGGTGACGTCTGTAGGGCCGAGGCTGCGCGCCTGAACGACCTCGGATTGGGTGACAACCCGGACCTCGAATTGGTGGAGAGCCGAGTCGAGGTCGTTCCGCCCGCAGTTCGAATCACCCATGTCTTCAAGGATCGCGCGAAGGCCAGCCAGTTCGAGACCGAGCCGTTCACCAACTACGAGTGAGATTGGCACCCAGTGGTACGTCGTCTGCGGCCTGGGTTCGAACGCGCACGCGAGGACCCGCACGGCAACTACGTGACCTAGACTCGCGGCGATGTCGCTGCATCTCTTCGCCGGTCTTCGCGTGCGCGACTTCGAAGCGGCCCGACCGTGGTACGAGCGGCTGTTCGGCGAGGCGACGTTCTTCCCGCACGACACCGAGGCGGTGTGGACGCTCGCCGAAGACCGGTCGGTCTACATCGTCGAGGATGCCGGCGGTGCGGGCAACTCGGTAGTGACGTTGTTCGTCGACGATCTCGACGGACACGTGGCGGCGATCGCGGCCCGCGGTTTGGAGCCCGACCTGCAAGAGACGTACTCGAACGGCGTCCGTAAGACGGTCTACCGCGACCACGACGGCAACGAAGTGGGATTTGGGGCCGCGCCACTCGAAACCGGTGGATAGTGGCCGCGTGCGGACTCTGCTCGAACTCGCTTTGGAATGATTGAGCCGTGCGTGTCGGCCTGCTCCACCCCGGTGAGATGGGCGCGGCAATCGGCGCCGTGCTCGTTGAGCGCGGTCACGAGGTGCTCTGGGTTCCGCGAGGGCGCAGTGAGGAATCTGCCCGGCGGGCCGTCGCCGCGGGCTTGACGCCTGCCGACAACCTGGAGGACGCCGGAGTGGTCCTGTCGGTGGTCCCTCCGCACGCGGCCCTCGACGTCGCGCGCTCGGCGGAGGGCACGCGGGCGCTGGTGATCGACGCCAACGCCGTGTCGCCGATGACAGCCTCGCGTATCGGCGAGCTCCTCGGCGACCGTTGGGTCGACGGCGGGATCGTGGGTCCGCCACCAACTCGAGCGGGGACGACGCGCCTGTACCTCTCCGGCGCGCACGCAAGCGAAGCCGCCCGCCTGTTCGAGGACACCCGTCTGGAACCGGTCGTGCTCACCGGCTCCCCGGTCGCGGCGTCGGCGCTGAAGATGGCGTACGCGGCGTGGACCAAGGGCTCCGCTGCGCTGCTTCTGTCCGCGCTTGACAGCGCACGCGCGACCGGGGTTGAGGACGCGCTCCGAGCCGAGTGGAGCCGCTCGCAGCCGAAGCTCGAGGCTCGATGGCAAGCTGCGTCAGACTCGGCCGCGGCCAAGGGATGGCGGTGGGTCGGAGAGATGAACGAGATCGCGGCGACCTACGCCGCGGCGGGACTCCCGTCTGGCTTTCACGAGGCGGCCGCCGAGATGTTCGACCGCGCCGCCGGCCGCGGACGTGCCGATCTGTAACCGCGAAGGCGAGCCCGCGAATGCCAATCTGTAACCGCGAAGGCGAGCCGCGAATGCCCAAGCGTCAGCGCTTGGGAACCATTTCCGTCAGCGCTTGGGAACCATCTGATAGATGGTCGAGTAGCCGATCAGGAAGACGACCTTGCCGTCGGTGATCACGGGGGTGAACTCGCCGTCCGGGAATCCGAACACCTGGCGGCCTGACCGCACGTCAAGGCCCGCGCTCGTGTTCGAGCCCAGGTCCGAGTAGTAGACGACGTTGCCGACGACGGTCGCGGACCCGTCGATCCGTCCGCCGGCGCCGTGGCTCCAGCGGAGGCCGCCGCTGTTGGCGTTGTACGCGTAGATGTGGCCGTCGTAGGAGCCGATGTACACGGTCGGCCCGAGCCCCGGGATATCGGCCACCGCAGGCGAGGCGTAGACGTACGCTCCCGTCGACGCGGACCAGCTGGTCGCCCCCGAGGTCGCCCAAAACGCGTACACGGCGCCGCTCGTGCTGCCGATGTAAACCCTCCCGAACGCCACCGCCGGCGTCGAGTAGAAGCTGTCACCGCCACCGGCCGACCAGATCTCCCGTCCGTTGGCGGCGTCGACGGCGTAGACATGGGCGCCGTAGTCGCCGAAGTAGATCGTGTTGTGGGCAAACGCGGGACCGCCCTTGACGGAGCCGCTGGCCTGGAAAGCCCAGTTGAGGTGGCCGTCGTAGGTCCTGAACGAGTACACGGTGCCGCCCTGATCCCCGAGGAACACGCTGAGGCCATGCACCACCGGCGATGACTCGCTGCCCGAACCAAGCGAGTGTGACCAGACGACCTTCCCGGTTTTCATCGACAGCGCCACGACCGAGCCGTTGCCCGGCTCGCGGGCGCCGGGACTGTTCGACAGGAGCACGAAGATCGCGATCTTGTGCCGCAGGTCGAGCGCCGGAGACGCGGCGGCCAGGGTTCCGATCCTCCGGTGCCAGATCAAATGACCGTTTGTGGAGCTGAGCCCGCTCGCCCAACCGTTGGCGTCCTCGAAGTAGAGCGTGTTGTCGTCGATCACTGGCGGGAACTCGAGCAGCGCACCGTCGTGGAAGGTCCATCCGACGCGGAACGGAGGGTCGAGCTTCGCCCCATGCGGGAAGGCGCGCGTGCGCGCCAGGTTGTAGCCGTACAGCGGCCAGGGGTCATCGGTGGGCGCCGGGCGCGGCTTTGGCTTGGGCTTCGGCGGCAGCGGCGGGGGCGCTGGCGGAGGGGCCGCGACACGCGCGACGGACGCGCGGGGGTGAGCACTTCCAGAACTGAGTACGACAAGGACCACCGCCGCGACCCCTATCGCAAGCAGTAGGCCCGCCACGGCGACGAGTCCCCGACGGAGACCGGGACTCGGCATGGCGGCGCATGCTAACCAGCCGCCACGACGGCCATCGGGGCCGTGGCCCCGCATCCGCAGACGACACGTGAGCGACCCAGCGTGGCTGAGGGGCTTGTGCCGGCGGTCCGCTCAGCCGCTCAAGGCATCGGATGGCATGGCACCGACCAAGCCGACGCTTCGCGCCGCCGCTTCGATCGCGAGCTCGGGACCGCCGACGAAGTAACCGGCGGCGAGAGCGTCGCCGGCGCCGGTCGTGTCGACCGCGTCAACCGATGGGGCCGAGTACAGGCCCTCTGGGAACCTGGCGCCGCGCGCGCCGAGCTTGATCACCCACGTGGCGTCGAAGTCGGGTACCGCGGCCCGCTCTGCCTCGGTGGCAAAAGCGAGGTCCGGCGCGAGACCGTTCAGCCGCGCGGTGAACTCCTGGGCGCCGAGGATCGAGATGTCGTGCGCCGAGGCCAGATCGACGGTCACCCGGCGAGCGTGCTTCGCGGCCTCGATCGCTGCCTCGGCCATCGGCTCGCATAGCAGGCAGTAGCCCGACACGTGGAGCACGTCGAACCCGTGGACCCACGCCGGGGAGAGCTCGGACCGATTGAGCAGCGAGGCCGTACCGCGGTCCGATGACATGGTCCGTTGGCCGTGGCCATCGCGGATCGAGACGACGACTCCGCCCCGGCCCTCCACCACCGGACCGCAGATCTCGACCCCGTGGCGGACGAGCTCGGCGGTCGCCAGCTCGCTCGAAAAGTCGGTTCCGCGCTTGCAGATAACGCGGCTCGTGGCGCCGAGAGCGCTCGCCCACGCGGCCACGTTCGCCGCTTGACCCCCGGCAGCGAAGCGGATCGTTGCCGGCGTGTCCGCGTCGGGGACGAGCGGGCGATCGGGGAGAACGATGACGTCGAGGATGAGATCGCCGATCGTGCAGACCGACACCGGGACGCGCGCCCCGGCATTGGCGCTCTCGGAGTGCATGCTGACATGATCACGCGTCGATGAGACAGCCACGCGTCGTTCTCTCCGAGAGGGTCGCCGCCGCGCTCCGCGACGGCGAGCCGGTCGTCGCACTCGAGTCGACGATCATCACGCACGGCCTACCGCGCCCGGAGAACGTTGAAGCGGCAGTCGATTTCGAGAGGACCGTGACCGAACACGGCGCCGTACCCGCGACCATCGCCATGCTCGACGGCGTCGCTCACATCGGTCTCGAGCCCGATGCTCTCGAGCGCCTCGCGGGCAGCGAGAAAGCGCTGAAGCTGAGCGCGAGAGACCTGCCGGTGGCGATGGCGAAGGGCGCAACCGGCGGCACGACGGTCGCCGCCACCACCCTGCTCGCCTCGCAGGCCGGGATCCGCGTGTTCGCCACGGGCGGGATCGGCGGCGTCCACCGCGACGCCGTCGCCACATTCGACGAGTCCGCGGATCTCGGCATCCTCGGGAGTTGCCGGATCACGGTCGTCTCGGGCGGCGTCAAGTCGATCCTCGACATCGGCGCCACGCTCGAGCGGTTAGAGACGCTGAGCGTCACCGTGCTCGTCTACGGCACCGAGCGTTTCCCGGCGTTCTGGCTCACTGACAGCGGCTACACGGTCGACTTCTCGGTCACCACTCCCGCCGAGATCGCCGAGATCATGCACGCCGCGGACGCTGTCGCCCTACCGGGCGGGATCCTGGTCGCCAACCCCCTGCCCGAGGCCGCGCAGCTCGACCCCGCCGTGCACGATCGCCTGCTCGCCGAAGCCCTCGAGGCCGCCGAGGCAGCCTCGGTGCGCGGCAAGGACGTCACGCCCTTCCTGCTCGATTACATCCACAAGCGCACCGACCGGACGAGTGTGGCCGTCAACCTCGAGATCGTCCGCGGGAACTGCAAGCTCGGTGCCGAGATCGCTCGCGCCTGGATGAACGCGTAAGGGGCTCGAGCCACCTTCGCGAAGGCCACTGCTACACGAGCATGGCCCGCGCGGTCAGCTCGGTGGTGCGCGCGAGCGCGTCGAGATAGGCATCCCGGATGAGCACGGCATGTCGCATGTCCCAGAGCAGCTTGGCGTGATCCCACGCCACATCGCGGGCGGCGACGAGCGACCACATCGCGAGCGCCTCGTCCGTCTTCTTCGGCGTGACGTCCTCGATGTCGGCGATCAGGCCCGTGTCGAACCATCCGGCGACCTGGGTCTCGACGAGCGCCAGCAACGCGTCGACGCGCTGGTAATCGCGGTGGACCGCGCTGTCGTCGACCGGTGCCAGGCCGAGCTCCTCGCAGGTGTTGACGAGCGCGATCGGCAGATCGTGGTTGATATGAGCGGCCATGCCGGCGAGCGCAAACTGGATGGGCTCGAGCACCTGAGAGCGAGTCTCGACAAGCGGCCGCCACGCGACTGGACAGGATGTACCGGATTCGATCGTCGCCTCGGCATCGAAGTACAAGCCGCCGAACACGACGTCGAGGCGGTCGAGGAACGCCCTGTTCTCGAACTGCGTGCCGGCGCTCGCCGAGTCCACCGCGAGGGTGACCTGGAGGTAGAGACGGTTGAAGATCGCGACGCCATCCTTGCGCGGGAGCGCACCGTCGATCACCTCCATACGGGCGATCACGTCCGGGATCGTCGAGACCAGCGCGCCGGTGCCCACGGACGCGATCCTAACCGCCGCGATCGCGGCCATGGCAGCGGGCCGGTCGAACCTCGGGAGACGTCGAGCGCGAATAACTCGTCACTCGACGTCCGCTTCGGCTCGAGTGCGTCCAAACGCGCCCCATGGCGTCCCTTTCTGCCCGCTCGGCGAGCGGCCGGTGCCGAGTGTCGAGTTTGGACCCCAGTAGCCTGGATCCAAATGACCGGTAGATCCGACGAGCCGCCACCCGAGGCCGGCAAGCTGCCGACCAGCCGGATCGGACGGACGGCCCGCGTCGGCGGGCTGGTCACCGGCCAGGGTCTCCGGTGGGCGGGGATGCGGACCGCGAACAGACTTCGCACGCCGGAGCGGGCGGAGGCGGCGCAGCAGGAACGGACGGCGGCGCTGGTCAACGAGCTCGTCGACCAGCTGAGCCGGATGCGCGGGGCGGCGATGAAGGTCGGTCAGATGATCTCGATGGTGGAGCTCGACGGGCTCCCCGAAGATCAGCGCCGGGAACTCCAGACCAAGCTGGCGTCGCTGCGGGACAGCGTGCCGCCGGTGCCGTTCTCAAAGCTCGAGCGGATGATGCGCGACGAGCTCGGCGCACCGCTCACGAAGGTGTTTTCGGAGTTTGAGGAGCAGGCGTTCGCCGCCGCCTCGATCGGACAGGTCCACCGCGCGGTCACGCTCGCCGGCGAGCAGGTCGCGGTCAAGGTTCAGTACCCCGGCGTCGCGGAGGCGGTGGAGACCGATCTGCGCAACGCGATGTTGTTGCTCCCGCTGGTCAAGCGTCTCGCTCCCGGCCTCGACGTCCGCTCGCTGTTCGCCGAGCTGCGCGAGCGGATCGGCGAGGAGCTCGACTACGAGCTCGAGGCCCAGCATCAGCGCCGCATCGAGCGGCGGTTCCGAGGCCATCCCTTCATTCTCGTGCCGAGCGTCGACACCTCCCTCTCGACGCGTCGCATCCTCGTGACCGAGTACGTCGCCGGCGAGCGGTTCGACACGATCCGCCGGCGAGACGAAGCCCAGCGCGACCGCTATGCCGAGATCGTCTTCAGGTTCTACTTTGGCCTGGCGTATCGAGATCGGATCGCGCTCGGCGATCCGCACCCGGGCAACTACCTACTGCGCGCGGACGGCAAGGTGGCGTTCCTCGACTACGGCCTCCTTCGCGACGTCAGCCCCCAGCGGGTCGACGCGGAACGGGCGATCGCGATCGCCGTCCGCGACAAGGACGCGAAGTCGCTGAAGACTGCGCTCGTCGCGGGCGGCTATCTCCCGCGCGACCGGGCGGACGCGGTCGACTCTGGCCTAGCGCTGAGGATGATGCGCCACGCCACCCGGTGGTACGCCGTCCCCGGCTTCCGCCGCTTCGGCTCAGAGGAGCGACGTCGCGGCCGGAACCGCGATCGAACCGACGAGCCGCCCGCCGCAGACGTCCGGGAGCAGATGAACCAGTTCACGCTGCCGCCCGAGACGGTGCTGATCCGCCGCATGCACGGCATCGTGGGGATCGTGCTCTGGCAGCTGCGCGCGGGCGCGGACTGGGGCGCGATCGCGGGCGAGTACCTGCACGGCGACCCGCCGGCGACCGAACTCGGCGACGCCGAGGCCGCCTTTTTCAAAACGGACAAGTGGGCTCGTCCGTAAGTCGTGCGGCACCGAGAGTGGCCACTGGTGGATGCTGCGCGCGGACGCAGGAGTCGACGTGTAGCGGCGCTACACGAGACTCCGAGGACAAAGCGCAGCGCCGCCAGGGGCCGCTCGAATGTCGCGGGACTTGCGGACGGGTCCACTAGGGCGGGCGCCGACCTCGGCGAACGCGGGCCTCACCTCCGCCGCGAACAGCTCGGCCGTCCGCGCCACGTTCTCGAAGCTGATGTTGCCGAAGGCCAGGTGGAAGTTCATCGTGTCCAGCCGGGCGACCTCGATCTGCTCGGCGATGAACTCTCGCGCCTCCTCGGGGGTGCCGGCGAACGCCCCTCCGTGCTCCTGCCATGCGTCAAACGTCGCCGGGAAATGCGTCGGCGGCGTGAGCCCGGAGCGCTCCCACAACAGCATCAGCGAATGATGGAAGCCGGCGTGCGCGTCGGCGGCGACCCGCCTCGCCTCGGCGCCGTCCTCGGCGATCACCAGCGGCCGGTCGACGCCCCGCAGCGGCCTCTCT
Source organism: uncultured Solirubrobacterales bacterium (assembly GCA_963709205.1). Classification (GTDB taxonomy): domain Bacteria; phylum Actinomycetota; class Thermoleophilia; order Solirubrobacterales; family Solirubrobacteraceae; genus Palsa-465. The sequence continues at coordinate 43,599 of CAVPVP010000025.1, forward strand.
TCGACCGGGCGCCCGGTTTCCTCCCACGCCTCGAGGAACGCGTCCATGTACGGGCGGACGACCTTGGCGGGTCGCAGGGCCATGATGTTGATCCGGTTCTGCGCGGCCCAGGCGGCGCGCTCGGCCGACCCGACGCCGTACCAGAGCGGCGGCCGTGGCCGCTGCACGGGCGGCACCACCATGGCCACGTTATTGATCGAATGGAACCGCCCCTCGTGGGAGAGAGTCTCCGATCCCAAGCCTTTGATCAGTATCTCGTAGGCCTCGTCGAACATCGCGGGCGTGTCAGCCGGGTCGATCCCATACGTGGCGATCTCCGGCGCCGAGACGCCACGACCCATCCCGAGCTCGAGCCTCCCTCCGCTGAGCAGGTCGAGCACGCCTACCTCCTCGATCAGCCGTAGCGGGTTGTAGAGCGGCAACAGCGTGACGAGCGTCCCGAGACGGATCCGGGTCGTTCGTTGCGAAGCGGCGGCCAGGAACAGATGCGGCGACGGGACCAGGCACAGCGGCGTGCCGTGGTGCTCGGTGAGCATGTACCGGTCGAACCCGAGCCGGTCGTACAACTCCACCAGCTGGAGACGCTCCTCGAGCTGCTCGGCCGGCGGAATCCCGGACACATCGATGTGGTCGGTGATGCCGAATTGCACGAGTCCGCCGAGCCTAACGCCTCACGCCCCGCCTGGTCCGCCCCGCCCGATCCGCCCCGCCTGGTCCACCCCGCCCGATCCACCCGGCTCGACCGTCCGCGGGTCCACGCTCCACCTCAAGCTTTCATTCCGCCGCGACGACCAGGGAACATGCCGAATCTTGCGCTTTCCTCCTCAAACCGAACCTATCGCCTCGTTACGCGCAGCGACTTTGACGGTCTCGTCTGCGCCGCACTGCTGAAGGAGCTCGGGCTCCTGCACGAGATCCTGTTCGTCCATCCGAAGGACGTCCAGGACGGGAAGGTCGAATTGACCCCCGACGACATCACGACCAACCTGCCCTACCGCCCCGAGGTCGCGCTGTCGTTCGACCACCACTCCTCCGAGGAGCTCCGCGTCCGCGAGGACCACGGCAACCGCGTGATGGCCGCGGAGGCCGACTCCGCCGCGCGTGTCGTCTACGACCACTTCGGCGGCGCGGCGAACTTCCCGCGTGTGAGCGCCGAGATGATGGAGGCGGTCGACCGCGCGGATGCGGCGAAGCTGTCGATGGACGACATCCTCAACCCCCGGGGCTGGATCCTGTTGAGCTTCCTGATGGATCCGAGGACCGGTCTCGGTCGCTTCCGTAACTTCCGGATCTCCAACTACCAGCTGATGATGCAACTGATCGACAGCTGCCTCGATCTGTCGATCGACGAGATCCTGGCCTCTCACGACGTCGCCGAGCGGGTGGGGCTCTATCACGAGCACTCCGAGGCCGCCATCGGGCAGATCCTGCGCCGCTCGACAGTGCAGGACCGCGTCGTCGTCCTCGACCTGCGCGACGAGCAAGTCATCCACCCCGCCAACCGCTTCCTCGTCTACGCCCTGCACCAGCGGTGCACCGTCTCGATCCACGTGCTCTGGGGCCTCAAGCAGCAGAACACGGTGTTCGCGGTGGGCCGCTCGATTCTGGATCGCTCCTCGCGAGTCGACATCGGCGCGCTGATGCTGGCGCACGGTGGCGGTGGGCATGAGGCGGCCGGGACGTGCCAGGTCGCCAACGATCAGGCCGAAGCCCTCCTGACCGACCTCGTCCGGTCGATCGTCGACGGCGAGCGCGAGCGACTGGCCGCGTAACGGGCTGGCGCGGGCGCAGTCGGCGTGGTGCATAACGGGCTGGCGCTGGCGCGTCGGCCTGGCCGCGTAACGGGCTGGCGCCGGCGAGTCAGCCGCGCCGCAGCACGGTGATCGCGTCGGCGTAGCCGCTCAGGTCGTAGCGCCCATCGGGACCCCACGAGTCGAACTGGGACTCGACGCGGAGCCCCCGCTCCGCCCCCAGCCCGGCGAACAGCCCGCGCGACATCGGAGCGCGCCAGCCGAGGCGGGATGGCTGTAGCCCGCGGTTGCGTCCGTCCGAGTGATGGATGACGGCGACGCCGCCGGGTGCCAGTACCCGAGCCACCTCGGCGAGGTAGCCCGCCTGGTCGCGCGGGGCTATATGGACGAACACGTCGAATGACCACACGGCGCCGACCGAGGCATCGGCGACGCCCGGCATGTCGCTCCCGGACGAGAGCACGTACTCGACCTTGTCGCCGCCGCCGAAGCGCTGCCGGCACAGCTCCAACGGCCGCTCGCTGACGTCGACCAGGACCAGGCGCGACGCGCGCTCGTACAGCACCTCGGACCACCGTCCAGCACCCGGACCAATTTCGAGTACGGCCACCCCGGCCGGGATCCAGCGCTTGAGCACATCCTCGATCAACGCGTCCTTCCACTCAGGCGACAAGGTCCACTCGTCGCCCCCGCGGCTCCAGTCCCAGCCCGTCCAGCGGGACCGGTTATCGGAGGTGGAGTTGTCCTGCCACCGCAGATGCGCCGGGCCGAGCACGCCGCGGCGCTGCTCGGCTGTCAGGCGCCGGTCGTCGAGCGCCCAGCGCCACCGCCGGGGCGAGCGCCGTGCCGCCCGGCCGACGCCGTGGAGGTAGTCGACGATCCCGCGAATCGGGACAGGCTACTCACACAGTTCATCGATCAGCCGGGTAGGCTCGTCGCGTGTCTGAGCGAACCCAAGACACCGTGACCGGCGCCGGGCGGAACCTCCTCGTGCTGCAGCACATCGCCTGCGAGCCGCCGGGTGCCTACGAGGACGAGCTGCGCGACCGGGGCGGCCAGCTTCAACGGGTGATGGTCGACGAGGGCGAGCCGCTGCCGGACTGGCGGGCGTTCGACGGCATCATCGCGATGGGCGGCCCGATGGGGAGCTACGACGACGACCGCCTCCCGTGGCTCAGGGCGGAGAAGCAGCTGATCGCCGACGCCGTGTTAGCGGGAGCCCCGTTCTGGGGTGTGTGCCTCGGATCGCAACTGCTCGCGGCCAGCCTCGGCGCACGCGTCGGTCCGGGCCCCAGCCCCGAAGTCGGCGTGCTTCCGGTGTTTCGGACCACCGAAGGCGCCAAAGATCCGGTGTTCAGCGTGATGCCGGACGAGTTCGAGGCGCTGCAATGGCACTCGGACACGTTCGAGCTCCCAGACGGCGCCGTGCAACTCGCGCGGTCGGACGTCTACGAGCAGCAGGCGTTCGCGTTCAACCGCGCCTACGGCGTTCAGTTCCACATCGAGGTCGGAACGGCCCTCGCGACGGAGTGGGGCGACGTTCCCGCCTACGCCGAGAGCCTGGAAGCGCTAATGGGCGAGCACGCGCTCCCCCGCCTGCTCGCCCAGATCGGCGCGCGCGAGGACGAGATGACCGCCCTTGCCCGCCGGCTGTTCGCCGCGTGGCTCGAGCATGTCGTCGCCGGCGCCCGGCCGGCCGGCGCTCACGAGCCCGGAGGGCTCTCGAGCATCTCCTTGAGCCGCCGGTAGGCGCGGGCGCCGTTCCGTCGCACCAGCCGGCGCACGATCGCTCTCCGAGCAAATATGGAATTAGGTGGCGAGCGCCACCGCCGCCGCGACGAGCTCGGCGTTGCTCTGCGCGACCCGCCCGTCGGGCAGCTCGAGCACGTCCTCGAAACCGACGCGCACGGCGTGACCGTCGGCGATGGCCCCCGCCAGCACGTCCCACGTCTGCGCGCCGTAGCCGTGCCACAGCTGCGGTACGCCATCCGGGACACGGCGCGCGATCGAGCGGGCCTCGTCGGCGCCACCGTGGACCTCGACCAGAGCGCGAACGACCTGGTGGGCGAACGGGCTCCGCGCCAACTCGTCGGCGTCCTCGGGCGTGGTGAGGCCCACCTCGACGGGGATCCCGGCGTGCCGGGCAGCGCGGATGATCCCCGCCCCGCCGAGCCCGGCCAGCGTGACCGCGACGAAGTCCGGCGGGCGGCGCCATGCCCGGACGGCCGCGGCGCGTGCGAACGGATCGGGGTCGATCGCCGACGAGGTCGTCAGTCCGACGGGCAGGCCCGGGGCCGCGGCGTGGATCGCGTCGACGGCGGCGTCGCACGCGGCCACCGCCATCGTCTGGACACCGCGAGCGTCGCGGGCGTGGATGTGGACGGCGAACGCGCCGGCGCGACGAACGGCGACCGCGTCGGCCGCTAGCTCCGCCGGCGACAGCGGCACCGCGGCGTTCTCATCGCGCGTCCGGCCGCCGTTCAGGCACGCCATCACCGCCACATCAGCCATAAGCCTTGCCAGTCACGCGGATCCAGCAGCAGACGGTGGCGCGCATGGCGCGCGCCACCGCCGCCGGGTTACGGATAGCTGACGACGTCGACCGGCGTGTCCGGGTTGGCAACGGTCGACGACCCGCCGACGCCGTTGATCACGCTAAGGATGCCGCCGCTTGCGCTGCTTGTTGAGGAAGATCGTGAGCAGATCGTGGAACTGGACGCCCGGCGTGTCCGGCGACTGGAACGCCTGCGTCGCGAAGATCGGGACGCCCTGGTCGAAGAACGAGTAGCTCCCCATCCCGTAGCCCTGGAAGGTGTGCACTCGCGGCGTCACCAGGAACGAGGCGTAGCCGTCCGTGTTGGGGCTGGACATCCAGGCCGACTGGCTCGGCGGGTCGTAGGGCATCTCGTTCTGGAAGAACACGTCCTCGCCGTCCTGTCCGTTCCAGATCACGTCGAACTTCTGATAGTGCTCGACGAACAGACCGTACGCGGTGACATCGTCGCCGTTGACGATCACGCCGGTGTCGGCTCGGTTGCTCGTCCAGCCGACGCCGGCGCCGTGATCGGCCCGCCACGCCCAGACGTCGTCGAGGATCGTGTCGTCGGTGTTGACGACGAGGCTGTCGGTCGCCTCCCCGGCCTCGGCCCCGCCGATCCGGAAGAAAACGTCCTGCACGAGCGTCGGGTCATCGGCGCCGTCCGCACGCGAGTCTCCATGACCACGCCCGCCGACGACGAGCAGCGCCGGCGAGTTCTGCGGGCCGGCGTCGAAGATCATCCCCGACAGCTTGATCCCGGGGACGTCCGCGGTCTGCATCGACACGTCCCCGTGCTGGGGGATGAGCGTCGGGAACCCGAGCCCGATAACGACGGTGTCGGGGCGGCTGACCTCGATCGTCCCCTGAAGGCGGTATATGCCCGGGGTCAGGATCAGGTTCTTCCCGAACGCAAGCGCGGCATTGATCGCGGGCAGCGGCGTGCTCGGGGTGGCGATGAAGAAACGGCTGATCGGGATCGAGGTTCCCGCCGTCGTGCCGCTGGCGTAGGCCGGGCCGACCGAGTTGTGCTGGACCGCCGGCACGAACACGTTGTAGTCGCCGTTCGAATCGCGTGTAGAGGAACGGCTCCTCCTCGGAGACCGGGGTGCTCGGCAGCGTCGTGTACTGGTTCGTCCCGGGACCGAAGCGCAGTCGCGGGGCGCGCCGTTGTCGCCGAGGAATACCTGGTTCCAGACGCCGTTGGTCCAGCTGTCGATGTTGCTGTTGCGGGTGAAGAACTGCTGCTGGCCGGCGTTGATGACCACGCCGCCGTTGAACTCGTCGTCGGCGAGGAAGCCGCCGCTGACGAACCCCTCGTTGCAGAAGTCCTGAAGCGAGACGTTGCCGTTCATGATCACCCGCCGCATCGGCGACGCCTGCGAGACCGCCCAGAACTCGAACGTGTTGTTGCACGACGCGCCCTCGTTGGTCGCCGGGACGTACGTCGGAGGCGTGCTCGGCAGCGTGACGTTGAGGGTCAGGTTCGAGAGCGAGCGCCAGAAGTTGACGAGCCCGTCGCACGTGCCGCCGGCCGGCGGGCACTGATCGTTGAAGACGTCGATCGCGCCGTTGATGACGACATCGCCCGGCTCGGCCCCGAGCCCTGCCACCTGGGTGTAGTAGCCGACCTGGAAGATCAGCGGGTCCGTCTTCGAGCCGTACGTGCCCGGTTCGAACAGGATCGCGTACCGCCCCGTCCCGAACTGATTCGGGACCTGTTGGGAGGCGATCATGTCGAGCGTCGACTGGATCGTTGCTTGCGGCGTGCTCGGCGTGAAGACCACCACGTTCGGGCCGAGGTCCGGCGCCGATCCGTGGTGCTCCGCGGACGCGGACGCGCCTCCCGCGGTGAATCCGACGACGCAGATAACTAGCGTGGCCGCTGCGGCCACGCGCGCCTTCAGAAATCGCATCCCGATCTCCTCGCTCGAGCGTATCGCTGGGCCGGGACCCTACAACTCGGCTGATCTAAGTCAAGCTCATGGCACAAGCCGTAAGGAAGGCCTCCGGTCAACCGGTCCCAGCCGTCGTCGGTGACGACCAGCAGGTCCTCGACGCGGCCGCCGCCCTCCGAGCGCACGATGGCTCAGGGTTCGATCGCGATGACGTCGCCGGCGATCCCGTTCGCCAGTAGCGTCCGACCCATGCTTGCCCTGCGCCCGAACTGCGAACTGTGCGACGCCGACCTCCCGCCGGCCGCGCCCAATGCCCGAATCTGCACCTACGAGTGCACGTTCTGCGCCGACTGCGTCGAGAACACCCTGCACAACGTGTGTCCGAACTGCGGCGGGGGATTCGCCCCTCGTCCGATCCGGCCCGCACGGGCCTGGCGCGACGGCGCGGGACTGAGAAACGATCCGCCGGATCCGCGCCGGCACAACCTTCGGTACTCGATGGAGCAGGTGCTCGAGTTGGTACAGACCCTCCGGGACGTGCCGCCAAGCGAGCGCTGAGCCTTCCGGGACGTGCCGCCAAGCGAGTGCCGAGCCCTCCCGGACGTGCCGCCAAACGAGCGTTGAGCTGAGCTGGCCGTCAAGCCGAAGGCGACGGACGCGCGCCCGATTCGCCCGGGATGAGATGGCCGTAGCGGCTGAGGAAGCTGTGATGGAGCCGCCGCCACGAGGCGCGGGTCCCGCGAATCGATCGGACGACGGGCGGCCGCGCCAACCCTCCGAGGACCGCAAGTGCGATCAGCGTGCCCCCCAACGGCGTGTCGCGCGACGCCGGTCCGGCGACGCCGTAGATCGACTCCCTCAACGCCCCAACGCCCATCGCCACATCGGGGATCGACGGGGGTCGCGGAGGTCTCACGGCCGTGACCTTCTCGTACACCGAGTTCGCCACCATCAGCGCCACGACCGCCGTCAAGAGGTTGACGTCGGACCGCTGGATTCCGAACACCCGCTCGAGCGTGCGGTAGCGAGCCTCGTTCGCGACCGCGAGGGCGGCGCCCGCGTCGATCAGAAACAGCTCGGGCCCGTCGGCCGGCTCCCGGCGGGAGGCCAGCGCGGCTCCCGGGGTCGGCGTCGAGCTCACGGTGGTCGTGCGGCGAGCCATGGGTCACAGAATCCCTGGGCAGCGAGCCCGCAACAAGCGTGCGCACCTGTGAACAGGAGGGGCGGCACACGCCCCTCTGGGCCGAGAATCGCCCCCACAAGCCCCTCCCGGCCGAGAGCGGCCCGGAAGAAATATTGGCCTCCACCGCGCGGACGGGTGATCCGCGCGGCGGAGGATCGACCGGCACCGCGAAAAGTGCAAACGCGGTGGCGTCCCCAACGCGCCCATATGCCCCGACGCGTCCCCCGTGTTAGGTACTAACTTACCAAATCCTCCCCGTCCGCGTCAACGGTCCTGCCACCGATTAGTTCTCGCCCCGCCGCTCGTCTTAGGTACGAACCCACTTCCAAGGAGGCGTGCAGTGAGCACCACAGCTACGGGGATCGGCGCGATCAGCCTGGTGTGCATTCCCACCAGCGAGCAGGACCGGTCGATCGCGTTCTACGAGTCGCTTGGCTTCGAGAAGCGGAGCGACATTCCGTTCGGCGACAAGTACCGCTGGGTCGAGGTCTACCCACCGAGCGGCACGACCGGCCTCGCGCTGGCGCCGCCGCCGGGCCCGGACGAGATCACTCCGGTCCAGACCGGCGTCGTCCTGACGACCGACGACATCGACGCCACCCACGCCCAGTTCAAGGCGCGCGGTGTGGACGTCGACGCCGAGGTCGCCCGGATGGGCGATCCGATCCCGCCGATGTTCTGGTTCCGCGATCCCCACGGCCACACGCTTATGGTCGTGGAGCAGAGTTAGTGGACCCGAGCCCACCAACGGCGTGAGCGAGCGACCGGCTCGGACCGTCTGCGTCCGATCCGGTCAGCCTACGTTTACGTTTACCAGTGCCGGCTCGTGAACCGGGGCGAGGGACCGATCCGGTCGTCGGCGCGCGAGGCGTAACCGACAGCTATCCCCTCGTCGAAGATTCCGGACGCCGCGTAGTGGGCCGAACGGCCCGGACACGTCGGCGCGGCGCTCTCGCCGGGCGTCGTGACCCACACGAAGCCGTCGAGGTGCGGGGAGTACATCCCGTACGACTGCCCGTTGCTGGCGCCCGGCTTCGGCCCGAGGCCGCGGCCCGGCGGGTTGCACAGCTGCTCGTTCCCCTGCGTGACGGGATGCGGGTTCTTCAACGGACCGTTGCCGTCGCCGCGCGTGTCGACGACGAAGTGCAGGCCGTGGGTCAGCTGGGCGACCTTGTTGCCGTACCGGATCTCTCTGTAGGCCCAGTTGAAGTGCGTGTCGTTCGTGAAGAACCCGCGGATCTTGTAGGCGTCGCTGGCATTCAGGACGCGAGCCGCCTCGGCCGGCGAGTTCGCGTCGGACGTGCCGCCCTCCACGTACAACAGTGCATGGGGCAGCTGGGACAGCTGATCGATCTCGTACTTCAGCTGCGCCTCCCGATCCGTGATCGCCGCTGGGTTCTTCCAGCAGATCGTGTCGATCGCGTCCTCCTCGACGAAGATCAGCGCCGGGAAGTTGCCCACGGCGTCCTTGAAGGCGTTGACCTCGTCTTCAAAGTTCGGGTTGGTTCCCGGGCTACAGCCACCGCCGTGCTTGACGAAGTACGTCGTCATCTCCGCCGCCGCGCCGGGATCGGTCCGCTGCATCCGACACAGGTAGTTCTGGACCTGGGTGAAGATCGCCGGCCCCGAGCCGCCGGCGGTGTACAGGCTGAACTGGTGGGCCTGCGGGTAGTCGCCGATCTTCTCGAGCATGTGAACCCGATAGGAGACCGCGCGGGACATGTGCATCCCGTTGACCCGGGCTTCGAACCGCGCCCACGGGATCGGCGTGCCGCTCTCCTTGCTGCTCAGCGACCCGAGGCCGACCGCGTCGGCGATCGCGTCGGCGGCATCGCCTCCGTACTGCCACGGACTCTCGACAAACAGGTGCGCGCCTGAGAGCGGATCGGTCCCGGTGAACCCGGCGGTGTCGAGCGGGTTTGCCGGGTTGGGCGTGCTCGGGTCGCTCGATGAGCACTGACCCGCCTGGTGCGCCTTCGCTGCGGCGCTCGCGGCGTTCGCCTTCGCCGACGCGCCCAGCGCGCCCGACGCGCCCGACGCGCTCGTCCAGGCGGCCAGCGCCAACACAGCGACCAGCCCGATCGTGACCACAACACGTCTCCTGCCGCGCGATCCCATACCTCGCTCCTAACTGGTGGACGGTCCAGCTCGGGCTCGTGGCCCAGCTCGGCGGCGCCTCCCCCAGCGCCGTGCGGCCAGCCTAGGACATCCGCGAGCACGCGGCGTTCGCACAGACGAGGTATGTCAAGCGATGGGCAGCGATACGCAGCCAATTAACAGGCAATGGGGGGCGCATCCGCGATGCGCCCCCCCAGACCAGTCCTCGGACGGCTCTGCGCCAGCAGGCTCACTCTCGCTCGGCGAGAGCGTTCGCCTCGCTCACACGAGCGTCGTCAGAGGAGCCCCCGTAGGACCACCCGCACCTCGATTAGAAGGCAGCGCCTTGATGTCGGCGATCAGCTCGTCCCAGGCCACGCCCGACGGTCCGACCCCGCTCTTGTTCAGCATCTCCTGCGTTACCACGACGTGCGCCTCCTGCGCGTAGTCCTGGTGGAACGGCACGGTGAGCAGGAGCTCCGCGCCCCACGTCACGCAGTTGAACGTCTCCGGGTCGTACTCCCGGTAGGGGATGCCGTGACCGCCCCATGAACCTGGCGCCGACTTGCCGGTCTTGCCGTCGCCGACGACCGTCCATTCCGTCTGGCCCTGTGCGCTGATCGGCAGCGCGATGCCGATCTGGAGATCGACGAACTCGTCGATCGCGATCCGGCATTCGTTCAGGTTGGTCGGATCGACCGCGACGGTGGCGACGATCGAGTGGCTCCCGGCGTGGCTTGTCTTCAGGCCCGGATGCTCCCAATAGCGCATCGCCGCGTTCTCGTCCGTCCCGCGATCGCTGGACGGATCCTTCGGGTCGTAGCCGGTGATCTCGGAGTAGATGCTGATCGCGTCCGCATCGGTGAAGCTCGGCACCGGTGTGCCCGAGTCCAGATGGAAGTCCTCGATCGAGTGGAGCATCATCGCGATCACGCAGTCGCCGATTCGGTCATTGGCGAGCATCCCCCAGCTGAAGCCGGAGTGCGGTCGCGAGATCGCGGCCGGCGGATTGGCGAGCTGAGGGTGGATGTAATCCGCCAGCTTCAGCTCCGGCCGGTGGAGCGTCGCGAGGTTCAGCCCGGTCTTTGGTAATGCCGGGAGCGTCGGCGGGACGTGGTGATCGCGCAGGCGAAAGTCCGGGTCGGTGATGCGAGTCATACGTTGGCGCTCCTCGAGTGGACGGTCATCGAGGGACCAAGGTAAGTCCCCGCCGCCGGGTTGAGTACCCACCCTTGGTGAAGTCCCGCACACCTCTCGGGAGATCGGTTACGGTCGGCAATGCCCATGCCAAACAACACGCGCCGACGCCGCGCCCGCCGGCCCCGCCCCGGGTCCGCGGTCAAGCCACACCGCTCGTTCGATCCGCGACGCGTTGGCGGTCTCGAGACGACCGCCTGGGTCACGTACTACCGGCGCGACTGGCCGAGGTTTCTGCGTTCAGCCGTCGCCCTCACGCGTCACACCTTCGGGCTCCCGTGGCCATCCACGCTCCACGGCGCCTGGCTGGTGCTGCGAGCCAACCAGCTCTGGGCTCCGTACCCGGACAACGACCCCGAGGGCGCTCGGCGGGCGATGGAGCGCTTCTACCGGCTCGTCGCTGAGCGGCACGGCGACGCGTTCGACTCCCGCCGGGCCTCCGAGCTCGAGGTCGAGTGGTGGCGCGTACACCGGGAGCATCAGCACGACGGCAGCGGCGGCGCGGACGAGGGACCGCTCATCGCCGCCCTGTCCGCCGTGTACGCGTACGTCTACGGCGTCCGCGAGGCGGACGTGGCGGTCGCCGCCGAGCAGCGGGCGCTGGCGATGCGCTTTTCGGATCAATGGGTGCAGGAGGGCTGTGACCTCGCCAGCCCCCTGATCGAGGAGGAGCGCGCGGCGCTCGTCCGCTCCTACGCGGGCCTTCTCGCAGCGGTCCACAGGGTCTGACCGCCCGACCGCGTCTCGTGGTCCACCCCGCGTGAATTGTTGAACTGTCAAGTTATGCAGGTTTTTTCGCGCATCTAGGGCCGGCCGGATCCGCCATCGGGCGACATCGCTCGACTCCGGACACCCGACACGCGCCCCGCCTCCCGCCTGACGTGGCCATTTGACCCCCCCAACGGCCTATCGGCACAAGTTTGTGCCCAATTGGCCGAACAACAACCGAAGAAGTCACGGTTAGAGGACCCTCATGACAACTGATCGGGAGACCCGCGGGTGAGCACCGGCGAAGACACAGGCGCCGCGGTTCGCGCTGCCTTCCATCCGCGCCGGCGCGAGCTCGACCAGGCGCATCCGGGCATCCGCGCCGTGTACGTGGTGCTCACGGTGCTCGTGATCGGCTATATCGTGGTCGACTCACTCGGCTACGACGCGACGTGGCTCGACGGTTGGGCCGTCGTCGCGTTCGAGATCGTCGCCGGCGCGATGTGCATCCTCAGGGCCGTCTACCTCAAGCGCGGACGCGCCGTGCCCATCCTGCTCGGGATCGGCCTGCTGTTCTGGTCAACGGGTGATCTCATCCTCACCATGCAGTCGCTCGGCGGGGCCACGCCGCCGTCGCCTTCGCTCGCCGACGCCTTCTACATCACGTTCTACCCAGTCACGTACGCGGCCCTGATGCTGCTCTTGCGCGGCAACGTCCGGAGGTTCAGCCTCGCCGGCTGGCTCGACGGCGCGGTCGCAGGCTTCGGCGCGGCGGCCGTGTGCGCCACGTTCGCGTTCAACCAGGTGCTCCACCACGCCGGCGGGAGCAGTGCGGGCGTGGCGGTGAACCTCGCCTACCCGGTCGGCGACGTCCTCCTGCTCGGGCTGGTGGTCGGCGGCGCCGCGATCGTGCCCGGCAAGCGGAAGATCCCCTGGCTCCTGCTCGGCGCGGGTTATGCCCTCAACACGGTGGGCGACGTGTTCAACGTGCTCGGCACCACCTCGACCGTCGGCACCGTGTTGAACGACATCGCCTGGCCGGTGGCGATCCTGCTCGTTTCGATCGCTGTCTGGGTCAGGTCGTCCGCCGACAAGCCCCTTCTCTCCGAAGAGCCGCCCGGGTTCGCTCTGCCGGCGGTGGCGGCGGGCGCGGCGCTCGTGATCCTGTTCGTCGGCTCGCTCCAGCACGTCGGCCGCGTCTCGCTCGGGCTGGCCGCGGCGACGCTACTCGTCGCCGGCGTCCGCTCGGCCCTGTCGCTCGTCGGTTTACGCTCGATCACCGAGCAGCGCCGGCGTGAGTCGATCACCGACCAGCTGACCGGACTGGGCAACCGCCGGGCCCTGTTCCACCTGATGGACGAGTTCACCGCGGAGCAGCGCGACCCGGACGCGCCGGAACGCAGCCTGGCGTTCATGTTCGTGGACCTCGACAAGTTCAAGGAGGTCAACGACACGTTCGGGCACCCGACGGGTGACGAGCTCCTGCGCCAGCTCGGCGCCCGGCTCGCGGAGTCGCTGCGGAGCTCCGACCTCGTGGTCAGGCTCGGGGGCGACGAGTTCGTGGTCGCGCTGCTCGACGCCGGGGCGGACTACGCGGCGACGGTGGCCGCGCGTCTGACCGCCCGGATCGAGGAGCCGTTCGCGCTTGACGCGGTGCGCGTGCAGATCGGAGCCAGCATCGGCATCGCCGTCATGCCCGGCGACGCCAGCGACGCGGACGACCTGGTGCGCTGCGCTGACCTCGCGATGTACCGCGCCAAGCTCGAGGGCAAGCAGTTCGCGATCTACCAGGAGGACCTCGACGGCGCGGCCAACCGGGTGCAGCTCGTGGAGGAGCTGCGGGCGGCGATCGAGGGCCGCCAGCTCGAGCTCCACTATCAGCCGCAGGTCGATCTGTCGACCGGGGAGATCAACTCGGTCGAGGCGCTGGTCAGGTGGGTCCACCCACGCTTGGGCTACGTCCCGCCGCTCGAGTTCATCGGGCTGGCCGAGGACGCCGGCCTGATGGGCGCGCTGACTTCGGTGGTGCTCGACGAGGCCCTGTTCCAGTGCGCCTCGTGGCGGGCCGCCGGCAAAGAGCTGACGGTGTCGGTCAACATCTCCGCCTCGGATCTCCTGAACCCCGACTTTCCCGACCTCGTGGCCGGCCTGCTCACCGGCTACGGACTTGGGTCGGAGATGCTCGTCCTTGAGATGACCGAGACCACCGCGATCGCCGACTTCGAGCGCTCGCAGCACGCCATCCAGAGGCTCCACGACCTCGGCCTGGTCGTCTCCGTGGACGACTTCGGCGCAGGCTTCACCTCGCTCGCCTACCTCGGCAGTCTCGCCGTAAAGGAGCTCAAGCTCGACCGCAGCTTCATCATCCGACTGGCCGAGTCCGGGGACGGTCGTGACCTCGCGCTCGTGCGCGCGACCGTCGAGCTTGCCCACGCGCTCGGGCTGCGGGTGGTCGCCGAGGGGGTCGAGGACGACCGCTGCCTCGCCCTGCTCACCGGGCTGCGCTGCGACCTGGTCCAGGGCTACGTGATCTCGAAGCCGAAGCCGGCCGACGAGCTCGAGCTGGCGCGCTGGCCGATCCCGCTGGCCGCGCCGCAGCGCCGCGCCGCATAATCACCGTGTGAACGCGCGGCCCTTCGTCACCGGCCTGGTGCTCGCGGCCGGTGGCTCGAAGCGCCTCGGCACGCCGAAGCAGCTGCTGCCCTACGGCCGCGCGACGCTGCTCGACCGCGTGCTCGACACCGCGCGGGGATGCCCGTTCGATCAGCTGCTGTGCGTCATCGGCGGGAGCGCTGACGAGGTCCGCAACCGGGTCGACCTCGCCGGCGCGACCGTGGTCGTGAACGACAACTTCGGCGAGGGCTGCTCATCCTCGATCGCGGCCGCCCTGCAAACCGTCGATCCGCGCGCCGAGGCGCTCGTGCTCATGCTCGGAGACCAGCCCGGCGTCACCGCCGCCACCGTGCGAACGCTGATCGACCGGCGCGGCCACGCAAAGCTCGCCGCCTGCGCGTACGAGGACGGCCGCGGGCACCCACTCGCGTTCGCGCGCTCCACGTTCGGCGACCTGGCGGCGCTGCATGGCGACAAGGGCGTTTGGAAGCTGCTCGATCGCTATTCCGAGGAGGTTGTCGACGTGCCGATCGCCGCCCCGATCCCGCGCGACGTCGACACCGACGAGGAATACCGCGCGCTTCTGGCCGAGGAACAAGCTACGACGTAGGAACGCCGTTTCTCTTTTAGTTGACTCGCAAACGATTGCGCGCCAAAGTTCTGCTCGGAGGAAGATCGGAAGCGGGTCCGGCGTCCTTCAGCGAGAAGACGAGGGAGAACGACACAGGAGGTGTGACTTGATCTTGATCGGTGTTTCCACCGGTTGGGTCATCGGGCTCGTGCTGGGTGTCATCGTCGCCGTGGTCGCCGCCGCGATCGTGATCACGATCGTCATGCTGGCCCGGAAGATCGCGGCGCAGGCGCGAACCGCCGTCGAGGGTGTGGAGAAGGTCCGCGCCCAGACCGACGGGCTCGTGGGGATCGGCCGGATCAACGACTCCGGCGTCAGGATCCTGCATTCGGCACGCGCGCTCCGGAAGGTGGCGGTGGGCAAATGAATCTCCCGTACGCCGCCCTCTCAAACCACGGCGCTTGGGGAATCGCACTCATCATCGGGCTCGTCGTGGCGCTCGCCGTCGCCGGCCTTCTGATCGTCCTGGTCCGGGCGGTCGACGACATCAAGCGCTCGGTCAGCGCCCTGCTCGACGTCGCCGGCAAGGTGGCCGGCAACACTCAGAACATCCCCCAGCTCGAAGCGACCGCACCCGTGCTGGGACTGATCGTGGAGGAGGCCGTGATCCAAGACGGCTACATGAACGCGCTCACCGACGGATACGGGAACGGAGCGAGTGAGCGATGAGCGAGACCACCCTGATCATCCTCAGTGTCGTGCTTGCGATCGTCGTGATCGCCGTGCTCGCCGCGGCGCTGATCAAGATCCGCCAGGACCTCGAAGACGACCTCGGCCGACCTCGCCACGCTCGCGGGCGCACTCAAGATGGTCGAGTCCGAGCACCTGCAGCCGCTCGAGCCCGCGGTCAAGGCGATCAACGGTCAGTTCGACGTGATCCTGAGCGCGTTCCCCGGGATCGCGCGCAAGGCCAAGGTCGTCGCGGAGAGGAGGCCCCGATGACGCTCGAATGGATCGGCGACGCGATTCTCATCCTCGTCGTGCTCCCGGTCGTCGTGTACCTGCTGCGGGGTGTCCTGAACGCGGCCAACAGCATCGTGCCGAGCGTCCAGCAGATCGCAACGGCGGCCACCGCCGGGTCTAAGGACCTCGACGCGACCGCACTCCTGCTCACCACGCAGGATCAAGTACAGAAGACGATCGAGACCGCCGCCGACTACGGCGGCTCGCTCGACGTGATCCTCGACGACGCCCGATAGGAGGCACGATGCCAGCAGCTGGTGTAGTCATGATCGTCGCGGTGGTGCTGATCGTCCTCGCGCTCGTCTATTACCTCGTGTCGACGATCCTCGCCCTCCAGAAGATCACCAAGGCGCTCGACGAAGCAATCGCCGGCGTCACCGGGATCATCCAGAAGAGCGCGCCGGTCGACGAGGTGGTCACGTCCATCAATACGAACCTCGACGCCGGCGTCGACCTGCTCGAGGGCCTGCTCGTCAAGAAGGCGGGCCTCTCGGATGCCGTCGGCCTGGTCGAAGGCCTGTACCCGGGCGCGGCGGCCGAGGGCTTCCGCAACGTCCCCGAGAGCAAGGAGGCCAAGGCGCCGCGGATCAGCGAGGTGTACACCAAGGGGACGCTAACCCTGGCCCGGCTCGGCCGGGAGGCTCCGATCGCGGCCGCGAGCCCGAACGGCCCGGCGCTTCGCAACCCGGCGTACGGCAGCCTGGCCGCTCGCGGGCTCTATCCGGATGCCAGGCAGACGAGGCCGCAATCGATGCCGCGTTCGCCGATCATCGGCACCGACTCGCCGGTGCAGTACGAGCCGAGCGAGTCGCCCGGGACCCGCAAGCGGATGCCGGGCAAGGCCGCCGTGCTCGAAGCGCCCCCACAGCAGGCCGAGGCCCAGGAAGGCCCCGTGAAATCGGGACTGGCGTTCCTTCGTCGTCTCAAGGGCGACTGACGCCGTGCCCACCCGAACCCAAAGGAGAACTGGTGCAGACCCCCGCGCCGTTTGAGTACGAGCGGGCGACGAGCGTCGAGGGCGCGATCGCAACGCTGGTAGAGCACGGTCCCGAAGCGCGGCTGATCGCCGGCGGCCACAGCCTGCTGCCGATGATGAAGCTGCGCCTTGCGAACCCAGAGTTCCTGATCGACATCAACGACCTCGACGAGCTGTCCTATATCGACGAACGCATCACCGAGATCCGGATCGGGGCGCTGACGCGGCACTCCGAACTGCTCGAGTCCGAGCTGCTCGCCCGCCGCTCGCCGTCGTTCCGTGATGCCGAGGAGGTCATCGCCGACCCGGTCGTGCGCAACCGCGGCACGATCGGCGGATCCCTGTGCCAGGCCGACGCGGCCGAGGACCTGTCCGCGGTCTGTGCCGCGCTAAAGGCGAACGTCGTCCTCCGGGGTCCGGAAGGCGAGCGCGTCATCGGCATGGACGGGTTCTACATCGGGCCGTTCACAACGGCGGTCGGCGCTGAGGAGATGCTCACCGAGGTGCGGATCCCGATCAGAGCCGGCGCCGGCGGCGCGCACGAGAAGGTCGAACGGCGCGCCGGCGACTTCGCCATCGCGGCCGTGTCGGCGGCGGTGTGGATCGAGGGCGGCGTGATCGCCGACGCCGGCATCGCGCTCGGCGCGCTCGGCCCGACCACGATCATCGGCACGCGTGCCGAAGATCTGCTGCGCGGAAAGCCGCCCTCGGAGGAGCTGTTCGCCCAGGCGGGCGAGATCGCATCCGAAGATTGCGCCCCGGTACCGGATGGGCGAGGGCCGGTTGACTACAAGCGCCATCTGGCGAACGTCCTCACCGTCCGCGCGCTACGGCGCGCCACCGCCCGCGCCCTGCAGCGGGAGGACAGATGAACCCCGCGCCGCGCAAGGAGGATCATTGACATGGAAGTGAAGATCAGGATCAACGGGCAGGAGGTCTCGCGCGACGTCGAGCCGCGCACGCTGCTCGTTCACTTCATCCGCGACACGCCCGGCTTGACGGGCACGCACTGGGGGTGCGACACGTCCAACTGCGGCGCGTGCGTGGTGCTCATGGACGGGAAGCCGATCAAGTCCTGCACGACGCTCGCGGCGATGTGCGTGGGCCACGAGATCCTCACTGTCGAGTCGCTCGAACAAGACGGCCGGCTCGACCCGATTCAGATGGGCTTCCACGAGAAGCACGGGCTCCACTGCGGCTTCTGTACCCCCGGCATGCTGATGACCACGCGTGCCTTGCTGAACGAGAATCCGAACCCGACCGAGGCGGAGATCCGGACCGCGATATCCGGGGCGATCTGTCGCTGTACCGGCTACAAGAACATAGTCAGCGCGGTGCGCTGGGCGGCCGAGCACGAAGCTGCGATGACATCCGGTTCATCGAGCATCAAACAGGAGGCGTAAGCATGGCCACGATGGAGACCGCCACGACCGAACGCCCGATTGGTTTCGGTCGTCTCAAGCGCAAGGAGGACGCGCGCTTCATCCGCGGCAAGGGGACCTACCTCGACGACATCCGCCTCCCGGGGATGGTGCACGGCGTGGTGCTGCGCAGCCCCTACGCGCATGCGCGCATCGTGTCGATCGACACCTCGGAGGCGCTCGCCCATCCCGGCGTAGCCGCGGTGGTCACGGCGAAGGACCTCGAGACCCTGGGGCTCGCCTGGATGCCGACGATCTCCTACGACACCCAGGCTGTGCTCGCCGGCGACAAGGTCCGCTTCCAGGGGCAGGAGGTCGCGTTCGTGATCGCCGTCGACGAGTACACCGCCAGGGATGCCCTCGCGCTGATCGACGTCGAGTACGAGCCGCTGCCGGCGGTCGTCAACGCCCGCAAGGCGCTCGACCCGGACGCGCCGCTGATCCGCGACGACAAGGACGGTCAGGTCGACAACCTGGCCAGCCCGCTATGGGAGGCCGGCGACGAGGCCGCCACCGATCGTGCGTTCGCCGAGGCGGACACGATCGTCACGCGGGACATCATCTACCCGCGCTGCCATCCGGCGCCGCTCGAGACGTGCGGGATGATTGCCGACTTCAACCCGAACACCGGCCAGCTCGACATCTACAACGGCAACCAGGCGCCGAACGCCCACCGCACGGTGTACGCGCACGTGGCCGGCCTGGCCGAGCACATGATCCGGATCCGCTGCAACGACATCGGCGGTGGCTTCGGCAACAAGGTGCCGGTGTATCCGGGCTACGTGTGCGCGATCGCCGGCTCGATCGTGGCCGGCGTCCCGGTCAAGTGGATCGAGGACCGCTCGGAGAACCTGATGTCGACCGGCTTCGCCCGCGACTACATCATGCGCGCCGAGATGTGCTCGAAGAACGGCAAGATCACGGGCCTCCGCGTCGACGTGATCGCCGACCACGGCGCGTTCGACTCGACCGCCCAGCCGACCAAGTTCCCCGCCGGCTTCTTCCACATCGTGTGCGGGTCCTACGACCTAGAAGCCGCGCACGTGCAGGTCAAGGCCGTCTACACCAACAAGGCACCGGGCGGCGTCGCCTATCGGTGCTCGTTCCGCATCACCGAAGCCGTGTATCTCGTGGAGCGCATGGTCGACG
This sequence comes from uncultured Solirubrobacterales bacterium, assembly GCA_963709205.1. Taxonomy (GTDB): domain Bacteria; phylum Actinomycetota; class Thermoleophilia; order Solirubrobacterales; family Solirubrobacteraceae; genus Palsa-465. The sequence goes on from CAVPVP010000025.1 coordinate 62,722, forward strand.
CGCTCGCGCTCGAGATGGGCGTCGATCCGGTCGATCTGCGCATGAACAGCTTCATCGCGCCCGAGCAGTTCCCCTACGAAACGACCACCGGCTGGACGTATGACTCGGGCAACTACGCCGAGACCATGCGCGAGGCGATGAGGATCGCCGGGTACGACGAGCTGCGCAAGGAGCAGGCCGAGAAGCGCGCGCGGGGTGAGCTCATGGGCATCGGGGTGTCGTTCTTCACCGAGGGCGTCGGCGCCGGGCCGCGCAAGCACATGGACATCCTCGGCCTGGCGATGAACGACGGCGCCGACCTGCGCGTGCACCCGTCCGGGAAGGCGGTGGTCAGCATCTCCGCGCAGACCCAGGGCCAGGGCCACGAGACCACGTTCGCGCAGATCGTGGCCGAGGAGCTCGGCATCCCGCCCGAGGACGTCGAGGTCCGCCACGGCGACACGGACCGCACGCCGTACGGACTCGGAACGTACGGGTCGAGGTCGACCCCGGTGAGCGGGGCCGCGGTGGCGGTCGTCTCCCGCAAGGTGCGCGACCGCGCGCGCCTGATCGCGGCCACTATGCTCGAAACCCGCGCCGAGGACCTCGCCTGGGAGAAGGGCCGCTGGCATGTGAAGGGCGACCCCGAGAAGGGCGCGATGATCGAGGACATCGCCGCTTACGCGTACTCGGGCGACCCGATGCCCGAGGGCATGGAGGGCGGGCTCGACGCCCAGGTCATCTACGACCCGCCGAACCTGACCTACCCGTGCGGCGCGTATATCTGCGTTGTCGATGTCGACCCGGACACCGCCGCGGTCACGGTCCGGCGGTTCATCGCGGTGGACGACTGCGGCGTGCGGATCAACCCGATGATCGTCGAGGGCCAGATCCACGGCGGGCTCGCCGAAGGCATCGGAATCGCGCTCATGGAGGTGATCACGTTCGACGACGAGGGCAACTGCCTGAACGGGTCGTTCATGGATTACCTGATCCCGACCGCGCTCGAGTGTCCGGACTTCGAGCTCGGCGAGACCGTCACGCCCTGCCCGCACCACCCGCTCGGGGCGAAGGGAGTCGGCGAGTCGCCGAACGTCGGCTCGCCGCCGGCGATCGTGAACGCCGTGATCGACGCCCTGCACGACAGCCACGGCGTGAACCACATCGACATGCCGTGCACTCCGGCCCGCGTGTGGGCGGCGATGCAAGGTCGTCCGGAGCCGCCGCAGTGATCAACGGGCCGTTGAATGCCCGCGCCCAGGAGCTGACGGCGCAGGGCGCGGCCTTCGTGACCGCGACGGTTGTCCGGGTCGAGCACCCGACCAGCGTCACGCCCGGCAACGTGGCGCTCGTGCACGAGGACGGAAGCATCGAGGGGTTCGTCGGCGGCGTGTGCGCGCAGAACAGCGTGCGGCTGTACTCGCTGAAGGCGATCGAGCGCGGCGAGCCCTTGCTGTTGCGGATCCTGCCCGACGGCCCGGGCGGGTCCGAAGGCGAGGACATCGGCACGGAGATCGGACACGACGACGGCTCGGTCACCGTGCAGAACCCCTGCCTGTCGGGTGGCGCGATCGAGGTCTTCCTGGAGCCGTTCCTCCCGGCGCCTCGGATGATCGTCGCGGGAGACACGCCGATCGCGGCCGCGCTCCTGCGACTCGGCCCCGAGTTGGGGCTCGACGCCGTCTCGAGTCGAGGGGACGATTCTGGGACGCCGACGCCGAGCGCCGACGACCTCGCGCTGGTCGTGGCCGCGCACGGCCGCGACGAACGCGCAATCCTGGCCGCGGCGCTCCGCGCCGGCGTGGGCTACGTCGGCTTGGTGGCGAGCCACAAGCGAGGGGCGGCCGTACTCGCGGCTCTGCGAGAGGACGGCGTATCCGAGGAGCTGCTCGAGCGGATCGACACGCCCGCGGGCCTCGACATCGGCGCCCGCTCCCCCTCGGAGATCGCCCTGTCGATCCTGGCGTCGATCATCCAGGAGCGCCGGCGATCGAGCACCACCCCGCGGTCGTGGGCCGCCGCGCCGCCGACCACGGCGATCGACCCGATCTGCGGCATGACCGTGGTCGTCAGCCCCGACGCGATCACGATCGACCACGCCGGCGAGGGGGCGGGCGGGACCTATTACTTCTGCGGCGAGGGCTGCCTGCGCGCGTTCGAGCAAATGCACGCTCCGGCATGACGCGCGTCACCGGCGAGGCGGTCGACGAGATCCGCCACCTCGTACCCGACGTCGAGACGCTCGCGCGCCGCATGGCCGCGGTCGACTACCTCGTCGACGAGGGCCTCGCGACCTCGATGTTCCTGAGCCTGCGCCTACCCCAGCCGCTGCTGCTCGAGGGCGAGGCGGGGGTCGGCAAGACCGAGGCCGGCAAGTCGCTCGCCGCGGTCCTCGATACCCCGCTGATCCGCCTTCAGTGCTATGACGGGATCGATGCCGCCGAGGCGCTGTACGAGTGGAACTACCCGCGCCAGCTGCTCAGCATCCGGCTGGCGGAGGCCCAGGGCGCCGCACTCAGCGAGCAGGATCTGTTCGGTCGCGACTACCTGATCCGCCGCCCGCTGCTGCGCGCGCTCGAGTATCCCGGCCCACGACCGGCGGTACTGCTGGTCGACGAGATCGACCGGGCTGACGACGACTTCGAGGCATTCCTGCTCGAGCTGCTCGCCGAGGCCGCGGTGACGATCCCGGAGATCGGGACGATCCGCGCCACCCATCCCCCGATCATCGTGCTGACCTCGAACCGCACGCGCGACCTGCACGATGCGGTCAAGCGCCGCTGCCTGTACCAGTGGATCGATTACCCCACTCCGCAGCGCGAGGTCGAGATCATCCGCCGGCGAATCCCGGCCGCCTCGCAGCAACTGGCCGTGCAGGTTGCCGACGCGATTTCGCGGATGCGCGACAGCGACGTGCAGAAGCCACCCGGGGTCGCGGAGGCGATCGACTGGGTCGCGGCCTTGACCGTGCTGGGCGTTTCCGAGTTGGACACCGCGGCGATCGACCGCACGCTGGGTTCCGTGCTCAAGTACGCCGAGGACCAGGAGGTCGTTCGTGCGGCCGGTCTAGAGAGCCTGGTCGGCCGGCGATGACCCCTGCCGCGCAGCCGTTCAGAGTCCGGACGCTCGGGCTCGACCTGCCGGCCCTCGCCGGCGCGTTCAGCCGCCGGCTCCACGACTCGGGCGTGCCGGTGACGGTCGAGCGCGCTGCCTGGTTCGCACAGGCCCTCGTGGTGGTCGAGCCGATCTCGCGCCGACGGCTGTACTGGACAGCGCGCGCCGCGTTCGTCTCAGATCGCTCGCAGCTGCGGGCGTTCGATGCGGTCTTCGCGAGTGTGTTCGGCGCGGCGCCGGTGCCCGAAGATGCTGCCGATACCGATACCGATACCGATACCGAGAGCACGCCGGCCGACTCGGCACCCGCCGACGAGCCGCGACGGACCACCGACGGCGCACCGCGAAGCGGCGCCACCCCGTCGGACTCGGCGACCACGGGCTCGAGCGAGCCGACCGAAGAGATCCCGGTGCCGGTCCTGGCCAGTGATGAGGAAGTGCTCCGTACCAAGCGCTTCGACGCCCTTTCGCCGGACGAGCTCGCGCGGCTGCGCCGCCTGATGACGCGGATGAAGATCGCCACGCCCATGCGCCGGACGCGGAGGGCCGAGCGCGACCGCCACGGCGAACGAATCGACATGCGTCGCACGCTCCGCGGCAGCCTGCGCACGGCCGGCGATCCCATCCGGCTCGCTCGCCGCCGGCGCCGAATCGTGCCGCGCCGGTTGGTGATGCTGTGTGACATCTCGGGGTCCATGGAGCCCTACGCGCGGGCTTACCTCCAGTTCCTGACATGCGCGACGAGCGCGGGCGGTGGAGGGCGGGGGGGTGGGGTGGGCGGGTCCCAATCTGAAGCATTCGTGTTCGCCACCCGCCTGACCCGGCTCACGCGCGCGCTGTCGTCCCGTAACCCCGAGCGCGCGATCCAGCGCGCCGCCACCGCCGCGCCCGACTGGTCGAGCGGGACCCGCATCGGCGACGCCCTGAAGACGTTCAACGATCGGCACGGGCGGCGCGGCATGGCCCGCGGCGCGGTGATCGTGATCCTGTCCGATGGCTGGGAGCGCGGGGACCCGGCGCTCGTAGCGCGCGAAATGGAGCGGCTGCGCCGCGTCGCTCACCGGATCGTCTGGGTCAACCCTCGTATCAGCGCGCGGGGCTTCGAGGCGCGCGCGGCCGGCCTGGTCGCGGCGCTGCCGTATTGCGACGCGTTGGTGAGCGGCCACACCCTCGAGGCCCTCGACGAAGTCGTGGACGCGATCAGCACGACAGACGGCGATGACCTGCCGACGGTCTCGACACCCGAGCCCGACGATGAGGAGTGGCCGAGCGCCACCCCAGTGCCGGGCAGCTCGGTGGCGATGCCGAGCGGCTACGGGCCGAGCCGCGGCAAGACAACTCCCGGATGGTCACTGGGGGGGACATGAGCGCGCCGAAGATCTGCATCTACCCCGGCTGTGATCGCCCGGCGGTGCCGCCGCATCCACTCGGCGGCCCGCAACCCAGCTTCTGCGACCTCGAGGAGCACAACGCCTTGACCGCCCACCTCGAGCGCCAACGGCTGGCGCTCGCGGAGGCTTCGAACCAAACGACAGAGGAGGACGAGTGATGGCCAACGAGGCGTACCGGGCGGTGTTCCTCAGGGTGCACCCGACGGGCAAGATGGTGCTCAGCTTGACCACCGAATCCGACGGCGAGGAGGCTCGGTACGCGCAGCTCGTCGCCGGCGAACTCGGCGTCCCCGCGCTCGACGTCAAGGTCGTCCCCGCCGACACCGACCGGTTCGGCGTCGGCCACGGCTACAACACCGCCCCGTCGCCGCAGACGCCGGCCGCAATCCAGAGCGCCACCGGGAAGATCCTGGACAAGGCACGGCTCCTCGCGGCCGCCGCGCTCGAGACCTCGCCGGAGACGATCCAGTGGGACAACGGCGCGTTCGTCTCGAGTGGCGACCTGGCGCAGGCGAAGACGATCGCCGACATCGCGCTGTACGCACACGGCACCGGGGTGCTGCCACCGGGCGTCGAGGGCGGGCTCGACGCGCAGGCGGTCTATAAGGATCAGTGAGGCTTGGCGTCGATCTCGACGTGGACGTCGTCGGCGAGCTTGAGCGCCCCGAACAGCGCCGAGTAGGGCTTCATTCCGAACGCCGTCTGCGTCACCTTCGCGCGGCCGGCCACGGAGCCGTCGTCGGCGGTCGTGAGGTCGAACTCCACGGGGCCCTGCCTGCCGTTCAGGCTGAGCTCGCCCCTCACTGTCAAGCCGCCGGGCGAGGACTGGACGTCGCTCGAGATGAACTCGATCGCACAGCCCTTCAGCACCTCGTCGTTGATCGTCTGCTGGATATTCGACTTGTCCTTCTCGCCCAGCGGCTTGACCCCGCCGGTGCCCGTCAGAACACGCAGCGACCGCGAGTCGGCGGTCAGCGTCAGGGCGGGCTGCGCCTCGGGATCGAGCGTCGCCTCCCACGCGCCCACCTCGATGACCAGGTCGTGGCCGGCCTTCGCCGCTGCGCCCTGCCGAGTGGTCTTGATCGTGAGGCGTGCGTTGTCAGGTCCAAAATGTTGTGCCATACGTGCAAACCCTAACTCAGGAGCTGACCCATGGTTGAACTCGACCACGAGTACTCGAACGGCAAGCCGATCGAGCAGAACTGGGAGACGATCCTCGACCTCGAGCGGCTCGTTCCGTGCGTCGAGGGCGGCAGCGTGACCGAGGCCACGGCGCCCGACAACGTTAAAGCGCAGATCAAGGTCAAGATGGGCGCGATGTCGATGACGTTCAAAGGGACCGTGGCGGTGATCGACCAGGATCCCGACGCTCATCGCGCCGTGCTCCAGGTCAAGTCGAGGGAGGCGGGCGGGCAGGGTCACGCCAACGCGGACGTCACGTTCGAGCTCTCGGACGGCGGGGGGAAGATCCACACCGCGGCACAGATCACCGGCAAGGCGGCGTCGATGGGCGAGGGCGTCGTCCAGAACGTGCTCGACGCGCTGATCAAGGACTTCATCTCGAAGCTGGCGGCGCTGTAGGGGAATTTGCGATGGCGACGATCGCGATGAGGCACGTGCGCGAGGGCGAGGTGCCCCGCGACGGCGGGACCGCGGTCCAGGAGGACTCGGACCGCCCGGTGTTCCACGGCAACGGCCCAGACGACTACGTGTGCGTGGAGTGCGGCAACGTGCTCGCGACGGCGATGCCGCCGGAGTACATGAACCGAAAGCTGCGCATCAAGTGCGCGCGCTGCAAGATGGTGAACGTGGCGATCGAGGTGGAGGGCGTCGACTACAGGTCGGCGTTCAAGCGGCCGGCGGGGTGAACCCCGGCTGCCTCGCGCTCGTAGTCGAGCTCGGTACCCACGCCGATCTGGTTGAGCGCGTCGTTTGCCTCCTCGAGGCCGCCGGCGTCGGAGACCGCCTGGGCCAGCCGGCCCGCAACCTTGAGCGTGATGTCGACGTCCAGGTAGAAGGTCAGCGACGCGGCGGGAGTCAGCTCGAGCGTCCGCGTGCCCCCGCGGATCGTCGCCTGTCCAGAGGCGCCGCGGAAGGCGCGAACGGCCTGGGCGCTGGCCTCGGTGCTGACGAGCTCGATCGCGGCCTCCATCCGCTCCGCCACCGGCCCGGTCAGCCCGCGCGCGCCGCACAGTCCGCCGGCGGCCGCCACCTCGGCAAGCCGCGCCAGCACCTCGCTCGGCGTGAGCTCGGCGTCGCACCCGATCCCGAAGATCCCGAGCAGGGTCGGCTGACCCCGCCGCGACAGCCGACCGCCGACGGCCAGCATCACGGCATCGCACAGCGGGCTCCGAAGCCCCGGCTCGTCGCCTCGAGCCACCACGTCACCGCCGACGTCGACGAGCACGAGGAGGTCGCACTTCAAGGCCGCCATCGCCTGGGCGAGCCCGTCCGCCACGGGCGCCGGCCCACCGTTGATGTCGATCAGCAGCGTGCGCTGCCCGAGGAACTCGGCCATCCGTGATTCCGCGAAGAACACGTCCCGATCGCGCAGACGCGTGTCCGGACCCGCGAGCAGGATCCCCGGCGCGAGCTCCTCCGCGCCGGTGATCTCGGCGGCGGTCCGCGGCCCAGGCACCGGATCGAACGGCCGCCGCTCCCACGTCAGCCCCCCGAGCACCGGATCGCCGCCGTCGTAGAGCCGGATGAGCTCGGCCGTGGCGAGGGCGCCGACGACATCGCCCCCGCCCCCCATGCCGATCACGAGCGGTCGCCTGGCACGGCGGAGCAGCAGCTCGGAGTCACGCATCCCCTAGTTTTACCGCCCGGCTGCGGGGCGCACGTTTACACCGTGCTAACGGGCACCGCGCGACTCGTGGTACCGCCAGGCCCCGGGGCGCACGTTTACACCGTGCTAACGGGCACCCCGCGACTCGTGGTACCGCCCGGATCCGGGGCGCACGTTTACACCGTGCTAACGGGCACCGCGCGACTCCGCCGCGCGCCGCATCGCGTAGCGAAACCAGCGTTCGCCGAACGGGACGTACAGGCGCACCGGGATTCCTCGGCCGACCAGCGACGGCAGGTCATACGGGCGTACGCCGAGCAGCATCTCCACGCCGGCGCCGGGAAGCGCCGGCAAAAGGGCTTCCCGCAGTACCGGGTCGTGCGTCGCAAGCGAGAGCTGCGCGCCTGCGCCGTGAAGCCCGTGGGCGAGCTCGGCGAAGGCGATGTCGGTCGGATCGCCCCAACCGATCGCCGCCGACGGGTCCTCGACGTACGCGCCTTTCACCAGGCGGATCGGGACTCCCGCGTCCGCCAGGCGATGCGCGTCCGCGGGACTTCGGAGCAGGTTGGCCTGAACCGTGGCCGACACCGAGCCGCCGGCGCGCGCCACGGCGAGCACGGCGTCGAGGATCCGATCGGTCCGCGCGGCCTGCTCCGCGCCGACCTGAACCTGGACGCCGGGCGGCAACGCGGCGGCGATGCGGGCGAGCCGGCGCTCGTCGAGCGCGACGTGCGAGAGATCGAGAGACAGGTACGTGCCCGGCGGCGCCTCGGTCGCGATCCGCCCGGCGAGGGCGAGGTATTCATCGGTCACCCGGTCCGCCTCGACCGGATCGAAGACGTTCTCACCGAAGTAGTCGATCGAGCTGAGAACGCCCTGAGCGGCAAGCGTGCGCGCCGTGTCCAGCGCGTCCGAAGCGGTCACGCCGGCGACATAGCGGGAGGCGAACCGGTAGGCGAGCGCCTCGCCGCCGGGCGCCTCGCGCACCGCCCGCTCGAAGCGGTCGCTCGTGGCGAGGGCGAACAGAACCCGGCGGTGCGTCACGACCCCAATTTTGAAGCCTGGTCGAGGAACGTTGTGTGGGCTTGCGTTTCTCGACCAGGCCTGACCGCCCCCACATCTTGGGAATCTCGATCGATTTAGTGTATATTCAGCACGTGACTGCCGTGACCCGCGTAGACGTCCACCAACACCTCTGGACCGAGCCGCTGCTCGCGGCCCTCGCCGAACGGGAGCACCTCCCGTTCGTCCGCCGTAACGGCCCGACCGCGACCGTCCACTGCGCCGGCGAGTGCGCGTACGCGATCGACACCGAGATCGAGACCCCGTCACAGCGGGCGACCGAGGTCCGCGACGCCGGCCTCGACCTGGTCCTGATCGCCCTGTCGAGCCCGATCGGGATCGAGGCCCTTCCACGCCCAGAGGCGCGCCGGCTGATCGATGCCCACCTCGACGGAGTCCTGTCGCTGACCCCCGAGTTTGGCGCTTGGGGCCCAGTCCCCCTCGACCGACCCGACCCCCGCGACATCGACGATCTCCTCTTACGCGGGTGCGCGGGCATCTCGATCCCCGCCGGCGCGCTCGCGGGCCGTGACGCTTTCGAACGCGTCGAGCCGATTCTGGCCCGGACCGAGGAACACGACGTCCCGCTGTTCGTCCATCCCGGCCCTGGTCCGAAAACCCCGCCGCGCGCACCCTCCCTGACCGAGCCGCTGTGGTGGCCGGCCCTGACCGACTACGTCGCCCAGATGCAGGCCGCGTGGCTCACGTTCGTCACGCTCGGCCGGCGCCGGCATCCGCACCTGACCGTGGTGTTCGCGATGCTCGCGGGCGGCGCCCCGCTCCTCAGCGAGCGCCTGACCGCGCGCGGCGGTCCCCCGATAGATCTCGGCGACCCGCTGACGTTCTACGAGAGCTCGAGCTACGGCGACGCCGCAATCGGGGCGGCGGCCGCGCTCGTCGGCGCCGACCAGCTCGTCTACGGATCCGACCGCCCGGTCGTCGCGCCCGAGCACAACCGGTGGGACGCCGTCCTGCAGAAGAACGCGGCCGACCTGGTGAGCGCCGCGCCGGCAGCAGCCCACGCGGTGGCCGCATGAGCCTCACCCCGACCGAGCTCGAACGGTTCGTCGCCGGCCTCGCCGCCTCGCCCGAGCGCTGGCGGCATCTCGTCCGACACGCCAGCGACGCCCGCGTGTACGAGCAGATCTGGGATGACGAGGACGTCAACGCCTGGGTCATCTGCTGGAGCGAGGACCAGGACACCGGATTCCACGACCACGACGAGTCCTCGGCCGCGATCGCCGTGATCTCGGGCCAGGTGCGGGAGGACCGGCTGCGTCTCGGCGATGAGCCGCGCTCGCGCGTGCTCGGCCCGAATTCGATCTTCACCGTCCCGGCGGTCGCGATTCACCGCGTGCTTCACGCCGGTGGCCCGCCCGCCGTGACGATCCACGCCTACTCGCCGCGGCTCGTCAGGACCGGCGCCTACCGGATCGGACCGGACGGCGAGCTCGAGCGAGAGCTCCTCTCCTCCGAGGACGAGCTCCGCGGCGAGCCCGCGCTCAGCTGACGCCGGCGCGGCACCGGCGACCCTCATAGGATTAGCGTCCGTGTCGGGAGTCGGACGCTACGTGAAGTTCACGGCGCAGCCCGGGCGAGCCGAGGAGCTCGCCGAGCTGCTGCTGGGGGCTGCCGACTCGCTCCGCGACGTCGCCGGTTGCGAGCTGTACCTGATCAACCGCGCGGCCTCCGAGCCGGACGTCGTGTGGGTCACCGAGCTGTGGCTGAGCCAGGAGCTGCTCGACGCCTCGCTCGAGCAGCTGCAAACCGACGAGGGAAAGGCGCGGATCGGACAGGTCATGGCGCTGCTGGCGAAGACCCCCGAGCTGACCGAGCTCGAGCCGCTCGGCGGGGTCGGCTACCTCCCCGGCGGCGCCGGGTACACGCTCGTCAACCTCGAGGACGTCGAGGACATGGCCCCGAGATTCGGCTTCGGCGATCAGGGCGAGGCACGGTTCGCGAACCGGGCGCTCGGCGCGGTCAGCACGGGACTCAGCCACCAGCGCGTCCGTCCGGGCGTGCGCCAGGCCTTCGGTCACCGCCACCAGCACGCCGAGGAGGTGTTCGTCGTGCTCGCCGGCGGCGGTAAGGTGAAGATCGACGACGAGATCCGGGACGTCGGTCCGCTCGACGCGATCCGGATCGCGCCGGGTTCGTCTCGCGCATTCGAAGCCGGCCCCGACGGCCTCGAGTTCGTCGTGTTCGGACCCCACCGCACCGGGGATGCGGTGATCGATTCGAACTTCTGGCCTTCGGAGGCAACATGAGCACCACTCAGATCAACCAGAACCTGATCCAGATCAACCGCCTGCGGTTCGTCAACGGCTTCCTGGTGCGCGAGGACGATGGCTTCACGCTCGTCGACACCACGGTCGGCGGCGGCGCCGACACGTTCATCGAAGCCGCCCGCAACGCCGGCGGCGAGATCAAGCGGGTCGCGCTGACCCACGGCCACGGCGACCACGTCGGCTCGCTCGACGCACTCAAGCAGAAGCTCGGCAACACGGTGCAGGTGCTGATGCCCGACCTCGACGCCCGCATTCACGACGGCGAGAAGCTGCCGGACGGCAAGAAGCCGCCGGGGTCCTGGCCCAAGATCACGACCAAGCCCGACGTCCGACTCACCGGCGGCGAGCGGATCGGAAGCCTCGAGGTCGTCCCGACGCCTGGGCATACGCCCGGGCACGTGTGGTTCCTCGACACCCGCGACCGCACCGTGATCGTCGGCGACACCCTCACCTCGATCGGCGGCCTGGCCGTCTCGAATCACTTCTACTGGCGGTTCCCGCTCGCGGCGATGGCGACCTGGGAAAAGGGCACGGACGTCGAGTCGGCTAAGAAGATCCGCACGCTCGAGCCGGCGTTGCTCGTGGTCGGGCACGGCGGCCCCGTCCGCGCGCCGGCGGCGGCGCTCGACAAGGCGATCGCGCGCGCCGGCGGGTGACCGCCTACAGCTTCACCAAGGTCCATCACGACGGCCGCGACGACGACGTCGCGGTCGAGGAGCCGCTCGAGATCCGGGTCGACGGCGTCCCGCTCGTGGTGACGATGCGAACGCCCGGCCAGGACGAGGAGCTCGCGCTCGGCTTCCTCTACGGCGAGGGCCTGATCGACCGCCCGCACGCCGCCGGCCCGACCGAGGACTTCGCGGTCAACACCGTCGAGGTCGCCGGACCGCTCACTCGCGACCCGGGCGAGCGGCGCTTCTACACGACGTCCTCTTGCGGCGTGTGCGGCAAGGGAGCGCTCGAGGAGGTCGCGGTCCACAGCGCGCCGCTCCCGCCCGGGCCGTCCGTCACCCGCTCGTTCCTCGCCGGCCTCCCCGACCGGCTCGAGCAGCCGGCGTTCGAGCGCACCGGCGGCGTCCACGCCACGGGCCTGTTCGAGCCGAACGGCGAGCTCGTGGTGACGCGCGAGGACGTCGGGCGCCACAACGCGATGGACAAGGTGGTCGGCCGGGCCCTCCTCGACGGGATCGTCCCGCTCGGGGAGCGGATCCTGTGCGTCAGCGGCCGGCTGTCGTTCGAGCTCGTCCAGAAGGCCGGCGGTCGCCGGCGCGCCGATCCTTGTCGGCGTCGGCGCGCCGAGCTCGCTCGCGGTGTCGCTCGCTGAGGACCGCGGCATGACGCTGTGCGGCTTCACCCGCCGCGGCCGGACGAACGTCTACACGCACCCCGAGCGCGTGCGCGACGGCTGAAGGTCACCGAGCGACCAGCGCCACCAACCGCTCGAGCTCTTCCTCCGAGCTCCACGCCCCGACCGACGCGCGGACCACGCCGAACGCCGGGATGCTGCGGACGATCACGCCCTCGCCGGCGAGCCGCGCCACCTCAGCGTCGACGTCATCGGCGGCCCAGGATACGAGCGTCGAGCGGCCGCGGGGCCGGACCTCGAGACCGCGCTCGCGCAGCCGGTCGGCGAGCAGATCCGCCAGCGAAGCCGCGCGCTCGTGCACCCAGTCCCAACCCGCGGCCTCGAACACGCCGAGCGACGCCGTCGCCCACGCGCTCCGCATCCCGGCCGGAAAGCCGTGGTCGAGGCGCTTGACGCCCTCGGCCTGCTCGAACTCGAGCGCGTTTGCCGGGTCCGCCATCGACCCGTAGCCCGGCCAGGGCACGAGCAGATCGTCCAGCCGGTCGGGGCGCACGAACAGGGCGCCGCTGCCCTCGGGGCCGCATAGCCACTTCTGGCCCGAGCCGGCGTAGAAGTCGCAGCCGAGCTCGCGCACGTTGACTTGCACGGCACCGAGCGCCTGCGCAGCGTCGAGCAGCACCGGCACCCCGGTGGCGACGAGCGCGGGCACGTCGGCGACCTCGCCGCCCACCCATGAGACGTGCGAGCAGGAGATCAGCCGGGTTGCGCTCGTGACCTCGCCGGGGAGTTCGGCAAACGGGACGACGCGGATCTTGACGCCGTGGCGCCGGTGCGCCCGCCCGAGCGGCGCGAGCAGACCAGGATGCTCCTGGTCTGTCGTCACGATCTCGTCGCCGGCGCGCAGGTCGAGGCCGGCGATCACGGTGTTCACGCCGTCGGTCGTGGAGCCCGTCAGCGCGACGTCCACGGGGTCGCAACCGAGCGCGGTCGCGTACCCGGCACGGGCCTGAGCGGCGAGCTCCATCAGCGCCTCGAAGTACGGGCGCCCGCAGCGCCCACTCTCGGCCTCGGCTTCGACCCGGCGACACACCGCGTCGGCGGCGGCCGCGGGGACCGGCCCCTCGGTGCCGGCGTTGAGGTACGAGAGGCGGTCGAGCACGGGGAACTGGGCCCGGAATGTCTGTGGATCGGTGGCGGAGGTCATAGCTTCGGTCATACCCCTATTGTGTCGGGCGGCATGTGTTTCGACTTTGACGCACGCCCGCCGGCCCCGCCCGAGGACCTCCTGCTCGCCCCCATCGCGGGCGGCGCGGGCGCCGAGGTGCTCGAGCTCGTCTCGGCCGACGACACGCGGTTCTCCGCCGCGCTCGCGCCGTCCGACGCGGGCCGCAAGGGCGGGATCGTGATCCTCCCCGACGTCCGCGGCCTGTACACGTTCTACGTCGAGCTGGCCGAGCGATTCGCGCAGGCCGGCTTCCACGCGATCGCGCTCGACTACTTCGGCCGGTCCGCGGGCCTCGGTCCGCGCGAGGAGGAGTTCGAGTACATGCCCCATGTCCAGCAGCTGACGGTCCCCGGGGTCCAGCAGGACGCCGCTGCCGCAGCGGCCGCGCTGCGTGAGCGGACCGGCGCAACCGCGATCGCGACGGTCGGGTTCTGCCTCGGGGGCTTCGAGTCGTTCCTGGCCGGCGCGGACATGGACGGGCTTGCGGCCGTCGTCGGCTTCTACGGCGTGCTGACAGGGTCACGCTTCGGCACCGACGGGCCGCTCGAGCGCGCCGCAGAGATCCGAGCCCCGCTGCTCGGCCTGTTCGGCGGAGCGGACCAGGCGATCCCGGTCGAGCAGATCGAGGAGTTCGACGCGAAGCTGACCCAGGCCGGGCTCGACCACGAGATTCACGTCTACCCCGGAGCGCCCCACTCGTTCTTCGACCGGCGCTTCGAGGAGTACGCCGACGACTGTCAGGACGCCTGGCGAAGGATGCTCGGCTTCCTCGAGCGCCACACCAGCGCTGGCTAGGTCTTCGCCTTCTCCTTCTTGTCCGCGGGCTTCTCGTCACCGGACTTTTCGTCACCGGACTTTTCGTCGCCGGATCCGGCGTCGTCGCCTTGCTCCTCGAGCTCGCGCTTGAGGACCTTCCCGGTCGGGTTGCGAGGCAGCTCGTCGAGGAACACGACCTCGCGGGGGACCTTGTAGTTCGCGAGGTTGTCCTTGACGTAGCCCTTGACCTCGTCATCTGAGAGCTTGGCCCCTTTGCGGAGGACGACGAACGCCTTCAGCCGTTGCCCGAACTTCTCGTCATCGACGCCGATCGCCGCCGCCTCCTGGATCGACTCGTGCGAGCTGAGCAGCTCCTCGATCTCGGCCGGGAACACGTTCTCGCCGCCCGAGACGATCATCTCGTCGTCGCGGCCGTCGATGTACAGACGGCCCTCGGAGTCGAAGTGGCCAACGTCGCCGGAGGCCATCAGGCCCTCGACCATGTCCTTGTTGCCGCCGCCTGTATACCCCTCGAACTGCGAGAGGTTGCCGACGAAGATCCGCCCGCTCTCGCCTTCGCCCACCTCCTTGCCGTCCTCGTCGAGCAGCTTGACGATCGAGCCGCGCACGACCTTGCCGACGCTGCTCGGTTCCTCGCGGAGATCCTCGGGCGTGGCAATCGTGGCGTACGCGATCTCGGTCGAGCCGTACAGGTTGTAGATCACCGGCCCCAGCAGCTCCGTCGCGCGCTGGGCGAGGTCCGCGCCGAGCGCCGAGCCGCTCACGAAGATGATCCGCAGTGCCGAGGTGTCGCGCTTCTTGATCTCTTCCTCGCCGAGGTCGACGAGGCGCGAGAGCATCACGGGGACCATGACCATCGCGGTCGCGCGGTGCTCCTCGAGGCTGTCGAGCGTGACCTCGGGATCGAACCGCCGGCGGACGACGAGCGTCGACCCGAGGCCGACGCCGACGATCGCCTGCATGAATCCGAGCGCGTGGAACATCGGCACGCACAACTCGGTGACCTCGTGGGCCTTGAACGGCACCTTGCCGAGCAGGCCGCCGATCAGAGACAGCGAGCGCGGCTCCGAGCGCGGCGCCCCCTTCGGGGTTCCGGTCGTGCCGCTGGTGAGGATCGTGATTCTCGGCGACTCGTTCGGCTTCGGCGGCGCGCTCCGATCTGTCCCCTCGATGAGCGCGTCGAGCGTGTCGTCGCCGGGCTCGTCCGCCCAGGCGCGGTAGCGCCCACGCGGCGGGTCGTCGATTCCCTGAAGAACCTCGGAGTACTCGTCGTCGTAGACGAGCAGGTCGGTTCCCTCGCGCTCGGCGACCTCGCGGATCTGCGGTCCCGCGAACGAGGTGTTGAGCAGCACGATCCGCGCTCCGCATTTGGCGGCGGCGAACACCGCCTCGAGGAACCCGCGGTGGTTGCGCGCGAGGATTGCCACTCCCTCGCCGGCCTCGAGCCCGCGTTCGCGCCAAGTGTTGGCGAGCGCGTTGGTGCGCTCGTCAAGCTCCTTGTAGCTGATCTCGCCGCGCTCGTCGATCATTACGGCGCGGTCGCCGTGACGGGCCGCGCCGGCCACGACCGAGCCACCAAGCAGCCCATAGCGCTGGAATCCGACCAGCAGCTGTGCAAGGCGATGGGGTGGCTCCGGGCCGACCAGCCCGCTGCGGATGCACAGCACGGCGAAGTACGCCTCGTCGCCTGCGCGCTCGGCGAGCTTCGTCGCGCCGCCGATTAGACCCCTCGGATCGAGCGCCGCGTTGATGATGGCCTTGGGATCGAGGTTGACGATCGGACTCTCCTCCTCCTGCTCCGTTTCACAGCTCGACGCAATTTTGCTCGCTCGGGAAGTTTTTCGCCGCACATGCGTCCGTATGGCTGGGGACTGACCGAGCTGAAAGTACAGGCCTACCGCGAGACGGCCGAGATTATTCGTGTCTCCCGCGATCGCACCGAACTTCGCCGCGCTGCGGCGATGCCATGGCGCCGCCGCCGACCCCACGCGGCGGCGGCGTCCTCACTCCCGGCGCATGGCCTCGTGAATCGTTTGCCGCCTCATGGGTAGTAGACGTAGCAATGCTCGGCAACCTCATCACGCTGCCGTTGCGCGTCCCCGTGCGGTCTGCGCAGTTGCTCACGCGTGCCGCGGGCGAAGTCGCGGGGCGCGCTGTATCGCTGACGGGACAGGCGATTCAGGTCGTCCCCCCCGGGCGGTCGCAGCGGGGTTGGGATGACCAGGCGCCGCCACCGGCGCCCGCCCCGCCGGTCGTAGACGCTGCCGCACCGCCGATCGCAGACGCTCCCCCCGCGCCCGTTGCACACCCTCCCATCGCGCACGTTGCAGACGCTCCCGTTACGTCCGCCACCGGGGTAGACGCTCCCATTACGTCCGCCACCGGGGCTCCCGTCGAGTGGTCCGAAGAGCCACCGGCACGGCTGGTCGAGGAGCCCGCTCACATCTCCGAAGAGCCAGAGCTCGTTCAGGAGTCCGCCGAGCCCGGCGTCGAGGAGGGCGCGGGCGCGAGCGTCACCGTGATCGAGCCCTGGGAGGGATATCGCCGGATGAGCGCCAAAGACGTGATCGACCGGGCCAGGACGGCTAGCGTCGCCGAGCTCGCGACGATGAAGCTCTACGAGGCCCGGCACCGCGGCCGCCAGACCGTGCTCGCCGCGGTCGATCGCCAGCTGAAGCTGGCGAACGGCGGCCGACTCGCCTGACCCGCGCCCCCGTCGAAATTCGACTGAACGAGCACCGCCGACGAAAGGAACAACTGACATGCCTGCAGCAAAGACCCTGAACGAGCGCGACGCCAAGCTCGTGAGCTGGCTGAGCGAAGCCCACGCCAAGGAGGCCGAGCTCGAGGCGGATCTGACCGCCCACATCGGTCTGACCCAGAAGGCCGCCTACAAGAAGCGCCTTCAGAACCACCTCAAGGAGACGCGCGACCACAAGCGCCGCGTCGCCGCCCGGACCAAGCAGCTCGGCGGTCCGACCGGCCAGGGCCTCCTCGCCGTCCCGGGCGCCGTCGGCGAGGTCGCCGGCAAGACCGTGGCGGCCGTCAAGGGACAGGTTGGGCTGGCTCGCGCGCTCGTGACCGAGCACGCCGAGACTCATCTGCGCAACGCGCAGGACGAGCTCCGCGAGGAGCACACCGAGATCGCGCTCTACACCCGCATCGAAACGCTTGCCACCGAGGTGGGGGATCGCGACACGGCGCAGCTCGCCCGGGCCATCCGCCGGGACGAGGAGCGCATGGCGAAGTACCTCTCCGCTCAGCTCGTGCGGCTCGTCAAGGATGTGGTCCGCG
>CAVPVP010000026.1:0-19579 GCA_963709205.1 uncultured Solirubrobacterales bacterium
ACTTCAGGGTCTTCTTTTGCGCTTCCGACGCGAACTCACGTCAGGTTCATCGAGGTTCCCTCCCGTTGTCGGCAGTCTGACCTGCGACTTGAGGGAACCGGTTCCATACCCCGGGCCGTTCGTGGCCCCGGTCGAGCTGCCCTACTCGTAGGGCGTCGTCACCGGGTCTTCCGGGCCCGTGCGCGGACAGTTCGCTGCCGGCCCGGAGCGGTCAGTTCGCGGCCGGCCCGGAGCGGTCAGTTCGCGGCCGGCATGGTGAGCTGGTCACGCAGCTCGTCGAGCTCCTCGCGGAGCGTGGCGACCTCGGCCTCGAGGGCCGCCACGCGGTCGGCGAGGCTCCCGTTCAGGTGCGAGGGCTGGTCCACCGGTGTCGGCGCCGGCGGTGGCGGTGGCGCGGGGGCGGGTTGTGCGGGGGCGGGTGGAGAGGGGGCCGATGCCGTGGCGTGAGCCGGGGTGGGGGCGTGAGCCGGGGTGGGGGCGTGAGCCGGGGTGGGGGCGTCAGCCGGGGTGGGGGCGTCAGCCGGGGTGGGGGCGTGAGCGGGAGCGGGGACGGCCGCCGGCACCGTCGGGCTCGCTTCCCCCTCTCCTCGTGGCCCCAGCAGGTGCTCGAACCGATCCTCCTTCTGTCCCGGCCGGCGCCCGATCCGCCGCACGTAATCGCGCTCGCCGAGCGCGGTCAGTATCCGTTCGACGTCGGCAAGCGACGCGATCGGCGCCATCCGCTCGGTGCGGGCCTTGAGCTCGCCCGGCGTCTGGGGACCGCGGAGCAGGAGCACGGCCAGCACCGCCAGCTCCTCGCGGTCGAGCCCGAGGGCCTCCTCGGCCAGGTGGCGGTATTTGGTGGCGCGGCTCCCGTGGCCGCTCGCCAGGCGCGCCAGCCCGTATAGGTAGAGCCGCTGAGCGGCGTCCCTGACGGTGGCCTCGTCGTAGGACGTCACCGGATCGCGGTTGGTCGACTGGTTGCAGGCCAACCGCAGTCCGTTAAGGGACAGCGGATACTGATCTGGCGTCGTCCAGCGCTTCTCGATCAGACACCCCAACACCCTCTGCTCGGGCGGGGTAAGCTCGGCCAGATGCATCGGGGCGAGCATAACGGCGACCCGGGCTTCTGACCGAGCCGCACCGTGGAACCGGCCGACGCCCGCCGTCTCGCCCTCACGCTTCCCGAAGCGGTCGAGCAGGATCACCACGGCCGCCCGTCGTTCCGCATCGCGGGCAAGATCTTCGCCACCTTGTGGGATGAGGAGCACATGAACGTGATGCTGGACGAGCCGGGTATCCGCACCGCCGTCGAGGCGCATCCGGCGATCTGCGCCGAGGTGTGGTGGGGCAAGCGTCTGGCCGCCGTCCGGGTCGATCTGCGAGCGGCCGACGATGAGCTGCTGGCCGACCTGCTCGCCGACGCATGGGAGCGGCGCGCGCCGGCGCGGCTGGCGCCGAGTTAGCCCCACCCCGGCACCAGCCCACGACCACGGGCGCCCCACCTCCCGAGCCCGGGGAACCGCCCCCGACCTCGGGCGCCCCACTCCCCGAGCCCGCGGAACCGCCCCCGACCACGGGCGCCCCACTCCGCGAGCCCGGGGAACCGCCCCCGACCTCGGGCGCCCCACCTCCCGAGCCCGGGGAACCGCCCCCGACCTCGGGCGCCCCACCTCCCGAGCCCGGGGAACCGCCCCCGACCTGCATGACACGACATTCGACGCTCTTCCGGCTGACCTTGACGTAGTACGCATGTGGGGCATGCGCCACACGCCACGGTCGCCCGGACGCGGCTCGATTGTCGTGTTATGCAGGTTGGGGCTTGGGCGCCGCGGAACCCTGGGTCACCGCGGGCGGACCCAGGGAGCGCATCAGATGGGCGCGAGGGTGCGACGCCGGATCTGCGCCACTCGCGTCAGATCACAGTTGGCCATCGACCCGGTCGGGAGACGCGCCGTGGCGTAGAGCTGGCGTGCACCCGAAGCAACCTCTTGACAGATACCGCGTCCAGATATATCGTCCCGTTATATGCCGGGCCGATATATTCCACGGCTGAATGCCAGCGTCACCTCTGACACCAACCGGACGGGTGATCCTCGGGATGATCGCTCTCGGTAGACAGACCGGTTACGACATCAAGCAGTTCGTCGACAAGTCGACACGCCACTTCTGGGCCGCGAGCTACGGCCAGATCTACCCCGAGCTCAGGCGGCTCGAGGAGCAGGGCCTGATCGAGGGTCAATCGGAGCCGACGGGCGGACGCGCCCGCACCGTGTATGAGCTGACCGACGCCGGTCGCGCCGCGCTCGGGCAGTGGCTCGCCCCCGACCCCGACCCCACGTTCGAGGTGCGTGACGAGGGAATGCTGAAGCTGTTCTTCTCGGACATCGGCACCCCCGAGCAGCGCATCCGCAACATCCGGGCGATGCGCGAGTCGCACGAGCGCACCCTCGCTCAGCTTTGCGCGCATGAGGAAGAGGCGAGCCGGATGCCCGAGGGCCCTCGGCTGACGCTCGAGCTCGGAATACGGCTTCACCGCGGGATCGTGGCGTGGTGCGAGTCGACGGAACGCAGACTCAGAGAGGAGGCAGCCGATGCTGACTAGGCTCGCCGGCTTCATCTATCCCCATCGCCGCGCGGTGCTGTACGTCACGGTCGTCGGCGCGGTCATCGCCGGCGTGTTCGGGAGCTCGGTGGCGAACCATCTGAGCCCGTACGGCGCCACCGATCCCGCCACCCAGAGCGTCCAGGCGACAAACCGCTTCCAAAACGCGACCAACCGCGAGATCGACCCAGGCGTGGTGGCGCTCGTCACCGTCGGAAACGTCCACACCGCGACCGCCCGGCAGCGCGTCGACCAGGTCGCAAACCAGCTCCGCAATGGCCCGGATGTCGCGGCCGCGGTCAGCTACTACCAGACCCACGACCCGGCCATGGTCTCCCGCGACGGCAGCCAGACGTACGTGGTCGCCTACTTCAGGCCAAAGTCCGACACGACACTCAAGAACGACGCCCAGACGATCGAGAACGGCTTTGCTGGCCAGCGCGATGTCAAGCTCGGGGGAGAGCTCGTGGCGAGCGCGCAGGTCAACACCAGGGTCAGCCACGACCTGGAGCGCGCCGAGCTGCTCGCGTTCCCGCTCGTGTTCTTGCTCTCGCTCCTGTTCTTCCGCTCGCTCGTGGCCGCGTTGCTGCCGCCGCTGCTCGGCGGCCTGGCGATCGTGACAACGTTCCTCGCGCTGCGGATCATCGCCGGCTTCGTCGACCTGTCCGTGTTCGCGCTGAACCTCACGACCGGGCTCGGCCTCGGGCTGGCGATCGACTACAGCCTGTTCATGGTGTCTCGCTACCGCGAGGAGTC
Organism: uncultured Solirubrobacterales bacterium; assembly: GCA_963709205.1. Lineage (GTDB taxonomy): Bacteria > Actinomycetota > Thermoleophilia > Solirubrobacterales > Solirubrobacteraceae > Palsa-465. The sequence goes on from CAVPVP010000026.1 coordinate 3,341, forward strand.
GGTCAAGTCCGGGTTCGGCCTCGAGGCCATCAAACGCACGCTCCAGACCTCGGGACGCACGATCGTATTCAGCTCGCTCACGATCGCCGCGGCGATCGCTTCGCTCACGATCTTCCCGCAGCGATTCCTTTATTCCATGGGTATCGCGGGCGCGCTCGTCGCCTTGCTCGCCGCAACGCTGGCGATCGTCGTCTTGCCGGCGCTTCTGAGTGTGCTCGGACCGCGGGTCAATGCGCTCTCGCCCAGATGGCTCGCCCGAGCGGCGGACCGCGACGCGAGACCTGCGCACGCCGGCGCGTGGTACCGGCTCTCACAGCTCGTGATGCGACGGCCCGCTCTGATCGCCATCACCAGCGCGTCGTTCCTGATCGCGCTCGGGATCCCGTTCTTCACGCAGGTCAAGTTCACCACGGTCGACGCGAATACGCTGCCGGCGAGCGCCACCGCGCGCCAGGTCAACGAAACGCTGAATACACGGTTCCCACCCAACCGCTCCGCCCCACTCGACCTCGTTATAGGCGCCCCTGCCACCTCGTCCGCCATCAAGGGACTCGAGGCGAGCATCGCGACGCTGCCCGACGTGTCCGCGGTTGAACCGGCACGCCCCGCCGGACCGAGCATGTCGCTCGTCTCGGTCGCGCCTGTCCAGGCGCCGCTGTCGGACGCCACGCAGAACCTCGTCCGTCACGTTCGCGCCCTGCACGTGCCCTTCTACCTCGGCGTGGCCGGCGAGACCGCGGCCTACCTGGATCTCGAGCACAGCCTCGCGGTCCACCTGCCGGCGGTGCTCGCGATCGTCGTCGCCACGACCATGATCATCCTGTTCCTGATGACCGGCTCGGTCGTGCTGCCGATCAAGGCCGTGATCATGAACGCGCTCGGTCTGTGCGCGATGTTCGGCATCCTCGTGCTCGTCTTCCAGGACGGCAACCTCGAGGGGCTCCTGTCCTACCGCAGCCTAGGCGCGCTCGACGCCACGCAGCCGGTCCTGCTGTTCGCAGTCGGCTTCGGGCTCGCCACGGACTACGGCGTGTTCCTGCTCTCGCGGATCAAGGAGGCCCGCGACGCCGGCGCCTCGGACCGCGACGCGGTAGCGATCGGACTCGAGCGCACGGGGCGCGTCGTCACCGCGGCCGCGCTGCTGTTCGCGGTGGCGCTGGGCGCGTTCTCGACGTCGGACATCGTGTTCGTCAAGGAGCTCGGACTGGGCGCGGTGGTGGCCGTCCTGATCGACGCCTCGATCATCCGCGCGCTGCTCGTCCCGTCGCTGATGACGCTGCTCGGTCCTCTCAACTGGTGGGCCCCGCGGCCGCTCCGTCGGCTGTACGAGCGAATCGGACTGCGCGAAGGCGGATCCCCACCGCCGATCTCGAAGCCCGCCGCCAGCCACGGCTAATGCTTCACTGGGCCTGATGAAGGCCCCGGATACGACGGATACGGCGGATACGACGGATACGACGAATGGGACCCGGCGAGCCCGCGCGGTCGTGTTCGATCTGGGCGGCGTCCTACTCGATTGGAACCCGCGCTACCTGTACCGCAAGCTGTTCGACGGCAACGACGCAGCGATGGAGCGTTTTCTGGCCGAGGTGTGCACGATCGAGTGGCACAAGGCGCACGACCTCGGCCTGCCGCCTGAGCGCACATGCCCGCCGCTCGTGGATGCACACCCCGATCAGGCCGAGCTCATCTGGGCCTGGTCGCGGCGGAGCGAGGAGATGATCGGGGGGCCGATCGACGGAACCGTGAAGCTGCTCGAGGAGCTGAAGGCCGCCGGGGTCCCTTGCTACGCGCTCACGAACATGGAGCGCGAGACGTACCCGCTCCGGAAACAACGATTTCCTTTCTTGAGCTGGTTCGACGGCACGGTCGTATCCGGCTTCGAAGGCGTGGCCAAGCCCGACGTGGCGCTCTTCGAGCTCCTGCTCGAGCGCTTCGACCTCGATCCGTCGGCGACCGTGTTGATCGACGACTCCCCGGCCAACGTCGAGGCCGCCCGGAGCGCCGGCATGCAGGCCGTCGAGTTCGAGTCCCCCGAGCGGTTGCGGGATTGGCTCGAGGACACCGGCCTCCTCGGCGGCGTCAGTCCTCCTGTTCCCAGCCCCTAGCGCGCGGGTCCTTGCCCTCCACGAGGTCGAGGAACCGCCGCCAACGACTCGGCTTGACGCCCGGCTCGACCTCTCGCCACGCCGGCGCTCCGCCGTGCGGGGGCTCGAGCTCGGCCACCGCAGCGGCGTCGATCCGCAGATCCGCGCCGCGCTCGTGCAACGACGCGACCTGGTCGGCGGGAACGAACCGCTGGGCGCCGCCGACGCGGATCACCAGACCGTGGAAGATGTCCTCCTCGGGGGCGGCGACGACGTGGTCGACCGTCCCGACCTGCTCTCCCGACGACGCGTATACGGGCACACCGCGCTCGAGCACCTCGTAGGCGACGGGAAGGCCCTCGTCCATAAGTGGTCACACTACCGCGCATGACGCGGATTGGAGTCGTGGGCCACGTCGAATGGGTCGAGTTCATGTCGGTGCCGCACCTCCCGGTCCAGGGGAAGATCCTCCACGCCCGGGATCCGTTCGTCCGGGCCGGCGGGGGCGGCGCGGTTGCGGCGGCGATGCTCGCGGAGCTCGGTGCCGAGGTCGACTTCTTCTGCGCGCTCGGGCAGGACGCGGACGGGCGAGCGGCCGTGGCGCAGCTCGAGGGCCGCGGCGTCCACGTGCACGTCGCCTGGCGCGATCAGCGGACCCGGCGAGCGGTGACGTTCCTCGAGCCCGGCGGCGAACGGACAATCGTCACGCTCGGCGAGCGCCTCGAGCCGCACGGAACCGACGGCCTCGAGTGGGACCGCCTCAAGGACGCCGGCGGCGTGTACTTCACCGCCGGCGACGCCGCCGCCCTGCGCCTCGCCCACGCGTCCCCGTTCGTCGTCGCCTCGCCGCGGGCCAGGTCAGTGCTCGAGACTCACGGGGCCCAGGTGTACGCGCTGGTGTTCAGCGAGGGCGACGAGGACGAGCGCGCCTGGGCGGAGCGGGTCGCGTCGCACGCCCTGCTGCTCGTCGCCACCGAGGGTGCCCACGGCGGTCGCTGGTGGGGCGAGTCCGATGGCCGGTGGGAGGCGGCCCCGCTTCCGGGTCCGCCCCGGGACTCCTACGGCTGCGGAGACTCGTTCGCCGCGGCGTTCACACTCGGGCTGGGTCGTGGCGACTCGATCGCGCAGGCCGCGCGGCTAGGCGCGGAGGCCGGCGCCCGCGCGCTCACCCGCCCCGGTGTGCCGTGACCGCCCTGACATGCACTGACCCGCCCCGGCGTCGCCCCTGACCCGCCCCGGCGTGCAGACCCGCCCCGGCGTGGCCGGTGACACGCCCCAGAGTGCCCTGGCCCGCCCTCGCGGACTCACAGTCCGATTTCGCGGAAGGTGACCTCGCGACCCGAAGACGCGGGCGACACCGACCACTGTCCGTGCCGCCACGCGATCCGGGTGCCGTCGGCGAGCCGGACGGCGGTGCGGCCGAGCCGCGGCAGGCCCCATAACGTCGCGACCAACGGCCTCGAGGACTCCGCGACGTCGCCCAACCCCCGCGCTATGTGCGAGGCCGGGTACGTGACCACGATCGAGCCGGCGCGGACCCACACCGGGATCCGCTCGAGCGGCGTCTCCACCACGGTCTCGGCGCCACCGCGGACCAAACGGCCCGACCAGGTCTCGATCCAGTCCCCCCGAGGCATCGCGACCTCGCGCTCGCTCGCCTCGTCCTCGAGCACGGGCGCCACCCACAGCGCCGGCCCGTAGCCGTAGGCGTCGCCGATCTCCCAGCCCCGCGGATCAGTCGGATCGATCAGGCACAAGGGTCGGATGATCGGGAGCCCTGTCCGCGAAGCGGTAACCGCCGCCGAGCGAACGTAGGGCACGAGCTGCTCGTGCAGCCGCACGTACGCGCGGTACAGCTCGAGCACGCGCGCCGAGTAGTTCCACGGCTCCTGCGGCATGCGGCCGTGGGCGTGCATGAGCGGCGTGAAGCAGCCGAACTGGACCCAGCGCACGAGCAGCTCGGGCGGACAGCGCTCGACCAGCCGATGGCCCAGGTAGCCGCCGACGTCGTGGGACCAGTTCGAGAAGCCACTGCAGGCGGCAGACAGCGTGGCGATCACCAGCACCCGGAGCGACCAGAAATCGGACGCCTGATCCCCGGCCCAGGTGTGCCCGACCGAGTGCTGACCGGTCCACCCGCTTCGCGCGAACAGCACGCCGCGGCTGGGATGGACGTCGTCCAGCGCGCGCTGAAGGCTCGACCGGTGAAGCCCGCCGAGCGCCCACGCCGCCTCCGCCCCCGTGCGCCCGTCCGCGAGCCGGACCTCGTCGGGCAGGTAGTACCCCTCCCCGTCGTCGGCCTTGACCCCTTCGACCCCAAGCGCGAGCACGCGCTTGGCCTGCTCGCGCCACCACTCCTCGCCCGCCGGGTTCGTGAAGTCGACCGGCGAGCCGGTCCCCATCCACCACTGAGTCACGAACGGCTCGTCCGTATCCGAGCTTGACCCGGAGCGCACGAACACGCCCGCGGCCACTCCCGGGGCATAGTTCGGTGCGGGCTCGCGGTGCAGGCGCTCGGACTCGGGCTGAGGCGGAATCTGACCGTCGCGCGAATCGGTGTTCACCCAAGGCGTCACCCACACCACGGTCCGGACGCCGTCGGCGCGCATCCGCCGGATCAGCCCGGGAGCATCTGGAAACTGGTACGGGTTGAACTCCCAGGTGTTGTACTGGGTCGCCCACGGTGAGTCGATCACGATCGCGTCCAGGGGGATGTCGTGCCGACGCATGCCCTCGTAGTCGTCGACCACGTCGTCTTGATGGCCGTAGACGTCACGGCTCTTCCAGAACCCGTACCCCCACTCCGGCAGGACCGCCGGGAACCCCGTGAGGCCGCAGAACCTCCGCAACTGGGACGCGGGCGTCGGATCGCAGACGAAGTCCAGCCGAAGCGGCCCTCCGCTCAGACGCGTCGACGCTGACACGCGCTCGCCCGAGAGGTCGAATCGGATCCCGTTCGCCTCCGACCGGACCCACGCGCCGTAGCCGCGACTCGAGAGGAGCCACGGCACGGGCGCGCAGTCGCCCTGCGGGATGCCTCCGCCGGCGAGCAGCTCGGCCGGGCACTCGGGGCCGGTGTAGCGCCGGTCGGCGCCCAGCTGGACCACGCGTCCCGCCTGGTCGAACTGCGTTGAGTGCCGCGCGCCCAGGCCGACAAGCCGCTCGTCGGTGCGCCGACGCCAGTCGAACGCGACCCGGAGAGCGTCGCCGTGTGGCTCGAGCGACAGCGAGACGCGTTCGTCGGGCAGCAGGCGCACCTCGAGCCGCGCCGTCCTCCCGCCGCTCAGCTCGAGCCGCAGGATCGCCCGATCCAGCGAGCAGCGCCGCACCACCGCCGCCCGCGCTCGCTCCACCGGTGAGAGTTCCTCGTGGGCCACGACGCCCTCGGTGAACTGGATGAACTGGTCGTGGACGGTGCCCTCGGCCACCCACGCCCCGAGCGCCCTGACCAGCCGGCGACCGCCGCGGCGGACCGTCAGCTCGAACGGTTGCAGCGCGATCTCGACCCGCAAACGACCGCGCTCCAGGGCCACAATTTCGGGATCAAGCATTGGGTTCGGACCCGCCACGGGCATTGCGGCCAAGGTTCTCCCAAACCCCCGCGATCCCATGCCGGTGTTAACAGAAAGGTCACAGGACGTGACCTCGTTCTTCACTAACCCCGCCGTTTGCAGGGCGATCCTGACTTGCATGAACGCTAACAGTCGCGCTGACCTGCACGTCCACTCCTCGGCCTCGCAGATTTCCAAGCTCGGCGTCCAGCGATCGCTCCGGATTCCCGAGTGCGCCACCGAGCCGCTCGAGGTCTACGAGCTCGCCAAGCGGCGGGGCATGGATTTCGTGACGATCACAGATCACGACACGATCGACGGAATCCTCACGCTCGATCACCTCCCCGACACGTTCATCTCCGAGGAACTGACCGTATCGTTCAAGGGCGAACGCCAGGCCGTGCACGTGCTCTGCTACGGCATCACCGCCGACGATCACGACTGGCTTCAGGCCAACAGCGGTGACGTCGAGGCGTGCGCAGCGTACCTGCACGACCACGACATCACGGCGGCGCTCGCCCACCCCTTCTACGCCGTCGCCGCGCCGCTCACCGCGCGCCACCGTCGGCGCTTGGCCGAGCTGTTCCCGATCTGGGAGACGCGCAACGGCTCGCGGGCCAAGGAACTGAATCTGCCGGCGTTCGTGTACATCGAGACCCACGGGGGGACCGCCATCGGCGGGTCCGATGACCACGCCGGAATCGATATCGGCCGGACGTTCACCGAGACCCCGCGCGCACAGACGCCGCAGGAGTTCCTCGCGCACGTCCGCGCCGGACGCGCGTCCGCGCACGGCCAGCAGGGCAGCGCCGCGAAGTGGGCCCACGCCGCGATGGCGCTTGCGATCCGCTCGCTCGGCGACGGCGATGGCGACGCGCCCGCCCGCCCCGATCCCGCGAGCGTCCTGAAGATCGTCGAGCGTGTCCTGTGTGAGGGAGATGCCCGCCACGGCGGCGGGACTGCAGACCTCCAGGCCGGCGACGCCCTGGCACTGCTCCGCGCCTGGCTGCTCGCGATGGACCTCGACGTCGACGAGCACAAGCTGCTGCACCAGCTCCAGGAGGGCGAGCTCGGCCACGCCGACCTCGACCGCCGCGCCCGGCGCGTGCACGAACGAAAGCTAGCCGCCGTCGTCCACGACACGATCGAGAGCCTCGAGCAAGGCCGCCCCGACGGAACGCGGAGCGCGCTCGCTCTGTTCGACGCCTGCATCCCGGCGATTCCCTACGCCGCGGCATCGGCCTTCCTCGGCCGCGAGAAGGCGAAGCTCGCGCGGACCGACGGCGATCGGCCGCGTGTGGCACTCGTCGCCGACGGGATCGGATCGATGCACGGCGTCACCCATACGATCCAGCAGATCCGCGCCCACGGAGTCCGCGGGTTCGACGTCGAGGTGATCGGCACCGACGCCGACGTCGACCGCCGACTGAGCGCCGTCGCCGAAATCGACGTGCCGTTTTACCCCGGGCTGGAGATCGGCGTCCCGGCCGTCCCCGCGATCGTCGATGCGCTCGCCGAGGGCCGGTACGACATCGTTCACGTGTGCTCCCCCGGCCCGGCCGGGATCGGCGCCTGGCTGCTGGCGCGGGTGCTCGAGCTGCCGCGCGTCGGCAGCTACCACACCGAGCTGGCCGCATATGCCGCGCTGCGCACCGGGCAGGCCGAGTTCGAGATGCTCGCGAACGTGGGCCTGAGCATGTTCTACGGGGCCTGCGACGTCGTCCTCTCGCCGAGCCGCGCGAGCGACGAGCGGCTGAACCAGCTCGCGATTCCCAGCGAACGGATTCGGCGCTGGGATCGGGGCGTGGACCTCAAGCGCTTCGATCCGGCCCATCGTGACGACGACCTTCTCCCGGGCGACGTCAACCTGCTGTACGCCGGGCGCCTCAGCAAGGAGAAGGGAGTCGACCTGCTCGCCGACGCGTTCCTCGCCGCTCGCCGCCGCGATCCGCGCCTGCACCTGGTGCTCGCCGGAGGCGGACCCGAGGAGGAACTGCTGCGCGCACGCCTCGGTGAGCACGCGACCTTCCTCGGATGGCTGACCGGAGACGACCTGGCCCGCGCCTACGCCAGCGCCGACGTGTTCCTGTTCGCGAGCTCCACCGAGACCTTCGGTCAGGTAGTCCTCGAATCGCAGGCCAGCGGGCTGCCGGTGGTCGCGGTCGACCGCGGCGGGCCCGCATGCCTGATCGAACATGGTGAGACGGGGCTACTCGCGCCCCCGGAGGTCAGTGCCCTCGCAGACGCCGTGGTCGCAATGACAAATACTCCACTTCTAGCCGAGCGCATCGGTCGCGGCGCGCTGGCGGCGGTGAGGGGGCGCAGCTGGGAAGCTGCGCTTGACCGACTCGCCGCCGCCTATCGCATCGCGCTTTCCGCGCGCAGTGATCAAACGCTCGCGCGCGGCGTCGCATAACGGTCCCTCATCGGATCAGAAGGCGCCGTAGCCATATACGTAGCCGCCGCCATAGCCGCCCTGGCCATAGCCATAGCCGCCGTAGCCGCCGCCATAGCCGTAGCCTCCAGCGCCGCCGGTGCCATAGCCGTATCCGCCGTCACCGCCCGGATAGCCGCCGTAGCCATAACCGCTGCCGCCGTAGCCGCCACTGCCACCGGTCGATCCGCTGGTAGGTGAGGACGAGGATCCGGCGCCGTTCTGCTGCCACGCCACGGAGAATGAAGATCCGTCCGAGGACAGCGACGAGGGCGATGCGCCGGCCGTGTTCTGGCTCGACCCGTAGCCGATGTCGTAGGTGCCACCCGAGCCGAGCGCGATCGGCTGCGCGGTCCAGTTCGGGTCGGAGATCGGGCCGGTGTGGCCGTTCGCGGTCGCGGTCGCGTTCGAGAAGTCGACCGTGCCGAAGTCGGACAGCGGCAAAGGGGTGCAGTTACCCGAACCGTCGCACTGCGACGGCGCCTCGGCGACCCACTCGGCACTCGAGGTGTCCGGGTTGGGCGACGAGACCGTCTTCGAGAACGACTGTCCGGTCGTCTTGTCGGTCAGCGAGAACGAGGTGTTGCCGCCGTTGACGCTCACGCTGGCCGTGATGTGGTCGCCCGGATGGATGGCGAGGTTGAGCTGGACCGGCGCCGCGGGCACGAGCTCGTACCACGCGTAGTACTGGGTCCCGTTGCCGGTGCAGTTTCCCTCAGTACCGATCTGCTCGAGCGACGTCGACGACCCGTCGCCGAGCCCGGACTGTCCGAGCGACGACGACTGGCCGTCGTCACCGCCGATGCCGACCCAGAAGGCGGCGTCGTCTTGTCCGGAGCTGCACTTCGACGTGGGCTGGACCCAGCTGCCAGAGACGTTCGAGAACTGCGTACTCGAATCCGAGCCTCCGACGACGTATCCCGCCCAGTTCTGGCTCACTGACTCCGATGCAGCGCTCGTCGCGGCGCTCGCGGAGCCGGCCGACGCGCCAACGATGGCGGCAGCCGTGGTGAGGCTTGCGAGGAGTGTGCGAGTTTTCATGGCTCTCACTCTCGGAAACAGAACGAAGAGCGGCCGACGAGCTCGTGAAGAGCCTCATATGGACTTGAGAAGAGCTCGATATGAGCTCGGGGGCCGGAGTGTCAGCCCGCCGCCACGCGCTCCCGAAACTCGGAGTCGTCGTCGTCGTCAGTGACCCCCGGCAGCGGCTCGAGCTGCGGCGGCGCGACCGAGGTGCACCCGCCGCCGGCGTCCTTGGCCGCGTACAGGGCCAGGTCGGAGCGGCGGAGCAGCTCGGCGAGCTCCTCGCGGCGATCCCACACGGCGATGCCAGACGAGAAGCTCTCGCTCGGCGGCGTCGCCTCCCGCAACCGGTCGATCGCGGTCAGCGACCCGGTCAGCGTCGAGTTCGTCAGCAGCGCCACGAACTCGTCGCCGCCCAGCCGCGCGACGACGTCGCCGGCGCGCAACGTCGCCCGGATGCGCTCGGCGGTGTCGCGCAGGGCGCGGTCACCCTGCTCGTGACCGAGCTCGTCGTTGAGCTCCTTGAAGTTGTCGAGGTCGAGGGTCACGAGCGTGATCGGGTTGCCGCTGCGCGCGGCCCGGGCCAGCTCACGCGGCGCGGTATATCTCCAGCCGCGGCGATTGAGCAGGCCGGTGAGGTCGTCGACCACGGCCTCGTGCGCGAACCGTTGCGCGACCATCGCGAGCTCGCGGGTCACGGCGCGCAGCGATCCAGCGACCGCGATCCCGATCAGCGTCAGCAGCGATGCGTGACCCCAGCTGCGCGGATACGCCGGAGCGCCGACGAGGATCATCGGCAGCGCACAGCACGCGGCGAGCACGATCATGCCTGCCACCAGCTCGACATCGGTCGCCTCGAGCCCGAACCACACCATCGGGATGATCACCAGCACGGAGTAGCCGGAGGCCGCCCCCCCGCTGTAGGCCTGCATCAGCGTCAGCGCCGGGATCAATCCGAAGGCGGCCCCCCAGAACGCAAGCCGGCGCCGACGCGGCACCAGCGCGACGATCAGCGACGCAACGCACGCTGCGATCGCGCCGGCAAAGAACACCGGCCGGTGTCCGTGGCCATCGGCGGCAGCAGCGATCGTCACCGGCAGGACGTTGCCGACGAGGGCGAACACGACGAGCCGAAGCCTGCCGTGCGGGCGCAGTGATCGTGATCCCATTCAATACTCGAATCGGCGTCCCGCCGGGAAACTTGAGTAGCTATCGGTAGGTTTGGGCCGCTGCTTGCGGGGGTTTTCCTCCACTTGGCGTGCCTACAGGAGCGGGTCGGTCGGCGGCGAACCTGTCGGCGTGAGCACGGGTCGGCTCGAGGCGTTCTCTGATGGCGTGATCGCGGTGGCGATCACGTTGCTCGTGCTGAACATCCAGGTCCCGGTCGTGAATCCTCATGCGGCGCACGGCTGCCACACGCTCGGATGCAAACTGGCCGACCAGTGGCCCGTCTACGCCGCCTACGCGGTCTCGTTCCTGACCATCGGGATCATCTGGATCAACCATCACGTGATGATCAGGCGGCTCCGCGAACCCGATCACATGATCCTGTTCCTCAACCTGCTGCTGCTCATGAGCATCGCGGTGCTTCCGTTTGCCACGAGCCTGATGGCCGCCTATCTCAGGAAGAGCGAGGGCCAGCATCTAGCTGCCGCCATCTACAGCGGGGCCTTCCTGGTGATGGCGCTGTTCTTCGCCGCGCTCAACCGGCACCTGCTGCTCGTCAAGCCCCACCGCCTCCGCGAGCAGCTGCCCATCCAGCGCCGGCGGCAGATCCTCGCCCGCAGCGTCAGCGGCGTGATTCCCTACGCGATCGCCACCGCGCTCGCGGTCGTCTCCTCTTACCTCACGCTCGCGATCTGCGGCGCGCTCGCCGTGTTCTACGCCTTGCCGATCAGCAGCGGCGGCGGCGGCGCATCGACCACCGGGTAGCCCGCGCCCCGGGACTGCCACCCGAACAAGTCAACACCCCGCGCCTCCGTCCGGCGGAGTGTCCCGGAACTCGCACCAGAGCCGAGTGAACCTGCGTTCACCCCCCGGGAGGAGGCCGAGTGTCGACTTATTCGCAGTCCGCATCGAGGGCCCACTCGGCGGCAGAGGCCGGTCAGTCCCGGGGGAATCCGCCGCGATGCGCGACGCGCTGCGAACGTCGACGTGCCGGATTCCCTCAAGGAAATCCGGCCCAGTCACGTGTCGCAGCGCACTCGCTTCAGGGCCGGATTTCCCGCCACCACGCACCGAGCACGCGCCGCCAGTTGTCCCAGGCGATCTGCCGGAGCTCGGACTCGTCGAACCCGACCTCGGCCAGCGCATCGAGCAGCTTCGGCGTTCCCGCCACGTCCCCGAGCGGCGCCGGCATCGTGGCACCGTCGTAGTCGGATCCGAGCGCCACATGGGCCGCCCCGATCCGGTCGGCGACGTACCGCGCATGCTGGGCGATGAGCGAGATCGGAGTGTCGGGGTCGTCGGCGAAATCGGCCCGCAGGAACGCCACCGCGAACACGATCCCGACCAGACCACCTGAAGCCCCGACAGCGTCGATCTGGGCATCCGTCAGGTTGCGAGTCGTCGGACACAGCGCGTGGACCGCCGAATGGCTGGCGACGATCGGCCCGAGGTCCATCCGAGCCAGATCCCAGAAGCCGGCCTCGTTCATGTGGCTGACGTCGATCAGGATCCCCAGCTCGGCGCAGCGCCGCGCCAGGGCCCGGCCGGCGTCGGTGAGCCCCGGGCCGGTGTCCGGCGAGCTCGGCGAGATGAACGGGACGCCGTGGGCGAACGCGTTCGAGCGGCTCCACACCGGCCCGATCGAGCGCAGGCCGGCTTCGTACCAGAGGTCGAGCGCCTCGAGCCCGGGGTCGATGGCCTCGGCCCCCTCGAGGTGCAGCACCGCGACCGGCGGCCCGTCACCGTCGGCCAACACGCGATCGAGATCGGCGCCGCTCCGAGCGACGAGCACGTGACCGGCGCGCTCGAGCGCCAGCAAACGGCCGGCGACGGCGCTCGCGTCCGCGGCCGCCACCGGATGCTCCACCGGCGGGGCGAGCTCGAACTCGATGACCCCATCGTCCCGAGGCACCTGAACCTCTCGGGCGCCTCCGTCGGAGCGCGTGAACACCGCGAAGATCGCCCCGCGCACGCCGCCGGCGCGCATCCGCGGGAGGTCGAGATGGCCGCCGGACCGGCCGTCGGCTATCTGGGCGTAATCGTCCCGCGTCAGGGCATCGTTGTGCCCGTCGAACACCGCCACCACGGAGCTACTCAGGCACCCTTACGGGCAGGTCGACCGCGGGCAGACCGTCGATGCTGCGTGAGTTCTTCTCGCGCTGGTAGTCGAGCAGCGCCTCCGGTCCCCGCACGCGGAGCTTCTTCGCGGCCCACAGGTCCGCATGCGGCCGGCGGCCCTCATAGCTCATCAGCGGAACCCCGTAGCCGCAGGAGTCGGCGATCCGCTCGACCTCGAGCACGACCACGGCGCGCCGGGCCTCGGGCGCCTCGGGCTCCAAGAACCGGCACAGCTGCATCAACCCGTCGAAGCGCTCGTCGCCGGCGAGCACGACCTCGCCGCGGCCGTGGATTCGCAGGATCCGGGGCGGCCCGGAGAAGGCGCACAACATGATCACGATGCGTCCGTTCTCGCGCAGGTGGGCGATCGTCTCTGCCCCGCTGCCGACGACATCCAGATAGGCCAGCGTGGTTGGCCCCAGCACGCGCAACGTATCGATCGGACCCTTGGGCGAGACGTTCACGTGGCCGTCCGCGTCGAGCGGGGCGGTCCCGACGAAGAACATCGCCTGCTTGCCGATCCAGCGTTCGAGTTGCTCGTCGATCCCGGCGTACACCTGACCCATCGTCGACAGCTTACGGGTCCCATTACGATCAGGTCCGTGGCCACGACCGCATCGAGCGCGCTAGAACGCGACCTGACTGCGCTCCTCGGGCAGGGCGCGGTGCTTCCCGGCAGAACGCGCGAGTACCTGAGCGACGCCACCGAGAGCCGCAACCTGCGCGGCAAAGCGGACGCGGTCGCCCTCCCGAAGGATGCCGACGATGTCGCCCAAACAGTGGCCTGGTGCTACGAGCACGACGTCGCGATCATCCCGCGGGGCGGCGGGACCGGGTTCACCGGCGGAGCCGTTCCGCTCGATGGCGGCGTGGTCCTGAGCCTCGAGAACCTGAAAAAAGTCAGACACCTCGATCCAGGCATGTGGCGCGCCGCGGTCGAGGCGGGCACGATCACCGCCGACCTCCGCCGCCGGGCCCGCGAGACCGGCCTCTTCTACCCGCCCGACCCGGGCTCCGCCGAGCAGTCCCAGCTCGGTGGGAACATCGCCACAAACGCCGGCGGCCCGCACGCGTTCAAGTACGGGGTGACGGGGGCGTGGGTGACCGGGCTCGAGGTCGTGCTCGCGCCGGGCGAGCTCGTCGAGATTCGGAGGACCGATCCGCAAGGACGTCGCCGGCTACGACATCAAGTCGCTGATGATCGGCTCCGAGGGCACGCTCGGCATCGTGACGGCCGCATGGGTGAAGATGATCCCTGCGCCGGAAGCGGCACTCCCGCTGGCCGCGCTCTATCCGGATAGCGAGACCGGCTGCGCCGCGGTCGAGATGATCCTCGCCAGCGGCATCGTCGCCGCCGCGATCGAGTACCTGGACCAGGGCGCGGTCAAGGCGACCCGGGGCGCGTTCCCGGTCGAGATCCCGGATGACGCCGGGTTCATGGTGATCGCCGACGCCGACGGAGCTGAGGCCGAGGCAGCCCGCGTCCACGAGGAGCTCACCGAGGTGCTGAGCGAGAACGCGCTCCTGCTGCACACCCCGACCGGCGCCAAAGAGATCAATGCCCTGTGGCGCTGGCGCGACGGTGCCTCGCTCGCCGTCACCGCCCAACGCGGCGGCAAGGTCTCGGAGGACATCGTGGTCCCGGTCGACCGCCTGCGGGAGGCGATTGATGGCACCGTCGAGATCGGGCGCCGCCACGATCTCGAGACGTGCAGCTGGGGACACGCCGGCGACGGCAACCTCCACTCCACCTTCATGATCGACCCCGACGATACGTCCGAGCTCGAGCGAGCCGAGCACGCCGCCGAGGACCTGTTTGCGCTCGCGGTGGAGCTCCGCGGGTCGGTGTCGGGCGAGCACGGCATCGGCCTCGTCAAGAACGGTCAGCTCGCACGGCAGTGGCAGCCCGCGGCGGTCGCGATGCACGAGGCGATCAAGCGCACGTTCGACCCCAAGGGGTTGCTCAACCCCGGCAAGAAGCTCGCCCGGGTCTAACGCCCGGCGCGCGATCAGCAACCAGAAGCTCGGCCGGGTCTAGCCGCCCGGCGCGCGATCAGCACCCAGAAGCTCGGCCGGGTCTAGCCACCCGGCGCGCGATCACGACCGACAGTGCGGATCGACGTAGAAGTCGTAGAGCTGGAAGTCGCTGGTCTTGCCGCCGGCGACGAATGTGAACCGAACGGATTGCCAACCGGTCCCGCCTGCCGGCTGGACATTCACGGGACTAGCCAGGGTCCAGGCCGTCTGGTTGCCGTGCATCTGACCGGTGTTCTTGGGAGCCGCCCATGTCTTGGTGCCCTCGTAGGAGACGTAGAAGAACACGCCTTCTGACCCGGCGACGTCCCGCACCTCGGTGCGGGCGCGGGGATAGGCCGACGTCACGCACATGACCGGGCTCTGGGCGGTCGCGCCGCTCGGGAGGTTCAGGACGCTCCCGATCGATCCGTTGGCGAGCGTCGTCGTAGTGATACTCGCCCCGCCGCCGAGGACCCATCCGGTCCCGTTGAAGCTATCGGCGTTCTCCCCGGGCGCGAGCGTGTACCAGTTGCTGTCATGCGCGGACACGAACGGTTGCGACAGCAGCGGATCCGAACACGACGACGTATCGACGACCGTGGTCGTCGTGGCGGCCTGAGCGGTGCCGGCAACGGCCGCCATGATCCCCAGGCTCAAACCGACAGCGCGGCCGGCACGACCGAGACTCCTCATACACGCACCTTCCGTGGTGGTGCTGGCGGCCGAGCTATCTCACCCTGTGTGAGACCTCTGGCTTTGCGTCCCCGGCTCGCGCCGGGTTTGCCGTTTGCAGCTGACTAACAGTCTGAAGATCGGACGCCCGGAACCCGCAGTCGAGCGACCCGCGCGCCCGGATGGACGCATGTCGGACCTCCACATACGTCCGACTCGGCGGCAAGCGTGTCACGCCTCGCGCACGCGCGGGCGATACGAATCGGATGTCTTTCGATCCGAGCCTTACCGAGCAGGAGCTGCTCGAGGACACGCTGCGACGGAGCGCCCAGCCGATGCGCCGGCGCGAGGTGATCGCGGCCGTGATGTCGGTGATCGCGCTGGCGTCATCAACCGCCGCAGTCTGGTCGATCGCGCCGCCGCACCCGTTCCCGCTCGTGCCGGCGCTGATCTGCCTGCTCGTGCTGGCGGTGGCGAGCACGATTCCGTTCGACACGCCGCTCGGCTTCACCGTCCCGACGCAGCTGGCGTTCGTCCCGCTGCTGTTCGCGATGCCGGTGGCGCTCGTCCCGATCGCGGTGACCGCCGCGTTCGTCCTCGCGAAGCTGCCCCACGTCGTCCGCGGCCGGGTGCGACCGAGCAGGCTGCTGCTGCAGCTCACAAACGGCTGGTTCTCGATCGGTCCGGTCGCGGTCTTCGCGATCGCGCATGTAGAGCCACAGCACGCCGGTGCGGCGTTGCTGCTGGCCGCCCTCGCGGCCCAGTTCATCGTCGATTGGACCGTTTCGTCGGTGATGATCGCCGGCACGCGCGGCGCGGGCCTGTCCTCGCTCTTCAGCTCCACCTGGGTGTACGGGATCGACGCCGCGCTGTCGGGGGTCGGGCTGGTGATCGCCGAGGAGATCCACGCAACCGCGCTCGCCCCACTCGCCCTCGTCCCGCTGCTCGGGCTGCTCGCCGTGTTCGCCCACGAACGTCGGCGACGGCTCGAGGGCGTGCTCGACTCTCGAGCGCCTACCGCGGCTACGCCCTCGTCCTCGGCGACGTCATCGAAGCCGACGACGGCTACACCGGCGAGCACTGCAAAAGCGTCGATCGGCCTCGCCCTCGAACTCGCCGACCAGCCTGAGCTCGCCCGAACGCCAAGCGCAACCTCGAATTCGCCGCGCTG
>CAVPVP010000027.1:0-733302 GCA_963709205.1 uncultured Solirubrobacterales bacterium
GCACGACGTCATCGATCGTACCCTTCAGGAAGAACGCCCGCTCGGGGAGATCGTCGTACTTGCCCTCGAGGATCTCCTTGAAGCCCCGGATCGACTCCGCGATCGGCACGTACACGCCCGGCGTGCCCGTGAACTGTTCGGCCACGTGGAAGGGCTGCGACAGGAAGCGTTCGATCTTGCGCGCCCGGTTGACCGTCAGCCGGTCCTCGTCGGACAGCTCGTCGATACCGAGGATCGCGATGATGTCCTGGAGCTCGCGATACGCGTTGCAGCACCTGCTTGACCTGGTTGGCGACGTCGAAATGCTCCTCGCCGACGATCTCGGCCTTGAGGATCGTCGAGGTCGAGTCGAGCGGGTCGACCGCCGGGTAGATGCCCTTCTCCGCGATCGACCGGGAGAGCGTCGTGGTCGCGTTGAGGTGGGCGAAGACCGACGCGGGCGCCGGGTCGGTGAGATCGTCGGCCGGCACGTAGACGGCCTGGATCGAGGTGACCGAGCCGTCCTTGGTCGAGGTGATCCGCTCCTGGAGCTCGCCCATCTCGGAATCGCCAGCGTCGGCTGATAGCCGACCTGCGAGGGCATCCGCCCGAGCAGTGCTGACACCTCGGAACCGGCCTGGACGAACCGGAAGATGTTGTCGATGAACAGGAGCACGTCCTGGTGCTCTTCGTCGCGGAAGTACTCGGCCATGGTCAGGCCGGACAGCGCGACGCGCATGCGGGCGCCCGGCGGCTCGTTCATCTGGCCGAACACGAGCGTGGTCTTCTCGAGCACGCCCGATTCCTTCATCTCGAGCCACAGATCGTTGCCCTCGCGCGAGCGCTCGCCGACGCCGCAGAAGGCCGACAGTCCCTCGTGCTCCTCGGCCAGGTTGCGGATCAGCTCCTGGATGATCACGGTCTTGCCGACGCCGGCGCCGCCGAACAGTCCGACCTTGCCGCCCTTGGCGTAGGGCGCGAGCAGGTCGATGACCTTGATGCCGGTCTCGAACATCTCGGTCGTCGGCGTGAGGTCCTCCACCGTCGGCGCGTCACGGTGGATCGGCCACCGCTTGACGTCGTCGGGCAGGGGCTCGCCGAGGTCGATCGGGTCGCCGAGCAGGTTGAAGATCCGTCCGAGCGTGATGTCCCCGACGGGAACGGTGATCGGCGCGCCGGTGTCGATCACCTCGAGGCCGCGCGCGAGCCCGTCGGTTGTGTCCATCGCGACCGCGCGCACGCGGTCGTCGCCCAAGAGCTGCTGGACCTCGCAGATCAGGTAGCTCTCCTCCTGGGCGGCGATGTCGATCGCTTCCTCCTCCTTGAGCACGTCCGGCCGGCGGATGGCGATCGCGTGGTTGATCTCGGGCAGCTTCTCGGGGAAGACGGCCTCGATCACGACGCCCTGGACCTCCTCGATCCGGCCGACGTTCCTCTTTTCGGGCTTGCCCGGTGAGGCTTCGCTGCGCTGTTCTTCTGCTACTGACATAGCTTCTCCAGTGTAGGTCTACCCGGACAGCCCTTCGGCTCCCGCCACGACCTCCAAGATCTCCTGGGTGATCTCGGCCTGACGGGCTCGGTTCATTTCGAGGGTGAGGGTCTTGATCAACTCGCTTGCGTTGTCCGATGCGTTGTGCATCGCGGTCATCCGCGCGCCGTGCTCCGATGCGGTCGACTCGAGCAGCGCCCGGTAGATCGAGATCTCGACGTAATCGGGCACGAGGCGCTTGAGGATCTCCTCCGGATCCGGCTCGTAATCGACGAGCGCGCGCGGCTCCGAGGAGCGCTCGGAGGACTCACGCTCGTCCTTGGACTCCGATTCGTCCTCGTCGAGCAAGGTGGCCTGCTGGAGCGGCAGCAGGGTCTCGCGCCGCACCTCCTGGGACACCGGCGAGATGTATCCGTTGTAGAAGATCTCGACCTGGTCGACCTCGTTGTCTATGTAGGCCGCCATCAGCCGGTCGGCGATCCGCCGCGCGTCGGCGTACGAGGGACGATCTGTGAAGCCGGTGAAGCTCTCGGCCAGCTCGAGCCCGCGGAACGTCAACGACGTCGCCGGGCGGCGCCCCGAGGCGAAGTACACCGGCGTGTGCCCCCCCGCCTCTTGCTCGCGGCCCGCCGCCACGCCGGCGCGGACGATGTTCGAGTTGAAGGCGCCGGCCAGGCCGCGGTCGCCCGCGATCAGCAGCAGGCCCACCCGGTTGATCTGATCGTGCTCCTGGAGGATCGGCAGCTGCGGGACGTTGCCCGCCGCCTCGGCCGCCTGGCGCGTCATCCGCCGGATCGCGTCCGCATACGGGCGCAGCGCCTCGATCCGCTGTTCGGCGCGCCGCAGGCGGGCGGCGGCCACCAGCTCGAGCGCTCGAGCGATCTTCTGGATGTTCTTAACCGCGCCGATGCGGTTCTTGACGTCTCGCTGGGTCGGCATCGATCGACTCCGGACTTAGCGGCTCACGCCGCCTTGGCCTCGCCCTCGTCGATCGGATGGCCTTCCTCGTCAAGGTCGAAGCCGAAGTCCTCAGCGAACTTCGACACCGCGTCTTCGACCGCCTGCTGCGTCTCGTCGCTCCAGTCGCCGTCGGCGATCTTCGCGAGCAGCTCGGCCTGGTTGGCGCGCGTCGACTCGGTCAGCTCGGCGAGGAACCGGTCGACCTTCTCGACCACGATCCGGTCGAGGTAGCCGTTGGTGGCGGCGTACACCTGGATCACCTGGTCCTCGACAGGCATCGGGTGGCGCTCGGGCTGGTTGAGCGTCCTCACGAGTCGCTCGCCGCGCGCCAGCGTCCGCTGCGTGGCCGGGTCCAGCTCGGAGCCGAACTGCGAGAACGCCTCGAGCTCCCGGTACTGGGAGAGCTCGAGCTTAGCCGTCCGGCCACCCTGCGCATCGGGGCGATCTGGGCGTTGCCGCCAACCCGCGATACCGAGATGCCGACGTTGATCGCCGGCCGCACGCCCGAGTTGAACAGGCCCGGCTCGAGGTAGATCTGCCCGTCGGTGATCGAGATCACGTTCGTCGGCACGTACGCCGACACGTCGCCGGCCTGGGTCTCGATCACCGGCAGCGCGGTGAGCGATCCGGCGCCGAGATCGTCGTTGAGCTTCACCGCGCGCTCGAGCAGCCGCGAGTGCAGATAGAACACGTCGCCTGGGTACGCCTCCCGGCCCGGCGGACGGCGCAGGAGCAGCGACATCTGGCGGTAGGCGACGGCGTGCTTGGAGAGGTCGTCGTAGACCACGAGCGCAGCCTTGCCGTTGTAGAGGAAGTGCTCGCCCATCGCGCACCCCGCGTACGGCGCGAGGAACTTGATCGGCGCGGCCTCGTCGGCCGCGGCCATCACGATGATCGTGTTCTCGAGCGCCCCGGCATCCTCGAGCGTCTTGGCGAGCCCGACGACGGTCGACTTGCGCTGCCCGATGGCGACGTAGATACACAATAGATCGCGGTCCTGGTTGTTGATGATGGCGTCGACCGCGATGGCCGTCTTGCCCGTCTGGCGGTCGCCGATGATGAGCTCTCGCTGCCCGCGGCCGATCGGGATCATCGAGTCGATCGCCTTCAGCCCCGTGAGCATGGGCTCCTTCACCGGCTGGCGCTGGACCACGCCGGGCGCCTTGAACTCGGACGGCCGCGTCTCGGTGGTGTTGATCTCGCCCTTGCCGTCGAGCGGGTTGCCGAGGGGGTCGACGATCCGCCCGAGCAGCTCCTCGCCGACCGGGACCTCGAGCAAGCGCTTCGTCCGCCTGACGGTGTCCCCCTCGAGGATCTTCTCCCACTCCCCGAACAGCACGGCGCCGACGTTGTCGGACTCGAGGTTCAGCGCCAGCCCGGTGACGTCGTGCGGCAGATCGAGCATCTCGAACGACATGCAGTTCTCGAGCCCGTGGATTCGGGAGATGCCGTCGGCGACGGAAAGCACCGTGCCCACTTCGGTCAGGTCGGCACTGGAGGTGTCGAGCCCTTCTATTCGGCTCTTGAGGATCGAGGTGATCTCGTCAGGATTGATCTGCATTCATGACTCCTTGGCGGCCGAGCGTAGCTACGCCCGCGCGACTTGCTTGCGAAGTTGTTCCAGCCGGCTACGGATCGAGGCATCGAGGATGACGTTGCCGACCCGCAGCACGATCCCGCCGAGGATGTCCGGATCGACCTTGCTCGACAGCTCGACCGTGCGCTTGGTCTGCTCTCCGATCCGGTCGCCGATGCTCGAGACGGTCGCCTTGTCGAGCTCGATCGCGCTCGTCACCTCGACCGCCAGCAGATGACGCTCATCCTCCCACAGCTTCTGGTAGTCGTCCCGGATCCGGAAGATCGCGGGCATCCGGTGGCGCTCGATCAGCGCCTCCAGGAAGTTCATGAATACGGGCTCGGCCCCGGTCACCACCCGCTTCAGGCCATCCTTCTTCTCCTCGGTCGAGAAGTACGGCGAGAAGAAGAACACGGCGAGCTGGCGCGTGTCCGACAGCGCCTGGGCGAACGCGTTGAGGTCATCGCGCACCTCGTCGAGCAGGCCATGCTCCTTGGCCACCTCGAACAGCGCCCGAGCGTAGACCTGGGCGATCTCTTCCACTAACTACCCCCGTGGCGGCGCATCCTAGTGACCGTCCTCCGCGGGTGCGAGCGTGCTGAAATCGAGCTCCGAGAGCGCCTCTTCGACGAGCCGCCGCTGATCCTGCTCGTCGAGCACCTTGCGCGTCACCTTCTCGGTCGCCATCACCGTCAGGTCGGCCACCTCGCGGCGGATCTCCTGGATCGCGCGGCGCGTCTCGGCATCGATCTCGCGCCGAGTCTGCTCCATCAGCTGATCGCGCCGCCTGTCGGCCTGCTCTTGCGCATTGCGCTCGGTCGCCTCGCCGGTCTTGCGCGCGCGGTCGAGGATCTGCTCGGCCTGAGTCCGGGCCTCCTGAAGCCGCTCGCGGTACTCGGCGAGCAGATCGTCGGCCTCGTGGCGAACGCGTTCGGCGTGATCGATCGACTCCTCGATCGCGTGCTGGCGCCGGTCGAGCGCCTCGGAGATCCTCGGGAAGGCGAGCTTCCAGAGGATGTACATCGAGATGCCGAACAGCAGCAGCGTCCAGATCATCAGCCCGACGTTGGGCGTGATCAGGAAAGAGCCGCTCGACGAGGCGACGGGGAGATGCGAGACGGCGGCCATCTACTTGAGGACGTAAGAGAGGAGTCCGGCGACCAGGCCGTAGAAGAACACAGCTTCGGTGAGCGCGAAGCCCAGCCACTGGATGCTGGTGATCTCGTCGCGCATCTCGGGCTGACGGGTGACCGCTTCGATCACCTTGCCGAAGATGATGCCGATGCCGACGCCCGCGCCGACCGCGCCGAGACCGCCACCGACCGCGATCCCGAAGCCGGCCGTGATCCCCGAGGCCGCCGCGATTGGAATGACGTGCAAAAGAAACATCAGAGGGCTCCTTGTCGTGTTAGTGGTGAGTTGCGGCGCCGGCGATGTAGATCGCGGCCAGGGTCGCGAAGATGAACGCTTGCAGCGTGGCAACGAGGCCAAGCTCGAATAGGTAGATGAGGATCCCGGCGGGCAGCGCGAACCACCCGAGCGCCTGGAGCCCGAGGATCACCGCGAGCCCTCCCGCCAAGAACAGGAGAATGATGTGGCCGGCGAAGATGTTGGCCCAGAGTCGGATGGTCAGCGACAGCAGCCGCATCAGGGTCGAGATCACCTCGATCGGGAAGATCAAGAGCAACATCGCACCGTGCACGCCAGCCGGAATCAGGCTCTTGAGATATCCAATCGGCCCCTGCTGGCGGACGCCCACCCAGTTGAAGGCGATGAACACCACGAGTGCCAGCACCAGCGGCACCGAGATGTTCGCGGTCGCGGCGTACAGCGCGAACGACGGGATGTGGGCGCCGAACAGGTTGAACTTCTCCTCGGAGTTCGTCGGCAGCGGCAGGTAGCCAACCAGATTGCAGAACCAGATGAACAGGAACAGCGTGCCGAGGAAGGGGAACCACTTGGCCGCCATCGAGTCGGGCATGTTCCCGCGGGTGATGTTGTTCCGCATCAGCGAGTACAGCACCTCGACCGCGGTCTGGATCTTGTTCGGCCGCGCCTGCATCCGCCGGGCGATCCACACCATCGTGAAGATCGTGAGCGCGGTCGCGATGAACAGGTAGAGCACCGCGCGGTTGATGCTGAACACCCCGAGGCTCACCCAGTTGACGAGCTTGAACTCGTTCTGGATCTGGAACGTGCTGTTCTTGTGCTGCGTGAAGCCGTAGATCCCGATCAGCAGGATGAAGATGCCGATGTAGGCGCCGAAGCCCGCGAACAGGATTTTCTGGGTCTTGCTCATCGTCGCGACCTCGGACGGGTCAGGAACGACAACACGAGCTGTGCGGTGAATGCGAACACGATCACGACCAGCGCGGTCAGGCCATCGTCGCGGCCGGACCCGTTGCGGACGAGGATCACGGCGATCGCCAACAGGAACAGCCGGCCGAGCAGATACCCCAGGCGCAGCGTGATCTCGCGGGTCGGATCGCCGATCGATGCGGCGAGGCGGTCCACGCCGACCCCGACCGCCCGCAACACGATCCAGGCGCCGGCGCCCACCAGATAGCCGACCGCCGGCACTCCGATCAGCAGCATGATCGGCGCAGCCACCACGAGGAGCACGACGTCGAGGTAGGCCAGCGGCATGAGGTGGCCACCAGAGGTTGCGGGAGCGCTCAGCGACATGGAGGATTCAGATTCGTGGTCGTCGAGATGGGACGGGTCGAGCCGGGTTCGCTAATCAGAGGGCCGGAAGGGTAGCGGCGCGCGAACGGCACCGTCGCGTCCAAAGTCGTTCGCCCGCGCGCACGCATGGCCCCACCTTCACGATGGTCCGGTGGGGAACAACGTTAGCGGTACGTTAGCGCCGCCGCGTAGCCCCCGGCAACCGCGTTCGGGGCTTCAGAACGGTCGGCGGGCCGTGGGCGCCCGCCGGATTCGAGGCTTGGGCAGCTGCCCCTCGGCCCACATCGCCGCGATCCCGGCGCGCGGGAGCCCGAACGTCCCCTCGTAGACGAGGAACCGGGGCTCCCAGCGGGGGAAGAACTTGGCGTTGAAGCGGTACAGACTCTCGATCTGGAAGAACGGGTTGCCGAGCGCGATCAGCTTGCCGAGCAGCCGCTCGAGCCGCTTCTCGGGGCTGTGCATCCATTTCGCGAACGCCGCGAAGTTGAGCGACAGCTCGTCGACACCGCGCTCGCGGAGCAGCTCGATCGCCTGGACCACGAGGAACTCGGTCAACCCATTCGGCGTGTCCGGGTCGCGGCGCATGAACGACAGCGACACCGCGGCCCGGCCATAGCACGGCACGAAGTGCAGGACGCCGCGGATCGCCCCGTTCTCGTCGCGGGCGAGCACGACGAGCGTCTCGTGATCGTGCTCGCCCTGGAGCGAGTCCATCGTCATCGAGAAGCCGCGCTCGGGGGCGCCCTGGCGTCCGAGCTCGACCACGTCCTCCACCCGTTCGATCGTGGCCTGATCGAGCGCGCGGAGATCGTGCAACTCGGCCTGGTATCCGGCCTTGGCGAGGCGGGTGACCGACTGGCGCACCTTGCGGATCGGACGGCCCTCGAGCGAGAACCGGTCGAGTTCGACGACCGCTTCGTCGCCGAGATAGATCGTGTGTAACCCGAGGTCCTCGTACAGCGGGCACATCCGCTCGCTCGCGCCGAGCGCGCCCAGCTTGAGGCCGCGCGCGTCCGCGAACTCGCGGACTTGCTGGAGCAGGCCGGGCAGCGCGTCCGGCGGTCCGACCGGATCGCCCGAGAGCAACAGGACGCCGTTTTCGATCGCGTAGGCCACGAACGCCCGCCGGTCCTCGCCGAAGATGTAGTTGCCGTCGGACCGCAGCTTGAAGAACGCAAGCGTGTCGTCGCCGTGGGCGCGCACGAGATCGGCGGCCACCTGGCGCGCCGCGGGGCTTGCCGGCGACCGCGACACCGCGAGCGGACGGAAGACCACGTAGGCGACCATCAGCAGCGTCCCGATCTCGAGCGCGTGAACGCCGATCGGGATGTGGTGGTGGAAGTGGATCGGGCCCGGCTGGTAGCGGAGCAGGTCGAAAGTCGCGGTCGCGACGGTGCCGAACGATGCGTGGCTCCCGGCCCAGACCGCGACCATCGCGATCGCGACTCCGATCAGGGCCAGCAGCGGCACCCGCCAGACCGCCGAGCGCAGCGTGTGCGGATCGTGGCGGACGGTGAAGGCGTCCCGGCTGAGGATCAGCACGACGGCGACGCCCCACGTCAGGATCGTCTCCTCGAAGTCGAGGCCCTTGAGCAGGTCGAACAGTCCCAGCGCGAGCATCAGCGCGACCGCGGTCTGCAGCGCCCGCCGCCGGCGTTTGGCCAGATACGGGGCCACGAGCAGCAACGCGGCGCCCGCCGGCAGGGCGAGCGCGTGGAACAGTCGGATCGTCTCGACCGGCTCGAATGCGAGCAGCAGGTGGCCGCGCCAGCGGATGGTCGGGGTCAACGTCGAGGCGATGTTGACGAGCCCGACGAGCGCCGCGGCGACCGCCGCGAATGCAGGCACGCGCTTCGTGAGGTCCTGGATCGAAAGGCTCATAGCAATAGAAACGGCGGATCGTGCCTTCCCTGAATCAGGGTTAGAAAACACTCACCGCCCGATGGCGCGCCGCAGACACGCCTCCCGCTGACAGTTACCGCGCCGACCGCTGTTGGTTACGGCACCGTTGGTTACAGCGCCCTTGGTTTTTTGCGCTGTTGGTTACGGCCCTGGGTTACGGCGCGGCCGCGGACAATCCTGCTCGGGATCCCGTTTCCCGGGTCGCGGCCGCCTCGCGGGGCGTCCGCCGCGGCAGCGCGAGCGTCAGCGCCAACGCCAGAAACGGCAGCACGGCGACGGCCTCGAACACGGCCTTCAGTCCGTCCGCGTCCGCCAGCAGCCCGAGCAGCGGCGCGCCAACGCCACCGAGCCCGATCGACAGGCCGATCGTCACCCCGGCCGAGACGCCTAGACGCCCCGGCAGGTACTCCTGGCCCATCACGATCGTCACCGCGAAGGTCGCGATCGTCGCCGCGCCGGCGAGTGCCGCGAACGCCACCGCGAGGATGGGTCCGGAAAGCAGGAAGCCGACGACTAGCGGCGGGATCACGAGCATCGAGCCAATGAGCACGTTGCGCCGGCCGATCCGGTCGGCCAGCGGGCCGCCGGTGAGCGTCCCGACGGCGCCGCCCAGCAGCATCGCGCTGAGTGCCACGCTGCCGAGCGCCCTGCTCGTATGGAGGACGTGGTCGTAGTAGAGCGGGATGAACGTGACCATCCCGAAGTACACGAACGAGCGGACCGCGATCACCGCGGCCAGGACCGCGAACGGTCCCCACGCCTCGTCTTGGCGCTCGCGCCTCACGCGGCCCCCGACGACGTCGTGGCGGAAAGTCTTCAGGCGCGGCAGCTCGTGGATCGTCACCGCGGCCATCGCCCACGTCGGGATCAACAGGAACGCCGTCCCGTGCAGCCCGAACGCGATGACGAGCGGCGTCACCACCACGGGACCGAGCGCGAAGCCGATGTTGCCGCCGACGCTGAACCGGCTCATGCCGCTCGCGCGCCGGGCGCCCGAGACATAGTTGGCAAAGCGCGACCCCTCGGGATGGAACGCGGCCACGCCAAGCCCGCTGAGGAGCACGGCGGCGAACGTCAGCGCATAGTTCGGGGCGAAGCCGACGAGCGCCACGCCGAGTCCGCCGAGCGCCGGCCCGAGCGGCATAAGCCACGCTAGCGACAGGCGGTCCGAGACGTGTCCGAACACGGGCTGGATCACCGACGAGGAGATCGTGGCGGCGAGTACGAGCGCGGACGCCGCCGCGATGGTGATGTGGTCCCTGACGATCAGGAACGGGAGCAGCGCCGGAATCGAGCCCTGCGCGATGTCCGTGAACATGTGGCAGAGCGACAGCACGGTCATCGCGCGCCGGTCGACGCCGGCGCTGGTCGTACGAGCCGCGGCGGGGGTCGCAGCAAGGGTCGCGGCGGGGGCTGGCGCCCGCGTGGCGCTCACTCTTCGGGCAGCTCGGACAGTCGCTTATGGATCCGGCGGCGTTTGGCCACGAGCTCCTCCTCGAGCTGCCCGAGTGCCTGCCGGCGCATGCGCACTAGCTCGAGCTGAGTGCCGATGTGCCCGAGCGCCTGCTCGAGAATACCCCTGATCCTCTCTGGGTCGGCCTCGTGCTCGAGCTCCCGTCTCAGCGAGGCCCGTGCGGTCTCGGCGTCGAGCAGCACGGCGAGCTGGTCGAGCGAGAGGCCGAGCAGATCGCGGAGCCG
Organism: uncultured Solirubrobacterales bacterium; assembly: GCA_963709205.1. Taxonomy (GTDB): domain Bacteria; phylum Actinomycetota; class Thermoleophilia; order Solirubrobacterales; family Solirubrobacteraceae; genus Palsa-465. Next base: position 10,290 of record CAVPVP010000027.1, read on the forward strand.
GATGATCTCGCGCACGCGCTCGACGTCGGCGTCGCTGTAGGCGCGATGCTTGCCCTGGGCGCGGTCGTCCGCGCCGGGGAGCAGGCCGATCTCTTCGTAGTAGCGGATCGTCCGCGGGGTCGTGCCGGTGAGCTCGGCGACCTCTCCGATCCTGAGCGGCTTGGTCGCTGTCGTGCTCACGCTGCGATCTCCGCGCGCGGGGCCTGCGCCTCATCGCGCCGCCGGCTCTCGACCAGGTCAGCCTCGGCCTTCAGGTGAGACGGGCGCGCGGCGCTGACCGCGGCGCCGAGCAGCGAAATCCCGGCCAGGCACCACAGCGCGGTGTGCATGTTCGACATGAACGGCACGAGCTGCGCGTTCGTGATGTGGTTGGCCAGGCCGCTGAAGACCGCGAACAGGACCCTCGTGGGCACGCTCGAGGTCACGACCGCGAGCACGAACGCGATCGAGATCACCGCGCCGGTGTTCTGGACGAGCACCCGGGCGCCGGCGGCGATGCCACGGCGGTGCGGCGGAACCGTGCCCATCATCGCCGCGGTGTTGGGCGAGTTGAACATCCCCGACCCGATCCCGACGATGAACATGTACACGCCGGCCGCGAGGTAGGCGGTGTCGCGCTGCAGCGTCGTCATCAACGCCAGCCCGGCGGCTTGCACGAGCATCCCGGCCACGGCCATCCCGCGCGAGCCGCGCCGGTCGGCCCAGATCCCGGCCAGCGGCGAGGCGATCAGCATCCCGATCGCCAGCGGCGCGAGCTTGATCCCGGCGAGGATCGGCGAGTCGCCCTGCACGCCCTGGAAGTAGAAGACGAACACGAACATCAGCGCGAACCGCGCCAGACCGTTCATGAACGCGGCGAGCGACGCCGCCGCGAACAGGCGGTTCTTGAAGATTGAGAGGTCGAGCATCGGCGAGCGGACGCGGCTTTCGATGAGCACGAAGCCCGGAAGGAAGACAACCGCGGCGATCAGGCTCACGATCACCCCCGTGTTGCTCCAGCCCGAGATGCCGCCCTTGGAGATGCCGTATACGAGCCCGGTCAGCCCGATCAGGAACGTGATCGTTCCGAGCGCGTCGAATGACCTGTCCTCTGAGCGGCCAGTGACCTCATGCAGGATGAGCCACGCCCAGGCGCTCCCACCGAGCGCGAACGGGACGTTGAACCAGAACACCCAGTGCCACGAGATCAGCACCAGCGCACCACCGAGCACCGGTCCGATCACCAGCCCGACCGCGGCGACCATCGTGTTCGTGCCCATCGCCAGCCCGAGCTGCTCGCGCGGGAAGGCGTCGGTGACGATGGCGGCCGCGTTGGCGAATAGGAACGAGCCGCCAATGCCCTGGGCGATCCGCCACAGGATCAGCTGCGTGCCGTTGCCGGCGAAGCCGGCGCCCAACGACGCGAGCGCGAACAGCACGAACCCACCGATGTAGGCCTGCTTTCGCCCGAACTGGTCAGACAGCCTGCCGGCGCTCAGCACGAGCACGGTCGAGGCGATCATGTAGACGAGGATCACCCACACGAGCTCGAGCAGGCTGGTGTGCAAGCTCCGCTCGAGGTCCGGCAGCGCGATGATCAGCGTGCCCGAGTTAATCGTCGCCAGCAGCATCCCCAGGCTGGTGCACGACAGCGCCCACCACTTGTAGGAGTCGTGCCCGGCGTGGACGCCGATGCGGCGGGCGCGATTTGACTGGACTGCTGACATGACCCTCCAAATCTGATTCTTACGTAAACGTCAACTTAGCAGATCCCGGGGGACGCGCGGCGGCTCATTTCGTTACGCGCCGGCGACAACGCCGTTCCAACTCAGCGGAAAACGGTCGGCTGGCGGCCGCGGGGCTCGATACTCGGCCGCAATGGGCACGAAATCACCTGCACAGCACGACAATCGATGCAAGATTCTGGGACCGTGCCGTGTGGTGCACGCCCCACATGCACCAGCCGGCACGGTCACGCCGAAGCGGACCGAATGACGCGTGATGCAGGTCGTGGAGCACGCAATCGCTCGGATCGCCCGCCGTCAGGACAACGTGATCACGGGCGACCAGTTGCGCGCCGCTGGGCTCAGACGGGGCGCGATCGCGCATCGCCTCCAGGCCCGGACGATGCAGCGGATGCATGCGAACGTGTTCCTACTCGGGGCCGCGCCACCGACACCGATGGCGCGCGCCCGGGCGGCCGTTCTCGCCTGCGGAGAAGACGCCGTGGCCAGCCACCGCTCAGCCGCCTGCCTTTTCGGACTTCTCCCCGAGATCGAAGGCGACGACGTTCACGTGACTGTGGCCGGCCGCAATCCAGGCGACCACGCCGGCATCCGCCTTCATCGCGTCAAAGACCTTCCCCGTCAGGACGTCACGACCATCAACGGCCTCGACGTCACCTCGATCGCAAGAACGATCTGCGATCTGGCCGCCACCGAGTCCGCCCGCGACACCGAGCGCGCCTTCCAGGAAGCCCTTTTCCGGGACAAAACCATCGACCGCGCCCTAGAAGCCGTCCTACAACGCGAACCCCGCCGGCGAGGAGCGCGCGTGATTCGCTCGCTGCTCACCGATCCCCGCCTCACCCGCTCCGAGCGCGAACGCCGCATCCTCAAGCTCATCGAACAAGCCCAGCTCCCCAAGCCGCTCACGAACGTGCCTATCCGGGGCTACGTCGCCGACGTGTTCTGGCCGGAGCACAACCTCATCCTCGAGTTCGACGGCTGGCAGGGACACGGCCACCGGCTGGCGTTCGAGAGCAACCGCAGGCGCGACCAGGTCATGCTCGCCGGGGGGCTGCGCACCCTCCGCGTGACCGACCGCCAACTGACGAATGAAGCGATCGCCCTCATCGCCCGAATCGCCCAGACTCTGAGATAGGGCGGCACCAGTCCTCCGCCCCTGCCATGCTTCCCCCACGGCATGCGGTACTGGGATGCAGTGTTCGCCTTCCTGGTGGCGATGGCGGTCGCCACTCTGTTGACCCCGCTGACAGCCAGATTGGCGAGGCGGGTCGGTGCTGTCGCGACCCCGAGCGACCGGGGCTTGGCGGAGCGGGACACCCCCGCGCTGGGTGGCCTCGCGATCCTCGCCGGCGTGCTGGTCGCCGCGGCGTTGTGGCTGCCGTCGACGATCAACCTCCACCACACCGCGGGAACCGCGCCGGGCACCGGCGGCACCGTCCACACCTGGGCGATCCTCGCCGGCGCGTGCCTGATCACGCTGGTGGGCGCGATCGATGACGCCCATCCGCTGAGGCCGCAGTGGAAGCTGCTCGGCCAGATCGCCGCGGCGGTTATCGCGGTGGTCGTCGGGGGCGCGGTCGTGACCGACGTCACGATCCCGTTCGTCGGCACGCTTCAGCTGCCGAACACCGGCGGGGTGCTGACCGTGATCTGGCTGGTCGGCCTGATGAACGTGGTGAACCTGTCCGACGGCGTCGACGGCCTCGCGGCCGGGCTGTGCACGATCGACGGGGTCGCGTTCGCGATCATCGCGTTCGACCTGAACATCAGCGGCGCCGCCGTGCTGGCGGCCCTGACCGCCGGCGCAGCGCTCGGGTTCCTGTTCCACAACTTCCCGCCGGCTTCGTCGTTCATGGGCGACGCCGGCGCAAACCTGCTCGGCTACCTGCTCGGCGTCGTTGCGGTCATCGGCTCGGTGAAGACCGGCGCGGTCGTCGCTTTGATGGTGCCGCTGATCGTCCTCGCCGTTCCGTTCCTCGACACGGGCTTCGTCGTCGCCAAGCGGCTGAAGTACAGGCGCAAGCCGTGGGCGGCGGATGCCAACCACTTCCACCATCGGATGGCGCGGATGGGGTACAGCCAGCGACGGACGGTCGCCTACCTGTACGGGTGGACGCTGATGCTCGCCGGCGTCGCGGTCGCGCTGCGGTTTGTGCCCTACTCGAACCACCACGGGACCTATTACCTCGGCTGGGTGCTCGTGATGGTGGCGATCGCGTTGATCGCCATCGCGGCCAGCGTCTATCTCATCTACGTGCTGGAGATCCTGAAGTTCAAGAACCGGCGTGCCCGGGAGCTGCGAAGCGCCGATCCCGACACCACCGAGCACGAGATCGACGAGCGCGTCCGGCGCGAGGTCGAGACCGGCGAGTTCGAGCGGGTGGGCTAGCTGGCGGCGGCGACCCGCCCCACAGACGAGCATCTGAGCGGGCTGAACCGCGCCGAGCGCGCGCTGCTCGTCGTGGTCACCGTGCTGATCGTGCTGGCCGGCGTCACGCGATACGCCTCCGGCGTCTCCCGGATCGTGGCCTTCGTGTTCGCCACGCTGGCGCTGGCCGGCGTGGCCTGGGTGGTGTCGATGTCGATCGAGCAGGTGGGGCGTCGGTTGGGGCCGGCGATCACCGGCGTCCTGCAGGCGACGCTCGCCAACCTCCCCGAGTTCTTCGTGGTGATCTTCGCGCTCGGCGCCGGCGAGACGGTGATCGCCCAGACCGCGATTCTCGGCTCGATCCTCGTCAACGCGCTGCTCGTCCTCGGCCTCGTGATCATCGCCGGGGCGTCACGGGCGGGCGACGGCGTGATGCGCTTCAGCCCGAAGCTCCCCAACGACACCGCGACCCTGCTGCTCGTGGCCTCGTTCATCATCGTCCTCGTCGGGCTGACCCACTCCGCCGGGGACGCCGCCAGCCGCCACTCGGAGACGATCTCGATCATCGGGGCGTGCGTGATCCTCGCGGTATACGGCAGCTGGCTGCGCCAGTACTTGACTTCGGGTTCGGTCGCCGAGGCGTCGTCCCAGCCGGCGCGAGTCAGCCTGACCACGAGCTTCGTCCTGCTCGGCCTCGCCGGCGTGGCGTCGGCGTTCGTCTCGGACTGGTTCGTCAACGCGCTTCATCCGACGATCGAGAAGCTCCACATCTCCCAGGCGTTCGCCGGCCTGGTGATCGTGGCGATCGCCGGCAACGCGGTCGAGAACGTGGCCGGAATCGTCCTCGCCGCCAAGGGCCAATCCGAACTGGCGATCTCGATCGTCAAGAATTCGATGTCCCAGATCGCCGCGTTCCTGTATCCGCTGCTCGTGCTCGTGTCGCTGCTCACCGCGACGCGGCTGACGTTCGCGCTCGCCCCGGTGTACATCGGCGCGCTTATCGGGACCGCCGTGATCGTGTGGCAGATCACCGGCGACGGCGAGGCGACGGCGTTCGAGGGGGTGGCGCTGGTCGCGACGTTCGTGATCCTCGCGACGGTCGCAGCGTTCGAGTAGTTCGCTTCGGCCGCACGCCCGCCCCGCCGGCGCCGCGCGCTTTCGTACGGATCGTCATGCGGATGCGATCGGGGCGCGAGGGCCGCGGCCCGGGCGTCGCGCCCTCGCTCACAGCTATGTCGCTGGGCCGTGCGCTCCGGTCCGGACGGGCCCTCGCGGCGGTCGCGGCGACGGCACGAGCTCGGCATCCCTGCTTCGTATGAAGGACCCGCCCACCCTGCCGCGCCACGTCCGACGGACGCCGCCGCAGGCGGCCCAGCGTCGCGAGTCGCGGCGCACGTCACCCGGTGCGGACGTGCACCGGAGCTTCTCAGACCACGGCAGCCGCGCCGAGGCGCGCGTACAGCGGATACCGGTCGGCGATCGCGGCGGCCCGCTCGGACAGCTCGGCCTGCCGATCGTCGAAGTCCTGAGCGGTGAGCGTCTCGGCGATGATCGACCCCACCTCGACGAAGTCCTCGAGCTGAAGCCCGCGCGTGGCCAGCGCGGGCGTGCCGATCCGCAGCCCGCTGGACACGGCGGGCGGCCGCGGATCGAACGGGACCGCGTTGCGGTTCACGGTGATCCCCACGCTGTGGAGGCGATCCTCGGCCTGCTTGCCGTCCAGCTCGGACTCGCGCAGATCGCACAGCACCAGGTGCACGTCGGTCCCGCCGGTCAGCACGCTCACTCCGCCACCGGCGCCGAGCAGCTCATCCGCGACCGCCTGCGCGCCCGCGACCGTGCGCTCCTGGCGCTCGCGGAAGACCTCGCTCGCGGCGATCCGCAGCGCCACCGCCTTGCCCGCGATCACGTGCTCGAGCGGGCCGCCCTGCTGCCCGGGAAACACGGCCGAATCGATGCGCTTGGCGAACTCTTCGGTGGACAGGATCATCCCGCCGCGGCCGCCGCCGATCGTCTTGTGGATCGTGGTGGTCACGACGTCCGCGTACGGCACGGGGCTCGGGTGCAGGCCGGCCGCGACCAGCCCGGCGAAGTGCGCCATGTCGACGACCAGGTACGCGCCGACGTCGTCGGCGATCGCGCGGAACCGCTCAAAATCCAAGAACCGCGGATACGCCGACCAGCCGGCGAGGATCATCTTGGGACGGCGCTCGTTCGCGATCCGCGCGACTTCGTCCATGTCGATCCGGCCGGACTCGCGATCGACGTGATAGGGCGCGATGTCGTACAGGCGACCCGACACGTTGATCCGCATCCCGTGCGTGAGATGGCCGCCGTGCGAGAGCTCGAGTCCCATCACGGTGTCGCCGGGGTTCAGCAGCGCGTGGTACACGGCGATGTTTGCCTGCGCGCCCGAGTGCGGCTGCACGTTGGCGTGCTCGGCGCCGAACAGGTCGAGTGCTCGCTTGATCGCCAGGCGCTCGGCGACGTCGACGTGCTCACAACCGCCGTAGTAGCGCTTGCCGGGGTAGCCCTCGGCGTACTTGTTCGTGAGCACCGATCCCTGGGCCTCGAGCACGGCCATCGGGACGAAGTTCTCCGACGCGATCATTTCGAGCGTGCCCTGCTGGCGCTCGAGCTCCAGCGCCAGGACTTCCGCGATCTCCGGATCGACCTCGGAAAGAGGCCGATTGAAGAAGTCGGGCGGAAGATCGGCGGTGCTCACTGGACTACGAGCCTAGCAACGGAGTCGGTCACCGTAGTTATCGTCCCGAGACCACTTCACCGTTAGTTTCGCCGTTGGTTTCGCCGCGCCGCCACGACCGCCAGATCGCCCCGTTCCCACACCACGCGCGGCTCGAGTCCGGCCTCCTCGAGCCACCGCATCTGGGCGGCCAGCGGGCTCGGGCTGTCGTAGCCGGGAGTCAGCGGCGTGGTCGCGTCGGCGGGGTCGTCGGGCACGACCACGTCGCCCATCACGAACAGCCCATCCGGCGCGAGCACGTCCCGGACCCGGCGGAATAGATCGGCTTTCGCCGCCCCGGAAAGGTGGTGCACGCACAGGGCGCTCGCGACCAGGTCGAACGGACCGTCCGGCAGCGGATCCTCGATCCGGCCCGCGTGCAGCGAGACCCGAGAATCCGGCAGCACCCGACCGGCCACCGCGAGCATCCGCTCGTTTTCGTCGATGCCGACCAATGCCGCGTTGGGGTGTCGCGCCAGCAGCCGACCAGCCGTCTCCCCCGTTCCGGTCCCGAGCTCGAGGATCCGCCGCGCGCCCGACCCGCTGGCGCCCGCGAGCTCATCCTGAAGGACGTCATACGACGGCAGGTCCGCCCGGATCTCGTCGGCATACGAAGCCGCGTCGAAGTGGTACTGCCAGTGGAGCGCCTCGGTCAGCTCGCGCTCGCCCACGGCCCCGGCCCGCACCACGTTCCACTCTCCGTCGACCTCGTAGCCGCGCAGATCGACCACGGTCGACGGGGTCCCGGGCAGCTCGCCGCCGTCGATCACGAGGTCGACAGCCGCCCGCAGCAGCGGCGGCACCTCGGTCAGGGACCGCGGATCGGCGCCGCCGGCGCGGTTGGCGCTCGACTGCAACACCGGCCGACGTACCTCGGCCAACAGCGGAAGGCGCGGAACCCGCACGCCCAGCGTCCCCACGTCCGATCCGCACGCGAGCGCGAACCGGCCGGCCGGATTCGGCACGAGCACGGTGACCGCGCCGGGCAGCAGCCGCGTCATCGCGCCGCGCGTGCGCTCCCCCAGCTCGGGCAGCGCCGCGAACGCTCGCTCGAGGCTGAAAAACATCAGCGCCGAGGGCTTGTCGAGGCTCCGGCGCTTGAGCAGATACAGCCGCTCGACGGCGAACCGATCGTCGGGATCGCATGCGAGCCCGTACACCGTGTCCGCTGGGAACAGCACGAGCCCGCCAGCCGCGACGCAGCGCTCGAACGCCTCGCTTTCGCTCACCGGCGGCCGACGACCACCCGTTCGTGGCCGGCGAGGTCGCGGAGCACCTCGACCGACCGAAAACCGGCGGACGACACGAGCGACGCGACCGCCTCGCCGAGCCAGACCTCGAGCGCCACCAGCGGCACGCCGTCGACCATCGTGAGCAGCCGCCGGACCAAGTCCATGCCGTCGGGACCGCCGAACAGCGCCAGCGACGGCTCGTAGCGCTCGATCTCGGGCGGCAGCCCAGAGCCCTCGGCGACGTACGGGAGGTTCGCCAACACCGCGTCGAATGGACCCGGCACCCCCTCGAGCAGGTCGGCCCGCAAGAACTCCACGTCCAGCCCGAGCTGTTCCGCGTTCGACCGCGCCACCGACACCGCATCCTCGCTTACGTCCACGCCGACCACCGAGATGTCCGGTCGCTCTTCCTTGAGCGCGAGCGCCACCGCCCCGCTCCCGGTCCCGACGTCGGCGACCCGGGCGCCACGGCCGAGCGACAGCGCGACCTCGACCAGGAGCTCGGTCTCGGGCCGCGGAATCAGCACGCGGCGGTCGACCGCCACCGAGATCCGCCGGAACGCCTTTCGGCCCAGGATGTATGCGACCGGCTCGCGTGCCTCACGCCGCACCACGAGCTCCTCGAAACGCTCGAGATCCGAGGCACCCAGCTCCGCGTGCGCGTCGACCACGAGGCGCTCGCGGCCTACCCCCAGAACGAAGGACAGCAGCAGCTCGGCATCGAGCCGGGGCGTCTCGCATCCGGCGACGGTCAGCACTTCCGTGGCCTCGGACAACGCCCGCGAGACCGACTTGCCGGCGCCTACGGCGGTGTTAGGCAACGGCCTTTTCTTCCAGCCGCCGGCGCTTCTCGTCGTCCTGCAGAGCGGCTGTGAGCTCATCGAGCTCACCCATCAGGATCGCGTCGAGGTTATGGACGAGCAAGTTGATCCGGTGGTCCTTGACCCGGCGCTCGCCGTAGTTGTAGGTGCGGATCTTCTCGGCACGCTCGCCGGTGCCGACCTGGGCGGCGCGCGAGGCCGCGACCTCGGCCTGCTGCTCGGCCAGCGCGCGCTCGTACAGCCGGGCGCGGAGCACGCGCATCGCGCGCTCGCGGTTCTGAAGCTGGGACTTCTCGTCCTGCATCGACACCACGATCCCGGAGGGCTTGTGCGTGATCCGGACCGCCGAATCGGTCGTGTTCACCGACTGTCCGCCCGGCCCCGAGCTTCGGTACACGTCGATCTGGAGATCGTTCGGGTCGATGTCGACCTCGACGTCCTCGGCCTCGGGGAGCACCGCGACGGTGGCGGTGGAGGTGTGGATCCGGCCCTGGGACTCGGTCTCGGGGACGCGCTGAACGCGGTGCGTGCCCCCCTCGAACTTGAAGATGGAGTAGGCGCCGTCGCCTTTGATCGCGAACGTGTACGTGCCGTCGCCGATCGACAGCGGCTCGGTCTGGAACCCGAGGCGCTCGGCGTAGCGCGTGAGCATCCGGTACAGGTCGCCGGCCCACAACCCGGCCTCGTCGCCGCCCGCGCCCGGACGGATCTCGACGATCACGTTCTTGTCGTCGTTCGGGTCGCGCTCGACCATCACGATGCGGATCTCGTCCTCGAGCTCGGCGAGCCGTTCGCGCGAGGCCTCGAGCAGCGCGCGCAGCTCGGGGTCGTCGCCGTCCTCGGCGAGGAGCTCGCGAGCACCCTCGAGGTCATTGGCCACCCGCCGATACTCGGTGGCGAGCTTGGCCGCCGGCTCGAGCTCACGGTAGGCGCGGCTGGCGGCCGTGAACCGGTCGCGGTCGCCGATCACCGCCGGATCGGACAGCTCCTCCTGCAGCTCGCCGAAGCGCGTCTCGATCTGGGATACCAGGTCATAAATCATTGTCCTTCGAGTTTAGGCCCCGCCCGGCCGGCGTCACGAAGTCGAACTCGCTCGCATCCAGCACCCGCACGCGTTCGGCGTAATCGGTCATGTAGCCCGGCCAGTTGGCGACGATCCGTCCTCTGTCGTCGCGGTACCACGAATCGCACTGGGTCCACGCGGTTCCGGTGAACCGCTCCTGCACCTCGCGGTCGCTGGCGGCCTCGACCTCGCTCCGGACTTCGATCGCGCCGCCCCCGCGCGCCCGGACCGCCGACAGCGCCTGGCGTATGTAGGCGGCCTGCGCCTCTTCGTAGAAGACGATCGAGCCCCCCGACGTGTTGGTGTTCGGGCCGTAGATCAGGAACAGCGACGGGAACCCTGGGACGCACATCCCGAGATGGGCGTGAGCGCCGCCGGCCCACTCCGCGCGCAGCGACCGCCCCCCGGCGCCGGTGATCTCCATCGGGAACATGAATTCGGTGGTGCGGAAGCCCGTCCCCCAGATCACGCAGTCGAGCTCGCGGACCGCGCCGTCGGTGGTCTCGATCCCGGTCGGCACCAACCGCGTCACCGGGTCCACCACGAGCTCGACGTTCGGCCGCTGGAGCGCCGGCAGGAAGTGCGAACTGAACAGGACGCGCTTGCAGCCGAACGTGTAGCCCGGCCACGCCTTCCGTCGGACCACGGGGTCCCGCAGCTGCCAGCGCATGAATACCGCCGAGCGCAGCCGCCCGATCTGCCCGAGCGTCCGCGGGTGCCGGATCATCATCGTCAGCGACTCGGCGTAGTAGTACATGAACCGCCGCCGGAACGCCTGCACCCCGGGGACGTACCGGATCAGAGCGCGTACCGACCTCGGGTAGGCCCGGTTCCGCCGCGGCAGGAACCAATTCCCGGTCCGCTGGAACACGTACAGGCGGCCCGCCCGCTTGGCGATCTCGGGCACGAACTGGACCGCGCTCGCGCCCGTCCCAACGACCGCGACCCGCTTGCCGCTCAGGTCGTAATCGTGGTCCCAGCGCGCCGAGTGGAAGCTGTGCCCGGCGAACTCCTCGAACCCTTCGATCCGCGGGATCGCCGGCTGATGAAGCTGCCCGGTGGCGATGATCACGGCGTCCGCGTTCCACGTGCGCCCGTCGGCGCACGACACCGTCCAGCGGCCATCCCACCCACACGACACGACGTCGGCTCCGTACACGACAAGCCCGTCCACGCCGTGCTCGCGCGCCACCGAGGTCAGGTAATCCAGGATCTCCTCCTGCGGCGAGCACAGCCGCGACCAGTCACGCCGCTGCGCGAACGAGAACGAGTACAGATGGCTCGGGACGTCGCAGGCGCAGCCCGGGTAGTCGTTGTAGCGCCAGGTCCCGCCGACGCCGGGCGCCCGCTCGAGCACGGTGACGTCGGTATAGCCGTGGCGGCGTAGCTCTATCGCCGCCGCGATGCCGCCAATCCCCGCGCCGACGATGACGACGCTGAACTCGCGTTCCCCGGTCACGGGGACGCAACCTACGCCACGACTTCGAGCCCTACAAGATCCTCGGGCGAGATGTCCGCGCCTTCCTGCTTGGCCAACACCGCCTTCAGCGACGCGATCGAGACCGCCAGCTGGTCGAGGTCCGGCTCGGCCGTGGTCAGCCGCTGCAGCTGCATGCCCGGATACATGACCGCGCGCACCCACGGTCGCCGGCGGTTACGACCCGCCCACTTGATCACCTCGAACGACAGGCCCGCGATCAACGGCACGCCGACGATCCGGGAGATCACGAGGATCCACCACGCGGGCAACCCGATCGGGGCGAACACGAAGATCGCCATGATCATCACGATCAGCAGGAAGCTCGTGCCGCACCGGGGATGGAACCGCGAGTACAGGTGCGCGCGGTCGGGCGTGAGCTCGTCGGACGCCTCGTAGCAGGAGATGACCTTGTGCTCGGCGCCGTGGTACTCGAACACGCGCCTCAGATCCTTCACGCGCGAGAGCAGCAGCAGGTAGCCGAGGAAGATCGCGGTCCGGAGCACGCCCTCGACCGCCCAGAACGCGACCGACGAACCGAGCTGGTGCTTGACCAGGCTCGTCACGCCGACCGGCACCACGAAGAACAGGCCGATCGCGAACACCGCCGCGACCGCGACGGTGCCGATCCAGGCTCCGCTCGAGATCTCCTGCTCCTCGCCGGGGAGCTGCGCGTTGGCCGAGATCCCGAGTGCCCGCATCCCGATCGCGAGCGACTCGACGAGCGCGACCACGCCCCTGATCACCGGCAGGCGGTAGATCCGCCGGCGCCTGTTCCAGGACTCGAGCGGGAAGGTCTGGACGCGATATCGCCGACGTCGCGGTCTTCGGAGCGCCGAGCTTGCGCACGGCGACCGCCCACGCGGCGACGCCACGCATCATCACGCCCTCGAGCACGGCCTGGCCTCCCACGGGGGCGTCACGAGACGCCGTCAGGCGCCCCTCGTGGACCCCCGCTGCTCATCGGCCTACCGCTGTTACGAGCCCGCGCCGGTCGCGTGCGGCGCGTCGGCCCTTGGCCACCCGCCGCTGGAAGCGCTCGACCCGACCGCCGGTGTCGACCAGCTTCTGCTTGCCGGTGTAGAACGGATGGCAGGCGGAGCAGATCTCCACGTGGATCTCGGGCTTCGTCGAGCGGGTCATGAACTCGTTGCCGCACGTGCAGCGCACATGGGCGTCTACGTATTCTGGATGTACTCCGGTCTTCATTGTGCATTCGAGTTTAGCGGCCCGCCTGGGGTCTCAACTAACGTGATGTATCGGCCCCGCGCCGGCCTTCCGTTAGCTCGTCGTCGCGGGCGGGCACGCCATCGTCAGCACGTTGTTGGCATAGTCGTATTCGTCGTTGGTCTGCTTGGGATCGACCGTCACGGTCAACGTCGCCCCCGGGACGCACGCCGGCGCGACGAACCGCTGGCGCGCCGTTGACTTCGGTCCCACCGAAGTGATGGTCCCCGCCAGCGGCGCGCTGCCGCCGTCGGCGAAGTCGACCTCGACCGGCGCGGCCCCAGTCAGCCCGCGGTTGGCGATCTCCGCGACATACGCCCACTGACCGGCGCCGACCCCCGAGGCGATCGGGTTCGCCGTCAGCGACTTCACGAACAGGTCGGACCGGAGCTCGGGCTGGTAGCAGGCCGAGCTCGACTGAACAGCCGTGCTCAGCGTCTGGCCACTGGACCCGATCCAGCGGAACGTGACCCGGAACTTGTAGGTGGCCGGGGCAGCGAGGTCGACCACTGGGTGGTTGACGATCCACACGTCGCCCGCCCGCTGTCCCAGCGTCGGATCCTCAGGCGTCAGCCAGCTGCCGAGGCCCTTCGCGTGCACGACCGTGAAACGGGGATGGGCCTTCGTCTGGCGCATCAGGTCGAACTTCATCTGCATCTTCGACGTCCCGGTCACCGGCCGCATCACGGCCTGGATCGAGAGCGCTCGCGCGGGCGGGTCGACGGCCTTTTGGCATACCAGCGCGCGCAGCTGATCGTTCGGTGGCGGCGGCGTGGTCGTGCCGGCCGCGGCCGTGCCCGAGCCGAGCGCGATCGCGCACACGGCGACCGCGCCGATCCTGCGTAAGGGCATCGAGGACATACGCAAATACCAACAAATCAGGCTCGGAAAAGTTCCGTAACCGTGGCCCACGACCAAGGTTTACGCGAGCCTGCGGCGCCCGGCCCCCGGCCCCCGGCACTCGCGTCCGACATGGTCCGCACTACGGAACCGTCCGGGCCAGCGCGGTGCCGCGCGGCGGGCGTGCAGGCGAAGCAGACGCTCTAGGTGAGCGTGTAGAGGGGGCCGTCACCACCCTCGGGCGGCGTCAGCCGGCCGCCCTTAGCGGTGATCGCCCCGCACTGCACGCAGTTGGTGTAGTTGACGACCACGTCGACGTCGCCGGACTCGGGCGCGTCCTCGGGAATCTCATAGACGCCGGCCGGGCACATCCACCGCCACGTCTCGGCGATCTCGCGCGGGACCTGCTTGCGAACCCGGATGTGGTTGGGGGCGTCGTCGCGAGTCGCGTTGCCCGACACATAGACCGACGAGAGCTTGTCGAAGATGTACTTCCCGTCGGGCTTCGGATAGCGGTCCTTCGTGTCGCCGACGAACATCGGCTCGGCGTCGTCGCGGTGCCACTGCTGGCGGCCGCGCGGCACCTTGCCCTTCGACATGATCGCCGGGCCGGCCAGCAGGCTCCCGGCGACGAAGCCCTTCTGGAACGCCTGGCGCGCGTTGCGCACTTGGTAGAGCTCCGTGCCGATAGAGGACTTGTCGACGGCCTCCTCGTAGGACGCGAGCGACTGTCCGGTCTTCAGATTGCTGTAGATCGCCTCGGCGGCCAGCATGCCGGACTTGATGCAGTGGTGGACGCCCTTGAGCGCCGCGGTGTCCACCATCCCGGCCGCGTCGCCGACGAGCATGGCGCCGGGCATCGACAGCTTCGGCATCGACCAGTAGCCGCCGCCCGGAAGCGCCTTGGCGCCCCACGCGACCCGCTCGCCGCCGTCGAGGATGTCCTTGACCAGCGGATGCGTTTTGAACGCTTGAAGGAGGTCGTGCGCCGAGGTGGTCGCGTCGCGGTAGTTGAGGTCGACGACGAACCCGATCGAGACCAGGTCGTCACCGGTCTTCTCGTCCTTCATCGGGTATATCCAGGTGCCGCCGAGCTGCCCGTACTTGGCTGCCACCTTGAGCGGCCACGGCTGTACGAACGTGTGGATCACCCGGTCGAGCGGCTTCTTGACCTTCCATACCTCCTTGACCCCGAGCTCCCACACCTGGGGCTCGCGGTTCTCGGCCAACCCGAACTCCTTGATCGCCGCTCCGGTCAGGTGGCCCCAGCAGCCCTCGGCCAGCACCGTCACGCGCGCGGTCACGTCCGAACCCGGCTCGAAGTTGCCCAGCGGTTCGCCGTCCTTGCCGCGGCCCTTATCGCCCGAGCGGATCCCGGCGACCCGGCCATCATCGACCAGCAGCTGGTAGGCGCTCGTCTCGGTGAGGATGTAGGCGCCGGCCTCCTCGGCCTGCCGCTGCTGGTAGCGGGCCAGCGCGGACACCGACACCACCTCGTTTCCGTGGTTCTTGAAGTTCGGCACGGCCGGAATCGGCACCCGGAGCTTCGTCTTGGGACCCGTGAGCATGTACACGGACTCCTTCCTCACCTCACCGAACGCGAAGCGCTCTTTGCGCCAATGCTCTCGGGTCAGCTCCGGGAACAGCTCCTGGAGCGGCCCCGGGCGCATCACCGCGCCGGACAGGTTGTGCCCACCGCACGTCTTGGCCTTCTCGATTACGGCCACCGGGACCTCGCCCATCTTCTCCATCGTCTCGGGGTCGTCCCCGAGCAGCCCGAGCAGCCGATTGGCGCAGGCCAGGCCGGCGGTCCCGCCACCGACGATCACCACGCCGACGTCGATCCGGTCATCCTCGGGGTCGAGCTCGCGCTTGACGAACTCGCCGACCGGGTCGACCGGTGGCGGGAACTGGCTGGGCGCGACCGGGGCGCGGCCGTTCATCGACGCCATGGGCCGGTCAGCTCCCCTTCTTGGCCTTGATCGCCTCGGTCAGCTTGG
This sequence comes from uncultured Solirubrobacterales bacterium, assembly GCA_963709205.1. GTDB lineage: Bacteria > Actinomycetota > Thermoleophilia > Solirubrobacterales > Solirubrobacteraceae > Palsa-465. Next base: position 25,788 of record CAVPVP010000027.1, read on the forward strand.
GCAGGATCTTGTTGAGGTCGCCGACGACCCCCAGGTCGGAGAACTCGAAGATCGGGGCGTTCGCGTCCTTGTTGATCGCGACGATGTTCTCCGAGGACTGCATCCCGACCTTGTGCTGGATCGCGCCCGAGATCCCGGCCGCGAGGTACAGCTTCGGCGCCACCGTCTTGCCCGTTTGCCCGATCTGAGCGGCGTAGGGATACCAGCCGGCGTCGACCACGGCGCGCGTCGCCGCCACGGCGCTGTTGCCGCCGAATGCGCCGGCGAGATCCTCGGCCAGCTTGAAGCCGTCGGCCTTGCCGAGTCCGCGGCCGCCGGCGACGAGGATGTCCGCGCCCTCGATGTCGACGTCCGCGCCGCGCTGCTCGCCGCGCTCGACCATCTTGGCCTGGGTCGACCACGGCGAGTAGTCGATGTCGACGTCGACCACTTCGGCCGAGGCGCCGTCCTGGGACAACGCCTCGAACGCGTTGATCCGGCCGATGATGATGCCGAGGTCGCCCTGGTAGCGGGACACCGAGATCTGCGAGTCCTGGAGGATCGGGCGCTCGGCGACGAGCTTGCCGTCCTCGGCGCGAACCTGAATCACCTCCATCGTGACACCGGCGTGCTTGCGGGCGGCGAGGCCGGCGCCGATCTCGAACCCGAGCAGTCCGCCGCCGAACAGAGCGTAGGAGTGACCGTGCTCGTCGATCACCTTGGCCATGACATCGACCACCGGCTGCGCGAGCCCCTCATCGCCGCGAGCGCGGAACACCTTGGTCGCGCCGAAGGCGCCGAGCGACTGGCACAGCTCGTCGGTCAAATCGTCACGCCCGACGACAACCGCGTGACACTCGCCGCCGATCTCCTTGGCCCGCGCCGCGCCCTCGGACACGGCTCCGAGCGAGTTCTTGTTGAACGCGCCCTCGTAATGCAGGACGTACGTGAGAACGTCGGCCATCAGCGGTCTCCTTCGTGCGTGCGGAATGCGGGCGTTTGTACGAACGCGACCACTTAGATCAGCTTCCTTTCCTCGAGCCACGCGACGATTTTCTCGACGGTGTCGTTCGTGTCCTCGTCCTCGATGATCTGGCCCGGCGGCTTGGCCTCTGGCGCGTGGAAGTCGCCGCACTGGACGCGCGACCCCTCGGCCCCGACCATCGAGACATCGATCGCGACGTCGCCGGCCGCGACCTTCTCGAGTGGCTTCTTGCGCGCGCCCATGATCGCCTTCAACGACGGATAGCGCGGCTCGTTGATCGCGTCTCCCACCGAGATCACCGCCGGGAGCCGGATCTCGACCGTGTCATAACCGTATTCGGCCTGGCGCTCGCAGCGGAGCGAGTCCTCCTCGACGTCCATCTTGATGACCTGCGTCAGCGAGGGCATCATGAGATGGTCGGCGACCACCGCGCCGATCGTGTAGCACTCGCCGTCGTCCGACTGCTGGCCGAGCAGCACCAGGTCGGGCGATTCCTTCTCGAGCACCTTCGACAGCGCGTAGCCGGTCGCGGCCACGTCAGACCCGGCGAGCGAGTCGTCGCTCAGGTGGAGCGAGCGGTCGGCGCCCAGCGACACCGCCTTGTGCAGCGCGCGCATCGCGGACTCGGGCCCCATCGTCACGGCCACGATCTCCTCGACCTCGACCGTTCCGCCCTCGCGGATCTGCATCGCCGCTTCGATGGCGTGGGTGTCGTACGGATTGAGGTTCTTCTCCCCTGAACGGTCCAGACGGCCCGTCGAGGGATCGATGCGCTTTTCAACCGCCGCGTCGGGGACCTCTTTGACGAGGACGCAAATCTTCAAGTGGGGCCTCCTAAAGGTTCAGAGGGGTCGCATAATACCCGGTTGACTGACGAGTCAATCAGCCTCGGAAAGGGCGGCCGCTCAGGTGCGCACGGCGCCGCGAATGAACTCGACCGCCTGCTGAGTTGACGCGCCAGGCGTGAACACCTCCGCCACGCCGAGGTTCTTGAGCTCCTGCACGTCGTCCGACGGGATCGTCCCGCCGAGCGTGACGATGACGTCGTCGGCCCCCTGCTCCTTGAGCAGTTCCATGACTCGCGGGACCAGCGTCATGTGCGCCCCGGACAGGATCGACAGTCCGACCGCGTCGGCGTCCTCCTGGATCACGGTTTCGACGATCTGCTCGGGCGTCTGGTGAAGCCCGGTGTAGATGACTTCCATGCCCGCGTCCCGGAGCGCCCGCGCGATGATCTTCGCTCCGCGATCGTGACCGTCGAGGCCGGGCTTGGCGACGACGACGCGGATCTTCTTCTGGGTGGCCGGGGGCATGGAGGCGACGTGGAGTGTAATCGGCCCCTGGTGCAACGAGCCCTCGTTAGAACACAGGCGCCTCGGTGTAGCTCCCGAACACGGTCTGGAGCGCCTCGACGATCTCCCCCTCGGTGGCCTCCATGCGCGCGGCCTCGATCAGCACCGGCATCAGGTTCTCGTCGGGATCGCGAGCCGCCTGGATGAGCGTGTCGAGGGTTCGCGCCACGGCGTCGGAGTCGCGCCGCGCCCGCACTGCCTCGACCCGGCGGATCTGCTGGCCCTCGAGCTGCGGGTCGATGCGGAGGATCGGCGTGGACAGGTCGTCGCCCTCGGTGTAGGCGTTCACGCCTACCACGCGGCGCTCGCCCGCCTCGACCTCCTGCTGGTAGCGGAACGCGGCGTCGGCGATCTCGCGCTGTGGGAAGCCGCGCTTGACCGCCTCGACCATCCCACCGAGCGCGTCGATCTTCTCGAAGTATTCGTACGCCTGCTCCTCCGTCCGATCGGTCAGCGCCTCGACCAGGTAGGAGCCGCCGAGCGGGTCGATCGAGTTCGCGACGCCGGTCTCCTCGGCGATGATCTGCTGGGTCCGGAGGGCGACGCGCACCGCCTGCTCGGTCGGGAGCGCGAGAGCTTCGTCGAATGAATTTGTATGGAGTGACTGTGTGCCACCGAGCACGCCAGCTAAGGCTTCGATCGCCGTGCGGACGATGTTGTTGAGCGGCTGCTGAGCCGTCAGCGACACGCCGGCGGTCTGGGTGTGGAAGCGCATGCGCCACGACTCGGGCTTCTTGGCGCCGAACGTCTCCTTGAGCTCCCGCGCCCAGATCCGGCGGGCGGCGCGGTACTTGGCGATCTCCTCGAAGAAGTCGATATGGGCGTTGAAGAAGAAGCTGAGCCGTGGCGCGAAGTCATCGACGTCAAGCCCGCGGGTCACCGCCTGTTCGACGTACGTCAGGCCGTCTTTGAGCGTGAATGCGAGTTCCTGCGCTGCGGTCGAACCGGCCTCCCGGATGTGGTAGCCGCTTATGGAAATTGGATGCCAACGTGGCATATGAGCGGCGGACCACTCGATCATGTCGCCGACGAGACGCATCGCCGGGTCGACCGGGAAGCACCATTCCTTCTGCGCGATGTACTCCTTGAGGATGTCGGTCTGGATCGTGCCGCCCAGGCGCTCAGGGGACACGCCCTGGCGCTCGGCGGCCACGACGTAGAAGGCGAGCATGATCGCCGCCGGCGCGTTGATCGTCATCGACACGGTGACCTCGTCGAGCGGGATCCCGTCGAACAGCGTCTGCATGTCGTCGAGCGAGTCGACCGCCACGCCCTCCCGCCCGACTTCACCGAGCGATCGCGGGTGGTCGGAGTCGAGGCCCATCAGCGACGGCATGTCGAACGCCGTCGACAGCCCGGTCTGGCCGTGGTCGAGCAGGTAGCGGAAGCGCCCGTTCGTCTCCCGGGCCGTGCCGAACCCCGCGAACTGGCGCATCGTCCACAGCCGCCCGCGGTACATCGAGCCATACACCCCGCGCGTGTACGGAAACTCACCGGGGAACCCGATCGCCGCGTCCAGATCGCCAGGCAGATCCACCTCGGTGTACAGCGGCTTGATCGCCTCGCCCGAGATCGTCGAGAACGGCGCCTCGCGTTCCGGCGTGGCGCTGAACGTCTCGCGCTCCCAGCGCTCGACCTCCGACAAACGCTCGCCCGTCGCCATTACCCAAGTCTACGAGGATGTGGCGCGCCGAATCCGCAGCCAATCCGCGGGGGATTACCGGAGCTTTGCGACCAGGCCGCGCCGGCGACGGTTGTGCGCGGCGACGGCGGCCGATCCGACGCCGCCGGCGAGCGCGGCCCCCGTCAAGCCGACCGCCGCTTTCAGCCGGCGGCCGAGCCGGTCGAAACGGAGCACCTCCCAGCGCGCCTCGCGCGCCGCCTTCGCCAGCTCCGTGTCCGGGTTGACCGCGACGGGATGGCCGACGAGCCGGAGCATCGGGAGATCTGATGCGGAGTCCGAGTAGGCGTAGGAGGTCGCGAGGTCGATGCCCTCCCTTTCGGCGAGCTGCTCGATCGCGGTCGCCTTCTCGCCGCCGTAGACGAACGGCTCGCTGGGCGTTCCGGTGTAAACACCGTCGACGACCTCGGAGAAGCGCGAGCCGATCGCGCCGTCGAACGCGAGCACGCCCGCCAGCATCGAGGCGAGCTCTTGCGAGGCCGCGGTGACGATGTACACGCGCACGCCGTCGTCCTGGTGCCGGTAGGCGATCTCGAGCACCTGCGGGTAGATCCGGGGGAGCACCCCGGCCAGGACGTCGACCCCGAGCCGTTCCAGGTCGCGCACCCGAGTGCCCTCGAGCGACTTCGAGATCCGCTGGCGCAGCTCGTGCGACGACTCGTCGCTCGCGCCGCGCAGCCTGAACCTCAGGTTGGCCCACCCGTCGGCGATTAGCTGGCGCCGGCTGAGCAGGCCGGCCTTGTATGCGGCACGGCCGAACTGGAACGCCGAAGAGCCCTCCATCAGCGTCCTGTCCAGGTCGAAGAAGGCAGCGGATCCGCCGAGCGCCGATCGAACGCGGACGGATCCGCCGAGCGCCGATCCGCCGGGGGCGGATCCGCTTGGAGTCGGCCTGGCGCCAGACTCCCGGTGCTCAAAGTCAGAAACGGCGTCAGCCGCCATTGACCTCGATGATGACCGCGTCACCCTGGCCGCCGCCGGAGCAGATCGCCGCGCATCCGAGCCCGCCGCCGCGCCGCCTGAGCTCGAGCATGAGCGAGCCGAGGATGCGCGCGCCGGAGGCGCCGATCGGATGGCCGAGCGCGACCGCGCCGCCGTTGACGTTGACCTTGTCCTCGTCGATCCCGAGCATCCGCATCGAGTTGAGCGTCACCGACGCGAACGCCTCGTTGATCTCCCACAGGTCGATGTCGTCGACCTTCAGGCCGGCCTTCTCGAGCGCATTCTTGGCGGCGTTCGCCGGGGTGCGCGCCAGGTACGCGAAGTCGTCCGCGACCTGGGCGTGGGCGACGATCCGCGCGAGCGCGGTCTTGCCGTTTCGCTCGGCCCACTCGTCGCTGGCGACGACGAGCGCGCCGGCGCCGTCGTTGACGCCCGGCGAGTTGCCGGCGGTGTGGGTGCCGTCCTTCATGAAGATCGGGGGGAGCTTGGCCAGCGTCTCGAGAGTCGTGTCCCGCCGGGGCGCCTCGTCGATCTCGACGACCGTGTCGCCCTTCTTGCTTTTGATCGTCACGGGCACGATCTCCTCGGGCAGCCGGCCCTCGTCGGTCGCCTTGATCGCGAGCTGGTGCGACCGCAACGCCCAGCGATCGAGGTCCACCCGGCTCAGCTCGAGCTCGGCGCCGACTTCGCTCGCCTCCTGCGCCATGTGCTTGCCGCTGAACGGGTTGGTGAGGCCATCGCTGATCATCGCGTCGATCGCCTTGCCGTCGCCCATGCGGAAGCCGAACCGCGCCTCTTTCAGCAGGTACGGAGACTTCGACATCGACTCCATCCCGCCGGCGAGCCCGACCTCGAGGTCGCCGACCCGGATCGCGTTGTCGAGCAGGCAGGCCGAGCGAATGCCCGATGCGCACACCTTGTTGATCGTCTCCGAGGAGATCTCCTTCGGGATCCCGCCCTTGATCTGAGCCTGCCGGGACGGGATCTGACCCTGCCCGGCCTGGAGAACCTGTCCCATGACGACGTGCTGGATCTGGTCCGGCGCGACGTCGGCGCGCTCGAGCGCGGCCTTGATCGCCGTGCCTCCGAGCTCGGTGGCGTCGATCGTGGACAGACCGCCGCCCAGCTTCCCGATCGGTGTGCGGGCGGCTGACAAGATCACTGTGCTGGGCATCGGGCTCTCTCCTCGGGTATAGGGCGCCAACCGTCAATCGTAGTGGCACTGGTATGTTCGCCTCCGTGAACGTCGAGGCGACGACCGAGAGTCCGCTCGCCACCGGCGCGGACACGATCGTCGTGGGGGTGTTCGACGGCGAGGACGTCGCACACGACCTGTCGGGCGGCGCGCTCGGGGCACTGCTCGACTCCGGGGAGGCTCGGCGCGAGTTCAAACGGCTCGCGGTCACGCATGCCGACGGCGTTCGCGCGATCCTCGTGGGCCTCGGCGATCGCGCGAAGTTCGACGGCGAGCGAGCGCGCACGGCGGCGGGCGTGGTCCATCGGCGGGCAACCGAGATCGGGACCCGCACGCTGTGCTGGGAGGTGCCGCACCACGTCGGCGAGGATGTGGTCGAGGGGCTGGTCGAGGGAACGTTGCTCCACGCCTATCGGTTCGAGCGCTACAAGCCGAGCGAGGATTCCCGGCGGGTGGAGCGGCTCGTGATGAGCGCCCACCACGACGTATCGGGTCCGGTCCGCACCGCGATGATCCTGACGGCCGCCCAGAACCGCGCCCGCGACCTCGGGAACACCGCCTCCAACGACCTGCCGCCGGCGGCGCTGGCCGAGTACGCGCTGGAGCTGGCGGGCCGGCTCGGGCTCGGGGCGGAGGTCTTCGATGGAGAGGCGATCCGCGAGATGGGCATGGGCGCGTTCGCCGCGGTCGCGCAGGGCTCAGATCAACCGGCGCGGCTGATCCGGCTCGACTACGACGGCACCGGCAACGCCGAGGCGCCGGCAACGGCGCCGGCAACGGCGATGGCGCCGGCAACGGCGATGCGCCGCTGATCGCGCTGATCGGCAAGGCGGTGACGTTCGATTCCGGCGGGATCTCGCTGAAGCCGGCGGCGACGATGTACGAGATGAAGTTCGACATGTGCGGAGGCGCCGCCGTGATCGAGGCGATCGGCGCGCTCGCGGAGCTGCGCGCGCCCGTACGCGTCCTCGGGCTGATCGGCGCCACCGAGAACCTGCCGAGCGGCCACGCGGTCAAGCCCGGAGACATCGTCCGCGCCCTCGACGGCACGACGGTCGAGGTCAACAACACCGACGCCGAGGGCCGCCTCGTGCTCGCCGACTGCATCGCTTACGCCCGGCGGGAAGGTGCGGAGCGGCTTGTCGACGTCGCCACCCTGACGGGCGGGATCGTGGTCGCGCTCGGGTCGACGTACGCCGGACTGATGAGCAACGACGAGGGGTGGGCCGATGACGTGCTGGCGGCGGCGCAGCGGACGGGCGAGCTCGTGTGGCGCATGCCGCTCCACCACGACTACGCCGAGATGATCAAGGGCCGCTACGGCCAGATCGTGAACTCGACCACCAAGCGCGAGGCGACCGCGCTCACCGCCGGCGAGTTCCTCCACCACTTCGCCGGCGCCGTGCCGTGGGCCCACCTCGACATCGCCGGCACCGCGTTCGACGTGCGCCGCCCGTACTTCGCCGACAGGGGCGCCACCGGATACGGGGTGCGGCTGCTCGTCGATCTGGCGCGCGGCGGCGACGACGGACCTGCATAACACGGCAACGGAGGCCCGGACACCGGACGTTGCCGTGTGACGCATGCACCACATGCTTGACACGGCACGGTCAGCTCTGGGCGCGTCCGTTGTCGAGCTGCGCAGGTCGGGTCACAGCCGGATCACGCCCAGGAAGCTCCGGAGCACGCCGACGCGGCCCTGGATCCGGACCCGCCGGGAGGCGAACATCCGTATGGCGGCGCGGCCGCGGGGGTTCATCGGGCTCGGCACGCCGCCCAACAGCGGCGTGACGAGCAGCGCCACGAGATCCGGGAGCGCCCCGATAATGGACAGGTCCGGCGACGCCCCTGGCCCGTCTTCGACCAGCACCACGTCCCCGCCGAACACAATCCGCACGGGCGGATACCCCTCCTCCATCCGCAGCTCGACCTCGATTCCGAGCGCCCTCGCCTGCTCGGGCCGCCGCGCCACGCCGCGCTCGACGATCGCCATGATCGCCGGCGCCAAGCCTCCCTCGGCCAGCGTGCCGAGCCGCACCTCGGGGGCGCGTCCGTTGCCGGGCTGTGAGAATCCGGGCATGGAGTTCGATCTACCCGACCATCACCGGCTGCTGCAGCAAACCGTGCGCGAGTTCGCGGAACAGGAGATCGCGCCCGTCGCGGAGGAGCTGGACCGGACGCACAGCTTCCCGTACGACATCGTTCGCCGCCTCGGCGAGCTCGACCTGATGGGGATCCCGTTCCCCGAGAAGTACGGTGGCGCCGGCAGCGACTCGCTCGCGTACGCGCTCGCGGTCGAGGAGCTGACGCGCGTCGACTCCTCGGTGGCGATCACGCTGTGCGCCCACACCTCGCTCGGGACGCAGCCGATCTACCTGTTCGGGTCGGAGGACCAGAAACAGGAGTGGCTGCCGCGCCTGTGCAGCGGCGAGATGCTCGGGGCGTTCGGCCTGACCGAGCCCGAGGCCGGCTCGGACGCCGGCAACACGCGGACGCGCGCCTCGCTCCAAGATGGGGAGTGGGTGATCAACGGCACCAAGCAGTTCATCACGAACGCCGGCACCAGCATCTCGGGCGTGGTCGTGATCACCGCTGTCACCGGCACGGGGCGGGGCGAGGACGGGCGGGGCGGAGAGCGATCGCCGAACGAGCGCGAGATCTCGAACCTGATCGTCCCCAACGGCACGCCGGGCTACGAGCCGGGCAAGCCGTACCGCAAGATGGGCTGGAATGCCTCGGACACGCGCCCGCTGAGCTTCGACGACTGCCGCGTCCCCGAGGGCAACCTCCTCGGCCAGCGCGGCGCGGGCTTCCGGCAGTTCCTGCACGTGCTCGACATCGGCCGGATCGGCGTCGCCGCGATGGGAGTCGGCCTCGCCCAGGGCGCGCTCGACCAGGCGCTCGCCTATGCCAAGGAGCGCCGCGCCTTCGGCCGGCCGATCTCGAAGTACCAGGCGATCCAGACCAAGCTCGCGAACATGGCGACCGAGATCGAGGCCACCCGGCTGCTCGTCTACAAGTCGGCGTACCTCAAGGACAAGGGCGCGAACTTCACGTTGACCGCCGCCCAGGCCAAGCTCAAGAGCGGCCGCCTGGCCGTGCGCGTCGCCGACGAAGCGGTCCAGATCCACGGCGGATACGGGTACATCGAGGAGTACCCGGTGTGCCGCTTCTACCGCGACGCGAAGATCCTCACGATCGGCGAGGGCACCGACGAGGTGCAGGAGATGGTGATCGCGCGCGCGCTGGGGGCATGAGGGCGCGGGCGCGCGTGGCAGGCGGACTGGCGGTAGCCGTGGTGATCGCCGGCGCCGCGGGTGCCGGGGTCGCGGCCGCGCGGCCGACCGCCGTGGAGGCGCGCCTCGCCGGCACCTTCCAGATGACCGGCCGGATAACCGCTGCCCACAACGTCCGCGGGGAGCACGTCGGCGAGACGGTTCAGCGCACGTGGACGTTCACCCCTCTGTGCGTCAGCGGGCCATGCGCCCAGGTCCGCGTGTTCCGGGGCCGCAGGACCGCCACGGACACGCTGATCCTGACGCAGACCACCCCCGGGCATTACGCCGGCACGGGCGTCTTCTACGCACCGCTCGAATGCGCCGGGAAGGTCTACAGCACCGGCGAGGAGGTCCCCTTCACGATCAAGCTCGCGATCGCAGCGACCGCCACGGCCCCCGACGGCACGGTCCTCGCGAGCCGGATCACGGCTACTTACACGAATACCTCCCGCCTGAACCGGACCCCGTGCGTGCTCGTCGTCGGCCACGACGCCGCCCGCTACACGGGGACCGACGTCACGAGCTGATCCGCAGCGACCGCAGCACGACGCCGAGCGCCGCGAGTTGCCGGCGCCGCTCCCCCCGCCCTCCCGAGATCACGACATACAGGCAGAACGGACGGCCCGCCGCGGTGAAGAACCGCTGCATCCCGGCCTGGTCCGGGCGCGGGTGGGCCAACCCCCGGGCGCTGAAGCTGGTCGGGTCGAGCGTCGTCGGGATCCGGCGGGACGCAAACAGGCCCCGGCCGGGTTCGAGACCGGCCCCCGGCCGGTACTCGGTCAGGGCCAGGAACGACGAGCCGGCCGGCATCAGCCCGGTGCTCCGGTCGCCGAACTCGCCATCGTCCAGCGGGAGCTGGAAGTCGCCCGCATGGAGCGTGGCACCGCCGGCCGGACGCTTGAACACGCGCCCGCTCCAACCCCGGGGCAGCTCGATCCGCAGCCCGTGCGCCTCAAGCGCCGTCACAGCAGCTCGCTCCGCAGCCCGTACGCCTCAAACTCCGTCACGACAGCTCGATCCGCATCCCATGGGCCTCGAGCGCCGTCACGACAGCGCGAGGGCGAGGACGAGCATCCCGGCCTGCGCCGCCACCGCGCCCCATCGGGCCGGAGCGCGCCACCGCCCGAGCGCTCGGTGGAACTCGAGCAGCTGACGCGGACTCCGCACGCCGGCGGCCGCCAGCGGTGTGAGGCCACGCACGGCGCCGAAGCAACCGAGAACGATCGCCCCGGCGGGAGCGCTCGCCGTCAGGAACGCCGCCACTAGCGCCACGTAAGTCGCCGCGCTCGACACGATCGTGGTCACGCCGAGCCCGAGTTGCGCACCGTAGCCCGCGCCGTACACCCAGCCTCGGTACCGGTCGAGCCACCGCTCGTCGACCTGCCGGCGCGGTCCCGGAACCGCGAGGGGCAGTCCGTCGAGCACGATCGCCACTCCGATCGCCGCCAGCAGCACGGCCAACCAGCGGTGCGCCGGCAGCACGATCGCTCCCAGGGCCCCGAGCACGGCGCCGGCGCCGGCCGCCGCGGCGGTGGCGCCGACCAGGAACGCGGTCACCGTCACCCACCAGTTCGAACGCCGGCCCCGCTCTCCGAGCGGGGTGATGCTCGCGAGCATCGACTCGCCTCAGGGAGACCAGGCGGACGCCAGCCCGGCCGTGACCGCGCCCGCGGAACCGAGGACCAGCACCCCGCTCAAAGCCGCCGTCCCGGAAACAGGCTCGGATGGTCCGGCCCAATGCCAGCCACGGCCAGCCGTTCGTCGAGCCCTCGCTGGTCCTCAATCGCATCACCGACCAACGACGTGAGCGCGTCCCAGGTGGTAGCGACGCCCTCGCCTCTGATCGCGCCGTCCTCGACGAGCACGAAATACGGGGTGCCCGGGACGCCGTAGTCCTCCCAGGCCTCCGACGACATCACGACCGGGACGGCGTCCGGAGCGAGTCGGCGGAGCTTGGCGGGCTGCTCCCGATCCGGTCCGCGGGTTACGACCAGGGTACGCACGGGTGAGTTCTCACCCAGCTTTCCCCAGAACTCGGCGCAGGTCGTGCAGCCGCTGCTCAGGAAGGCCAGCAGGGTCGGCGCTCCGGTTAGTGCCAGCTTGACCGCGTCACCGGTTGGCGTCACCCCGCCGAGCTCGGGGGCGGCGGTGTCGGCGCGGACACCTGCCGCCGGAGCGGGGACACGTGGAGCGCCGTCGTCGGGCCCGAGCCGGCGGAGGATCTCGGCGTGGCTTCGCAGGAGCGCGGCGACCAGCACCACGAGCAGGACGAGCAGCACCGTCTCAACCGACACCAGCGCGACCACCTACGCTCCGCCTCCTCCCGGGAGCTGCCTCGCCAGCCCCTCGAGGCAGGGGTTGTTGTGCGTGCAGGTGCGGTCGTCGACCATCTCGGTGGCGTTGCAGTGCATCGAGGGGACGGTGGCGGGGTTCTGGCACACCACCAGCCGGCAGACGACCTCGGTCGTGCCGCCGATCTGGGTGTTGCACTGGCCGTAGCGGAAGTGGTTGCAGTCGACGGCGCGGTTGCCGCAATCTCCGTTGGCGCACTGACACCCACCCGGGAACACGGTCCCCGGGATGCGGTTGCAGTCGATGTAGTAGCGGACGCCGTGGTCGTGGCACAGGCCATGACCGCGATAGCTCGTGCACTTCCACCAGCCGGCGATGTAGGTGTTGGGCGGGCAGGCGTTGTTTCCGTGCTCGATCTCACAGCAGAACGCGGTGTAGCCGTCGGTGCACTTGCTCCCGGGCGGGCACTGCGCGGGGCTGAGCACGGCCCATGCCGTGCCCGGCCGGACCAGGTAGCGGATTGGCGCGACCGCGAAGGCCGAGCCCGCGACCGCCGCGCGCGCCAGCGCGCCCCGGCGGGACGTGCGGCGCTCGAGGAGCTCCCCGATTCGCGCCACCACGTTCATGCGCGCTCCCAGGCCCCCCACGCCCGCGGCACGACGGTGTAGACGAGCACGACCGCATACACCGCGCCGGCGATCCCGGCCAAGAGCACGATCGCCTCCGGCGCCGGTTGTCCGAATACCCACCCGAGCCCTCGGGGCCCCGCGACCGCCGCCACCAGCACCAGCGTCCCCAGAAGCTCGCTGGCGATCACGTGCGCAAGCGTCACCCGAAAGTCGTTCTCCCCAAAACAACCACACGCCTCGCGGCGGCGCCTGAGGATCACGGCCGCTCCCGCAAACAGCAGATAGACCGCCGCGAGCGCCAGCGCCAAGACCCGCGCCGGCCACAACAAGCACGCGGTGCCGAGAGCGAGCTCGCCGACCCCGAGCGCCCGCATCGGGGCGCGCGCGGAGCGCAGCTTCAGCGGGCCGGACACGCACAGCAGAAGCGAGGCGACGATGAACGCCGGCGCGAGCGCCGCGCTCATCGGGCGAGCTCCTCGGCCCGGCGCTCGAGCACGGTGGTGGCGGCGGAGGCGGGATCGATCTCGCGGGCCACCACCCGGTCGAGCAGCTCCTGAACCTCGGGATCCTCGCGGACCGACGCCTCGAGCTCGCGGCGCATGCGGTACGTGGCCAGCGCGAGCACCTCGTTCATCAGGTTCCGGCGCCGGCGCTCCGACAGCGTGCCCTCAGCCTCCACGTAGGCGTGGTGCTCGGCGAGCTTCTCGGCGAGCTCCTCGATCCCCTGGCCGCGGACCGCCTCGGTCTTGACGATCGGCACCTTCCACCCTTCTTGCGGGCCGAGGGCCAGCACGTTCCTAATCTCGCGCACCATCGTGTCGGTCAGTGGGTGATCGGCCTTGTTGACCACGATCACGTCGGGGATCTCCATCACGCCCGCCTTGAGCGCCTGGATCGAATCGCCCGACCCTGGCATTAACACGAGCACGACCGTATCGGCGTGGTCGATGATGTCGACTTCGGCCTGGCCGACGCCGACCGTCTCGAGCAGGATCACGTCGCGCCCCGAGGCGTCCATGAGCAGCGCGGCCTGGAGCGAGGCCTCGCTGAGCCCGCCGAGCGCGCCGCGGCTCGCCATCGAGCGGATGTAGACGCCCGGGTCCAGAAAGTGGTCGGACAGGCGGATCCGATCGCCGAGCAGCGCGCCCTGGGTAAACGGCGACGTGGGGTCGATCGACAGAACGGCGACGGTGCGCCCGCGCGCGCGCTCGAGCTTGGTCAGGGCCGCGAGCAGCGTCGACTTCCCCGCCCCGGGCGGCCCGGTGAAGCCCATCACGGCGGCCCGTCCGGTGTGTGGATAGACCTCCTTGACGAGCGCCCAGCCCTCGGGATCGTCGTTCTCGACCAGCGAGATGCCGCGGGCCAGTGCCCGACGGTCGCCGGCGAGAAGCCGTTGTGCGAGCGATTCGTCGGCGCCTGCCATCGCCGGCAATCATGCCAGGGGTACGATCCTGCGGTGCAATCCGCGAGCACCGAGACGCTCGAGCGCGTGGCGCCGGTCGCGGTGCCGGCGGCGGTCCGTTTGGGTCCTCCGCCGCTGCACGGCGGACCGTTGACGTTCCTGCGCTTCGCCCGCGCCCACCACATGCTCAAACCCGGCTACGCGCTCCTGGTTGCGCGCTGGCTGTGGCTGAAGCTTCGCTGGCGGGGTCGGCTCAAGACCGACGGCCTGTGCTTCGTGTGCCCGGGCGTGAAGTTCGAGATCGGCCGCGATGCCTCCGTGACCCTCGGGCGCTGGTCGTGGCTCGGCCACGGCTGCAAGGTGCGCGTCCACGAGGGCGAGCTGTCGATCGGGGCCAAGTCGGTGCTCGGGCAGGAGTGCACGATCTCGGCCTACCAGCACATCTCGATCGGGCGCGAGTGCATCATCGCCGACCGCGTGATGATGATCGACTTCGACCACGGCATGGTCGAGGTGGAGCGCCCGATCCGCGAGCAGGGGATCTACAAGCGCGACGTCAACATCGGCCACAACGTGTGGATGGGGTACGGCGCGTGTGTGCTGCGAGGCGTGTCGGTAGGCGACAACGCCGTGGTCGGAACTAGTGCGGTCGTGACGCGGGACGTGCCCGCGAACGCGGTGGTGGGAGGTGTCCCGGCGCGGCTGATCCGGATGCGGAGGGCGCCGAAAACGTTCCGCTGGGGATAGCGCCCGGGCCGGCCCGAGAAAGCGAACCTGGAGGACGCTTTCTCGAGCCGGCTCCCCCTGCGTCAACGGACCGGTGCGGTCCGCCCGTCGAGATCGCTCATCAACGGGCTCAACACCGGCGTACCCCAGCCCGACACGTAGTCCCAGCCTGGTAGGGCCTGGTAGAAGCCGTTAGTCCCGGCGTGGTAGTCGTTGAAGTCGCGGGCGTAGTCGGTCGCGTCCTCGGCGATCTTGTAGATGTCGGGGTCGGCGAACCCGGTTCCGCGGCGCGACGCTGCGGCCACCCCGTTGCCGGCCCCCGCGTCCGGGCCTAGGACCAGGACCGGACACGAGGAGCCGGTATCTCCGGTGGCAGCAAATAGGGTGCGTCCCTCGAGCACTCCCTGCTCGAGCGTGTGCTCGGCGACCGGCTCGAGCGCGTCGGACGCCGCCGGCACGGACGCCGCTGGCACGGACGCCGCGGGCACACTCAGGCGTCGTACAGCTGACATTACGGACCCTGCCTTCCGGGGTGTCAATTGACAATTATTGAGTTCGGGGACGGAGGCTACCCGCGTCGCCATTGCCCGAACCGTCGGTTCAGTCGCGCCCGCAAACCGCCACGAAGTCGAGCGCGCGATTGAGCCGATCGCCCCGCAGGGCGAAGTCGCTCGTCGCGATCGCCGGCGTGAACCGGCCGTAGAACCGGTCGGTGATACCGAGCCGGGCGTGGACCGCATCCCAGCCGAGCCCGAGCGCGATCTCGTGCACGCGGAGCCTGCGCGCGTGGAACAGGCCGAGCATCTCGACCCGCGGGAACGCGCCGCGGCAGAGCGCGTCGAAATCCTGAACGCGGTACTCACGCAGGTGCCAGGGGTTGTCCGACTTCGCCTGACCCGCAGGCGCCAGCTTCAGCACGTTCGGGGTCGACACGTACGCCACGCCGCCGGGCTTGAGGATCCGGCGGAAGTGGTCGAGCACGGCCGGCGGGTCGATCACGTGCTCGATCGTCTGGAGGAACACGACCGCGTCGAAGCTGGCAGGCTCGCCGAACGTCTCGACCGCGCCCCATTCGAACGCGAGGTTCGAGCCCGTGTACCGGAGCTTGGCGTGATCGTGGGCCTCCGGATTGCCGTCCACCCCGACCACCCGGGCGGCCGAGCGGGACAGCACGTCCGACCCGTAGCCCTCGCCGCAGGCCATGTCGAGCACGACCCCGCCGGCGACCCGCGCGGCGATCCACTCGTACACCGCCAGGTGCCGTCGGTACCAGTAGTTCTCGGCCGGCACGTCGGGGAGCGTGCGCTCACCGGTCAACTCGAGCGGGGGCACTCCCGGGGGCTGGTTCTGCTGGACGTAAAGGCTCACCGGCGGCGACCCTAGGGTAATGTGGCGCCGCGATGGAGGCCCTGCGGAGCGAGGCGATGCGCAGCGATGCACAGCGGAGCGCGGACGAGATCCGCGATGTCAACACGCGCTACCACGATGTGGCGGCCGAGAGCTACGACTCGAAGTGGGGGATCGACTTCGGCGAGGTCGGCCAGGGCCAGGTGGTTGGGAAGTTCCGCAAGGTGCTCGGCTCGGCGGCGCTCGACCGGGGGTTCGACCGATCCCTCGAGGTCGGGGCCGGCACCGGCTACTTCAGCCTGAACCTGCTGCGCGCAGGGATCGTGCGCCAGGCCACGTGCACCGACATCTCCCCGGGGATGGTGCGTGCGCTGGCCGCGAACGCCGACCGGCTGGGACTGGCCGTGGACAGCCTGCGCGCGGACGCGGAATCGTTGCCGTTCGCCGGCGAGAGCTTCGACCTCGTGCTCGGCCACGCGGTGCTCCATCACCTCCCGGACCTCGCGCGCGCCTTCGAGGAGTTCCATCGGGTACTGAAGCCGGGTGGCCGGATCGTGTTCGCCGGCGAGCCCTCGCGTGTCGGCGACCGGATCGCGGCGATCCCCAAGCGGGGCGCGTACAAGCTCGCGCCGGTGTGGCGCCGAGCGCTCGGAGCGCGACCCGCGCCGGCGCCGCACCGACTCGCGCGCGAACACCGCGGCCCGCCGAATCCGGGAGCTCAGAACGGCGCCGGGGATCACGGGCTCGAGCAGGTCGTGGACATCCACGCCTTCGCGCCCGAGGATCTCGTGCGCCTCGCCGGCGGCGCCGGACTGCACGACGTCCGCGTTCGCGGCGAGGAGCTCCTCGCGAACTGGTTCGGATGGTTCAACCGCGGGCTCGAGGCGACCGCCGATCCGGCCGACGTGCCGATGCTCTGGCGCCAGTACGCGTTTCGGGGCTATCTAATGCTCCAGCGCGTCGACGAGCGGCTGCTCGAGCCGGTGCTGCCTCCGGCGATCTTCTACAACCTGCTCGTCACCGCACGCCGTCCCTAGACTGAACAGGGCGCATGCCCGAAGGTCCATCGCCCGAGTTCCCGCTCTTTCCTCTCGGAATGGTGGCCCTTCCCGGCGAGTTGATCCCGCTGCACATCTTCGAGGAGCGCTACAAGACGATGATCGACGAGTGCATCGGGTCCGAGCGCGAGTTCGGGATCGTGTGGCTGTCCGACGACGGCCTGCGCGAGGTGGGCTGCGCCTGCGCGATCGACCGCGTGCTCGAACGGATGGAGGACGGCCAGATGAACTTGGTCGTACGCGGGACCCGGCCGTTCCGCGTACTCGAGCGCCAGGGACACCTCCCCTACCCCGCCGGCGTGATCGAGTTCGTCGAGGACCGCGACGACGAGGTCGACGCTGACCTGGCGCGGGGCGCGCACGAGGCCTACGCCGAGCTCGTCAAGCGCGCCACCGATCGCGAGCCCGACGCCGAGGAGCTCGCGGGAATGAGCGCGTATGCGATGGCGGCGACCGTCGACTTCGGCCTCGACGCCAAGCAGGGCCTGCTCGACATGCGCTCGGAGAACGCCCGCCTGCGGCTGGTGACGCGCCTGTTCCGGGCCGCGATCAAGCGGCTCGAGCTTGTCGACAAGGTCCAGGAACGCGCGCGGTCGAACGGCAAGGTCCGCTTCGGCGCCAGCTGATACGCGACCTAGACGCGAGACGCGCTACGCGTTGTAAATAACCATCGCGACGCCGAACACGATGCAGTAGATCCCGAACGGGGTCAGCGTGCGGGTCTTGAAATAGCGCATCAGGAAGTGCACCGTGAACACGGCGGTGATAGCCGCCGCCACCGCGGCGATCACCGCGTCGCCGCGGATGCCGGCCCCGAGCGGACCCGTGAGATCGCCGAACTTGAACAGACCGGCGGCCAGGATCGGCGGCGTCGCGAGCAGGAAGGCGAACCGGGCCGCGTCCTCGTTGTCGAGCCCGCGCACGAGTCCGGTCGCCATGCAGATGCCGTCGCGGCTGAGCCCGGCGATCAGGGCGAAGCTCTGGGCGAAGCCGATCACGCCGGCCTCCTTGTATTCGAGCGTGTCTAGCCGCCGGCCGCCGTCGCGCTTCATGCCCTCGCGGGCGGCGAGCGCGCGCACCTCGGAGCGCCTTCGGAATCGCTCGGCGCCGAGCAAGATGAAGCCATTGACGACCAGGAAGATCGACGCCGCGAGCGGCTTGGCCAGCGCCACCCGGATCGGATGCTCAAGCAGGAGTCCGAAAATGCCGACCGGGATCGTCGCGATGATGATCAGCCACGCCAGCCGCTCGGTCGAGGTGTCGATCCTGCGCTTGCGCAGCGTCGCGAAGAACGCGCCGATGACCTCGACCCAGGTCTTCCAGAAGTAGATCAGCAGGCCGACGGCGCTCCCGACGTGCAGCATCACGACGAACGCGAGCCACGGTGACTCGGGTTCGGATTGCCACGCGACGATGTTGCTCCAACCAAACAGGTTCGGGAATATGACTGTGTGGCCGAGGCTGGAGATCGGGAACAGCTCGGTGACTCCCTGGAGAACACCGAGCACGATCGCCTGGAAGGTCGTCATGTGGACTGCGGTGGTGGCGACGTTGATCACGGGCGTGGACGGTACCGATCGTTCTAGCCGAGAGGCACGGCTAAGAAAAAACTCAAGGACTTAGGCCGCAGGGATTCGCGGCGGCCTGTACTACAAACAACTCCAGATCGGACAATTCCTTCCGCGACAGCGCCGCTGTATCTGGAAAAAATAAAGTGCCGTTCTGCACTTTCACCGTGTAGGAATAGACGCTCCGAGCGCTCGAGCCGAACCGCAGCTTGGCACTGACGTCGGTGTTGAGGCTGCTCGCGAGGTCGCGCGCCTGAAGCAGCAAGGGGTCGGGGAGATTCTTCGGCTTGCCCCCGTCGCACGAGATCGTGCCGCCGTCGTTCACGAGCAGCGACAGCCTCTGACCGTGGGCGCCGGTCCGGGTGACGAGGAACAGATCCGGCTCCCGCACCTCGAACCCGCACCCGGCCAGGACCGCCGCGACCAGGACCGACGCGACGACGAGACGGAACGCTCGGAACATCAAGCCGAAACTACAACCGCCGCGCCGCCGCGCCGCGGATCCCCACCACCCGAGAAGCGGCCGTGCTCGTCGCGCGCGGCCGCCTGCGCGCCGCCGAAGAACAGGTTGAGCTCCCGGAACCGACCGATCGCCCGGCCGGCGCGCTCGAGCGCGGCGGTGTCGATCCCGGGCTCGGCGTAGACGATGCCGTCCTCGAAGTGGACTCGCGGCGCCCGCACCGCGTCACCCGCCTCCATCCCGTCGTCGATCACGCGGATGATCGTCTGGAGGACCGCCGAGCGGATCCGGTTCGAGCCCGCGCTTCCGAGCACAAGCTCGGGCGCGCCGTCGCGGAGGACCGCGGTAGGGGACATCATGCTCGGCAACCGGCGTCCCGGGGGGTGGCGGTGGAAGCCGAGCGGGTTGAGGTCCTGCTCGCCGAGCATGTTGTTCAGGTGGACACCGGTGCCGGGCACGACGATGCCCGAGCACGATCCGTTCGAGGACGTCACCGAGCACGCCCAGCCCTCACGGTCGAGCACCGCGACATGGGTCGTCGACCCCAGAGGCGAGCGCCGGGCCAGGAATCGCTGCACGAACTCGGGATCGTCCAAGCCCTCGAGGAACTCCGGCGTCCGTTCTGATTGGGTCCGCTCCATCGTTTCCACCAACCGGACCACGTCAGGCGGGTGGGCGACCGGGTGGGCGGACGCGTGGGCGGAGGCGTGGGCGGTCGGGTGGTCGGGCTCGGTTTCCGCATCCAGGAGCGCGAGCGCGTGGGCGATCAGGATGCCGCCGGCCGACGGCGGCGGGTTGGTGACGACCTCGCGCCCGCGATACGCCGCCCGGATCGGGGTCCGAGACACCACCTCATACGCGGCCAGATCCGCGGCGGCGACGATCCCGCCGCGCTCGCCCAGCCACTCGACGATCGCCGCGGCGATGTCGCCGGTATAGAACGGCGGGGCCCCCTCGCTCCCGAGCCGCTCCAGCGCGTCGGCGAGCTCGGGCTGGCGCACGACGTCGCCAGCGCGAACCACCCGACCCGAGGGCGCAAACAGCGCGGCGCACTCCGGCGTCGAGGTCACGATTCCGGCCAGGATCTCGACCACGTAGGCCTGGGCGCTGTTGAGCTCGACGCCGTCGCGCGCGAGCTTCGCCGCCGGCGCGGCCAGGTCGGCGAGCGGGATCCGCCCGAACCGCGAGGACGCCTCGCACACGCCCGCCGCCATGCCGTAGGTCCCGACCGAAGCGGGGCCGATGTTGAACACCTGGACGGCGTCGCCGAACGACACGCTGACCGGGACGAGCTCCGCCCGCTCCGACGCGTCCGCTCGCCGCCCGGGCGCCTCGACGAAGAAGTCGAGCACCACCGGCTCCTCCCCGGGCTCGACCACGAGCATGTACCCGCCGGCGCCGAGGCTGGTCAGAAGCGGCTCGCACGCGAACGACGAGAGCATCGCCGCCAGCGCGCCGTCGACCGCGTTCCCGCCGCTGCGCATCGCTTCCGCGCCGGCCTGCGCGCACACCGGATGGCCGGCGGCGATCACGCCCAGTGGCTCGGCCGTCACGACCGACCGGGCCTATCTACGCGGAATGAATTCAGGCACGTCGAGGTCGAGCGTCCCGGAGCGCTGGCGCACGCGGCTCACGCGCGGCTCCCCCGCCGGCTCGCGCAGCGCCTGACCTCGGTCGCTGGCGGCGCGCTCCTCCGAGCCCGGACGGCCCAGGTCGCGCGGACGGGTCCGCCCGTCGCCGTAGCCGGTGGCGATCACCGTGACCCACACGTGGTCGACGAGCTTCTCGTCGACCATGGCGCCGAAGATGATGTTCGCGTCGGGGTGAGCGGCCTCGGCTACGGCCTTGGCCGACTCGTTGACCTCCCACAGCGAGAGATCCGGGCCGCCGGTGATCGACAGGAGGATCGAGTGCGCGCCCTCCATGCTCGTCTCGAGCAGCGGCGAGGACACGGCCCGCTCGGCGGCCTCGATCGCGCGCCGGTCGCCGGTGCCCATACCGATTCCGAGTAGGGCGGTGCCGGCGCCGGACATGATCGTGCGCACGTCTGCGAAGTCGAGGTTGATCAGCCCGGGGAGCGTCACCAGGTCCGAGATCCCCTGGACGCCCTGGCGCAGGACGTCGTCGGCGACGCGGAACGCATCGACCATCGACACGTTGCGCTCGAGCACGGACAGCAGGCGGTTGTTCGGCACGACGATCAGCGTGTCGACCTCGCCGGCCAGGTCCTCGATGCCCGCCTCGGCCTGGTCGCGGCGCCGGCTCCCCTCGAACTGGAACGGGCGCGTCACGATCCCGACCGTCAGAGCGCCGAGCTCGCGGGCGATCTGAGCGACGATCGGCGCCGCGCCGGTGCCCGTTCCGCCGCCGGCGCCGGCGGCGATGAACACCATGTCGGAGCCGCGGAGCATCGCCTTGATCCGGTCGTACTCCTCGCGCGCCGCCGCGCGGCCGAGCTCCGGGTTCGAACCCGAGCCGAGCCCGTGCGTGATCGAGTCGCCGATGTGGAGCGTCTCGTGCGCCGCGGACTGCTGGAGCGACTGCAGGTCGGTGTTGATGGCCAGAAACTCGACGCCCTCGATCTCTGCCTCGACCATCCGGTTGATCGCGTTCACGCCGGCGCCGCCGACGCCGACCACACGCAACACCGGACCGCCGGCGCCCGGCTCGGCAACCGGCTCATCCCGCGCGACTCGCGCGTAGACGTCGTGCTCGGGCTCGGCCGGCGCCGGCTCGCGAGCCGCCGGGCGGTCGAGCACGTTCTCGGGGATGTCGGCCGAGAAGGCGTGGCGGAGGCGCTCGTGCGGCAGCGGGATCCGGGGCTCCTGCTCGAGCTCAGGCGCGGCGAGCGGAGATGCGGGCTCCTCGGCCGGGGAACCGACGAGCTCCTCACTCGCGGCGGGCACGGGAGCTCCGGGTGCCGGCGGCGTTCGCTCCTGTGGGCCACTCCGGTCGTCTACATCCTGCGCCGTCTTGCGGAACAGGGCGGCGAGGGGTCCTTCGCGCATACTCGCGCGCTTAGCGGTTGGCATTGGACAGGACCTCCTTCGCGAGCTGCCGATAGGCGTGGGCGGCCAGACCGTCGGGATCGTACTTCAGGACTGACATCCCTTTCACAGGGGCTTCGGCAAAGCGGATGGTCTTGCGGATCCGTGATGCAAAAACGCGGTCCCCGAAGTTCTCTTCCAGCAGCTCGATCGCCTCCTTGGCGTGCAACGTGCGCGTGTCGACGAGCGTCGGCAGGATTCCCTCGATGTCGACGTCCGGGTTCAGGTTCTCGCGGATCATCGCCAGCGTGTTCTGGAGCTGGATCAGGCCGCGCATCGACAGATACTCGCATTGCACGGGGACGATTACCTTGTGCGCGGCCGTGAGCGCGTTGATCGTGAGCAGCCCGAGACTGGGCGGCGTGTCGATGAACACGAAGTCGTAGTCCTCGTCGACCGGCTTCAAGGCCTTCTGCAACGACCGCTCGCGGCCGATCATCGTCGACATCGCGATCTCCGCGCCCGCCAGGTCGATCGACGAGCAGGCGATGTCGACCTCGCGCTTGCGGATCACCTCGCGGATCGAGATGTGGTGTACGAGAACGTCGTACATCGACTTCTCTAGCGTGTCCGGATCGATCCCCTGTGACATTGTCAGGTTGCCCTGGGGATCCATGTCGACGCACAGGACCCGGTGCCCTTCCTCGGCGAACGCGACCGCGAGGTTGAGCGTCGTCGTGGTCTTGGCAACGCCGCCCTTCTGATTGGCGAACGCGATCACGTGGCTCATATCGACCGGAGTATTCGTAGAAGCCGGGCGGAATCCTCCGAGATCGCCTCGCTATTTTCGGGTGCGGTGCCCGCACTGCTCGACAAACGCCTCGTGTTCGTCACCGGCAAGGGTGGCGTCGGCAAGTCGACGGTCGCCACCGCGCTCGGGTTGCTTGCCGCCCGCCAGGGGCTGCGGACGATCGTCGCCGAGCTCGCCAGCCAGGAACGCGTCCAGGGCCTGTTCACCGAAAACAGCGCGCGCGAGCAGTTCAGCGAGCTCGAGCTGGCGCCCGGCCTGTTCACGATCTCGATCGATCCCCAGCACGCGATGGAGGAGTACCTGCGCGTCAAAGCCGGGCCGTTCGGGCAGGTGCTCGGCTCGAGCCGCCTGTTCCAGGCGTTCGCGATGGCCACGCCGGGCATGCGCGAGCTGCTCAGCATCGGCAAGGTCTGGGAGCTCGCGCAGCTCGACCGCCGGACTCGCGGCGCCGCTCCCTATGACCTCGTGATCGTCGACGCCCCCGCCACCGGGCACGGTGTCGGGCTGCTGCGGACGCCGAGGACGTTCGCGGAGATCGCCCGCGTCGGCCCGATCGCCCACCAGGGACAGACGATCGCCGACACGATCGCCGACCGCGACTTCACCGGTGTGATCGCGGTCGCCACCCCCGAGGAGATGCCGATCAACGAGACGCTGACGCTGGCCGACGAGCTCGCGCGAGACCAGCTCGCGCTCGACCTCGTGGTCGTCAACGCGCTCTACCCGCCGCGGTTCGACGAGCCCGAGATCGCGGCGCTGAGCGACGCGCTGAACCGGACGCGCTCGCCGCTCGCCCGCTCGGCGCTCCGGGCGGCGCTGTCCGAGCACGCGCGCGCGGCCACCCAGCGGGAGCAGCGCGACCGCCTCCGCGACCGAGTCGACGGCCGGCTGGTAGAGCTTCCGTACGTGTTCGCCGATCACCTCGGCCTGTCCGAGCTCGAGCAGCTCGCCGGCGCGCTCAAGGCCGCGCTGTGAACGTCGCCGAGATGCTCGACGGCAAGCGCGTGTGCGTGTGCTGCGGCTCCGGCGGCGTCGGCAAGACGACGACCTCGGCCGCGGTCGCGCTGGGGATGGCGGCGCGCGGCGCGAAGGTCGCGGTCGTGACGATCGACCCCGCCAACCGGCTCGCCAACGCGCTGGGGCTCGAGCAGCTCGAGAACGAGCCCCGCCGGGTCGATCCGGATCGCTTGGCTACTGGCCCGGTGGATGTCCAGGGCGAGCTGTGGGCGATGATGCTCGACCCCAAGCGGACGTTCGACGAGCTGATCGAGCGGATCGCGCCGGACCCCGGCCGGGTCGAGGAGATCAAGGCCAACCGCGTCTATCGCGAGCTGTCGACCGCGGTCTCGGGATCGCAGGAGCTCACCGCGATCGCCAAGCTCTACGAGCTCGAGGAGTCGAACGAGTTCGACCTGCTGGTCCTCGACACACCCCCGTCGCGGAACGCGCTGGAGTTCTTCGACGCCCCGGGCCGGCTCAACTCATTCCTCGAAGGCCGCGCGTTGAAGGCGTTCCTGAAGCCCACGGGCCTCGGCTTCCGCACCCTTGGCCGAGGGGCGATACCGCTGCTGGGCGGCCTTCGCAAGATCACCGGGATCGACCTGATCACCGATCTGACGGTGTTCTTCCAGCTGCTCGGCGACATGACGGCCGACTTCAGCCAGCGCGCCGCCCAGGTCGAGCAGCTGCTGAAATCGGAGACGACCGCGTTCGTGCTCGTCACCTCGGCCGCGGGCGCCCCGATCGACGAGGCGATCTGGTTCGGCCAACGGCTGGCGAACGACGGCCTTCCGTTCGCCGGCGTGATCGTCAACCGCTTCCACCACGACCTGCTCGGCGATCGCGAGCCCCGCGAGGTCAGACGGTCGCTCGCCAAAACGCTCCCCGGCCCGCTCGCGTCGCGCGTCGCCGAGAACTTCCGCGACTACCACGTGCTCGCGATGCGAGACGACCGCAACCTCGCGCGCCTCACGGACCACCTCGACGACCAGCGGCTACTGCTCGTCCCCCAGCTTGACGACGACGTCCACGACGTCGAGGGCCTGGCCCGCATCCACCGCTACCTGTTCGCCTCCCAGGCCGACCGCGAGCGGCTGATCGACGACCTCGTGGCCTAGGGGCGGCGCGCTGTCAGAGCGGTCCGAGCGAGACCGCGTCAGGACCGTCGTCGGTCCATGTCGCCCAGGTCAGCAGCAGCGCCTGCCACTCGTACGCGGGCACTGGCTTACCGCGACGGGACAGGGTCACCGGCACCGAGTGGAGCAGCTCCCACACAACGAGCTCGCACAGCGCGATCCGCTCGCTGACCCGGGACTGCGGGTACCACTCGGCGGCGAGCTCGACCAGTCCGGACATAGCGATCGTGCCGGCCGCCGTCCGCGCAGCGACCTCGGCCTTGAAGTCCTCGGCCGTCGGGAGCTCGCTGCTCTCGTCGCGGGCCTCAATCAGCACCTCCTGGGTGACGTCCCTCCCCTTGCGAGTTACGTTCTGCCACCCCCGGCCGAGCCCCATGTCGGCGAGCCCGAGCAGCGGCCCCTCGTAGATCGTCAGCGTGGCGCGGTCGGGCAGCCACCTGTAGTCGTCCATCTCGATCACGTCACCCGCGATCCACGGCTCCACGATCCGCGCATCGAGCTCCTCGCGGGTGAGGTTGAACGCTCGTGTCTGATGGGGAAACTGGCGCAGCTCGACGTGGAACACGACGCCAGTAGAGTCGCACGCTCATGACCGAGCGGCCACTGTGGGCGCCGTGGCGCATCGAGTACGTCACGGGGCCCAAGGACGGGGAGTGCATCTTCTGCGCGGCTGCCGCCGCCTCGCGCTCGGACGATCCGGCGCACGCACCGATCGATCGCACCGAGAACTGCATCACGATCCTGAACGCATACCCGTACGCGCCCGGGCACGTGATGGTGGCGCCGATCCGCCACATCGGCACGCTCGAGGAGCTGAACGAGGACGAGATGCTCGACACGATGCGCCTGGCCCGCCGGTCGATCCTTGCGATCCGGGCGGCGATGAAGCCGGACGGGTTCAACGTCGGCCTCAACCTGGGCAAGGTGGCGGGCGCGGGGATCGCCGATCACCTCCACCTCCATGTCGTCCCCCGCTGGAATGGCGACACCAACTTCATGCCGCTGCTGGCGGACACGCACGTGATCCCGCAGGCGCTCGAGGCCACGCGCACGGTCCTGGCGGACGCCCTCGCTCAGCTACCGTGACACGACATGGCGACCGGGATCTGGCTTGACCAACTGCTCGACCTGATCGATCGCGGCGCCCAGGTCGTCGAGGTCCTGCCCGAGGACGACTACGCCCCGGCGCATCTTCCCGGCGCGATCAACCTGCCCCTGCGCCATCTCGACGCGCAGGCCGTGACCGTGCTCGACCGGAAGCGCCCGGTCGTCGTGTACTGCTGGGACTCGCTCTGAGACCTCAGTCCACGAGCCGCGTGCCGGCTCGAGGTGTTCGGGTTCACCGACGTGTACGAATACGTTCCTGGGAAGGTGGATTGGCTCGCCCACAACCTCGAGGTCGAGGGCGAGAGGGCGGACGCACCGACCGTGGGGCGGGTCATGCGCGACGACGTCGTCCGCTGCGCGGTGACCGATCGCGCGTCCGCCGTGCTCGAGTTGATCAAGGGCTCGCCGTACCCGTTCGCGCTGGTCACGACCGACGGCGGCGTCGTCCTCGGCCGCGTGCCGGCGAGTTCGCTGAAACCGCGTTCCGAGGAGCCGGTCTGGGACGTCGCGGAGCCCGGGCCGAAGACGTTCCGTCCGCACCACTCGGTCGAGAACG
The DNA here is from genome assembly GCA_963709205.1 of uncultured Solirubrobacterales bacterium. GTDB lineage: Bacteria > Actinomycetota > Thermoleophilia > Solirubrobacterales > Solirubrobacteraceae > Palsa-465. The sequence continues at coordinate 52,278 of CAVPVP010000027.1, forward strand.
TGGGCAGGCATCTGGCCGAGAAGGATCTGCGCTGGGCGATCGTGACGACCCCGGAGGGCCGGCTGCTCGGCGTCGCGTCGCGCGCGGATCTAGAGCGAGCCGCCGGCTAGTACACGCTGATCGCGCCGGGCTCGCCGTCGACGAGGCGGCCGATCACGACTCCCGGGATCTCGCCAGCGCGCCCCGGGTCCACCGCCACCAGCAGCCCACCCGAGGTCATGGCGTCGGTGACGAGCCGGCGGCGGACCTCGTCCACGCTCGAATCAAAAGACGCGAACTCCTCGGCATACCGGCGGTTGTTGGCGCTCCCGCCGGCGACCGCGCGGTCGTCGTGCAGCAGCTCGAGCGCGCCCGGGATCGCCGGCACGGCGTAGGCGTCGATCTGCGCCGAGAGGCCGCTCGCGAGCGCCAGCTCGTGCAGGTGGCCGAGCAGGCCGAAGCCGGTGACGTCGGTCATCGCCTGGACCCCCGCCGCGCGCGCCGCCGCCGCGGCGTGGGCGTTCAGCGTCGTCATGACCTCGACCGCGGCCGCCAGCACGTCGTCCGACGCCAGTCCCTTCTTCAAGGACGTCGTGACGGCGCCGGCGCCGACCGGCTTGGTCAGGACGAGCGCGTCGCCCGCGCGACCCCGCGCGTTGGTGATGACCTCAGCTGGGTCGACCACGCCCGTGACCGCCATGCCGTACTTCGGCTCGCGGTCATCGATCGTGTGCCCGCCGACGATCGCCACCCCGGCGGCCTCGGCGACGTCGGAACCACCGCGCAGCACCTCGCCGAGCGGCTCGGACCCGAGCTCCGCCACCGACCACGCGACCAGGTTGAGCGCGCTCACCGGGCGGCCCCCCATCGCGTACACGTCGGACAGCGCGTTGGTGGCCGCGATCCGGCCGAAGTCGTACGGGTCGTCGACGATCGGGGTGAAGAAGTCGGCGGTCTGGACGAGCGCGAGATCGTCGCGCAGCCGGTAGACGCCCGCGTCGTCGCCGGTCTCGGTCCCCACCAGCAGATTGGGATCGGCTGAGCGCGGCAACGCGGCCACGATTGGCGCGAGCAGCGCCGCCGGCACCTTGCACGCGCATCCGGCGCCGTGTGACAACGACGTGAGCCTAAGCACACTCATATCGCGATCATCGCAAACAGCGCGGGTAGGGTCCCACCTACCGTGCTCGACCCGATGCTGATGGCCTCCGCCGCGCCGGCGCACCTCCCCGGTGTCCTCCACAGCCTCGAGCCCACGCTCGACCGCTTCGGCTATCTCGCGCTCGGGTTGATCTTCCTCGAGGACTTCGGCGTGCCGGTCCCGGGAGAGACCGTGCTGATCGTCTCGGCGATCTACGCCGGTACCGGGCGGCTGAGCATCTGGCTGGTGGCCCTGATCGGGTTCCTGGCCGCGATCCTCGGGGACAATGTCGGATTCGCGATCGGCCACCTCGGGGGGCGGCCGCTGGCCGAGCGCTACGGCAAGTACATCCTGCTCACGCCCGCCCGCCTCGACAAGACCGCGGACTTCTTCGACCGGCACGGTGGCAAGGTGATCGTGATCGCCCGGTTCGTCGAGGGGCTGCGGCAGGCCAACGGGATCATCGCCGGCATCACCGGAATGCACTGGAAGAAGTTCGTTCTTTTCAATGCGCTCGGCGCCGCGCTGTGGGTCGGCGTCTGGGTCTCGATCGGCTACTTCTCGGGCAGCAACATCGACAGCATCTACCGGACGGCGACGAAGTACGAGCTGTACTTCGGGATCCTCGTCGGGCTGGTGATCCTCGCCCTGATCGGCCGTCACCTCTGGCGTTGGCGTAGGGAGCGGCGCGAGCGCGAAGCCGCTACTTCCCGCGAGTCTCGAACGCCTGACGCGCCTTCTTGATCGTCTGGAGCGCGGCGTCGCGGCCGGCCCAGCCGCCGACCTCGGAGTAGCGGCCCTCGTCGAGGTCCTTGTAGACCGCGAAGAAGTGCGAGATCTCGGCGCGCAGCAGGCGCGGCAGGTCGTCGACGTGGTCGTAGTCGCGCCAGCCCGGATCCCCGCACGGGACGCACACCACGTGGTCGTCGGGACCCTTCTCGTCGGACATCTTGAACAGCCCGATCGCCTTGGAGACCACGATGCAGCCCGGGAAGGTGGGCTCGGAGACGCACACGAGCACGTCGAGCGGATCCCCGTCGGGGGCGAGCGTGTCGGGCACGTAGCCGTAGTCGGTCGGGTACACGACCGACGCTGAGATGAACCGATCGAGCTTGATGCCCCCGAGCTTCGAGTCGTACTCGTACTTGTTGCGGCTGCCCTTGGGGATCTCGACGATGCAGGTCAGCTCGTAGTCGCTCAAGGTGCGTAGGAGAATTAGTCGTGGAATTTGGCGAGTGGCTCGGCGTGGCTGGCGCCGCCGGCTCGCCACGAGAATACCGGGCGTATTTGAGGGCGAGCCGGTGGCGCCAGGCGCGTCCAGACGCCGTCAAAAACGCGAATAATTCTTCTACGGGCCGTCAGTTCATCTCTCCTCTGGCAACGGCCAGGCAGGCCTCGCACCGGGGCCACGGCGGGTCCCACGGATAACCCGTCACGTCCTTACCGCACAGAGCGGTGTCCGGGTCCTGCTCGGTCACGAGATGGCAGAGCTCCTCGAACCCGTCGTCGTTCATCCGCGGCGTGTTCATGCAACGCGGGTGCACGTTAGGCGCGATTACCGGCGGCACGTGGTGAGCATAACCGCCGGGGCATCCCCAGAAACAGCACGAGCGGGCTGAACGCCCGCTCGTCACTGCGATCGCGCTCCCCCTAACTGCATTAGAGCCCCAGGACTTATGTTGTCGAGCCTGGCGGCAGGACAATCCCGGTCCGTCACCGGACCGAGTAGGGAGCGGTCTGATGCTTAGCCTAGCGGTTGGGGGGCCGCCTGCGGCGGCGTCCATGGGGCCGTCCACCCCGTCCGGACGGGGAACCGGGGCCCACGGATGCCGAGCAGAGCGAGGCCGAAACTAGGTGGGGGCCAGCAGATCGTCCGCCACCGCGGACAGGTCGGGCTCGAGATGGCCGCAGAGCACGTCCCTGAGCAGCGCGCGCAGCATCTCGGTGAGCTCCTCGACGAGCGCATCCACGCCGGGCTCGGCCGGAGCGATTCCGCCGATCACGGCGCGCTCGAGCGAGATCGCATGCGCCACCCGCTCGGCGACCGCCGCCCGGTCCTCCGGTTTGGCGCAGATCGCGGCCAGACGCCCGGCCAGGCGTCCGCTCGACGGGCCCTCGGGTTCGAGCAGGGCCCGCAGGGCCAGCAGGTAATCGGTCAGTGCTTCGAACGGCGCGAGCCGCTCGTACCCCATCTCGAACCGGGCCAGCGCCCAGGCGATCTCGCCTCCACGGGGCGTCCGGCGCGCGACCAGGTTGCAGAACGCCCGCAGTTCGTCCTCCTGCTCGGCGGGGATCCGTGTGATCAGGCCGGGCCGGCCGCTGCCACCGAGCGGGGCCAGGCGCCAGGTGCCGGCGTCGATCCGCGCCCACGCGACAGGCCCGAGCGCGAACCTGCCGCCTTCGAACAGCCGGAGCGCGGTCAGCGTGCGCCGGAAGCGGACGCGGGCGACCGATACCGGCGCCGGCGCGGCGCGATCCTGCGCGACGGTCAACACGATCAGTACGTGGGGTTCATTCCCGTCCCCCCAAACGGCATCGGAAGGAGCGTCCTCGAGGCTGTCCCCCCTGACGAGCGCGAGCCCGTCGCCGAGCGCGACCTCGGTGGTGTCGTCGTCGAGCTCGATCCCGAGCAGCGGCGCCACCACCGTGGTCATCGCGCGACCCTCATACAGCGACAGTTCGAGCTCCTCGTAGGCCTGCTCGAACCGCTCCTCATCGAATTCGAAGTCGCTGCGATCGGCGTACACCGCCGCCAGGAACGCGCGCAGCGCCGCGTCGGCGCACTCGCGACGGCCGGACGGGATGCGCGACTCGCCGCGCTGGCGAAGGTAGGCGTCGGCGCCCTCGAGCGCGCTCAGCGTACGGACCGCGGGCGCGTAGGTCGGGAGCGCCGACAGCATGCCGAGCCGCTCGCGGATGAACGCGCCCGTCAGCGGGCGGTAGCAGTACAGCGGCACGCGTCCGCGCGGGCCGGCGGCCGCGTCGACGAGCTCGAACGGGATCTCCGCGCCCGACGCGGTCTCGGCGCATAGCACCATCGCCGCCTCGGTCGCGAACGACTCGATCACCCCATGGAGCGTTCCGTTGCGCACGTCGGCGGGTTCGCCCTCGTCGGCGGCGATCCTTTACCGCGACCGGCGACTTGCAGACCGAGATCAGATCCCGCGCTGGATCGCGAGCACCAGCAGCACGACCGCTACGACACCCGCGAGCACGACGACCGCCAGGTTCGTCGCCAGCGCCATGCGGAGTTTCCGCCGCCGTACGCCCTCAGATGGTTCCTCGCGGTCGGAGGCGGTCAGCCCGACCGAGCTCGAGAGGGTGTCGGTGACGTACCGATTGAGGCTCACCCGTTGGCGCTCGGCCGTGAGCGCAAGCTGCTCGTGAAGCTCGCTCGGCATACGCACGAGGAAGCGTCCGCTGTAACTCGCCTTCTTCTCCCCAGGCTCGTCTGCGGCCACCTTGTCAATTTTAGTCGGCGATCCCGCAATTTCGGGGGTTTTGGCGCGTGATATCGCCGGAGGTCTCGTGGTATCAGGCCCGGTTTGGGGTTCTGGCGCGTTGAGTTCCGAACGGAGCTTGGTCAACGCGCCGTCGAGCAGCCGGGAGACGTGCGCTTGAGATATCCCGATCGCGCGCGCGATCTGAGCTTCGGTCATGTCGGCGTGGAATCGGAGGAAGACGATCCGACGCTCCCTGTCGTCGAGCGCTCTGAGCCCGCCTTCGAGCAGCACGCGGTATTCGCTCTCCGCGAGGGCGTCGGGCTCGCCGGAACGCTCAACCTCGATCTCTGGGACCGTGCCCAGAGGCAGCGGATTACGCGCGCGGTCGGCGGCCATCAGGCGCTCGACCTCGCTGACGTCGGCGTCGAGCGCGGCCGCCACTTCGGCCACCTCGGGCGCCCGCCCGAGTGAGGCGGCCAGCTCGTCGCGCGTCCGCCGAAGCTCGGTGCTCATGCGCTGCATGTCGCGGGGCAGCCGCACCCCGGGAGAGCGGTCGCGGATGTGGCGGCGGATCTCACCTTCGACGGCGGGCGCCACGAACGTCGCGAACGCCACCCCCCGGCTCGGGTCGAAGCGGATCGAAGCGTTGACCAAGCCGACCGACCCGGCCTGGACGAGATCGTCGACCTCCTCGCCACGCCCCGCGTAGCGGCGCGCCATCGCCCGCACCAGCGGCAGATGCGACCGAACGAGCTCCTGCCGCTGGGCATCGCGAACCACCGAACCGTTTCGGCTTGCTAGCGGCGCTTTCGCGCGCCGGACATGAGCGTTCCCATCGATGTCGCCTTCGCCCCTTGCGACCGATACCACAGTGAAAGTACCAGAGATAGCACGGGATACCGAGCTTTCTTGGGATCGAATCAGGGTTCTTCGGCCACATTAAGTTGCAGAACCTGATCATGGCTGATCAACTGGTTACGAAGTTTTGGGGGTTGTGCGCGGCGCTCGGCGCGGCGCTCCTTACGCTGGCGCTCATCGCCCCGGCGGGCGCGGAGGCTTCCGGCCCCGGCTATGGCGCTCTGAGCCAGCTCAGCTCCGTCGTTCCCGCGCCCGCGCAGGCCGCCGTGGCCGCCGCACTCGCTCGGGTGCCGTCACCGCCCGTGGTCCCAGCGGCGCCGTCCCCTCAGCCCGTGGCGGCGCCGGTGACTCCGCCGCCGGCCGTGCCCCCTCCGGCCGCCGCAGCCGTGGTCGATTCCACGGCTGCGGCGAGGGCGGCGCAGCCCACGCCTCAGCCGGACAGCGCAGTCTCGACAGCCTCAGTTTCCGTGCCGACAGTCTCGGCACGCACGACGGGCAAACGGCCGAATCCGCCCGCTCCAGCCCGGTCCGGCACGTCCCTCGGAGGGCAGGCGAGCGCACATCGCGTATCGCATCCGAAGGGGCACCGGGCCGGGCAGAGGGGCCTCCGACGCCTGGCTCGGCCGGCGCCGACGCGCCGGATTCGGATCGCCACCGCTCCAATTCACTGGCCGGTTCTACCGCTTGCCCACGCGGTGACCGATCACCGGAGCCACGCGACGAGCGTTCCGGCTCGTCACGTCGACAGCCGGAAGGCATCGCGCGGCACCCGTCACGCCGCTGAGCCTCCGTCTCCCCCGTCAAGCGCGCTGACCACGACGCAGCTGGCGCCCCCGGTCTCGGCCACCCTCCCGCCGGGCGGTGCCGAGGGCAGCGCTCCGGGTGCCGCCGGCAGCGCGGCCGGCGCGACCGCCGCGGCGCTGCTCGCACTCGTCGGCGTATGCATGCTTCGAGCCCTGTTGCCGGGGCTCCTAGGCCTGGGGCTCGCCCCGGGGCGATCCGCTCTCCTCGTCTTGAGGTTGGAACGGCCTGGTTAGTCCGGCCGGGTGAACGCACGCGACGTCATCGCCGCTGCTCGGAGCAACAGCACGGGGCCGGCGATCCAACCAATGAGAAGGAGAACGAAGCAGCATGAGATCAAAATTGATTGCTGCCGCCGTCAGCGTCATCGCGCTCGCCGTTCCGGCGACGGCGATGGCCAACGGTGGGGGCAGCTCCGGGGCCGGTGGCCTCGGTCAAGCACAACTCGCGGGTCAGGCCGCGACGACGCTGCAGGGCGCGCTCTCGAGCGCTAACGCCCAGCAGACCGCCACCAACACGAACGCGCCGGTGAGCGTGTCCGGCGGTCAGCCGTCGGGCGGCGGCCAGCCGTGCGACTGTGGCGGGCCGAAGGGCGGCACGCCGAACGGTGGCCCGCCGAAGGGCGAGAAGCCCTCGGGCGGCGACAACAGCGCCAACCAGGGTGCGATCAACGGAGCGGTCAGCGGCGCGGGCAACAACGCCAAGACCACCCAGAACAACACCCAGAAGCAAATGGCCAACACCGGTGGGGCGATCGGCGGTGGCGGACCTGGACAGGCGCAGGGAAGCGACCAGAAGGCCGTCACCGGCCAGCTCGCCGGTTCGTCGGCGAACGCCGACCAGACCGCGGTCAACACCAACTCGCCGAGCAGCACCGGGGGCGACCCCTCGGGCGGCGATCCGAGCGCTAACCAGGGTGCAGTCAATGGCGCGGTGAGCGGCGCGGGCAACAACGCCGGCACCACCCAGAACAACACCCAGACGCAGAACGCCGGCTCCAGCTGCAAGGTGGGCTGCGGGGGCGCGGGCCAGGCTCAGGCTGCCGGCCAGAGCGCGGCAACGCTCCAGGGAGCGTTGTCGAAGGCGAACGCCAACCAGACCACGGTGAACGCCAACGTCCCGGTGAACATCGCCGGCGGCAACGTCTCGGGCGGCTCCAACAGCGCCAACCAGGGCGCCTTCAACGGAGCGGCCAGCGGCGCTGGCAACAACGCAAAGACAACCCAGAACAACACCCAAACCCAGAACGCCGGCTCGAACTGCCAGGTGGGCTGCGGCGGTGCGGGTCAAGCCCAGCTGAGCGGGCAGAAGTCATTCACCGGTCAGCTCGCGGGGTCCTCCGCCAACGCCAACCAGACGGCGGTCAACGCCAACGTCCCGGTCAACATCGCGGCGGGGAACATCTCGGGTGGTAACAACAGCGCCAACCAGTTCGCCGCCAACGGCGCGCTGAGCGGCGCCGGCAACAACGCCGACACGACCCAGAACAACACCCAGACGCAGAACGCCGGCTCCAACTGCCAGGTCGGCTGCGGCGGTGCAGGCCAGTTCCAGGCCTCCGATCAGAGCGCGGCGACGCTCCAGGGGGCGTTCTCGTCCGCTAACGCCAACCAAACGGCGGTGAACGCCAACGTTCCGGTGAACATCGCCGCCGGCAACATCTCGGGCGGCTCCAACAGCGCCAATCAAGGCGCCGTCAACGGAGCGGCCAGCTTCGCCGGCAACAACAGCGACACGACCCAGAACAACACCCAAACCCAGAACGCCGGCTCGAACTGCCAGGTGGGCTGCGGCGGTGCGGGTCAAGCCCAACTGAGCGGTCAGGAGGCGCTCACCGGCCAGTTGGCCTCTTCGTCGGCCTGCGCCAACCAGACCGCGGTCAACGCCAACGTCCCGGTGAACATCTCCGCCGGTGACATCTCGGGCGGTGACAACAGCGCCAACCAGTTCGCCCTGAACGGCGCGCTGAGCGGCGCCGGCAACAACGCGGGCACGACGCAGAACGGAACCCAGACCCAGAACGGCTAGTTGACGACCGGCTCCCCCAGGAGCCAAGCCAAATCGGGACTTGGCCGGCGCCCTTAGTGGGCGCCGGCCGGGTCTCACACCGGCGTAGCACGACATGCGATTCCTGAACACGGCAAAGCTCGGGCTGGTTCTGATCACGATCCTCGTGGCGCTCGGCGCGGTCGCCCAGGCTCGAGCGGACCAGCCGGCCTCGAGCACCACCGGTGACGCGCCGGCGAACCCGGCGTCCGTCGGGGTGCCCCCGGTCGCGGTACCGCCGGTCGCGCCGGCAAACCCGCCGTCCGTCGCCGTGCCGCCGGTCGCGCCACCCACCAACTCGGTCCAGAGCGCTCCCCCGTCGATCATCCCCCCGCCGGCGCCCGCCCGGGCGACCATCCCTCCGCCGGCGACCACCCCTCCGCCGCCAATCACCCCGCCGCCAGCGGCCACCCCTCCGCCGGCGACCACCCCTCCGCCGGCGACCACCCCTCCGCCGGCAATCACCCCTCCGCCGGCAATCACCCCGCCGCCAGCGACCACCCCGCCCCCGGTGACCACCCCGCCGGCAACGCCTCCCGCTCCTCCGACTCCTCCCGGTCCGCCCGCCACTCCGCCGACCGCCACGACACCCCCGTCCGACACCACTCCGCCGGCAACGCCCCCGGCTCCTCCCACTTCTCCCACTCCCCCGAGTCCTCCCCCGGCTCCGTCCCCGATCGCATCGAGCACGACGGCCCAGACGATCATCCAGATTCAGATCTCCGGCTGCACCTCCAACTGCCAGGGCGTCAGCCAGGTTCAGCAGGCGACGCAGACCGCGGTCAATCTGCAAACGGTCGGCGCGTCGGCACGGCAGGCGACCCAGCTCGAAACGCCGGCGCCAGCCACCTCCCCTCAGCCGACCGGCACGATCACGCAGATACAGATCGGGTGCCTGACGCAGTGCTTCGGCACGACGACCACCACCACGATGCCGGAGCCGGTCGCGCAGCAGATCCTTGCGGAGCTGAGCTCGCTGGTGCCGCCCACCGGGTCGACGAACGCCCCAGCCTGCGCCCGGAATCGACCAGACCGTCGTCGACCAGGTCAGCTGCCAGGTGCAGACCGGAGAGCCGGCACCCGGCACCGAGGCGCAGACCGCGACGCAAACGAGCACGACCGTCCTCATCGGCCTTCCCCCTTTGCCGTCGAGCGGCTCCCAGACGCCGACGCCGACGTCGGTCGACCAGACTGACCAACAGACCTGGCAGGTCCAGATCGGGTGCCTGTTCTACTGCACCGACACCGTGCAGATCCAGCAGGCGCAGCAGGCGATCACCACGATTCAGGTTCTCGTCGGCCAACCTGGGTCGTCGACGTCGTCGTCGACGACCACGACGTCGTCGACGGGCGCGGTCGGGGGCGCGAGCCAGGTGATCTGGCAGCTGCAGATCGGCTGTATCGCGTGGTGCTACGACGCCACGCAGGTGCAGGACGCCACGAGTCAGACGACCGTCACCGTGGTGACGATCGTTCCACCCGCGAGTCCGGCACCCCCTTCGCCGCCCCCCACGGACACGACCGACGGTTCCCAGTCGACGCCCGCGGACACGACCCACGATCCCCCGACGGCGCCCGCGGGGGCCAGCGCGAGCACGGCGTCGACGCCGACAACCGTGGTCCCGGCGCCGGCCACCACGCCCCTGTCGCGGTCCACGGCCAGGGCCGGGATCGCTGTTCTCGACCGCCGACCGATGATGACGGCGGCACCGGCCCCGGTTCCCGCTCGCTCCGAAGTCATGGTATCGACGGTCGTGTTGCCGGTGCGGTCTAGAGGCGAGTCGGTGAGCGCGCCGCGCTCCTTCGTCGCGCATGCGGCCCGTCCGTCAGCGCCGCGCCCGCGACTCGTTCATCGCGCGCCGGCCACCACGACTCCACTTCGGATCGCGCCCGTCGAGGCCGTCGCGACCCAACCCGGCTCTACTCCCTCGATCCTCCTCGTCGCCCTCGGATTCGTGGCCGCCGTGGTCCTCTGGGCGCGGCGAGGCAGCCGATCTCGCCTACGCGGACGTTGAACAAGCGACTCAATAGGCGTATGGTGCGACTTGCTTAGTAATACGTAATAAGCAGGAAGGACCGTTGCGAACCGGACGATGGGGTCTTTGGCAGCGGTACCGGGGGCAGACGGAACGGGGTTCTTGGACCGCTCGCGTGATCGCCCGATTGGGCGAGTCGGTCGTGCTCGCCCTGGCGTTGTTGTGGTGCGTCGGCACCGCCGGTGCAGCCGCCTCCGCTCCGACGCCACAGAAAGCGCCGGCTTCGGGTCAGTCCTCTCAGCCGTCCCCAGACGCGGCTCCCCAGGCTGACGTCAAGCCACACGTCTCGACTCCGACGGCGCCGGCAGTCCGCCGTCCTGTCGTGGTCTCGTCGGCGCCGGCGGACACCACGCCGGCAACGACGCCACGGTTGGTGACGTCTCCGGTTAGGACCGTCGCGCCCGCGAGCGGCAGCCGAGCGGCGACGACCCCACGACATGCCACGACCCAGCGCGCCGTCGCCCCCCATCGGCCACCGGCGACGCACCGCCCGCGATCGCAGGTCACATCGCTCGCGTTCCCGCTCACGTTGCCGAGGGACCTGCTGCTGCTCCCGCGCGCGGGCGCGGACAGCCGCAGCGATGGCGTGCTGTTGCTGCTGAGCGCGGTGGCGATGGGAGTGCTCACGCTCGCGAGCCTCTCGCTTCTCCGGCGACTCAGGAGAATCGAGCTGCGATGAGGCGGTTGGCGCTGGTGGGGCGCTGGTGGTGGTGGCTACTGGTCGTCGATGGGCGCGTCGGTGGCGTGGGCGAGACTCCTGTCGGTGTGCTGCACGGCCAGCAGCGCCGGGAGGGGTTGCGATAATCGGTACACATGGCAGCGGTCTCGTTCACCTGACTTTGCACGGTGACCACCAGCCTCGGCGGGTCGATCTCCAACTGGTCCGGCGACGCAAACCTCGCCATTCCAGCCTCAGCGTACACGGATGCCTCGACGACGGCTCGTGCCAGGTCAAGTGGGCAACGGCGCATCTCAGGGTGACTGAGCTTCCTCCTACAGGTCGAGGCTCCTCTCCCACGGTCACCGTCGACCCCGTCCCGCGCCCCCGACTCGAACGGCTGGTACAACCACACCGTCGCCGGGAGCCGTCAGCGTCGCAACTCGTTCTCACGGCATCGCGTCGTGCACTCCTACGACGTATGCCGGCGCGGCTACGACGAGCGCCACGGTCGCCGCGACGTGCATCGACAACGCCGGCAAAACCGTCACCGCCGTCAGCGCACCGTTCGCCTACGACCCCACCCCCCCGACGCTCGCCGCCAGCGCCAACCCCGGCGATCAGAGCGTCGCGCTGAGCTGGCAGGCGGGTGGGGACGTGGCGCCGATCGCATCGGTCCAAGTCACGCGTAGCGGGGGCACCGCCGCCGCCATCGCGACCGTTTACGACGGCACCGGAACCAACTTCAACGACACACATCTCAAGAACGGCGTCCACTACACATACACGATCACAGCGCGCGACCTCGCTGGCAACGCGACCGTGCAGACCATCGGGGCCACGCCGGACGCGCGACTGCTCACGCCGGCGCTGAACGCGCACCTGAGCACGCCACCGATGCTCAGCTGGACGGCCGCGCCCGGCGCGACCTACTACAACGTGCAGTTGTTCCGCGCCGACCCGAAGAAGGTGCTGAGCATGTGGCCGAAGACAGCGAGCCTGCATCTTCGCCGGACATGGCGGTTCGACGGCCGGCGCTACCGGCTCAAGCCGGGCAAGTACCGGTGGTACGTGTGGCCCGGCTTCGGCAAACGGAAGGCTGCTCGCTACGGGCACATGATCGGGGCCGGGACGTTCGTCGTCGTCCGCTGAGCAGCGCGGCTAGGAAGCCCGCTCGATCTCGCTCAGGTGCGCGATGTTCTCGACGTCGTCGGGCTCGCGGCTCGAACTGCCGCCGAACCACGCGTCGAGGATCTCCTCGAGTTCGGCCTGCGAGGTCGTCCGGAGACTCAGAGCGAGCACGTTCGCGTCGTTCCACCGCCGCGCGCCCTCGGCGGTCGGGGCGTCGGCGCAGAGCGCCGCGCGGATTCCCGGAACCTTGTTGGCGGCGATCGATGCGCCGGTCCCGGTCCAGCACGCGACGATGCCCTGCTCGGCCCGGCCGCCGGCCACGTCTCGCGCCGCGGCTTCGCTCGCCCACGCCCAGTCGGGACGCTCGGCATCGGAGTAGGCGCCGTGCAGCACGGGCTCGTGCCCGCGCCGGCGAAGCTCGTCGGGCAACGCCTCCGCAACGCCGGTCAGCTCATCGGCTGAAACCGCGATCCGCATCTGTGCGCGCCGGGGCGTCAGACCGCGGCGATCGCGGGCTCGCGATCCTGGTCCGGCGCGTTCTCGGCGGCCGGCTCGTCGCAGCCCTCGAAGAGCCACTGGAGGCCGTAGGCGCGCATGTCCTCGATCAGCGGCACGAGCGCGCGGCCCTTGTCGGTGAGCGCATATTCGACGCGCGGCGGGACCTCGGGGAACGTCTGACGCTCCACGATCCCCTCCTCCTCGAGCGCGCGCAACCGAAGCGAGAGCGTCCGCGGACTGATGCCCTGAAGCGAGCGCTCGAGCTCGCAGAACCGCGAGCGGCCCTCGGCCAGGTCGCGGATGACCAGCAACGTCCACTTGCCGCACACGATGTCGGCGGTGCGGCAGACAGGACAGGAATCGTTCGAAGAAGCCATCAATCGTCGATTTTAGCGCAATGCTTCACCAACTGAAGTTATGGCCCCCCGCGCCTTAACGCCAACGCGCCTGGCGGCCGGACATCCGGTCCGGCCGCCAGGCGCAAATTCCCGTGGGCGCTGTTCGGCTACGGGCCGGCCAACGCGGTCACGAAGTTGGTCCCGGGCGAGCCGAGACCGGTCAGGCTGTCGTAGCCGGGCGCCGCCGATTGCGTCTCCGGACGGCTGGCGCAGTTCCCGGTGGAGTCGCAGTACACCTCGTCGCCCGAGTAGTACAGCTCTCGGAACGTCGTGGCGAAGCCGCTGGTCCCGAGGCCTAACCCCGTCGGTCCGGCGAAATCGACGCGGTAGTTGCCCTCGAGCGATGGCTCGGCGAGCACGTCGTAGATCGAAGACGGATCGGTCTGGTCGAGCCCGTAGATCGCTGGGTTGATGAACCCGACGGGTCCGCCCGCAGCCTGATCGGCGTCGGCGACCATCCCGGCGAGCAGCGGCGAGGCAAGGCTGGTGCCGCCGTACCGCGTGGTCGTGTATTCGGACGTGCCATCGGGCAACGTCTGATGCAGACCGATCATGAAGCCGGTCCCGGGATCAGCGTCAGCCGAGATGTCGGGCACGACGCGCAACGGCACCGGCCCGGAGATCGGCGAGTTTCTCTCGGACAGCGAGGTGGGCACGACCCCCGCCTGGTAGGACGGCTGAAGGTACGTATAGCTGGTGTACCCGCCGCTACCCCCGTCGGGTGAAGCGGCCGTCCACTTGCCGACCTTGCAGCCGAGCGCTGCCTGGATGTTGGCGGTGCACAGGAACGAGCGCCCAGTGTTCCAGCCCAGTTCGCCGGTTCGCTGGCCGCGTGCGCCGATCTGCAGCGTGGTGCCACCGACACCGGTGACGAGCGGGCTCGAGGCCGGATAGTCCGGCGCGGACACGCCGACGACGTAGAAGTTGTCGCCGTCGTCGCCCGAGGAGAACTGAATCGTCATCCCCGTGGTAGCCGCCAACAGGAACTCGTCGTCGTAAGCGGTCTTCGTCGCTTGGTCATCGAACAGATCGCCCGCGATATCGCCCCACGAATTGGTGACGACATCCGTCAGGTGGCCGTCGATCACGTTCTGCTCAGCGGTGAACAGACCGTTCTCGCAGTCCTGGGCGCCGTAGTACAGGATGCTGGCGTCGGGCGCCGTCGAGTGAACCGCTTCGACGTCGATCGCCTGCTCGGTCAGCCAGCCGCTCGCGTCGCAGACCGACTCGTCGTCGAACGGCGTCGCATTGATCTGGCTGAAGCTGGCCCTCGAGAACGGGTTGCCCGGGTCGTTGTCGTTGAAGTACCGCGTCGCGTCCGCTGCGATCGTCGATGACCCGTAGGCGTCGATGATCGCGACCCTGGCACCCTTGCCCGTGTTGCCGGTGCCGACGCCGTAGGCGGAGCGGTACTGCGGGGGCGTGTATCCGCACACCACGTCAGGCACCGTTTTCGGATAACCGTTGCCGAACGGCGGTTTCACCTTGGTCTCGGCCTGGCTGTAGTAGTTGCCGCACGGCGGAGCAGTCACGAACGCCGGCGGGGCGGGTGGGAACTGGTTCGGATTGGAGCCCGTGGCGCTGCGAGCGCCACTCTGCCCGGGGATGTCCGGGTTGCCCACGTCGTTGGCCTTAGCCACGGTCTGGTTGACCCCCATGGCCCCTGCCACGATGCCCGACAGCGAGCTCGGAACGGAAAGGTTGCTCGCCGCCATCCGCACGGTCTGGCCGTTGAGCTGGTACTTCTGAAGGCTGGTGCCGAAGGCCGACTCCACCTGCGCGGCAGTGCCAGACGCGGAGATCGTGGTCCGATCCTTTGCGACCGTGCCGACCGAGAAGCCCTGGCTTTGCAACCACGACGTGACCTGGTTGACCTGATCCTGCGTCGGCGAGTACTGAGCCTCCCACTGCGCCGTGGTCAGGTAGTGCCGGTAGTTGGCGCTACCCGGCGTGCTGATTGCCTGGACCAGTCCCTCGGCACCGCTCTGGTCGCGGAGGTTCAGCACGACCTGAAAATTGACCGCGCTCGAGTCGCTCACGGACCCGACGTGGTGCGTGCGGGCCTGAGACGGCGCCGCCGTCCCGGAAAGCGTGACCCGTGCTGGTGGACTGGCGCTGGCCGCCCCAGACCCCACGACAACGAATAGCGCCGCGGCGCTCGCAGCAATGGTCGCCACGGTAGGCGCGAACTTCCTTCGCCTCATCGGCACCTCTCTCACCTGGTTGTTGAGCCGACCCCCTACGGCACCCTATCCCGTCGCCCGCGGCCTCGCAAGTTCGGCTGCCGACAGCGGATCCCTCGCCTGCATCAGGGCGTGATGCCAGGCTGAGCGAAGCGCCGCGGGCTACCGCGTTAGGCGGTGGTGCCGGGCGATGGCGCTACGCCGCCGCGCCGGGCGGCGGCGCGGACGGACGCCCGTTCGCCGAGGCGATCGGCTGTGGCGGTCTGACCTGGAGCACCGGGGCCGGCTCGGGCGAGCCGCCGGCGTGTTCCCCGCTGGCGGCGCCGTCGTGTTCGCCGGCGTGGCCGGCGGATCCGTTGCGTTCGCGAGATCCGGCGAGGTCGTCCATCGAGGTCGCGGTGCGTCCTTCGCCGGCGACCAGCAGCTTGAAGTCGTGCGGGCTGGAGGCGACCCGGAGCGCGTCTTCCATCGACACGCGACCCGCCTGATAGTGGCGGAGCAGCGCCTGATCGAACGTCTGCATCCCGTAGTACTCGCCTTCGGAGATGACCTCGCGGAGGCGGTCGGTCTGATCGGGGTCGAGGATCATGTCGCGCGCCCGGCCGGTCATCCGCAGGATCTCGCACACGGCGACGCGGCTCGTGTGGTCGGCCGTCCGCACCAGGCGCTGAGAGACCACGGCGCGAAGCGTGCCGGCCAGCATCGCCCGCGCCTGGCTCTGCTCGTGGGGCTGGAAGAAGTCGATGATCCGGTTGACGCTCTCGGCGGCGTCCAGCGTGTGCACCGTCGAGAGGACGAGATGGCCGGTCTCGGCGGCCGACAGGGCCGTACGGACGGTCTCCTCGTCGCGCATCTCCCCGATCAGGATCACGTCGGGGTCTTGGCGGAGCACGCGGCGCATCGCGCGGCCGAATGATTCGGTGTCCATCCCGACCTCGCGCTGGTTGATGATCGACTTCTTGTCGCGATGCAGATACTCGATCGGGTCTTCGATCGTGACGATGTGCCGCGCCATCGTGTTGTTGATGTGGTTGATGATCGCCGCCAGCGTCGTCGACTTACCCGATCCGGTTGTGCCGGTGAGCAGGATCAGACCCCGCTCCTCGTCGGCGATCGCCTCGATCGCCGAAGGCAGTCCGAGCTCGTCGATTGTCTTCACCGTGAATGGGATCACGCGGGCCACGATTGAGACCGAACCGCGCTGGCGGAACGCGTTGACTCGGAAGCGCGCCAGTCCGTCAACCGTGTAGGAGAAGTCGATCTCGTTGAGGCTGTCGAACGCCGCCATCTTGTCGGAGTGGTCGGCGAGCATCTGGCGCAGCACGCCCTCGGTGTCCGCCGGTGCGAGCGGATCGGGATACTGCGGAAGCGGCTCGAGCTGGCCGCGGAACCGCGCCATCGGCCGCGCCGGCACCTTCACATGCAGGTCCGAGCCCTCTTGCTGGACGACGTAGGCGAGCGCCTCGTGGAGATCGAACATCGATTCCGAATCGGCGCGCGACAGCGCCGGCTTGAGCATTCACGGTCGCCCGTGGACGCCCAAACCGGCGATGTCTGAAACCTAGGCTACGTCGCGGAGCTTCTGCGCCTCAGCCAGCGACTGAAGCTTCTTGAGCGACTGGTTTTCGATCTGCCGGATCCGCTCGCGCGTGACGTTGAAAGTCCGCCCGACCTCGTCGAGCGTGCGCGGGTGCTCGCCGCCGAGCCCGTAACGCAGCTCGAGCACGCGCCGCTCGCGGTAGCTGAGATTCTCGAGCGCCTCGCGGAGAGCTTCCTTCGTGAGGATCTCCGCGGCCCGCTCATACGGCGACTCGGCGCGCTCGTCGGCGATGAACTGGCCGAACTCCGACTCCTCCTCGTCGCCCACCGGCTTCTCGAGCGACACCGGAGCCTGCGCCGAGCGCTTGATCGACTCGACCTCCTCGGGCTCGATCCCCGTGACCTCGGCGATCTCCTCGGCGGTCGGCTCGCGTCCGAGCTCGGTCACGAGCTTGCGCTCGGCCCGGCCGATCTTGTTGAGCTTCTCGACCACGTGCACCGGGATGCGGATCGTCCTCGCCTTGTCGGCGAGCGCGCGGGCGATCGCCTGGCGGATCCACCAGGTGGCGTAGGTCGAGAACTTGAAGCCCTTGCGGTAGTCGAACTTCTCGGCCGCTCGCACGAGTCCCAGCGTTCCCTCCTGGATCAGGTCCAGGAACGGCAGGCCCTGGTTGCGATAGTTCTTCGCGATCGAGACGACGAGCCGGAGGTTCGACTCGACCATCTTTTGCTTGGCGTCGAGGTCCCCGCGCTCGATCCGCTTGGCGAGGTCCACCTCCTCCTGGGCGGTGAGCAGCCGCACCTTGCCAATGTCCTTCAGGAACAGCTGAAGCGAATCGGTGGTCATGTCCGGCTTGAGGTCCAGCGCGGTCTTCGGCTTACGCCGGCCGCGCTTGTCGGGCGCGCGCTCGAGATCCGCCGCGGTGGTTGCCGGGTCGAGCTCCTCGACGAGCTCGATCTCAGCACGCTCGAGGAAGCCGTGAAGCTCCTCTACATCCGCCTCGTCGAGGTCGAGCTCCGAGACCGCGCCGGAGATCTCGGCGTAGGTCAGGACGCCCAGTTGCTGACCGCGCGTTACGAGGCCTTTGATCTCTTCGAGTTCCTGCAGGTCCGCTACTGACATCTGAATCCGTTTCCCGTCGTTCCCGCCGGCCCTGGACACCGCCGGCCTGAGAGGATGGTAAGCGAGCGAAGCCCCCCAGGGCGCACGCCCGCTAGTTAAACAGTCCGAGCAAGTCTAGTCGCTATACTTTTTGAAGTCAACGACGCCGCCGCGTCCGGGCGTCGCGGGGCTAAAGGTATACGCGTAAGCGTGAGTGCGGTTTCAAATCCTGTTCGGATTTTGCCAGGACCGCGTGGCTGGCGACACAGTGCTCCTGCTTACGCAATGATGGTGACGCTTGACCGACGAACGCCCCTCAGACGTCCTCGGCGCGCTGCCGCGTAGGCGGCCGCACCGCCGCAGCGATAAGCGCGCAACGCCCGCGCCGGCCGGTGAGCACACCGCCGGTTCGCCGGCGCCCGCGGCCAAGCAGTCCGGGGCGGCCACGACCACGACCAAGCGCGGGTCGGCCTCCCGGCCACGCGGCGCCCGGCCGGCAAGCGGCGCGCGGCCGGCTAGTGGCGCGCGGCCGGCTAGTGGCGCGCGGCCGGCGAACGGGGCAGGCCCGGGGAACGGTCCCGCTCGGAAGGCGCCGGCAACCCGCGCCGCCCGGCCAGCCCGCGCCGCCCGGCCAGCCCACACCGAGCAGCCAAACCCCACCGCGCGACCGACAACCGCCGGGTCGACACCCCGCACCGCCCAGACGCGCCGCCGAGCAGAGCCCCTTCGCCAACCCGCTCAGCCGGGCGGCACCCCGCCGGCGCCACCGCAACGCGGCAGCCGCGATCAGTCGACCGGCAGGGACATCCTCGGGGTCGCCGCGCAGGCGGCGGCCGAGCTCGCCGAGATCGGGCTGTCGGTCAGCGCCCGGGCGCTGCGGAACGCGGTAGGCCGGCTCCCGCGGCCATAGCCGCACCCCCGCCTGGCTCAACGGACCTGCATAACGCGACAAATCGGCCCCGCCGGCGCTCCGGGGGGCCGGATAAGCATGCCTGGAATGCTTATGCGACCTCGGGAGGTGCGGGGGCGTGGGGTTTGTTGCGAAATACATGGTCCGGCGCCCACCCCGGTTGGCCAAATCGTCACGCGGCCGGCCAGATCGTCACGCGGCCGACCACATCGTCAGGTGGCCGGCGCGCTTCGTCACGTGATCTGGTTAGAATGCCCCGCCATTCACGCCGAGCGATCGTCCGTCCGCGGGCGGTCGGCGGGGGAACCACTTGCGGATCCACCAGGGTTCGCAGGGGCGAATCGGTCCCGACCGGGGCCGTAGCGCTCACAAGGCGCGAGCCCGTCAGCTCACCCCGTAGGCCCAGACGAGAGGACTGACCAAAGCTGATCGCGAGAGCTCGCGCCAATCGTTACGTTGCCCCGTTGTTGGCCGCCGGCGTCGGCGCCCTGGCCATCCCAGGGCTGGCCTTGGCCGCCGGCTCGGGCGGAGTCGGGACGGGCGGAGCCGGGACGGGCCCCGGATCGGGCTCGGGAGGTCCCGCGAGTCCGCCCGTCAGCATCGGCAACGCACCAGTGACGGCGACCAGCAATGGCATCACGATCACCACCCAGGAGTCGGCGTTCCTGCGGCCCGGCCTGTCTGTGACCGGCGCCGTCCCGGGATCCGACGCCGGCGACACGGTCGAGATCGATCAGCTCGGCTCGGGCAGCGCGTGGGTGCCGGTGGCGACCGCGACGGCCCAGCGCGGCGGTTCGTTCGCGGCGACGTGGCGGCCGAGCCACGCTGGGCAGATGACGATCCGCGCCGTGATCAACGGCACCCAGGCCTCGAGCGCCACCGCGGCCCCCACTCTGTCGGTCACGGTCTACCGCCGCTCGACCGCAACGCTCTACGGTCCCGGGTTCTACGGCCACCGGACCGCCTGCGGACAGATCCTCAGGCGCCGGACGATCGGGGTGGCCAACCGGACGCTCCCGTGCGGCACGCCCGTCCAGATCTATTACATGGGGCAGGTGATCACCGTGCCGGTGATCGACCGCGGGCCGTACGCGCACGGCGCCAACTGGGACCTGACGATGGCCACCGGCCGCGCACTCGGAATCCTCGGCACGGAGGTCATCGGCGCGACCGCCGTCTCGTCGACGGCGGTGAGCACCACCCCCGCGGCCGCTACCGCCGCCCCGTCCGCGCAGTAGCCGCCACCGCGGGCTTCAGCCCGCGAGGCCCGGGCCGGACCCGGGACCCTCCTGGTTCTCCTCGCCCGGCTCCCTGGTGACGATCCCGATCCCGCTGGCCTCGGCCGCGAACCGCATCTGTTCGGCGACGTCGATCAAGGCCGCGGCGTTGTGGCCGTCTTCGCCGAGCACCGCGAGCCCGACGCTCACGGTCAGCGGCGCTCCGCGCCAGGACTCCTCCGCAGGCACGGTGGTGACGATCCGCGAGCCGAGCGCCTGGGCGCCGGCCCGGCCGGTGTCGCGGGCGATGATCCACGCCCGGCTCTCGGTCTCGCACGCGAGCACGTCGCGGTGGCGCAGCGCCGTCCGCACCGCCTGGGCGAACCGACCGAAGGTCGCGCTCGCCTCGCCGCCCGGCTCGACCGCGATCATCCGCTCGGCCTCGTCGAGCTCGACGAGCAGCAACGACAGCGGCGATCTGACCCGCGCCGCCCGGACGATCTCGTCCCGGAGCGCGCCGATCCACAGCGGATCGCCGACCAAGGGACCGCGCGCCCAACTGGGCGCGGGCGCCTCGTCGGCGGTCCACGCCGTCGCGCCGTCATCGGGCCTGTCCGCCCCCTGGTCCGCCCCTTCGGTCGCCCCGCCCCGCTCGACGAGCCCTACCCCCGTTCCGTCGCCGCCGGCTCCCGGGCCCCGCGTTACCTCAAGCGCCGGCGCCGCGCTCCCTTCGCCCCGGCGCTCGGGGAAGTCGGAGGCCGGGCGCTCGGGCGACTCGGAGGCTGGGCGCTCCGGCGACTCAGAGGCCGGCCGCTCGGGCGACTCGGGGGCCGGGCGCTCAGGCGACTCGGAAGCCGGCCGCTGAGGCGACTCGGTGGCCCGGCGCTCAGACGACTCGGAAGCCGGCCGCTGAGGCGACTCGGTGGCCCGGCGCTCAGACGACTCGGAGGCTGAGCGCTCAGATGACTCGGAGGCCGGGCGCTCATGCGACTCTGAGGCCCGGCGCTCGAGAGGATCGGAGGCCCGGCCCTCATAGGAGCCGGAGGCCGGGCGATCGCGACGGCGTTCGAGAGTGCGGGGGACCGGAACATCCGTTGGAGCCACCCGCAAAGGAGAAACGCGCCGTCGCGGGTCGCCGGCGGCTTCGCGCTCCGCGCGCCGGCGCAGCACCGCCGCGCGCACGAGCTCGGCCACGAGCGACAGCCGCTCGCCGGCGTCGGCGAGCGCCTCGGGGTCGCTTCTGACGAGCTCGACGCGGAGCGCGCTCCAGATCACGCTCCGGAGCGTCTCGACCGCGTGGGCATCGGCCTCGGCGCTACCCACGCCCGCGAGCTCGCCGGCGCGGGACACGAGCGGCTCGAGCACTCCGCCCGCCTCGATCCTTCGAAGATCCTCCTCGTCGTAGACCGCGCGCACGATGGCATCGCAGATCCGCGGTCCGTCGCGCGCGACGTCGCCGGCCATGATGGCCGCCGCCGCCTCGAGCGGCACGTCCTCGACCAGCGCCAGCAGCCACCCCTTGGCCAGCTCCTGGCCGCGGAGCAGTAGCGCTTCGACTCCCTCGATGACGACCGGCCCTGGTCGTCTGCGACGTGGCACACCCCGCTCCATCCAGCCACTTTTACCATGCATTGACCCCGCCTGTTTGCGTTCATCTGAAACGCCCGGCGGTTCTTCGCAAAAATGGCGTGGTGGCGGCTCCACTGATCACAATTGCCGAGGCTCGCGAGCTGGTGCTGGGCGCCACGCGGCCGCTTGGGACCGAGCTCGTTGCGATCGGCGAGGCGGCGCACGGGCGCGTGCTCGCCGTTGACCTCACGGCCGGCGGGGACGTGCCGCCGTTCGCGTGCTCGGCGATGGACGGCTACGCCATCATCTCCGGTGACGCCGGCCGGACCCTGACCGTGCTCGGCGAGTCACGGGCCGGGACGCCCGCAGCGCGCCCGCTCACGGATGGCGGCGCCATCCGGATCTCGACCGGCGGGGCGATCCCGGACGGCGCCACGGCGGTCATTCCCCAGGAGAACGTCGACGCCCGCGACGGCACGATCCTCACCCGGGTCGCGGTGACCGAAGGCGAGCACGTCCGTAGAGCCGGCGAGGACATGCGCACGGGCGAGACCGTCCTACGTGCCGGGACCACCCTCGGTGGCGCCGAGCTTGGAGCGGCCGTTGCCGCCGGCGCGGCTGAGCTGACCGTCTACCGTCGCCCCCGGGTCCAGGTGCTCTCCACCGGCGACGAGCTCCGGGCTCCCGGCGAGCCTCTCGGCCCCGGCGAGATCCACAACTCGAACGCGCCGATGCTCGATGCCCTCGCCACCGGCCAGGGAGCGGTGACCGCGACGGCGCAGCGGCTGCCCGACGACCGGGCCGCGACCGAGAAAGGACTCGCCGGCGCACTCGAGAACGCCGACGTGGTGATCGTCACCGGCGGCGTCTCGGTCGGTCCGCACGACCACGTCAAGCCCGCGCTCGCCGAACTCGGGGTCGAGGAGGTGTTCTGGCGGGTCGCGCTCCAGCCGGGCAAGCCCACCTGGTTCGGGCGTCGCGGAGGCACGCTCGTGTTCGGCCTCCCCGGGAATCCGGTGTCGGCCGTGGTCACGTTCAGCCTGTTCGTCCGCCCGGCCCTGGCCGCACTCCAGGGGCGGGGCGAGGAACGCCTGCTCGAATCCGAGGCAGTGCTCGGCACCGCGGTTCGTCGGAACCCGGACCGCGAGCAGGCGGTGCGCGTGCGTCTCGAGCGCCTGGGCGGTGCGCTCGTGGCCACACCCACCGGGCCGCAGGGCTCCCACATCGTCACTTCGCTGCTCGGCGCGGACGCGCTCGCGTTCGTGCCCGCCGGCGAGGGCGAGCTGGCGGCCGGCGCGGCGGTGACGCTCGCGCCGCTTCCACACTGACACAATCCGATCGTGCCCGTGTTCGTCGCGGCCCTGGCAGCGCTCACCGCATTGGTAGCCACGCGTCGGCGGCGGCGCCGCCGCCCGAACCGATTCCCCGCCAGCACCGAGATCGTCTCCCCGCCAAAGTCGACGGTGATCGCGCGCGACGGCGCCGTCCGCTCGGTCCAGTCGGCGGAGCTGACGCTGGCGCCCGAGGACTTCAAGCGGATGTGGAACGCCACCCACCTCGAGAACCTGGCGCGGACCTACTGGCTGTTCCTCTCGCGCGTGACCCTGTGGACGATCCGCGTCGTGTACGGCGAGAACGAGCGGTCCGTCGTGTTCCTCGGCCGGCCGCTGACGCTACTCCGGTTCGAAGCCCCCGAGTACGAGCTCGAGCGCGACCACGGCAAGGTCAGCTGGCGCATCCGCGACGGGCTGCTGGTCGCGCGCGGCGGCCGGCGCTGCGGCTTCCTGTCCCTCGACGTCAGGCACATCGGCGACGAGCCCGACGGACGGGTGAAGGTCCGCATCGAGGTCGAGGTCGCGAACTTCTACCCGGCGCTCGCGGTCGGCTTCAGCACGCCGGTGTACGAGGCGACCCAGTCCGCGATCCACGTCCTGGTCACGCACGCGTTCCTGCGCTCGCTGGCCAAGCTCGACCTCGCCGAGTCGAAGGTCGGCCGCTTCGCCGCCCGTCGCGCCGCGGGCGTCGCCGCCGGTCGGGCCGCGATCGAACGCGCCCGCCACATCCGGGACCACCATTGAGGCTTCGGCGACTCACCCGTCCGGCGGCACCGCGCTGCCCGGGCGGGGGACGCGGTTCGGGCTGTATCGAATGCGAGTGCCGCGGGCCGGGCGCCGCCGCCTCGCTCACAGCTTGTCGAGGGTCCACCGATACCGTCAGGACGGGGCACCCGGACCCACGGACGCCGCGCGCCAGCGCGGCCCCAACTCATCCGTAGCGAACACCGGTGAGCGTCCGCAATTTCCCGCGGTCGTGGCGTGCCGAGACCCGCCGGACGGTGCCCGACCGCGAGCGCATCACGAGCGACTCGGTCGTCGCGCCGCGATCGCCCTGGTAGCGGACCCCCTGGAGAACGTCGCCGTCGGTGACGCCGGTGGCAGAGAAGAACACGTCCTCGCCGCCCACCAGGTCGTCGCAGTTCAGCACCCGATCGAGGTCGTATCCGGCTTCGATCGCGGCCACCCGCTCCTCCTCGTTGCGCGGCCACAGCCGGCCGAGCATCTGGCCGCCGATGCACTTGATCGCCGACGCGGTGATCACGCCCTCGGGCGTGCCGCCGATCCCCCAGAGGATGTCGACCGGCGTGTTGTCGCTGACCGCGAGCAGCGCCGCCGACACGTCGCCGTCGAGGATCAGCCTGACGCGCGCCCCGGCCTCGCGGATCTGCTCCATCGCCTCGTAGTGGCGCTCGCGGTCGAGCATCACGACCATCACGTCGCGGATGTCGATCCGCTTGCGCTCGGCGATCAACGCGAGCGTCTCGGGCAGCGGCCGGTCGAGGTCGAGCAGGTCGGCGATCTCGGGGCCGCCGGCGATCTTCTCCATGTACACAATCGGGCCGGGGTTGAACATCGAGCCCCGTTCCGACAGCGCGATCACCGAGATCGCGCTCGGCATCCCGAGCGCGGTCAGGCGCGTTCCCTCGAGCGGGTCGACCGCGATGTCGACGAGCGGCGGCGTGCCGTCCCCGATCTGCTCGCCGTTGAACAGCATCGGCGCCCTGTCCTTCTCGCCCTCGCCGATCACGACGATGCCGTCCATCGACACCGAGTCCAGCACGTTGCGCATGGCGTCGACCGCGGCCTGGTCGGCGCCCTCCTTGTCGCCGCGCCCGACCATGCGGGCGGCGGCGAGCGCCGCTGCCTCGGTCACGCGGACGAGCTCGAGGGCCAGGTTGCGATCCGGGCGCGCGTGCGAGTGATCCTCGCTCACGGCAGTCCCGGGGGTTTACGCGTCGTCATGCTCTCCTTTGTCCGAGCGACCGAGCCGATCAGGATCAGCACGCCGCCCAACAGCCCGATCCACCAGCCGGTGGTGACGGCAATCTCGCCGGCGGGCGTCCCCGGCTTGTCGATCACGCCGCGGAACACCGTGAACCCGAGCGCGAAGATCGCGATGATCGCGGTCATCTCCCCACGGGGCCACGACAGCGCATGCCCTCGCAGGATGATCCAGGCGAGGATCGCCGGCGCCACCGCGGTGACCAGCAACAGGAAGCGGAGGACCAGGAGCGAGTTCCAAGCGCTGCACGATGTGTTCGGTCCTCGGCAGTGGCCGAGCACCGTGTACTTGTCGCCGAGCGTGTACCACGCCAGGAACACCGATAGGCCGAGAATGGCCCCGCCTAGGACCGCGATCAGTTCCCCGCGGTCGAGCTGCCTGAAGTGCATCCGCGGGCAGCCTAGCCGGTTTGCCAGCGGCCGGGCGTAGGTGCCCGCGGCGTTCTTTAGAGGTCGCGGTTCGCCCGCTCCGGACGCGCGATCCCGCTGACCTCGGCCGCGGCCTTCACGGCGGTGGCGACCTCGTCGTGGACCCGCCTGTCGAGGGCGTTGGGGACAAGCTCGCCGTCCTTGGCGAGGTTCGCGATCGCCTCCGCGGCCGCGAGCTTCATCGCAACGTTGATCCCCGCCGCCCCCGCCTGGAGCGCGCCGCGGAAGATGCCGGGGTACCCGAGCACGTTGTTGACGCTCCGGCCGTCGGCGGCGAACGCTGCGCCCGCCGCCTCGGCCGCCTCGGGTTCGATCTCGGGGTCGGGGTTCGTGAGGGCCAGGATCACCTGACCGGCGCGGATCATCTCGGGCTGGATCAGGCCCGCTCGTCCGGTCGTCGCGACGACCACGTCCGCCTCGGCCATCACGCGCTCCATCGTGCTGATCTCGACCCCGTGCTCGCGCGCGCGGGCGTGCGAAGCTTCGAGCGGATCGAACGCGAGCACCCGGCGCACGCCGGCGTCGACCATCAGCGACGCGAGCCCGAACCCGGCGGCGCCGAGCCCCAGCTGGCCGACGGTCGCCGATTGCAGCTCGATGCCGGCGTAGCGGCACGCGACCACCGCCGCCGCCAGCCCCACGACGGCCGTGCCGTGGACGTCGTCGTGCATGACCGGTTGCGGCAGCGCCTCGATCAGCCGGCGCTCTATCTCGAAGCACTCGGGAGCCGAGATGTCCTCGAGGTGGATTCCACCGAACGTCGGCGCGATCCGTAGCACGGTGTCGACGAACGCGTCGGGGTCGGTGGCGTCGATCAGGATCGGCATCGCCGAGATCCCGGCGAACTGGTCGTAGAACACCGCCTTGCCTTCCATCACCGGCATCGACGCGACCGGCCCGATGTTGCCCAGGCCGAGCACGCGCGTGCCGTTCGTGCAGATCGCGACACTGCGCGAGATCATCGTGTAGCGAGCGGCGAGCTCCGGCTCGTTGGCGATGGCGGTGCACACCCGCGCCACTCCCGGCGTGTACACGTCGCGCATCTCCTGGACCGTCCGCACCGGCCAGCACGCTTCGATCCTGAGCTTGCCGCCGACGTGGCGGAGCAGCGCGCGGTCCTGGTGCCACATGACGGTCACGCCGTCGAGGCCGTCCAGGAGCCCGGCGATCCGGTCGGATTGAGGGATGTCTCTGACCTCGACCGTGATGTCCCTGATCGAGTGCTCGCGCCCGGGCGAGATCGTCACGACGTCGCCGATCAGGCCATCGCCGTCGGCGATCGCCTGGGCGACGCGCGCGAGCTGCCCGTGGTGGTGTGGGATCCGGAGGCGATAGGTGCAGTCGAGCATGCTCCCCTCTCTCAAAGCCGGCTTGCCTCAGCGGTGTCTGTTTATCACCCTGCTGATAGGTTCGGCGCCGTGCCCTCCTCTCCCGCGTCCGGCGGGGACCCGGAGCTCCATCGGCTCGCGCCCGAACGCGAGGGCGTGCACGCCGGCGAATTGCTCTCCACGCTCGACCTCGCCGCGCGGGCGCACACCGATCGCCCGTACACGATCGCGAACTTCGTCTCGAGCGCCGACGGGCGGGCGGCGTTCCAGGGAGTGTCGCGAGGGCTCAGCGACCCGGGCGACCGGCAGATGTTCCATGGGCTCCGCGAGCACGTCGACGCGATCCTCGTCGGCACCGGGACACTCCGCGCCGAACGCTACGGGAGGCTCATCCGCGACCCAGAGCGCCGGCACCGTCGTGCCGCCTCGGCCCTGAGCCCGGAGCCGCTCGGGGTGGTCTTCACCCAAAGCGGCTCCGTGCCCATCGACATTCCGCTGTTCGACGAGCCGGCTGCGCGGGTGGTGGTGTTCACCCCGACGTCGGTCGACACCTCGAGCGTCGCCGCCGAGGTCGAGGTCGTCCTCCTCGATGCGGGCCAGCTCACTCTGACCACGATGATGCGCCGGCTGCGCTCGGCTTACGACGTCCGCTCGGTGCTGTGCGAAGGTGGGCCCACGTTGTTCAGGGCGCTGCTCGAGGAGGACCTGGTCGACGAGCTGTTCCTGTCGCTCGCGCCCAAGCTCACCGGGGGCGGCATCGCCCCGTCGATCACGATGGGGCCGGCGCTCGCGGAGCTCCGCCCGCTCAGGCTCATCTGGGTGGCCGAGCTGCACAGCTCGCTGTACCTGCGGTACGCGATTCACTGAAACGGTTCACCTCAAAACGCTGAAGCGGTTAACCTCAAACGGTTAACCGTTTCACCTCATGGGTGAACCGTTTCACCTACCTGTTACCTTCACATAGTCACCCGAATTCCGCTGAAGTTAATAATCGGCGTGCCTACAATGGCAGTCAGTGAACGGTCCCGTCGCAACCGCCGCCCCGCTGACTGCGATGCGGGTCGTCGAAGCACTTCACGAGGCGCGCCGGCGGACGTTCGCGCTCGTGGCGTCGGTGTCCGACGACGACCTGGAGCGCGTCCATTCGCCGCTGATGAGCCCGCTGGTCTGGGACCTGGCGCACATCGCCGCGTACGAGGACCTGTGGCTCGCGCACCGCTTCGGCGAGCGCCCGCTCCTGCGCGAGGATCTGGCTGCGATGTACGACGCGTTCGAAACCCCGCGCGCGGTGCGCGGCGACCTCCCGCTGCTGAATGCGGCCCAGGCCCGTGACTACCTCGATGATGTTCGTGAGCGGACGCTCGAGGTGATCGACGAGCGCGGCGTCGGCGACGGAGTCGTGCACGAGATGGTGCTGCGGCACGAGCACCAGCACGACGAGACGATGCTGCAGACGCTGATGCTCGCGCGGCTCGCCGGGTATGAGCTGGCTGGGCGCCGGACGATGCCCCCTTCCCCGAGCCCGACCCACACCGGACTGGAACTGATCGACATACCCGCCGGCGACTGCACGATCGGCGCGGATGGGCGCGGGTTCGCGTATGACAACGAGCGGCCGCGGCACAGCACAAACGTCCATCGTTACCTGATCGGCCGGACCGCGGTCACGAACGCGAGCTATCTGAAGTTCGTCCAGGACGGCGGCTATCAGCGCCGCGAGTGGTGGTCCGACGAGGGCTGGGCGTGGAAGGAGGAGTGTGACATCTCTCGACCGGGAGGCTGGACGGCGGACCTGACTGCCGAATGGCGGCTCGGAGGAGTCGAGCCACTCCATCCAGACAGGCCCGTCGTTCACGTGTCCTGGTTCGAGGCCGACGCCTTCGCCCGCGCGCACGGCGCCCGCCTCCCCACCGAGATCGAGTGGGAGAAGGCGGCGACCTGGGATGAGGTAACGGACCCCGCCCACCCCCGAGCGCGCCGGTACCCCTGGGGCAACCGCAAGCCCGCTCCCGGCCAGCACGCGAACCTCGACCAGCGCGGCTGCGGGACCGCTCCCGCCGGCGCCTATCCCGACGGCGCTTCTCCGTACGGCTGCCTGGGGATGATCGGCGACACCTGGGAGTGGACGAGCAGCGGTTTCGACGGCTACGCCGGCTTCGTCGCCCATCCCTACCGCGAGTACTCCGAGGTGTTCTTCGGCGGGGACTACCGGGTGCTGCGCGGCGGGTCGTGGGCGACACGCACCCGGGTGGCGACCCCGACCTTCCGCAACTGGGACCATCCGCAGCGCCGCCAGATCTTCTCCGGCTTCCGGATCGCGAGAGACGCTTGACCGCGCAAGCCGGAACCGGCGAGATCCGGATTGAGTCGTTCCTGTCCGAGACCGACGAGCGATCGCTGGCCAACGACGTGCTCGACGGGCTGACCCGTCCGTTCAAGGAGATCCCGGCGAAGCACTTCTACGACGCTCGTGGCTCGGAGCTGTTCGAGCAGATCTGCGAGCTGCCGGAGTACTACCCGACACGGGCCGAGCGCGCGATCCTGCTCGAGCGGGCCGACGGGATCATCCGCCGCACCGGCGCCGGCGAGCTCGTCGAGCTCGGCTCGGGATCGCCCGAGAAGGCGCGGATCCTGCTGGGCGCGATGTCGCGGGCAGGGACGCTCCGGCGCTACGTGCCGCTCGACGTCTCGGAGAGCGCGCTCGAGACCGCCGCCCGGGAGCTCCTCGACGAGTTCGACGAGCTCACGGTCCACGGCGTGATCGGCGACTTCGAGCGGCATCTCCCACAGGTCCCCGACGCCGATGGCACGCCGCGGATCGTCGCCCTGCTCGGCGGCACTATTGGAAACTTTCTCCCCGGCACGCGCCGGCGCCTGCTGCGCGAGATCGGCAGGCTGCTCGGCCCACGGGACCGGCTGCTGCTCGGCACCGACCTGGTCAAGAACCCGGCCGTCATCGAGGCCGCCTACGACGACTCAGCCGGCGTCACCGCCGAGTTCAACCGCAACGTGCTGCATGTGATCAATCGTGAACTCGATGCCGACTTTTCGCCCGAGGCGTTCGAGCACATCGCGTTCTTCGATCTCAAGCACGAGTGGGTCGAGATGCGGCTGCGGTCGCGGCGGCCGTGCACCGTGCTCGTCGCGGACCTCGGCCTGCGGGTGGACTTCGCGGCCGGCGAGGAGCTCCGAACCGAGATCAGCGCCAAGTTCACGCCCGAGCGCATTCAGGAGGACTTCGAGGCGGCCGGTCTCAGGCTCGATGCCTGGTACACCGACCCGGACGAGCTGTTCGCGCTGTCGTTGGCCGCGCGTCGCTAGGGTTCCGCGCGTGCGGATCGAAGGCAATGGCGCGCTCGTCGCCGGCGGCGCCTCGGGGCTGGGCGAGGCCACGGTCCGCCGCCTCCACTCGGGCGGCGCCCATGTCGTGATCGCCGACGTGAACGAGGAGCGCGGCCGGGCGCTCGAGAGCGAGCTCGGCGATCGCGCCACGTTCGTGCCGACCAACGTGACCGATGAGGCGACGGTCGGAAACGCCGTCCGCGCCGCCGCCGGGCAGCTCGTCCCGCTCCGGATCGCCGTGTCGTGCGCTGGCATCGGCTGGGCCAGCCGCGTGGCTGGACGCCGCGGCGCGCACCCGCTCCAGCCGTTCGAGACCGTGATCCAGGTCAACCTGATCGGCACCTTCAACGTGATGCGGCTCTCGGCCGCGGCGATGCTCGAGTCCGAGCCCACCGAGTCCGGCGAACGCGGCGTGTGCGTCAACACGGCGTCGATCGCGGCCTTCGACGGGCAGATTGGGCAGATCGCCTACTCGGCCTCGAAGGGCGGGATCGTCAGCATGACCCTGCCGGCCGCCCGCGATCTCGCGTCGGTCGGCGTCAGGGTGTGCGCGATCGCCCCCGGGACATTCGACACCCCGTTGTTGGCCGCGTTGCCCACGGAGTCGCGCGAAGCGCTCGCCGCCGCGGTCCCGTTTCCGTCGCGCCTCGGGCGCCCCGACGAGTTCGCCGCGCTGGTCGCGCACATCGTCGAGAACGAGATGCTCAACGGCGAGGTGATCCGTCTCGACGGCGCGCTCCGAATGCCTCCGAAGTAGTGCAGGCATCCGTGCGCGTTAGTGCACGCATCCGGCGCCCCAAACCTGCAACAACTCTCCCTGGCCATTTGTTCGACCGACGCATCGACCGAGCTTTGCAGGGGTAATATCCGGCTATCCAGGAAGGGAGTACCCGTTGGCGTTCACCATGCAGGGTGGTGATCGGCGACCATTCCGTATGGGAACATCGCCGGATCGGTCATGACAGGCCGGCCCTACAAACCGCATCGAGGGGTCAGCGAGTGGCCGGAGCTGCAACGGTTGCTGACCGATGCTGAGCAGGCGGCCCGCACCGGGAGCTTCGAACTCGAGCTCGACATCGGCAACGCGCACTTCTCGGCCAGCCTGCGCCGGATATTCGCGACGCCCCCGAACGTCGAGCTGACGCGCGAGCTCGTGCTCGAGCGCGTGGACCCCGGGGACCGCGAGCTCGTCGAGAAGTCGTTCGAGAGCGCCCGCGGCGCCAAGAAGCCGCTGGACTTCGAGTTCAGGGTCACCCGCTTCGACGGCGTGGAGCGCGTCGTACGCGCCCGCGGCGAGGCGATCGTCGAGGGCAGGCGGGGACCGGTCAAGGTCGTCGGCACGATGCAGGACGTCACCGAGGAAGCGGCGGCGCGGGCGGCACGCGACCTCCTCAGCTACGTCGTGCAGTCGACCGTGGACGCGATCCTGACCAAGTCCCACGACGGCACGATCACGAGCTGGAACCGCGGCGCCGAGCAGCTCTATGGGTACCCGCCGGAGGAGGCGGTCGGGCAGCCGATCACGCTGATCGAGCCGGCCCACCGCGCCGGCGAGCAGCAGAAGCTCGTCCAGACGCTGCTCTCGGGCGAATCGCTCGACAACTTCGAGACCGAGGCCGTGCGCAAGGACGGCAGCGTGATCGCGGTCTCGCTCACGATCTCGCCGGTGACCGACGCGCGCGGGAGGATCGTGTCGACGGCGATCATCGCGCGGGACACGACCGAGCGCGTGCGCTATGAGGAGCGCCTGCGCCACATGGTCGACCACGACCAGCTGACCGGCCTGCTCAACCGTCGGCGGTTCGACGAGCAGCTCAAGCGCGAACTCGCCCGTGCCGGCCGCTACGCCGCGCACAGCGCCGTCCTCAGCATCGACATCGACAACTTCAAGGGGATCAACGATTCCGCCGGCCACGCCGCCGGCGACGCCGTGCTCGTCCAGGTGGCGAGCGTTCTCTCGAGCCGGTTCCGCTCGACCGACGTGGTGGCCCGCCTCGGCGGCGATGAGTTCGCCGTGCTGCTGTCCGCGGTCGGCGCCGACGAGGCCCGAGCCGCCGCCGAAGACCTCCTGTCGGAGATCCGCAGCAGCCCGGCGAGCTACGGCGGCCGGCCGTTCCGGATGAGCGCCAGCATCGGCGTGACCGCGTTCGAGTCAGACGACGCCACCGCCGGCGAGGTCCTGGTCAACGCCGACCTCGCGATGTACGCGGCCAAGACCGCGGGCCGGGACCGCGTGGTCGTCTACACCGCGCCCGAGGCGCGCAAGGCTCGCGCGATGGCCAAGCTGACGTGGTCGCAGCGCATCCAGGACGCGCTCGACCGCGACCGGTTCGTGCTCCACCTCCAGCCGATCCTCGAGCTCGCCACGGGCGAGATCAAGCACGGCGAGCTGCTGCTGCGGATGAAGGGCGAGCGCGGCAAGCTGATCGCCCCCGGTGCGTTCCTGCCCGCCGCCGAGCGCTTCGGCCTGATCCACGCGATCGATCGCTGGGTCGTGACGCGCGCGATCCAGCTGATCGCCGAGTCGATGGGCCCGGTCCCCCGGGTCGGAATCAACCTCAGCGGTGAGTCCGTGGTCGGCGACCCGGAGCTGCTGCGGATGATCGAGCGCGAGCTCGAGCGCTCCTCGGTCGATCCGTCGAAGCTGATCTTCGAGGTCACCGAGACGGCCGCGATCGCCAACATGCCCGAGGCCACCCGGTTCGCGCGGGGCCTGACGAGCCTCGGCTGCAGCCTCGCGCTCGACGACTTCGGCACCGGGTTTGGGTCCTTCTACTACCTCAAGCACCTGCCGGTGAGCTACGTCAAGCTCGACGGCGAGTTCGTGCAGAACCTGCCGCGCAGCGAGGTCGATGAGCACATAGTCAAGGCGATCGTGGGTGTCTCCCAGGCCCTCGGGATCAAGACCGTCGCCGAGTCGGTGGCCGACGCGGAGACGATCTCACTGCTCCAGAAGCATCACGTCGACTACGCCCAGGGCTACTACGTCGGCAAGCCGACCCCGCTCAGCGTCGCCCTGGCCGACGGCGGGTGGCTCTCGACCAACCCGCCGCTCACCGCCCAGGGCCCGTCGCTCTAGTCGATCCAGCTGCGTTAGTTCAGCCGCTCGATCAGCATCGCCTGGCCCATCCCGCCGGCGACGCACATCGACTCGATTCCGAGCGTTCCGTCGAGCGCGCGCAGTCCGTTGATCAGCGTGGTCATGATCCGTGCGCCGGTCATCCCGAACGGGTGCCCGAGCGCGATCGCCCCGCCGAACGGGTTGAGCTTGTCGTCGGGAATCGCGAGCTCCTCCTTGCACGGCACGATCTGCGCCGCGAACGCCTCGTTGATCTCGACGAGGTCGACGTCGTCGATGTTCACACCGGTCTCCTTGAGGAGCGCCTGGATCGCGGGGATCGGGCCGAGGCCCATGATCTCGGGACGGATCGCGGCGACGGTCGACCCGATGATCCGGGCTTTTGGCTGGAGCCCGAGGCGCTTGGCCTTCTCAGCCGACATCACGAGCACCGCGGCGGCGCCGTCGTTGAGCGGACACGAGTTGCCGGCGGTCACGGTGCCGTCCGGACGGAAGGCGGGCTTGAGCTTGCCCAGAACCTCCATGGTCGTTCCCGGACGCGGCCCGTCGTCCTTGGTGACGACCGTGTCGGGAACGTCGATCTCGTTTCCGTCCTTGTCGCTGTCCTTGTGGGCCGCCACCGGAACCGGAACGATCTCCTGATCGAAGTGGCCTGAGTCGCGGGCGTCGACGGCGCGGTTCTGGGAGATCACGGCCCATTCGTCCTGCTGCTCGCGCGTGACGTGGCAGCGCTCGGCGACGTTCTCGGCGGTCATGCCCATGGGGATGTAGACGTCGTACGCCGATCCGTTCGAGCCGTTGAGGTGAGGGTTCTTCGCCTCCTCCATCATCCCCGCGCCGAGCCCTGCCCGGGAGACCGCCTCGACGCCGGCGGCGATGTACTGGTCGCCCTCGCCGGCCTTGATCGCGTGAAAGGCCATCCGGATCGTCTGAAGCGAGGAGGCACAGAACCGGTTGACGGTGCAGGCGGGAACGTGATGGTCGACGCCGGCCAGCAGCGCGGCGTTCCGGCCCACGTTGTAGCCCTGCTCGCCGACCGACGAGGCGGCGCCCATCATCAGGTCGTTGGTCTCGGCGAAGTCGACCTCGGGGTTGCGCTCGATCAAGGCCCGGATCGGGATCGCCGCGAGCTCGTCGGCCCGCACGGTCTTGAGCGATCCCTTGCCCGCACGTCCGATCGGCGTTCGGATGGCGTCGACGATCACGGCTTCTGGCATCTGGTTTCGCTCCTGGTCTCGGTGTCGGGGGTGCGGGCGGCCGGAGGTTCTGCTGGTGCACCTGGCCGGTCGCGTTTCAAGCGTAGTTCGCGAGCCCGCATCCCGCCTCACACTCAGCCCTGCGGAACTCGCCAAACCTCGTCTCCGCACGGCACCTCGGCAACATAAGCGCCCCTGGGGCGCTCATGTCGCCGGATCATGCGAGCGACGGCGGCGCTGGCGAGTTACGGACCGAGCCGGCCCCGGCGCCAGCCCACACGCGAGTCCCAGCGCCGGCCCACACGCGAGTCCCAGCGCCGGCCCACACGCGAGTCCCAGCGACGACCCACACGGGAGTCCCGGCGCCGGCCTACAACCCCAGCCCGCGCACGCCCTTCTCGTCCCACCCCAGATGATGGGCGAGCTCGTGGCGCAGCGTGCGGGTCACCTGGGCGCGTAGCAGGTCGGGATCGTGGCCGAAGTCGCGCAGCAGGGTGTCGCGGAAGATCACGATCCGATCGTGGAAGTAGTCCTGGGCGACCGTGTCGCCCTGGTAGAGGCCGTAGGCGCGCTGGCGCCGGCCGCCGTCTGAGATGACGACCGCGACGTGCTCGAGCGCGCGATGGAACTCGAGCGGGAGATCGTCGATCGCGCCGCGCACGAGCGCCCTGAAGTCCTCTTCGTTGTAGGGGTCGAACAGGTCCTCGCCGTCGTCTTCGTCGTCATCCTCCTCGCCCCACGACCCCTCGGCCGCGAGCCGCTCAGTGCGCAGCACGAGCGCCTCGAAATCGCTCTCGGACTCCGGGTCGCGCCAGCCCGCGAGGCGGATCATCACGAGCACTACCGCACCGCCGACGATCACCCCGCCCGCCCCGAACACAGCGATCCCCTGGAGCAGGCGGACCGGGGGCGACTCGCTGAAGCCGGCCATCAGGCTGACCGCGCCGAGACCGACCGTGAGCGCGGCGAGCGCGCACAGGAGAACACGGCGGGCGGTCGGCGGATTGGGGCTCATCGCTCTCCATATGGATCCTACGACAGAGCAAGATCCGCCCAAGCCGACACGGGTCCGCATTCGGCGGCTGTGAAGCCGCCGGATGCTCCCCCGCCGATCCCTCCTCTGCCTAAGCGCTAGCTATAGGCCGGGCGGATGCCGAACGACGTAGTTGCCACCGTCGGCAAGGTTGCCGAGCGGGTTCGAGCGCCATCGCGGCCCGGTGCCCGACGGGATGTTCGGGCCGCCGTAGTCGGCCGTGTCGAAGGCGCGGCCGCCGATCACGAGGAACGCGTGGCTCGGGTCCGAGTAGATCGTGATCCACTTCCCGGGGCCGGGCTGACCGTAGCTCTCGAGCCCCGAGGAATCTTCGGACGAGCTCAGCAGGCCGGCGCCGTGGAGCACGAAGCTGGCCGAGCCGGAGCAGTCGTAGCAGCTCGAGTTCCACTGGCCGTGGCCGCCGCCGACGCAGTAAGACGTGCCGATGATCTGGTTGGCCGCGGTTATCGCCGCCTGAACCGCCGGGGGCGCGCCCGCCGGGGCGGTCGCGGTTCCGTCGGGGTTGATCGTCGTGGTGGCCGTCGGGACGTCGCTCTCGTAGGCGCTGATCGCCGATTCGAGCGCCTTGATGAGCGACGGGCCGGCAACCCCGTTGGCCGGGGTCATGCTGTGCGCCTGCTTGAAGGCCGCGACACTGGCCGCGGTCGCGGGGCCAAAATCGCCGTCGACCGACGTCGGGAAGCCCGCGATCGTGAGATAGCCCTGGAGGATCGTGACGTCGTTGCCGTGGAGCCCCTGGTGGAGCATGCGTCCGCCGATCTTGTGCTGGGTGCTCGGTTGGATCAGCGTGCCGGCGGTCTTGACGGTGGCGGCCATCGCGGCGCCACCGGAGGCGGGCCGAGTGGCCCGGGTAGCGGCGGTGGACGCTCCGGCGAATACCGCCGTCGCGATGAGCGCAGCCGCACCCGCCCTACGGGCGACGCGTTGTAAATCCAGGCTCGACAAGTACAACCCCTTCTCTTTCTTGCGCCTACGGGGTTAGCTGTCGGGCTCGCGCTGAAAGAGTGCGCTACGCCGGAGATCCGGCGATTCGCCCCCCGGAGCCTCTCGGCTCCATCGGGTTCCCCGCTCCCCGCCGCCGTGGCGGCCGGGGACTCGGCTGGGCTTTCTATGTCGGCGCGGCACACTACACGACGCGCCCGACAAATGTCACACAACTGTGATCGGCGGTCGCCGCGCCCGGCTTTAGCGTTGACAGAGCCGTAGCTAACGGTTACCTTCCGGATCGCTAACCGTTAGGGAGGAGCGTCATGGCGCAGGCCGCCGAGCTGCCGGACCGAGACTCGCTCCAGGGCTACCAGCTGCGCGTCGTCCGCGAGGTCCTGCTGGCGTTGCTCGCGGCCGACGCCTCGCACGGCTACCAGCTGCGCGCGCGACTCGCGCTCGCGCTCGGGCCGCTCGCCGGCGCGCTCAACGACGGGCAGGTGTACGTGACGCTCAACCGGCTCGAGAAGGCCGGCCTGGTGACCTCCAAGCGGGTGGGACAGGCGGACAGACCCGACCGGAGGGTCTACGAGCTGACGTCGGCGGGACGCGACCAGGTCACGGAATGGCTCGCGGACACCAGCTGGCCGAAACCGGCGCCGGCCGAGTTCCACCTGAAGCTGGTAGCCGCGGCGGCTGCCGGCCTGGCGGACCCCGTCGGGATCGTCGACCGGCAGCGCCGCGCGTTGCTTGTCGGCCTCGGTCAGGCCCAGCGGGCCGCCCTCGCCGAGCCGGACGACTCGGTCGCGGCACTCCTCCTCGAGGGCGTGGTGCTGCGCCTCCAGGCCGACCTGCGGTGGCTCGAGGCTTGCGCCCGGTACTGGAACGCGGCGAAGGAACCACGATGACGGGCACCAAGGGACCGGTGTTGTCGGCGGGCGCGCTGCGCAAGGAGTACGGAAAGGGGGTGGCGCTCGTCCGGGCCGTCGACGACGTCACCCTCGAGGTCGCGGAGGGCGAGTCGGTGGCGATCGTTGGCCCGAGCGGCTGTGGGAAGTCGACGCTCCTTTATCTGCTCGGGGGTCTCGAACGGCCCACGGGCGGCACCGTCCAGCTGGCGCAGCGCCGGCTCGAGGAGATGCCCGAGGCCGGGCTCGCGCGGCTGCGGCGCCGTGCGCTCGGGTTCGTCTTCCAGGCCTTCCACCTCGTCGACGAGCTGACCGCGCTTGAGAACGTCGAGCTTCCCGCCCTCCTTGCCGGCGCCTCTCCGCGGAAGGCCCGCGAGCGCGCCACCGGCCTGCTCGAGCAAGTCGGGCTGATGGACCGCGCCGAGCACCTGCCCTCGGCGCTGTCGGGCGGCCAGCGCCAGCGCGTCGCGATCGCGCGCGCCCTCGCCAACGGGCCCGCGGTCGTCCTGGCCGACGAGCCGACCGGGAACCTCGACAGCACGGCCACGACCGAGGTGCTCCGCCTGTTCGAACAGCTACACGCGGACGGGCAGACGCTGGTGGTAGTCACACACGACGAGCGGATCGCGGCGACCGCTGACCGCCTGATCACGATGCGCGATGGGCGGTTCGTCGACGAGACGAAGCTGACCGGCGGCGCGGCACGCAGCGTCACCGAGATCGCCGGACTCGAGGGCTGACCCGATGGGCCGGATCCTGCTCACCTGGCGGCTTGCGATCCGCGACATCAAGCGCCGGCGCGTCCAGTCCGCGCTCCTGCTGTTGATGATCGTGACGACGACGACCACGCTGACGATCGGGCTGGCGCTGCACAAGGTCACCGATAGCCCGTTCGCGCGCACCCGCGCCGCCACCAAGGGCCCCGACATCGTCGCCGAGCTCGTACCGCCCGCCGGCGCCACTCCAAACCTGACCCGCGAGTTCGCGCCCCTCGTCCACGCGCCGGGAGTGATCGGGACCGGCGGACCGTATCCGGTCGCGTTCGCGACCTTGACCTCGCGCGGCGTAACCGTCCAGGCCCAGGCCGAGGGCCGCGACCTCGCGCCGGCATCGATCGATCAGCCAGCGCTCACCGCGGGCCGCTGGATCAGTCCCGGCGGAGCGGTTATCGAGCGCGGGTTCGCGAACGCGCTCGGCCTCCACCTCGGCGACACCCTCCGGCTGAGCGGCCGAACGTTCCGGGTCGCCGGCATCGCGGTCAGCACCGCCGAGTGCTTCTACCCGATCACGCGGCCCGGCGTAGTCTGGCTCACGCGGTCCGATGCCGAGTCGCTCTCCACCGGGAAGCAGCGGCTCAGCTACGTCCTCAACCTGAGGCTGGCCGATCCGGACTCCTCGCAGGCGTTCGAGAACGGCAACGCCGTCAACGCGTTCGACAACGCCACGTTCAACGACACAGCGTCGTTGCTGTCGTCGTGGCAGGACATCGAGCACAGTGACTTCAGGGTCGTCGCGGTCGATCAGAAGGTGTTGCTGATCGTCAGCACGCTGCTGGCGCTCCTCGCGATCGCGAGTATCGCCGTCGTGGTCGGCAGCCGGATGGCCGAGCAGACTCGCCGCGTCGGACTGCTCAAGGCGGTCGGCGCAACGCCGTTGCTGGTCGCGGCCGTGCTGCTCGCCGAGAACCTACTCCTCGCCCTGGCGGCGGCGGCCGTCGGGGTGATCGCGGGCCAGCTCCTCGCGCCGGCGCTCACGAGCCTCGGCGCCGGCCTGCTCGGGAGCCCACCGACGCCCGCGATAACCGCTTCCTCGGCGGCGACCGTGATGGTCGTGGCGATCGCGGTCGCGGTCGGTGCCACGCTCGTGCCGGCGGTCCGCGGCGCTCGCACGAGCACGATCCGGGCGCTCAACGACCCGGCTCATCCGCCGCGGCGACGGCCGTGGCTGATCGCGGTCTCGGCCCGGCTTCCGGTGCCGATGCTGCTCGGAGTCCGGCTCGTCGCCCGGCGGATCCGCCGATCGCTCCTGACCACCGCCAGCATGGCGATCGCTGTGATGATGGTCACGGCGGCGCTGACGCTCCGGCACAACGCCGAGGTGCGCGATCAGCAGACCGTCGGCTTTGCCATCGGCGGCAGCTCGATCGTCGATCGCGTCAATCATCTCGTCCTCCTGCTGAGCGCGATCCTGGTCGTGCTCGCCGCGATCAACGCGATCTTCACCACGTGGGCGACGGTGATCGACGCGCAACGGCCGACGGCGCTGGCGCGCGCGCTCGGCGCGACCCCAGCGCAGGTGACCGCAGGCCTGACCGCCTCCCAGTTGCTGCCCGCGCTACTCGCCGCGTGCGTCGGCATCCCGGCCGGCCTCGCGCTCTACGAGCTCGCCGGCGGCCACGTCGACAAGGCGAGTCCGCCGATCCCGTCGCTGATCGCGGTGATCCCAGGCACCCTGATCGCCGTCGCCGTGCTCACCGCGATCCCGGCGCGGATCGGAGCGAGACGCGCGGTCGCGGAAGTGTTGCGCTCGGAGTGAGTTCCGGCGCTCGCAAGGATCGCGGCGCCGCTCGCCCTACGCCGCGCCGCTCGCCCAGAGCGCTACGCCACGTAGCCGTCGGCGGGCTCGAGCGGCAGCCCCGCCGCGTTCCACTCGAGCAGCCCGCCGAGCATGTTGTGGGCGTTGAAGCCGGCGCCACGGAAGGCCTCGGTAGCCATCGCCGAGCGGCTGCCGCTCCGGCAGTAGAAGACCACCGGTCGCTCGCGATCGATGCTGTCCACCTCGGACGCGAGGTCCGAGAGCACGACCAGCCGGTCGCCCGCGATCCGGCCGGCGTCGTGCTCCTCGGGCTGGCGCACGTCGATCAGCTGGATGTCCTCGCGCTCGATCAGCTCAAACACCTGCTGCGGCGTGTAGTCGTCGTCCATCGCTACTGCTTCCACTTGATCGAGCAGCCGACCGGCTTGGTCTCGTGCCGCTCGAGGATCGACCCGGACAGCACCGCGTCGAGGGCCTCTCGCAGCCACTCCGCCCGCTCGCCCGGGTTGTCGTAGTTGGCGTCGGGCGCACCGCGATAGCGCAGCCGGTCCTCGGCGTCGAGCACGAACACGTCCGGGGTCACCGTGGCGCCGTACGCCCGCGCGACCTCCTGGGTGGCGTCGTGGAGGTAGGGGATCGTCCACTGCTCTCGCGAGACCCGGTCCTTCATCGCGTCGAACGAGTCGCGCGGGTAGCGGTCGGCGTCGTTGGAGTTGACCGCCAGCACGCGCACGCCACGGGCCGCGTAGTCGTTGGCCACCTCTGCGATCCGGTCCTGCCAGGCGAGCGCATACGGGCAGTGGTTGCAGGTGAACACCACCACCGTCGCCGGCGCGCCGTCGTAGCCGGCCACCGACCACTTCCTCCCCTGGGTGTCGAGCAGGGAGAAATCTGGCGCCACCTGGCCAATCGAAAGACTCATCGGGTTACCTCCGCGCGCTCGGCGGCGCCTCGCAGCGCCTCGCGCAGGTCGTCAGGATCGGGAATCGGGCTCACGCGACCGTCACGCCGGCGGTAGACCCGGCAGCTCAGGCCGATCTGCTCATCGGCGGCGGCCGGGACGAGGTCGACGCCGTCGATCAGGATCGTCGGCGACCCCACGAATCCAGCGCGGCGCGCGTCGTCGTCGCTGCGGACCTCCCGCATCCGTACGTCGACGTCCTCCATCCCGAGGTCGGCCAGCGCACCGCGCACGGCCTCGAGCGCCCGTTCGGTGGACGGGCACCCCTCCCACCACAGCAGCTCCACGTCGAGGTCGCGCATCGACCTCAGCGTAGCGACCGGCTATCGACCTGCCTGGGCGGTCAGCCGACGGTCCAGCTGTCCGCGCCGAGCAGCAGGTCCGAGAGCTCCACGTCGGTGGCGGAGCTCTCACGCACCAGGCTGCTCCGGCCGTACACCGGCCGCTCGACCTGGCGGAAGATCCCGATCGGAGTGGGCACGGTCGGGTTGTCGGCGAGACGCGCGAGCGAGAACGCCAGGCCGGGGTCGGGCCGCGACGGATCGTGCACGATCAGCGCCTCGTCGCCGACGTCGGCCACGTCCACGATCGCCAGGCCGCCGTCGGAGCCCCGCGCGACCCCGCGCTCGTTCTCGACGCCGAAGCGAATCGGCTTGCCGGCCTCGAGCCGGATCTGGTTGGCGTCCTTGGTGTCCTTCTCGGTCAGCGCGTTGAAGGCACCGTCGTTGAATACCGGGCAGTTCTGGTAGATCTCGACGAGCGCGGCGCCCTCGTGCGTCGCCGCGGCGCGGAGCACCTCGGTCAGGTGGCGCCGGTCGCGGTCGATCGTGCGCGCCACGAACGTCGCCTCCGCCCCGAGCGCCAAAGAAACAGGGTTGAACGGGTGGTCGGCGACGCCGAACGGGGTCGACTTCGTGATCTTCCCGAGCTCGGATGTCGGCGACGCCTGCCCCTTCGTCAACCCGTAGATCTGGTTGTTGAACAAGAGGATCTTGATCGGGACGTTGCGGCGCAGCGAGTGGATCAGGTGGTTGCCGCCGATCGACAGCGAGTCGCCGTCACCGGTGACGATCCAGATCGACAGGTCCTCGCGAGTCGACGCCAGGCCGGTCGCGAGCGCCGGCGCACGCCCGTGGATGCCGTGCATCCCGTACGTGTTCATGTAGTAGGCGAACCGGCCCGCGCACCCGATTCCGGTGATGAACACGATCTTCTCGGGCGGAATCCCGAGCTCCGGCATGAACTGCTGCACCGCCGACAGGACCGCGTAATCGCCGCACCCGGGACACCACCGCGTCTCCTGATCGGACTGGAAGTCCGCCTTGGTCAGCTCGTGCGGCGGGGTGGGTGGGGAACCATTTCCGTTGGTGACCACTGCGCTCATTGCCGCTCCGCGATCTGCTCTTCGATTTCTGACGCGAACAGCGGCTGTCCCTGCACCTTGCAGAACGACTCGACGTCGACGAGGTACTTGGCGCGCAGCAGCTGGGAAAGCTGGCCGGTGTTCATCTCCGGCACGAGCACACGATCGAACGAGCGGAGCACGTCGCCGGTGTTCGCGGGGAATGGGTTCAGATGCTGGAGGTGCGCGCATGCGACCGCGTGGCCGGCCTTGCGGGCCCGGCGCACGCCGGCGCGGATCGCGCCCTCGCTCGACCCCCACCCGAGCACCAGCAGCCGGGCGGGGCGGGCGGGGCCCCTGTCAACGTCGACCGTGAGCGGCGGGATGTCGTCCGCGATCCCGTCGATCTTCGCGGCGCGCAGCTCGGTCATCCGCGCATGGTTCGCCGAGTCGTAGGAGATGTTGCCGGTGACGTCGGCCTTCTCGAGGCC
Organism: uncultured Solirubrobacterales bacterium; assembly: GCA_963709205.1. Lineage (GTDB taxonomy): Bacteria > Actinomycetota > Thermoleophilia > Solirubrobacterales > Solirubrobacteraceae > Palsa-465. The sequence continues at coordinate 94,714 of CAVPVP010000027.1, forward strand.
GCCGATCCGATGCGCCAATCCCGGGGTTCCTGGGATGGCCCACGGCCGCGCGAGCCGATCGTCACGCGCATAGGGCATGAACTCCTCGCCCTCGACCGCGACCGCAAACGCCGGATCGATCGACTCCAGCGCGGCCACGTCCGGCACCCGCCAAGGCTCTGAGGACGAGGCCAGGAACGTGTCCGAGAGGAGGATCACCGGCGTCCGGTAGCGGATCGCGATCCGCACGGCCTCGAACGCCGCCGCGAAGCAGCCGCCGGGCGTGCTCGGCGCGATCACCGGCAGCGGCGACTCGCCGTGGCGCCCGTGGACGGCCATCAGCAGGTCGGACTGCTCGGTCTTGGTGGGCATCCCGGTCGATGGTCCGGCGCGCTGCACGTCGATCACGATCATCGGCAGCTCGAGCGCCGCCGCCAGCCCGATCGTCTCGGCTTTCAAGTCCATGCCCGGGCCGCTGGTCGCGGTCACGCCGAGGCGACCGCCGAACGCGGCGCCGAGCGCCATCCCGGCGGCGGCGATCTCGTCCTCCGCCTGGCTCGTCTTCACGCCGAGGTTCGTGTGGCGCGAGAGCTCGTGCAGAAGCTCGGACGCCGGGGTGATCGGATAGCTCGCCAAAAGGAGCGGCAGTCCACTGCGGGCACTCGCCGCGATCAGCCCGAGAGACAGCGCGGTCGTGCCGTTGACGTTGCGGTACGTCCCGGGCGGGACGTCGGTGGCGGGCTTGACCTTGTACTGCACGTCGAGCAGCTCGGTGGTCTCGCCGAACGACCAGCCGGCGTTGAACGCCGCCAGGTTCGCCTGCAACGCTCCGGGATTGCGCGCGAACTTCTGCTCGATCCACCGCTTGGTCACGTCCGTCGGGCGCCCGTACAGCCACGACAGCACGCCGAGCGCGAACAGATTCTTGGCCCGGCCGGCGTCGCGGGTCGACGAGCCCTCGATCCCCTCGACCGCCGCCACCGTCAGCGACGTCATCGGGATCCGGTGGACGCGATACGCACTCAGCGACCCGTCCTCGAGAGGATTCGACGAATACCCCGCCTTCTCGAAGTTGCGCTTGTTGAACGCGTCCTCGTTGACGATCAGGGTCGCGCCTCGGTCCAACTCCGCCAGATTTGCCTTCAGAGCCGCCGGATTCATCGCGACGAGCACGTTCGGCTTGTCGCCGGGCGTGAGGATGTCTCGCGAGGCGAAGTGGATCTGGAACGCGGACACGCCCGCGAGCGTTCCGGCGGGAGCACGGATCTCGGCCGGGAAGTTCGGCAGCGTCGCCAGGTCGTTGCCGACCAGCGCGGTGGCATCCGTGAACCGGCTGCCCGCCAGCTGCATTCCGTCGCCCGAGTCTCCCGCGAAGCGAACTACTACTTGCTCGCGCTCCTCGACCGTCTTAGTCATCTACGTGCGCCCAAGGTCAATCGCCTTACCCATAGTACGCGCGCGGGGAGACGAAGTTTCGCCCTCGTCGGTTACGCCCCCCCGAATGGGTTAAGTGGGGGCCGCCTGCGGCGGCATCCATGGGGCCATCCACCCCGTCCGGACGGGAGCCATGGGCCTCGACCTCGCTGTCGGTCGAGGCTGCGGCGTCCGGCCCGCGGCACTCGCGTTCGAACGAGCGGCCGGCCCGCCACCTTTCGGGACGCAACGTGCCGCGGGAACGGACGAGCAGCCGAAGCTAGAGCTTCGCTACGTTGACGGCCTTGGGGCCCTTGGGAGCGGCCTCCTCCTCGTAGGAGACCTTGCTTCCCTCTGCGAGCGAGCGGTAGCCGTCGGCGGTGATGCTCGAGTGGTGGACGAACAGATCGCGACCGCCGTCATCCGGGGTGATGAAGCCAAACCCCTTCTCGTCGCTGAACCATTTGACCGTGCCAGTTGGCATGTGGAGTGCTCCTCCGCTTGAAGTGCTGCTACCGCGGAAGAAAACATGCCCCGGAGCCTGCACCTGCTTGGACACCGTCCGGTCGACCGAACGGCCTTACAAGCTGGGAAGGTACAGGACATGGAAGACCCGATGCCACTCGGCCGCGGCGTGAAGTTGCCTTTGCGTGAGATCACGGTCAGAACCTCGCGCTCATCCGGACCAGGCGGCCAGCACGCCAACGTCACGGCGTCGCGGGTCGAGGCGATCTTCGATGTCGAGGCGTCCTCGGCGCTGACCGACGAGCAGAAGCGCCGGATCATCGCGCGCGCGGGCCCGCGCGTGACTGCGGTGGCCCAGGACGCGCGCGGCCAGGCCCGCAATCGCGAGCTCGCGCTCGAGCGGCTGCGCCGGCGCCTGACCCAGGCGCTCGCGACGCCGCGTCGCCGCCACGCGACCAAGCCGACGGCCGGCTCGGTGCACAAGCGTCTCGAGAGCAAGCGGCGCCAGGGCGCCCGCAAGCGCGACCGGCAACGCCCCTCCAGCGACGACTAGCCTGAGGCGTGATGCGATGGCTCGTCGACGGCATGAACGTGATCGGCACCCGCCCCGACCACTGGTGGCGGGACCGTGATGCCGCGATGCTCAGGCTGGTCGACACGCTCGAGCGCTGGGCCGCCGAAAGCGGCGAGGACGTCACGGTCGTGTTCGAGCGCCCGCCGCGACCGCCGATCCGATCGACCGTGATCGAGGTCGGCCACGCCCCGAAGCCCCGCCCCAACTCGGCCGACGACGAGATCGTCCGGCGACTGCGCGCCGACCCGGATCCGGCCGCGGTCCGGGTCGTGACCTCGGACCGGTGGCTCGCCGATCGCGCCTGGGCCGCCGGCGCGAGCGTCGAAGGCGCGGACTCGTTCAGGAGCCGAATCGAATAACTCCTGAAAGGTTGCTTGCCTGAGGCGGGCACCTTGCCACAATCGGACTGATGGCCGAGCAACAGCGGCGACGGGAGAGCAGCCCCCGGCTACGGCCGGGAGGTCCTCCGCAGCAGCAGCAGCAGCAGCCGCCGCCCGGTTGGCGAGTGACCCCAGCGCCCGACGGTCGCGGCGGCCAGCCTTCCAAGCCGCCGTCGCGGCCGAACATCCGCTGGATAGCGGTGGTCCTGGTGATAGGGCTGATCGCGCTCAACTTCTGGATCTCCTCGCAGGCGCTCAGCCCGAGCCCCCGGGTCCAGGTCCCCTACAGCCCGACCTTCCTCACCCAGGCCGAGGACAACAACATCCAGTCGATCTCCTCGACCGGTGCCGCGATCGACGGGACCTTCAAGAAGGCGATCAAGTACCCGTCCGACGGCCAGAGCTACACCTATTTCGCCACCCAGATCCCGTCCTTCGCGAATAACCAGCAGCTGTTCTCGCTGCTCCAGAAGAACAACGTCACGATCAACGCCCAGGCGACGAACCAGGGGCCCTCGTTCCTGACCAGTCTGATCTTCGGGTTCGGGCCGACGCTGCTGTTCCTGCTGCTGCTCGTATGGGTGTTCCGCCGAGCGGCGGCCGCGGGCGGCGGCGCCGGCGGGCTCATGTCGTTCGGCCGCTCCCGCGCCCGCCGGGTCGAGGCGCAGGACCAGCGCGTCACGTTCGACGACGTGGCCGGCATCGACGAGGCCAAGGCCGAGCTGACCGAGATCGTCGACTTCCTCAAGAACCCGGACAAGTATCTGAGGCTCGGCGGCCGGATCCCACGCGGCGTGCTCCTGAGCGGTCAGCCCGGCACCGGCAAGACGCTGCTCGCGCGGGCCGTCGCCGGCGAGGCGGGCGTGCCGTTCTTCCAGATGTCCGCGTCGGAGTTCGTCGAGATGATCGTCGGCGTCGGCGCCTCGCGCGTGCGCGACCTGTTCGCGCAGGCCAAGCAGGCCGCCCCCGCGATCATCTTCATCGACGAGCTCGACGCCATCGGCCGTTCTCGGGCTTCGGGCGGCGCCAATATCTCGGGCGGCCACGATGAGCGCGAGCAGACGCTCAACCAGATCCTCACCGAGATGGACGGGTTCGACCCGCGACTCGGCGTGATCGTGCTCGGCGCGACCAACCGGCCGGAGATCCTCGACCCGGCACTGTTGCGGCCGGGACGGTTCGACCGCCGCGTCGTCGTCTCGCCACCGGACCGCGCCGGACGCGAGGCGATCCTCCGCGTGCACACCCGCGGCGTACCGCTCGCCGACGAGGTCAACCTCGGCGCCATCGCCTCCTCCACACCCGGGATGGTAGGAGCCGACCTCGAGAACCTCGTCAACGAGGCCGCGCTGCTCGCCGCTCGCCGCGAGCACGAGAAGGTCAATCGCGAGGACCTGAGCGACGCGCTCGAGCGGATCGTGCTGGGCGCCGAGCGCAAGGTGATGATCTCCGAGGCCGATCGCCGGCGCACGGCATACCACGAAGCCGGCCACGCGATCGTGGGGATGCTCACTCCGGGCGCGGACCCGGTGCGCAAGGTGTCGATCATCCCTCGCGGGCAGGCGCTCGGGGTCACGTTCTCGGCACCCGACGCCGACCGGTTCAACTTCGAGCAGCAGCACCTGCTCGCTCAGATCAAGGTGGCGCTCGGCGGACGTGCCGCCGAGGAACTGGTGTTCGGCGACATCACGACCGGGGCCGAGTCGGACATCCAGCTCCTGACCCGGATCGCGCGCCACATGGTCGGGCGGTGGGGCATGAGCCAGGCGATCGGCCCGATCGCGGTGATCCCGCAGGACGGAATGAGCGCATTTCTGCCCGGAGCGGCGGAGACCTCGGAGTCGACGCAGCGGCTCGTCGACGAGGAGGTCAGGCGGATCGTCGAATCGGCCCACCGCGAGGTGAGCGCTCTGCTACGCGAGAATCGCGCGAACCTCGACTCGCTCGTCGCCGGCCTGCTCGAGCACGAGACCCTCGACGAGGCCGACGCCTACGCCGCCGCCGGACTTCCGCGCAACCCCCTCGCCGAGCCGGAGCCGCACGTCCCCGTCGACGCGCTCCGCACCGACGCGCTCGGAACCGACGCGCTCGGAACCGACGCGTCGCACGAGCGCCCGCTGCGCTGATCGACTCGGCACCCGCCGCTGAAGCCCCGGGACCTTAGTCGCCGAGTCGGGTGAGCCGGGCGAGCGCTTCGTGACACTCGACGACGCGGCGCTTGACCGGATCGTCGTCGGGACGGTCGTGGACGAGGTCCCAGGTGCGGTCGGCGATCTCGCGCGCGGACTCGGCGGTGGCGCTCTGCCACAGGCGATCGACGAGTGTGATCTCGAAGCTCTGGATCTGGTCGCCGGGATCGCCAGGAGGCATCCTCGGCAGCGGCTCCGCGATCGTCTCCTTCCACATCGCCGTGGCCACGAGCAGTCGGTTACGCAGCGTGATTTGATCCATCGGCGGCATCCAGCGCCAGCCTAACGGATCGCCCTCCGTTACTCAGCGCAGCGCGGGCAGAGATTGCTTTGCGGTGAGCGCGGACGCGAACACATCGCCCTCATCGTCCACGCGAGCCAGCAGCTCGTGCGCCTCGAACGTGAGCAGCCGCTCGTCCCGTTGGTCGTGGCAGGCCTGGACCTCTTCCCAGGTCACCGGCGTCGATGCCGTCGGGCGTTCGCGCGCGCGCAGCGAGTACACGTTGACCGTCGTCTTGTGCTCGTCGTTCTGGCTCCAGTCGACCAGCACCTTTCCAGGTCGCAGCCGTTTGGTCATGCGCGAGACGACGATGTCGGGCATGCGCTGCTCGAGCACCTCGGCGACGCGCCGGGCGAACGGCTTCGTCGCGCGGTAGTCGGTCGGGGTGTTCAGCGGCACGTACACCTGGAGCCCCTTGGAGCCGGAGGTCTTGGCGACGCTCTCGAGCCCGAGCTGCTCGAACAGCCCGCGCAGGACGAGCGCGACCTCGCAGCACTCGACGAGCCCGGCCGGCGCGCCCGGATCGAGGTCGAACACCATCATCGTCGGCTGCTGCGGCTTCGGCGCCAGCGACAGCGAGGTGTGCAGCTCGATGTCGGCGAGGTTCGCCAGCCAGATCAACGTCGGGCGGTCCTGCGCGAGCGTGTAGTTGATGTCGCCGATGCGCACCGTCCGCACCCACTCGGGGCGGTGCGACGGCGACTGCTTTTCATAGAAGTACGGCTCCTCGACGCCGTTGGGGTAACGCTTGAGCGTCAGCGGGCGGTCGTGCAGGTGCGGAAGCACGAACGGCGCGACGCGCGCGTAATAGGCGATCAGCATCCCCTTGGTGAAGCCGCTCTCGGGGTAGAGCACCTTGTCCCAGTTGGTGATCTTCAGCCGCCGGCCCTCGGTAACGACGGACAGCGCGCCCTCGGGCAGGCGCTCGACCTCGTCGAACAGCGCCTCGGGCGCGTTCGGATCGCCCGCCGGATCCGGCTCGGCCCCCGGATCGGTCCCCGGCTTGCTTACGACACTCTCGGCCACGACCTCGGTCGCCGGCTTGTCCTCGCGCAGCCCTTTGAACGAGGGCGCCCGCATCACGCGCTCGGAGGTCCACTCGCGGAACTCCACCTCGGCGACGAGCCGGGGCTCCACGAACGCGGCCTCGCGTGGCAGCTTAGGTGCGATCTCGAACGGGTTCGTGTCGCGTTTGAGCGGGGCGAGGCGTCTGCGGAGGTCCTCGAGTGTCTTCTCGGTGAACCCGGTTCCGACCCGCCCGGCATAGCGGAGCTTGCCGTCCTCGTAATAGCCCATGAGCAGCGCGCCGATCCGGTCGGTGCGCCGCCCCTCGCCCGGGATCCAGCCGGCGATCACGAGCTCCTGGCGCAGCGTGTTCTTGATCTTCAGCCAGCTGCCGCTGCGCCGGCCCGGCTCGTAGCGGGAGTCGAGGCGCTTGGCTACCACGCCCTCCAGGCCCTGCTTCGACGTGGCCTCGAGCAGCTCTGTTCCCCGGCCCGGGTGGGCGGCGGGGACGCGCCACGCGGAACCTTCGAGCTCGAGTGCTTCGAGCTGGTCGCGGCGCTCGGAGTACGGGCGGTCCATCAGTGAGTGCCCGTCGAGATACAGCAGGTCGAAGATCGCGTAGATCACGGGCGTGCTCTTCATCAGGCGCCGGACCGAACTGGGCGAGGTCACGTGCATCCGGCGCTGGAGTCGCTCGAAGCTCGGGCGCGGGTGGGCGGGGTCCGAATAATCGAAGGCGACGATCTCGCCGTCGAGCACGGCCTCGTGCATCCCGAGCGCCCCGACGAGCCCGCGGACCTCGGGGTAGGCGTCGGTGATCTCGTTCAGGTTGCGGCTCTCCATGCGCAGCCGGCCGGGTCGCACGTAGGCGATCGCTCGGACGCCGTCCCACTTGACCTCGAACGACCACCGCTTCGCGTCGCGCGGGAGCGTGGCCGACGGCCTGGCCATCATCGGCACGATCCGCTCGGGCATCGGCTCCCGGTCCGGATCCTCCGGCGGGTCCATCCGGTGGATCATCCAGTCGTCCTTGGAGTCGCCGGCCCTCCCGATCGGGAACAGGCCGTAGCGGCCGTGTAGCCGCTCGCCGTGGAAGGTGACCTCGACCTTGCGGTCCTCCCATTTGTCCACGTCGTACGTGCCCTGGTCCCAGATCGTCATCGTGCCGGCGCCGTACTGCCCCTTCGGAATCTCGCCGTGGAACTCGAGGTACTCGAGCGGGTGGTCCTCGGTGCGTACCGCGAGGCGGTTGTCCGCCGGATCGGCCGGGATGCCGTTCGGGATCGCCCACGACGCGAGCACGCCGTCGTGCTCGAGCCGCAGATCCCAGTGCAGGCGGGTGGCGTGGTGCTCCTGGACGACGAACCGGTGCCCGTGCTCCTCGCCTGCGTCCACCCCACCGCGGGCCTCCACGTCCCGCCGCCCGCCGCCGGACGGCTCAGACGTGGCCTCGAAGTCGCGCTTCTCTCGGTAGGTCTCGAGCTTGGCCTTCTGCTTGGTCGGCGGCATCCTTGACACATTCTCGGCCACGGCGGCGAACCTCGCGCTCGTGAGGTAGCCGCCGAGGTCTTCACAAATGTTTACGTGCGCGCGCCACAATTGTCCGCATGGCGCGCGTACTGGTGGTGGACGACGAGCCTGCCGTACGGCGAGCGCTCGAGCGTGCTCTGCGGCTGGATCGGTATGACGTAGAGCTCGCCGGCGACGGCGAGGAGGCGCTCGACGCGCTCGCAAAGTCGCCGCCCGACGCGGTGATCCTCGACATCGGGATGCCCAAGCTCGACGGCCTCGAGGTCTGCCGCCGCATGCGCCAGGCCGGCGACCGCACGCCGATCCTGATGCTGACGGCACGCGACGCGATCGACGACCGCGTCGAGGGGCTCGACGTCGGGGCGGATGACTACCTCGTCAAGCCATTCGCGCTCCGGGAGCTGCAGGCCCGTCTGCGGGCGCTCCTGCGCCGCTCGGGCGAGGGCGACGACGGTGAGATCCTCCGCTACGCCGACCTCGTCCTCGATCCGGTCGCGCACGAGGTCCGGCGCGGCGATCGCGTGATCGAGCTGTCGAAGACCGAGTTCCTCCTGCTCGAGCTGTTCATGCGGCATCCTCGCCAGGTGCTGACCCGCTCGACGATCTTCGAGAACGTGTGGGGATACGACTTCGGGCCCACGTCCAATGCGCTCGGCGTATACATGGGCTACCTGCGGCGCAAGACCGAGGCGGATGACGAATCCCGCCTCCTTCACACGGTGAGGGGCGTCGGCTACGTGTTGCGGGACTGACGGGAGCCGAGGGTGCCGCTACGCCGAAGACTTGCTATAGCGTGCGCCTCAACGGTCGCCCTGGTGATCCTGCTCGCATCGGTCGGCGTGTACGTGGTCGTCCGCTCTCAGCTGCTCGGACAGGTCGACGACGAGCTCCACGCCCAGGCGGCACTTTTGTCGGGCTCGCAGCTCCGGTGTGGCAGCAATCAAGGTCCGGCTAGCCCACCGGGCGGCGCGGCGCCGATATGGCAGATCGTCACCAACGATGGCGCGGTCGCCTGCAGCGAGGGCAATGTTCCGCTCCCGTTCGACTCGGTTGCGCAGTCGTACGCCGCCGGCAACCCCGGCCCACCCTCCCTCGAGAACGTCACCGTCGGAGGCACTCCGCTACGTCAGCTCACCCTCCCGGTCACCGTTATGGGCGCGTTCGGTCAGGCCGAGCCGGCGGCATTGCAGCTCGCGCGGCCGCTAGAACCCGTACGCAACGTCCTCGCGGAGCTGCGACTCGTCCTGTTCCTTCTGTGCGCGGGCGGGATTGCACTCGCCGCCTGCCTCGGGCGCCTGGCGGCCCGACGCGTGCTCGCACCGCTCGCGGACGTCGCGCAGACGGCGCAGCACATCACCGACACCGAGGATCTGACGAGCCGCATCCATTACCACGCCGACGACGAGGTCGGGCAGCTCGCCACGCGCTTCAACGCAATGATCGAGCGGTTGCAGAACTCCCGCGACGCGCTCGACGAGTCGGTGCGGGCCCAGCGCCAGCTCGTGGCCGACGCCTCGCACGAGCTCCGCACCCCGATCACCAGCCTGCGCACGAACATCGAGGTGCTGCTCGCCGGCGAGCGGCTGTCCGACGACGACCGGCACCGGCTGCTGGCGGACGTGCTTGAACAGAGCGAGGAGCTGAGCGCCCTGATCGGGGACGTGATCGAGCTCGCCCGTGGCGACCTGCCGATCACCTCGGCCGAGGACGTCCGGCTCGATCGCGTGGTCGCGGACTGCCTGACTCGCGCTCGGCGCGACTTTCCTCAGATCCGGTTCGAGAGCTCGCTCGAGCCGGTGGTCGTCGACGGCGTGCCGGAGCGGCTCGCCCGCGCGATCAACAACCTGCTCGACAACGCCGCGCACCACTCCGCCACAGGCGGTGTCGTCGAGATCATCGTCGATCAGCGTGGCCTGTGCGTCCGCGACCACGGCACCGGGATCGATCCGGCCGACCTGCCGTACGTGTTCGACCGGTTCTACCGAGGTGCGAACTCCCGACACCGCCAGGGCAGCGGCCTCGGGCTCGCGATCGTGCGCCAGGTGGCCGTGCAGCACGGCGGGTCCGTCGAGGCCGACAACGCTCCCGACGGCGGCGCCGTGTTCGTGCTGCGGCTGCCGACGGTGGCGGAGGACCAGCTCGATCCGTCCGAGGCGCCGTTCGGGGCGAGCGGCGACCCGCTCCCGCTGCGGTAGGAGCCGGTTACAGCTTCTACGAGCCGGTTACAGCTTCTACGAGCCGGTTACAGCTTCTACGAGCCTGTTACAGCTTCTGCGGGCGGGCGATCCGCGCCTGACGAGCGAACAGAAAGCGCTTGCGAAGGAAGTACGCGCAGATCGCGAAGACGATCCCGACCGGGACCAGCAATAGGGCTCGAATCGCCGGCGTCCCGACCGTAAGCGCGATCACGAATTCGACCGCCACCGCCGGAATCGCCGCGAGCAGGACGGTGTGCGACCGGTAGCCCGAGAAGTGCTCGCGCGTGGTCACCTCGACTACTCCGAACAGGCAGATGACGACGCCGCCGATCAGCGCGACGGTCGCTCGGTCGATCAGTCCGATGACGAGAACGATCGCGCCGACGAGGATCGAAATCTCTGCCACCGGAAGGCCGCCGAACGGGCTCGGCGGCCGTTCGCCGTACGCGCCCATCGGACCGCCCCGACGACGGCGTGTTCTCGGCTCGGCACGGCCGGTGGAGCCGGCGCGGCCTGTCGGCCTCTCGACACGGGGCTCGCGGGGGGCGGCCGCCCTCCCGCGCGCCGCTCCGGGGCCGTGTCGCTTGCGCGATCGCCGCTTGGACCTCTGCGTCGCCACACGCGCGAGGATAACCGTCCGCTCGGAGCGGCTGCGTAGGTGCGTGTCCCACCCGGGTGACTCGCGCTCGATCCAGCGGGCACGCGAGGCGAGTCGCGGCGCACGTCACCCGGTGCGGACGTGCACCGGAGCCCGCTACGGTGCCCGCGCCGCCTCGGGCGGCGTGGAGGCGTCGGCGAGCTCGCGGAAAAGTCCGGTGACCACGAACACCGTCTGCTCGGCGATGTCGACCGTGTTGTCGCCGACGCGCTCGAGGCAACGGGCGACGAGGATCATGAACATGGCCCACTCGCGCAGGTCGAGGTTGTCGCCGATCTCGACCGCCCGGCGGAAGATCTCGCGGTTCAGCCGGTTGATCTCCGTGTCCTGGCGCACGAGGTCCTGCGCGAGTTCGACGTTGCGCCCGGCGAACGCCTGCTTGGCCTGGGAGACCTGCGAGCGCGCGAGCCGGCCCATCCGTTCGATCGAATCCAGGATGTCCTTGTCCTTGGGCGTCTCATAGCCCGACAGCGGCACGAGCTTGGCGATGTTCACGCACTGGTCGCCCATCCGCTCGACGCACCGGATCACGTGCAAGAGTGCCGCGACGATCCGCAGGTCGCCGGCCACCGGCGCCTGGCGGGCGAGCAGCGACAGGATCCCCTGGTGCACCTCGAGGTAGCGGCCGTCGATCCGGTCGTCGTCGGCGACCACCATGCCGGCGAGCTCGACGTCCTGATAGGACAGTGACTCGAGCGAACGGTCGAGCTGCTGGATGACGATGTCGAGCCCGTCCAGCGCCTGCGCTTCGAGCGCGCGCAGACTCTCGTGAAACTGGTGCCGAGTCTCGTGCATACGCGACCCCTACCCGAACTTCCCGGTGACATAGCGCTCGGTGCGCTCGTCTGACGGGTTCGTGAAGATCTTGTTCGTCTCGTCGTGCTCGATGACCTCGCCCTCGAGCATGAACACGGTCGAGTTGGCGACGCGCGCGGCCTGCTGCATGTTGTGGGTGACGATCACGATCGTGTAGCGCTCCTTCAGCTCGTCGATCAGCTCCTCGATCTTCAGGGTCGAGATCGGGTCGAGCGCCGAGGCCGGCTCGTCCATCAGGATCACCTCGGGCTCGATCGCCACAGTCCGCGCGATGCACAGCCGCTGCTGCTGGCCGCCGGACAACCCGATGCCGGGCGAGCTCAGACGATCCTTGACCTCATCCCACAGGCCGACCGACTGAAGCGAGTGGTGCACGAGCTCCTTCAGGTCGCGGCTCTTGGTGCCGGTCAGCCGCAGCCCCGCGGCCACGTTGTCGAAGATCGACATCGTCGGGAACGGGTTGGGCTTCTGGAACACCATCCCGATCAGGCGGCGCACGGCGGTGACGTCGACGTCGGACGCGTACACGTCGAGCTCGTCGAGCATGACGCTGCCCTCGGCGCGCGCGCCGGGGATCTCCTCATGCATCCGGTTGATGCACCGGACCACGGTCGACTTGCCCGATCCCGAGGGCCCGATCAGCGCGGTCACCTGGTTGGCCGGGAAGTCGATCGTGACGTCCTTGATCGCGTGGACACTGCCGTAATAGGCGTTCAGGTCATTCAGCTTGACGGCGTGACCGGCCTTACGCGCGACTGCTCCTGTCCTCGCGGCTGCCGGCGCCGCCTGCGGCGGCTCCGGCGGAGGGCCCCCAGCGGTGGACATATCCGTCTGTTCCTTACTCGTCGTGTCAGGAGTGTTCATGCTCGTCGGCTCCTCGAGGCAATGAAGCGAGCGATGATGTTGAGTAGTAGCACGATCACCACCAGCGTGAGCCCCGCGCCCCACGCCCGGTTGACGATTTCTGTTCGCGGTGACTGGATGTCCGTGTAGATCTGGACCGGAAGCGAGTTCATCAGCGTTCCGAGGTTCAAGGTCAGGCCGAAAGCGGCCGTCACCGTGAACAGCAGCGGAGCGGTCTCCCCCATGCCACGTGCCACCGCCAGCAGCGAGCCGGTGACTAGGCCCGGCGCAGCGGTCGGAAGGACGACCTTGCCGATGACCCGCCAGCGGGGAGCGCCCAGCGCCAGCGCGGCTTCGCGGAGCTGGCTCGGCACGAGGAGGAGTACGACCTCGGCCGAGCGCACCACGATCGGGATCATCAGAAGCGATAGGGCGACCGATCCCTTCCACGCGGTGAACCCACCCCCGACGTGCCCGGACACCAGCACGATGTAGATGAACAGGCCGAACATGATCGAGGGCACGCCCGTCATCACGTCGACGAAGTAGCGGACGACGTTCGCGAACATCGAGTCCCGGCCGTACTCGGTGAGGTACAGCGCCACGCCGATCCCGATCGGAATCGCGATCAGAGAAGCGAGCAGGACCATCTCGAGTGAGCCGATGATTGCGCTCCGGATCCCGCCGGGGTTGCCGAAGAAGCTGCCCGTGGGGTCGGTGCTGAAGAAGCCGCTCTGGGACCAACCGCTGAGTCCTCGTTTGAGGAGGTAGTAGAGGATCAGGATCAGCGGCACCAACGCGACGAGCGTCGCGGCCACGAGGGCGCCGCGCATCACCTTGTCGGTCACGCGCCGGCGGGAGCTGACCTGCGGCAGCGTGGAAACGGTGATGCTGCTCATACTTCGCTCAGGTCGGTGGAGGCGATCGTCATGCCGGTGGCGCCGGTGCCGCGAGCGCCGTGCGAGCCGCGCGACACGAACCAGCGCGCGATGATGTTCACGACCAGGGTGAGGATGAACAGCACCAGGCCGGCGGCGAACAGCGCCGAGACGTGAATCCCCTGGGCCTCGCCAAACTCGTTCGCGATCACGGCCGCGAACGTGTTGCCCTGGGCGAACAGGTGGTTTCCGATCACGGGAGCCGCGCCGATCACGAGCACGACGGCGATCGTCTCACCCAGAGCGCGGCCGAGCCCGAGCATCGCCCCACCGGTGATCCCCGGCCGCGCGTACGGGAGCACTGCCATCCGGATCATCTCCCAGCGGGTGGCGCCGAGCGCGAGCGCGGCCTCCTTGTTCTCCGCCGGGACCGTGGCGATCACCTCCCGGGAGATCGCGGAGACGATCGGCAGGATCATGATCGCGAGTATCAGCCCGGCGATGAAGTAGTTGTAGAGCGTCGGCGTGCCGCCACCGATCCAGGGGATGAACGAGAACGTGCTCGCGAACCACTTCTCGGCCGGCAGCAGCTTCGGGGCCAGCACGAACACGCCCCACAGGCCGTACACGACCGACGGCACCGCGGCCAGGAGGTCAACCAGGATCGACAGCGGCTGCCGCAGCCGGCGCGGGCAAAGCTCGTTGATGTAGAGCGCACCCGCGACGGCGACCGGCACCCCGATCAGCATGGCGATCGCCGAGGTGACGAGCGTCCCGACCAGCATCGCGGCGCCGTGGTAGATGTTGCGGTTGACGTCCCAGTCATTCCCGAACACGAAGCTCAGGCCGAACTGGCTGAACACCGTGTGCGACTCCCCGATCAGCCGGATCAAGAAGTAGACGATCAGGACGAGGATCGCCGCGGCCAGGGCGGAGAGACCCCATTTCAGCGCGAGATCGGGAAGACGGCTGGCCGGCGACCGCTCGAGAGCCGAGCGGTCGCCTGCGACCGTTGTAGCGCTTGCTTCCACCTAGAGTCCTCCGCGGGGCATCCGGCCCCGCGTTTTGATTCCGCCGCTCGGCATCACGCCTCGCTTACCGGATTAGCTTCGCTCATCCTTACGAGATGGCCGAGCCGTTGCACACCATCGTGGCCAGCTGGGTGTTGTCCTTGTCGGCGAGCGACGACGGCAGCGGCGCGTACGGCAGCTCGTTGCCCCCCGACCCGAGGGTCTGCTGTCCGGCGCCGAACGCGTACGTCAGGAACTTCTTCAGCGCGGCGGCGGTGCCGGAGCTGGCGCCACCGTCTTTGCACGGGTCCTTGTAGGCGTCGATGAACGTCTGCGAGACGATCGGGTAGGCCCCCGGGTTCGGCGAGTTGATCGTCGAGATACCGAGGTCCGGCGGGACCGTGATCCCCAGGAACGCGGCCGAGGTATTGGCGATGCTCGGCAGCACGTACGCGCCGCCCGAGTTCTTGACCGCCGCGTAGGTGAAGTTGTTCTCGAGCGCGTACGCCTGCTCGACGTAGCCGATCGCGCCGGTGGTCTGATGGACGACGGCCGCAACGCCGGAGTTGCCCTTGGCGCCGGTGCCGGTCGGCCATTTGACGTCCTTGCCGGCGCCGACCGACGACTTCCACGCCGGATCGGTATCGGCCAGGAAGGTGGTGAAGCCCTGAGTCGTGCCGGAGGAGTCCGAGCGGTGCACGACGGTGATGTTCGAGCTCGGCAGGCTCACGCTCGGGTTCAGCGCCTTGATCGCCGGATCATTCCATGTCTTGATCTGGCCGCTAAAGATTTTCGCGATCGTCGGGCCGTCGAGCTTCAGGCCGCTCTTGACGCCGGAAAGGTTGTAGGACACGGTGATCGCGCCCGCAGCAACCGGGAACTGGAGCACCGGGCCCTTCATCTTGGACTTGTCGGCCGCCTTCAGAGCCGGGTCGCTCCCGGCGAAGTCGACCGTCGCGGCCTCGAGCTGGGTCTGGCCTGCTCCGGAGCCGACCGGGTTGTAGTTGATCGTGAGGCCCTGGCCCTTGAGCACCGATCCCCACTGCTGGTAGATCGGGGCAGCCAACGTCGAGCCGGCGCCGTTGACGGTCCCGGAGCCTGAGCTGCTGCTGCTGCCGCCGCTGGTGCTCGTCGAGCTGCTCGCAGCGCCGCCAGCGGCGCTCGAGGTGCTGCTGTTGCTCGAACCGCACGCCGCCACAACCAGCGCTGACGCCAGCGCGGTAGCGATCAGTGCAATACGCCTTGGTTTCAAGGTCACGTCTCCTTAACTAGGTGTGCACCTGAGTGTTACGCAACAGCGGTCAGCGGTGTTAACCACTTGTGAACCGCTCGTTCGCGTTCTGTGCGGGCTCGGCGGCCAGCCGGTAGCCGAACCCGAAGTGCGTGTGGATGAATCGCCAGCCTGGGAGCGCTTCCTCCAGCTTGACCCGAAGCTTTCGCACGTACACGTCGACCGACCTGTCGCCGGCGCGCATCTCGCGTCCCCATACGAGGCGGAACAGCTCCTCACGCGGCATTATCCGGTCAGCGCGGCGGCCGAGCTCGGTCAACAGCCGCAGTTCCCGGATCGAAAGCACCAGCGCGCGGCCATTTGCGCGGGCGAGATGCTCCTCGGGGAGGATCTGCAGTGGACCCACCTCGATCACCTCGCTGCTCGAGTGCGCGGTTGCCGGCATTGGGGCGATGCTCTCGCCCACGATCCCCTATCGCGTTATCGAATCGTGACGACGATGTGAAGAACTTGTGACCGAAGGGCCTGAGCGACCCGGCCCTACGGCAGCTTGTAACGAGGCGAACGGCCGCGGCGCCGGGTATCAGCTCAGCGACTGAGTGCCGCCGGCTCGGGCGCCGGCTCGATCGCGTGGCGACTCACTTCGATCTCGTCCCCTTCGAGCTCGGGAGCAAATCTGTAACCCACCCCGAAGTGCGTGTGAATGTAACTCCAGGATGACGATATGGCGCGCAGCTTCTGGCGGAGCTTGCGGACGAACACGTCGACCGAGCGGTCGCCGTGCGCCATCGCATAGCCCCAAACCCGTTCGTAGATCTCCTCGCGGCGGAGCACCCGATCGGACTGCGCCAGGAGTTGAAGGATCTCGAACTCGCGCGCCGTCAGCTCGAGACTCTGCTCCCCGACGTACGCCTGGTACAGGTCCGGACGGATCGTGATCTCGCCGATCGTCGCGGCGACGTCGATCGCCGGCAGCTCCTGCCGCCTGTGCCGGCGGACCGCCGCCTCGATCACGCAGATCAGCTCCTCCGGATGGCAGGGCTTGGTCATCCACGCGTCGGCGCCGAGCCGCAGCCCGCGGACCCGCTGCGCCACCGATGACGGGCCTGTGCAAACGATCACGGCGAGGCCGGGGAGCCGACCGCACACGCGCTCCAGGTAGTCCCAACTCTCCGGTCCGACGACCGAGAGGTCGAGGACGAGCGCGTTGAGGCGCATCGCCACCAGTGTTTCGACCGTCGCCGGGCTGGACAGGGCGCGGTGATCACAGCCCAGCGCCCCGAGACGGTTCGCAAGCACCTGCATGAATCCGGGATCGCGGTCGATCACCGCCACCCGGAGCCTGGCCTGGGCGCGCTGCGGGGGGGCCTGTCCCCCAGGCTGCGCGTCGCTGCGCTCTCGCGACATCGGGGGCACTGTAATGGACCTGACCGGTGAGGAAGGGGCGCGAAGGGACCTGATCACAAGATCTTTACATGCAAAAAGCGGGTGATGGGGCCGCGTCCGTGCGGGGGCCGCGAGCGGGACGGGTCCGGATCGCGGATCACGGCCGATTTGAAGAGCTCGTGAAGACCTGCTCCGATGCGCTCTAGCCTGGGGGTTCTGACGCTATCCTGACCGTCGAACGCGCCTCCCGCGCGCCCGATTTCAAGATGGCTTCTCGAACCAAGCAGAAAGAAGAGGCACGTGCCCGCCGCCTCGAAGAGGAACGCGCCCGTGCCGAGCGCGCCCGCCGCGACCGGCGCCTGCGCACGGTCGGCGCAATCGTCCTCGGGGCGATCATCCTCGTCGCCGTCCTGATCGTGGTCAGCAGCGGTGGCAAGAAGGGCGGGCTCCAGACGGGGACCGAGGCCAGCGCCACCGCGACGGCCGTCAACGGGCTCCTAGCCGGCATCCCGCAGTCGGGGTCCACGCTCGGGAACCCCAAGGCGCCGGTGACGATGACCTATTACGGCGACTACGAGTGCCCGGTTTGCCAGGCGTTCACGCTCCAGGGCGGCTTCCCCCAGCTGGTCGCCAACGACGTCCGCCAGGGGAAGGTCAAGGTCGTCTACAAGTCCTTCTGCACGGCGACGTGCAACGGCCCAGGTCAGACGGTCTTCAACACCCAGCAGGTCGCAGGACTCGCCGCGGGCAAGCAGAACCTGTTCTGGCAGTACACCGAGCTCTTCTACCACGAGCAGGGCCAGGAGGACACGGGCTACGTGAATGAGAACTATCTGACCAGCCTGGCGCAACAGACCACCGGCCTGAACCTGACCAAATGGCAAGCGGACCGGCAGGACTCGAGTCTCGCCACCCAGGTCGCCTCGGATCAGAGCACCGCCCACAGCATCGGCGTGAGCGGAACGCCGACGCTGATCTTCCAGGGACCGAAGGGCCAGGCCGCGCCGAACGAGGCCGTGCCCTCCTATACCCAGCTCGAGCAGGCCGTCAAGCAAGTCTCGTGAGCACCGCGGTCAGCACCGCCGGGCCCCGGAGCATCTGCCTCGACGGCAAGCTGCGGATCGCGATCGGCGTGCTCACCCTGATCGGGATCGGGATCGGCGGCTACCTGACCTACACCCATTACGCCGGCCTGCACGTGCTGTGCCTGTCGAGCGGCGGCTGCGAGACCGTCCAGCACTCGAGCTACTCCAAGCTCGACGGCGTCCCGGTCGCCACCCTGGGCCTCGCCGGCTACATCGGCATCCTGATCTCACTCGGGATCCGCGGCGAAATCGGACGCGCCCTCGGGTTCGCGCTCGCGCTCGTCGGCTTTCTGTTCAGCATGTACCTCACCTATCGCGAGGCGTTCACGATCCACGCCTACTGCCAGTGGTGCCTCGGCAGCGCCACCGTGATGACCCTGCTCGCGATCCTTACCACGATCCGCATGATCCGCTTCGACCCCGAGCCGGCGGCGCCCCGAAAAGCGGTCAGCCGTGCCGAGCGCCGGCGCCAGATCGCCGGCCGGCGCTAGCGTTCCCCGACAGGACGGGCCCGCCCGGTCCCAGGGACGCCGCGCAGCGGCCCATCCCCCTAAGCCTCAGATCCCGGTGGCATTGGGCCGGCCGCGGAATCACCTGCACAGCGCGACAATCGACGCGCGACAGCGTGACCGTGCCGTGTAACGCATGTCACACATGCGTGAGTCGGCAAGGTCGCGGCCCGGCGGCTCGATTGTCGAGCTATGCAGGTCGGCGTTGCGGCGCGGTGCCCTAGGCGGAAGCGGCGCCGTTGGCGGGTAGTGCATACCGCATTGCCGTCCGTGGCATGCATCTGATATATCACGAGGACGGAGAGCCGAGAGCCGAGAGCCGAGAGCCGAGAGCCGAGGACCGACAGCCGAGGACCGACAGCCGAGGACGCAGAGCCGAGGACGGGGCGAACTAGCGAGCGAACGAACGGGCGGACATGACCGGAGCAGGCAACAACAAGCGAGTCGTGATGATCGGCGCCGGGATCGTCGGCAATAGCCTGGCGTACCACCTCACCCGCCTCGGGGTGACCGACATCACGATGATCGACAAGGGCCCGCTGCCGAACCCGGGCGGGTCGACGGGCCACGCCTCGAACTTCATCTTCCCGGTCGACCACTCGAAGGAGATGACCTCGCTGACGCTCGAGAGCATGCGTCAGTACAAGGACCTCGGGGTGTTCGTCGAGAGCGGCGGGATCGAGATCGCGCGCACGGATGAGCGGATGCAGGAGCTGACGCGCCGCGTCGTCTCGGCCAAGTCGTGGGGCATCGAGCCGGTCGAGCTGCTCACCCCGCAGCAGGTCAAGGACAAGGTCCCGTTCATCAACGAGACGCTGTTCCTAGGCGGGTTCTACACCCCGGGCGCCGGCGTGGTCGACTCGCTCCGCGCCGGCACGATCATGCGCGAGCGCGCGATCGAGGCCGGGATGACGGTGATGGCCAACACCGAGGTGCTCGGCATCGACGTTGAGGGCGGCCGTGTCCGGCGGCTGAAGACCACCAGGGGCGATATCGATGCCGACCTGATCGTGATCGCGTGTGGCGCCTGGAGCCCGCGGATCGCTCGGATGGCCGGCGCCTCGATCCCGCTGACGCCGATGGTCCACCAGATGATCGACATCGGGCCCGTGCCGCGGTTCGCCAACACGACCGGGATGATCGAGTTCCCGATCGTCCGCGACGTGGACACGAACATGTACGAGCGCCAGGAGGGCACCGGCCTCGAGATCGGCTCGTACGCCCACCGCCCGATCACGCTCAACGCCGACGACATCCCGAGCATCGAGGAGTCGGCGCTCACCCCAACCGAGCTGCCGTTCACCCAGGAGGACTTCGACCCGCAGATGGAGCTGGCCCTCGACCTGATGCCCGAGATCGTCGGCGACGAGAGCGTCGGCGTGAAGTACGCAATCAACGGCGTGCTGTCGGTCACCTACGACGGCATGCCGCTGCTGGGCGAGACACCCGAGGTCAAGGGGCTGTGGTCGGCGGCCGCGATCTGGATCAAGGAGGGGCCCGGCGCCGGCAAGACCGTCGCCGAGTTGATCGTCCACGGCGAGTCCGAGATCGACGTCTTCGAGTCGAACATCGCGCGCGCGTATTCGTGCCAGACGACCCGGACGCACATCGTCTCCCGCGCCAGCGAGGGCTTCAACAAGATGTACGGGATCGTCCACCCCGGCGAGCAGTGGGAGTCCGACCGCCGCGTCCGCCTGTCTCCGTTCTACGAGCGCGAACGTGACCTTAAGGCCGTGTTCATCGAGGGCGCCGGCTGGGAGCGGCCCAACTGGTACGAGTCGAACGCGGGCCTGCTCGACGAGTTCGGCGACAGGATCACGACGCGCGAGGCCGAGTGGGAGTCGCGGTGGTGGTCGCCGATCATCAACGCCGAGCACCTCGCGATGCGCGACCGCGCGGCGATGATCGATCTGAGCGCGTTCGCGATCTTCGATGTGGTCGGGCCGGCCGCACTGCAAACGGTCCAGCGAGTCGCGATGCGGCAGATGAACGTCGAGAACGGCCGGGTCGTCTACACGCCGCTCCTCACCCCGAGCGGAGGCTTCAAGCAGGACCTTACGATCATGCGCCTTGCCGACGACGTGTTCCGGGTCGTGACCGGTGGCGCCTACGGGATGTCCGACAAGAAGTGGTTCGCCGACCACCTCCCCGACGACGGCTCGGCGCAGATCCATGACCAGACGAACGCATGGACCACGCTCGGCCTCTGGGGCCCGCGCGCGCGGGACATCCTGCAGACCGTCACGAGCGACGACGTCTCGCACGAGGGCCTCCCGTTCGCCCGCTATAAGGAGATCGAGATCGGCCCGGTCAAAGCACTCGCCTCCCGGATCTCCTACGTGGGCGACCTCGGTTGGGAGCTGTACGTCCCCTTCGAGCAGGGCGCGCGGCTGTGGGACATCGTCGCCGAAGCCGGCGCGCCGCACGGGATCATCCCGGCGGGCATCGGCGTGTACGGGACCACCGGCCGCCTCGAGAAGTGCTACCGCGCGTACGGCGCCGAGCTCGAGGGCGATTTCAACGTGGTCGAGGCCGGGATGGCGTGGGGCAAGGTCAAGGACGAGGACTTCATCGGCCGGGAGGCGCACGTGCGCCACCGCGAGGAGGAGCCGGCCGCGATCATGTGCACCCTGACCGTCGACGACCACACTTCGAGGTCCGGCGTCAAGCGCTACATGCTCGGCCACGAGCCGATCCTCACGCGCGCGGGCGAACCGATCACCGACCGCAAGGGCCGCCGCTCGTATGTGACCAGCGCCGGCGCGGGTCCGTCGATCGGCAAGCACATCCTGATGGGCTACCTGCCGCCCGAGCACGCCGTCGTCGGGGCCGAGCTCAGCGTCGAGTACATGGGCGAGCGCTATCCGGTTACCGTCGCGACCAACGACTCGACCCCGGTGTTCGACCCCGAGAACGCCCGCGTCCGATCTTGAGCCGACGAGCGTCCGATTCCTGAGCAACGAGCGTCCGATTCCTGAGCAACGAGCGTCCGATTCCTGAGCCAACGAACGTCCGATTCCTGACCCAATGAGCGTCTGATCCTGAGCCGATGAACATCCTCGTGTGCGTCAAGCGCGTGCCCCTGACGGGCGGCAAGATCGTGCTCACCGACGACGAGCGCGCGATCTCGACGCGCCACCTCGGCTTCACCGTCAGCCCGCACGAGGAGTGCGGCGCCGAGGAGGCGGTCCGCCTGATCGAGCAGCACGGCGGGTCCTCGACGGTGCTGACGCTCGGGCCGCCCGAGGCCGAAGAGCAGCTCCGCGACATGATGGCGCTCGGGGTCGACCGGGCCGTGCACCTCGTGACCGATGGCGAGGAGTGGGACCCGCAGGCGACCGCAGACGCCATCGTCGAGGCGATCCGCGCCCAACCGGACCCGTACGACCTGATCCTGTTCGGCAACGAGTCGGCCGACGCCGGCAACTACCAGGTCGCGATCCGGGTCGCCCACAAGCTCGGCCTTCCGGCCGTCACGGGGGTCAAGGGGATCTCGGTCAGCGACGGGCAGGTCCGCCTCGAGCAAGAGGTGCCGGGAGGACGCGACGTGTACGACGTACGGATACCCGCGGTCGTCACGGTCAAGGAGGGACTCAACCTGCCCCGCTACCCGTCGGTGCCGGGACGGCTCAGGGCCAAGAAGAAGCCGGTCGAAGGCACGACGCCCGCCCGTCCGCAGCCACGGCTCGAGATGGTCAAGCTCACCCTTCCGCCCGGGTCGGGCAAGCAGACCGAGGTGCTGGGGACCGGCGCCGACGCAGCGCCCGCGGTGGTCGCGATGCTCGACGAGATGGGGCTCCTGTAGATGATTCTGGTCTTTGCCGAGCGCTCCGACGATGACCTGTTCCACCAGGCTGTGGCGTTCGCGCGCGGGCTCGGAGACGACGACGTGCAAGCGGTCGGAGTCGACGACCCGGCCGGCTACTCCCCGGACGCGTGGGCGGCGGCGCTCGCCGGCGTGGCCGGGGAGCGCGCACCCGCCGTGGTCGTCGGACCCGGAACGGAGCGCGGCAACGAGGTGCTCGCCCACATTGCAGCGATGCTCGACCTGCCGATGGCCGCGAACTGTACGTCCGCGACCCCCGGCGACCCGCTCACGCTCACCCGCGTTCGCTGGGGCGGGAGCCTGCTCGAAGAGTCGCGGCTCCATGGGACGCCCGCCCTGTTGACGGTCGCCCCCCACGCGGTCGCCGCGGACAGCGCGGCTGAGTCATCGGCCGAAGCGGTCGAGCTCATACCGCCTGCGCCCGACGCGCGCGTGCGGGCCTCTGAGCGCGTGGAAACCGTCACCGCCGGCGTGTCGCTCGCCGATGCCGACGTGGTCGTCTCGGGCGGGCGCGGCGTCGGCTCGGCGGAGGGC
This sequence comes from uncultured Solirubrobacterales bacterium, assembly GCA_963709205.1. Lineage (GTDB taxonomy): Bacteria > Actinomycetota > Thermoleophilia > Solirubrobacterales > Solirubrobacteraceae > Palsa-465. Next base: position 117,503 of record CAVPVP010000027.1, read on the forward strand.
TTTGCCGTGATCGAGGAGCTCGCGGCGCTGCTTGGCGCGGCGGTCGGCTGCTCGCGCGCGGTCACGAGCGCGGGATGGCGGCCGCACACCGATCAGGTCGGGCAGACCGGAACCAAGATCTCGCCGTCGCTCTACATCGCGTGCGGGATCAGCGGCGCCACCCAGCACATGGCCGGGTGCAAGGGCGCCAAGAAGCTGATGGCAATCAACCCGGACAAGGAAGCCTCGATCTTCGCCAGCGCCGACTACGCGGTGATCGGCGATCTCCACGAGGTCGTGCCCGCGATTTCCGCCGAGATCCGCAAGACGAGGGGCGCCGGATAGCCTCGCCGATCTCCGCGCTGGCGCTGGCCGCCGCCCTCGCCGTCAGCGGCACGCTGTTCATCACTCGCGTCCGTCTGCTGGTCGGCCTCGTGCAACGCGCCGCCCCCGCCCAGCGCGAGCAGCGATCCGGCGACGTCCCGCGCCGCGCCCGCAACGAGGCCGAGATCGTGCTCGGACAGCGCAAGCTGCTCCAGCGACTTGGGCCGGGGCTGATGCACGCCTTCATCTTCTGGGGCTTCCTCGTGCTCGTCCCGACGATCCTGATCGCGATGATCGGCATCGTCGACAAGCACTCGACGTTGCCGTGGCTCGGGCACCAGGGCTGGTACGCGCTGCTCGTCGACATCTTCTGCGTGCTCGTGCTCGTTGGCGTGATCGCCGCGCTCTGGATCCGCAAGGTGCAGAAGCCGCGGCGGTTCGAGGGCAGCCATCTCGGCGAGGCCGACCTGATCCTCGGCCTCATCGCGACGATCGTGATCAGCCTGCTGCTGTGGCACGCGACGCGGATCGCGCTCCACCTGAACGAATGGCCCGCAAAGTGGTCGCCGGTGTCCAATGCGCTCTCGCACCTGTTCGCCGACAACCAGACGACGAAGGTGCTCGAGCGCGTGTTCGTGTGGATCCACGTCCTGACGATCCTCGGGTTCCTCGCCTACCTCCCCCGCTCCAAGCACCTCCACATCTTCGTCGCCGCGGTCAACGTCTGGTTCGGGCGTACCCGCGCCAACGGACGGCTCGAGCCGCTGACGTTCGACGACCCCGACGTTCCCGAGGATGAGCTCCGCTTCGGCGCGGGCACCGCGCCCGATCTCACCTGGAAGCAGGTGCTCGACACGTTCTCGTGCACCGAGTGCGGCCGCTGCCAGGACGCCTGCCCGGCGTTCGCCACCGGCAAGATCCTCAGCCCCAAGCTCGTGATCATGGGGCTGCGAGATCTGGTCTTCGCCCAGGACGCCGAGACGCCGCTCGTCCCCGAAGCCGTCCCGGCGGACATGGTGTGGGACTGTGTCACCTGCGGCGCGTGCGTAGAGGCGTGCCCGGTCTCGATCGAGCACATCGATCACATCGTCGACCTGCGCCGCCACCTGGTGATGGTCGACTCGAGCTTCCCGTCCGAGTCCGAGACGATGCTCCGCGACGTCGAGCGCGCGTCGAACCCGTGGGGGAAGGCGCAATCAGAGCGCGCCGACTGGGCCGCCGAGCTGGGCGTCAGGGTTCTCGAGCCGGGCGACCCGGCACCCGAGTACCTCTACTGGGTCGGGTGCGCCTCCTCATTCGACGAACGCGCGCGCAAGACCGCGGAGGCGACCGCGAACCTCCTGCAAAACGCGAAGGTCGACTTCGCGATCCTCGGCCCCCGTGAGAGCTGCACCGGCGACCCCGCCCGCCGCATCGGGAACGAGTACGTATTCCAGGCGTTCGCCGAGCAGAACGTCGAGACCCTCAACGACGCCGGCATCACCAAGGTCGTCACCGGCTGCCCGCACTGCTTCAACACCCTCGCCAACGAGTACCCGGACTTCGGCGGCAACTACGAGGTCGTCCACCACTCCGAGCTCCTGTCGAAGCTCGTCCGCGACGGGGCGAGCTCAAACCGAACAAGTCCAGCGACACCGAGATCACCTACCACGACTCGTGCTACCTCGCGCGTCACAACGATGTGGTGCAAGCGCCAAGAGAAATCGTCTCCGCCATTGGGAAGCCCATAGAAATGCGCGCTCGCGCAAGCAGACGTTCTGCTGCGGCGCCGGCGGCGCCCACATGTGGATGGAGGAGCGCGGGACGCCGATCAACGATGAGCGCGTCCGCGAGGCCGCCGCCACCGGGGCCGGCACCCTCGCCGTCGCCTGCCCGTTCTGCACGGTGATGCTCGATGACGGCGTTCAGGCCGCCGGCGCCGACATGCGGGTCGTCGACGTCGCGACGCTGCTATCCGAGGCGATCGGCGACGGCGGTTGATTGCCCCGACACTGCGGCATCGAGCTCTGCTCTGACCCGGGCACCGGCGGCCCCGTCCGCGCCTAGAGCGTCCAACCCCAGCAGAGCAGCGCCGACGATCGGCTCGCTCGGCGACACGACGACCCGAGCCATCGGCGCCACCTCGTGAATCTGCCGCCCGATCTCCTCGATCACGTCCGCCGGGAGGGAGCGCAGCAGCCGCCCGCCGAGGACGATGTCCGGATCGGTCCCGCTCAGCTCGGTTCGACGTAGGGCCGCCCGCGCAAACGCGACGACCTCGCCCGCGAGCCGGCTGACGATGCCCGTGGCGATCGGGTCCTCGCCGCAAAGCCCGAGCACGACCGGGGCGAGCTCACCGAGGCGCGCCACCGCGAGCCGACCCAGATGGAAGGCCTGCGCGACCTCGAACGGGTCGCTCATCCCGAACTGTGCCGGGACGGCCGACTCGAGCCTGGTGCGCGGCCCGCGCCCGTCGGCCCCACGCACGGCGGCGGCCAGCGCGGCCATGCCGACGTCGGCACCGCCACCCCAGTCGCCGGATATCGGTCCGAACGAGAGGAACCTCGCCTCCCGGGGACCCGATCCTGGCCCGCCCGTCGCCTCCCTGGGACCCGATCCCCGTCCGCCCGTCGCCTCTGGGGGACCCGATCCGCGCCCGCCCGTCGCCTCCCGGGGACCCGATCCGCGCCCGCCCGGGGCGAGGCCGAGGCAGTTGATCCCCGTGCCGCACACGACCGCCACCCCCCAGCCCCGGTCGGTGCCGGCGCGCAGCAGCGCCTCGGTGTCGTTGCCGACGACCAGGCGATCGCTCCAGGCGAGGCGCTCGAATCCGACCCGGAGCGCGTCCAGCTCGTCGGGTAGGTCGGCGCCCGCGAGCAGGAGCTGCGCCGTCGACGCGAACGGGCGCTCGAGCGACCCGAGGCCGGCGTCCGCGATCGCCCGGTCGAGCAGGCTCTCGATCACCTCGACGCAGCCGTCGACGCCGAGGTAGTGAGGCTGGCTGCCCCCTCCGCGAACGAACGAGAGCAGCCGGCCGCTGCTGTCGAGCAGCGCGAGATCGGTCTTGACGCCCCCGCCGTCGACCGCCAGCACGAGGCCGTCTGCCGTCACCAGCTGCCTCCCACCCGGGTCAGCGCTCGCCCGCTGTCAGGCGGCGAGCAGTCGGTCGAGCAGGGTCTCGGCCAGCCGGTACTCGCGCACCAGCGGGTGCGCCATCAGCGCCAGGCGCGCGGCGTCACGGTCGCCGTCGGCGGCGGCCGCCGCCGCGAGCCGCTCGTATGCGGCGACGTGCTGCACCAGGCCGAGCAGCTCGGGCGCGAGCGGCGGCTTGCGGCAGCGGCACGGCGCCGTGCACGCCCGACCCGCGCCGGCACCTCGACCACGTCGTCGTCGGCCAGTCCGGCAAGCGCGCCGCCGTTGCGCGATGTCGACGACCTGAACGTCGCCGCTGTCGGCGCGAGCGAGCGCGACGCAGCTGGATCGCGGCCTCGCTGTAGAACGCGCCGCCGCGCTGCTCGAGCAGCGCCGGCTTCTCGGTCGACCGACGGATCGCGGTAGAGGTCGAGCAGCTCCCGTTCGATCTCCGCGACGACTCGCGCGCGCGGCGCTGGTCATCCGCTGCTCCTGGACGACCTCGCGCTCGGCGTAGAAGTAGCGCAGGTAGTAGGACGGGATCGCGCCCGAGGTCCTCGATCAGCGTCCGCGGCAGACCGATCTCGTGCGCCAGGTGCGTCGCCGAAGCTGCTCGATCACGTCGGCGAGCACGTCGCGCCCGTCGACCCACACCGCCCGGATCCACGTCAGGTGGTTCAGACCGACCTGGTCGACCAGCACCCGCTCAGGGGCCACGCCGAGATGCGCCGCGATCTGACGCTGGAAGTTGATCGCGACGTTGCACAGGCCGATCGCGCGGTGGCCGGCGTCGAGCAGTGCGCGCGTCACGATCCCGACCGGGTTGGTGAAGTCGACGATCCAGGCGTCGTCCGCGGCCAGCTCGCGCGCTCGCTCGGCGATCTCGAGCACGACCGGAACCGTGCGCATCGCCTTCGCCAGCCCGCCGGCGCCGGTCGTCTCCTGGCCGACGCAGCCGCACGCCGCCGGGAATCGTCTCGTCGCGCAGCCGTGCGGCCTGGCCGCCGACGCGGATCTGGATCAGGATCGCGTCGGCGCCGTCGAGCGCCCGGTCGAGCTCGCCGGTGAGCTCGAGCGCGCCCGCGAAGCCCTGGCGCCCGAGGATCCGCCGCGCCAGCCCACCCACCACCTCGAGGCGCTCGGGGTCGATGTCGTGCAGCACGAGCTCGGTCGCACGTCGAGGCGTTCCCGCTCGCGCATCAGCCCCGAGACGAGCTCCGGCGTGTAGGTCGAGCCCGCGCCGATCACGGCCAGCTTCATCTCTCCACCTCCGTCACCGCGATCCTGTACCGGTCGTTCGACGGCCGCGAGACGATCGTCGTCGCGAACTCGGTCGCCGTCGTCAGCGCCTCGCGCCAGCCGCACCCCGCGAGCGAGCGCGTGAACGAGGCCGGCGTTGAAGGCGTCGCCGGCTCCGGTGGTGTCGGCGACGGTCACGGCCGGCGCCGGGACGGCGATCTCTGTCCCGTCCGGCCCGACCGCGAAGCATCCGGTCGGTCCGAGCTTGACGACCACCCAGCCACCCGAGACCGCCTGCAGGGCACGCGCCGCCTCGCGCGGCGTCTCCGGGCCGTTCGGCGAGCGCGCACGCTTCGACCTCGTTCGGCAGGAACACGTCCACGGACGGGAGCAGCTCGCGCACCTCGGCCCGGGTCTGCGCCGCGAAAGCCGTCGGGGTCCCAGGTGGTGTCGAAGAATGTGCGAGCGCCACGGGCGCGGGCGGTGTCGAGCAGCCGCCGCGCCGCGTCGCCTCGGAGTCGCGGCGCGACGAAGTAGTCGCACAGCAGCAGGTTGTCGCAGTGAGCGCATCGTCGGGGATCATGCTCGGTTCCCAGCGGGCGTTGACGCCGAGGTAGGTGAGGAAGGTACGGTCGCGCGCCGGGGACTCGAGCGCGACCGTGAGCCCGCTCGTCTCACCCGCCACCACGACGAGCTCATCCGCGAGACCGGCAGGCGCGAGCTGCTCGCGCATCCAGCCTCCGAGCTGATCGTCGCCGATGCATCCGATGAGCCGCACGTCCATGCCGGCTTCGACGGACGCGAGCGCGGCGTTCGCGCCGGCGCCGCCGACGCGGACGGTCATCTGGTCGGTCAGCAGCGTGCCGCCGGGCGAGGGCAGGTCGGTGACCGGACTCATCACCACGTCCGCCTGCACGCAGCCGATCACCGTCAGCGTGGGTCGTCCAGCCCGTTGCGCTGCTCCCCCCGCGCACGCACCTCCACTCAGATCGACCCCGATGGCGTCGGGCTTATGCAAGGACCTTGCCTTATCGCCGTCACGACGCTTATTCTTCCGCCACACGCGCATCATCCTATTCGTAAAGGAATCTAACCTCAATGCCTCGTCCCAGCCGAGATGACGGCTCCGGCGGGCCCGGTCGGGCCGAAGCCGACTCGCGCCTGAGCCTGCTGCGCGAACTCGGCGAGCAGGCGGTGCTCGAGACGATCTTCCGCGAGGGCCCGATCACGCGGCCCGGAGATCGCGGCGGCCACGAACCTCTCGAAGCCGACGGTCTCGGCCGCGGTCAGCCGGCTCGAGCAGGGCGGGCTCGTCCGCGCGGCCGGCACGGCGCGCCGGCCAGCGCGGGCGCAAGCCGGTCGCGTACGTGGTCAGCTCGCGGGCGGGGTTCGTCGTCGGCGCCGACATCGGCGGAAGCAACGTCCGGGTCGCCGCGGCCGACCTGTTCGGCGAGCCGATCTGCGACCTGAAGCGGCCGACGGCCAAGGACGGCAGCCGCGCCGTCGGGGTGCAGATCCTCGAGATGGTCAGCGAGGTGATCGACCAGGCCAGCGCCGTTCACGGGCCGCCGCTCGCGCTCGGGATCTCCTCGCCCGGGATCGTGGATCAGACGAGCGGCCGGGTCACGTCGCTGGCGTACAACGTCGTGCCCGAGGGCGGCTTCGATCCGCTCGAGGTGATCCGCGACCGATTCGACCTGCCCGTGCTCGTCGAGAACAACGTCAACCTCGCGGCCGTCGGCGAGAAGTGGTTCGGGCTCGCGCGCGGCGTCTCGACGATGGTGTTCATCGCGATCGGCGCGGGCATCGGGATGGGGATCATCATCGACGACGAGCTCGTCCGCGGCGCACATGGCGCCGCGGGCGAGATCGGCTATCTGCCGCTGGTCGGCGATCCGTTCAACCCCCGCCACCGGCTGCACGGAGGGCTGGAGGACGAGATCGGCGCGGCCGGGATCGTCGCGGCGTTCAACGAGCGCCGCGGTGCCGGACGATCCGGAGCTGTCGTCGGTCCACGACGTGTTCGAGCTCGCCGACGCCGGCAACACGGCGGCTCGGTCGGTGGTCGATCACGTCGCCTCGCGCCTCGGCACGGCGATCGCGACGGTGTGCGCGATCCTCGATCCGGAGCTGGTCGTGCTCGGCGGAGGCATCGGCGCGAGCCCGCTGCTGCTCCGTCCCGTCCGCGGGTCGGCGGCCGCGCTGGTCCCGATCACCGCGCGGATCGAGACCAGCCTGCTCGGCGAGCGGGCCGCGCTGCAGGGAGCGATCGCGGTCGCCCTGCACGCCGCGCGCACGACCCTGCTGCTCCGGGCGCGGCGCCGTCGTCGCAGCGGAATCGGGTGTCGCCGGGCCGGCCGCGCGCCAGCGGGCACTGCTCTCGAGGTAGCCGTGCGAACGCGAATTGGAAAAGGATCTCCAATCTGACTCCATAGTTGCAACACAGGCCCGTAGGCCGATATATTCATTTTGTTTAGGGATTTCCCAAATGATCGCGTCGATTGATCGTTTCCGGGAAGGCCGCGCCGCACGTCTCTCGACGTGGACGCCGCGGCAGACGGCCACGTCGCCCGCCGGGGCGAGGAGTCATGCCAGGAATCGAGCCCCGGCGTCATCGGTGAGGCCGCGACCGCCCACCGACGTCAACGCGTCGAGCGGGACTCAGCCGTAACCAGAGGGAGAGAGATTTGCGATGACCGGTCATACGAACGGAGGGTGTCGATGAAGCGCTTCAGATGGCTCATGTTGCTGGTGCGACGGTGTGCATGCTGGTCACCGCCTGCGGCGGGACCTCGTCCTCCAGCTCGTCGAGTGCGTCAACCTCGGCCAAGGTCGCGAACACCGGCACGGTGTCGGGCAAGCTCGTCATCGACAACGAGAGCGGATCGACGTGGACCTGCCAGTTCAACCCGTTCAATCCGGCCGTCACGCTCGTGTCGTTCGGCTTGGTCTACGAGCCGCTCGAGTACGTCAACATCCTCAAGACCGGCTCGCCCGACGCCGTGGCTGGCGACCTCGTCGCAGTGGTCGAACGGCTTCAAGACGCTCACGTTCACGATCCGCAGCGGCGTGAAGTGGAGCGACGGCCAGCCGTTCAGCGCGGCCGACGTCGCCTACACGTTCAACGCGATGAAGAGCGACAAGGCGATCGACCTCAACGCGCTCTGGACCGCGGATGGCGGTCCGCTGACGAGCGTGACCCAGAAGGGCGACCAGGTCGTCTTCACCTTCAACGCGCCGTCCCAGCCGTACTTCTACTTCGTCGCCGACCAGACGCCGATCGTGCCGCAGCACATCTGGGCCGACTCTGAACCAGAGCAAGCTTCACACCTACACCGACACGCACCCGGTCGGCACCGGCCCGTACCTCGATGTCGAACTGCGCGCCGCAGAACATCAAGTACCTGAACAACCCGCACTACTGGCAGAGCACGCCCGGCCATCCGGTGCCGGCGGTCAAGGAGGTCGACTATCCGGCGTTCCTCAGCAACACGCCGGCCAACCTGTTCCTCGCCCAGGGCCAGGCGCAGTGGGGCGGCCAGTACATCCCGAACATCCAGTCGTTCTACGTCGCCAAGGATCCGGCGCACCGCCACTACTGGTTCCCGCCGGTCCTGAACGTGTCGCTGGTCCCGAACCTGACCAACCCGCTGCTGAGCCAGCTGCCGGTGCGCCAGGCGATCGCCTACGCGATCAACCGGCCAGACGTCGTCGCGGCTCGGTGAGAGCGGCTATCAGGCGCCGGCCAACCAGACGGGCGTCATCCTGCCGACGTACCAGAGCTGGTCCGACCGCTCGCTGACGCCCAGCGACCTACAACCCGGCCAAGGCCGAGCAGATCCTGACGCGCGGCCGGCTTCACGAAGGGCTCGAACGGGATCTACCAGGACAAGAGCGGCAATCGCCTCTCGTTCACGATCAAGACGATCAGCGGCTACTCGGACTGGGACGCGTCGCTGCAGATGATCACGCAGGAGCTGAAGGCCGCGGGAATCGCCGTCACCGTCCAGGACGAGAACACGACTCCGTACACGGCGGATCTACAGAGCGGTCACTTCCAGCTCGCCTACGCCGGCAGCGGCGGCCCGGCGCCGAGCTCCCGGACCGAGCCCGTACTACGAGCTCCGCGGGCTGCTGTTCAGCGGCAACATCGGCTCGACCAACTACGCGCGCTACAAGTCAGCGTCGACCGACGCGCTGTTCAACCAGTATTCGGCGGCGAGCCCGTCGCAGCAGGTGAAGATCATCCACCAGATCCAGAAGGTGATGGTGGACCAGATCCCGTTCATCCCGGTCACCGAGGGCGTCGACTGGTACCAGTACGACACCTCGCACTTCGGCGGCTGGCCGACCCAGTCGAATCCGTACGCGCAGCCGTCGCCCTACCAGGCCCCTGACATGGGCGTGGTCCTGACACATCTCGTACCGCTGCAGTGACGAGATCAGGCCCCCGCAGTGACCGAGGTATCTCGTCGGCGGGCCCGCCGATGAGATACCTCGCGCGGCGCGGGGGCCTGTTCCTGGTGACGCTGTGGGCCGCGCTGACGGTCAACTTCATCATCCCCCGGGTGATGCCGGGGAACGAGGCGAGCGCGGTGCTCGCCACGTTCCGCGGCATCAACCCGGCCGCGCTGCACGCGCTCGAGATCGAGTTCGGCGACCGGCGTCCACCAGAACGTGCTGGCGAGCTACTTCGAGTACCTCGGGAACTGCCTGACCGGCCAGTTCGGGGTCACCGCTCAGGGCGTTCCGGTGATGAGCGAGATCACGTCGAAGCTGCCGTGGACGCTCGGCCTGGTCGGGGTGACGACGGTGATCGCGTTCCTGATCGGCACGTTCGCCGGCATGATGAGCGCCTGGCGGCGGGGCGGCCGTGCTCGACTCGATCCTGCCTCCGACGCTGTTCATCGTCTCGACCGTCCCGGTGTTCTTCGTCGGCCTGCTGCTGATCTACGTGTTCGCCGTCAAGCTGAACTGGCTGCCGCTCGGCTCCAACTACAGCTACGGGGCGACGCCGACGCTGTCGCTCTCGTTCATCTGGGACGTGATCAAGCACGCGATTCTCCCCGGGCTCAGCCTGGTGATCGTGACCGCCGGCCTGTGGGTGTACTCGATGCGGAACAACATGATCACGACGATCTCCGAGGACTACGTGAAGACGGCTCGCGCCAAGGGGCTGCCCAGCCGGCGGATCATGTTCGGCTACGCGGGACGCAACGCGATCCTGCCCAACCTCACCGGGTTCGCGATGCAGCTCGGCTACGTGCTCGGCGGCGCGATCGTGATCGAGTACCTGTTCTCGTACCCCGGGCTCGGCTATCTCTTCTACACGGCCACGACCGATCACGATCTGCCGCTGATGCAGGGCCTGTTCCTCGTCTACACGCTCGCCGTGCTGATCTGCGTGCTGATCGCGGACCTGCGTCACCGCGGTGCTCGATCCTCGGACGCGGGACGGCCTGAGATGGCGATCCCCGACATCGCCGCTAAACGACAGCATCACCGACGTCGAGGCGACCCGCGCGCCGCGGCGGTTCCTGCGCGCCGTCCTCGGCAATCGCAAGGCGACGGTCGGAGCGGTGATCCTGCTCGTGATGGCGTTCGTGGCCGCGTTTCCGGGCCTGATCGCGCCCGACGACCCCCAGGCGGCCATCTACGCCCAGAACGCCGGACCGTCGTCCGCCCACCTGCTCGGCACGACGCAGCTCGGTCAGGACGTGTTCTCGCAGCTCATCTGGAGCACGCGCCTGACGCTGATCGTCACGCTGATCGTGACCGCGATCGCCACCTTCCTGTCGACGATCATCGGCGTGACCTCCGCGTACGTCGGCGGAATCACCGACCGGGTGCTGACGGTGATCATCGACGTCTTCCTGATCCTGCCCGTGCTGCCGCTGCTGATCCTGCTCGCGGCCTACCTCCCACCCGGCGTCACCTCGCTGGTGATCGTGCTGTGCATCACGAGCTGGGCGTTCCAGGCGCGGCAGCTGCGCTCCCAGGGGCTGTCGATCCGCAACCGCGACTTCCTCGTCGCGGCCCGGGCACGCGGGGAGCGCGGGATCTACATCATCCTGGTCGAGATCGTGCCCACGATGACCTCGCTGATCGCCGCCTCGTTCCTGTCGCTCGCCGTGTACGTCGTCGGCTTCGCGGCCAGCCTCCAGTTCCTCGGGCTCGGCAACAGCAGCGAGCTGATGTGGGGCACGATGCTCTACAACGCGCAGCAGGCATCGGCGCTCGAGGCCGGCAACGCCTGGTGGGCGCTGGCCCCCGGCGCGGCGGTTGCGCTGCTGGGCGCCGGCTTCGCGCTGCTGAACTACGCCTTCGACGAGATCGGGAATCCGGCGCTGCGACCGGTGAGGAGGCGGCGTGGCCGAGCCTCTGCTTGAAGTCGACGACCTGATCGTCGACTACGCTGACCGACACCGGCCGACGTCCGCGCCGTCGATCGAGGTCAGCTTCACCGTCGACCCGGGCGAGTTCCTCGGGATCGTCGGCGAGTCCGGGTGCGGGAAGTCGACGCTGCTGTTCGCGGTGGCCCAGCTGCTCTCGCCCCCCGGCGAGGTGGTCGGCGGCAAGGTCATCTTCCGCGGGAGCGACATGGTGCGGCTCGGCCGCGGTGAGCTCCAGCGCATGCGCTGGCGCGACTACTCGATCGTGATGCAGAGCGCGATGAACGCGCTCAACCCGATGAAGAGCATCGGCGCGCAGTTCAAGGACACGCTCGAGGCCCACGGCAGCGCCTCGGCCGACGGACATCCGGCGGCGGTCGACCGAGGTCATGGAGCTGGTCGGGATCGACCCCGTCCACCTCGAGAGCTACCCCCACCAGCTCAGCGGCGGGATGCGCCAGCGGGCGATGATCGCGATGGCGCTGCTGTTCACGCCTCAGCTCGTGATCATGGACGAGCCGACGTCCGCGCTCGACGTGGTCGCGCAGCAATCGCTGATGACCAAGATCAAGGACCTCCAGCGGAGCCTCGGGTTCGCGGTCATCTTCGTCACCCACGACATGTCGGTGGTGAGCCGCTACTCCGACCGGGTGCTCGTGATGTACGCGGGCCAGGTCGCGGAGGCCGCGCCGGACCGACGAGGTCTTCGAGCGGCCGCTGCACCCGTACACCCGCGGGCTGATGAACGCGTTCCCGTCGGTCCGCGGCCCGCGCCGCGAGCTGATCGGGATCCCCGGAAGCCCGCCGGACCTCGCCCGACCGCCGAGCGGCTGTCGCTTCCATCCGCGCTGCCCCGAGGTCATGCCGAGCTGCCTGAGCCGCGAGCCCGAGCTGTACCGGGTCGGCGACGCCGACGTTCGCTGCCTGCTGTACGCCGAGCAGGCGAAGGAGGCGGTGCTGAGCCGTGGCGGAGGCGCCCGACTCGCACGCGACACAGCGTCGCGCCGGACGCCGACGAGCCGCTGCTCCGCGCGGTCGACCTGACCCGCCATTTCCGCCTCGGCGGGATGTTCTCGAAGCAGTCGCTGCACGCCGTCGACGACCTCAACCTCAGCATCCGCGAGCGCGAGATCGTCGCGCTCGTCGGCGAGAGCGGCAGCGGCAAGAGCACGGTGGCCCGGCTGCTCGCGCGCATCTACAAGCCGACCGGCGGCGAGATCTACTACCGAGGCCGGCCGCTCCAGCAGCCTGCGCTCGCGCAAGGACCTGCTCTGGTACCGGGGCGAGGTCGCGATCGTCCTCCAGGACCCGTTCAGCGCGTTTCACCCGGTGTTTCGCATCTCGCACGGGGTGATGCGCAATCTCGCGTTGCACAGGCCGGAGCTGAGTCGCGGCCGAGCGCCGGCGCGAGGCCGAGCGCGTGTGCGAGACCGTCGGGCTGAGCCCCGAAGATGCTCGACAGATTTCCGTACGAGATGAGCGGCGGCGAGCGCCAGCGGATCGGCTTCGCCCAGGCGCTGGCGGTGCGGCCGAAGCTGATCCTCGCCGACGAGCCCGTGTCGATGCTCGACGTGTCGATCCGCGTCGGCGTGCTCAACATGATGGCCGGCCTGCGCGACCAGGAGGGCGTCTCGCTTCTCTACATCACGCACGACCTCGCGAGCGCCCGCTACGTCGCCGACCGCATCGTCGTGATGTACGCCGGTCATCTCGTCGAGGAGGGCCCGACCGAGACCGTCCTCTCGAGCCCAAGCATCCGTACACGCAGCTGCTCCTGTCGGCGGCGGCCGACCCGAGCGAGAAGGACGCGGAGATCTCCGCCGACAGCGGCGAGCCGCCGCGGGTGATCGACCCGAGCGAGGGCTGCCGCTTCCGCTGGCGCTGTCCCTACGCGATCGAGAAGTGCGCGCAGGTGACGCCCCGGCCGACGCCGATCGGAGCGACGCAGGTCGCCTGCCACGTCGCGGTCGCCGAGGCGGAGCGCGCCTCGAACCCCGCCTCGATCCGCGACAGTAGGACCCGCTCCGCTGGTGCCCGCCGTCGAGCTCGTGATCTTCGATTGCGACGGCGTGCTGATCGACAGCGAGCGCCTGGCGGTCAAGGTGGACGTGCAGGTGCTGCGCGAGCTGGGCTGGCCGCTCAGCGAGGCGGAGGTGATCGAGCGGTTCGTCGGGCGCTCGGACCGCGACACCCAGGCCGCGATCGAGGCCCACCTGGGCCGGAAGCTGCCCGACGGCTGGGAAGAGCAGGTCGAGCAGCGCTACCGGCAGGCGTTCGACGCCGAGCTCACTCCGGTCGACGGCGTGCTCGAGGCGCTCGACCGGATCGCGCTACCGACCTGCGTCGCGTCGAGCGGCACCCACGACCACCTGCGCTACACGCTCGGGTTGACCGGCCTGTACGACCGGTTCGCGGGCCGGATCTTCAGCGCCGAGGACGTCGCCGAACGGGCAAGCCCGCCCCCGACCTGTTCCTGCACGCCGCCGAGCGGATGGGCGCCACGCCGGCGGGCTGCGTGGTGGTCGAGGACAGCCGTCCGGGCGTCGAGGCGGCGCGCGCCGCTGGCATGCGCGTGCTCGCCTTCGCCGGCGGGCTCTCGCCCGCCGAGCTTCTCGACGGCCCGGACACGATCGTGTTCGACGACATGCGCGAGCTCCCGACGCTGCTCGACGGGTACGCCGTGCCATGAACGGGGACCTGATGGCCGCGGAGATGGCCGAGCAGCCGGACCGCCTGCGGAGTCTGCTCGGGCGCTTCACGGACATCGCGAGCGCGCGTGCGCGCCGTGGCGCCGGCGCCGCTCAACGGCATCACGATCGTGGCTCGCGGGTCTTCGGACAACGCGGCCGTGTACGGGCGCTATCTGCTCGAGGCCGCCACCGGGAAGCCGGTCTCGCTGGCGGCCCCGAGCCTCCACACCCTCTACGGGGTCGACGTCGACTACCGCGGCCAGCTCGTGATCGCGGTCAGCCAGTCGGGCGCCACGCCCGAGATCGTCCGGACGCTGCGAGGCGCTCCAGGACGCGCGGGGGCAGCGGCCTCGCGATCACCAACGAGCCCGACAGCCCGCTCGCGCACGCAGCCGACGAGGACGATCGAGCTCGAGATGGGCGCACGAGCGGGCGGTGCCGGCGACCAAGACGGTCACCGGGCAGTTCACGACGTTCGCGATCATCGCCGCGGCCTTGGGGCGCGCTCCGTTCACGCGCGACGAGCTGGACGCGGTGCCCGACGCGGTGCAGACGGTGCTCGACGACCCGAGCGCCGCGGCCGCCGCGGCCGGAGCGCTCGTCGGCGCGTCACAGCTGATCGTCGTGGCGCGCGGGTATCTGTTCGCGGCCGCGCTCGAGACCGCGCTCAAGATCAAGGAGACGTGCTCGCTGCTGGCCGATGGCTACTCGGCGGCCGATCTCCGCCACGGTCCGATCGCGGCGGTGACGGCCGGCCTTCCTGTGGTCGCGCTGTGCGCGCGGGCCCCGCCCAGGCGGACGTCACGTCGCTCGTCGAGGAGCTGCGCGCCCGGCAGGCCAAGGTGCTCGTCGTCGGGAACGGCGAACGCGCCGACATCTGGCTGCCCGCCGACACGCCGGAGCCGCTCGCGCCGATCGTCGCGGTGGTTCGCGGACAGCAGCTCGCGCACGACCTCGCGATCGCGCTCGGCCATGACCCCGACAGCCCAGTCGGGCTCACCAAAATCACGCCGACTTAACCCGATAGAAATAAAAGGGGCCAGCCAAAAGGCACTCGGCCTTGACGCTGGCTGGCGATCGCGGCTAGGGTATTTGTACGGAGCCTTACCGAATTGGGAGGAAGACCGTGGCACGAGTCGCGCGCCTTTGGCTGCCCCTGTTCACGACGACCCTGCTCGCACTGGCCGTGTTGGGCGCGCCGGCGGCATCGGCCGACACCGAGACGGTCGGGCTCGGCGGGTGGCAGGTCCAGAGCAGCGCACAGGCCACGCAGGCGGGGGATCAGATCTCGACCCCGGGCTTCCCGACGGGCTCGTGGCTGCACGTCCGCCCCGACGACGCCGGCGCCGTCGGGACCGAGGTCGGCGCGCTCGTCCAGGCCGGGCAGTGCGCGAACGTGTTCTTCTCGGACAACATGAGGACCTGTTTCGGGTACATGGACACAGTCGGCCCGGACACCATCAAAGAGTTCTCGGTGCCGTGGTGGTTCCGGACCGACTTCTCCGCCCAGCCGGGCCCGGACCGATACACCGACCTAATTGTCAACGGCGTCGTCGGGCAGGCCGACGTGTTCGTCAACGGCACCGAGGTCGCGACCCAGGACACCGTTCAGGGCGACTACACCCGGTACACGTTCGACATCACGAAGCTGGTCCGCCCCGGCGCGAACTCTCTCGCGCTCGAGGTGTATCCGAACGACCCGACGACGATGTTCACGCTCGACAACGTCGACTGGACGCAGATCCCGCCCGACAACAACACCGGCATCCAGTTTCCGATCCAGCTGCACACCTCGGGCCCGCTCGCGCTGAGCAACGCGCACGTCGTGCAGGACGACGCACCGGATCTCTCGACCGCGGCGCTCACGGTGAAGGCCGACGTCACCAACCACGCCTCCACCCGGCAGACGGGCGAGCTCTTCGCCACCGTTGCGGCGCCGAACGGCAAGGACATTCGAGTCAGCCGTGCGGTGACGGTGGCGCCCGGAGGAACCCGGACGTTCACGTTCACTCCAAGCGACGATCCGCGGCTCGAGATCGATCACCCGAGCGTGTGGTGGCCGTACTCGATGGGCGGACAGCCGCTCTACGGTCTGCGGACCGCGCTCACGCAGGCGAGCGCCCCGCCGGACACCGAGTCCGAGACGTTCGGGATCCGCACGATCACCACGCGGCTGATCGGCCCCGCCCCGATCGCGCCGGACGGGTCGCGGCAGTTCCTCGTCAACGGCGTGCCGTTCGTGTTCCGCGCCGGCGGCTGGTCGGAGGACCTATTCCTGCGGTACTCCTCCGGCGACACCGCAAACCAGATCGCGATGATCAAGAACCTCGGGCTGAACGGCATTCGCACCGAGGGCAAGCAGATGCCCAACGACTTTTACGAACAGTTCGACCGCGCCGGGATTCTCGTCGACGGCGGGTTCCAGTGCTGTGACGCCTGGCAGCTACAGGACAGCGGCCTGACCAGTCCGCAGGACTTCGCGGTGCTCGGCAACTCGGCGCTGACGATCGGGCAGAACCTGCGCAATCACCCAAGCGTCATGAACTTCAGCTGGAGCGACAACAACCCGACGCGTAAGCAGGAGTCGGTCTCGCTCAAGGCCTTCCAGCGGGCCGACTTCCAGGATCCGCTGATCGCCTCGGCCGAGTACAAGAGCTCAAAGCAGCTCGGTCCCTCGGGCGAGAAGGAGGGCCCGTACGACTGGGTGCCGCCGAGTTACTGGTACGACCGCGAGCACTACGACCCGACCGATCCGACCCGGACCAACGTGGGCGGCGCGTGGGCATTCGACAGCGAGGCGAGCGCCGGCCACACGGTGCCGACGCTCGACTCGATCAACCGGTTCCTTTCCCCGATGGAGCAGGCTGAGTTGTGGCAGAACCCGGATTACAACCAGTACCACGCCAACTACGAGGCTGATCTGCCCAACCCCATGACGAACGGCGGCTATTCGTTCGGGACGCTGCACGACCTCGACGCCGCGATCAAGGCTCGCTACGGACCGTGGTCGAGCCTCGACCAGTACGTCGAAGAGGCCCAGGCCCAGAACTACGAGACCCAACGCGCCGAGTTCGAGGCCTACATCGACCACTCGACGAACGCCCAGGCGCCGTCGACGGGCATCGTGTACTGGCAGCTCAACAAGGGCTGGCCGACGCTCCTATGGGATCTCTACAACCACGACTTCGACCAGGCCGGCAGCTACTTCGGCGCGAAGAAGGCCAATGAGACGCTGCACGTCCTCTACACCTACGACGACGGAACGGTGTCGGTCGACAACCTCTCCGGCTCGGCCGCGCACGACCTCTCAGTCGAGGCGAAGGTGTACAGCATCGGCGGGAAGCTGCTCGACGACCAGACCGCCGGCGGGATCTCGGTCGGCGGTCAGGGCGTCGCCTGCGACCTGATCCATCCGGTCGTGCCGGCCACCACCGCGCCACCGACCCCGGCGCAGACCTACTTCGTCGAGCTGCTCCTCACAGGAGCGCGTGGTGACCTCGTCGACCGCAACGTGTACTGGCTCTCGACCCAGCAGGACCTCGTCAACTGGCCGGCCACGCAGGGCAACCCGCAGGCGACGATGACCCAGTACGCGGACCTCGGCCAGCTCCAGAACCTCGCCGGCGCCACAGTGTCGGTGACCGCCCACACCCACCCGGCCCCCAGCACCGACTCCGGCGGGACCAACGGCGCCGAGACCAACGGCGCTGAGACTAACGGCGCCGAGACCAACGACACCGAGACCGACGTGACGATCACGAACACCTCGACCAAGCCGACCGTAGCGTTCTTCCTGCGCGCCGACGTGCGCCGCGGGTCGGCGTCCGGCACACCGGCGCAGGGCGACAACGAGGTGCTGCCGATCATGTGGAGCGACAACGACGTGACGCTGTGGCCCGGCGAGTCCGAGACGCTCCGCGCCACCTACTCGAGCAGTGCGCTCGCGGGCGCCGCGCCGGTGGTCAGCGTGTTCGGCTGGAACGTCCCGACCGTCGACGTGCCGGCGACGGCGGAAGGCGGTTAAGTCCTCACTCGGCAGGCCCCGGCGGACGAACGCGGGGTTAACCGTGCCGGGGCCGGGCGAATCCGAATTCACCGCGGGACGGGCGGTGAGTGAGGGGCTAACCGGAAGAACGGGATCGGGCTGAGGCAGCGGGGTGGATCAGCCGGCGACGCGAATTTCGGCGCCGGCAGGCGCGAGCAAGCGCTCGAGCTGGCGCTCGAGACCGGCGTTGCCGACCTCGATCTCGACGAGCGGCAGGCCAAGACGCGCGGCGGCGCGCTCGGCGGCAGCACGGGTGGCGCCAGTGGGCCGCTGGGCCAGCCACACCACGCGCGTGTAATGGCGGAAGTATTCGTTGCGCAACGACGGATGCCGGTCGAGGCCGAGCTCGCGCCACACCGTGTGCTCGAACGTTCGGGCCAGGAAGTCGGTCAAGAAATACGTACCCGGCTCCTCCTCCAGGGCGGCCCGCACCTCGTCGCGCGCGAACACGTCGTAGCAGTGCTCGCCCTGCAGGCGCGCGCTGCCCAGAGCGTCGAGGGCGCCGAACGTGCCGCAGTCCCCGTAGGCGACGGCGACGACGTCGTGGCCGGCGGAAAGCTCGGCCACCGCCGGAGCGATGCGCTCGGGATGGTTGTGGAGCATCGCGGGCACCGGGATCACCTCGAGATCCCAGCCTCGTCGCCGCGCGATCCGGCGCACATCGAGCGCCAGCGCCCCGCAGGCGACGACGGCAGGACGCCGTCCGGTCATCCGGGGAACGCCAGCTGGTCGATGAACATGTCGTTGAAGTCAGGGCGCCCCGACAGCTCGACGTACTCGACCTCGCGCAGGATCGAATACGCCTCGGCCCGCTCGCGCACGGACAGGGCAGCGATCTTGGCGCCCTCGCCGGCGACGTTGCCGGCGGACACGATCCGGGGGAGCGCGATCTCCGGCACCAATCCGATCCGTACCGCGCTCAGCGGCGACAGATACGCCCCGAAGCTCCCGGCGAGCAATACCTGGCTCACATCCGAAGCGGAAACCCCGAGTTCGCCCATCAGGATGCCCCACCCGGTCGCGATCGACGCCTTGGCGAACTGGAGCTCGCGCACGTCGCGCTGAGACAGGAACACGGACGACTCCGGATCGGAACCACCGCGCCAGTCGAGCACGAACACGCGCTCCTTGCCGATCATCGTCAGCCGGTCCGCGAGCCCGGGATGCAGAGCCCGCGCATCCTCGTCGGGGATGAAGCGCCCCGAGTGGTCGAGCAGCCCGCAGTGGACGAGCTCCGCGACCGCGTCGACCAGCCCCGACCCGCACATGCCAACCGGCTCGACATCGCCGATGACCTCGAGATCCACCGCGTCGCCGGAAAGCGACACCCCCTCGATCGCGCCCTCGGATGCCCGCATGCCGCACCGGATCTGCGCCGCCTCGAATGCCGGCCCCGCGGGCGCCGCGGTCGCCACGACCCGCTCGACCGACCCGAGCGCGATCTCGCTGTTCGTGCCGACGTCGATGAACAACCTCACGCGGCGATCGCGTGTCAATCCCGTCGCGAGCATTCCGGCGACAATGTCGCCTCCCACGTACGCGCCCAGAGACGGAAACACGAACGCCGGCGCGCGCGGGTGCACTTCTATCCCGAAATCGCGAGCGTTGACATCGTCGGGGAACGCGTGGGTCGAGACCACGAACGGCGCCATCGAGAGCGGCTCGGGGTCGATCCCGAGCGCCAGGTGCATCATCGTCACGTTGCCGCACATCGTGATCTCGTACACCTCGCGGGGCTCGACTGACCCTTCCTCGCACACTTCCGCGACCAACGACGCCATCGTCTCGTGGACCCGCTGGCCGAGCGCCGCGAGCGCCTCGGGGTCCATCATCGTCGCCGAGATCCGGGTGATCACGTCGGCGCCGTAGGGCTGCTGGCGGTTCAGCATCGAGCGCACCGCGACCGGCTGCCCGCTCTCCAGATCGAGCAGCGTCGCCACCACCGTCGTGGTCCCGAGGTCGAACGCGATCGCGAACCGCCGGGCGGTTGTGTCCCCTGGTTCGAGGTCGATCAGCTCCTGGTCGGCGACGACCGCGGTGACGTCGAACCCGGAGGAGCGCAGCACCGACCCCAGGGACCGCAGCATCTCGATCGAGGCGTGCGGCTCCAGATCATCCAACGCGTCTAGAACCCGCTGGAGGTCCGAGCGCTGATCCTCCATCGACGGCTCCTCCAGGACCAGGTGCCGCTTCTGGACCGCCGGGCGCAGGATCACATGCCGGCCGACGCCCGCGAGCGCCGCCTTGGGGCGCGTCTGCAAAGGCGGCACCTCGACGACGAGGTCGCCGCGGGCGGAAGCGCGGCACGCCAGCCGCCACCCCTTGCGGAGCTCATCCACAGAGAACGCCCGGGGATCGAGCGGCCCCACAGGGACGTCTCCCGACACGATCCGAACGCGGCACTTCTTGCACGTGCCGTGACCCCCGCAGGTGGAGTCGATCGCGATCCCGTTCCAGCTCGCCGCATCGAACACCGGCGTGCCGCTCGGGACGCGCACCTCGGCGCCCTCAGGGAGGAATCGCAGCCGCACGCGCCCCGCACCGTCCTCCGAAGCAGAAGCAGGCGCCTCGGCGGCCAACTCCAGCCGCCGGCGCTGCGGTGATACGCCACTCACGGCACGCGCGCCGCCTCGGGCACGGTGGCCTGGCGCGCGCGATGCGCGGCGATCCAGCTTGCACCCCATTCGTCGTGGCCGAGCAGCAGATCGGCGGCCCTGACAGCGTCGACGCACACTGGGGCCGTCGACATGATCGCGCTCGTCAGCCCCGCCGCCATCGCCATCGGGAGGAACGCCGCGTTCAGCGCGAGTCGCTGTGGCAGCCCGAACGAGACGTTCGACGCGCCCAGGCACATGTTCACGCCGAGCTCGTCGCGGATCAGGCTGATCGTCGTGAGCGTGGTCTTCACCGCCGACGGGTCGGCGCCAACGGTCATCGCCAGCGGGTCGATCACGACGTCGTCGCGCGCTATGCCGTAGTCGGCAGCCACTGAGACGATCTTGCGCGCGCACTCGAGCCGCTTCTCGGGCTTCTCCGGGATACCGGTCTCGTCGTTGGCCAGCCCGATCACCGCGGCGTCATGCCGCGCGACCAAAGGCAGAATCTCAGACAACCGCTCGTCCTCGGCCGTGACCGAGTTGACCAGCGCGCGGCCGTCGTACACCGACAGCCCGGCGTCCAGCGCCTCGATCACCGACGAGTCGATGCAGATCGGCACCTCCACGGCGGCCTGCACCGTCTGCAGCATGTTCGCCAGCAGCTCGGCTTCGTCGACCAGCGGGATCCCGGCGTTGACATCGAGCATGTTCGCGCCGTCCTGCACCTGTGCCACCGCGTCGTGAGTGACGGTCGAGAGCTCGCCGGCGCGCAGGTCCTCGGCGAACTTCTTGCGGCCCGTCGGGTTGATCCGCTCGCCGATGACGCAGAACGGGCGGTCGGCGCCGATCTCGACCGTCTTCGACCGCGACCTGAGCACGGTCACGCTGCTCATACGAGCACCTTCTCGCGCCGCAGCTGGATCAACTCTTTCGCCTTCTTGACCGCCGACGACGCGTCGGCCGAGTAGCCGTCGGCGCCGACCGCGTCGGCGTACTCCTGGGTGACCGGGGCGCCGCCGACCATCACGATCACGCGGTCGCGGATCCCGGCCTTCTCGAGCGCGTTGATGTTCGCCTTGAACATCGGCATCGTGGTCGTGAGGAACGCCGAGAACCCGACGACGTCCGGGTTGTGCTCCTCGATCTGCTCGATGAACTTCTCGGGCGGGACGTTCACGCCGAGGTCGATCACCTGGAAGCCGGCTCCCTCGAGCATGATGTTGCAGAGGTTCTTGCCGATGTCGTGCACGTCGCCCTTGACGGTGCCCATCAGGAAAGTGCCGACCTGCGCCGCGCCGGTGTCGGCCAGCAGCGGCCGCAGGATGTCGAGCGCGCCCTGCATCGCGCGCGCCGCGATCAGCATCTCCGGGACGAAGAAGTCGCCGCGCTCGAACCGCGCGCCCACCTCCTCGAGCGACGGGATCAGCGCGTCGTACAGCATCCGGTCCGGCTCGAGTCCCTGTTCGAGGCCTTCGTTCACACCGTCACGAACAACCGGTGCATTCCCCACCAGCGTCTCGTCATACAAGAGCTGGAGGATCTCTTCGTCGGTCACGCCGCCCGTTCTCCTTGGTCGCGATGGCCGAGACGGCGGCTCAGAGTCCGCGCCTCGCTGGTCAATATCGGCCGCAGTTCCTCGATCCGTGAAGGCGTCATCCGCAGCGTCGGGCCCGAGATGCTGAGCGCCGCGATCACCTCGCCGCGCGCGCCCCACACGGGCGCCGCCATGGCGGACAGCCCGGTCTCGAGCTCATCGACCGACGTGGCAACGCCGTCGCGCCGAACGGCCTGAAGCTCGCCGGCCGTTGCCCCGCCGGCTACCGCCGCACCGGCCGCGCCGTCCGCTCCAGCCGGCGCGCGGCCGAAAGCCGCGAACACCTTTCCGTTGGCGGAATGCTCGTAGCCGACCGAGCGCCCGAGCCATTGGCCCGCGCCCAGGAAGTGCTGGCTGTCAACTTGCGCGATGTGCACGACTCCATCGGGGCCAGGGACCGCGAGGTTCACGGTCTCGCCGCTGGCCCCGGCCAGGGCGTCGAGCGCGTGATGCGACACCTCGACGATGTTGCGCTCGAGCATGCCCCGTTCGGCCACCCGCAGGATCGCCGGCCCCGGTCGGAGGCGCCCGCGCTCGCCGTCCTGCTCGATCAGGCCACGCCGCTCGAGCGCGCTGACGAGCCGCGAGGCCGTGCTCTTCGGTAGCCCGGCCGCCAACGCGAGGTCGGTGAGCGCCACCGGCTCCTCGCTCTCGAGCACGCGAAGCAACAGGTCCGCGCCACGATCGATCGCCGCAGTGCCGTGAGCCGGCGCTTGGAACTCTTGTTCCACGCGATATAGATTACGGATAGAAGTCGCCAGGTCAACCCCCCGCCCGGGGGTCGCCGACCAAGATCCCCCCACACGCGAGGAGCCGCCGTGTTCGTCAACGCCATGCCCCGCTACGAGATCCTCAGCGAAGACGCGATGGCCGTGATCGATCGCGGCTGGAGGCGCCTGGTCTCCGAGATCGGGGTCGAGTTCCTGCTCCCGGAGGCGGTCGAACTGCTCACCGACGCCGGCCAGACGCTCGAGGACGAGAACCGCATCAGGTTCGACCCCGAGTTCATCCTCGAGCAGGTCGCGAAAGCGCCGCGCGAGTTCGAGCTCCAGGCCCGGAACCCGGCCAACAAGGCCCACATAGGGGGCGACCACATGGTCTTCGCCCCTGTCTATGGGTGTCCGTTCATCCGAGAGGGCGACGTGAGACGCGACGCGAAGATGGCCGATTTCGAGAACCTGGTCAAGCTCTCGCAGGCCTTCCCCGAGCTGGACTCCCCGGGCGGCACGATCTGCGAGCCCGAGGACCGCCCACTCGACTCCCGCCACCTCGACATGGTGTTCGCGCTCCAGACCCTCTCCGACAAGCCCTACATGGGATCGGTGACGAGCGGCCCGAACGCCGCCGACACGATCCGTATGGGCGAGATCCTGTTCGGGGGCCGCGAGGCGATCGAGCGCGCGCCGGTCTCGATCAGCCTGATCAACGTCAACTCCCCGCTCCGCTACGACGACCGCATGCTGGCGGCGATGTTCGAGTACGTGAGGGCCAATCAGGCGGTGGTGATCACCCCGTTCCTGCTGATGGGCGCGATGTCGCCCGTGTCGCTGCCGGCGACGCTCGTGCAGCAGGTCGCCGAGGCGCTCGCCGGCATCGCGCTGGCGCAGCTGATCCGTCCCGGGTCCCCGGTCGTGTTCGGATCGTTTCTGAGTAACACCGACATGCAGTCGGGGTCGCCGTCGTTCGGTACGCCCGAGTCGGGCATGGGCGTGCTGTGCACCGGGCAGATCGCGCGCCGGTTCGGCCTCCCCTGGCGCGGCGGCGGCGGGCTCAACGCATCGCAGACGGTCGATGCCCAGGCCGCGTACGAGTCGCTGATGACGATGCTGCCGACCTTCCTGGCCGGCACAAACTTCGTGATGCACTCGGCCGGGTGGCTCGAGGGCGGCCTTGTGTCCTGCTACGAGAAGTTCATCGTCGACGTCGAGCTGCTGCGCGAGCTCCGCCACGAGTTCACCCCGGTCGAGATCGACGAGGCGTCGCTGGCCTTCGACGCCCACACCGAGGTCGGGCCGGGCGGCCACTTCCTCGGCGCCGCCCACACGCTCGAGCGCTTCCGCGAGTGCTTCTACCGCCCGCTGCTGTCGTCGACCGAGAACTTCGACCGGTGGTCCAAGCGCGGCGCCAAGGACACCACCGCCCGGGCCGGCGAGATCTGGCGGGCAACGCTCGAGAGCTACGAGACGCCCCCTCTCGACGACGCGATCCGCGCCGAGCTCGAGGAGTTCGTCGTGCGCCGGCGCGCCGAGTTGGGCGACTAGGCTCCCGCGCATGCCCGTATGAACCCGCGCGAGCTGCGGCTGCTGTTCCTGGTCGCCGGCGCGATCGTCTTCGTCGACACGATGTTCTACGCCGCGGTGGCGCCGCTGCTGCCGTCGCTCTCGCGTGAGCTCCATCTCTCGAAGGCATCCGCCGGCGTGCTCACCGCCGGCTACGCGATCGGGACGCTGATCGGCGCGATCCCCGGAGGCCTGCTGGCCGAGCGGGCCGGCCCGCGCATCACGCTGTACACGGGCCTCGGGCTGATGGGCGCCTCGAGCCTGGCCTTCGGCCTCGTCGACAGCATCGTCCTGCTCGACGCCGCGCGCGTCGTACAGGGACTCGGCGGCGCCTGCACGTGGGCGGGAGCGCTGGCGTGGCTGATTGCCGAGGTTCCGGCGGAGCGGCGCGGGAGCGTGATCGGCGGGGCGCTCGCGGCCGGGATCGGTGGCGCCCTGTTCGGGCCCGTGATCGGGACGCTGGCCCACGTGCTCGGGCGCGCCGCCGTGTTCACCGCGGTGATGGTGGTCGCCGCCGTGCTGGCGATCGCGGTCGCGATCCTGCCCTCGCCCTCGCGGCTCTCCCGCGAATACGGACGGACGCGACTGATCGATCAGCTCCGCCGGCCGCTGATCGCGCTCAGCATGTGGCTGGTCGCGCTCCCCGCGATCGCGTCGGGGACGATGAGCGTGCTCGGGCCGCTCCGGCTCAGCGAGCTGGGCGCGGGCGCGGGCGGCATCGGCGCCACGTTCCTGATCGCCGCGGCGGTCGAGGCCGCGATGAGCCCGGCGGTCGGGAACGTATCCGACCGGAGAGGGCGGATCCTGCCGCTTCGCGCCGGCCTCGCGGTCAGCGCGGTGGCGCTGCTGCTGTTCACCGTGCCCCAGACCGCGGTCCTGCTCGCGGTCGTGATCGTGTTCGAGACGGTCGGCCTGGGCACGTTCTGGGCGCCGGCGATGGCGATGCTGTCCGACGCCGCCGACTCGTCCGGCGTCAGCCAGGGGTACGCGATGGCGCTGATCAATCTGGCGTGGGCGGCCGGCCAGATCGCCGGCGCGGGCGGGGGCGGCGCGCTCGCGAAGGCCACCGGCGACGGCGTGCCGTTCGCGATCACGGCGGTGCTGTGCGCCGCGACCCTCGGCCTCATGCTGGTCCGCCCGGTCCGCACCGCACTGCCGCGCTAGTGGGCCTCGCACGGAATCCGGCCCCGGGGCGGTCGTCCGTCGTACGCGCATGAGCCGGATTCCGCACGCTCGGCATCCGTGGGACCGGGTGCCCCATCCGGACCGGATCAGGACCGCTCGCCGGCTGCAGTCACGCTGTCAGGCCGGCGTCGGCGTACGGCCAGCGGCACTCGCGCCCGATTGGTCGGGCCTGCGATCTGGCCGGGCGGCGCCCGTGCCGCTGGACGTGCGTGACGCCGGACCGTAGACTCCGCTAAACGATGACTGATATATCAGTCGCGGCGCCACCGAGGGGGTTACTCGCCGATCGTGCCTACCGCGAGCTGCGCGACCGGCTGGTCACGCTGCGCATCCCGCCGGGCGCACCGATCGATGAGGACCTGATCGGCCGCGAGCTGCAGATGGGCCGCACCCCGGTGCGCGAGGCGATCAAGCGCCTCGCGCTCGAGAACCTGGTGTCAGTGTTCCCACGGCGCGGCACGTTCGCCTCGGAGATCAACATCACGGACCTCGCCCACATCTCGGACGTGCGCGCCCAGCTCGAGAGCCACGCCGCCTACCGCGCCGCCGAGCGGATCACCGAAGCCCAGCGCGAGGAGCTCTCCGGGTTGCTCGACGAGCTCCAGGCCAGCCATGGCACCGACGACCTAGAGACGCTGATGGAGGTCGACACGCGCGTTCACCGCTTCGTCTACCGGTGCGCGGCCAACCCGTTCCTCGAGGAGACGCTCGGGCGCTACTTCAACCTGTCGCTGCGGATCTGGTACCTGGTGATCGACCGGCTCCCGCACCTGTTCGCGCGGGTGCACGAACATCAGGACGTGCTGCTGGCGATCTCAGCCGGGGACGCGGACAGGGCGCGGGACATCCTCGCCGCCCACGTCGCGACCTTCGAGCAGGAGATCCGCGCGGTTCTCTGAGCGGAAGGCGGCGCGGAGCGAGGCGCCGACATAGCGCCGGAGATGCCACACCAAAAGGCCGGTCCACCACGCGCTCGAGATGAGGTGCGAGTACGCGAAAAACGAGCTCGTGCTGGGCGCGAACAGAAGCCCGACGCCGGTGACGGCGAGCGGGACCGACAGAACGACGAGGATCACCGACACGAGCTCGGGTAGCCGGTCCCGGGTGAACGCCCGCCGGATCCTCGCCATTCCGGAGTCGGCGACCTTGTAGACGACGAGCAGCAGCGCGAGCATCGATATCCCGGAGTGGATCCAGATCACCGCCCAGGGGACAGACGCGCCGCCGACGTCGAGTCCGTACAGGACCGCGCCGGTCGCCACCGTCGCGAGCAGCGGTCCGAGCGCAACCAGACCTCTGCGCGCCACCGAGCGCCGAACGTTCGCGATCTTCGGCGCCGCCTGGGCGCGGCGCGCCGGCTCGACCGGGCGATGTCCGCGTCCCCGGTCGTTCGGGTCGCGCTCGGGCCGGTAGGCGACCCACAGGAACGCGATCACCCCGATCCCGACGAAGATCAGGTGCGGCCAGTGTGCCGCCAGGAGCTTGCTCACGGCTTAGTGGTCTCTTTCGTATTTGCGAAAGCGACCACTCAGGACCGGGACGCGCGTTGAACGTCGCGGATCGCTAGCCCCATCAACACGCCGCCGGCGAAGATGAAGCCGTGCTGGGTGAAGTGAACCATCGGGTGGGCGTCCGCGAGGTGGTCGACGAACGGGAGGATCAGCACGACCTCGAGCAGCGCCGCGAACATCACGAGCCGGAGCGCCCGGCGGCGCGCCGCGCGCCTGTCAGGCGCCGTGGCGGACAGGGATGAGACGGACGATTCCATTAACCGTGTGGTCGGCGGCGGGCGGACGCTCTTGAACCAGCGGGCTAGGCGCCCGAGTCCCCGTGGACGGCGCCGTTGTCGCCACTGATCCAGGTGTGGGCCATCGCCCGGACGCCGGCCACGAGCGAATGCCTGGCCAGACGCCGGCGGCTGCCGCGGGGACCGGGCGGCGGGATCAGCCGGCGCTGCGGGGCGACGGCCGGGCCGGGACCGTGGTCGACCGGGCCGGCGCCGGCGGGGTTGCCGCCGTTCGCGGACGCCTCGGCGGCGGCGCTGGGCGCCTCCTCGGACGGGGCCGGGACATCGGCGAACAGCTGCTCGACGACCTCCGGCGGCTCGGGACGGTAGAAGAGGAAGCCTTGGGCAGTGTCACAGCCGGCCGTCCGAAGATTTCCGAGTTGTTCGGTGGTCTCGACCCCCTCGGCCGTGACCGACAGCTTGAGCGCGTGACCGAGCTCGATCACCGCGTTGACGATCGCGACGTCCTCCTCGTTGTCAGGAAGCCCGCGGACGAACGACCGGTCGACCTTCACACAGTCGACGGGAAGCCGGCGCAGGTACTCGAGCGAGGAGTAGCCGGTGCCGAAGTCGTCGATGGCGATCCTGATGCCGAGCTCCTTGAGCTCACTGAGCACGCGGATCGACGACTCGGGATCCTCGATCAGGACGCTCTCGGTGACCTCCAGGCACAGCCAGGCCGGGTCGATTCCGGTTTCCTTGATGATCCCCGACACGGTCTGGCGGAAGGAATCCTTGGCGAGCTGCCGTGCCGAGACGTTGACCCGGAGCATGAGCGGCTCGTCGGTCGCGCGGCCGCGCTGCCACACGACGGCGCGGTTGCAGGCGTCGCGCAACACCCAGGTCCCGAGCGGCACGATCAGACCAGTCTCCTCGGCCAGCGAGATGAACTCGCCGGGCCCGAGCAGTCCGCGCTCGGGGTGCTGCCAGCGCACGAGCGCCTCGAGCCCGGTGATGCGATCGCCGCTGATCGAAACCTCGGGCTGGAAGAACACGCGGAACTCCTCGCGCTCGATCGCCTTGCGGATCGCGTTCTCGTTGTGGAGTCGCGCGAGCGCACGCTCGCGAGTGACCTCGTCGAACAGCACCACGCGCGCGCCGCCGGCGCCCTTGGCCCGGTACATCGCGGCGTCGGCGTCGCGGATCAGGTCGTCGGGATCCTGGTCAGGATCCGAGGTCACGGAGATGCCGATGCTGGCGGCGGCCATCGTCTCGCCGTGCGCGAGCTGGAAGGGCAGGCTGAACGCCTTGAGCACGCGCTCGGCCACGGCCACGGCGTCCTCGTCGTCGAAGATGTCCTCGCACAGGATCACGAACTCGTCGCCGCCAAACCGCGCGAGCGTCTCGTGCCGGCGCAGCGAGTGGCCGACGCGCTCGGCGACCGCGACCAGCAGCTCGTCGCCCTCGCCGTGGCCGAGGCTGTCGTTGATCACCTTGAAGCGATCGAGGTCGAGGAACAGCACCGCCACCGACCGGCTCGGCCCGCGTCCCAGCCGCTCGAGCGCGAGCTTGAGGTTGTTCAGGTAGAGCAGCCGGCTCGGCAACCCGGTGAGCGGGTCGCGCAGCAGCTGGTTCTCGTTCGTTCGCCACGCGACGACGTGGGCCACGCTCGCCGCGAGCACGAAGCCGCCGTGGATGCACGCCCACAACCACGGATTCTTGTCCGCCTGCGGGTTGTCGCCGAACACCGCCTTCGGGTCAAGCACCCCGCCAACACCATGGTGGATGACCACGAAGGCAATCGCCACCAGGAACGGCGTCCAGTCCTGGTACAGCGTGAGCACGCCGATCATTACGAAGAAGTGGAAGTGAGCCTCGGTGATCCCGCCCCACAGGTCGACCAGCACCGCCGAGCAGGTGACGAGGCCGAACGACGCCGCGATGATCCGGGCCTTCATCCGGAACCGATCGAGGCTCGCGCCGAGTCCGCACAGCGCGACCAAGCTCACGTCGAGTGCCGTGTGGACAACCGAGTTGCCCATCAGCACCCCGAATACGAATAGCGCCGGGACGTGCAGCCAGATCAACACGCAGATCGAACGGTGGCGCCGGCGAAGCACGTGCTCGGGCAGCAGCTGCCCCTTCGGCAGCCAGTGCTTCAGGCCGAGCCACCTGCCGACGAGCCACGCGCCAGGACCTGGCGACGGCCGGCGAGCCTTATCGATATTGCCGTCCGCAATCCCGCCGAGGACGGGGATCGCCCCGTCGTCGATCACGGGAGCGTCGGCGACCGCGCTCATCGCGCTACGGACTGCTTCGCTTGACGGACCTTGGTCACCGCGCGCTGCGACGCGGTGAGCTCGGGCCGAGCCAGGTGCGCGGACCCAGCGCTGCGAGCGGGCGCCGCGGGCAGCGCCACCCTGCAAGGAGCGCCGGTCTTGTAGACGAACAGGCGGCGCGCGTCGTGGTAGCTGCGGTTCTCTCCGAAGAAGCACTCGTGCGACTTCGCGAGCTCCTCGGTGCGATAGGTGCTGAGCGGCTTGGTCTGCTCGTCGCGGGCGCGGCTCGCGCGCTTATGCTCGAGCCACTGGGCGAAATCGGGATGGCGGGCGAGGCGCTCGGCGAGACCCTGGACCTGGGCGCGGAAGCTCGCGATACAGTCACCGAAGGCCGCGTCGATCAACCCGATCTCGGCGGCGCGCCGGGTCCCGATCGGATTGAACGGCGCGCTCGTGAGCTCGGCCGCCACCTCGGCGCCGACGCGGCGCGGGAGCAGGTAGGTCCAGTACTCCGAGCCGTACAGGCCGCCCATGTGCTGGTAGTAGGGGTTCAGCACGACGTCCTCGCGGGCGACGACGTGGTCGGCGGCGGCGGCGAACGGGACCCCGCCGGCGGCGGCGTCACCCGACAGCGCCGAGATCGTGATGTGCGAGTCCGTCTCGACGATCTCGCGCACGACGTCGTCGATCGCGTGGAGGTTGTACCAGGACTCCTCGCCCTGGTCGGCGGCCGCCTCGATCACGTTGAGGTGGATGCCGTTGGAGAAGAAGTCCGACCCGCCGGCGAGCACGATCACCTTGGTCGTGCGCCGGCTGCGCGCGTACCGGTACGCCTCGCGCAGGCGGCGGCACTGCTCGGTGCTCATCGCGCCGTTGTAGAAGTCGAAGTTCAGGTAGCCGACGCCCGCCTTCTCCTCGTAGGAGATCTCGCGGTACGTGTGACCCGGCGGGATCGGGGCGTGGAGCGCGACCGGGATCTCAGGCCCGTCCGGGGTGGTGCCCGCAATCTCGAGCGCGCGGGTGGCCGGCAGCTTGTACGGCGCCGGCCCGTCCTTCGGCTTGAGGTGGGTGACCCACACCGCGCCGTCCACGGTGGCGCGGCAGATCGCGCCGT
Organism: uncultured Solirubrobacterales bacterium; assembly: GCA_963709205.1. Classification (GTDB taxonomy): domain Bacteria; phylum Actinomycetota; class Thermoleophilia; order Solirubrobacterales; family Solirubrobacteraceae; genus Palsa-465. The sequence continues at coordinate 148,057 of CAVPVP010000027.1, forward strand.
TGCGGGTGGCGATGATGTCGCCCGGACGGCCGCGCAGCCCGCGCTCGGGATAGACGTTGAACATGTAGTACTCCGCGCCGGCGATCGGGTCGAGCACGCCCGGGTGACCCTCGGCGGCGCGGATCTTGCGGACGACGGCGGCGGTGGAGTCACACCGCCAGTCGACTACTCGGTCGGCCTGCTTGATCAGCGGACGAAGCCGGCCGGTCACCTGCGGATCGTCGTAGCTCAGCGGTAGTGGCTTGAAGTCACCGCGCGCGAAGTTGTGGACCGCGAACACCAGCATCTCGACGGCGGCGCGGCGCACCTCGTGGCGGTAGATGCTGCTCTTGCCGACCGGTCGCATGCGGAACTTGCGCGTCTCCCAGATGTCGCCGGCGTCAGCCTCCTCGACGGCCTCGAGCACGGTCACGCCCCACTCGTCCATGCTCAGCTCGATCGCCCAGTCCAGTGAGCTCGGACCCCGGTCTCCGTGCGGGCCGGGATGAACCACCAGGCAGGTGTACCTGCTCCAAACCGACTCGGGGATGAAGCGCTTCAGCATCGGGCAGATGACGAGGTCGGGCTTGTGTGCCTCAACCGAGGCCTCGATGATCTCGGGAGAGTCGACGACCTGGACGGTGATGTCGTGCCCCATCTCGGTGAGGGCGATGTACGCGCGCTGGCTTAGGCTGTTGTGCGCGGACGTCACGAACAGGATGTGGAGCGGATTCTCCACAACCAACGTCGGGACTTCTCCACGCAGGCGCCCAGGGCTTCGCCGCAGGACGTCCTCGAAGTTCTTGGGCGGTTCCATGGGCAAGGGCATCGACGTGCGTGACGCCCGTCTGGAGACCGACTGGACGGATTACGGACTAATGGCTGTCCGATTACAGACTGGGACTAGGCCGCCGATCCTCAGGAGGACGGCCTACTTTTTCACGCGCGCGTGTGACGTTGGGCGCGCGTCGTGCGTGGGTTGCGCGCGGCGTATGGGGCGTTTAGGCGCGGAGCGTGTGGGGCGTCTAGGCGCGCGGCGTGTGGGGCGAGAGCACGACGGTTTGCAGCTCGGTGAACGACTGCATGACGTGCGAGCCCCCCACCCGGCCGATGCCGCTGTCGGTGCCGGCCCGGCCGCCGAACGGGAGGTGCGCCTCCCAGTAGTTGCTCGACTCGTTGATGTTCACCCAGCCGGTGTGGACGCGGTCGGCGAACTCGAGGCCGTTCTGAAGGTTGGCGGTGAAGATTGCCGCCAGCAGCCCATACGGCGATTCGTTGGTGAGGTCGATCGCGTGCTCCAGCGAATCGACGGCGACGACGGGGGCGATCGGTCCAAAGGTTTCCTCCGTCGCGACCCTCGCGTCGGCCGGCACGTCGGTCAGGATCGTCGGTTGCCAGTACAGCGAGGTGGCAAAGCCCTCGGCACGCGCCCCGCCGCTGACGACGCTCGCGCCACGGGCCAGCGCGTCGCCGACGTGCTCGTCCATCTTGGCCGCCACCGGCTCGTTGTTGACCGGGCCCATCGTGGTGGCGGCGTCGAACGGGTCCCCGAGCAGGATCCGTTCGGTCACGCGCCGCGCCAGCAACTCAACGAACTCGTCGCGCACGGCGCGGTGGACGAGGATCCGTTCGCCGGCGGTGCAGCTCTGGCCGGCGCAGAGGTAGCACGCGGTCAGCGTCGCGTCGACCGCCGCGTCGAGGTCGGCGTCGTCCATCACTACCAGCGGGCCGTTGCCGCCCATCTCGAGCAGCGCCGCCTTCCCCGCCGCCGCCTGGGCGACGAGCCGCCCGGTCGCGGTCGAGCCGATGAACGCGACGCCGTTGGTGCCGGAGTTGCGGGCGATCTCGTCGCCGACCACAGGGCCGGGGCCGGTCACGAGGTTGAACACGCCCGGCGGTAGGTCGGCGTCGGCGATGCACTCCGCGAGCGCGACCGCGCACACCGCGGTCGACGGCGCCGGCGTCCACACCACCGCGTTACCGCACGCCAGCGCGGGCGCGATCAGCTCGGCCGGCATCGTGTAAGGCCAGTTCCACGGGCTGATCACCCCGACCACGCCGCGCGGGCGCCGCACCAGCATCACGCGCTTGCGCGGTGAGAACGAATTGGGCAGCTCCCCCGTCAGACGCTTGGCGTCTTCCGCGGCCATTCGCCAGTACTCGACGAGCTCGTCGACCTCGTCGAACGCCTCGGCGCGGAGCGGCTTGCCCTGGTCGAGCGTGAGCGTGCGGGCGAGCTCGTCTCGGCGGGACTCGATCAGGTCGCCGACCGCGTGCATCTTCGCCGCACGCTCGAACGCGGTCATCCGCGCCCAGCCGTCCGCCGCGGCGCGCGCCGCCTCGATCGCTTTCGTGGCGTCGGCGCGGTCGCCCTGCGGAACGGTCGCGATCACCTCGCCGGTCGCCGGGCTGGTCGCCTCGAACGTCTCTCCGCTGGCGCTCGGCTGCCAGCTTCCGCCGACGAACATCTTTTGGGCGGTTTGCGTCGCCATTGATCTCCTCTGGGTCCCGTGCGCGGTCGCGTTGACACAGTTCGACAACTGATATATAACCGCCCGATCAGGCCTGGGTCAATGGATTCGAGGGTGAGCTCAGAAGCCCCCAGACGCGGGCGAGGCCGTGAAGTTCGAGGGCTCGCGCGCCGGCGCGCGGACCGGGGAGGTTGATCGATGGCAACGGTAGAAGCTCCAGGCGCGAGCGGAACGGCTACGGATAGCTCCGAGCTCGCGGGCTTCGGATACAAGCAGGAACTCGACCGCTCGCTGGGGAGCTTCTCCGCGTTCGCGGCCGGCTTCAGCTACATCTCGATCCTGACCGGCGTCACCGCGCTGTACGGGTTCGGCTACCTAAACGCGGGCCCGGGCGTGTGGTGGACCTGGCCAGTAGTGGTGTTCGGGCAGATCCTGGTCGCGCTGTGCTTCATGGAGATGGCCGGTCAGTACCCGATCGCCGGGTCGGTGTATCAGTGGTCCAAGCAGATATCGAGCGGTTTCACGTCGTGGATGACCGGCTGGATCTACATCGTCGGGGCGATCGTCACGATCGCCGCGGTGGCGGTCGACTGGCAGATCGTTCTGCCCCAGGTAACGACGAAGCTCCAGTTCTTCGGGACGTCGGCCGACGCAGGCACGTACCTGACCAAGCATGGGGCTCAGAACGCGCTGCTGCTCGGCGCGATCCTGGTCGCGATCACGACGACGATCAACATGCTCGGGGTCAAGCTGATGTCGCGGATCAACAACATCGGCGTGACGTGCGAGTTGATCGGCTCGACGATCCTGGTGATCCTGCTGCTGTTCAACGCCCACCATGGGCCGCAGATCATCTTCCATTCCTACGGCTTCGGCGCCGGCCATCCGTGGGGCTTCTTCGGGGCGCTGCTCGTCGGTGGACTGTTGAGCGCGTACGTGATGTACGGGTTCGACACCGCGGGAACGCTTGCCGAGGAGACCAACAACCCGCGCAAGCACGCACCGCCGGCGATCATCCGCGCGATCGCGGCCGCCGCGATCATCGGCGGCCTCGTGATCCTGTTCGCCTCGATGGCGAACAAGCACGTCCTCGACAAGAACATCGGACTCCTCGGCCTTCCCTACGTCATGAAGCAGGCGTTCGGGAACACCGTCGGGAACATCTTCCTGATCGACTGCGCGATCGCGATCTTCGTCTGCTGTCTGGCCGTGCAGACCGCGACGATCCGGATGCTGTTCTCGATGGCGCGCGACAACCGCCTGCCGGCCGGCTCAGCGATCGCGCGCGTCTCCGGTCATCGCAAGGTGCCGATCGTACCCGCGCTGGTTACCGGCGGCCTGACGCTGGCGCTGCTCTTGATCAACCTCGGCAACCAGAGCGCGTTCCTCGTGCTCACGTCGCTGGCGATCATCATGTTCTACCTCGCCTACCTAGGGGTCACCGTCCCGATGCTTCTCAAGCGCCTGCGAGGGGAGTGGCCGAAACCCGATCACGGGCCGTACTTCTCGCTCGGTCGCTGGGGCTTGCCGGTCAACATCGCAGCTGTGGCCTACGGCTCCCTCGTGGCGCTCAACATCGCCTGGCCGCGCAACGCGATCTACAACGCGCTGGGCACGCCACACTGGTACTGGCAGTGGTCGCCGTTCCTGTTCGTCGGTGGGGTCGTGATCATCGGCTCGATCTACTACTTCACGGTGCAGGTGAAGAAGGGCGGTGACGTGCTCGAGGAGCATCGAGCCGACACGCCTGAACTCGAGCACCTGCCCGCGATGGGCGAGATGGCGCCATGATCGACGCCGGCGAGTTCGATTACGTGATCGCCGGCGGCGGCACCGCGGGCTGTGTCGTCGCCGCTCGCCTGACCGAGGACCCGTCGGTGAGCGTTTGCCTGCTCGAGGCGGGTCCCTCCGATGTCGACGACCCTCGGATCCTGCGGCTCGAGGACTGGATGTACCTGCTCGACTCGGGCTATGACTGGGACTACCCGATCGAGCCGCAGGCCCGCGGCAACAGCTTCATGCGCCACGCCCGGGCCAAGGTGCTCGGCGGGTGCTCGTCGCACAACTCCTGCATCGCGTTCTGGACGCCGAAGGAGGACCTCGACGAGTGGGCCGCAATGGGGAACGAGGGCTGGAGCTCGGCGGATTGCTGGCCGCTGATCAAGCGTCTGGAGACCAACGACGGGCCCGGCGACCATCACGGGCGTCACGGCCCGGTCAACATCCGGACGGTGCCGCCCGATGATCCGTGCGGGGTCGCGGTGCTCGAGGCCGCAGCTCAGGCCGGCCTGCCCACGAGCCGCTTCAACGAGGGCTCCACCGTGACCAACGGCGCGGGCTGGTTCCAGATCAACTCCTCGGCCGACAACACGCGCATGTCGTCCTCGCACGCCTACCTGCACCCGATCCTAGGTTCGCGGCCGAACCTCGAGATTCGTGTCGGCTGCTGGGTCAACCGGGTGGCGCTCGAGGATGGCCGGGCGTGCGCGGTCGAGTACCTGACGCCCGATCTGCTTACGCATGGGTCGGTGGGCGCCCGGCGCGAGGTCATCCTGAGTGCGGGGTCGATCGACACGCCGAAGTTGCTGATGCTGTCCGGCATCGGTCCCGGCGAGCATCTCCACGAGTTCGGGATCCAGACGCTCGTCCACTCCCCAGGGGTGGGCGCGAACCTCGACGACCACGTCGAGGGGATCGTCCAGTGGGACGCGAAGAAGCCGATGATCCGTACCTCGACCCAGTGGTGGGAAATCGGGCTGTTCTCGACCTCGGAGGAGGGCCTCGACCGGCCCGATCTGATGATGCACTACGGGTCGGTGCCGTTCGACATGAACACCGCGCGCTGGGGTTACCCGACCACCGAGAACGGGTTCTGCCTGACGCCGAACGTGTGCCGCGGCCGCTCACGTGGAACCGTGCGGCTCCGCTCGTCGGACTTCCGCGACCGCGCGCGAGTCGACCCGCGCTACTTCACCGACGACGAGGGCCACGACGAGCGGGTGATGGCGTTCGGGATGCGGCTGGCGCGGAAGATCGTCTCGCAGCCGGCGCTCGCCGAATGGGCGGGCGACGAGCTCGCACCCGGTCCGGATGCTCAGACCGACGACGAGCTGATCGACTATATGCACAAGACGCACAACACCGTCTATCACCCGGCGTGCAGCTGCCACATGGGCCCGGACTCGGATCCGCTCGCGGTCGTGGACTCGCGTCTGCGCGTCCGCGGCGTGCGTTCGCTCCGGATCGCGGACGGCTCGATCCTCCCGTTCCTGCCGGCGATCAACCCGTGCATCACCACGATGATGGTGGGCGAAAAGTGCGCCGACATGCTCAAGGAGGATGCTGCGCGAGGAGCCGAGCGGGAAGCGCCCGCGGCCGTCGGGTAGTCGTTTGAGGTCGCGGGGATGAGCGCGACCGCCACGCCCGAGATCACGGGGTTTCTCCGCGCGCACCCGCCTTTTGACGCGCTCGAGGCGGGCGACCTCGAGCGCGTCGCCGCGGCGGCCGAGCCCGAGTTCCATCGCGCCGGCGCGACGATCTTCTTTCAGGGGGCCGAGCCCGTTTCGCACCTGCGCGTCGTCCGGTCCGGGGCGGTCGAGATCATCTTCGATGGCCGCGTGCTCGATTTGCTCGGCGAGGGCGAGCTGTTCGGCCATGCCTCGATGCTGTCCGGGCTGCCGACGGGCTTCGAGGCCCGCGCCGGCGAGGACACGGTCTGCTACCGGATCCCGGCCGAAGTCGCACAGGAGCCGTTGTCGCGCCCGGCCGGGCTGAGGTACGTCGCGCGGTCGCTACTCGACCTGCGCTACGAAGGCGGCGCCGCGGTCACCACGGAGCCCGGCGTCGATCCGCCGTTGCAGCCGGTCGGGTCCCTGGTGCGGGGCGACCCGGTCGTGTGCCCGCCCGATATGTCGATCCGTCGCGCCGCGGAGCTGATGACCGGCGCCCAGGCGACGTCGGTCGTCGTGGACTTGGGGGACGGGTCGCTCGGCATCCTCACCGATCACGACCTTCGCACGCGCGTCGTCGCCGCCGGGCTGCCCGGCGATACCCCGGTGTCCGCCGCGATGTCGGCGCCGGCCTATACCTGCCCAGCCGGCCGCCTCGGGGGCGACGTGTTGCTCGACATGCTCGACCGCGGCTTTCGCCACTTCCCGGTTGTGTCGCCGACTGGGCAGGTCCTCGGGGTCGTGGAGGACATCGACCTCGTCGGGGCGCAGTCGCGCTCGTCGTTCTATCTGCGTCGGCGCATCGCCCGTGCCCAGACCGTCGAGGAGCTGACCGACGCGGCGCGCGAGCTCCGCCCGACCGTGGTCGCGATGCACGACGCCGGTGTGGCGCCGGCCAACGTCGCCGCGGTCTACTCCGTCGTGGTCGACGCGCTCACGCGGCGGCTGCTCGAGCTGTCGGTCGTCGAGGCCGGCGATATGGGTGTCGAGTTCGCGTGGCTGGCACTGGGAAGTCAGGCACGGCGCGAGGCGCTGCCGAGTTCTGACGTCGATAGCGGGATCGTGTGGTTCGGGGCTCCCGGCGACCAGGCGGTGCACTCGCGGCTGGCGGCGGTCGGCAAGACCGTGGTTTCGGAGTTGGAGGCATGCGGGGTGGAGGCCGACGAGCACGGCGCGACAGCGTCGGACCCGCGATTCGTCCGTTCGCTCGAATCGTGGCAGCGCGCCGTGCGCAGCTGGATCGACGACCCGACGCAGGAAAAGGCGGTGCTGCTGGTGTCGGTGCTCGTCGACAGCCGGCCGGTGTGGGGCATCCACACAGGGACCCCTGTCGCCGACAGCTTCCGTCTCGCGCCCAACAACCCGGCGCTGCTCAGGTTGTTGGCGCGGTTCGCGCTATCGCACCGCCCGCCGACCGGCTTCTTCCGGGGATTGGTCGTCGAGTCCACGGGCGAGCACCGCGGCCGGCTCGACCTCAAGCAGGGTGGTGTGGTGCCGATCGTCGACCTCGCCCGGTGGGCCGGCATCGCCGCCGGCGTGACCAGCGCGTCGACGCTCGAGCGGCTGCGCGCCGCGACGGCCGCCGGAACTCTGTCGGAAAGTCAGGCGCGCACGCTCGAGGACGCGCTGACCTTGATCACCGCGTTGCGGGTCGAGCACCAGGTTGCTCAGCTGCGGTCCGGCGTCGAACCCGACGACTTCGTCGACCCGAGCCGTTTGAGCGGGCTGACGAGGAACTATCTTCGCGAGGCGTTCAGGGCGGTGGCGTCGATCCAGAAGCGCCTGGCGAGAGAGCTGAATGTGGGCGTGCGATGAGGCTCGGTAGATTCGTCTCATGACCGGGGACTGGCGCGACTGGAGGCCGGCGATCTGGCTGACGATGATCGGCATCGCGGTGATCCTCCTCGTCAGCCCGTTCTATATCGGCGCGCTCTTCTTCGGCGCGGCAATCGGCGCCGCGATTCGCATCAATCAGCGGCGCCGGCGGGCCGCGGCTCTCGCCGCTTCCGCTCCTGCGAAGCGGGCTCCACAATCCGGATCTCGGCGCCGACGACGCCGCTGAGCTGCGAAGCCGCGGGGTGGCCCCGCTTTCGAAACGGTCGCCGGTGCGCGGGGAGCAGCACGAGGTCGAAGCCGCCGCTCCGCGCGAGCTGCGCGAGCGTCTGATCGGCGCCCTCGATCAGCAGCACGAACGCGGCGCGCTCGGCCGCTTGCCCGAGCCGCTCCCTTGCGTCATCGAGGTCCTTCGCCACTGAGTCGGCCACCACCTCGTTGTACTCGACTGCGGAGTTCCCGCAGCGCGGCCCGGACGGAGCCTGGGGCGCGACGCCGACGACGGTGAGGTGCGCTTCCTCTCGTTCGGCGAGCTCGCGGGCGAGGTCGATCGCGGCCGCGCCGGCGCGACCGTGCTCGTAGAGGACGAGGATGCGCTCAGGTGTCCTCACGAACGCGGGTAACCTCACCCAATCTCGCGAACGGCCCGGCAGGGGTTGCCGAGGCACAGATGGCCGGGAGGCATGTCCTTCGTGACGACGCTGCCGGCGCCGACGACGGTGTCGGCGCCGACGGTCACTCCGGGGCACACGATCACGCCGGCCGCGAGCCACGCTCCGTCCCCGATCGTCACGGGTTTGGCCGTCTCCGTTCCACGCCGGCGCTCGGTTGGATCGAGCGGGTGAAGAGCGGTCAGGAGCTGCACGCTGGGCCCGATCTGAACATCATCGCCGATCGTGACCTTCGCCCCGTCGAGCATCACGGCGCCATAGTTGATGAGCGTCCGGGCGCCGATGTCGATGTGGTAGCCGTAGTCGCACTCGAACGGCGCCATCACCTCGGCGTCCTCTCCCAGACCGCCGAGCATCTGTTTGAGGATCGCGCGGCGCGCGCGCGTGTCGCCGAAGCTGATGGCGTTGAATCGCTCGCATACGAGGCGGCACTGCCTGCGCTCCTCGAGCAGGGCGGGATCGTTGGCCAGATACGGCTCACCCCGCAACATCCGGTCTTTTTCTGAGTCCAAGGCGGCCATCCTGACACGGAAGGGGTGGTTTCGTCCGGCGCTGTGCGGATCATGGTGTGCACGTGAGCTGGAGATCGACTCGAGCGACGGGCCCAGGGGGCGAGGGTGTTCGCCAGGTCGCGGTCATCGACCTCGGGTCGAACTCGTGGCGCCTCGTCGTCTACATGTTCGCCGCGGGCGACTGGTGGAAGCTCACCGACGAGATCTTTGAGACCGTCCGGATCGGCGCCGGCCTGGCGGAGACCGGCCGGCTCAGCGAAGCGGGGATCGGGAGGGGCCTGGAGACGCTCGCGGTGTTCGAGCACTTCTTGGTGGCGCACGGGCTCGGCCCGGACGCCGTCCACGCCGTCGCCACCAGCGCGATCCGCGACGCCACGAACGGCCAGCTGTTCCTGAAGGCGGCACGCGCCGCCAGCGGGCTGAACATCGAGGTCATCTCCGACGAGGACGAGGCACGGTTCGGGTACATCGCGGCGATCAACAGCTCGACCATGACCGACGGCGTCGTGCTCGAGACGGGCGGCGGCAGCATCCAGCTGATCGAGGTGGCCGACCGGCGGGCGAAGTCGCTGCAGTCGTTCCCGCTGGGCGCCGTCCGGGTCACCGAGCAGTTCCTCCCCGGGTCGGGACCGGCCAAGAAGAAGGACCTCCAGAAGGTGCGCGCCTCACGTCCGCGACGTGCTGGCGAACGTTCCTGGGCTCGTCGGCGCCGGCGGCCGGATCGTGGGGATGGGGGGCGCGGTCCGCAACCTCGCGGCCGCCGCTCAGCGGATGGCCGACCAGCCCGACATCGGGGTGCAGGGGTTCGTGATCACGCGCGCGATGCTCGCCGAACTGGTCCAGACGCTGGCGGCGCTGCCCGTCGCCGAGCGGGGGGACGTGCCCGGGATCAAGGTCGGGCGGGGCGACATCATCCTGGCCTCGGCGCTCGTGATCGAGACCGTGGTCGAGCTCGGCGGGTTCGCCGGCATCGAGGTCACCGAGGCGAGCTTGCGCGACGGCGTGTTCCTCGCGCGCGAGTTCCTCGCCGACGCCCCCGAGCCCCTGTTCGACGACGTCCGCGTCGCCGGCGTGCGCAACCTCGCGACCCAGTACGAGTCCGACCTGCCCCACGTAGAGCACGTCGCCGCGCTGTCACTCCAGATGTTCGACTCGCTCGCCACCGGCGGCCTGTTCACGCCACAGCCCGGCGAGCGCGAGCTCCTGTGGGCCGCCGCGATGCTCCACGACGTCGGGATGACGATCTCTTACGACGACCACCACAAGCACTCGGCCTACCTGATCGTGAGCGCCGAGCTCCCGGGCTTCGATCCGCGGGAGCGCGCGCTCATCGCCCAGATCACGCGCTACCACCGCAAGGGCGCCCCGAAGCTGGGCGAGCTGGCCGCGCTCGCGAAGCCCGGCGACGAGGAGCTCCTCGATCGCTGCTCGGTGATCCTCCGGCTCGCCGAGCACTTGGAGCGCGGGCGCGATCAGTCGGTGCGCGAGGCGCGCCTGCGCGCCAACGGCCACGGTGTCGACCTCCACCTCGAGGCCGCCGGCGACCTCACCCTGCCGCGCTGGAGCGTCGAGCGCTACGGCGACGGCGAGGCGTTCCAGCGGGTATTCGGTCGGCGGCTGTTGATCGGCTAGCCGCTCCGGTGCGCGTCCGCATCGGGTGACCGCGCTGCCCGAGCTCGAGCCGGTTGGCCTCTGGGTCGGACGCGAGTCACCCGAGTGGGACGCGCACCTACGCAGCCACCGCCGGCGATCACCGGCGGCCACAGCCCGCTCGATGGGGACCATCCCGGCCAGCGACAACCGAAACCCCATCCCCCCAACCGGCGCACGCCGCCACCACAGCCCGCTCGATGGGGACCACGCCGGCCGGCGACTACCGAAACCCCCAATCCACCGCGAACCGGCGCGAGCCACCACTCCCATGCGTATCGTGCCATCCGGATGAGACGGAGCAGGGGTGTTCTGGTCGGGCTTGCCGTGGCCGCGGGGTTGCTCGCGCCGGCAACTGCAGGGCTGCTCGCGCCGGCAACCGCGTTGGCCGCTCCGATCGCGAGCGTGTTCGCCGGTCACACCATCACCGGCGCCGGCATCCCGTGCACGACGCAGTCCGACGGCACGCGCGTCTGCTTCGGGACCTACGACAACGGCGCCGGCAACACCGACCTGCGCCTGGTGAGCTTCGACGGCACCCCGCTGTCGGTGTACGTCACGCTCCCGCCGGCGCCGGCCTCGGGCTCCGACGGCTTCTACCCGCTCATCGTCCTGAGCCACGGCTGGGGTGAGCCGACCACGGGACCCGACGATTCCCAGTATTACGGACCGACCGGCGACACCTGGGCTCGCGAGGGCTACGCGGTGGTGCAGCTGGTGGCGCGGGGTTTCGGCGACTCGTGCGGCACGTCGGTATCGCGACTGGCCGCCCCGACAGCTTGCCAGAGCGGCTACATCCGGCTCGACGACGAGCGCTACGAGGCCCGCGACGCCCAGTACGCGGTCGGCCTGCTCGTCGACGAGGGCATTGCCGATCCCAATCGGATCGGCGCCACCGGCGAGTCCTACGGAGGCGGCGTCTCGCTCGAGCTCGCCACGCTCAAGGATCGCGTGATGAACGCCGACGGCACGCTGTCGCCCTGGACCAGCCCGGACGGCGTGCCGCTGCACATCGCGGCCGCCGCGCCCGTGATCCCGTGGAGCGATCTCGACTACTCGCTGCTGCCCAACGGCCACGGGCTCGACTACCAGGTGGCCGGGCCGACGACCGACACCAGCCCGTTGGGCGTCGAGAAGCAGTCGTTTGTCACCGGCCTGTACGCCGAGGGCAGTGCGAATGGCTACTACGCGCCGGCGGGCACGAACTCCCAGGCCGACCTCGCGAGCTGGTACGCGGACCTGAACGCCGGCGAGCCCTACGACGGCAACACGCAGGACGAGGCGCTCGCCGCCCAGATCGCCCAGTACCACTCGCCGTATTACCTGCTCGACGGCGCCTACGGCGCCGCCAAGGAGGCGCCGGCGCCGCTGTTGATCGCCAACGGCTTCACCGATGACCTGTTTCCGGTGGACGAGGCCGTCCGCTACTACAACCTGGAGCACTCGCTGTTCCCGTCGGACCCGATTTCGCTGCTCGACGGCGACTTCGGCCACCAGCCGGCCAACAACAAGCCGGGCGACCTGGCGCTGCTGTCGAGCGCGATCCAGAGCTACTTCGACTACTACCTCAAGGGCTCGGGCGCACAGCCCGCGCCGAGCGCGACCGCGACGATCGAGACCTGCCCGGCGACGCAGCCCTCTGGGGGGCCGTACACCGCGTCGAGCTGGTCCGCCCTCCATCCCGGGGAGGTCGACTACAGCTCGGCCCCCGCCCAGACGATCTCCTCGGCCAGCGGCGACCCGACGATCGCGAGGGAGATCGACCCGATCGCGGGGGGCGGCGCGTGCGCCACCGTGAGCGCCACCGACCAGGGCGCCGGCGTCGCGACCTATCGGATCCCGGCATCGACCGGATCCGGGTACACGCTGCTCGGGTCGCCGACCGTGATCGCCAACCTGGCCGTGACCGGGCAGTATCCGTTCATCGCCGCGCGGTTCTGGGACGTCGATCCTTCGTCGAACACCGAGACGCTCGTGGCGCGCGGCGTGTACCGAATCGACTCGAGCGCCCCCGACGGGCTCCAGGTGTTCCAGCTCCACCCGGGTGCGTGGCATTTCGCGGCCGGGCACGTCCCCAAGCTCGAGCTCCTCGGGCAGGACTCCCCGTACGTGCGGACCTCCAACGGCCAGTTCTCGATCTCGGTGAGCGATCTCCAGCTCCGCCTGCCGGTCCACGAGGTGCCGGGCGCGGCCCGAACGCCCGCGAACGTGACGAGTCCGTTGCCGGCGGTCTACCCCAGTCCTCGCCCCGCTGCAGGCTGCGTTGCTCATCCGTTTTCACGGATCAACCGGCGCCGCAGCCACGCCTCGAGGAAGGGCTTCGTGGTCGCGGGTACAGCCGGCGAGTATCACTGCGCCACCGCGTCCGCGGTCAACCGCCGCCGGCAGAGGCTGGCCAAGGTGTATGTGATGATTTACCGGCCCGCGTCGCATGGCCGCTGCCGGTTCCTCGAGCGCAGCGGCAGGTTCACACGTCCCCGCCCCTGCGACCGCCCGATCGAGTTCCTGGCCCGTGGCACCTCGCATTGGAGTCTGCGGCTCCGGACTGGAGTGCCGCGTGGCCACTACCTGGTCCGCGCCGACGCGGTCGATCAGTTGCGCCACCATCAACTCCGAACGGCCGCCTCCGTCATATCCATCAGGGTGGCCTGACAGACGCGTCGCGTTTACCGGGAAGGCACGGGTGCGACTAGAGTTGTCCGCATGCTCTGGCTTCTGCGACACGCCGAGGCGGAAGATGGCTTGCCGGACGACGAGCGCCCGCTGACGGAACGCGGCGCGATGCACGCTGATGCCGCGGGCCGAGCGCTGGTGGTGCTTGGCGTTCATCTCGACGCTTGCCTGAGCAGCCCGAAGCTCCGGGCCGTCCAGACCGCCGAGCGCGCGTGCGAGTCGCTGGGCATCCCAGTGACGATCGAGCCGGCGCTGTCGGGCGAGCCGTTCGACGTGCACGAGCTGACCGCGGGGCTCGGCGAGGTCTTACTGGTCGGCCACGACCCCTCGTTCTCACTGCTGCTCCACGATCTCACCGGCGCCCAGGCGCGGATGAAGAAGGGCGGTCTGGCGGGCATCTCAAAAGGCGAACTGGTGACGCTGCTCAGACCGTCCGAGCTCACCGCGATCGCGAAAGCCCAAGTAGGAGTGACATGAGCGAAACCCAGCTCGACACGGAGCAGACCGACGCGCCGGACACGGCCCAGGATGGACGAGCCGAGACGAAGGCGGCGGTCGCCGACCGGACCGACCCGGGTCTCTACATCAACCGCGAGCTGTCCTGGCTCGACTTCAACGACCGGGTGCTCCAGCTGGCCGAGGACGAGACGATGCCGCTGATGGAGCGCGTGAAGTTCCTGGCGATCTTCACAACCAACCTCGACGAGTTCTTCATGGTGCGCGTCGCCGGCGTCCACGATCAGGTCGATGCTCGAATCGACGCCCGGGGACCCGACGGCCTTTCGCCCACCCAGGTGTTGCGGGGGATCGCCGACAAGGTGCGCGAGCAGGATCGCCGCCAGTCCCGTCAGTTCACCGATGTCGTCAAGCCCGAGCTGGCCGAGCACGGCATCAAGATCGTCACCTTGGAGGAGTCCTCGGCACCTCCGAACCTGATCGAGCGCCAGTTCCGCGAGCAGATCTTCCCGGTGCTGACGCCGTTGGCGATCGGTCCGGGGCGGCCCTTCCCGTACATCTCGAACCTGTCGCTCAGCCTGATCGTGCGCCTGCACGATCCCGACCTCGACCAGGAGGTCTACGCCCGCGTGAAGGTTCCGAAGGAGGTCCTACCCCGGTTCGTCGAGATCTCCCAGAACTGCTTCATCCCCCTCGAGGACATCATCGCGGCGAACCTCGACGCCCTGTTTCCGGGCGTGGAGATCATCAGCTACGACCTGTTCCGGGTGACGCGCGACGCCGACTTCGAGGTCTCCGACGAGGCGGACGATCTGTTGCAGGCGGTCGAGGACGAGCTGCGGCGGCGGCGCTTCGGCGAGGTCGTGCGGCTCGAGGTCGGCGCCAGCATGGACCCCGTGCTCCGGAGCCGACTGATCGAATGGCTCGACGTCGACGAGGTCCAGGTCTACGACGTCGAGGGGATGCTCGACCTCGGCGACCTCTGGCAGATCGCGGGGCTCGACGGGCACCCCGACATTCGCCAGCAGCCGTGGACCCCGCTCACGCATCCGGCGTTCGTCCCCGGGCCCACCGACCGTGACGACCAGCCCGACGTGTTCGCCCCGATGCGCACTCGCGACGTTCTCGTCCACTATCCGTATCAGTCGTTCGCGACCAGCGTCGAGCGGTTCGTAAAGCAGGCGGTCGACGATCCGAATGTGCTCGCGATCAAGATGACGGTGTACCGGACCTCGGACGACTCCGCCCTCGTTCCGTCGCTGATCGAGGCCGCCGAGAAGGGCAAGCAGGCCGTCTGCCTGGTGGAGCTCAAAGCCCGGTTCGACGAGCGCCAGAATATCGGCTGGTCACGCGCGCTGGAAGAAGTGGGCGCGCACGTCGTCCACGGCATCCCCGGGCTCAAGACCCACGCCAAGGCGATCCTCGTGGTCCGGCGTGAGCGCGGCGGCATCCGCCACTACGTGATGATCGGCACCGGCAACTTCCACGCCAAGAACGCCCGGCTGTACGAGGACTTCGGCCTTTTCACCACCGACCGGGAGATCGGTCAGGAAGTCGCGAACCTGTTCAACACGCTGACCGGTTACAGCCACCCGGCGCGCGAGCGCAAGGTCCTCGTCGCCCCCCATTCGATGCGCGGACCGCTGATCGAGGAGATCGACCGTGTGATCGCCGCCCACCAGGCCGGCGAGAACGCCCGGATCGCGATGAAGATGAACTCGCTCGTCGATCAGCAATGCATCGAGGCGCTCTATCGCGCCTCACAGGCAGGCGTCCCGATCGACCTCAACGTCCGCGGGATCTGCGGCCTGGTCCCCGGGGTGCCAGGCGTGAGCGAGACCATCAACGTCGTCTCGATCGTCGGGCGCTTCCTCGAGCACTCCCGGATCTACTCGTTCCATCGGGGCGATGACCACACGTACTACATCGGCTCGGCCGACCTCATGCCTCGTAACCTCGACACCCGTGTCGAACTGCTCACGCCGGTCGAGGATCCGGAGCTGCAGGCCGAGCTTGAGGACACGCTCGAGCGGTGCTTCGCCGACGACACGAACGCCTGGACGCTCGACGCCGAGGGCGTGTGGACCCGGCGTGCCGGACGGACGCGCAGCGTCCACCGCGAGCTCATGGAGCGGACGCTCCAGCAGGCCGCGTTGACCGCCGCGACCTAAGACGGCCCCGGTCTTCAAGCGGGCCGTTTTCGTAAACGGCCCCGCCGTCAAGCGGGTCCGGTCGTAAAACGGCCGCGGTCATAAGACGGGCCCCCCCCGGTCTTCAAGCGGGCCCGGTCGTAAAACGACCGCGGCCGGCGCTCGGGCCGGCCGCGGTCGTGCAGTCGTTCGCCTGCTTGCTGGTGGTTAGGGAATCCCGAAGCCCTGGCTCTGCTGGCTCTGGGTGGTCGCGCTGGCCGGCTGGGCGCCGAGGGTGAGCTTGACGCTCTTCGTCCCCCCGCCCCGCTTGACGGTCAGCGTCACGGTGTTGCCCGGTGCGTAGTTGGCGATCGTGGCCACGAACTGGTTGACGGAGGCCACCGGAGTGCTGTTGACGGCGGTGATCACGTCGCCCGCTTCCAGCCCGGCTTTCGCCGCCGGCGATCCGGGCACGATCGGCGCCGACCCGGCGCTCGAGGTGCCCTTCGCGATCGCCGCGCCGCCCGTCACGGTCGGATCGAGGCTGACGCCGACGTAGGCGTTGTGCGCCTGGCCGGTGGAGATGATCTCCCGCGCGATCCGGGCGTCGCTATTCGACGGGGTGGCGAAGCCGACGCCGGAGCTCGACCCCTCTCCCTGGCCGTTGGTGTTGTTCGTCTCGATCTGGTCGTTCAGACCGATCACCTGACCGGCGGCGTTGAGCAGCGGGCCGCCCGAGTTGCCCGGATTGATCGGCGCGTCGGTCTGGATCGCGTTCGGGATCGTGAACTGGTTCGGCGCGTTGATCGTGCGGCCGACCGCGCTGACGATGCCCGCGGTCACGGTGTTCGGGAGTCCGAATGGGCTGCCGATCGCGATCACGCTGTCGCCGACCTGAACCGCGCTCGAGTCGCCGATCGGGAGCGGGTGAAGCTCGGAGGCGGGCACGTTCTGGACCCGGATAACCGCGAGGTCAGCGCCCGTGTCCGAACCGATGACGGTCGCCGGCGCCTTGGTTTGATCCGGGAACGTCACCGTGATCTTCGAGGCACCGGAGACAACGTGCTCGTCGGTCAGGATGTCGCCCTTCTTGTCGAACACGACACCGGCGCCCTCGCCCTGGGTCTGCTGGGACTGACCGAAGCCGAACACGCCACCGGTGTTCTGGGTCGACGAAGTGGTGATGTCGACCACGCCTGGGCCGACTGCGCGGTAGATCTGGTTGATGGTCTGAGCTTTCCCGTTGCTGAAGCTGGTCGGCAGCGTGGGCGAACTCGATGGCTGCACCACGGTCGTTGTCGTGACCGAGTGCGTGGTTGTGCCCCCGCTCGCGACCGCGAGCGCGATCGCGCCGCCGGCAATTGCACCGGCGATGATCGGAAGCAGACGGTTCAAGCCTTTCATGGGTTGGGTTCTCCTAGCAAAGCGTGACTGTGGTAGTCCCAGTACAGCAGGTGGCTATGAGAAACCAGTCAGAGTTCAGTGAGAGCGGCGTAAGAGGCCCGTAGGCCGTCTTACGCCGCAGGAACCGGCACGGCCGGCGCGGCTGGGAGAGCGGCACCCGGTGCGGGCACGGCCTGCGGCTTGGGGAAAGCGCCGGGGTGCGCGGGCGTGTTCGGGGGCGCAGGCAGTGCGAATCCGGGGCCGATTGGCCGCGCCGGGCGCATCTTGAAGAGGCGGAACGGGGAGACCGGCCCGCCGAGACCCTTGCTGTTGACGCGCTGGCTGAGGTTCGCCGACCACCGTTTCAGGATGTTGTTCTCCTGGGCCTGGGTGATCACCTTGTCGGTGACCAGCCGATCGAGATTCTTCTTTTCGGCGGTGGTCATCGCCTGCTCGAGGCCACTCACGCTCTTGCCCTTGGCGGTGGCGATCTGCGCCAGCGACTTGCCGCTCGAGAGCTGCCCGAACAGCTGGGCGTCGGTCAGCCCGAGGTAGCTCGCGGCCGCGGGCAGCGCTCCGAGGGCACGGCCAAAGCCAAGCCCGGGAGCCGGGACGGCGAACGGCTTTAGGCCCGGTGGGACGCCTAGGCGGCCGGGACCGTACGGGGCCACCGGATATGGGGCCGCCCGACCCAGTGGTCCCAGCGGGCCCAGCGGGAAGCCCGGAACCGGAGCGCCGTTCTTCAGCCGCTGCGCGAGCGCGTTCGCCTGGGCCTGCGTCAGCTCGCCGGCCTTGACGGCCGCCTGAAGCTGATCGGTCGTGGCGCCGCTGAGCGCGGCGCTGAGCTGTTGCGGGGTCACGTGCAGCCGCTTGGCGACGTCGTTCAGGAACGCCTGGCGTGTAGTCGGACCCGAATTCTGGGTGGCGGCGTACGCGCCACCTGCGAACGCCGCCACTGCCAGCGCTGCCAGGCCGATCACGAGGTTTCGCTTGAGACTGCGATGCACCGTCTGCGCTCCTCAGTTGGCCGGGCGCTCCGTCGACGGTGCGCCCGTGGGCGGCATCCTTCCATCCAAGTTTGAGAGAAGCATAAGAACTGCGTCTCCTCTTCACGCCACCTGGCGTCGCCGCGCGTCCAGGATCTTGTGGAGGCGCGCCGCCTCGCGCGCCGGCTGTTTCTTCAGGCGCTCCCAGGTGATCCGCACGGTCACGTACCCCACTGCCAGCAGATCGGCGTCGCGATCCCGATCGCTCTCGAAGGCGTACCGATCGAGGTGGAATTCGGCGCCGTCGAGCTCGACGATCAGGCGCTCCTCGGGGAACAGGGCGTCCGCCTCGTAGCCGTGCACGCGCGTGTTCGTGATCGGCGCCGGCAAGCCGTACCGCCGCGCGAACTCGACGAAGGCGTCCTCGAACTCCGATCGCGTCGGACCGCCGGCGCGCGGGTCGAGGAAGGGCTTCAGGCGCCCGGTGGCGGGGTGGTGCGGGTGGCGGTCGAGCAGCTCGGCGAGGTCCGAGAGGTTGAGCGTGTGGGTCAGGCGAGCGTCGCGCATCATACGCCGCAGCGGCTTGTCGGCTAGCCGCGGGGTCATATCGAACACCGTCCGGGCGGGGCTGGTGACGGGGACGCCGACCTGGCGGGTGACGTCGCGGCGCGTCAGGGTGGTGGCGCGATGGACGGTGATTCCTGGGCGGCGCCGGTCGCATTTCGCGATCACTTCGAGCGGCATCGACCAGTCCCTGACGTACTTCCAGAGGCTGGCCGCCGATCCGTGGCTGAGGACGGCGCCGTCGCCGCAGGCGAGCACGGCGGCGTGGGCGCGCGCCTCCAGTCCCCAGCGGCACGTGTCCGACCGCGTACACGCCGCGGTACACGGGGATCAGACTCCCGGTCTTGATGCGGTACTTGATCTCACCGGGGCCCGAGACCGAGGTCGAGGAGCTGCCACCGGGTGATGTACCCGTGCTGCGTCCGGGCAAGAGCCGCTATCGCCTTGTCGAATAAGCCGCCATCGTCGCACCGGGGCTTGCTGGATTTGGGCTCACGGTGAGCCCTTTTTCAGCAAGCCCTGGCGTTAAGAGTCCGTGGCGCGCCTGAATTTCGCCCCCCAAGGCGACGAAATAATCGAGGGCCGCCGGGTTCGCGAGCGACTCGCGGGACGCGGCCTCCTCGACAGGGGTCCCCATCAGGATCCGCTTCACCGGGACTTCGAGCACCTTCCCGGACAGCGTCCGCGGGACCTCGTCGATCTGCCGGATCTCGTCCGGCACGTGGCGCGGCGAGCAGTCCTCGCGTACCCGCCGGCGAATCTCCGACGACCAGCGAGTCATCGGAGAGCGACAGGCCCTCGCGGAGCACGACGAACAGCGGCATCCAGGCCTCGGCGCCCTCCCGCGGCACGTCCACGACCAGCGCGTCGATCACGTCGTCGACCGCCAGCACGGCCCGGTAGATCTCGGACGTGCCCATCCGCACCCCGCCGCGGTTGATCGTCGAGTCCGAGCGGCCGTAGATCACCGCGGTCTCCCGCGAGGTGATCTCGATCCAGTCGCCGTGCCGCCACACGCCGGGGTACACGCGAGAAGTAGCTGTCCCGGTAGCGCGACCCATCGAGTCATCGCCCCAGAAGAACACCGGCATCGACGGCATCGGCTTCGTGATCACGAGCTCGCCGACCTCGTCGATCAGAGGACGGCCCTCCGGGTCCCACGACTCGACCGCCGCTCCCAAGGCCCGGGCCTGGAGCTCGCCGAGGTACACCGGGAGCGTCGGCACGCCGCCGACGAACGCCGTGCACAGGTCGGTACCCCCCGACGTCGAGAACAGCCAGGTGTCCGACCCGAGCTGGTCGTAGATCCACTGGAAACCCTCGGGCGACAGCGGCGAGCCGGTCGAGCCGACCGACCGCAGCGCGCTCAGGTCCCGGCCCTCGGAGCGCAGCGTCAGCTCTTCGTCCTTCATGCACGCGCCGATGAACGCCGCGCTCGTGCCGAAGCACGTCATCCCGCTGTCGGCCGCGAGATCCCACAGCGTCCCCAGCGACGGGTACCCCGGATTCCCGTCGAACAGGACGATCGAGGCGTCGCTCAGGAGCATGCCGACGATGAAGTTCCACATCATCCAGCCGGTCGTGGTGAACCAGAACAGGCGGTCGCCGGCCTGCGCATCGAGGTGCAGCAGCGCCTTCTTCAGGTGCTCGAGCAGGATCCCGCCCTGGCCGTGGACGATCGGCTTGGGCAGCCCGGTGGTCCCGGACGAGTACAGAACCCAGAGCGGGTGGTCGAACGGGAGCTGGGCGAACTCCAAGCGAGTCGGACGGACCCGAGAAAGCCGTCCTCCCACCCGGACCCGTCCAGATACCCCAGCCGAACGACCCGCGACAGCGACGGGATCTCGGCGGCGATCGCGATCGACCGCGTCCCGGCGGTCGAAGTCCTTGCCGCCGTAGCGGTAGCCATCGACGGCCAGCAGCACCTTCGGCTCGATCTGCGAGAACCGGTCGACGACGCTCCGCACGCCGAACTCGGGCGCTGCCGAGGACCACACGGCCCCGATCGACGCGCACGCGAACAGCGCCGCCACGGTCTCCGGGATGTTCGGCATGTAGGCCGCCACGCGGTCGCCCTCGCCCACCCCCGACGCCCGCAACCCCGCGGCGATCGAGGCCGTCAGCCCGCGCAGCTCGCCCCACGTCATCGACGCCAGCTCGCGCGACTCCGACGCGTGCTGGATCGCCAGTGCGTCAGGGTCCTTGCCGGCGAACATGTGCTCGGCGTAGCTGAGCCGCGCGCCCGGGAACCACTTCGCGCCGGGCATCGACTCGTCCCCGAGCACCCGCTCCGGCGGCTCGGCAGAACCGAACGCCGGCAAACTCGACGAGCGAGCTCCAGAACCCCTCGAGGTCGGACACCGACCACCGCCACAGGTCGTGGTAGCCGTCGAACGCAACTCGCGTGTCTCCGAGAGCCACGCCTGGTAGCGCGTCAGCGTCGTGCGCTCGATCCACTCGGCCGAGGGCGTCCAGAGGAGCTTGGGCTCGGCTTGCCGCCATCCGTCGGAGTATCCCGTAGTACCGTTGCCATCGCATGCTCGGCCGGCCGCAAACCGAGGCCTCCGCGCCGCGCCGACGGCCTCGCCGAGATCGTGCTGCCCGACCACGAGTGCCACGACGTCCGGCTCGGCGACCTGTGGAGCGAGCGCCCGGCCGCGCTCGTCTGGCTGCGCCACTACGGCTGACTGTATTGCAAGGCACACGCGATGCAGTTGCATCGCGCCCGCGGCGACTTCGAGGAGGCGGGCGCCGCGCTCGTGCTCATCGGCCAGGCGACGCCGCGCCACGCCGCCCAGTTCCGCCGGCGCCAGGGGATCCAGCTGCCGGTGCTCGCCGACGAGGAGCGGGTGAGCTACAAGGCCGCCGGCGCCAAGGTCGCCGGGATCACCGACCTGTTCGGGCCCAAGGTGATCGCCAAGGGAGCGCTGACCGGCGTCCGCGAAAAGGACGATCCAGACCCGAACGATCGGCGACACTGCCCAGCTCGGTGGCGCGATCGTCGTCCGGGCCGGATGGAGAGATCGCGTGGTCGCACATGTCGAACGACGCCGGCGACAACGCCTCGCCCGAGGAGATCATCGACGCGGTCCGCGACCGCGGTCGCGTAGCGTTCGCGACGTGTCGACCACGTGCCGCTGCTGGCCCCGTTCGCCGGCACGGTGTCGCGTCGGCACGGGCAGCCGACGATCCGGTGAGCGCGGGCCAGACGCTCGTCGTGCTCGAGGCGATGAAGATGGAGCACGAGATCGCGGCCGGCGTCGACGGCACGGTGCAAAGCGTCGACGTCGCGGTCGGCGACACGGTCGAGGAGGGTCAGCGTCTGGCGCTGGTCGCGCCGGAAGCGACGATCGCGCCGGCGGCGGACGCGGCGATGGCGCCAGCGGCAGAAGCGACGATCACGCCGGCGGCGGAAGCGACGACGCGCCCGCGCCGGCGGCGGCATCGGACCGAGACCCGCGGCGCCGAAACCTCCCGCGACGACCTCGACGCGGTCAACGGCCCGCCACGCCCAGACGCTCGACGCCGCCCGCCCCGAGGCCGTCGCCAAGCGCCACGATCAGAACCGGCGCACCGCCCGCGAGAACCTCGACGACCTGATCGACCCCGGCAGCTTCGTCGAGTACGGACCGCTCATCTATCGCCGCCCAGGAACGCCGGCGTCCGCGCGACGGGCTGATCGAGCGCACGCCGGCCGACGGCCTCGTCGCCGGCACCGCGACGATCGACGGCGCGCCGGCGATCGTGATGTCCTACGACTACACCGTCCTCGCCGGCACCCAGGGGATGCGCAATCACCTGAAGAAGGACCGGCTGTTCGAGATCGCCGAGCGCCGGCGCCTTCCGGTGGTCCTGTTCACCGAGGGCGGTGGCGGCCGTCCCGGAGACGTCGACGTGCCGCACGTCGCCGGCCTGGACGTTCGCGCCTTCCATCTGTTCGCACGCCTGAGCGGACTGGTCCCGCTCGTCGGGATCGCGGCCGGGTACTGCTTCGCCGGCAACGCTGCGCTGCTCGGCTGCTGCGACGTCGTGATCGCGACCGAGGACTCGAGCATCGGCATGGGGGGCCCGGCGATGATCGAGGGCGGCGGGCTCGGCGTGTTCGAGCCGATCGAGGTCGGGCCGATCGATGTCCAAGACGCGGCCGGGGTCGTCGACCTGCGGGTCGCGGACGAGCCGGCGGCGGTCGCGGCGGCCAAGCGCTACCTGTCCTACTTCACCGGACGATCCGAGCCGGAGACACCGAAGAAGCCTGAGTCGCTGAGAGATCTCATCCCGACGAACCGCAAGCGCGTGTACGACATCCGCGCCGTGATCGGCACGCTTCTCGGCGATGTGCTCGAGCTGCGGCGCGGCTTCGGCGCCGGCATGGTGACCGCCCTCGCCCGGGCTGAGAACGGCAGGCCGCTCGGCGTGATCGCGAACAACCCGACCCATCTCGGCGGCGCGATCGACTCGGATGGCGCCGACAAGGCCGCCCGCTTCATGCAGCTCTGCGATGCGTTCGACCTACCGATTTTGTTCCTGTGCGACACGCCGGGGTTCATGGTCGGGCCCACGGCGGAGAAGACGGGGACCGTCCGGCACTTCAGCCGGCTGTTCCTCACCGGCGCGAACCTGACCGTCCCGACCGGGACGATCGTGCTCCGGAAGGGCTATGGCCTCGGCGCGCAGTCGATGGCCGCCGGTGGCTTCAAGGCTCCACTGTTCACCGTCGCCTGGCCCACGGCCGAGTTCGGCGGGATGGGACTCGAGGGCGCCGTCCGCCTCGGGATGCGGCGTGAACTGGAAGCGATCGACGATCCGGACGAAAGGGAGCGCGCATACCAAGCCGCGGTCGCGGCCGCCTACGAACGCGGCAAGGGGCTCAACATGGCGGCGTACTTCGAGATCGACGACGTGATCGATCCCGCCGACAGCCGCCGTTGGATCGCCACGCTGTTCGACGGCCGGCATCCCGACGATTGGCGGACTCGCCAAACCAAGCGCCGCCCCTACGTCGACGCGTGGTGAACGGTCCGCGGGCCGGCCGGCGACCCCGGGCAGGAGTCACGACAGCGTGTTGAACGGTCTGCGGACCGGCCGCCCGCCCACGGGCGCGGAGTCACGACAGCGTGGTGAACGGTCTGCGGACCGGCCGGCGACCCCGGGCGGGAGTCACGACCCGGGGCCGCCGCCGGTCCCCAGCTGCGGGGTTCGGGGAACCCGTCCGCAAGCGACGAGGCGCACATTCGTCGCGTTCGCCAGCCTAGGCCCCGCCCCGTCAGTTCTGTGTAAGCGATCAGGGAACGAAGCCCGGCACCGCCCGAGCCCGCGGGTAGTACGGGTAGATGTAGGGCCTGGTGGCGCCCGGGCCGAGCTGCGAGCCGACCCCGGCGCCTCCACCTGAAGGAACGACCGGCACGGCGGCCGCGAACAGCCGGGAGAGCACGAGCAGCAACACCGCCGTGCCCGCGACGACCCACGCCACGGCGACCGCGCGCCGGAGCCACAGCGCCGCCGAGAGCTGCGACCCAGACCACGGCGAGGGAGCCGCCGGCGCCGCCGCACGCCCGGCCCCAGCACCAGCCGCCGCCGCACGAGCCGAAGCCGCACCAGCCGCCACACCACCAGCCGCCGCCGCACGAGCCGCCTCCGCCCCCGCAGGCACCGGAGCCGCCGGACCCGCCCGCACGACCATCCGCGCCGGCGCCGGCCCGGGATAGCGGTCGTTGAGCCGCCCATCCGCCAGCAACCCGCGCAGCGCGCGCTGCCACTCCCCAGCCGGCGGCCGGTTGACCGCGTCGGCGGCCAGAGAACGGGCGAGCAGCCCGTGCAGGCCGGCCGGCACGTAGCGCAGATGTGGTCCGGCGGCTCGGGCGTCGTGCGAGCGCGCGAACAGCCGCAGGACCACGAGTCCGAGCTTGTAGGCGTCGGCGGCACGCGAGCTCGGCGCCTCCCCAAAAGCCGCGGGGATGTCCCAGTCGCTCGTCTGCACCGAGGTCAGCGCCTGGCGGCCGTGGAACACCATCGAGTCGCAGTCGATGAAGCACACCTCGGGCTCGTCGCCGGCGCCGAACGCGACCAGCAGGTTGTTGGGCGCGATGTCGCTCGCGACGATCGCGTGGCGGTGCAGGAAGGCCAGCGCGTCGCAGATCCGCTCGGCGACCTCAGCGCGCGTGAAGGTGTCGAGCCGCACGCCCAGCCCACGCGTCTGCAGGAACGAGTCCGCCCCCAGCAGGTGCTCGAGCGTCAACAGCACGCGCTCCCGCCGGCCGCTCGGCACAACGAACGGCACCGAGAAGCGATCGCTCACATCCCGCATCACGATCCCGCCGGCGGCCGCGCCCGCGCGCACGATCGCCAGCGGCCACGACGCAACGCGATCCAGAGCGCCGCGTAGATCGGGGTCGAGCAGATGACTCCAGGCCACCATCTCCACCAGAACTCGCTCGGCGCCGACCGGTGGCGGATGCCGGTAGAGCTTCACGACCACGGGACCGGCGCCGACGCCCGGGGGCACGACCGCCGGCCGGTACACCCGTCCCTGTCCGCCGAACCGCGAGACCGGGGTCAGCTCGCCGAACTCCTCGACCCGAAGAACCCGGCGCTCGAGCCCCGCCGAGCCCTCCACCACCGCATTCACGACGAGCGCGGACCCCAGACCGCGATCAGGCTGCGATCGTCGTCGTAGGTGCTGCGGCTGAAGTCGAGCAGCCGCGCGAAATCGACCACGTCGGGAGGGCGCGCGAGTTCGCTGGCGAGCGCGACGCCGACCTCCCCGTTGCCGCCGGCGAGCGGCAACGCCAGCCCGTCGGTGCATAGAAGCAGGACGGACCCCCGGTCAAGCCGCGTGCGCGCTGTCTCAACGGCGGTGACATCGCCGAACCGCGGAAGCGACTCCACTCTGCCGCCGACCAACCCATCCGCACAAACCGGCGAACCCACGAGCGCATCGTATTCCTTGCCCGCGAGCACGAACGCGGGCGAATCGCCGACCGCGGCCACCTGGACATCAGAACCCCGGACAGCCGCGACCAGCAGCGTGGTCGCGAGAAAGCCAGCCGCCTGCTCGACACCCGCAGAAACTTCTCCCGAAGCGCGCCGGTGCTCCTCGACCAACGCCCACGCCGCCTGTTCGAACACCGGGCCCCAGTCGACGGACTCGCAACCATCATCGAGCTGACGCGCGACCGCCGCCGCGGCGTAGCGAACGGCGAGCGCTGCGCCCAGGTCGGACCGCGAGGCTCCAGAAACACCGTCCGCAACCGCGGCGATCAGGGTTTCGGAATCGGCGTGCAACCGCAGGCAGAGGTCGTCCTGCCGGGGACCGCCGGTATACCGTTTCGACAGTCCCCTGACCGAGGCCGCCCGGACGGTCAGACCGAATGCGATCCCGCCGTCGGCGATCGTGTCCGGCCGATAGGGATCGGCGGAAGCGAGCTGCGGCTCGACCGCGAAGGCCGGCTCGCCGATCGTCACCGGACCGCGCGCCAGCCGGACCCGGCGACGGACCGACGCGGCGCGTCCGACGGCAGTCATGGGCTCGCGACGCTACACGAGCGGCGCGTCGAGCTGGACGAACCCCTCCGGCTTCTCGAACTCGATCGTGTGATCGCCCCGGTCGAGCCGCTCGGCCGAGGCGACCATCGAGTTCAGCATCGACGCCGCGAACTCCGCGATCGCGCCCGCCGTCGACGCCCCCGAGGTCATCATGAACCCGTATCGGGGCGAGCTCGCGAGCTGGCCGATCACCTCGGAGTCGGCCTCGCCGACCCCGAACGCGAGGATGTTGGGCCGCTCCCGGAAGTTCGGATCCTTGAGCTCCGCCAGGCGAGCCTGCCACTTGTCGGCCTTCTCGGTGGGCAGGCCGTCGCTTAGGAAGAACACCGATGGGCGGTGGACCTGATAGCCGTTGCCCTTTAGCAGGGCCACGTCGGCGGGGATCGTCTGGCGCAACGCCTCGAGCGCGCTGGCGTAGCTCGTGC
Source organism: uncultured Solirubrobacterales bacterium (assembly GCA_963709205.1). Taxonomy (GTDB): domain Bacteria; phylum Actinomycetota; class Thermoleophilia; order Solirubrobacterales; family Solirubrobacteraceae; genus Palsa-465. Next base: position 174,780 of record CAVPVP010000027.1, read on the forward strand.
CACGGCCCCGCGGCGACAGCGTCGGGAGCACTAGGTCCTCGCTCAGCTCCGAGAGCTCGAGCCGCGTCTGCGCGGTCTCGGCGAACGTGATGATCCCGAACCTGACTTTCTTGCCGATCAGCGGGTGCTTGGCCACCTCGTCCCGCAGGTCGATCAGGCCCTGGTTGACGGCGGCGATCGGTTCGCCGGCCATCGAGTGCGACTCATCGCCGACGAAATACATCGGGAGGACCTGTCCGATCACCGCCGGCGCCGGGTCGCTCGCCGAGGGCTCGGCGGCGACCGGCGGCGGGATCACGGGCTCGACCGGGTCGGCGCCCACCGGGTCAGCGACCTCGCCCGTTCCCGGCCGCACTCCTGTCGGGAGCTTGATCTTCATCACGCCCCCGATGTGGTGCTCGTTCCGCCGGAGCCGGAGCCGTTCGGTCGCGACGGGACCAGCAGGTGCTGGCAGGCCTTGCTGGCGGCCTGGAACTTCGCGTTGGTCTCGATGCTCCGCGGGAAGATCGCGCCCTTGCCCGAGAAGTTCGGGGCCGGCAGGTTGTAGCCGTGTTGCTTGACGCACGCCACGAAGCTGTTGATTGCGGTATGGGAGATCCGCCCGCGGAAGCCGCCACCGCCGACCGAAGCCGAACCGCGCGCCGCACGCCTGGAACGCGGCCCGCATCTTCGGGCTGATGTTCGCGCCGCCGCCGGGACCGCCGCCGAAGAAGAACCCTCGCCGCGGGGTCGTACCGGTGCCGGTCGTACCGGTGCCGGTCGTTCCGGTGCCGGTCGTGCCGGTGCCGCCGCCCGCACCGCCGCCTGGCGGCGCACCACTCCCGGCCGGGCGCGCCGGCAACGTCACGCCGTGCGCCTTCAGGCACGCGACGAGCTGGGTGCGCCTCGCGCTCCCGGTCGTGCTTCCGCCGCTCCCCGCCGCAGAGGCGGAGGCGGTCGTACCACTCGACGAGCTGGTCGAGGAGCTGCTGCTGGCGCTACCGCACGCGGCGAGCAGGCCGCCGGCAGCAATGGTTGCGAGCGCTACCGCCACTCGCCTGGATCGGTTGTCAAACACTGCGTTCCTTTCGTAATAACGAAGCTGCTTATCCGCCCCCGCCCCCAAATAGGGAGCCCACCGCGGACGAGCCGCTGGTGCTGCTGGAGCCCCCGCCGCTACCGCTGGCCGCGGCGGTGGTGCTGGCACCGGTGTCGCTCAGCGTGGTCGCCGAGACGGTGCCGTTCGAGTTCTTGGCGCCGGCGACAACGACGGTGTCCCCCGGTCGCACGGCCTTCTTGCCAACCGACACGTTCTTGGTGACCTTGGTCGCGCTCGACAGCGTGACCTTGACCGTGTTGCCGCTGGCTTCGGTGATGTAAAGCGTGTTGCCGCTGACGGTGCTAACCGTGCCGAACGTCGCGCCGGCGCCACCTGCCCCGGCAAGGCCGCCGGCGCCGCCGCCGAACAGACCGCGGAAGCCACCGCCGCCGCCGGCCGCGCCTGTGCCGCGAGCCGGTCCGCGATGCCGTGCCCGAAGTTCCGCCGGTCGTGCTGCCCGCGCCGGCGCGCCCGGCCGCCGCGAGACGCGCGGCAGCGGCGCTGCCCAGCGCCCCCGAGCCGGAGCTCGAGGAGCTCGAGACCTGGCTCTTCTCGACGCGCACGCCGACGTAGAACCCGATCACGCCGAGCAGCAGCGCAAACACCGCCGCGCTCGTCTTGTTGAACCATTGCCGGCGAGGACGGCCGGGGAGCGCGAAGTCCTCGGTCCCCTCCTGATAGCTGTCCCACTCCTCCTCGGGCCGGTCGTAGGGGATCGCGTTCATCTCGCTACCTCGTGTTTCTTGTTGTTCACTCAAAGCGGAGTGCCTCGATCGGCCGGAGCGCCGCGGCTCGGCCGGCTGGATAGGTGCCGAAGAAGAGCCCGGTCAGGACCGCGGCGCCGAACGCGAGCGCGATCGAGTAGGGCGCGATCACCGGCTGCACGCCGGCGATCTTGAACTGGCTGCCGACGATTCCGGCGATCACCCCCGCGACGCCGCCGAAGAACGACACGAGCACGGCCTCGACCAGGAACTGGACCAGGATGTCGCTGTGGCGGGCGCCGACCGCCTTGCGGATCCCGATCTCGCGGGTGCGCTCGGTGACCGACACGAGCATGATGTTCATCACGCCGATCCCTCCGACGAGCAGGGAGATCGCCGCCACCTCGCCGAGGAGCGTCGTGAACACCTTGCTGCTCGCGGTCGACGTCTGGATGATCGAGCTCTGGTTGACCACGCTGAAGTTCGCCCCGGTCAGGGACCCGGCCGTCGGCGGGTCCAGCTGGTTGAGGATGTTCGTGACCTCTGTCTGGGCCGCGTTCAGCTGATCGCGCGACTTCGCCTGGACGATGATCTGGCTGATATTTCCGTACCCCGTCAGCGTGTCCTGGACCGCGGTCAGAGGCGCGATCGCGACGTCGTCCTGGTTCGAGCTGCCGTTCGATCCCTTGGGTGCGGTGACGCCGATGATCTGGAAGTTCGTGCCGTTGACCTGGATCGTCTGGCCGACGGGATCCTGCCCGTTGAACAGCTCGCTGACGACGGTCGGACCGACGACGAGCACACGGCTGTGGCTCTGTTGTTCGGCGCTCGTGAACCACGAGCCCTCGGCCATCGTGTAGCTCCGCGCCGCCTCGTACGACGGCGTCGTCCCGATGAACGACGTCGGCGAATACGTGGTCTCGCCTGAGGTCAACGTCACGCTGTTGGCGGTCACGACCGGGGAGGCGCTCTCGACGTCGGGCGCCTGGTACGGGTTCACGAGCGCGTTGGAGTCGGCCACGGTCAACCCTGTGCTCGCGCTGGCGGTGCTGCCGCCACCCCGGCGGAACAGGCCCCCGAGCGTCGGCGCGCCACTCACCAGCAACACGTTGCTCCCGAGCTGGTCGATCTGGTTCTCGACCGCTGTCGACGATCCGGTGCCCACGGCGATCAGCACGATCACCGACCCCACCCCGATCGTCAGCCCGAGGATCGTGAGCCCCGACCGCAGCTTGTTCGCGGCCAAGCCGGCGAGCGCGATACGAACTGTCTCGATCACAAGACTCGCTCCGCCGACTCGGAGTCGGTGACCTCGTCGGACAGGATCGTGCCGTCGCTGATCCGGATGACCCGCCGGGCGTGCGCAGCGACGTCGTGCTCGTGGGTGATCAGGATGATCGTGCGACCCTGGGCGCTCAACCGGCCGAAGATCCCGAGCACCTCGGCCGAGGAGACCGTGTCGAGCGCGCCCGTGGGCTCGTCGGCGAGGATCATCGCCGGGTTCGTCACGAGCGCTCGCGCGATCGCCACACGCTGCTGCTGCCCGCCCGACAGCTCCGACGGCATGTGATGCACCCGCGGCCCGAGCCCGACCTGGTTCAGGGCGGCGAGCGCACGGTCGTGCCGCGCCGAGCGGTGAACGCCGGCGTACGAGAGCGGCAGCTCGACGTTCTGGAGCGCGCGCGTGCGCGGGATCAGGTTGAAGCTCTGGAAAACGAAGCCGATATGACGATTGCGAACGTCGGCGAGCGTGTCGTCGTCGAGGCCGCGGACGTCGATCCCGTTCAGGCGGTACACACCGGTGGTCGGGAGGTCGAGGCATCCGAGGATGTTCATCAGGGTGGTCTTCCCGCTCCCCGAGGCGCCGACGATCGCGACGTACTCGCCGCGTTCGATCCGCAGGCTGACGCCGCGCAACGCGTGCACGGCGATGTCGCCGACGGCGTACGTCTTGTGGACGTCGACGAGCTCGATCACGGGCGCGCCCCGGGAGCCGCCCAGGGGCGAGGGCACTCGCTCCGAACCGGCCGCCGTCTCCGGCGCGGTCACGCGCCTGGCGGCTTCCTCACGCCTGGTCTCGAGCACGCGCTGCGCCCGCGCGACAGCTGGCCGCCGCGGCACACGCGAACCGCCAGCCATCAGCCGCCTCCGGCGCGGCGGAAGAACGCGCCGCCCCCGCCGCCGCCGAACCCACCCCCGCCGAGCCCGCCGAGGCCGCCCCCGCCAAGCCGCCTCCGCCCAGCGTTCCGGATCCCGACGATCCGCTCGTCGAGGTCGAGCTGAGCGACGGCAACGCGATCGTGATCACGAGTTGGTCGCCGGCGCTGACGCCGCTGATGATCTGGGTTCGCGAGTCGCCGCGCAACCCGACCACGACCTGCTGACTGACGTCCTTGCCGTTCTTCACCAGCGTTACCGTCCCCAGCGAGCCGCTGCCGGTGACCGCGGCGTTCGGGACGGTGACGCCCGACGCCTGGCCGGTGATCACCGACGCCGACGCGCTCATGCCGGGTTTGACCCGGGAGTCGTTCTGATCGAGCGTCAGCGTCGCGTCGTATGAGACGACGCTGCTGCTCGTCGTTCCCACCAGCGAGATCGAGCTCACGTGGGCGGCGAGCTCGACGCCGGCGAGGGCGTCGAGGGTGACGGTGGCGGACTGCCCGATCGTGGACCTTGCTGATGTCGGACTCGCTGAAGGCGACGGTCATCGTCAGCGTGTTCGTGTTGATGATCTCGGCGAATCCGGAGCTCGAGCCACTCGAGGACGACGAGCCCGACCCACCCAGGCTGCCGGCCGTCGCCGCACCACCCGAGCCCGACGAGCCACTCCCCGAGCCTGAGCTCGACGATGAGGAGGTCGAGCTCGACGACGACCCCGAGCCGCCGCCCGACACCGCGTCCCCGGGTGTCACGCTCGACAAAGAAGCGATCGTCCCGCTCGTCGGCGCGTAAAGCTTGGTGTTGTTGACCGCTGTCTCGGCGGTGTGCACGGCGGCCTGAGCGCTGTACACGGCCGCCTGGGCCGAGGCGAGGCTGCTCGGCGACGGCGTAGCCGTGGTCGTCGTGGTCGGAGTCGAGGTGGTCTTCGTCGCCGAGCCGCCGCCGCTCGAGGACGACGACCGCGTCGTGCTCGGCACGATCACGGTCACCGTCACGCTCGGGGTCGTCTTGGTTACCTTGGTGCCCGACTTGCTGGGCGAGGTTCCGGACTCTGGGCTGCGTCGGGGAGGTGCCCGGCGTGGTGCCCGGGTGGTACGCCGCGTACTCCACGGTCTGGGCGGGCGCCGAGTAGCTCGTCGCGGACGCGGATCCGCCTGATCCCGACGATCCCGATCCGGACGATCCCGACCCCGCCGATCCCGACCCGCCACCCGAGCCACAGTTGGCCGTGGTCTGGTCCTGCAGGCAGGTCAGCTGGTCCTCGGCCGAGGTCAGCTGCGACTGGGCCTGGCTCAGCTGGAGATCTCGCCGAAGTCGGGTCGAGGTCGGCGAGGAGCTGACCGCCGTTCACGTGCTGGCCCGGTGGCACGTACACGTCCTGCAGCGTCCCGCTGGTGTTGAAGTTGACGCTGACGTCGGTGCCCGCGGCGACGTTGCCGGTACCCGTGACCGTCGACTGGACGACGCCCTGCGCCGCCGTGACGATCTCCTTCGAGGTCCGCGCCGAGCTGGTCGGCACCCCGATCTCGGTTACGGCGAGGACGGCGACGACGACCGCCGCGACCCCCAGCGCGTAGAGAAGCCAGGGCCTAGACGGTCGATCCCGGCGAGTTCCCATGGGAGTGGCAATCCTTTGCCGGAAGGGCAGGCAGCCCGCGCGACGCTTTAGACGAACCGGAAGGCACGATGGATCAGCGTTGTAGCGCCGGGCGTATCAGCTCTGCGTAAGCACTCTTGCGGTCCTCTTAGGAACCGCGGTAACCGTCACCGGCGGGAGCGCCGGGAGGTCGATTCGGACCACGAGACCGCCGGCCTCGGGCGCCTCGATTTCGAGCGTGCCGCCGTGTGCCACGACCACCGAGCGTACGATCGACAGTCCGAGGCCGAAGCCGGCGCCGCCCCGCTCGAGCCGCCGGAACGGCTCGGTCAGCGTCTGCGGCGTCCGCGGGGTCGATCCGGGGGCCGCCGTTGGCGACGGTCACGAGCACGCGGCCGCCCGCGCTGCGCGTGGTCACGGTCAGGAATCCGCCCGGCCGGTTGTGGCGGATGCCGTTGTCCACGAGGTTGGCGATCATCCGCTCGAGCAGCGCCGGCTCGCCTCGTGTCCAGGCCGGCTCTAGGTCGTCGCGCATTTCGACATCGGCCTCGCGCGCTCGGGCGCGCAGGTCCGTGACGCAGTCGGCGGCCAGCGCGGCCAGGTCGGCCGGCTCCTCGCGGCCGGTGCGCCGCCTCGCTCCGGGCCAGCATCAGCAGGCCCTCGATCAGCCGCTCGCAGCGGTCGACGGTCTCGCGCACGGCCTCACCCATCCGCCGGAGCTCGTCGACGGTGGCGTCCGGATCGGCCAACGACACGTCGACCTCGGTCCGCATGATCGCCAGCGGCGTTCTCAGCTCGTGCGAGGCGTTGGCCACGAAGTGGCGCTGACTCCCGAACGCCGAGTCGAGCCGGGCGAGCATTCCGTCGAACGTGTCCGCAAGCTCCTTGAGCTCGTCGGCCGGCCCCTCGAGGCTGATCCGCTCGCCCAGGTTCTCGCCCGACACCCGGCGGGCGGTGGCGGTGATGTCGCGAAGCGGCCGCAGCGCCCGCCCCGCCAGCACCCATCCGGCCACCACCGAGACGATCGTCATCGCGCCGAGGGCCACGATGTACTCGACCAGCAGCCGGTGCAGCGCGTCGGCGCGCAGCTGAGCGCGGATAGCTTCAGCGATCCTCGCGTCGAACCCGGGCGGACGGCCGATTGGCGGTGTGGGCAGCCCCAACCTACGCAGTTCGTCGCGATACGCCCCGTTGCCGCTCAGGCCGTTCAGGTTGTGGCGGACGAGCTCGTAGCCGATCGTCAGCAGCACGGCGCCCGAGACCAGGAACACGAGGCCGTACAGCAGGGTTAGGCGCAGCCGGATGGTCCGTGCCGGGAGGCGGAGCGAGGCCCGGCCCAGGTGCATCAGCTCATCCGATAGCCGACGCCGATCACCGTCTCCACGACCGGCGGGTCGCCCAGCTTGCGCCTGAGCGTCATGATCGTCATGCGCACCACGTTCGTGAACGGATCGGTGTGCTCGTCCCATACGCGCTCGAGGAGCTCCTCAGCGGATACGGTAGCCCCGTCGGCGCTCATCAGCACCTCGAGCACGCCGAATTCCTTCCGCGTGAGCTCGACGTGCTCGTCAGCGCGAGAGACCTGCCGGCGTGCGGGATCGAGCTCGATGTCGCCATGGCTGAGCACCGGCGGCCGGCTCGGCGTGGCGCGGCGCGCGAGCGCGTGGATGCGCGCGACGAGCTCGGCGAACCGGAACGGCTTGGGCAGGTAGTCGTCGGCACCGAGCGACAGGCCTTCGACGAGGTCCTCGAGCGCGCCGGCGGCGGTCAGCATCAGGATTCCCGTCTCCGGACGCTCGCCGCGGACCGCGCGGCACACGTCGTCGCCGTGGAGCCCGGGCAGGTCGCGATCGAGCACGAGCACGTCGTAGCGAACGACCCGCGCCTTGACGAGCGCGTCCGTCCCGTCCGCGGACAGATCGACCGCCATGCCCTCGCGCCGAAGCCCCCGCGCGATTGCCTCAGCCAGCCTCGACTCGTCCTCTGCAATCAGCACGCGCAATGTGCAATCCAGGATGACGGCCGGCGCATAAGGAACCCATAAGAGCAATGATCCCCCCGGCGGGAGCGAGAATCTCGCGCGGCCACAGGATTCACGCAGGATTCACGCGCGCCAACCCGGGTATCCAGGTACCAACCCTTACATCAACTGACGTTACATCGATTAGTGTTACCGCCCACCGAGCATGGCCCAGCAGAACCTCACTGAGCGCGGAATGGCGGTTGGCCTCCGGGCACTCAACCGCCTCGCCAGCAACGGATTGATCGACCGCTTCGGTCTGAGAGACCCGGCGCAGCGCGTCCTGCACACCGCCTCGAAGGCGACCGTCCGCACCGCCACGCGCGCGGGTCGCACGTTCGCGGCCACGCAGAAGCTGTCCAAGCCGGCGCGCCAGCCGCCGACCGGGCGCAGCGACCTGTTCGACCTGACGCCCGACGACGAGCAGCAGATGCTGCGTGAGTCGGTCCGCGACTTCGCCCTCGCCAAGCTCCGCCCCGCGGCCCAGCAGGCGGACGAGGCGTGCGCCACCCCGAACGAGCTGCTGGAGCAGGCGAACGAGCTCGGGCTGACGATGGTGGGCGTCCCCGAGGAGCTTGGCGGCGCCGTCGCCGAACGCTCCGCGGTCACGACTGTGCTGATGGCCGAAGCGCTCGCGCAAGGAGACATGGGCATCGCGGCAGCGTGCCTCGCGCCCGCCGGCGTCTCGACCGCGCTCAGCCTGTGGGGCGACGCCGATCAGCAGGCGACCTATTTGCCCGAGTTCGTCGGCGCGAACGTGCCGGCGGCCGCCCTCGCCGTGCTCGAGCCGCGGCCGCTGTTCAACCCGTTCGAGCTCCAGACGCGCGCGCGCCGCGTCAGCGGAGGCTTCGTGCTCGATGGCGTCAAGTCGCTCGTCCCCCGGGCCGCCGACGCCGAGCTGTTCATCGTCGCCGCCGAGCTCATCGATGAAGATCCCGCCCACCCCGCGCTGTTCATTGTCGAGCCCGGCACCGCCGGCCTCGGGATCGAGCCCGAGCCCGGAATGGGGATCCGCGCCGCCGCCACCGGCCGGCTCGTGCTCGAGGGCGTGAAGCTACCCGCCGGCGCAGTGCTCGGCGAGGGCGGCGCCGATGTTATGACCGAGTGCATCCACCTCTCGCGCCTTGGATGGTGCGCGCTCGCGGTCGGGACCGGCCAGGCCGTACTCGACTACGTGATCCCGTACGTGAACGAGCGCAAGGCGTTCGGCGAGCCGATCTCCTCGCGCCAGTCGGTCGCGTTCACGGTGGCCAACATCGCGATCGAGCTCGACGGGATGCGGCTCGCCACCTACCGCGCGGCGAGCCGCGTCGACCAGGGCCTCCCGTTCGCCCGCGAGGTCGCGCTCGCACGCCGGCTGTGCGCCGAGCGCGGCATGGCGATCGGCTCCGACGGCGTCCAGATGCTCGGCGGCCACGGCTACGTCAAGGAGCACCCCGTCGAGCGCTGGTACCGCGACATGCGCGCCGGCGGCGTCATGGAAGGGGCGCTGGTCGTGTGATCAACCTCGAGACCCCCAGGAGGTTCGAGTTCCTGGTCAGCCAGGCCCACCAGGTGGCGACCGAAATCTTCCGGCCCAACTCGCGCAAGTACGACGGCGACGAGCACAGCTACCCGAAGGAGCTCGACATGCTCGCCGCCGTGATCGACGGCATGAACGAGGGCGGCGCGCTCAGCGGTGCGGGCGCCGGCGCCGTCGGCGGCGGCAACGGCTCCAAAACCAAGGGCAAGGACGACGGCAACCGCAACGGCACCAACATCGCGAGCCTGCTCGGGCTGATCGAGCTGTCCTGGGGCGACGTCGGCCTGCTGTTGACCATGCCGCGTCAGGGCCTGGGCCAGGCCGCGATCGCCGCGGTCGCCGATGAGGAGCAACTCGAGCGCTTCGGCGGCAAGTGGGCCGCGATGGCGATCACCGAGCCCGAGGCCGGCTCGGACTCGGCGGCGATCCGCACGACCGCGACCCTCGAAGGCGATGAATACGTCCTCAACGGCGAGAAGATCTTCGTCACCGCCGGCGACCGGGCCGAGCTGATCGTGGTGTGGGCCACGCTCGACCGTAAGCAGGGCCGCGCCGCGATCAAGTCGTTCGTGGTCGAGCGCGACAACCCCGGCCTGATCCTCGAGCGGCTCGAGCATAAGCTCGGCATCCGCGCCTCGGACACCGCCGACTTCCGCCTCGAGAACTGCCGGATTCCCAAGGAGAACCTGCTCGGGCGCCCCGAGATCGAGCCCAGGCGCGGCTTCGCCGGCGTCATGCAGACGTTCGACAACACGCGCCCGCTCGTCGCCGGCATGGCGATCGGCGTCTCGCGCGCGTGCCTCGAGCGCACCCGCGAGCTGCTCGCCGACGCCGGCGTCGAGATCGACTACGAGATCCCGCCGCACTCGCAGGTCGCCGGCGCCTCCGAGTTCATCGCGATGGAGTCAGACTGGGAGGCCGCCCGCCTGTTGACCATGCAGGCGGCCTGGATGGCTGACAACAAGAAGCCGAACTCGCTCCAGGCCTCGATGGCCAAGGCCAAGGCCGGCCGGACCGCCACCGACATCGCCCTCCGGTGCGTGGCCCTATGCGGGTCGATCGGCTACGGCGAGGGCGAGCTGCTCGAGAAGTGGGCGCGCGACGTCAAGATCCTCGACCTGTTCGAGGGAACGCAGCAGATCCAGTTGCTGATCGTGGCGCGCCAGCTGCTGGGCAAGACCTCCGCCGAACTTAAGTAGCTCCGGCGGCGTCCGCCTCGGGTGACGTGCGCCGCCTCCGGATTGTCTGGCGGCTGTGTCGAGCGCGAGTCACCCGAGGGCGGACATCCACCTACGCGGCCATCGCGAGCGGACCCCGATCCCTGTCGGGACCGGTACAGCGGCCGAGAATCAGCCGCCAGATGCGGTCGTCACCGAGAACGCCGCCCCGAACGGATCCGCCAGCACGGCCTGGCGCGTCGGAATACTGTCGAACGGCGGGACGACGACGCTGCCACCGAGCCCCGGCGCTCGGGTGGCCAAGTCGTCGGCGTCCGACACCCAGAAGTCCACGCTCCAGCGGGCGGGGCCGTCATCTTTGGCCATGACCGCGACCACGTCACGCGGTACGGGCTGCGCCGGCTCGCCACCGACGTAGCCCGGTAGGCGAAACAGGCTGATCCCCGGCGCGAACGGCTCGCTCTCCCATCCGAAGACATCGCGGTAGAAGCGGGCCGCGGCGTCCGTGTCGCCGGTGTGGAGGGCGCTCATCGCGTACGCCGCCGCCTCGTTGACCAGCTGACAGCCCCGGCGCTCCGCCGGCTCCCACACCCCGATAATGGCGCCGCCTGGATCCTCGAGTGCGGCAAGGCGGCCGGCCGGCAGCACATCGAACGGCTCGACCATGACCCGGTCCGCGGCCCGTGTCGTGTCGTCCGCGCTCGCCACCGACACGTACGTGTTCCACCCAGGTGACACTCCGGGCGGAGCCATCCCCGCTCCGGCCACGTCGCGTCCGCGCAGCTTGGCCACGTAGTAATCGCCGGGGCCGGGACCGTCAAACTCCCACCCGAGGAGCTCGCCGTAGAAGTCCATCGCCCTCGCCGGGTCGGGGACCAGGTTGTCGACCCAGCACGGAACACCGGCCGGATAGGAATCGCGCTCGCTCATCGCGTGTTCTACCTCCCGAATCGCTTAGTTGGAAAAACCAACCTTATAGTCGCTTTGACCGACTGTCAAGTGGTAGAATCAGACCACTTGGTCGGTAAGCGCACATATGGCGATCCTTGCGGCATTGCGCGCGCGCTCGATGTGGTCGGGGAGCGTTGGGCCTTGCTCGTCGTCCGCGAGCTGTTGCTCGGACCCAAGCGGTTCACCGACCTGCGCTCGGGGCTGCCGCACGTTGGCCCGGACGTTCTCTCCCAGCGCCTGCGGGAGCTCGAGGACGCCGGTCTCGTACGCCGCGGCAAGCTCGCTCCGCCGGCGGGCTCGCGCGTGTATGAGCTGACCGACCGTGGCAGGGAACTCGAGCCGGTGATACTCGGCCTCGGCCGCTGGGGAAGCCGGGCGCCGTTTCCGGCCGAGCCGGGCGAGCTCGGCATCGACGCGCTGATGCTGGCGCTCAAGACGCTGTTCGACCCGGTACGCGCCGACCCGCTGATGGGGATGAGCTTCGAGCTCGAGCTCGGCGACCAGCGCTTCGAAGTGCGCGTCACCGAGGACGGGCTGGGCGTCGAGCGCGGCCCGGCGCCGTATGCCTTCGCGAAGATCACGACCGACCCCGGCACGCTCCAGCAGGTGCTCTGGCACGACCGGCGAGTTCGCGGTGCGCCCCTTACGATCACCGGCGACCGCCCGGCCGGGGAGCAGTTGCTGACGCTGTTCCCGCTCCAGGAGTAAGGCGCGGGGCGGCTTTCCCTCGGGCCGCCCCGCGCGCGCTTGGAGACCTACCTACTGCTTCATCTGGACGGCCGTCTGCATCATCTGGTCGGCCGCCGTGATCGTGCTCGCGTTGGCCTGATAGCCACGCTCGGCCTCGATCATGTTGGTGAACTCGGTACCCATGTCCACATTGGACTGCTCGAGCTCGCCACTTATCGTCTTGCCATACGTGCCCGTGCCGGGCTGACCGGCCGTCTCGGCACCCGACGCGGCGTTCGCGCTCCACAGGGACCCGCCGTCACGCTGGAGGCCGGCCTCGTTGGGGAACGTCGCCAGCGAGATGTAGCCCGCGGTCACGGAGGCGCCCGCAGGGGTCTGGTAGTTTGACGCTGCCGTCAGGGCCGATCGTCACGTTCGTCGATCCCGACGGGACCACGATCGCGTTGCTCGCGCCACCGCCGGCGTTGGGCTGGTAGCCGCCCGAGCCGTTCGACTGCGCGGCGTAGCCGAGCACATACTGCCCGGTCTGGGTGCACAGATGCCCCGACGCGTTGAACGTCAGGTCACCCGCCCGCGTGTACTGGGTGGCGTCGAAAGTGGGCGGCATGGCGCTCACGTTGCCGTTGGCCACGCGCAGCCAGCCGTTGCCCTGAATGGCGACGCCGGTCGCATTGCCGGTCGACTCGACGCCGCCGGCGGTCATCACGTTGTCGATCGAGCCGACCTGCGCCCCGAGACCGACCTGCACCGGGTTCGTCCCGGCGCTGAACCCGTTGGCCGCCGTGCCCGACGCGACTAGTTGGGCGAGCTCATCGGAGAACACCGTGCTCTGCCCCTTGTATCCAACCGTGTCCACGTTGGCCAAGTTGTTGGCCGTCACGTCCAGCATCGTCTGATGCGCATCCAGGCCGCTGATCGCGGCATACATGCCCGACATCATCGAAAAATCACATCCTTTGCGGCCCCGGCTGCCGCCGTCGTTGTTTGGTCCCGTCCCCCGGGTTAGTCGGCAAGCGCGCCCGTCCGTGGAGGGAGGCAGGCACGACAGATACTGCAAACTGCGTACGAACTCGGGCCACGGCCGCGGTCCCCTCCGGGCCTAAGAGACGGAACCTCCCGCGTTCCACGCCAGGCCGGTCATACCCGCTCGGCCTCGCGAACAAGCACGTCCCATGCCCGGCGGACGTCGTACTCGGTCGTTGTCAGCTGCCCGACGGCCAGCCTGAGCACGTAGCGCCCGTTGAGCACGGCGTGCGAGATGAACATCTCCCCGCTGGAATTGACCCGCTCGAGCAGGGCGCGGTTGCGATCGTCCTCGCCCTCGAGGCGGAAGCACACGAGGGAGAAATGGCGAGGCGCACACAGCTCCCAGCCGTCGGTCTCCTTCACCCAGCGCTCGAACTGCGACGCGAGCTCGATCCCGCTGCGGATGTGGCGCTGAAGGCCGCTGCGGCCAAAGCAGCGGAGCACCGCCCACAGCTTCAGCGCCCGGAAGCGCCGCCCGAGCGCCGGCCCGTACTCGCTCAGGCTGAGCGCGTCCTCGGCGTCGGGCGTGCGCAGGTACTCGGGGACCACGCTGAACGCGCGCCGGAAGTCCTCGCGCCGGCTGGTCCACAGAAGCGAGCAGTCCATCGGGGTGAGCAGCCACTTGTGCGGGTTCACGACGAGCGAATCGGCGCGGTCGACGCCCGCAAACGCCCACCGGTACTCCGGGCAGACCATCGCCGACCCGGCGTACGCGGCGTCGACGTGGAGCCACGTACCGCTGGCGGCGCACGCATCGGCGATCGCCGGCACCGGGTCGACCGCCGCCGTCGCGGTCGTACCGACGGTGGCGACGGTGACGGCGGCATCGGACAGATCGCCCAGGACGTCGGCGCGCATCCGGAACTGGTCGTCGACCGGGACCTTCCGCAGGCGCATGCCGAGCATCCGAGCCGCTTTCTCGATCGACGAATGCCCGTGCTCCGCGCACACGATCAGGTCGCGTCCGGTGGCCTCGCGGGCGGCGACGCACGCCGCGAACGTCGACGTCGACGCGCTGTCCTCGATGTGCCCGTGCCACCCAGACGGGAGCCCGAGCAGGTCGGCGGCCCAGTCGAGCACGACGCCCTCGAGCTCGGTCGACGCGGGCGCGGTCCGCCACAGGATCGCGATCGAGTTGAGGGTGGCGGCGAGCAGCTCGGCGAGGATGCCCGGCTCGGCCGCACTCGTGGCGAAGTAGGCGAAGTAGCGCGGGTGCTGCCAGTGCGTCACCCCGGGCAGCAGGATCTCGTCGAGGTCGCGCAGCACGGCCGAGAAGGGCTCGGGATTGTCCGGCGGGCGCTCCGGCAGGCGGGCGCGGATGTCGCCGGGCGCGACCTGCGCGAGCACGGGCAGCTCGCCGACTCGCTCGAGATAGCTCGCGGCCCACTCGACCGCGGCGTGCCCGTCAGAACGAAAGTCGCTCATGCCGCGACGACGGCGTGGCCGTGTGATCGAAAGTCGCTCATGTCGCCACCGCGGCGTGGCCGTCTGAACGAAAGTCGCTCATGTCGCCGCAGCCGCTGGCGCGAACTCGTAGTGAACGCCGGTCAGCTCCTCGGAGACCTCCCACAGCCTGCGCCAGTCCTGCTCGTCGTACGCCTTGCCGGCCGCGGTTACGACCCTGGGGTATCCGCGCTGCTCGCCGCGCCCCCCGGGCCCGACGAACGTCCCGCCGGGGAGGCCGGGAACCGTGGCCGCGTACAGCGTCGGCAGGGCGCCCATGTCCGCGCTCTGGGCGAACAGCCTGTTCCCGATCGCCATGAACCACCGTTCGTAGAAGCGGTCGGTCCCGGCGGCCTGGAGGTTGGTGGCGGCGTACCCCGGATGCGCCGCCATGCTGAGCAGCGCGCTCTCCGCCGCAGTGGCCCGCCGTTGGAGCTCGAAGCAGAACATCAGGTTGGCCAGCTTCGACTGTCCGTAAGCGCCCCACGGACTGTATTTGCGCTCGCCCTGGAGGTCGTCGAAGTTCATCGTGCCGCGGCGATGTAGCGTGCTCGACACCGTGACCACCCGGGGCGCCGGCGCGGCCAGCAGCTTCCCGAGCACCAGCCCGGTGAGCGCGAAATGGCCGAGGTGGTTGGTGGCGAACTGGCTCTCGAACCCCTGCTTGGTGACACGGTGTGGCGCCGCCATGATGCCGGCGTTGTTGATCAGCAGGTCGAGGCGCGCGGGGGCGGAGGCGGCGAACACTCGCACGGAGTCGAGATCGGCGAGGTCGAGCACCGCGGGATCGAGCTCCGCGCCCGGCACGGTAGACACGATGCGAGCCGCGGCATCCTCGCCCTTCTCCACGCTCCGACACGCGAGCACGACCCGGGCGCCGGCGCGGGCGAGCTCGCGGGCGGTGGCCATCCCGAGCCCGCTGTTGGCGCCGGTCACCACCGCCACCCGCCCGCTCTGGTCGGGGATGTCCGCGGCGGTCCAGCGGCCACGCTCAGCCATCGAGTACCTTGAACTCGATCCCCGCCGCCTCGAGCCGACGGCGGAGCGCCGGGCCCATCGCCACCGCCGGGGTCAGCTGCCCGGCGCGCTCGGGAAGGTCGTCGTGCGCGAGGCACAGCGCCGACTCGGCAAGCATCTTCGACGTGTCACCGTAGCCCGGGTCCCCGCCGCTGACCTCGGTCCGCAGCCGTACGCCATCGCCGCCATCGCGGCCGTCGCCGCGATCGCCGCCGTCGCCGCCGTCGCCGCCATCGCGGCCGTCGCCACCGTCGCCGCCGTCGCCGCCGGCCCGCGCGGCGAAGCGAACGCGGAACCATGACTTGGCGCGTTGCTCCTCGGACGGCCCCTCGCCCGAGCTCTTGAGCTTCATCAGCAGGTCGCGCGCCGGTGGGATCTGCGCGAGTCCGGCCACCACCCCGGCGGCGGCGCCCAGCCCGACGACCATCGGAAGCGGCCCGACGACGGCATAGTGGCTGTAGCTGAAGTCAGGCCCGTAGCGCTCGAGCGCGCG
The DNA here is from genome assembly GCA_963709205.1 of uncultured Solirubrobacterales bacterium. Taxonomy (GTDB): domain Bacteria; phylum Actinomycetota; class Thermoleophilia; order Solirubrobacterales; family Solirubrobacteraceae; genus Palsa-465. The sequence continues at coordinate 190,659 of CAVPVP010000027.1, forward strand.
GGCCGAGCGCAGCACAGTGACGGGATCGATCGTCGGGAACGGGACGACCCAGCCGCCGGCGAACTCGTCCGGGTGGGGCATGCCCACGACGCCCCGCACGCGCCGGCCAGTCGCACGTCCCTCCTGCCTGCGGCGCTCGCGCGCCAGCTTCGCGCTCGATCGCAGCCGGCTGAGAATCTCGATCGCCGACTGGTAGGTGCCACCCGAGAAGGTTCCGTTGACCCGCATGAACCCGTCGATCGAGATCGGAACGCCCTCGGGCAGGTGCTCGACGGTGAACTGCACGCCGAGGTCGTACGGGATCGAGTCAAAGCCGCACGAGTGGACGATCCGTGCGCCACTGCGCTCCGCCTGCTCGTGGTAGGCGAACCACATCCGGTCGACGAACTCGGGCTCGCCGGTGAGGTCGACGTAGTCGGTCCCGGCGGCCGCGCACGCCGCCACCACCGGCTCGCCGTACCGGATGTACGGGCCGACGGTCGTGATCACGACCCTCGTCGCCTCCGCCATTTCGCGCATCGACCCGGGGTCGCCGGTGTCGGCGGGCAACAGCTCCATCTGCGCGCACGCGGGATCGATCGCCGCCAGCCGCTCGCGCACCTGCTCGAGCTTGGCCACGTTTCGCCCGGCGAGCGCCCACCTCGTGCCCGCCCGCGCGTTCCGCGCCAGATACTCCGCGGTCAGCGCCCCGGTGAATCCGGTGGCGCCGAACACCACGATGTCGAACCGGCGGTCAGCCATCGTCTCCGATGTCGCGCGCGATCCGGACAGCCTCGGCGAGGTCGATCCCCGCTCGGGCGGCGACCCACGTCGCCGCCGGTGCCGCGACACGCTCGGAGGAATGCGCGGCCTCCCCGGCCAGGTCGAGGATCTGCTTGTACTCCTCGGTCGTCGGCGGCTCGGTTCCGACCGCCTCGGCAAATGCGGCCAGCCACTCGCGCGCGTTCATGGCGGCGGACTCTAGTGGTTCGCGGCCGGCGGGTCGCGACCGCGCGCAGGTCGCTCAGGACCGGGCGGCGAGCGCCTGCGCCGGCTCGGGCGCCGTCTTTGGGGCGGGCGACGGCGACGCCGCCGGCGCACTGGGCGTCAGGACCCGGAGGGCGTCGACCGGGATGTGCACCGCGACCGGCGTCCCCTGCGCGTACGCGCTCGCTTGCCCGCTGTTGGCGATCGACGCCTGGATGGCCTCGCCGCCGGGGAGCCGCACGATCACCTGGAGAGTGGCGCCGACGTAGACGGTGCGCTCGACCATGCCGGGCAGGCAGTTCTCGGCCTGGCTCCCGTGCTCGAGCAGCGCGAGTCGCTCGGGCCTGGCGACCACCTTCACACGCCCCCGCACGCCGAGCTCTCCGCAACCTGCGCGCAAGGCGAAGTCGCCGATGCGCACCGCCCCGTCGCCGTGAGCATCCGCTTCCATGAGGTTCGACACCCCGAGGAAGTCGGCCACGAACACGGTCGCGGGCTGCTCGTACACGTCGGCCGGCGTCCCGATCTGCTCGATCCGTCCGTGGTTCATGACCGCGATCCGGTCGCTCATGCTGAGCGCCTCCTCCTGGTCGTGGGTCACGAACACGAACGTGATCCCGACCTCCTCCTGGAGCGCCTTCAGCTCGACGCGCAGCTGTTTGCGGATCTTGGCATCGAGCGCGCCCAGCGGCTCGTCGAGCAGCAGCACCGCGGGGCGGAGAACGAGCGCGCGCGCCAGCGCGACCCGCTGCTGTTGGCCGCCGGACAGCTGGCGCGGCCGGCGCTTCTCGAGACCTCCGAGCTCGACCAGCTCGATCGCGTCGGCGACGCGCCGGCGGACCTCGTCCTTGGCGAGCTTCTGGCGACGCAGACCGAACGCGATGTTCCCGGACACGTCGAGGTGCGGGAACAGCGCGTAGCTCTGGAACACCGTGTGGACGTTGCGGTCGTGCGGCGGCACGGCCGCGACGTCGGCGCCGTCGAGCACGATCTGCCCCGACGTCGGCCGCTCGAACCCCGCGATCATTCGCAGCGTCGTCGTCTTGCCGCAACCCGACGGGCCGAGCAGCGAGAAGAATTCGCCCGCCTCGATCGAGGCGTCGATGCCGTCGACGGCGACGGCGTCCTCGAACCGCTTGGTCAGCGCGACCAGCTGGACGTTCCCGCCCGCCATCAGGCCGTCGCCTCCAGCCCCGAGAGCTCGCGCAGCGCCGAGGCGCCGCCGGGCGCGGTCTGCCGGGTCAGCACGGTGTAGAGGAGGTAGGCGATCCCGACGCCGATCAGCGTCGTCACTACCAGGATCGACGCGAGCGCGTTCAGCGCCGGCGTCGTCGTGCCTCCGCGAGCGTTGGCGTACAGGAACATCGGGATCGTGGTGGTCGAGGCGTTGGACGACATGTACTGGGTCACGACGAAGTCGTCGATCGAGAGCGCGAACACGATCAGCATGCTCGCGAGGATCGCGGGCAAGAGCAGCGGCAGTAATACCAGCCTGAGCGCGGCGAGCGACGTCGCCCCGAGGTCGCGCGCCGCCTCCTCGTACTCGGGGCCGATCGACGCGAGGCGGCTGCGCACGATCACCACGACGTAGGACAGCGAGAACGTGACCTGGCCGATCACCTGCGCGCCCGTGCCCAGGTGAACGAGGCTGAACGGCACGACGGCCAGCTGAGTGAAAACGAGCAGAAGCGACACCGCCATCACGATCTCGGGCGTGACCAGCGGTACCAGCATCAGGCCGTTGGCGGCCCCCGAGCCGCGCCCGCGCCACCTGGCCAACCCGAGCGCGAGCAGCACGCCGAGCGGGATCGCGATCAGCATGTCGAGCGCGGCCAGCTCCAGGCTGTGCACGAGGGCACTCGTGTACTGCGGATCGTGGAAGATCGACTGGTTCGGGTCGCCCCACCACCACCGGATCGAGAACCCCTGCCAGACACTGCGCGACCTGCCGTCGTTGAACGAGAACAGCATCGCGACGAGCACCGGCAGCAGGGCCCAGGCGACATACGCCCATGTGACCGCCACCAGGAAGCGCGGCTTGCCCCACGGGTTGCGGAGCTTCGCGCGGAGCCGGCTCATGCGAATCTCCGAGCGTCACGCGCGGTCTGGACGACGTAGTAGATCATCAGCACCGACAGGATCGCCATCAGGACGAGCACGAGCGCGGCACCAAGGTTCTTCTCCGGGCCGCCCTGCACGAACAGGTTGATCTCGTTGCCGAGCATGTTCGTCCGCGGCGAGGCCGAGATCAGGTCGTTGGTGTAGTAGTCGCCGAACATCGGCAGCACGACGAGCGCCGCGCCCGCGAGGATGCTCGGGCGGCTGAGCGGGAGGGTGACTCGCATGAACGCCTGGAACGGCGTCGCGCCGAGATCGCGGGCGGCCTCGATCTGGCTACGGTCGATCCGATCGAGGCCCGCGAACACGGGCAGGATGAAGTACGGGATGTAGCCGTACACCAGCGCGAGGATCACCGAGTACGCGTTGCCGTTCAGCCAGTTCGGCGGGTGCGCGATCCCGATGTCGATGAGCAGCTTGTTGACGTAGCCGTCGGTCGAAAGCAGGCCGATCCAGGCGAGCATGCGCAGCAGGTAGCTGACCCAGAACGGGATCACGAGCAGCACGACCAGCAGGGTCTTGGTCCGCTTGGCGTGCCGCGCGACGTAGTAGGCGACCGGATACCCGATCGCGAAACACAGTCCGAGCGAGGCGGTGACGTACACGAGCGTGTTACGAACCGCCGGCCAGTACTCGCCGCCGGGAAGCGCGCCCGAGAACGCCTTCGACACCCAGCCGGGATTCCACGTCGCCGGGTTCCACGCCGGGACCGGAACGAGCAGCAGGTTGACTCGGCCCATCGCCATGGCCAGCACCGCGTACGCCGGCACGACGACGAACAGGCAGAGCCAGGCGACGCCGGGAAGCGCGAACCCACGCCAGTACCGGGCAGTCACCGCGCGCTCCCTCGGCTCATGCCGACTTGACCGCCGCCCACGCGTTCTCCCACAGAACCTCTCCCCTGTCGCTCAGCGGCCCCTGGACGAGGCCGTTCTTGAACTGCGACTCGCGGATGATCGTCGTGTCGAGGTTCGGCACGATGTAGCCCTTCTGGATCAGCGACTCCGGCGTCATCGCGTTGAGCGGCTGCTGGTAGTAGAGGAACGTGAAGTTGTTGAAGGCCTGCTTGACGTCGAGCAGGTGGTTGAGGAACAGGTGCGCGAGCACCGGGTTCTTGGCGCCGCGCAGGACCCCGAACGTGTCGTTGTCGATCGGGCCGCGCCCGTCGGTCGGCCACCAGTAGCGGAAGATCGATGCCTTCGTGCCCTGGGGCGCGTACGTCGGCACCGAAGCCATGTCGCCCGACCAGGCCTGATGCAGCCACAGCGAGCCGTCGGCGAGGTGCTGATACTCGTTGGTGTCGAACTTGAGGTTGGCGGTGTTGACCAGATTGATGAGCGCGTTCTTGGCGCCGTTGAGCTCCGCGGGGTTCTCGGTGTTGACGTCGGTGACCCCGTTGTGGAGCAGCCCCATGGCCAGTCCCTCGTGCTGGTCGTCGAGCAGTCCCACCTTGCCCGAGATCTTCGGTCCCTCGACCCACAGCGCACTCCACGGGTTGCCCAGGTTGGCCGGGTTGAAGCCGGGGAGCTTGTCGGTCCGCCAGCCGATCCCGGTCGTGTAGACCGTGTACGGCACCGTGTAGCGGCTGCCGACGTCGTACCACGGGTTCGCCAGAGACGGCCAGACGTTCGCCTTTAGGTTCGGGACGTAGCTGAGGTTCAGCGGCTGGAGCACCTTGCCGACCGCGAGGCGCTCCAGGAACACGAGCTCGGGGACGAACACGTCGAACTGCACCGCGCCGCTCGAGATCTTCGCCACGGCTTCGTCGATCGTCGTGAACGTGCTGATCTCGACCTTGACGCCGTACTTCTTCTCGAACGCCTTGACCACGTCGGGGTTGATGTAGGCGTCCCAGTTGTAGAACTGGAGCGGGCCCTTCTCGGGGGTCAGGCCTGACGCGATCGCCTTGTTGTCGGCGTAGATCGGCAGCGTCACCGGCCGGTTGGGCCGCGCGAGCGGCAGACCGCCGGGACCCACCGGCGTCTTCGATGCCGATGCCGTCGCCGACGCCCCTCCCGTCGGCGTGGTGCTGCCGCAGGCCTCGATCAGGCCCGGGAGCGTCAGACTCGCCGCGGCCATACCCGCGCGCCTGATGAACGTCCTGCGCGTGCTCCGATTCATGTCCTCGCTCCTCTCTTCACGGTGCCGCCACTCGGGCTGAGCTCGCATCCGAGCTCGGCCGAGGCCAGCGCGAGACAACGCTCGACCATGCGGTCCGCCGTCACGTCGGGCTGGCCGAGCGTGACCTGGACGCCGAGCCCGTCCATCAGTCCGCTCAGCGCGAGCGCGAAGTCGTCCGGGTCGGCCTCGCGGTCAAACTCACCGTGCTCCTGGCCCTCGCGCACGATGTCCGCGATCAGCTTGCGCTGCCGGCGGTCGAGGCGGAAGTAGCCGTCGCGCACGGCGGGATCGCGCCGGGCCCGGACCCACATCTCCATCCACAGCGTCCAGTCGCTGAGGCCACCCGGACCGAGACTCGTCTCCTCGATCAGGTGAACGAGCTTGTCGGCTGCATTGTCCTGCCGCGCCTGGCCCTCGGTCAGCCGTTCGTAAAAGTCGCGGTCGGTCTGGTCGACGGCCTCTTCGAGCAGACGGTCCTTCGACTCGAAGTAGTAGAGGATCGTCGGCGCGCTCGTCCCGGCCCGCTCGGCAATGTCCCCGATCCGGGTGTCGAACAGACCGCGCTCGTAGAGCACGTCGGCAGCCGCCGAGATGATCTGCGGCTTGCGCAGATGCTCGACCTTTGGACGCGGACTCACCCTCTTTTCATCCCTCGTACAAATTCGTATACTGAACGGCGGTTCAGAAAACTACAGCGATCCTCGCGGCGCTGTCAAGCGCCCCGGTCGTCGCTAACAGAGCCAACACGCGGAGAGGAGTCGTCGGGCGTGGTCGATGTCGCTGTGCTGGGCGCTGGATTGGCGGGTTTGAGCGCCGCGCGTGACCTCAAGCGAGCGGGGGCCGACGTGCTGGTGGTTGAGGCGCGCGACCGGCCCGGTGGCCGTGTCGAGGCGGTGGCCCTCCCCGACGGCGGCATCGCCCAGGCGGGCGGCGAGGTGTTCGGCCCAGGGCACACCGCGTACGCGGAGCTGGTCGACGAGCTCGGCCTGACCGTCGAGCGAAGCTACGTCGCCGATCCCGGCGAGATCAGCTGGGGGCTCGTCGACGGCGTGTACGTCGGCGACGACATGCCCTGGATGACCGAGGGCGAGCGGCTCGAGTCCGAGCGGATACAGGACGCGTTCGTGATGCTGGCGGGGACCGTCGATCCCGACGATCCGTGGGCCCATCCCGATGCTGCGGCACTCGACGCCATGAGCCTCGCGGATTGGCTGCGCCGGCAGGACGCGTTACCCGCGGTCCACCGCCGGCACGAGCTCGCGTCGCTGTCGCTCGCGTGCGACAGCCCGGAGCGGACCTCGCTCCTCGCGGAGCTCCGCAAGCACGCCGCGCTCGGCGGCGACGGCTTCTACGACCTCGAGCTGTGGGAGGGCTTCCGCGTGGCGGAGGGCGCGGCGGCGGTCGCGCTCGCGATGGCCGCCGAGCTCGGCCCGGAGGCGATCCGGTTCGGGTCCGTCGTGCGCGGGATCTCGGTGGGCGGGGGCAGAGTGGATGTGACCACCCAGAACGGCGAGGCGATCGCGGCCGAGGCGGTCGTGTGCGCGCTCCCGGCCGGGCCGCTCCGGAACGTCGAGATCGCCGGTATCAGCGATGCTCGGCTGCGATCGTTGCGATCACAACGCCACGCGCTCGCGGCCAAGGTCGTCGCGGCCTACGACGCGCCGTTCTGGCAAGACTCCGGTCAGAACGGGCTCGCCGAATGCGAGTGGCTGTTCGGCTCGACATGGCCCCAGGGCCACGGCGTGCTGTCGATGCTGATCCCGCCCGAGCGGCTGTCGGCGTTCCTGGCGACGCCGGATGCCGTCCGCTCGAGCACGATCGTCGACGGACTGGTGGCGCTGTACGGCGAGCGGGCGCGGTTCCCGGTGGCGGTGCTCGAGCGCGCGTGGGGCGTCGACCCGTTCACGCAGGGCTACATCTCGAGCTGGGCGCCCGGCGATCTCACGCGTGTCGGGCCGCTGCACGGGACCCACGAGCCGCCGTTCTACATCGCCGGCTCGGACCACTGGGTGGCCGGCTACATGGAGGGCGCGGTCCGCACCGGACGCGACGCCGCTCGCGCGGCCTTGCGCGCGGGATCGCCTGCCTGACCTGCTGGATCGCCTGTCCGACCCGCTGGAGCCCCTGCCTGACCTACTGGAGCCGTGAGCGTCTCCCCCAGTCCGAGATCCTGCGCGAGCGTGCTCGACACGGCCTTCCGCGCCCGTTCGAGCGGCATCGCACCGTCGCCGATCAGGGTGCGGATCCCGTAGCCGTCGATCAGCGCCATCGTCCGGTCGGCCACCTCGTCGGGATCGCACCGGGCGAATTCGCCGTCCTTGACCCCGGCGTCGATCTCGTTGCGGAACCAGTCGTGGAGGCGCGCGTACAGCTCCTCGGCGACCGGGCGCAGCTCCGGGACGCGCGCCGCGCGCAGCCACAGCTCGACCCACAGCACCCAGTCCTCGGTCAACGCGGGGGTCGTGGGCAGGCAGCCGTCGATCATCGACTGCAGGCGCTCGGCGTGCGAGGCCGCGGCCATCTCCTCGCCGGCGATCCGGTCCTCGCCCGCCTGCGCGTAGGAGTATTCGAGCGCCTCCGCCAGCAGGGCGTCCCGGGTGGCGAAGTGGTAGTGCACGAGCGCGCTCGACACCCGCGCCTCCATGGCGATCCTCGCGATCCGCACGCCGTCGATGCCTTCGCGGGCGATCTGCCGGACGGCCGCGGCGAGGATCCGCTCGCGGGCGCTCCGCCGTTTGCGCCCGGCGTCACTCACGCGGCCGCAGCGGGGTGGGTGGGATTCAAATCCGCCCGCACCCGGTCGGCGAACCACGCCACCGCGCTTTCGCGCCGCGACAGGGGACCGCAGCGATAGCCACGCGTCCGCAGCCCGAGCTGGACGTTCTTGACCAGGTCGATGTCCTCCTTGAGCACGAGCGTGTTCAGCCAGTTGTTCAGCCGCTGCACGGCGCGGGTCCGGGGGCCGCTGTTCGGTGAGCGGTAACCGCCGAACACGTCGCGGGTGCGGCAAACGCCGTCGGGGCCGATCTGCCACGTGTTGACCTGGTCGGGATACAGGTCGATCGTCGTGTTCGGATAGATGAACACGTAGCGCCAGATGTGGCGATCCTCGTCGGTCAGCCCGGGCATCGGGGTGACGAGCTGTGCATACAGGCGCTCGAGCCGGTTGCTGCTCGGCTTCGCCCGCAGCGGCGCCTCGATCCAGGCGTAGTGCTCGTGCAGGTCGGTGTCGTAGTGCTTGTAGTCGAGCATCCGCATCAGGCCGGGATGAGCAATCGGGATGTGGTAGCCCTCGAGGTAGTTCTCGGCCACGACCTTCCAGTTCGCGGGCTGCGAGCCGCCGGCGGGTGAGAACGACTCGAGCGTGGGGATCCGGTAGCGCTCGAGCCGCTTCGGCAGGTCGCCAACGAGCTCGGCCAACGGCGTCGCCTGTGGGTCGAGGTTGACGAACACGAGTCCGCACAGCTCCTCGACCCGCGCCGGCATCAGGCTCAGCGAGCGCTTGTCGAGGCGATCGCCGAACTGCAGGCCCTCGGGCACGCCGATCAACGTGCCGTCGAACTTGTACGTCCAGCCGTGGTAGCGGCAGCGGATCGCGCCCTTGCACTGGCCCGCACCGCTCAGCAGGCACGAGCCGCGGTGACGGCACACGTTGCGGTACGCGCGCAACGCGTTCTGATCGTCGCGGACGACCAGCACCGGCTGCGTGCCGGCGAAGCCGGTGGTGTAGCTGCCCGGGCGCGGCAGCGCCGAGACGTGGCCGATCAGCTGCCAGGTCCGTTCGAAGATGCGCTCCTGCTCGACCTCGACCAGTGCCGGGTCGAGGTACAGCCGGGGCTCGAGCGCCTCGGCGATAGGGGCTTCAACGTCGGTCACAGCTGACATGGCAATCGACCTCGCCTCTCGTGGAACCAGTCCGGGCAATGGCGAGCCGCCACGCCCGCGACACCCGAACAAAACTATCCTGACTTTGTGATCAGTTTGCGTTAGTCTACCGCCCATGGTCAAGCCCGCGTCCTGGCTGTCGGTCACGCCCGAGCCCGAGCGCGAGCTTCCGGCCGCGGTCGCGACGCTGTCGTCCGGGCGCCGGGCGACCGACCGCGAGGTCGCGGACGAGGCCGCGAGGATCGAGCGATTGGTCCTGCGGAGCAGCGAGCGGCGATGGGACAGCTACCTGCACGGCGTCGTCTCTCTGATCGAGGAGCGCGAGCGGCGACGCCGATCCCGAGGTCGCGCGCGCCCGCGAGATCGCGATCGCCGTGATCTCGAACCATCACAACCTGCTGCTCGCGCTCCCCGGGCGCGGCGCACGACGAACCGAGGCAGACCGGCGGCGGCTATCGGAGCTGCTCGCCACGACCACGAGCAACGAGGAGCACGCATGAGCACCGCCGTCATTCCCACGACCGCCGGCCACGAGCTGACGTCCGACCAGCTCGAGCTCCAGCAGCGAGCGCGGACGTTCGTCGAGACGGTGCTGATGCCGCTCGAGCTCGAGGCCGAGCGTCTGGGCGGCCAGTTGCCCGACGACACGATCGACCACATCAAGAGCGAGGCGATCGCCGCGCGGCTGAACGGCGGGCGGTTCGCGCCCGAGCACGGCGGCCAGGGGTGGTCGATGCTCGAGTGGTTCCTGGTCAACGAGCAGTTCGGCCGCGTCACCAACGGTCTCCACTGGCACGTCCCGAGCGCGTACAACGTCCTGCTCCAGGGCTCGCGCGAGCAGATCGAGCGCTACCTCGTTCCGGCGTTGCGGGGCGAGGGCGGCGACGCCTACGCGGTCACCGAGGCCGAGGCCGGGTCGGACCCCGGCGGGATCGCCTCAACCGCGCTTTTGCAAGGCGACGGAGGGTGGCGGATCAACGGCGAGAAGTGGTTCGTGACCTCGGGCGACGTGGCGCGCGTGCTGATCGTGATGGCCAACGTCGTCGATGGCGCGGATCGGCTTCCGACGCTGTTCCTGGTCGAGCCCGACGCTCCCGGGGTCGAGTTCGTCGACAACCCGCGGTTCACGCACAACTACCCGCACGGCCATCCGACGATCCGCTTCACCGACGTCGAGGTCGGCCCCGACGCGGTGATCGGCGGCGTCGGGAACGGCGAGGCGCTCCAGCGCGCGTGGTTCACCGAGGAGCGCCTCGGGATCGCCACGCACGGGCTCGGCGCGATGTGGCGGCTACTCGACGAGACGACGGCCTGGGCGCTCGACCGCAGGCAGGGCGGGCAGCGGATCATGGACTACCAGGGCGTCTCGTTCCCGCTTGCGGACTCGGCCACCGACGCCACGCTCGGGCGGTTGCTCGCGCTGCACGTGGCCGGGATGGTCGACGCCGGCGCCGACTTGAAGCTGATCCACGCCAAGGCGTCGATGGCCAAGCTGTTCGTGAGCGAGGCCGCCGGCCGGTGCGCGGATCGCGCCGTGCAGATCTTCGGCGGGCGCGGCTACCTCCGGAGCAACGTCGCCGAGCGGTTCAACCGCGAGCTCCGGGTCGACCGCATCTGGGAAGGCACGAGCGAGGTCCAGCGGCTGATCATCGCGCGGGCGCTCGAGCGCCGCGGGGTCGAGGCGACGATCCACTGAGCTCATCGTCGTGGACCTGAGTCGGTTGTTACGCCCGCGGTCGGTCGCGGTGGTCGGCGCCACCGATCGCCCGGGGAGCTACGGCGCCCAGGCGCTCCTGAACCTCGACGCGATCGGCTTCCCCGGACCGGTGTGGGGCGTCAACCCGCGCCGGCCATCGGTGCTCGGACGGCCGTGCGTCCCGTCGCTTGCCGACCTGCCGGGCCCCGCCGATGCCGTGATCGTGTCGATCCCAGCCGCGGGCGTGCCCGCTGCGGTGGAGGAGGCCGGCGCTCGCGGGTGCGGTGGCGCGGTCGTGTTCAGCGCCGGCTTCGCGGAGGTCGCGGACGGGGTCGGATTGCAGGGCGACCTGATGGCCGCGGCGGCGCGTTACGGCCTCCCGGTGTGCGGGCCTAATTGCAACGGGATCGTCGCCATGCACGCGCGGGCGGCGCTCTGGGGAGACGCCTTGATGCCGCGCGAGCCGGGCGCGGTGGCGCTCGTGTCCCAGAGCGGCAACGTCGCCGTGAACGCGCTGGCGACCCGGCGCGGGCTGCGGTTCCACACGGTCGTGGCGAGCGGCAATCAGGCCGTTCTGAACGCCGGCGACTATTTGGGGTTCCTGGCCCGCGAGGAGGGCGTCGGGTCGATCGCCCTGTACCTCGAGGACGACGGCGGCCCGGGCCTGTGCGAGGGCCTCGCGGCGTGCGCGGAGTCCGGTGTCCGGGTGGTGGTCCTGAAGGTCGGCAGCTCGGCCGCGGGGGCCCATGCCGCCGCCGCTCACAGCGGCGCGCTCGCCGGCGACCAGCGGATCTTCCGCGCGCTGATCGAGGAGGCCGGGGGGATCTGGGCTCCCGACGTCCACGACCTGCTGGAGCTCGCGAAGACGCTCGCGGTCCGGCCGGCGCGGCCGGCGTCCGCACGCGGCCATGGTCTCGCGATCATGACGTGCTCGGGCGGCGACTCCGCCCAGGGCGCCGATGAGGCCGAGCGGCTCGGCGTCGCGCTGCCCGCGCTCGCGCCGGCGACGCGCGATCGGCTGCGCGAGCTGCTGCCCGCGGCGGCGACGGTCGCGAATCCGCTCGACTACACCGCGATGATTTGGGGCGACGCGCCGGCGCTGAGCGGCCTCGTGCAGGCGGTGGGTGCGGACCCCGCGATCGGCCACGTGCTCGTGTTCTACGACCAGTTCCCCGACCTGGACGGCGCGGTCAAGGAGTCGTGGGATGCCGTCCGCGAGGGGGTGATCGCCGGCGCCGCGGTCAGCGAAGCCGACACGATCGTCTCCTCGACACTGCCCGAGCTACTCGACGACGAGGCCGCCTGGCGGTTCATCCAGGCGGGCATTCCCGCGGTCGCCGGCCTGCGCACCGGACTGCGGTGCGCGGCCGCACTCGAGTGGCCGGTCGGCGATCCCGAACGCCTGCGCGAGATCGCCCGGGTGGCGGGCAAGCGTCCACGCTCGTACGCCGAATGGCTGTCCGAGCACGCATCCAAGGAGCTGCTGCGCGCCGCCGGACTCGAACTGGTCGAGGGCCGGCTGGTTTGCGGCCCCGACGACGCGGTGGCCGCGCTCGGAGAGCTTGGCGGAGCGATCGCGCTGAAGCTGAGCTCGTCCGGGATTCAGCACAAGTCGGAGCTCGGCGCGCTCGAGCTCGGGCTCTCCTCAGAGGCGTACGTCCGGGCCGCGTACGCCCGGCTGAGCGCGCTCGGGCCGGAGGTGGATGCCAGCGTCCTCGCGGAGCGTATGGCCCCGCCCGGCATCGAGCTGATCGTCGCGGCAAGCGCCGACGCCGTCGTCCCGGCGCTCGTGATTGGTCTCGGCGGCGTGTGGACCGAGGTCCTGACCGACGTAGCGATCGTGCCGCTGCCGGCCGGCGCCGGCCGGATCGAGCGGGCGCTGCGAACGCTGCGCGGCGCCCCGCTGTTGATGGGCGGCCGGGGCGCGGCGCCGGTGGACGTGGCCGCGGTGGCGAGACTGGCGGAGCGGGTCGGCGAGGTCCTGGTCGAGGAGTCGCTCGAGCTGATCGAGCTCAACCCAGTGGTCGTGGGGCCGAGCGGAGCGGTCGCGGTCGATGCCGTGGTGCGCCGGACCGTGGCGGTGAGAGCCGCCGAGGCTGCGTGATGCACGACGTGATCGTCGTGGGCGGCGGCTTTGCCGGCGTGACCGCCGCCCGCGAACCGTCACTGCGCGGCCGGTCGGTGCTGCTGCTCGAGGCCCGCGACCGGCTCGGCGGCCGGACATGGACCGCCGACTGGCATGGCTACCCAATCGAGTACGGCGGCGCCTGGGTCCACTGGCACCAGCCCCACACCTGGTCGGAGATCACACGAGCCGGCCTCCGCGTGGAGGTCAGCGAGGCCGCGGCGGCGGCCGGCTGGTATGTCGGCTCCGACCGGCGGTCGGGGTCGATAGAGGAGCGGGACGAAATCGCCCGGCGCGGTTGGGACCGGTTCGTCGACGGGGTCCGTGAAGCGCTGCCCGTGCCCCACGACCCGGCTCGGGCACTCGACGCACTCGCGCGGTTCGATCGGTTGTCGATCGCGGAGCGGTTAGGAGATCTGACACTTTCCGACGAGGAGCGGCACGTCCTGACCGCGGAGCTCGAATCGCTCGCGCACGCCCCGCTCGATGACGCGGGCGCGGTGTCCGTGCTGCGCTGGCACGCGCTGTCGGGTTACAGCCTCGAGCTGACCCAGTTCACCGGGGGCCGGGTGACGATCGTCGACGGCACCCGCGCGCTGCTCGAGTCGATCGCCTCGGGGGCGCCGTTCGAGCGCCGGCTGGCAACGCCGGTGGCCGCGATTCGGCAGGGGGACGACGCGGTCGAGGTCGAGACCCGCGACGGCTCGGGGTTCGCGGCGCGCGCGGTGATCGTGGCGGTGCCCCTGAACGCGCTGGGGGCGATCGAGTTCGCGCCGGCGCTCCCGGACGACAAGCGCCGTGCGATCGCGGTCGGCCAGGCCTCGCGCGGGATCAAGATCTTCATCGCCGCGCGCGGCGACGCGGTCGTCCAGAGCTCAATTCGTCCCGGGCATCCCGTCGGCTACCTCAGCACCGAGTCGGTCAACGGCGACGGCTCGCAGCTGATGATTGGCTTCGGGATCGACGCCGCGCGCTGCGATGCCGCCGACCTGCCCGCCGTCCAGACCCAGCTCGACGCGATCCTGCCGGGGTACGAAGCGCTCGACGCCACCGCCCACGACTGGCTCTCCGACGAGTTCTCGCGCGGCACCTGGGCGATCCACCGCCCGGGCTGGTACGAGCACCATCACGCCGCGATGCAGCGCCCCGAGGGCGCCGTCGTGTTCGCGGGCTCCGACATCGCGAACGGGTGGGCCGGGTTCATCGACGGAGCTATCGAGTCGGGCCTGCGTGGCGCATCATTGGCGGCCACGCTGGCATGATGCCGAGCCTTGACACACGAAATTGGAGGCCCGGACATGGCAATCCTCGATGACAAGGTGGCGATCGTCACCGGCTCGGCCCGCGGCATCGGACGCGCGACTGCGGAGCTGCTCTCCGAGAACGGCGCGAAGGTCCTGATCAACGATCTCGACGGCGACGTCGCCGAGCAGACCGCGAGCGAGATCGCCGGCGACACTCTCGTGTTCGCCGGCGATCTGACGAAGCCGGGAGTTCCTGACGAGCTAGTCCAGAAGGTCATCGACGAGTGGGGCAGGGTCGACATCCTCATCAACAACGCCGGCTACACGCTCGACGCACCGATCCACAAGATGAGCGACGACTGGTTCCAGAGGATGATCGACATCCACTCCGTGGTGCCGTTCCGCATGTGCCGCGCGGTCGCACCGCACATGCGCGAGCCCGCCAAGAAGGAGCGCGAGGAAGGCCGCGAGGTGTTCCGCAAGATCGTCAACGTCTCGTCGATCTCGGGCACGATGGGCAATGCCGGGCAGGCCAACTACTCCTCGGGCAAGTCCGCGGTGATCGGCCTGACGAAGACGCTCGCCAAGGAGTGGGGCCAGTTCAAGATCAACGTCAACGCGGTCGCGTTCGGGTTCATCGAGACGCGCCTGACCGCGGCCAAGGACGCGGACAACGTCGTCGAGATCGGCGGCGAGAAGGTCCAGCTCGGCATCCCCGAGCAGCTCCGCGCGTTGGGTCCGGCGCTGATCCCGCTTGGCCGGCCCGGCACTCCGCGCGAGGCCGCCGGCGGCGTGTTCCTGCTCTGCACGCCGTGGGCGAATTACGTGAACGGCCAGGTGCTGACCATCAGTGGCGGCCAGTTCGGCGGGATGATCTCGTAGCGCTGGCGAACCGCGCGGGGGGGCGCGACCGCGGGTGACCACCGCTGGTCACCGCGGGGGGTCACTGCCCTCCGCGGGGGTCACCGCGGGGTGGTCACTGCTCTGCGCGGGGATCACCGGGGGGTCACTGCCCTCCGGTCGCGCGCAGATACGCGAGGACCGCGAGCACCCGCCGGTGATCGTCGTCGCCGGCGGGCAGGTCGAGCTTGGCGAAGATGTTCGAAACGTGCTTCTCGACCGCGCCGAGCGTGACCACCATCTCGCGCGCGATCGCGGCGTTCGTGCGACCCTGGGCGATCAGCTCCAGGGTCTCGCGCTCGCGAGGCGTCAGCGCTTCGAGCTCGGCCCGGTCGCCGCTGGCGTGGCGATCGGCGATCAGCGCGCTGACGACCTCGCGATCGAGCGCGGTCCCGCCGGCGGCGACACGCTTGACCGAGTCGACGAACGTCCTCACCTCGCTTACGCGCTCCTTGAGCAGGTAGCCGATCCCGCTGTTGCCCGCCGCCAGTAGCTCGCCGGTGTACACCGGCTCGACGTACGCGGAGAGGACCAGAATCGCGAGGCCGGGGTGGCGCCGGCGCGCCTCCAGCGCCGCCCGGATCCCCTCGTCTGTGAACGTTGGCGGCAGCCGGACGTCGCAGATCGCCAGGTCGGGCTTGTGGCCGTCGACGATCCGCAGCAGCCCGGCACCGTCGTCGGCCTGCGCGACGACGTCGATCCCGTTCTCGGCCAGCAGCGCCACCATCCCTTCGCGCAGGAGCGCCTGATCCTCGACCACCACTACTCGCACGGGAGCACCGCCCAGACGACCGTTCCCTCACGGGCCACGCTATGAACATCGAGTCGCCCGTCGAGCGCCTCGACTCGCTGCTTCAGCCCGGTGAGCCCGCCGCCCGCCGGGTTCGCTCCGCCCGGACCGTTGTCGGCGATCTCGACGACGAGCATCGCGCCGTCGAGACTGAGCGTCACGCGCGCGCTCGCACCGCGGGCATGCTTGGCGACATTGGTCAGCGACTCGGCGACGACGAAGTAGGCCGCGGCCTCTACAACCGGCGGTGGGCGGTGATCGAGGTGTCCGACCACCTCGACGTTCGCGGTCGATCGACTCGCGAGCGACTCGGCCGCGGCGACCAAGCCACGATCCGCGAGCACCGGCGGCGCGATCCCGCGCGCGAGGTCCCGCAGCTCCCTGATCGCAGCGGTCGCCTCCTCGCGGGCCTGCCGCACGAGCGCCGCGCTGTCGGGGTGATCGGCCAGACGCTCCTCGGCGCGCCCGAGCTGCATGCTGAGCGCGACCAACCTGGCCTGGGCTCCGTCGTGCAGATCGCGCTCGATCCGGCGGAGCTCGGAGGCCTGAACGTCGAGCGCTCCGCTGCGAGTACGGGTCAGCTCGTCGACGCGGACCTCGAGGTTCCGCTGACTGCGCCGGAAGGCGAGCGGGTTCAGGGCAAGCGCCACGGACAGCCCGACGAACGGAAAGATCGGCCAGAAAAAGCCGCCTCCCGACATCGCCCAGACCGCCACGTCGGTGACGACTATCACGAGCGAGATGGCCGCCTGCATCGCGTACCAGCGGCTTGCGCCCTTTGGCCGAAGCCGCGCCCAGCGCACGGCGAGCCAAAGCCCGGTCGGGACCGCGAGCCCCAGCGCCGCCCACATCGGCCAGAAGTAGCCGGCGCCGGTCGCCGCCCAGATCACGATCAGTGCGGCCAGGAGGACGAGGGCCGGCGCGAACGCCGCCCCCCGCACTACCGACCGAAGGCCGATGTCGTGGCTGTGGTCACTCATTGCCATATCCGATCGACGCGACACCGACTTCATGATCCCAGCCCCGCGCGCGGCGGCGGGATGCACGAGCGCGAGCCGGAGCCAGACCGCGATCGCCCAGCAACGTGAGCATCGCCGGCAACGCCAGACCGCGCACGATCGTCGCGTCGAGCGCGATCGCGGCCGCGAGCCCGACCCCGAGCTGCTTGAACTCGAGCAGAGGCAGGGTCGCGAACACGGAGAACACGGCGATCATCACGAGCGCGGCGCTGGTCACGGTGCCGCCGGTCGAGCCCAGCGCGACCGCCGCGGCCTCCCTGGCGCTCGCGCCGGCCAGCCGGGCCTCCCGGGCCCGCTCGAGCATGAGCACGGTGTAGTCCATCGACAGGCCGAACAGCACGACGAACGCGAACAGCGGCAGCCAGTCGACGACCGCGCCGTCGGACTGGAAGCCGAGCAGCGACTGCGCCCAGTGATGCTGGAAGACCGCGACCAGCACGCCGAACGCCGCGCCGACCGACAGCAGGTTCAGCCCGATCACCGACAGGGCCAGCCTTACGGACCGGAACGTCGCGATCAGCAGGATGAACGCCAGCCCGAGCACGAACGCGATCACCAGCGGCGTGACGTTGGACAGGCGACTCGTGAAATCGAGATTGCCCGCGTAGTCGCCGGTGAGATCCGCGTGCGCGCCCGGGATGGCGCTGGCGACCGCCGGCTCGAGGTCGTGCCGCAGCGTCTGCACCTTGTGATCGGCCACGCTGAGACTCGACTCTGGCATTGGGATCTGGAGCAGTGCCGTCTGGCCGTCGCGCGAGGTCTGGATCGCCACAGCGCCCCGGCCACCGGTGATCTGTTGACCCTGCCGGCCGATCTGGCGCAGCTCTGATACCGCGTGCTCGGTATTGAGTCGGTGCCCGCTCACGACCAGGTCCGCCGTGTCCTCGGATCCCGGGAACGCCCGCTCGATCGCCGTGTAGGCGGCGCGGATCGGCGTGTTCGGCGAGACGTCGTTCTGTCCGGGCTCGGCCGTCTGGATCGAGATGACAGGCGCTGCCAGCGCCGCGAGGATGACGACCGCTGTTGCGAGCGCCGTCCGGGGATGGTTCGTGACGACTGCCGCCAGCGCCTGCCACGCGGTTCTCCGGGTGCGGGACCGCGTCCGGCGCCGGGGCCGCCAGATCCGGCCGCGGTCGATCCGGTCACCGAGCAGCGCGAGCATCGCGGGGAGCACGGTCAGCGAGCCGACGACGGCGATCAACACGACCAGAATCGCGCCGAGCGCCATCGAGGTGAACACCCCGAAGCCGGTGAACAGCAGTCCGGCGAGTCCGATCACGACCGTCATCCCGGCGACCAGGATCGCGCGGCCAACCGTCGCCGAGGTGGCGGCGAGCGCCGCGTCCGCGGACGCCCCGTTTCGCCGGTCCACTCGCTCTCGACGAACGTAGAACAGCGAGTAGTCGACGCCGACCGCGAGGCCGATCAGGACGACGACCGGGGCCGTCGAGGAACCGTTCGGCGCGATGTGCGAGACGAGCCCCAGCGCTCCGAGCGCCGCTCCCACCGACGTCAGGCCGAGCAGCAACGGCACCGACGCGGCGACCACGGCGCCGAAAGCGAGCACCAGGATCAGCAGCGTGATCGGGATCGAGATCAGCTCCACTCGGTGCAACCCGTTGTTGACGAGCTGGGTGATCGCGTTGTCCTCGGAGCCGCTGCCGGCCTCTTGGAAGGTGACGCCGGGCTGGCGCGCGGCTAGCCCGTCGACGAAGCGCTGCACCTGGGCGGCGCGGCTGTCGGGCTTGTCGGGGTCGCCGCGCAGCGTCACGACGACGAGCCCGGTTCGGCCGCCGGCGCGAGATAGCTCAGGCGAATCGTTGGGGCCCTGGACCGACTTCACCGCCGGCAGACCGCGGACGCCGGTCTCGAGCGCGGAGACCGCCTGCGCGGTGCCCTTCGGGCTGCCGGAACGGACAAGCACGTTCTCGGTGGCCGGGCCCTTGAGGCCAGAGGCGGTCAGCCGAGCGTCGGCACGGGCCGATTCACCGACGCCGGAACCGGAGTTCGACAGCGTGCGCATGCCGGCGCTCGAGCCGAGCACCACGCACGCCACGATCAGCGCGAGCCAGAGCGCGACGGTCGTCTTAGGGCGGCGCGCCGCGCTCCGGGCCGCGGCGCGGACGAAGCGGGCAAGCACGCCGGAGCCGGCCGACCCGCCTGATGTGGTGGATGAAGGGGTGATTTGCATGGGACCGCAGACTGCCGTGGGCGGCCACCAAAATCGTTGGGGCGATCGGGCGTTTGGCCGGCTGCGGACCCCCGTGTCCGATGGTGGGGATAACCCCACCATCGCCCGGCGTCAACCGCGCCGGAACCCCCGAGCCGCATTCACGAACCAGTCGAAAACCCGGGCGAAGCGGGGGTCGACCCGCCACTCCTCCTGGAGCTCCCACTGCACGGCCAGCACCGGCCGGCCGGGCAGCTCGACCGCCTCGGGCAGGCCGTCGACCGCACTCCGGGCCACAACCGACAGCCCCGCACCGACCTCGTCGATGGCCTGGTGGTGAAACGAGCTCACTTCGATCGTGGTCGTGCCGAGCGCACCGGCCAGCACGCTCGATGGCTCGATTTCGATCTCGTGCCGGGGATGCGGCGGCACAGGCAGACCGGCCACCGACGCCGCCTCGACCTCCTTCCAGCGCGCCCACCCGGGATCGGAGGGATGGCCGGCCGCGACGAGCGAAACGTCCTGCACCAAGGTGCCGCCCAGCGCCACGTTCAGCACCTGCACGCCCCGGCACATCCCCAGAATCGGCAACCCGCGATCCAAAGCCCGCGCCACCAGGGCCAGCTCGAACGCGTCGCGCTGCGGTTCGGTGGCGGCAAGCAGCGCGTGCGGCTCCTGGCCGTATCGCGCCGGCTCGATGTCGCGCCCCGGCGCCAGCACGAGCGCATCCACGGTCGTCAGAATCGGCTCGACCGCGTCGATGAGCTGAGGCAGCGCCACCGGCAGCCCACCCGCGGCCAGCAGCGGCCGATGAACGCCGACGCCGCCGTAGTCCCCGAAGTCGTGGACGCTGGCGGACACGCCGATCAGCAGCGAGCGCGGCATATTCCGCGGCCTACACCTCGACCAGCCGCCGACACCTAGACCTCGACCGGCTCCCGCTGCGGAACCAGCGCCTCCGCCACCAGCTCGGTGAGCTCGCGCAGCTGGATACGGTCCGCGTTGCCCGAGGTCTTGATCGCGTCCTCGTACATCGTCACGTCCTTGGGGCAGGAGACGACGAACAGCTCGACGTCGGGCAGGCTCGACGGCCTCGCGGATCCGGTTCTCCGACGGTCGCTCCTGCCCGGGCGTGTCCGGGATCCAGATGCGACCGCCGCCCGCGCCGCAGCAGAAGCAGTTGTCGCGGTTGCGCGGCATCTCGACGAGCGTGCAGCCGAGCAGCTCGAGGATTCGCCGCGGGCTGTCGTACTCGCCGTTGAGGCGCCCCAGGTGGCACGGGTCGTGGTAGGTGACTCGGTAGTTCAGCCGTCCTTGGACGTCGAGCCGGCCCGACTCGAGCAGCTCGAGCAGCAGCGTCGGTGTGGTGAATCACCGGCCAGCGAGCCGCCGAGCTCCGGGTACTCGTTGCGCAGCGTGTTCAGCGAGTGCGGATCGGTGGTGACGATGCGCTCGAACTCGCAGCCCGAGAGCGTCGCGATGTTCTGCTCGGCGAGCGACTCGAACAGGCCCTCCTCGCCGACCCGGCGGACGTCGTTGCCCGAGTTGCGCTCGCCGTCGTAGAGGATCCCGAAGTCGACGCCGGCGTCGTGCAGAAGCCGCGCGAGCACGCGCGTGACCTGCTGGGAGCGCGGGTCGAAGGACGCGTAGTCGCCGACGAACCACAGCACGTCGACCGGCTCCTTGCGCGCGTCCTTGACCTCGAAGTCGAGCTCCTCCGTCCAGCGGCCCCGCTTGCGCCGGTTCTCGCCGAATGAGTTGCCCGACTTGTGGATCATCTGGAGCGTCGACTGGAGGTTGGAATCGAGCTCGCCCTCCTCGACCAGGCGCCGGCGCAGCTGGTTGATGATCGGCGCCTGCTCGATCCCGACCGGGCAGATCTCGACGCACGCGTTGCACTGCATGCACGACCAGACCGTCTCGACGCGCACGCCGTCCGGGCCGACCACGTTCGCGGTGAACCCTCGCCGTCCGCGTGGCCGTCGAGCAGCCCGCCGATCACGCCACCGATGCCGGCACCGGCCGCCGCCTGGTTCGACTGCTCGCGCAGCTCGAGGATCACGTCGCGCGGCGACAGCGGACGGCCGGTCGCGTTGGCCGGGCAGGCCTCGTGGCAGCGACCGCACTTGGTGCACGCGTCGAGCTGCAGCAGGTGCAGAGGGCTGAAGTCGCTCGAGCGCGGCGTAGCCGGCCGGCAGCTCGGCCCGCTCGGGCGGGATCGCCTGCAGCCGCTTGCCCGCCAGCGGGTCGCGCAGCGACAGCGACAGGTAGGCTGGCGAGCATGTGCGCCGCCTTCGTGTACGGGATGCTCGCGACGAACGTGATCGCCAGCAGACCGTGGAACCACCACAGCCGTGGCGGAGGCCGGCCAGCGACCGGGCGACTGACGCCGCTCGAGCGCCTGGGCGACGATCCAGCCGCCGAACTGCGTGCCGCTGTAGCCGGGCTGGTCCATCGCGATCCGCACGCCCTCGAGCAGGAAGCCGGTGAGCGCGATCACCAGCAGGGTGACGACGAACGCCCAGTCGCCGACCCGGTAGACGTGGCGGTCGAACTGCGGGTCGCCCGGCGCGCGGTCGGGCCGCGCGTAGTCGAGCTTGCGCGGGCGGATCACCGCGCGCCGCACCATCATCACCAGCACGCCGGCGACGAGCGCCGTCCCGAGCACGTTCAGCACCTCCTTGTAGACCAGGTAGAAGGTCGCCGTGGAAGTAGCTCCAGCCGAACACCGGCGTGGTGAAGTCGGTGTCGAAGCCGAGCACGACCGTGCCCGCGAACAGCACGATGAAGCCGTAGAAGATGCCCCGGTGAGCCCAGCCGGCGAGCGCGTCGCGGCGCGCGATCGTGGCGTGTGAGAGCAGTCGTCGAAGCCCCGTCCGAGGCGTCCCGGCAGCTCGCGCCAGGGGTGCGGCGGCCACGGTCCGCCGTGGCCGTGGCGCCATTTGCACGAACGGACGCGCGACCCCGTACACGAACACCAGCACCGAGATGACGGCCAGCACGTACCACGTGATCTTCAGCCCGACCGTGAAATGCCAGAAGACCGGGCGCGACTGCGTTGCCGCGAGCACCGACACGGTCTAACCCAGCGCCTGCTCCAGCTCGTCGGCGACCTCGAACAGGTCGGCGACCGCGCCGTAGTGAGCCACGCCGAAGATCGGCGCCTCGGGATCGGTGTTCACCGCGATGATCGTGTCCGCCGTGCGCATGCCCGCGAGGTGCTGCACGGCGCCGGAGATGCCAAGCGCGAGGTAGACCCGCGGCTTGACCGTCTTGCCCGACTGCCCGACCTGGCGAGCGCTCGGCATCCAGCCCGCGTCGACCAGCGGCCGGGAGACGCTGAGCGTGGCGCCGAACTGCTCGGCCAGCTGCTCGAAGCGCGGGATGTTGTCCTTGTCTTCGACCCCGCGACCGATCGAGAGCAGGAAGTCGGCCTTGGTGATGTCGACGTCGCCGGCCGCCGCCTCGAGGAACTCCACGTGCTCGGTCCGGGCGACGCCGTCGAGGTCGACGGACACGGCCCGCGCGGGCGCCGAGCCCGACGCCGCCGCGGCGACCGGCAAGATGCCGGGCCGAACCGTCAAGAGCGTGCACGCCTTCCCCGGGAACTCGAGCTCGGCCTGCAGCTTGTCGCCGTACGCGCCGCGGCGCGCGCGAGGCCCGTCGGCCCATGAGATCGCCGTCACGTCGCTGGCGAAGCCGAGCCCAGCGCGGGCGGCGACCGCGGGCGCGAAGCCGATCGAATCGATCGTGTGGCCAAGCAGGACGAGCGCCGGCTGCTCGGACTCGATCAGCGCCTCGAGCGCGCGCTGCCAGATGTGCGCCTCGAAATGCTCGACGGGCGCCATCACCGTGAGCACCTCGTCGACGCCATCCGCCGCAAGATCGCCGGCGAAGCGCTCCGCGTCGGCACCGATCACGGCGACGGCCAGACGGCCACCGGCGGCCTGCTTTACGTCGCGGGCCACGCTCACCAACTCCAGCGACACGTCGCGCAACTCGCCGCGGCGCGTTTCGGCCAGCACCAGGATCCCGCTCATCCGGAGAGCCTTTCCTGGACGATCTCGACGATTCGAGCCGCGACAGCGGCCGGCGAGCCGTTCAGCATTTCGGCGCCCGCACCGCGCTCGGGCGGGGCCAGCGCCACGGTCCGTGAGCCGGCCGCCGCCTGCACGGCCGCGACATCGAGTCCGAGCTCGTCCAGGCCAACGACCCCGAGCGGCTTCTCCCGCGCCTGCTTGATCGCCCTCAGGGTGGCGTAGCGCGGCTCGTTGATCCCGGTTTGGATGGTCAGCAACGCCGGTGAATGGATCCGCAGCACTTCGATCAGTCCACCCTCGAGCTCGCGGTGGACCGTGGCGGTGCCGCTCGCCGTGTCCCAGTCGAGCTGGGTCACGACCGCGACCCGCGGCAGGTCGAGATAGCCCGCCAGTGCGGTCCCGGTCGCGCCGTTGACCGCGTCGGAGGACTGCACCCCGCATAGGACGAGATCCGGCGCCTCGCGCCCGACCGCCGCGGCCAGGGTACGCGCCACGGCCAGGACATCGGCGTCCTCGAGCTCCTCGTCCCACACACGCACGGCCCGGTCGGCTCCCTTGGCCAGGCAGCTCAGGAGCCCCTCCTCGGCCTCCTCATCGCCCACGGTGATCACGACCACCTCGTGACCGTCGCCGCCGGCGTCGTCGCGGAGCTGCAGGGCCGCCTCGATTGAGAACGTGTCCCACTCGTTGAGATCCCACTCGAGGTAGTCCGCCTCCACCCGGACCCCGTCCTCGATCAACTCGAACTCCTCATCGAGGGCGGCGACCTGCTTGACCGCGACGACGATCTTCATCGGCTCACCTCGATAGTCGCTCTGCGCAAATTACGCCAGCGCGACATCGACCGTGTTCTTGAGCTGCTGGACGTAATCGTCGTTGGACGCATCGCCCCACAGCCGCCGCTCACGGATGAACGGGAGCGGCATCTCGGGATGCGGCGAGTCGATCTCGCGGGCCAGGCGATGGCCGTCGAAGATCGAGTCCACGATCATCCGCGGCGCCGAGGCGTCGCCGACCACGTAGACCGACTCGATTCCCTCGCTCTCCCACCTGTCCTTGTCGGCCTTTAGCTCGCGGTACAGCTCGTCGTCGGAGATCCGCGCCGTGCAGAGCACGACCGTGTCGACCTCGAACTGCTCCTTATGCGCGGGGTTCCACACGTCGTAGGCGTGGCATACACCCGGCTCGATCTTCTCGAGCATCGTGTAGGTGTGGATGTCGACGCCGAGCCGGTCGAGGTCGCGGTGAAGCATGGGCGCCTCGAGCGTGTAGTGCATGTAGTCGGCGATCTCGCCCGCCTGGGTGACCAGGGTCACCTCGTGGCCTTCGCCGGCCAGCTTCTGGGCGATCGAGACGCCCATGAAGTAGGCCTCGTTCTCCAGCACGAGCACCCGCTTGCCGATCCGCTTCGCCTCGCCGACCACCTGGTCCGGTGTGAGCTGCCAGTCCAGCGACGTGTCCGCCCCGAGGATCGGCGTGTGCGTGGCGGCGTTCAGCCCGTCGGTCGCGAAGTGGCAACCGGTGGCGACGACGACGATCTCGGCCCCGTAGTTGAGGACGTCCTCGGTGCTCAGGCGCGAACGAAGATGCACCTCGACGTTCCGCAGCTTGTCGAGCTGGATCTGGCGGTAGTTGACGATCCGCTTCCACTCGCCCAGGCCGCGAGCGGCTCCGCGGAACAGGTTCTCCTTGCCGTCGGAGTGGCCGAGCTGGGAGATCCAGTTCACGCAGCCGCCGATCTCGCTGTCGGCCTCCACGAGGTGCACAGCAGCCATCTGACGCTTGCCGAGGACCATCGCGCATTCCATCCCGGCCGGGCCGGCGCCGACCACCAGCACGCTCTTCTCGCGGTTAGCCGCGGGATGGAAATTCTCGGGGTGCCAGCCGCGGCGGTATTCCTCGCCGGCGGTGGCGTTCTGTGTGCAGACCATCGGCGGTCCGCCGATCTCCCAGCGGGAGATGCACTGGTTGCAGCCGATGCACTCGCGGATGTCGTCGAGCCGCCCCTCCTCGATCTTCTTGGGCAGGAACGGGTCCGAGATCGACGGCCGCGCGGCGCCGATGATGTCGAACTGGCCCGACTTGATGATCGCGACCATCGTGTCGGGGTTTGTGATGCGGCCGACCCCGACCACCGGCTTGTTCGTGTGGTTGCCGGCCTTCACCTGGCCCGTATAGGGCTTCTCGTGGTTCTCCTCGAAGAACCGCGACGGGCCGGCGTTCTGGCCCCACTCGGCGATGTCGCCGACGGTCAGGTCCCACAGGTCCACGAGGTCGTCGCAGTACTCGACGAACCGGGCGCCGTCCTCGCCCACCTGGATCGAGATCGGACCGAGCAGGTGGTCGACCGCGAAGCGCGACGCGATGGCGCAATCGTCCCCGACGGCCTCTCGCACCTTCTCCAGCGACTCGCGCCAGAAGCGGGCGCGGTTCTCGAACGACCCGCCGTACTTATCCGTGCGGCGGTTGTAGAACGGCGAGAGGAACTGGAACGGAAGGTAGGCGTGCGCGCCGTACACGTAGACGATGTCGAAGCCGGCTTCCCGAGCGCGAATCGCCGCGTCCACGTACATCTGCTGGACGGTGTTGATGTCGTCCTGGTCCATGTAGCGGGGGAAGATGTTCAGCTCGAAGTCCGAGGCGATCTGCGAGGGACCGCGCGGAGTGGCGCGAGACTCCATGCACGGGGCATGGGGACCGCCGTACCAAAGCTCGATCCCGGCGAGCGCGCCGAACTGGTGCAGGCGATCCGTCATCGCCGCTAAGTTGCGCACGTCGCCCTCGTCCCAGATCCGGGCCGAGACGCGCGAGGTGTCGTCGGACTCGGGATGGATGGAGCAGTACTCCGTGCAGCAAGCTCCCCACCCGCCTTCGGCCTTCATCCCACGGTGATAGGCCTGCATACCGGGCTTTTCCGACCCCGCCCCGATGCAGTGGGGCACCTGGTAAAAGCGGTTCTTGAGCGTCTTCGGCCCAATCTGGATCGGCTCGAAGAGGATGTCGTACTTCGGGTCCCGGGCCACAGAGCTCTCCTTCCCTCGTTTCGGCGATGAACAAATACGTTCAGAGCGAGTTCTAACGGGTTTGTGGGCGAGTGTCTACCTCGGCGAGCCTGCACTCGATGAGGTGCGATTGACCCCCAGCGCGCCGCCCGCTAGAAGTCGATTGATGCACACCGCCACCGAGTTGTCCAGCACCGACTTCGCGGTCCGCGTGGGTGGCCGACCTGGGAGCCTGGCGGACGTCCTGCCGAAATTCACCGCGGCCGATCGCCTCGGCGTCGTCGTGCGGCACCCGTGCGGTGCGACCGGGGCCAGCACGCTGATCCTCGCCGCGGTAACGGCGTTCTACGACGCCCAACGCGCCAAGGGTGAAGACTTCTTCATCTACCCCGACTACTTCCTGTTCCACGTCGGCGCGCGCCTCGGCGACCACGGCATGCTGGACGTCTGGCCGGTGCACAAGGAGGTCGTCGTCCCAGACGAGCCAGAGGAGCTGCTTCGCGCGATCAACGACCGCGGAATCACCCGCCTACTCGTCGAGGACCAGGTGTGCTGGCAAAAGAAGTCCGCGTTCGAACGCGAGTCATTGGCCAGCGCGAGCGACCGGATCGTCACCGCCCTGGCGTACGCACCAACCGGGCGAGTCTCGATTGCGGACGTGCTCGTCGCCGGAAACGACATCACCGAGTCCTACGTCGCGGCGGTCTTGGAGCAGTCGACGGAGGTCGGGTCGGGGTCTAGAGAGAAGCTCGGGCTCGCTCGGCGCGCCCTCCACGAACAGGGTCGCCCGGTCGAGTCCTACCGCCGCCTCACCCTCGACGAAGCGCTGGCTCGGGTCTGACACGACGGGGCCAGTCGAGGGCCGAGGTACCCGTCGGGACCGATCCAGACGAGGCAGTCCGTCTTTTGGCGCACCCGACGGCCGGCGAGCCACAACAGCCAGCGCGGTGTGCGGCTGACATCGGGCCCGAGCACGACGAGGCCGGGGCGGCGCTCGCGGATCAATTCAATCAGGGCCGCCAGCGGACGCCGGCTGGAGATCCGGAGCAGCTCGGTACGAATGCCCCGCTCCGCCGCGCGCCGGGCGGTCGCACGGACGGCCTCGAGGTCCTCCTCGTGGGGCAGCGTCAGCTGGTCGCGGGCCAGGATGAACGTCATCGGGTAGGCGGGGAGCGGCAGCATGTTCGCCACGATGAGGTTGGTTCCGGTCTCGAGGGCGCTTTCGATCGCGACGCGCTCAGCGTTCGGATCGACGCGTACGGAGAGGGTGGCCAGCATCACCGGGCGCTTGGGTACGTTGCCCCCAGCCGACGTGACAGCGGGCCTATGGCCGGAGTCGATCACCCGCGGCATCGAAACCCCGATTGTACGCCCCAAAAACCGGTCCAACCAGGGAAAATCTTGAGGCCCCCGAGGGGCATGCATCTATGGGCCGCAGGGCACCCATCCGCAGGCCTCCCGGGCCATTCTGAGTGGTGTGTGTGGACCGGCCCGGCGGCCGGCCCCTTTCGTCCTGGATTGGCGCGCATCGCGCCGCCCAGAAGCGTTGACCAAGTTTGTACAAACTGGTATACCTCGCGCCAAACCTGGCGGCTACCAATCGGGTTTATCCCTGGAGGGACGGAGAATGGCTACAGCGGTCGTTGAAGAACGCCAGTTGCTGAAGACCCTGCGATGGTGGGATGGGTTCACCATCGCCCTCTGTCAGCCCGGCTTCCTCCTTGGTTCCCTGCTGGGCGCGTACGGCGCCTTGGGGGTGACCGGCGCGACGGTGCTCTGGGGGATCTCGGCCTTCGTCTCGCTCCTGAACGTGTGGGTCTATTCGGAGCTCGCAATGATGTTCCCGGGCCGGTCGGGTGGGATCTCGTTGTACGCGAACGAGGGGTGGCGCAAGTACTCGACGCTGGTCGGCCCGATCGCGACGTTTGGGTATTGGATCGGCTGGTCGGTGGTGTTGGCGATCTTCGGCAACCTCATCGGGGGGCTGATCCAGGCGCAGTGGTTCTCGAGCTCGACGTGGACCCTATGGGACGGGGTCGTCCACCTGCAGCTGTTCAACTTCATCGGCATCGGCTGCATCGTGGTCGTGTGGCTCTTCAACATCTTCGGGGTGCGGCCGTTCGCGTGGTTCACCTACGTGACCGGGGTGCTGATGATGATCCCGGTGACATTCCTGATCTTCGGCCCGTTGGTGAGCGGCAACTGGCATGCCCACAACGTGCACTGGGCGCTGGCCAGCCACCAGTGGGGCGGCGTCAAGATCGCGCTGGTGTGGCTGTTCATCATGTTCTGGTCGTCCAACGGAGTCGAGGTCGGCGCGACGTTCACGCCCGAGTACAAGTCCCGCAGGGACAGCACAATTGCGCTGCGCAGCGCCGGCACCTTCTCGCTCCTCATCTACATCCTGCTGCCGCTCGGCCTCGGCGGCTATAGCGGCGTACCGTCGAGCTCTGCGATTCTCGCCAACTCGACTTACGTGACGACGATGAACTCGATCGTCGGCACGGGTGTGGCCGATTTCTTTGTCATCTGTCTGATCCTGTCGTTCCTGCTGTCGATGGCGACCTCGACCGCCGACGCCGGGCGGGCGCTGTACGGGATCTCGAAGGCCGGCCTGACGATCAAGTGGCTGGGGCGGCTCAACCGCTTCCACGTTCCCGGCAACGCGATGACGGTCGACCTGGTCGTGAACACGTGCCTGATCCTGTTCATCTCGAGCAACCTGGCGATCCTGTACATGAGCAACATCGGCTACGTGCTGTGCAACGTGTTTGCGCTCAGCGCCTTCCTGTTGCTGCGCAGGGACCGGCCGAACTGGCCGCGACCCCTAAAACTCAGCGGTCCGTGGGTGGGAATTGCGGGTTTGCTGGTGCTCTACGTCATAGCGATCCTGGTCGTCGGCGCCGGCGCGCCGAAGCTCAACGGCTACGGCAACTGGACCGACTTCTTCATCGGCGTCGGGGTCCTTGCTGCATCCGTACTGCTGTTCTTCTTCCGCCGAATCGTTGAGGACAAGGAGAAAGTCCACTGGAAGGAGGAGACGCCGACGATGCCCGAAGGCCCGGATAGGGACGCCCTCATAGAGGTCGGCTGGAACCCCGAGGGCGCGCCCGAGGCCGTCCCGGTGGGCAGCTAGCGTGGTCCCGTTCGGAGGAGAGAGATGAGCTACCAGAAGATAGTTGTCGGCTACGACGAGTCCGAGGCGGCCAAGCGCGCGCTCGAGCGGGCGGCGGGGATCGCTAAGGCCTCGGGCGCGGAGCTGATCGTTACGAGCGTCGCGCCGGTGATGTTGAGCGCGACGCGCTCAGCCGGGCCGATCGACCCGACCGACCCCCCCGCCGCTCACATCGAGGAGCTCAAGCACGCTAAGACGTACCTCGAGGGCGAGGGGCTAAGCGCCGACCTCGTTCCGGCCATCGGCGACCCGGCAAAGGCGATCGCGGACCTCGCAAAGGAGCGCGACGCCGACCTGATCGTGGTCGGCACGCACGAGCCGAGCGTGATCGGGCGGCTGTTCGGTCAGAGCGTGACCGAGACGGTGGTGAACAAGGTCCACTGCGACGCGTTGATCGTCCACCCGGGCCACTGACGGGGCACCCGCGGGGCGGCGGCGACCGTCCGTACGGCGTGCGGTGAATCGGCGCACGACATCGCCCGGCGGCACGGCCGACGAGGTCCTCCCGACGACGTTGCGCGAGGTGACCGTCCTACGGCAGGCTGACGGGAGCACTGGCCGCGGCTAGTCCCCCGGGCCGAGGCCACGCCAGGGGGCCGCTAATCCGACTCGATCTCCCAGGTGGGGAGGTTTTTGGTGAGCGAGCGACGGTAGCGGGAGCGAAAGAAAGGGCGCCCGAACACGCCCCAAGAGGCGAGCAGAAACGGCACCGCGACCAGGGCGCCGTACGCCCTACCCGTGAGGAAGAAGACGATCACGCCGACGAGCAACAGGAGCGCTGTGATCAGGGGGATCATCCGATAGCGCAGCTGAGTGCGGCGGATCGCCGCGTACTCGTCGAGCGGGATCTTTCCCGTGTCAAACTTGCGACCACAGCCTTCACACCGCCACCGCTCGCCGTATCGCACCTCCCGGCGCTGACCGCATTCGCACGTCACTGTGATCAGCGGCCCTTTCCGGACCGCTCGAGGGAGCTTGGCTTCGGTGGCGGCCATCGCGATTAGTTTACCCGCGAGCGCGGTAGGCTTTCCACGTGCCGCGAGCGATTAACGGTCACGCCAGCGGGGGAGTCGATTGGCTCGGCCTGGTCTATCTGGGGATCGTCCTGGCGGTGATCTTCGCGCCGGTGCTGTTTGCGCGCCGGGCCAAGCCTCTCGACTCCGACCCTGGATCGGACGATGGCCGCGGGAGTGGCCCGCGCCGCCCGACGAATCCGCCCAGCTCCCCGCGCGGCGGGGTCCCTCTGCCTGACGCCGATCAGTCGCGAACGCGGCTGCGAGACCACGTTCGCCGGGTCGATCGGTCATCCGTGCGGTCGCGAGAACCGGCGCACCCTCCTGATCGCCCGCCTGCGCGGACCGCACCGGTCCCCTAGCTCCGCTAGGCCGTTGAAAGGTTCACGGACGAGTCATCTTTTCAGGCCGCGATAGCGGCTTGGTTGATTCGGTCCTGGAGGGCGTGCTCGAACGCGCGCCAGGCGCTGGCCAGGGGTGTGCGTGCGGCGATGTCGGCTGGGAGTGTGGGGTCGAGTTCGGCGAGGGATGGGTTGACGATCCGCGTGTAGGTCTTGGTGAGAAAGACGGCCAGTCGGCGTCCCTCGCTGGTGAGCTCGTATCGCTGGGTGCGGGGGATCCGCTGGATGAACCCTTTGCGGCGAAGGCGCCGCAGGTCGTAGGTCATCTGCCGCGAGGTGTAGCCGGGGATCAGCCCGGCGATCAGCTCGCGCAGTGAGCGGTTCGTCAGGCCTGCGAACAGGTGTCGAAAGCAGCACAGGCAAGCGAGCAGCGCCATCGTGCGCGGCTCGCCGAAGCGCAGGCCGGGGGCGGGTAGGCCATCTTCGATGGATGGCAGCACCACGCGTTGAAGCGTCGTGGCGTCTGGCGCGCATTGGCACGCCTGGAGTTGGTGGTCGAGGAACCGCTGGTTGACCTGGTGGCCGACCTGGACCAGCGCCTCCCAGTTCTGTTGGGTGAGTCGGCGGCCGATGCCGAAGTCGCGGGTGTCGTTGACGGTCGTCTCGGTGCGCAGCGCGCGGCTCTCTTTGAAGTACTGCTTGACCTTCGACGCGCGGTAGTGAACCTGGATCGCCGGCTCCACCCCTTTGTTGAAGATCTTGGTGTGAAACCGCCCGGGGGTTCGACGCGAGACGCGTCGGCCGAACACGATCGCGACCTGGTCGGGGCGGCCGAGTGTCAGCTGATCGGGCAGGGTCCGCTCAAACCACGCCCGCCCCGCCGCCGGCCGGTCGAACATGCGGGTGTCGGAGATCTCGGCCTGACGGAACGCCAGCTCGTGGTGGTAGCCGCGTGCCCGGTCCTCCGCGGTCAGCGGCGAGGGCAGCGCAGCTTGCCAGCGGTCGAAGAACGCTTGGACGTCGGCGGCCTGAAGGCTTGCGCAGATCTCGGCCAGCGCGACTGGATCATCGCAGGCGGCAAACCCGTTATCCAACGGCGTGAATGGAATGTCCCGCTGAATCGCCTGTCGCTTGGCCCACTCATTCCCGTTCAGATACAGCCACACCGAGTAGGGCGCGTACGCGGTGGTCTTCAGGAAGGCGGGTCCCCAGTCGGGATCCCGGATGTAGAAGTAGTAGTTGTTCGGGAAGACCTGCTGGCGGCGGTACTCGAAGTGCGGGTGGCCGTCCGGGCCGCCGTCGCGCCACCCGCGCCAGGCGGACGTGCGCTCCTGCGCGATCCCGACCATCACCACCCCGAAGCGCCCCTCGCGCTCGGCGGCCTTGAAGTGCTCTCGCGCGATGTCCTCCTTGACATCCCCCTTCACAAACCGCACCACCGGGATCTCGTTCTCGACAATGAAATTCTCGACCGCGCGCACGTAATCGCGGCCGATCCTCCCCAGCACCACCGGGGAAGGGATCGGAAACCCGCGATCGAGCAGAAACCGGATCACCTGAAACTGGGTCTGCAACCGCGGCACGTACCCCTGAAAGAACAGCCGGTCCACCGACCGGACCTGGAGCGTCACATGATCGGCGAGTAGGCTTGAGATCGTGGCCACGGGCGGTCTCCTAACGATCGCAAGGTCGTTTGCCCCAAGAGGGCCTCACATCTAGACCGGAGGCTAACCGTGGCCACCAGCCCGCGAGCACCCCAGCGCTCCCAGGAGCGCCCCACCGAGCGAGGCTCATACCCGCACCGCGAACACCGCCCGACCCTCCACTCGGCGGTATGAGGCTCGCTCGCTAAATCTAGATCACGGTTCGGCCGCCGTCGACCAGCAGGTTGTGGCCGGCGACCATGTCGGACGCCGGCGAAGCGAGGAACAGCACCGCACCGACGATCTCGTTCGGCTGCCCGACGCGACCGGCCGGAATCGCCTCCATGATCCACTCCCTGTACTCGGGTTGGTCGAGGAACGGGGCGATCATCGGCGTCGCGAAGTCGCAGGGGGCGACCGCATTGACGTTCACGCCGTGGCGGATCCACTCCGCGCCCAGCGTACGCGTGAGCTGCACGATCGCGCCCTTGCTGACGTTGTAGGCCAGCTGCTCGGGCACACCCAGGACGCCGTCCGTCGACGAGAAGTTGACGATCTTCCCGCGGCCGCGCTCGATCATCGCCCGCCCGAACCGCTGGCAGAGCACGAACGTGCTGGTCACGTTCGTGCGCAGGAGCGCGTCCCACTGTTTGAGCGTCACGTCGACCGCGTCCCCACGGTCGAACACCCCCGCCGCGTTCACGAGGATGTCGACCGGGTCGTGGCGCTCGAGCACACGATCCGCGAACGCGGCGAGATCGGCTGTGTCGCTCAGGTCGGCCAACTCCAGCTGGGCGGTCCCGCCGGCGGCCTCGATCTCCGCCACGACGCGCTCGCCGCGCTCGCGGTCGCGCCCGGACACGACTACCTTGGCGCCGGCCCGCGCCAGCGCCAGCGCGCAAGCCGCGCCCAGCCCGCTGGTCGCGCCGGTCACTACGGCCGTGGCACCGTCCAGCCCGAACAGCTCCTCCAGATAGGTCACGCGAAGGTCGGGATCATGCGCTCGGCCACCATCCGCAGCTGCGTCGTGATCGGCGGAACGCCCTCGATCGTCCGTCCCGAGAAGAACTGCACGAGCGGCGCGTCGGCCAGCGCCAGGATGACGTGGTTGATCCCGGCCGGAATGATGTCCCGGCGGATCTGCTCGGCGCACTCCTCCGGGGTGCCCGCCACCGACAGCTTCTCCGCCATCTCCGGGCTGAACATCTCGATCGCCTTGGCGACGTCGCCGGCGGCGAAGGCGTCGAAGATCGGTTGCAGCTCCGCCTGGTCGATGCCGTGTCGCGCGAGCTGCTCCGCCGGCATCGACGGGATGTAGAACGCGACGAGGATCCGCGCGGCCGCTTTGGCCGCCGCCGAGTCGTCGGAGACCACGGACACGATCCAGGCGCCGAGGTCGAGCGATTGCCAGTCGCGTCCCGCGCGCTCCGCGCCGATCTTGACGTGGTCGATTACGTAGTCGTACGCCTCGCGGGAATAGGAGAGCGCATGATGCAGGCCATCGGCGATCTCGCCCGCCACCTCGAACGAGCGCGGCCCCTTCATCCCACCCATCTTGAGCGGAACGCGCTCCTGCACCGGCCGCGCCGCGGTGAACAGGCCCGTGTACTTGAAGAAGTCCCCCTCGTAGTCGATCTTGCCGTCGTCGAGGAACGTGCGCATCACGTGCATCGCCTCGCGCAGGCGCGACAGGGGCCGCCGCTTGGCCCAGTCGAGGTGGTACTGCTCCATCATCACGAAGTTCCCGGTCGAGACGACCGCCTCGGCCCGGCCACCCGAGAGCTCGTCGAGCGTCGCCAGCTGTTGGCAGATCAGCGTCGGCTCGCGCAGGAACACGTGCGTCACGTTGGGACCGAAGCGGATGTTGTGCGTCTTGTCGGCCGCCGCCGAGAATAGGCACCAAAGATCCTTGTGCCACGTCTCGTCGACCGAGTAGCACGCGTAGTAGCCGAGCTCGTCGGCCACCTTGATCATCTCGATCGAGTCGCTCAGCGGATAGTCGGGCAGCATGCAGTAGGAGAACCGCACTTTCCCGCCGGTAGCAACTGACATAACCTCTCCTCTCTCTGGGGCCGGGCTATCGCGCCCCGAACCTCAACCCTCTCGCTCGATCTCCTGGAGCAGCTCCTCGCCCGAGAGGACCGAGTCCGCGAAGTGATTGTGCATCCAGGCCAAGTGCTCCCACCGGCTGTCGACGATCCGCTCGAAGTCCCAGTTGGGGATGTCCTGTTGCTTGACGTTCTCCTGCATCAACGCAGGATCGACCTCGTAGACATGCTCAAACCGGCTGACCACGACGTCGGTCACCCGCTCCGCGTTTGGCGGCTGCTGAGCTGACAACCTGAAGCCAAGCATCCTCACTCCTCCTCGTAGGCCTGGTCGAGCAGGTACTTGCCGGGATTCATGATGTTGTTCGGATCAAGCGCGCGCTTGATCGTCTTCATGACCTCGAAGCCGCCGCCGAGCTCGAGCGGAACGAGATCGACCTCGCCCTCCCGGCACGACCCGTGGCACGCCGAGATCGAGCCGCCGTGCTCGATCGATACCCGCGCCAGCTCGCGCTTGGCATCCACCCACGCGGCCCAGGTTTCGTCGTCCCACTTCATCTCCCAGATCCCGATGTCGATCTCGGCCAGGTAATCGCCCCACGGCTTGTAAGCACCGTTCGTGTAGGCGAACATCCCCCAGTCGTCGAACACGTCGAACCGGTCACATAGGTCGCTCGCGATCGCGTGCCACTTCCGGCGGACCTCCGGAAGCTCGGGGTAGGGAATGGCGGCGTCCTCGCAGTGCCAACTCATCAGCGCGACCTGCCCATCGCGCGTCCGTCCGTGCTGCGGGGTGGCGTACCGATCGTGGCGCGACGCCCAGTCGCCCTGGGAGATCTCGTCGCCGGTATAAGCGCCGCCCGACGCCTTTCCGATCCGCAGCAGGCGCTTCGCCCCCGTCCTCACCTCGTCCGCGTTGCCGTACGACGCGCACGCCACCACCGACCTGACGGACTCGGGTTGCGGGATATAGGCCTCGTCGTCCCGGCGCAGGTATTTGATCTTGTCTTCGTCGAACAGCACGACGCCGGCCAGCGTCGCCACGCCGGAGCGCGCGAGCTCGCCGGTGGCCCGCCAGGCGTCCATGTAGTTCTCGTAGGTGAAGAAGGCCGAGAACTCGGCCTCGGGTCGCGGCACCAGCTCGAGGGTGGCTTCGGTGACGATCCCGAGCGTCCCCTGGTGACCCATGAACAGGTGTTTGAGCTGATAGCCACTCGAGGAATGACGGACCTTGGGGCCGCCCCCGTCGCCCACCCGGATGATCTCTCCCGTGGGTAGGACGATCTCGAACGAGATCACCAGATCGCGCGTATGTCCGTACCGTGCGCCGATCAGCGACCAGCCGTTGGTGCCGATCCGCCCGCCCACGAGCGAGCACGGGTACGACGCGGGATTGTCCGGATAGATGTAGCCGCGCTTGCGAAGCTCCTCGTTGAGCTTGAGCATGTTGATCCCGGGGCCGACCGTCACCGTCCGGTTGGCGTCATCGATTTCGTGGATCTTGTTCATGAGCTTGACGTCGACGAGGATCCCGTGACGGAGCGGGACGGCGCCGTCGGTCAAGCCGGTCCCGCCGGCTCTGGGCACGACGGGGATCCGGTGGCGGTTGGCCAGCTTGACCACCTCCGAGATCTGCTCCGCGGACGTGGGGAGCACGACCGCGGAAGGGATGTGGTCCTCCCACCGGTGAGCCGGGAATGGGGCGGGTACGCGAGCGCGGTTGAACACCGCGGAACGCTCCGAGAACACGTGATCGGGCCCGCAGATCGCGGTCAGCTCGTCGATGACACCTTCGAGAAGCGCGATCGCCATGTCACACCTCGAATCCGGCCGCCTCGGCCGTGAGCTCGAAGATGTCGAACACCTCCATGCCCTGCGCCTCGCCCTGCTCGGTCAACGGTCGCTCCGACCAGGGGCACGCGGAGACGAGCACGTCGACGCCTTCGAGCTCCTTTGCCTTCGCGATCCGCCGCCGGCTGATCTCGGCCGTCAGCTCCGGCTTCTCGACCGCCAGGTTCGAGCCCGCCCCGGAGCAGTAGGACCATTGCGTGACGTGGTCGACGTCGACGAACGTCAGGCCGGGAATCGCGCGGAGGATCTCGCGGGGGGACTGCCATACTCCCATCCGCTTGTTCAACCGGCACGGGTCGTGGTAGGTGACGGTCCGCTGCACCGGCGTGGTCAGCTCAAGCTTTCCGTCTCGGATCAGCTCGGCGATCAGGTCGACGGCGAGCACGATCTCGAACTCGTCGAAGTTCGAGTCGAGCGCCGGATAGTGCTCGACGATCGTGATGTAGTCGTGCGGGTCCAGGCAGATGATCCGCTTCGTCCCGGTCTTGCGCCAGTCGATCATGTTGTGCTCGGCCATCTTGTGGGCGATGTCCACGTAACCGGTCTCCCACATCGGCCCGCCGCAGCACCACTGCTGATCCATGAGGCCGAACTCGACGCCGCCGGCGCGCAGCAACAGCGCCACCGCGCGCGGTACCGACGGGCGGTAGAACGCCGCTTCGCAGTCGGCGAACAGAATGGCCTCGCCGCCGGTCGGAATGTCGAGGCCGGCCGCCCACGCCCGCACCTTGCTGCCCGAGGTCTCGCGGGTCCATCCGAGCACCGGCTCGTTACCCCAACGGTCGGTGAGCTCGGCCCACCGCTTCCAGTTCTTCTGGTGGATGCCGCGCTTCACCGCGAGCGCGCGGACCGCCTTGACCACGTCGATCGTCCGCTGGCGGAAGCGATAGAAGTCACCGGTCATCAGCGTGTTGGGGCAGCGGAGCTCGCACGCCCCGCACATCGTGCAGTGGACGTAGTCCTCGGCCACGTCCTCAACCGACAGATGGCCCTTCTCCATCGCGACGACGTCGGCGTGGAACGCGGTCGGGCTGTGGCGCTCGTCCCGGGTGACCTGCATGACCGGGCAGACCTCGCGGCAGAACTTGTGGCCCGAGCTGAAGCAGTTGTACGCGACGTCGCGCCACTCCTCGAAGAACTCCTTGGGCAGGCCGTTCGCGTGACCGTTGGTCTGCTCCTGCGCGGTCAGTTCCTCGCCTGGGGATCTCTCCGTCATCGATCTCCTCTCCTTGTGGTCTGGGCCCGCTGAGGTGTCCATCCTACGGCGTGGCGGCCGTCGCGACAGGACAGTCCGCAACGCCTCCTTTGTACAGACTTGTCCACGGTCACGCCAGTGCTTTGGTGGCGAGCATCTCGTTGGCGGCACGAGCCGCGCGGTGCCCGCTCTCGACGGCGCCGTCGATCCATCCGGCCCAGCCAGATGCCAGGTCGGAGCCGGCAAAGGCCAGCCGTCCCTCGGGCCGCTGGAGGTCCGACGCGTGGCGCATGACCTGTCCGGGTCGGTACGCCATCCAGGTTCCTTGTGAGAATTCGTCCGCGTTCCAGTCGTGCGCGTCGGTGGCCACCACCTCGGCCTCGGGCAGGAACTCGTGGACGGCGTCAGCGACCGCACCCGCGTCGGTCACGTCGAGTTCTTCCGGGGAGGTGCCGAAGCCGACGAGCAGGTCGCCCTCGGGGACGCTGTACTCGGTGGCCAGCCACTTGATCTTCGTGTCCCAGCCAACACCGTAGAAGCTCCCCTCCACGCCCCGGACGAGCGCCCAGATCTTGGTGGCGTGACCGGCCATCCGCTCCTGGGCCATCGCCGCCTTCGCACCATTCAGGGCCGGCTCGATCCGAAGGTCTTGCCAGGTGTTGATCGGCGTCGCCACGACACCGGCGCGCGCGGTGAAGCGCTCGCCGTCACGCGTGCTCACGGCGATGCCGTCGTCCTGCATCTCGATTGTCGCCACCGGCGAGCCCAGTCTGATGTCCGCCGCCGAGTCCTCGGCCAGCGCGCGGATCAGGCTGGCCGTGCCGTCGGCCAGCTTCTCGCTGACCGCCACGTACCACGCGATCGCGCTGTTCTCGAAGCCCGCCACCCACGAGAGGATCTGCAGCCCGGACACCTCCGAACAGTGAGCGCCGAAGAAGAACCCGGCCCAGGCCATCAGAAACTCTCGCGTCTTGGGCGGAATGTCGAGCCCGCGCAGCCACGAGTCGAACGGCACATCCAGGTCCTCGAGGCCGCGCTGGTCGAGCGGGGTTTCGCCGAACCGGATCCGCGCAGCCGCGTTGTCGATCGCCCGGATCGCGGCTTCAAAACCGAGCCACTCCTCGATCGGGATCGGGTTTGGACTCGTGCTGAGCTCCCCGCCGAGCGACCAGGCGAAGCTGGACGGCGCCGGGCTCTCGATCAGGCTGAGCGAGTACCGCTCCAGCTCGGCGCCGATGTTGTGCTGCCAGCGCGGCGCCACCCAGGTGCCGCCGAACTCGATGGGCTTGTCCAGATCGCCGAACGGCCGGTACCAGGTCCGTCCGCCCAAGCGGTCGCGTGCCTCGAGCACGAGCACGGAATGCCCGGCGTCGTGCAGGTCTCGCGCGGCGGTCATCCCGCCAAACCCGCCTCCGATGACTATCGCCTCGTAGTCCACGGCTTCACCTCTCGATTTGAATGTTCTGCACCTGCTCGCGCAGCACGTACTTCTGGACCTTGCCCGTCGCCGTGCGCGGCAGTTCGTCGCGCACGATCACCTCGCTCGGCGCCTTGAAATGGGCCAGGCGAGCGCGAACGTGCTCGATGATCTCCGCCTCGCCGACATCGCTTCCGGGGACCAACCGCACGAATGCGACCGGCCGCTCTCCGAAGCGCGCGTCGCGCCGCGCCACCACCGCCACCTCGAGCACGGCCGGGTGGCTGGCGATCGCCTGCTCGACCTCGACCGACGCGATGTTCTCGCCTCCCGAGATGATCACGTCCTTGAGGCGATCGCGCAGCTCGACGTAACCGTCGGGATGCATCACGCCGAGATCGCCCGTGCGAAACCAGCCGTCGGGCGCGGCGGCGGCGGTCGCGTCGGGGTCGCGGTAGTAGCCGAGCATCACGTCGTTGCCGCGCAGCGCGATCTCCCCGAGCGTCTCGCCATCCGCGGGAACGTCGCCGCCATCGTCCGCGACGACGCGAGCGGTCTGGGCGATGACGTTGCCGACTCCCTGCCGCGCCTTCAGCCGGGCGCGACACTCGACCCCCACCTCGTCCCATTCGGGCTTCCAGTCGCAGATGACGACCGGCCCGAACGTCTCGGTCAGCCCGTACAGGTGCGTGATCTCGATGTCGAGGCCCGCGAACCGCTCGAGCAGCGCCGGCGAGGGCGGCGCGCCGCCGGTGGCGATCCGCAGCGGCCGGCGCGGACGATGTGCCGCGGGATGGCTCGCCATGTCGATCAGGACGGTCGGCGCGGCGTTCAGATGGGTCACGCCCGCGTCGTCGATCAATTGCCAGATCACCTCAGGGTCCGGACGTCGCAGGCACACGTGACGCGCGCCCGCCGCGGTCACCGCCCACGTGAAGCACCAGCCGTTGCAGTGGAACATCGGCAGCGTCCACAGGAACACGCTCGCGGGGTCCAGTCGCGCGTGGAATGCCATCGCGAGCGCCTGCAGGTAGGCGCCGCGGTGGTGGTACATGACCCCCTTGGGGCGGCCCGTCGTCCCGCTCGTGTAGTTGATCGCGAGCAGCCCGCGTTCGTCTTCGACGGCGCCCCATGCCTCCGAGGAGGACTCGAGCAGCCGCTCGTACTCGCTTTCGGTGATCAACGTCGCGTTCCCGTCCGACGCCGCGAGCGCCTCGCGGGCGAGCTCGCTCAACGCGTCGTCGCAGATCAGCACGCCGGCCCCGCTGTGATCGAGGATGTACCCGAGCTCGCTGGCCGATAGCCGCAGGTTCAGCGCCACGAGCACGGCCCGCGCAAGCGGCACGCCGTAGTGCGCCTCGAGCATCACGTGCGAGTTGGGAGCGAGCACCGCAACGCGCCCGCCGGCCGGCACTCCGAGGCGCTGGAGCGCGCCGGCAAAGCGAGCGGCGCGATCCCTCAGCTCGCCGTAGGTCAGCTCGAGGCCTCCGTCGACGACGGCCACGCGCTCGTCGTACACGATCGCCGATCTCGCCAGGAACGAGGTCGGCGTCAGCGGTTCGAACGAGAGTTGCTCGGTCACGGTCCCCCAGATAGGAGCCCAGCGCGAAGTGCCGGTAGCGGATCCTCGGCAGCTCCGCGACGGTGACGAACCCGGGCGCCGCCCGGATCACGTCGGGAATGCGGTTGACGACTTGGGTGCACGTGGCCACTCGCGTCGGCACGCGATCGTTGCGTAGGTGCAGCTCCTCGGGCTCGCCCCGCACGATCCATTCGTTGACGTCCGACTGGCCGGGCCCGTACACGCAGCCGGTCTGCTCGAGCGTGAACGTGGGGCCCTCGCGTGTGGTGAGGGTCCCCGTGTCGATCACGCCGAGCAGTTGCCCGGGAGCGATCGCTCGGCCGAGACTCCGCGAGTGCGTCTCGACCTCCGCGAGCACCGGTCGCACCGACGTCTCCACCCGCTCGGCCGTCAGTCCCGTGTCGGCTACGATCGCGTCGAGCGTGTTGCGGACGACGAACGACGGCCACCCCTCCCGCGCGACGTGCGACTCGAACTCTTCGAGCGTCGCGCCCGCCCGCACGTGCTGGGCCACCTCCGGGCCGTAGTCGTCAACGTTCCAGCTGGTGCGGCCGTGCACGGAGTCGACCCGGTGCGCGGCGCCCATCAGCGCACAGGGCAGCGTCATCCAGTACAGATCCTGCGCTCCTGACCCCAGGATCGTCACCTCGTGGCGTCTGGCCAACTCGTCGAGGGCTCGCGCCAGCGACGGCGCCGTGGACCACGGGAAGAAGCTCTCCTCCTCGATCGTCACGACGTTCGCGCCGTGCTCGAGGCACGTGCGGAAATGATCGTACATCGTCTCCAGGTAGCTCGAGACCGCGACGACCGCGACGTCGGCCTCGGCGCGGCCGAATCACCGCGTCCGCGTCGTCCTCGACCGTGACGCCGAGCGTCGATGCCGAGCCCGGCCACGTCGCCCAGGTCGCGACCGACCTTCGACGGGCTGCGCCCGACGGCGCCGACGAGCTCCGCGCCCTTGTCGACGAGCAGCCGGGTCATGATCGACCCCA
This sequence comes from uncultured Solirubrobacterales bacterium, assembly GCA_963709205.1. Classification (GTDB taxonomy): domain Bacteria; phylum Actinomycetota; class Thermoleophilia; order Solirubrobacterales; family Solirubrobacteraceae; genus Palsa-465. The sequence goes on from CAVPVP010000027.1 coordinate 231,992, forward strand.
TCGCCCCGACGCCGTAGACGACGACGCGGACGGGCCTCACGCCCGAGGCTGCTTCCTGGGCGGGCTCGCGCTCTTCGATCGCGGGACGCTCGTACGGGAACCACCACTCCGGCGAGGGCACCTGAGCGAAGTCCATGTGCACGTGCTTGGCCTGCGTGAAGGCGCTGATGCCCTCGAGCCCAAGTTCGCGGCCGAGGCCCGCTGAACTTCATGCCGCCGAACGGAGCCGCGTCGTTGTCCTTGAGCGGGTCGTTGATCCACACCGTGCCCGCCTGCAACTCGGTCGCGGCGCGCATCGCCGTCTCGAGGTTCGACGTGTAGATGTTGGCTCCGAGACCGAAGTTCGAGTCGTTGGCGAGCTCGATCGCGTGGTCGAGGTCGCGCACGCGCGTGACCGTGGCGAGCGGTCCGAAGATTTCGGACTCGAACCGCTGGCGCTCGGGATCGGTCACCTCGATGAGAGTCGGCTCGTAGAAGTACCCCTTGGACAGGTCGGGCGGCGCCTGGCCGCCGCGTACCACGCGCGCCCCGCGCGCGGAGATGTTCTCGATCACGTCGCTCGACCTGCTCGCGCGCCTGGCGCGAGATCAAGCGCGCCGACGTCCACGTCGCCGAACGGGTCGCCGACGCGCAGCGTTCCCATCACCTCTGACCGCTCGCTCCATGAACTCGTCGTAGGCGGAGCTCTCGATGAAGAACCGCTCGGCGGACGTACAGACCTGGCCGGCGTTGAGGAACGCCGCAAACACCCCGCCGCGCGCGGCCACGTCCAGCTTCGCGTCCGCGAGGACGATGAACGGATCCGAGCCGCCGAGTTCGAGCAGCAGCTTCTTGATCCGAGGAGCCGCGCCGGCCATGATCCGCGACCCGACGGCGACCGAGCCGGTGAAGGCGATCATGTCGGTGCCGGGGTGGTCGACCAGCCGCGCCGCGCCCCTCGCCGCGGGCGGTGACGACGTTGAACACCCCGGGCGGCAGATGCGAGAAGACCTCGCCCAGCTCAGCGTGGCCAGCGGCGTCTGCTCGCTCGGCTTGACGATGCAGGTGTTTCCGGCCGCCGAGCGCGGCGGCGACCTGCCAGGCCAGCAGCACGATCGGATAGTTGAACGGGAGGATGTGCACGACGACGCCGAGCGGCTCGTAGAGCACGAGGTTCATCTGACCCGGCTTGGTCGCGCCGACGACGCGACCGCGCGTGGAGCCCGAGCAACCTCCCCCAGGTGCCGAAAAGCGGTCACGCTCCAGTCGATCTCGTCGCGATTCTCCTTGAGCGTCTTGCCGCCCTCGCGCGTGAGCAATACCGCGAGCTCGTCGGCGTGCTGCCTCGAGCCGATCCGCACAGCGGTGGAGCAGGCCCGCCCGCTCGAGGCCGTCGACGACGCGCCATTCGCGCTGCGCGCGCCGGGCCGCCTCGACCGCGCGGTCGACGTCCGCCGCGTCGGCGTCGGGCACCTCGGCGATGACCTCCTCGGTGGCTGGATTCTCGACCTCGATCGCAACTCGGGCGACTGCTGGTCACGTATTCGCCGTCGATGTACAGGCTCTCCATGTTGCGCTCCTTGTCTGGTCAGGCTCGGGTCCGCTCGCGTGCCGCCGGTAGCTCGACCTCGTCGCGGTCGATTACCACGGCATGCCGCGCCACTCGAGCTCGGCCAGGAACTCGAGCGGGTCGTAGTACTCCTCGGGATCGACGAAGCCGGTGGCGATGCGTCCGTGCCGCGCGAGCAGCTGAGCGCCGACCGCGGCCGGGATCCCGGTCATGCGCGCCACGCCCCGCTCTCCCCAGTCCGCCGGGTGGCTCACCTTGTACGTTCGTTTGACGCGCGACCCGTCGCGGGTCCCGCTGATTTCGACGTTGACGTACAGCATCCACGCCCTTCCGTCGCGCACGCCGCCGCACCGCTCCCAGATCGCCCGCTTCGTCGCATCCAGGGCATCGGCGGCCAGAAGTCCATAGCGCTCGAGCACGCGCATGTCCTGCATTAGTTCGGGCCGCCAGCTTCCCCGCACGGCGCACGAGCGCAGGCTCGGTAGGTGGCGCGGGAGGCTGGAGACCTCGGGGTGCGGCACGTAGTAGACGAACTGACGCCCGAGCGGCGGCGCGAACTCGACCATCCGCGAACCCTCGATGAACGCCGCGCGGTGCTGGTGACCGTCGCGGTAATAGCCCCGCGTCGGGCAGTCTTCTGAGCTCTCCCACAGGATCGTGTCGAGCAGACCTGAGGTCGGCGCGACCGTTCGCGAGCTGAGCCACGAGATCTCGACGTCGTGTAGCTCGTCGAGCTCGGCGGCGGCATGCGCGACGAGTACGTTGGACAGGCCCGGGGACGCTCCCAGTCCCGAGATCGCGGTGACGCCCGGCGTCGCTGGCCGCCTTGCGCTGGCGCTCGCTCGGCTCGGAGATCAGGTCCGCGTAGTCGACGCCCGCCGCGAGCGCCAGCGCGAACACGTCGTCGAACAGGGCAAAGCTCGTGCAGTTCATCAGCAAATCGGCGCCGGTGAGCGCCGCGACCGCCACGTCGCGATCGCGAACGTCGAACCTGCGCGCGACCGACCCCTGGGCGGTCGAGCTCGCCGGCGAGCTGGTGTGCGCGCTCGCTCGTCGACGTCGGCGATCACGAGCGAGTCGATCTCGTCGACCGCGGCGAGGTCCCGAGTCACCTCAGCACCGACCTCGCCCGCACCACCGAGCACGACGACGCGCATGGCGTGATTCTCCCCGCTGGCGGCGGCGCGCCGCAAGGCCACTGTCTGCTGAAGTTGCACGAAGCGCTCGTACAGTGGTATGAAGAGACGTGGCGATCACGGTCAGGCAGCTCGTCGACACGCCGCACCTCCGTACCCGCTTCCACTCGGGCCGCGCCGGAGGCGAGCAGGTGATCAACTGGGCCCACACGTGCGAGATGCCCGACCCGTGGCACTGGTTGGAGCCGTTCGACATGCTGATGACCAACGGCATCGGGGTTACCGGCCGATCCCGAGGAGCAGGCTCGGTACCTGAGCCGTCTCGCCGACGCCGGGCATCAGCGCGATCGCGGTCGGCGAGGACGTCGGGGCACCGCCGATCTCGCCGGCGATGGTCGAGCGCCTCCGAGCGCCGCGCGCTGCCGATCCTGCTCACGGCGTACGAGGTGCCGTTCGCCGCGGTGGCGCGGGTCGTCGCCGACTCGCGGACCGACCTCGAAGAGCGCCGCCGCCTGACCAAGACGGCGCGCATCTACGAGTCGTTGCGCACCGCGACGATGCGCCGCACACCTGCTGTTCGACGAGCTCGGCGTGGAGCTCGGATGCCGCCTCGAGGTGCTCGACATGGCGTCCTGGCGATCCGCGTTCGCGCCGGCAAGGCGCGCCCCGCTGGCCGTCCGTGATGTCCTGCGCGACGCGCTCGATGCGGTGCGCCGGCCGTCTGCCCGCGATCCTGCGGCTCGATGTCGACGGTGGCGGCAGCGCTCGCCGTCCCGGTCCGCTCCCGGCGTCCCGCCGCGCTGGTCGCCAGCCGCTTCACGGAGTCGCGCCGGAGCTCAGCGTGCTCCAGCACGCCTCGACGGTGGCCGCGCTCGAGCTGGAGAAGCTCGCCTCCGAGCGCGAGGCGCTCAGCCGCTCGGGCGCCGAGCTCCTCGCCGAGCTCGAGAGTGTGAGCCTCGACTCGGCCGACGCTGCCTCGCGGCTCGCCACCGCCAATCTCAGCCGTGGCCGGCTTCTCGTCGCAGCTCGGCGCGACGAGGAGTCCACGCCGCAGGCGGTCCATGAGGAGCTGTTTGCCCGCGGAGTCCCGCATCTAGTGCGCGCGGGCGGGCACGATTCGATTGCCCTCGCGCTGCTTCCCGATACCGACGGCACACGATCACTGCTGCTCGAGGCGCTACCGGAGAGCTGCCCAGTCGGGCTGAGCGCGGAGGTCCTGGAGCCCGACCGGGTTTCGGCCGCTGCCCGCGAGGCACGCTGGGCCCTCCACGGCTGCGCGCCGGCGGGCCCGCGCGTCGTCCGCTACGCCACGGGCGGCGGGCTGCCGTGGGGATTCACGCTCGAACGCGCGGAGGAGGTTGCCGGCCACGTGCTCGGCTCGCTCGTGCAATACGACCGATCCCGTCAGACCGAGCTGCTGCCGACGCTCGCCGCGCTGCTTCGCAACGACCGCTCGCCGACCAGGACCGCAGCGGAGCTCTTCATCCATCGCCAGAAGCTCGTCTACCGCGTGCGGCGGATCGAGGAGCTGACGGAGCGGAGCCTGTCGCGCACAGAGGACGTGGTCGAGCTGTGGCGCGCGATGAAGGCACTCGAGATCGTGAACGGGTCCTAGCCCACCCGTTATTGTCCCCAGCCGGCAGAGGGTGGCGGCGACAGGTCAGCGAGGCGAAGGAGAGCGGATGAGACGGATCAAGGCGATCGTGTACGGCGTCGGCGCGATGAACTCTGTCGCCACGCGGATGATGATCGAGAAGGGCGTGGACATCGTCGGGGCGCTCGCGCGCAGCCCGGAGAAGGTGGGCAAAGACCTCGGCGACGTTGCCGGCCTCGGGTATCAGACCGGGGTGATCGTCGAGGACGATCCCGACCGCGTGCTGAGCACGCGCGAGGCCGACATCGCCGTGATCGCGGTGGCCAGCTACATGTCCGACATGTACGAGCATCTTCGTCGCTGCGCCGAGCACGGGGTCAACGCCGTGACGATCTCCGAGGAGGCCCTCTACCCGTGGAACACGGCGCCGATGCAGACCGCCGAACTCGACAAGCTGGCGCGCGAGAACGGGGTTACGATCACGGGCACCGGCCATCAGGACACCTACTGGGTCAACCTCGTCAGCCTGGTGCTGGGGACGGCTCACCGGATTGAGACGGTGACCGGACAGGCAAGTTGGAACGTCGACGACTACGGACCCGAGGTGGCCAAGGATCAGCGCGTCGACACGACGGTCGAGGACTTCGCCCGCTGGCTCGCCGAAGCCGACCGTCCCCCCAGCTTCGGCCGCAACACGCTCGGCGCGCTTGTAGAGGACCTCGGTGTAACGGCCGCCGAGGTCACGAGCACCACCCGCCCCGAGGTGGCCGATCAGCAGGTGACGTCGAGTGCTCTGGGTCTCACGGTCGAGCCCGGGCGGGTCGTCGGATTTACCGATGTCGATACGGTCGTGACCCACGAGGGCATGACGCTCACCTTCGAGATGACCGGCCGGCTGTACAAGCCCGGCGAGGCGGACATCAACGACTGGACGGTCACCGGAGAGCCCGAGCTCCATCTCTCGAACCCCGCGGTACCGACCGGGGTGACCACCGTGACGCAGCTCGTCAACCGGATCCCCGACGTGATCAACGCGCCACCGGGCTTCGTCACGATCGAGAAGCTCCCCCGGCTGCGCTACCGCACCTATCCGCTCGGCGCGTACGTGCGCGACCGCCCGCCGCGGTTCAGGCGCCACCGGGGACTGGGTTAGCGCGCCGGGTCGGCGCGCCGGCTCTCACGCAAGTTCGTCGCCACTGCGCCCGTGCTGGGGTAGCCCATCCTCGGGGATCTCGTAGTAGTCGCCGGCTTGTGACACGTACCAATGGCTGGCCAGATGTAACCCGGTCGGAGCATCCAGCGTCCCCGCCGCGATGCTGATCGTCTTGAGTCCGGGACCATCCCAGAACAAGCTCGAGCCGCATTCGCAGCAAAAACCGCGCCGGGCCCCCGCGTCGCTACGTGGACTCTTGATCCAGCGAAGGCCGCGTTGCTCCAAGAGCTGGAGATCCCCCTTGTCCGCTGCCGCCGTCGCCGACACGTGTCCGTGCCACCGGCGACATTCCTCACAGTGGCAGATCAGCACTTCCTGGAGGGGACCGGCCACCTCGTACCTGACGGCCCCGCATAGACAGCTGCCAGTTGCCATGGTCACCTCCCGGCCAGCTTGACCGCCGGGCTCGTCATTCGAGCGGCACCAGTCCCGCTGGCGCCAGTCCTGCCAGCGCCCGATCGATCCTGGACGGGCGGCGGCCTTCGTCCTCGGCGCTCTCCTTGCGCGCCACCGCCCCGCGCACGATCCGGCCGCCGACGTATCGCAACGGCTCCCCGGGCAGCCCGGGCGGAGGGCTCCGGACCAGCCCGCATCGTGCCCATTCGTCGTCGAGCCCCAGCGCCAGAGACGCGAGAATCCGCCCACCCATGAGGCTCGGGCCGACGCCGTTGCCCGAATAGCCCGCGCCGCAAACGAGATCCGGGCGACCCGGGCTGAAGAAGAAGGGCAGGCCGTCCAAGGTTCTGTCGATCGGTCCGGTCCAGCTGGCTGCGACCGGAACCGCCGCCAGCGCCGGATAGGTCTCGCGCAGGCGATGCGCGACCTGGTCCGCGATCGGTGAGCGGCCCGTGAACGAGCTGCCGATCCGATCCCCGAAGGCGAGGCGTCCGCCCCCCTGGCCGAATGCAATCCGGCCGTCGTCGGTCGTCCGGTAGTAATGGACCATCAGCCGCGAATCGGAGATGCTGACCCCCTTCCCCCAGCCGATCCGCTCCAGCCGGTCGGGGATCGGGTCGGTGATCACGATGTCGCTCGAGACGATCACGAACGCACGTCGCAGCTCGCGCAACTGGGCCGTCCAGGCCCCCATCGCGACCACAACTCGTTCGGCCGCAACCTGCGCGAACGCCGTGCGAACCACGAGCGGCTGCGCTCGCTCGAGCGCGATAACCGGCGAGCGCTCGAACACCCGAACCCCGCGCCCCCGCGCAACGCGGAGCAGGCCACGGACGAGCAGCGCGGGCTGTACCGTCGCCGACCCGGGTTCGAAGACGCCGGCGATGTGCGTGCGCGACCCGCTGCGTTCAGCCACCTCGTCCGCATCGATCCGTTGGAATCGCTCCTCGCCGTGACGTTCGATGGCGGCAATCGTGCTTTCCCACGCACCCACCTGTGCCTGATTGGTCGCGGTCCAGAGCCAGCCGGCTCGACGGTAATCGGCCCCGATCCCGTGCTGGTCGCAGAACTCGCCGATCTCGGCCACCGCGGCGTCCGAGGCGCGCGCCAATCGCAGCGCCTCCGCGGCTCCGCAGGCCCGCTCGAGTCCGACGAAGTGATGCCAGAACGTCATCGCAAAGCCGCCGTTGCGCCCGCTCGCGCCAGTGCCGCACGCGTCGGCTTCGACCACCACGACGTCCAGCGAGGGCTCGATGCGCTTGATCTCCAGAGCAGTCCAGAGGCCCGTGAAGCCGCCGCCGATGATGCATACGTCGGCGCGCTGACTGCCATGGAGCTCAGTCATCGAGGCGGGCGTTCCCGCCTCCCGGAGCCACCAGCTGATCATCGCCGCCGAGGGAGGGCAGCTCAGGCGAGCGAGACCATCACGTGCTTGATCTGGGTGTAGTCCTCGAGCGAGTAGATGCTGAGGTCCTTGCCGTAGCCGGACTGCTTGTAGCCGCCGTGGGGCATCTCGGAGACGAGCGGGATGTGGTCGTTGATCCAGACGGTGCCGAACTGGAGCGCGCCGCGCCGCCCGCAGCGCGCGGCCGACGTCCCGCGTCCACACCGAGGCCGCGAGGCCGTAGCGGACGTCGTTTGCCCAGGCGATCGCCTCGGCGTCGTCGGCGAACCGCTGGACGGTGACGACCGGGCCCGAAGATCTCGCGCTGGACGATCTCGTCGTCCTGGCGCAGCGCCGGCGACGACGGTCGGCTCGAGGAAGAAGCCGGGCCGCTCGGGCTCGTCGCCGCCGGTGACGATCTCACGGTCGGGGCGGCGCGGTCGAGGAAGCCCGACGACGCGCGTCCCGCTGGCGAGCGCGAGATCACCGGCCCCAGCGTCGATCTCGGCGCCGAGCGCGGGTCGCCGACGGCGAGCGACTCGACCGCCGGCACGAGGCCGCTCGACGACGTCGTCGTAGACGTCCGCGCTCGCCGAGCACGCGCGTGGCGGCGGTGCAGTCCTGGCCGGAGTTCCAGTAGCCCGGCCGGCGATCGTCTCGGCGCCGTCGCCAGGTCGGCGTCGTCGAAGACGACCACCGGCGCCTTGCCGCCGAGCTCGAGGTGGACGCGCTTGAGCGTGTCGGCGGCGGTGCGGGCGATCCTCTTGCCGGTCTCGACCTCGCCGGTCAGCGAGACCATGTCGACGTCGGGGTGGGTGACGAGCGCGCTCGCCGACCGGGACGCCGTCGCCGGTGACGACGTTGAGCACGCCCGTGCGGGAAGATCTCGGCCGCGAGCTCGGCCAGCGCAGCGAGCGTCAGCGGCGTCTGCTCGGCGGGCTTCAGGACGACCGTGTTGCCGGCCGCCAGCGCCGGGCCGATCTTCCAGACGGCCATCATCAGCGGGTAGTTCCACGGGCGCGATCCGGCCGACCACGCCGAGCGGCTCGCGCCGGATCATCGACGTGTAGCCGCTCACGTACTCGCCGGCGGCTCTTGCCCTCGAGCAGCCGCGCGGCGCCGGCGAAGAAGCGCAGGTTGTCGACCATGAACGGGATCTCGTCGCGCGGAAGGCGGATCGGCTTGCCGACGTTGTCCGACTCGAGCTCCGCGAGCTCGTCGGCGTGCTCCTCGATCACGTCGGCGAGCGCGAGCAGCGCGAGCGGCGCGCTCGCCGGGCGTGGTGGTCGACCAGTCGTCGAAGGCGGCACTCGCCGCGTTCACGGCTCGATCGACATCGGCCGCCGTCGACAACGGCGCCTCTGCGATCGCCTCACCCGTAGCCGGGTTCAACACCGGTTCGGTCTGCCCATCTGCCGGATCGACGAACACGCCGTGAATGAAATTCTGAAGAGTCGAAGTCGCTGTCGCCACGATCACACCCACCCCTCGCTGGACAAATTGATTCACCCGTTATATCGGGTGCGTCCGCAAGCGGCAACCGACGCCGGCGCGCACGTTGACCCACCACGGGTCCGCGGATGATCATGCTTAAACCGCAATGGTATTGCGTAATGAGCAATACCGCTGCGGGACCGCTCCATGTAGGCTCACGCCACGTATGAGTGATCGCTTAGACGCTCCGCTGATCGGCATCTCGTGTGGGTTCACCGACTACGGTGACTACCTCGGCGTCGCATTCAGCGTCCCGATCGAACAGCTCGGCGGCGTCGCGGTGATGCTGCCCTACACCATTTGGCCGACACCGCTGCTCGCGCGGCTCGACGGGCTGATGCTCGCGGGGGGCCGCGACATCGAGCCTGAGCGCTTCAGCGGTCAGCGCCATCCGAGGGCCACCGCGCACTCCCCGTTACGCGACGAGGCCGAACTGCCGCTGGCGCGAGAGGCGATCGCGGCCGGCGTCCCAGTACTCGGGATCTGCCGGGGCATGCAGATCATCAACGTCGCGCTCGGCGGCTCGCTCCACCCCGACCACAGCGTGCTGCCCGCTCCCGCGGACCGGCATCGCGGCGGCGACTGGGACATCTGGGACGAGGTCGTGAAGGCACGCCTGGGGCAGGGGCCGCCGGTGGAGCACCCCTCCCACGAGATCGCCATCGCCCCGGAAAGCCGGCTCGCCGGCGCGCTTGGAGCCGGCGCGACCGTGAACAGCTACCACCATCAGAGCATCGCGACGCTCGGTGAGGGGGTCGTGGTGGCGGCAACGGCGCCCGACGGCGTCATCGAGGCGATCGAGGTCCCAGCCGCCCCCGCGCTTTGCATCGCGGTTCAGTGGGAGGTCCAGGAGGAACCCGCCAGCCCGCTGCTCGCGCTGTTCGTGGACGCCGCGGCCGAACGGGCCGCCGCTCCTGCGATATAACTGCGCCGTCATTTGTACAAATTCATCAAAGCAGAGGTGAGGGGTGTCGACCGTAGATCTGCGTCGCACGGCGTTCGATAAGGTTCAGCGGGACGCGGGCGCGAACTGGACCGACTGGGAAGGCTGGGCGTGGGTGGCTGACTTCGGCGATCCGGTTGCCGAGCACGTCGCGACTCGCACGGCGTGCAATCTGTGGGACGAATCACCACTGCGCAAGTGGGACATTCAGGGCCCCGACGCGTTGTCGCTGGCCGATGCGCTGTTCACGAACGACATGGCGGCGCTCGAGATCGGGCAGGTCCGCTACGGCGCGATCTGCGATGACCAGGGCAAGATGATCATGGACGGCACCGTGTTTCGGCTGGGCGACCGGCACTGCTTCTCGGTCACGAGCTACGACTCGGATCTGGACTGGTTCCGGCAGGTCGCCAGCGATCGCGGGCTCGACGTGCGCGTCGAGGACCGGACGGCGGCGATGCCCCACCTCCAGGTCCAAGGTCCGAAGGTGCGGGAGGTTCTCGGTCCGATCACCGAGGGCGCAGACGTCAACTCGCTCCGGTACTTCCGTTTCGTCGCCGAGGGGGCCCGGGTGGCAGGGGTGCCCGTCATGCTGTCGCGGACCGGATACTCCGGCGAGCTTGGCTTCGAGCTGTACTGCGCTCCGGAAGACGCCGAGACGCTGTGGAACGCCGTCCTAGAGGCCGGCCGGCCGCACGGCATCCGGCCGATTGGCCTCTCGGCGATCGAGACGCTCCGGATCGAGTCCGGTCTGCTGTTCCCCGACATCGATTACTTTCCGCACCAGACGGATCCCTTCGAGGTGCGTCTGGACAACGTGATCAAGCTCGATAAGGCCGGGGACTTCGTCGGACGCGACGCCCTGCGCGAGATCGGCGCTCACGGGACGCCTCGGCTGCTCACCACCCTGCGCATCGAGGGTGACGAGGTACCCGAGTACGGCGCCGCGGTGACCCTCGACGGACAGGACGTCGGAATCCTGCGCAGCCCGTGCCAGAGTCCGACGTTCGACATGCAGGTGATCGGCATGGCGGCGATCGACCGAGGGCTCGTCCAAGACAGCCAGCGCGTCGACGTGGCGCTCGGCGCAGGCACGGTCGGCGCGACGGTAGCGCCGTTCCCCCTGTATGACACCGAGAAGCACCGGCCACGCAGTTAGAGGTCTGAGCCGCATTCCAGCAGAACGTCGCCTCGTCGATTCCGGCGGGCGGTCGTTGCGTGGTCGCGTCGGCCGGGATCCGCCGCTCCAGTGGAATGGAGTTCTGGGTCGGCATCGGCGTCCTCATCGGCTCGCCGATCTTGTTCCCCTACCGCCGGATCGTGCAGGATACGCAGGCCGTCAGCTGGAGCGAGGATCCCAAGCGTCCCCCGATCAGGAGGGGCTCGCCGAGCTGACAGCAGAGTCGGCAGCAGTCCCCGCCTAAGGAGGAGAGACGATGAGCACTATAGTGATCGGCTACGACCAATCGCCCGGATCGCAGCGGGCACTTGAACGCGCCGCAGAGCTGGCCAAGGCGCTGGGATCTAAGCTCGTGGTCACGAGCGTCACTCCACTGATGGTGAGCACCGGGCGCTCGGCAGGGCCGATCGACTCCGCCGACCCGCCCGAGAAGCACGCACAGGAGCTGGCGGCCGCACGCAGGTACCTCGAAGCTCAGGGTATCGACGCCGACTATCAGCCGGCGATCGGTGAGCCGGCTGACGCGATCGTCCAGCTGGCCGCGGACCGAGGCGCGGAGATGATCGTCGTGGGCAGCCGCGAGCCGAACCTGATCCAGCGGCTGACCGGCCAGAGCGTCAGCGAGTCGGTGTCACATCACGCGCATACCGACGTGCTGATCGTCCACCACCCGCACGACGGCTAAGGATCAGAGACTCTCCAGGTAGGTCAGCACGGCGATCACCCGCCGGTGATCGTCGGGGTTCTGGGGCAGCCGGAGCTTGGAGAGGATGCTGCGGACGTGCTTCTCGACCGTCCACTCGGTGACGACGAGCTGACGCGCAATCCCGGCGTTCGAGGCGCCGTGCGCCATCACCGCGAGGACCTCGCGCTCGCGGTTGCTCAGAACCTCGAGCCGGTCGTCGCGGTGGCGCGCGTTGACGAGCTCCTGGACGAGCATGGGGTCGACCACCGAACCGCCGTCCAGGACGCGCTCGATCGTCTCGATGAAGTCTTCGATCCTAGCCATCCTGCTCTTCAGCACGTGGCCAACGCGATGCCCGCTGGCCAGGAGCTCCATCGCCTCGTCGACCTCCACGTAGGCCGACAGCACCAGGATGCCGACGTTCGGGAACTCCCGTCTGATCGCCACGGCGGCCTCGAGGCCCTCGGCGTCGTGACCGGGGGGCATGCGGACGTCGACGACGAGGTCGGGCTCCTGCTCGCGGACCAGGCGAATCAGCTCCTCCGCGTCACCGCATCGACCCGCGACCTCGAACCCGGAGCGCATCAGCAGCCAGGCGACTCCTTCACGGAGCAGGACGTCGTCGTCGGCCACCACGACCCGCGGGGGATGCGGGCCGCTTCGCTCTCTTCACGGACGGCCAGCGATGTTGCCCGCGTCTCGGTATTCATCGTAGGTACACGATCCCACCGGACGCGCGCCTCGCCCACCCACAACGTGGCCAATAGTTGGCCGGCGGCTTAATCCAGGTCGAGCACGCCGAAGCGCATCAGCTTGATGCTGAGGTCGAGCACGAAGCGGTCGGCCGGTCGCTCGAGCGAGCGCCCAGTGAGCTCCTCGATCTCGCGCAGCCGGTAGAGCAGAGAGTGGCGGTTGAGGTGCAGCCTGCGCGCGGCCGAGCTGGTGTTCGCGCTTTCCTGCAGGTAGACGTCGAGCGTCTCCACGAGATCGCTCCGGTCGTAGGCCACGAGCGGTCCCACGATCCGCCGGGCGATCGCCATCGCCTGGGGATCGGCGCCGAGCGATGCGAGCATCAGGTACGGCGCCAGCGCCGCGGCGTCTGCCACCCGCCCGGGTCCCTCGAGGGCACGGCCGATCTCAAGCGCGCGCTCGGCCTCTAGGTAGGACACGGCGAGCTCCGGTACCGGCCGCGCGCTGGTCGCCACGCCCCAGGACGCCCCGCCGTTCTGCTCGTGGGTCGCCTCGATCAGTCCTCGCCGCGCCCCTGCTCGCTCGGGACGGACCGCCGCCGCCACCAGGACACCGTCGCGGACGCCGAGCACCCAGCTCGAGCGACACGCGGGTGGCACGGTCGCGGAGGTCCCGCGCGACACGCTCCAAGCCCGTGTCGGCACGCGCGACCGCGAGCTCGAACGGCGAGCGCTCGAACCCGAGCAGCGCGGCTCGCGCCACGATCGGGTCAGGCGGCCCCGCCGCGCCGGTGACCAGGAGCCACAGGAAGTCCTCGCGTGCCCGCTCGTCGGCCGCCGAGCGGCGGCGGAGTCCCTCCATCGCCACGGCAACCGAGGCCTGCTCGAGCGCCCGAAGTTCGAGCCCGGGGAGGTCGGGCTCGCCCGCGTCGAGCACGAACAGGTAGCCGAGCGTGTCGTGGCGCGCCACCACCGCCAAGCCCGTCCCGGGGCCGAGCCCGAGCAGGTCCTCGACGTGGCGCGGCTCGACATCGAGCTCTGCCGCCGCGCCGACCGCCTGCTCGCGGGTCAGGCGGGCGGCGTCCATCCGCAGCTCCGCGAGCTCGGCCTCGCCGAGTCTCGCGGCCGCCATCGGCCCGTGGCCCGCGAGCTGCAGGCGACCGTCGAAGATCAGCGCCGGGCGGTCCAGCGCGACCTCGAGCGCCGCCGCGATGCCGTCCATCCCCTCGCCGCCGAGCAGGGCTCGGGCGAAGCTGTCCGGGGCATACCGGCGCTGGATCACCTCGTCGATAACCCACCGGTTGACGTCCGCGAACGCGACCTCCCACGGGAGGTCGATCAGCGGCACGCCGGCGCGGTCGGCGTCGATGATCACCGACGCCGGCACCACGGTCACCGGCCCGGTGGGAGGCAGGCTGACGCACACCGCCTCCGCCCCGGAGCCCAACAGCTCGCGCATGAACTGGGTCAGCTCCGGTTCTGCCAGGCCGATGCACGTGGTCAGCACGAGCTCGCCCGGATGGACGAAGCCGACCGCCTGCCATTCGATTACGGCCGTCCAGTTGATCTCGCGGTTTACGCCCGCTTGTCCGGCGAGAACGGGGGGCGCCGCTCATCACGGGTGCCTGAACCAGTTCGGCCACCGTGAGCGTCATCGGAGACCTACGACGTCGTGGGGTCGCGCGAGGCCCACTCGAGCAGCGGCTCGAGCGAGAACACCGCGTCGTCGATCCCCGCGTGCGGGTCGCCGAGCTCGGCAAAGCGCGCCGGCACCGTGGCGATCGTGAACTCGCGCGGATCTAGATCGTCGTCGAGCTCGTCCCATCTGATGGGGGTCGAGACGGTGCCTTCGGAGTTTCCCCGCACCGAGTACGCGCTCGCGATCGTGTGGTCGCGGGCGTTCTGGTTGTAGTCGACGAACACCTTGTCCGGCGGGCGGTCCTTGCGCCACCAGGTCGTGGTGGCGTCGGCCGGAATCCGGCGCTCGACCTCGCGTGCGAACGCGAGCGCCGCGTCCCGCACCTCGCCGAACTCCCACCGCGGCTCGATCCGCACGTAGATGTGCAGCCCGTTCCCGCCCGAGGTCTTCGGCCAGCCCACCGCCCCGATCTCGTCGAGCACCTCGCGCGCGACATGGGCCACTCGCTTCACCGCGTCAAACGAAGCCTTGGGCATCGGGTCGAGGTCGATGCGCCACTCGTCGGGCTTCTCCACGTCCGCGCACCGGGAGTTCCAGGGGTGAAACTCCACCGTCGACATCTGCACGGCCCAGATCACGCTGCCCAGCTCGGTCACGCACAGCTCGTCGGCCGTCCGCCCGAACCGCGGGAAGTAGATGTTGACCGTCTGCACCCAGTCCGGGGCGCCCTTCGGGAGGCGCTTCTGGTGCACCTTCGGCCCGTCGACGCCGTCCGGGAAGCGGTGCAGCATGCACGGCCGCTCGCGCAGCGCGCGGACGATCCCGTCGCCCACGCTCATGTAGTACCTCGCGAGGTCTAGCTTGGTCTCGCCCCGGGCCGAGAAGTAGATTCGGTCGGGACTGGAGATCCGGACGGTTCGCCCGTCGACGTCTAGCTCGACGGCCTGGGTCCTGTTGGTGGCGGGCACGGTCACGCCAGGTTAGACCGCGCCCGCGGCCAGGTCTCATCGAAGCGCCGACTGCTGCAACTGTTGCGCGGCGCGAACGCCGCTGCGCAGCGCCCCCTCCATCAGACCGTGCCACGCGCCGGCGGTGTGCTCGCCAGCGAACACAAACGGCCCGACGACGTCCGTCAGCCTCTCGGTGTCGATCGGCGCGGTCGCCGATGCCGCCGAGTACGCACCCCGTGCCCAGGGGTCCTCGGCCCACTGGGAGATCTCCGCGCCGGCCGGGTCGATGTCCAGATCCGGCCGCAGCCGCTGCAGTGCCGCGACCCACCGCGCCGGCCCGGAACGCACGTCGAGCGCCTCGAGCCCGCCGGGCGACCCGGCGAACGCGGCCACGAAGCGCACCGGCTCCCCGTCCGCGCCCAGCTGCGTGTAGCACCAGAAGCGCTCGAGCACCGAAAGGGTGGCGCTGGGCGGCGCCGGCGTTCTCAGAGGCACGAACAGCTTGGCGGCCTGGCCGTAGCGGACGCCTCGCATGGCGGCAGCCGTCTCGGGCGGGAGGGGCGGGTCGAACGACATCGCACACAGCGCCGCGGCGGGCACCGCGAGCACCGCGGCGTCGCCCACCGCGACGTGCGAGCCGGCGCGCAGGCGAATCTGACCCTCGCCCCAGGCGATCCGCCGGACCGGGCTCGCCAGGTGGACCCGCTTCCCCAGTCCGGCCGCGAGCTCCTGAGCGATCCGGTCGTTCCCGGCCTGAACGGTGTAGGTGTCGAACTGCCCGAACGCCGCGGCCCCCTCCTCGAGGACCGAGGCGGCGAGATCCTCGGCCGGGTACGCGCAACTCACCTCGATGCGCGCTTGGATCGCCTCGGTCACGCCGGCCGCCAGCCCGTAGGTCCCGAGCGCGTCGGCCAGCGTGCGCGCGCCGCCGAGCGGCGGGCGCGACGCGATCTCCGCGATCGCCCCAGCGACCTCCGCGCGCGTGACCGAGCTGTCACCCTTCGGTTCGCGGTCGCCGTACAGCGTGCCCTTGCGCACCAGGGGCAGGCCGAGACGTTCCGCGGTGGCGAGCGCTACCTCGCTCCCGGGCAGGATGAACTCGGCACCACGCTCGGCCACCGCCCCGGCGAACGGGAACGAGTGCACGCGCCCCCCCACCCGGTTGCGGGCTTCGAACACTTCCATGTCGATGCCGGCCCGCTGGAGCTCATCAGCAGCGGCCAGGCCGGCGAACCCAGCGCCGACGATTATTGCCTTCACTCAGGCTCGATCTTCCACGTGGGGATCTGCGCGAGCTGCTGGCGATAGCGGCGGATGCGACGGTAGCGAAGCTGGGTGCGGCGCAGCTCCGCGTACTCCTCGAGTGCGATCCGCCTCGTGATCTTCGGCCCGCGGCGAATCGAGCGGGGAAGATCCGACTCCGCGTCCAGCGGATTCAGTGCGCGGGAGGCTCCCATCCCTCGAGCACTGGCGGCGTCCAGTCGGTCCCCACGGTCCGCGAGCCCTCCACCCACGGCCCGAGCTCGGGCTGCGGGAACTTGCAGTGGCGCTGTTTCAAAACGATCCCATACGAGTTGCCCTCCTGGAGGTGCTTGATCAGCACCTTGCGGGCCAGCTCGTCCTCGCGCCCCGGCGGAATCGGGAAGTAGATCTTGAGGAACGAGTTCGAATAGCGGTCGAACACGGCCGGCACGCCGTCCTCCTCCAGCAGCGTCACGTCCTCGAGCCAGTTGATGTCCTGACCCGGGGTGGCGGCGAGCAGATCAATGTCGTCCACGAGCGACATGTCCTCCTGGTAGGGGAACCGCCGACCCGAGAGATACTCGGCGTCGATCGAGATCTTGTACTCGGTCCCGCTCACGATCCGACCTCCTCGCGCTCCATCTCGAGGAAGTCGATCGGGTTCTCCACATGACGCTCGAGCAGCCGCTCGATCCGCGCGAGCGTCCGCTCCTCGGACACGCCCGGGATGTAGTCGGTGCCGGCGAGCGGTACGCGCGCCATCGCCGAGGCCTCGACGGTCAGCGCGCACAGGTCCTCGGGCTCGAGGCTGTGGACGTCGGTCTTCCCGCACGCCCGCGCGAGCATCTGGCACTCGAGCGTCATCGTGTGCAGGAAGTTGTAGACGCGCTGGGCGGCCTCGTCGACGACGAGCCGCCGACGCAGCTCCGGATCCTGCGTGGTGATCCCGACCGGGCACCGTCCGGTGTGGCAGTGATAACACTGGCCCGCCGGCACGCCCACGGTGCCCTCGTAGTCGGTGACGCCCGGGATCTCCTTGTTGCAGTTCAGCGCCATCAGCGCCGAATGCCCGATCGCGATCGCCGTGGCACCGAGCGAAAGCGCCTTGGCGACGTCCGCACCGTTGCGGATCCCGCCGGCCACGACGAGGTCGATCTCGTCGGCCATGCCGACGTCCTCGAGCGCGCGGCGCGCCTCCGGGATCGCCGCCATCAGCGGGATCCCGGTCTCCTCGGTGGCGATATGCGGTCCCGCGCCAGTCGACCCCTCAGCGCCGTCGAGATAGATGATGTCCGGGCCGCACTTGGCCGCCATCCGCACGTCGTCGTACACGCGCGCCGCGCCGAGCTTGAGCTGGACCGGGATCTCGTAGTTCGTGGCCTCGCGAATCTCCTGGATCTTCAACGACAGGTCGTCGGGGCCGAGCCAGTCCGGATGGCGCGCCGGCGAGCGCTGGTCGATCCCGACCGGCAGCGAGCGCATCTCGGCGACCTGCTCGGTGACCTTCTGGCCCATCAAGTGGCCGCCGAGCCCGACCTTGCAGCCCTGGCCGATGAAGAACTCGACCGCGTCGGCCAGCATCAGGTGATGGGGGTTGAAGCCGTAGCGGCTCTGGATGACCTGGTAGTACCACTTGGTCGAGAGGTCCCGCTCGGGCGGGATCATCCCGCCCTCGCCCGAGCACGTGGCCGTGCCCGCCATCGAGGCGCCCTTGGCCAGAGCCATCTTGGCCTCGAGCGACAGCGCCCCGAAGCTCATGCCGGTGATGTAGATCGGGATGTCGAGCTCGATCGGCTTCTTGGCGAAGCGCGCCCCGAGCACCGTCTTGGTCACGCACTTCTCGCGGTAGCCCTCGATCACGAACCGGGTCAGCGTGCCGGGAAGGAACATCAGCTCGTCCCAGTGCGGGATCGGCTTGAAGATCGAGAACCCGCGCATCCGGTAGCGGCCGAGCTCGGCCTTGACATGGATGTCGTCCATCACCTCGGGGGTGAAGATCCGGCTGCGCCCGAGCCGGTTGCGGGCCATCGGGGCGTTCTCGTCGGTCATCGCCATGGCGGGTGGGTGGGCTCCTTTCTAAAGGACCAGCTTGCGCTCGGATGGCTCGAGCGAGTCGTAGTTGTAGAGCTTCTTGCCGCACACGAACTTCTGAAGCTCGGGCGGATCGCCCAGGCCGTAGATCCCGAATTTCCGCGTCACGAACTCGGTATCCGCGTCAGTCCACTCGCCGGGAACGCAGTCGATCCCGAGCGACGCCACCTTGCCGCCGACGTAGAGCACGCCGTCGTACATCGAGTCGCCGAGGCCGTGGCCGGCGTTGCCGCAGATGATCTGGCGGCCGCGCTGCATCATGAACCCGGTCATCGAGCCGACGTCTCCGAGCACGATCACCGTCCCGCCCTTCTGGTCGATGCCGGTGCGAGCGCCGACGCGACCGTGCACGACGACGTCGCCTCCGCGCAGCGCCGCCGCCGTCAGCGAGCCGGCGTTGCCGTCGATCTCGCACACCCCCGACATCATGTTCTCGCACGCCGACCAGCCGACGCGGCCGGTGATGTGGATCTCGGGCCCGTCGATCAGCCCGCACGCGAAGTAGCCGAGGCTGCCCTCGAACGTGATCCTGCACCGGGCCAGGATGCCGACGCCAAGCGAGTGCTTGGCGCCGGGGTTCGTGACCGTGATGTCGTGCACGCCCACGTCGTAGACGAGCCGCCGCAACTCGAGGTTGATCTGGCGCGTGGTCAGATCGCGCGCATCGAAGCTCGCGCGGTCGCCGTCGATCTCGGCGGTCCCGGGGACGCGCTCGTCGAGCTCGACCAGGCCGCGCGGATCGAAGCGCGCCGGCGGGGCTACCGTGTCCACACCATCACCTCGCTCTCGTACGGGTCGTAGGTCTCGATCTCACGGTCGATCACGGCGCGGATCGCGATCTCCTCGGAGGCGAGCACGACCATGTCCTCGCCCTCGTAGAGCACCAGCGGCTTGGCCGCGAGCTCGTCCTTGGCCATCCCGAGCGCGCCGTCGGACACGCAGATGTAGGTGAACACCCCGTCGAGGTCATCGAGACTCGCGCGCATCGCCTCCTCGAGCGAGGCGCCGTCGGACATCTTCTGCGCCAGGTACACCGCGATGATCTCCGAGTCGCAATCGGAGGCGAACCGGTGGCCCATCCGCTCGAGGCGACGGCGCCACTGGTGGTAGTTCGTCAGCTGGCCGTTGTGCACCACGGCCACGTCCGAGAACGGATACGCCCAGTACGGGTGCGCGTTCGAGATGTCTACGTCGGACTCGGTCGCCATCCGCACGTGCCCGATCCCGTGCGTCCCGATGTACCCGTCGAGCTTGTAGGCGTCGCCCACGGTCCGAGCGTCGCCGAGGTCCTTGATGATCTCGAGAGCCGAGCCGGCGGACAGCACCTCGGCGCCCGGGACCGACTCGACGTAGTCGGCCAGATGCTTGAGCTCTCCGTCGTAGGTCAGCCCGACGGCGATCGTGTACTCGTTGATCTCGTCGATCGAGTCGACGCGCGCGCCGGCGGAGCGGATCCGCGACTCGACCTCCCGCCGGCGGCGCGCGAGCCGATCGGCGTACTCGATGTCACCGTTGCCGCCGCCGTCGTCCAGCTTGATCCGCATGGTCAGATCGGCGCTCGGCCGGTGGTACAGCGCGTACCCTGTCGAGTCCGGGCCGCGGTGCTTCATCGACTGGAGCATGCGGGTCATGTCGGCGCCGATGCGGTGGGCGCCGTTGCCGTTTCGATAGATGATCCCGGCGATCCCGCACACTAGGGGAGTACCTCCAGGTACTCGTTGCGCTCCCAGTCGGTGACCGCCGCCAGGTAGCGCTCCCACTCGTCGCGCTTGTACCAGTCGAACACCTTGTACAGGCGACCGGGAATCGCGGCCTGGATCAGCTCGTCGGCCGCGAGCGCGTTCAGCGCCGCGCCGAGGCTCTCGGGCACGCGCTCGATCTCGACGCCCTGCTGGAGCAGCTCGTACGTGTTGCCCTGCTGCGGCGGGCCCGGGTCGAGCTTGCGCCGCACGCCGTCGAGGCCGGCCTGGAGCAGCGCGGCCGTGGTCAGGTACGGGTTGCATGACGAGTCGACGCCGCGGTACTCGAACCGCCCGCCGGTCGCCACGCGCACCGTCGTGGTGCGGTTCTGCCAGCCCCAGTTCTTGTAGATCGGGGCCCAGAAGCCCGTGTCCCACATCCGGCAGTACGAGTTCACGGTGGGGTTGCCGATGCACATCAGCGCGCCGAAGTGGTCGAGCATGCCGCCGAGGAAGTTCCGCGCGATCTCGGACAGCTGCGCCGGCCCGTCGGGGTCGTGGAACACGTTGACGCCGTTCTCGTCGACGAGCGTGAAATGGTGGTGGTGCCCGTTGGCCGACACGCCCGTGAACGGCTTCGGCATCCACGACGGGAGCACGTCGTGCTTGCGCCCGACCGCGGCGCACACCTGGCGGTAGGTCGTCAGGTTGTCGGCGGTCCGCACCGGCCGGTCGAAGCGGAAGTTCAGCTCGAGCTGGCCGGGCGCATCCTCGTGGTCGCCGTAGCTCATGTCGAGGCCGAGCCGCTGACCCCAGTCGACCACGTCGAGCAGCACCGTACGGAGCTCCTCGAACTGGTGGATGTGGTAGCAGTAGGGCTTGGTGATGCCTTCGGGGAGCTGGCCGTCCTCGGGTTTCTTCAGCCACATCGTCTCGGGCTCGATCCCGATCAGGAACTGGTAGCCGAGCTCCTGCTCGAACTCGTGTGCCACCCGCTTGAGGTTCTGGCGGCAGTCGGCGTCGAGCAGCTCACCGGTCTCGGTGTCGTAGCAGTCGCAGTACACCCGCGCGACCCGCTGGTCCCACGGCAGCACCGCGAACGTGTCGAGGTCCGCCACCGCCGCGAGCTCGGACTCCTCGGGGCCGAACCCGATGTAGTTGCCGTGGCGATCGGTGAACAGGTTGGCCGTCGCGCCGTACACGAGCTGGTAGCCCTTCTCCGCGACCTGCGGGAAGAACGTCGACACGACGCCCTTACCCATCACCCGGCCGGTGACCGATATCTGCTGGAAGAACACGTACTTGATGCCCTGCTCCTCGATCCGGCGCGTGATCTGTTCGATCTTCTCGCGCCGGCCGGGCGCGTTGCGCGCCTCTTCGAGCGTCGCCGGCGCGGGCGCGATCCGCGGGCTGTCGAGCACCGTCTGGACGGTCCCACCAAGCGGCACCGTCACAGCACTGGGGTCGCCGCCGTCGACTGCTACCGCCATCCTCCACTCCTTTCTGCACCCCGGCCGGCCACGCCAGCGAGCGATGCCACGGACGCTCCCTTGTACAAATTCGTACAGCGCCCGTTTATATCAGTTGCCGAAAGCCGAGACAAGGTCCGGCTTCGGCTGCACACCCGCCGTGCGGCACGGCGCGGCACGGCTTGTTGTCGCAGTGCGTTCTGTTAGCGGCCGCGAGTGCCGCGGGGCGGGCGCCGCAGCCTCGCCTCCAGCGTTGTCGCCGCCGCCCTTGACCCCGCCACCTCCAGGTCCTACGCTCCCTGACGAATTCGCGCAATAGCGTTGCGTATCACGCAACGAGAGGAGCCGAACGATGTCCGAATCCCTTCCCGAGTCAGTCCCCGTCCTCGTCATCGGGGCCGGCGTCCACGGCCTGTCGACCGCCTGGCACGCCGCCGAGCAGGGCCAGAAGGTCCTCGTCGTCGACAAAACCTCGGTCGCTGCCGGCGCGTCCGGGATCGCGTGCGGCGTGATCCGTAACAACTACTTCCAGCCCGCGATGTCCGAACTGATGGCAGCGTGCGTGGAGGTGTGGGAGTCCGATCCGGAGGCGCTCCACTACCACGGCACGGGCTACATCGCGCTCGGTCCGCCGGCGCAGGAGAGCGACCTGGTCGCCGTCCACGAGCGCCAGCAGCGGATCGGCTACCCATCCGAGCTGTACGTCGGCGAGGAACAGGTCGCCGAGCACATGCGCTCGCTGTACGGCGACTGGCGCGCCCCCGGCCTGACCGTCTGCCTGCACGAGCGCGCCGGCGGCTACGCGTTCAACCGCGAGTCGATGGAGGGCCTCGCCAGCAAGGCCCGGGCGGCCGGGGCCGAAATCCGCACCGGCGTCGAGGTGACGGGGTTCGAACTGGACGACTCGCGCGCGGTGACGGGCGTCCACACGACGGCCGGCACGATCCATCCCGAGACGGTTGTGGTCGCGGTCGGCCCGTGGATCGCCTCGATCTGGGCGATGCTCGGCCTGGCCGATCGGATCGACGTCCGCCAACCCGACGGCCAGGTCCAGCCCGACCTGCCGATGTGGACCTACTGGTACCTCCAGGAGGGCGAGATCGAGTTCGACCCGGCGATGTTCACGACCGACGACGGCCGCGCCTCGGCCGTGCTTCACATCGACTCCGACCAGACGCTCCGCGACGACGCCGGCCGGCTGATCACGAGCGAGCCCTGGGGCGTGTACTTCAAGCCCGACCGCGAGACAGTCCAGGGCGGCGCCCAGCCGCTGCGGATGAGCAACGAGTTCCAGGTCGACCCCTACCCCACCGGGACCGTCGAGCCCGGCTTCCCCGACATGTGGTGCGCGGCGCTGTCGCATTGCCTCGGGCGGTTCGAGGGCGCTCGCGCGACCTACCGCCAGACCCGCTCGGGTGGCGTTGGCGCCTTCACCGTCGACAACTTCCCGGTGTTCGACTACATGCGCCCGAACGTGTTCGTCGCCGCCGACTCGAACCACGGGTACAAGATGATCGCCGTCGGCCGCGAGATCGCGCGCGTGCTCGCCGGCGAGCACTCCTCGCTGCTGCACCCGTTCCGGTTCGAGCGCTTCGCCACCGGGGACCTGCACCCGGTCTCGCACAGCCCGTACCCCTGGAGTTAGCTTCGGCTGCACACCCACCCCGCGGCACCGGCGTTTTCGTCGCGGTGCGGCGGGCGAACAGTATCGACCGCGAGTGCCGCGGGTCGGGCGTCGCAGCCTCGCTTCAAGCCCTGTCGAGGGTCCTCCGGAACTCCGACCCGGACAAGACGGGCCCGCATGGCCGCACGAACGCCGCCGCAGGCGGCCCAGTGATCCGTTTCGCGCGCTCCCGCGTATAGGCGGGCGAAAGCCCATCGAAGGAGGAGCGAAGTGAGCGAGCAAACCAGGCGAGCGTTCGTGAAGCGCTCAGCGACTGCCGCGGTCGGCGCCACCGTGATCGGCGCCCTTGTGACCGCCGAGGCCGACGCGGCCTCATCGGAACCGGTCGTGGCTTACGTACATGACGGGCAGGTCTCTGTCATGACCGGCGACCGCGAGGTCACCGTCCGCGACCGCAAGCTGGCCGCGCAGATCATTCGAGCAGGAGGCAACTGATGTCGTCTCACCGCGAAGCGCCGGCGATCAGCAAGGACCCGGTCGCCGACAACACCGACACGTACGCGTTCGTGTCACCCGACGACCCTGACACGGTCACGATCATCTCGAACTATCTCCCGCTCGAGGCGCCGTTCGGCGGTCCGAACTTCTTCGAGTTCGGCGACGACGTCCGCTACGAGATCCACATCGACAACGACGCCGACGGCGCCCCCGAGATCACATACGAGTTCCTGTTCCAAACTCAGGTCCGAAACCCGGACACGTTTCTCTACAACACCGGCCCGATCGGGTCGCTCGACAGTGCCAACTGGAACCGTCGGCAGTTCTACACGGTCACGCGGGTGAAGAACGGCCACCGCCGGGTTCTGGGACGAGGTCTGGCGTGTCCGCCGTGCAACATCGGGCCGGCCTCGACGCCGAACTACGCGAGCCTCGCCGCCGAGTCCGTTCACAAGCTCGGCGCCGGCCACACCGTGTTCGCCGGGCAGCGGCTCGAGGGGTTCTACGTCGACCTCGGCGCGGTGTTCGACCTCGGCGACCTCCGTCCGTTCCAGAACCTCCACCTGGCGGCGATGGCCGCGGCGCATTCGGTGAACGCAACGCACGATTTCGGCGTGCACTCGATCGCGCTGAAGATCCCCAAGCACGAGCTCACCCGCGACGGGTCGAAGCCGAGCGACCCGATGTCCGGCAAGTCCGTGATCGGGGTGTGGACCGCCGCCAGCCGGCGCCACGCGCTGATCCGGAACGCCGGCACGGGCTCAGTTCACGAGGCCGGCAACTGGGTCCAGGTCTCGCGCCTCGGCAACCCGCTGTTCAACGAGGTGATCGTGCCGCTCGGCGACAAGGACCGGTGGAACTCGCTGCCGGCCCAGGACGACGCGCAGTTCGTCCACTACGTCGAGCACCCCGAGCTGGCGGGGCTGCTGCCGGTGCTGTACCCGGGCGTGTTCCCGAACCTCGCGAAGCTGACGGCGGCGCGCGCCGACCTCGTCGCGATCCTCATGACGGGGATACCGGCCGGGATCGTGCCGGGGTTCCAGAATTTCACCGGGTCGGGTCCGGCCGATCAGCTACGGCTGAACATGGCGATCCCGCCGACGCGGCACAACCCGAAGGCTCTGGGGCTGATTGGCGGCGATCCCGCCGGCTTCCCGAACGGCCGTCGGGTGTTCGACGACGTGGTCACGGTCGAGCTTCGCGCGATCGCCGGCGTGACCTACCCGCTCGTGAACAAGGGCTACACGCCGGACGCCGCCGCGTCGCTCGTCACCGATGGGCTGGGGGCGAACAGCACGCGGTACCTGCGGCACTTCCCCTACCTGGGGACGCCCGTCAGCGGTTACGAGACGAAACCGTTGCGCGCCGCCTGACTGGGGAATCCGGGCCGACGCCGCATGTGAACTAAGACGCGAGTCGACCGGATTCCCTGAAGGGAATTCGGCCCGCAGCGTGACGTCCGCCCGGATGTCACGGAGCCGAATTCCCCGCGGGGAATCCGGGCCGACGCCGCACGTGAACTAAGACGCGAGTCGGCCGGATTCCCGTAAGGGAATTCGGCCCGCAGCGTCACGTCCACCCGGATGTCCCGGAGCCGAATTCCCCGGTCAGGTAACGCGCGCGACGATCACAGGCGCGGTCGTGGGCGCGGGTGTCCCTCCGGCGGGCTCCTGCGTGACCATGACCGCGCTGACCCCGGTTACGCCGCCGGGCACGCCGACCGCGGCCGTTCCGCTCGAGGTGACCGCGAACAGCGTGCCCGTCGGCGTCGGCGTCGCGTTCCCTCGCTGCACCCACATCTCGTAGATGCGCCCGGCGGGCAGCGTAGGCAGGCGATGGACGATCAGGTCGGCGCGGCCGCCGGCGATCGTGAGCTCAGCGCTGCCGGTCGACGCCTGGATAGTCCTCGTGCTCGACCCCCCGCCGCTGAGCGCGACCACGAGGACGACGGCGATCCCTGCCACAGCGATCGCGAGCGCGGCGCCCCGCGCGATGCGCAAACGACGCGGGGACCACGTCCGGGTCCCGGCCGACGCGTGGGCCGCGGCCTTGGGCGTCGCGCGGATCTCGCGCAGCACTCGCCCGCGCAGCTCCCTCGGCATCTCGTAGCGGACGGTGGCGTCCGCGAGCGAGCCCGTCACCTGTTCGAGCTCGGCCACCTCCTGCTGGCAGGAGACGCAGTTGGCGAGGTGGCGGCGAAACGCGTCGGCCTCGGCGGGTTCGAGCGCGCCGAGCACGTACGCGGCGGCGTCCTCGCCGCACTGGCGGCCGTTCCGCAGCCCACCCTCGCCGGTCATACCACGACCTCGCCGAGGACGTTTCGCATCTTGGTGAGTCCGAGCCGCATTCTGCCCTTCACGGTACCGGGCGGTAGGTCGAGCATCTCGGCGATCTGGCTGTGGGTGAACCCGCCGAAGTAGGCGAGCTCGATCACCCGCCGCTGATCGGGCGGCAGCTCGTCGAGTGCGGTTCGCACCCGGCGCGCGTCGTCGCGGCGCTCGGCCTCGGCATCGGTGCGGTCGGGCGACGACAGGCGCTCGGCGATGCCGTCATCCGGGACGTCGCGGCTGTCCCTCGATCCCTGCCGCCGAAGCGCATCGATCGCGCGGTTGTGCACGACACTCAGCACCCAGGAGCGCACGCTGCCGCGCGCGGGGTCGTAGGCGCGGCTGCTCCGCCACAGCGACAGGAACGCCTCCTGCACGATGTCCTCGGCGGTCGCCCGCCGGCCGCACATTCGGTAGGCGAGCGAGAAGGCGACCGTGGCGTGCCGGTCGAACACGACCTCGAACGCCCGTACCTCGCCGTCGTGGACGAGCTCCATCAGCTCTTCGTCGGCGAGGGAGCGGCGGTCCGCCGGGCGGGATCGGCCGCGCGATCCGAGCATGCCTAGTGGTCTCTTTCGTGAGTACGGCGACACCGAGAGTGGTCACCGGCGGATGCCGGGCAAGGACGCAGCGAGCGTGGTGTGGCTCTGCCACACGAGCGAGCGAGGACGCCGCCAGGCGCCGTCGGGGACCGCTCGAATGTCGTCGTATTTGCGGAAGCGACCACTTAGCCTACCCGGGTCCTCCGAGCGATCGCCCGAGCTCGCCCGCAGCCTTGCGGAGCGGAGCGCGCAGCGCGCGCCGCGTGTTCGCCGGAAGACGCGCCGCGGGACCCTGGAGCCCGAGAATCGCCAGGAGCTCTTCGCCGCGTCCGAT
Source organism: uncultured Solirubrobacterales bacterium (assembly GCA_963709205.1). GTDB lineage: Bacteria > Actinomycetota > Thermoleophilia > Solirubrobacterales > Solirubrobacteraceae > Palsa-465. The sequence goes on from CAVPVP010000027.1 coordinate 258,650, forward strand.
CACCGGCGCGGCCAGCGCGTTGAGGTCGGGCTCGCGCTCGCCGACCGCCTCCGCGATGCCCGAAGTGCGCACGGCCTCGAGTTCGGCCGCGAGCGCGTTGCGGTCGGTGATCGTGCGCTCGGTGAACGCCGTGAGCTCGCCCGGGGGGGCGTCACGGGCGGCCGGCGACCCGAACGCCAGCATCACCTTGCCGGCGGCGGTGGCGTGGGCGACGCTCGGCCGGCCGACGCGGGCCATGCTCACCACGCTCGACGACGACGGGACGAAGTCGACCGTGATCGCCTCGCCGCCGCCCGGAACCGACAGGGTCGCGGTCTCGCCCGTCTCCTGGACGAGCCAGGTCAGCCATGGCCGCGCCCGGTCGCGAACGTCGAGCTGCCCGAGCACGCGGTCCGAGAGCGCCACCAGCCTCAGCCCGAGCCGGTACGGGCCTTCGGGGGAGCGTTCGACCAACCCGCCGTCCTCGAGCGTCCCGAGCAGCCGCGACGCGGTGCTCGCGTTGACGCCGATCCGGCGCGCGAGCTCGTTGACGCCCAGGCCGGCGTCGCTCCGTGCCACCTCGTCGAGCAGTGCCAGGGCGCGAGCCACCGAGGCCACCCGCTGCCGTGATCCCGCGCTCACAGACGGCGATTGCGCTGGCCGCCGCCGTCGCGGGCGTTGCGCGAGCCGCGGACGTTCGCGATCGGGGTGGGACGGGTCGACTCGAGCGAGCGCATCACGGCGACGTCCAGACCGCCCGGTGCGAACAGGTCGCGCGAGTATGCGACGCGCTCGTCGCGACCGGCGTAGATCAGCTCCTCGAGCTCGAGCACCGCGGTCGTGCGCCGCACCCCCAGCAGCTTGCCGGTGCGCTCGCGCGGGCTGAGCAGCGCGGGAATCACACGCGTGCGCGCGTACGTGACGGGCACGCCGAGACCGATCAACACGTCGAGCACCATCTGGCCCCGCTCGAGCACGGCGCGGAGCGCCTGGTCGTCGGGCAGCGACACCTTGGGGTGGACGACGTCGAACATCACGGCCACCGGGGCCTCGTTCGCCACGAGCGTGCGCGACACCGTCAGCGCCGCAGCGATGGGCGCCAACCCGAGCGCCTCCCCAACCTCCGCGCCGACCGCGCGGCGCTCGATGCTGAGGTCGGCCGAGGACAAAGTCAGGCCGCGGCGCTCTGCGAGAGAGGAATACGGCTCGAGGCGCTCGAGGCGCTCGCCGAGGGCGGCGGGGACGCCCGTGCGCCCGACGAACGTGCCGCTCCCCTGCCGGCGCTCGATCTCGCCGCGCTCCTCGAGGCGGTGGAGAGCGCTCCGCAGCGTCCCGCGCGATACGCCGAGCATCGTCGCCACCTCGTGCTCGGGCGGGAGCCGGTCGCCCTGCCGGTAGCGACCACCGGCAAGCCAGATGTGCAGCGCCTCCTCGGCGCTGTCGACCAGCGACGGGTTCCGCTGCTCGGCCGCGCGAGCGTCGTTCGAACCTTGAGACCGTCGCCATCGGGACGCCACGTCCTCGCGGGCCACCTCTCGCCCTCCTCCCCACGCACTTTTGAACCTATTGTGTCAAGAGGTGCAAGGGGAATCCGGCTCCGGAACCGCGTGCGCAAAAAGTGGACGATCGAGCCGGATTCCGTCGGGGAATCCGGCCCACGCGCACACGAATACGTGCGGCCGTCTAGCCGGGTTCCCCACTAATGAACGCAGAACTCGTCCGAGCCGCGGTTGAAGCACAGGAGGCCGCGCAGAGTGGCGCCATCCTCGTCGAGAACGATCAGCCGCGGCTCGGCCTGACCGTCGAGCAGCTTGATCGCCTCGGGGATCGGCGTGTCCGGCGTGGCGGTCACCGGCTCGGTGTCCGCGTACCCGACCGCCGGTTCGTCGTCTCGGGCGGTATCGGGCAGCGCCTCGCGCTCGATCGCCCCGCGGAACGCTCCGTCGTCGCCCGCGAGGAGCACGGTGCGCACGCTCGGGTGCTCGAACGCGCGCCGGACATCGCCGACAAGCGCGTCGGCCGGGTGTGTTTTCGGCCGGGAGATCATGACCTCGCCAACCGTTAGGACAGCTGCCTCGTCACTCGCCATGCGCCCCGTTCGCGCCATGGCTGCGGATATTAGTGCGGCCGCGGCGCGCGGCGACCTCGGGCGCCGGATTGGCCCCTCTACCATCGCGCCCATGAATGAGGCGGCGGCGATCGTGCTCGCCGGCGGCCGATCCTCGCGGATGGGCTCGCCGAAAGCGGCACTCGAGTGGCACGGTTCGACGCTTCTGCGCCGCGTCACCGGGATCGTCGCGCGGGCCGTCGCCCCCGGACCGGTGATCGTGGTGTCCGCGCCGGGGCAGGCGTTGCCGGCGCTTGCGCCCGAGATCGAGGTCGTCGCCGACTCGCGGGAGGGCCGGGGGCCGCTTCAGGGCCTCGCGGCCGGCCTGGCCGCGGTCGGCGACCGTGTCCCGATCGCGTACGTGTCCTCGACCGACGTCCCCCTGCTCCACCCGGCGTTCGTCCGCCTGGTCCTCGGCGCGCTCGACGACGGGGTCGACGTCGCCCTGCCCGAGGTCGGTGGCTACCGACAGCCGCTGTCGGCCGCATACCGGGTCGCGCTCGTCACCACCGTCGAGGAGCTGATCGCCGCCGACCGGATGCGCCCCGCGTTCCTGTTCGAGCGGTCGCGAGTACTGAAGCTGGGGGAGGCGGACCTGCTGGGAGACGGCGCCCTTGCGCGGCTCGACCCGCACCTCAGCTCGGTGAGCAACCTCAACGAGCCCGCCGACTACGAGCGCGCCCACGCCTTGCCGGCGCCCGAGATCGTCGTCGAGCGGTTCGGACCGCTCGCCACCGCCCGACCCGGTCCGCGGCGCCAGACGATTCGGGCGTGGTCGCTCGGCCAGGCCGCGGATGCGGCCGGTCTGTTGCTCGGCGAGCACGTCGTCGCCGCCCTGAACGGCGATCAGATCACGCGCGACCCGGAGCTGCCGCTGGTCGCCGGCGACACGGTGGCGTTCATGGTCGCGGACGCGGGCGGCTAGCCTTATTCACATGCCACCCGGCGGGTATTTCGGGAAGGCGCTGCTCGTCGACTTGAGCACGGGGTCGGGCGAAACGGCGACGATCGCGGAGCCGGTGCTCCGCTCGTACATCGGGGGCGCCGGCCTCGGCACGTGGCTGATGCACGAGCACTGCCCGGCCGGGATCGAGCCGCTCGACCCGCGCGCGCCGCTCGCCTTTGTGTTCTCGCCGCTGGTCGGGACGCCCTTGACGACGAGCGCGAAGTTCGCGGTCGTGGCGAAGTCACCGCTCACGGGCCGGCTCACCGACGCGCTCGCGTCGAGCCACTTCGCGATCGCCGGCAAGCTGACGGGCCACGACGCGATCGTCCTGCACGGGGCGTGCGACGAGCCCTCGGTGGCGATCGTCGATCGCGACGAAGTTCAGATCCACCCGGCGGGCGATCTCTGGGGACTCCCGGCAGCCGAGGCCGAGGCCCGTCTGCGGGAGCAACATGGTCCGGCCTGGCGGGTCGCCGCGATCGGACCCGCCGGCGAGCGCGGCGTCCGCTACGCGACGATCTCGCACGACGGTCGCCACGCCGGGCGCGGCGGGCTCGGCGCGGTGATGGGGTCCAAGCTGTGCAAGGCGATCCTCGTGCGCGCGCGCACGAAGGTTGGGTCGGCCGATCCGGCCGGGGTGCTCGCGGCGGCGAAGGACCTGCGAACCCGATCGTTCGGTCAAGCCACCGCGAAGTACCGAGAGCTCGGGACGATGGCGAACCTGCTCGCGTTCAATGCGATCTCCACGCTCCCCACGCGCAACTTCACCGCGGCGCAGTTCGAGGGCGCGCCGGCGCTCGGGGCGGAGGAAATCGCCGATCTAAAACAGCTCGCCCGCAACTCCTGCGCGTCGTGCTCGATCGGCTGCGAGCACATTTACCGCGGGCCGGGCGGCAAAAAGACGAGGATGGAGTACGAGAACGTGTTCGCGCTCGGGCCGCTGTGCGGGGTGAGCGACGCCGACGCGGTGATCGCCGCCAGCTCGCGCTGCGACGAGCTCGGCCTCGACACTATCTCCGCCGGCGGGACGATCGCGTGGGCGATGGAATGCGTGGAGAAGGGCCTGATCGACGCGCCGTGGCTGCGCTTCGGCGATCCGCAGGCGCTGCTTCGCGCGCTCGAGGAGATCGGCGCGCGCGAGGGGCTCGGGGACCTACTCGCGGAAGGATCCCGTGCCGCATCCCAAGCCGTGGGCGGCGGATCACACAAGTTCGCGGCCCACGTCAAGGGACTCGAGCTCCCGGGCTACGAGCCCCGGACGCTCCAGGCGATGGCGCTCGGGCTGGCGGTCAACGCCCGTGGCGCCGACCACAACCGCTCGGGCGCCTACGAGGCCGACCTGTCCGGCGCGCACGACCGGCTGACCGGCGGCGAACAGCACGTCGCCGGCGCGATCGAGACCGAGAACAGGGCCGCGATCATGGACTCGCTGATCCTGTGCAAGTTCCTGCGCGGCGTGTTCGAGGATCCGTTCCCGGAGTGGTCGAAGCTTCTTAACACCGTCACCGGCTGGGACGTCGACGCCGACGAGCTCGCCACCACCGCGCGGCGGATCGTGCTGGCCAAGCGCATGTTCAACCTGCGCGAGGGATGGACGCGCGAAGAGGACTGGCTTCCCGACCGGTTCCTGTCCGAATCGCTCGAACTTGAGTCCGGGCGCACAGCGACGTTGACCGCGAGCCGCCTCGAGGCGATGATCGATTCGTATTACCGAGAGCGGGGCCTTGAGCCGACCGGAATCCCGACCCCGGACACGCTGTCCGAACTCGAACTGGAACCGCTGGTCGAAACCGAGCAAATCGGTACAAACGTGGGATAGTGGAGGGTCACAGATGGCGACAACGACGACAGCCCCAGCGATCACCAAGAACGTCACGCTGCGGATCGACGGCCAGGAGGTGACGGTCCCCGACGGGACCACGATCCTCGACGCCGCCAAGCAACTCGGAATCGACATCCCCGTCCTGTGTCACGACGACCGCTACGACCCGGTCGGCGTATGCCGCATGTGCGTGGTCGACGTCGGTGCTCGCGTGTACGCCGCCGCCTGCGTGCGCCCCTGCGAGGAGGACATGGAGGTCACCACCACGAGCGACAAGATCGAGGGCCAGCGGGCGATGCTGACCGAGCTGCTGCTGTCCGACCAGCCCGATCCCGAGCACGACCCCAAGGAGACGACCACCGCGGACAACGAACTGCTCGTGCTCGTGCGCCAGTACGGCATCTCGAAGCAGGACGGGATCCCGGAAGACCAGGGCCGCGGGATCGACGACTCGAACCCGGTGATCTCGGTCAACCACGACGCCTGCATCCTGTGCGACCGCTGCGTGCGAGCGTGCGACGACATCCAGAACAACGACGTCATCGGGCGCAGCGGCAAGGGCTACAGCACCCGGATCGCATTCGACCTGAACGACCCGATGGGCGATTCCTCGTGCGTGACCTGTGGCGAGTGCGTGGCGGCGTGCCCGACCGGCGCGCTCACCAACAAGCCGATCCGCGGCGTGCCGATCCAGCCCCGCGAGAAGCTCCGCCAGGTCGACACGGTGTGTCCGTACTGCGGCGTCGGCTGCGCGCTCACTTACAACGTCGACGACGAGCGCAAGGCGATCGCGTTCGCCGAGGGCCGTGCGCAGCCCGGGTCGAAGGGCCGGCTGTGCGTCAAGGGCCGCTACGGCTGGGATTACGCCGCCTCGCCGCAGCGGCTCACGACACCGCTGATCCGCCGTGCGGACGCCTACCCAAAGGGCCCGCTGTCGACCGACGTGCGCGGCGACGAGGCCGGCGGACGGTCCGAGCGCCGGCGCAAGCCCGGCGGCCTGGTCGACTACGACCAGGTGATGCCGTCGTTCCGCGAGGCAACCTGGGACGAGGCCCTCGACCTGGTCGCGCGCCGGCTGTCGGAGATTTACGCCGACGGCGGCCCGGGCGCGATCGCGGGGTTCGGGTCGGCCAAGTGCTCCAACGAGGAGGCCTACCTCTTCCAGAAGTTGATCCGGACCGGGTTCCACACCAACAACGTCGACCACTGCACGCGCCTGTGCCACGCCTCGAGCGTGGCCGCGCTGTTCGAGGGCATCGGCTCGGGCGCGGTGTCGACGACGTACGGCGACGTGATCAACGCCGACGTGATCATCATCGCCGGCTCGAACGCCACCGCCAACCACCCGGTCGCGTCGTCGTTCTTCAAACAGGCGCGCCGGCGCGGCACGACGATCATCTACGTCGACCCGCGCGCCGATAAGGTCGCCGACCACACCGACATCTTCTGCCAGCTCAAGCCCGGCACCGACGTCGCCTTCTACAACGCGGTAATGCACGAGATCATCCGCCTGGGCCTCATCGACGAGGAGTTCGTCCGGATGAGGACCTCGAACTACGAAGCGCTCGCCGAGACCGTCAAGGACTACCCGCCCGAGCGCGGCGCGCAGATCACCGGCGTCAGCGCCGAGCAGATCCGCCGGGTCGCGCGCGCGTGGGGCGAGGCGAATGCAGGGATCATCTACTGGGGGATGGGCATCTCCCAGCACACCACCGGCACCGATAACGCGCGCTGCCTGATCGCGATGTGCGCGATCACCGGCAACGTCGGCCGCCAGGGCGCCGGCCTGCACCCCTTGCGGGGGCAGAACAACGTTCAGGGCGCCTCTGACTCCGGGCTGATCCCCATGTTCTACCCGGACTACAAGGGCGTCGCCGACGAAGCCACGCGGGCTCGCTTCGAGAAGGCCTGGGGTGAGACCGAACTCGATCCCGTCAAGGGCCTGACGGTGACCGAGATCATCGGCTCGGCGCTGAAGGGCGGCGTGCGCGGGATGTACATGATGGGCGAGAACCCGTTCCTGTCCGATCCGAACATCAACAAGGTCCGGAAGGCTTTGTCGGCGCTCGAGTTCCTGTGCGTGCAGGACATCTTCCTGACCGAGACATCCGAGTTCGCCGACGTGATCCTGCCCGCCTCCTCCTACATGGAGAAGGACGGCACGTACACGAACACCGACCGCCGCGTCCAGCTCGGACGCAAGGTCCTGGATCCGCCCGGCGACGCGCGCGTCGACTACGAGATCGTGCAGGAGATCGCGCGGCGGATCGGGCTGGACTGGAACTACGGCTCGCCGCGAGAGGTGTTCGACGAGATGGTCTCGGTGATGCCGAGCTACGCCAACCTCAGCTACGACAACCTCGGGCTGACCGGCAAGCTCTATCCCAACCCGGATCCCGAGAACTCCGACGGAACCGTCGTGATGTTCACCGAGAAGTTCAACACCGACGACGGGCTCGCCCACCTCGTCCCGGCCGAGTGGCTCCCGGCCAAAGAGCTGCCCAACGACGAGTACCCGTTCGTCCTGAACACCGGCCGGCTGCTCGAGCATTGGCACACGGGCTCGATGACGCGCCGCTCGTTCGCGCTCGACGCGATCCAGCCGCGCGCCCAGGTGTATATGCACCCCGCGGACGCGACGGACTGCGGCCTGGCGGACGGAGCGATGGCGCGCGTCAGCTCGCGCCGGGGGACGATCGAGCTCGAGGTCAAGGTGTCGCACAAAGAGATGCGCGGCAACCTTTTCATCCCGTTCCACTTCCGCGAGGCGGCCGCGAACCTGCTGACGATCGACGAGATCGACCCGTTCGGGAAGATCCCCGAGTTCAAGTTCTGCGCCGTGCGGATCGAGCCCGCCGCGAACGGGAACGGCTCCGCGGGAGCGCACTGATGTCGGTCACGAACGGCCGGGTCCCCGGCCGCGAGGCGCGCGCCGGCAAGTTTCCCGGTCCGAGCCTGATCCCCTCGCTGAACGCGATCCAGCGCGAGCACGGCTGGCTCCCCCGCGAGGAGCTCATCCGCCTGTCCCGCGAGACGCGCCGGCCGCTGTACGAGATCGAAGGGCTGGTCTCGTTCTATCCGCACTTCCGCGCGGCCGCGCCGCCCAAGGTCGAGGTCACGGTCTGCCGCGACCTGTCGTGCTGGCTGCATGGCGCGGACGAGCAGATTGCCGCCATCCACGAGCGCTACGGCGAGGGCGTCGAGATCGAGGTCCGCGAGGTCTCGTGCATCGGCCGCTGCGATATCGCGCCGGCGGCCACCATCGACGAGCGCCCAGTCCGGGCCGCCGACGTTCCCGAGGCCGTGCAGCAGGCACTCGACGGCCACGAACCGCCGGCCCGCGCGAAGACGCCGCCACGCTCGTGGCCGAACGATCCCTACGCCGGCGCCCCGGCCGCCGAGCGCTACGCCACCGTCCGCGCCATGCTCGCCGGCGACCTCGCCCCCGAGGACGCCATCCAGACGATCAAGGACTCGGGCCTCAGGGGCATGGGCGGCGCCGGGTTCCCGACCGGCTCCAAGTGGGAGATCGTCGCGGCCCAGACCGCCGAGCCAAAGTACGTGATCTGCAACGCGGATGAGTCCGAGCCGGGCACGTTCAAGGATCGCCAGATCCTGGCCGAGCAGCCGCACCTCGTGATCGAGGCAATGCTCGCCGGGATGATCGTGGTCGGCGCCGAACAGGGCTGGGTGTTCATCCGTCACGAGTACGGCCCCGAGGAGGCCGAGATCCGTGTCGAGCTCGACGCCGCGCGTGCCGCCGGCCTGCTTGGCGAGGACGTGCTGGGATCCGGACGAAACCTCAACATCGAGGTGTTCACCTCCCCCGGCGGCTACATCCTCGGGGAGGAGTCGGCGCTCATCGAGTGCATGGAGGGCCACCGCGGCGAGCCCCGCAACAAGCCGCCGTTCCCGGGCACCAACGGACTGTGGGGCAAGCCGACCCTGATGAACTCGGTAGAGACGTTCGCTGCTTTCCCGATCATCCTTCAGCGTGGCGCGCAGTGGTGGAAGGACCAAGGCGTCCGCGGCGGCGGCGGCCTGAAGTTCTTCGCGATTTCCGGCGACATCGCCAACCCCGACGTCTACTGCGTGCCGATGGGGACGACCGCGCGCGAGCTGATCGAGCTCGCCGGCGGGTTGCCCGACGGCGCCGAGCTCGGCGGGTTCCAGCCCGGCGGCGCGTCGTCGAACTTCCTCGGCCCCGACGACCTCGACGTGCCGCTCGACTTCAAGCCGGTGGCCGAGGCCGGATCGATGCTGGGGTCCGGCGCGGTCGTGGTTCTCGGTTCCGAGCGGAACCTCCTCGCCGCCGCCACCAACGTGCTCCGCTTCTTCCGCAACGAGTCGTGCGGCAAGTGCGTGCCGTGCCGCGTCGGCTCGCACAAAGCCCACCGCATCCTCACCGCCGCGCTCGAGCGCGGCGCCGGCGCGGACGACATCGACGACCGCATCGACAAGCTTGAGGAGACGCTCCGCCTGACCTCGATCTGCGGGCTCGGCCAGGTGGCGCTCGGCCCGGTCATGAGCGTGCTGCGCCTCCAGCGCACGCCCACCGCCGGCTGACCCGCGTCATGGCCGCCACCGGACGGGAGTTCTTCACGGTCAGGACCGTGTCCGAGGCGCTGACCGAGTTCCGCCCCGGTCACGTTACCCCGGCCGAGACCGTGTCGCTGGGCGACGCCTTCGGACGGGTCCCGGACACCGACATCGTCGCCCGGGAGGCGCTGCCCGGTTTCAACCGCTCGAGCGTCGACGGCTACGCGGTGCGCGCGGCGGACACGTACGGTGCGTCCGAGTCGATCCCGGGGTACCTGCGGGTCGTTGGCGCGGTCCGCATGGGGGCGGCCGCTTCGGAGGCCGTCGGCCCCGGTACCGCGGTTGCGATTCCCACGGGCGGGATGCTGCCCCCGGGCGCCGACGCCGTTGTGATGATCGAGCACACCGCCGAGGCGACCGCAGAGGCGATCGAGGTCGTCCGTCCGGTGGCGCCGGGCGAGAACGTCGTCCGGGCAGACGAGGACGTCGTCGCGGGTGCCGCTCTTGTGAGGCGGAGTCGCCCGCTGCGCGCCCAGGACGTGGCCCTGCTTGCGGCCGCCGGCGTGGTCGAGCTCCCCGTCCACACCCGTCCGCGGGTGGCGATCCTCGCCACCGGCGACGAGGTGGTGTCGCCGGAGACGGAGGCGCTCTCCCCAGGGGAGGTGCGAGACGCGTTGAGCGTTTCCGTCGGAGCGCTCGTGCGGGAGGCCGCGGCAGGCCGGCGCCGTACGCGATCGTTCCCGACGACGACGGCGCCCTGCGCGATTCGTTGATCGAAGCGGTCGCCGCGAGTGACGCCGTCGTGATCTGCGCCGGGTCGTCGGTCGGAATGCGCGACCAGACCGCCGCCGCCGTGGCCGCGCTGCCGCACGCCGAGACGTGGTGCCACGGGCTCGCGATCAAGCCGGGCAAGCCGACGCTGCTGGCGCACAGCGACGGGATCCCGATCATCGGCCTGCCGGGCAACCCGCGCTCGGCGCTCGTCGTCTTCCGCCTGATCGGGATGCCGCTCGTCCGCCGCGCCGGCGGCTGGGCCGTCGAGCCCTTGGTCGGCACCGTTTCCGCCACGCTCGCCCGCGACCTCCCGAGCGCCGCCGGGCGCCTCGACGTCGTCCAGGTGCGCATGCGGCCCGGCGAGGCGGTGGCCGAGCCGATATTCGGCTCCTCCGCGCTGCTGTCGGTCCTGACCGCCGCCGACGGCTACGTGATCGTCCCCGAGGACGCGAACGGCCTGTCCGCGGGCGAGCCGGTCGACGTGATCCCCTATGGCTAGCCGCGCCACCCCGTTCCTCCGCGACGTTCCGCTCGCGCGCGCCCAGGCGGAGTGGCGGCACTGCTGCGCCGCCGCGGGCTGCGCGCCGCGGCTCGAGAAGGTCGGGCTCCCGCTCGAGCGGGCGATCGGTCGCGTCACCGCCGAGCCGATCTGGGCCGCCCGGTCCTCGCCGCCGTTCGACTCGGCGGCGATGGACGGGATCGCGGTCCGAGCCGCTCAGACCGTCGGCGCCAACGAGAGCACGCCGCTGCTGCTCGCGCCCGGCGACTTCGTGGTCGTCGACACCGGTGACCCGCTGCCCGACGGCTTCGACGCCGTCGTCATGCGCGAGCACGTCCACTACGTCGACGGCCGCGCGGAGTTGCGCGCAGCGGTCGCGCCGTATCAGCACACCCGCTCGATCGGCGAGGACATCAGCGCGACCGAGCTGCTCCTGCCGGCCGGCCACCGCATGCGCCCGGTCGACGCCGCGGCGGCCGCGGCCGCGGGCGCCACCGAGATCCGCGTGCGGCGCCAGCCGGTCGTCGCGATCCTCCCCACCGGCGATGAGATGCGCCCGATCGGGTCAGACCTCGCGCCCGGAGAGCTGCTCGACACCAACTCGCTGATGCTCGCCGGCCAGGCCCGCGAGGTCGGCTGCCAGGTCGTCGTGCTGCCGATCGAGCCCGACGACGAAGTGCGGATCGCCGAAGCGATCCTGCGCGCGGTCAGGCAGTGCGATCTGCTGATCGTGATCGCGGGCTCGAGCGCCGGTCGCGACGATCACACGGCCGCGCTCGTCGACCGCCTGGGCGAACTCGCGGTCCACGGCGTCGCCGTGCGGCCCGGCCACCCCGTAGTACTCGGCGCGATCGAGGCCACGCCGGTGCTCGGCGCGCCCGGATACCCGGTGTCGGCGTCGCTCACCTTCGACATCTTCGCCGCGCCGCTGCTGGCCGAGCTCGAAGGCGCCTCGGCGACGCCGCGCCCCACCGTCCGCGCGCGACTCGCGCGTAAGCTCGCCTCGACGATGGGGATGGACGACTGGGTGCGCGTGCGCCTCGGTCGCGTCGGCGGCGCGCTCGTGGCCTCGCCGCTCCCCCGCGGCGCCGGCGTGCTCACCTCGCTTGTCCGCGCCGACGGTCTGCTGGTCGTCCCGGCCGACGTCGAGGGCCACCACGCGGGCGCCGACGTCGAGGTCGAGCTGCTGCGCGCCCTCACCGAGATCGAGCACACGATTGTTGCGATCGGCTCGCACGACCTGATCCTCGACCTCGCGGCCTCGCAGCTGCGGACAAACGATCCCGGGGTCACGCTGGCGTCGGGGAACGTGGGGTCGATGGGAGGGCTGATCGCCCTGCGGGACGGGTTGTGCCATGTCGCGGGATCGCACCTGATCGAACCTGACACCGGCGCGTACACGCTGCCGTTCGTCGACCGGGTCTTGGCCGGGCGCGACGTCGCCGTCGTGCGACTCGTCCACCGCGAGCAGGGGCTGCTCGTCGCGCCCGGCAATCCGCTTCAGCTGGGCGGCGTGGCGGATCTGGGGCGTTCCGGAGTTCGCTACGTCAACCGGCAGCGCGGCGCCGGCACGCGCGTGCTCCTCGACTACGAGCTCGCGCGGTCGGGAATCGACCCAGCCGGCATCGTCGGCTACGAGCGCGAGGAGCCGACGCACCTGGCCGTGGCGGCGGCGATCGCCTCCGGCCGCGCCGACGCTGGAATGGGTTTGCTCTCTGCGGCGCGCGCGTTCGGGCTCGACTTCGTCCCGGTGACCAAGGAGCCGTACGACCTCGTGCTCGAACGCGAGACGCTCGAGCTCCCGGTGCTCGCTCCGTTCTGGGAGCTGTTGCAGTCACCGGTCTTCAGATCGGCCGTCGAGGATCTCGGCGGCTACGACACCGCCGAGATGGGCCTGCGGATTCGATAGATCATCCGTCCACCTCTGGCGCTGAACCCGCTGTGCGCGGGTATCCCACCAGTGACAGGAAGTCACACCAGCCGGGAGGTGTCCGTGGGGCTGGAATTGATTGTGCCGTTGGCAATCGGCACGTGGTGGGTCGTGCTCCTTTTGGTCATATCGCTGTGCCGCGCTGCGAAGTCGAGCGACGAGGCCACCGATACCGCGCTGGCGGGCGCGATCGCCGAGAGTCACCACGCTGAGTTCACACCTCCGCCGTCGGTCGACTCGCCGCTTCGTACCCTCGATCTCGACCAGGCCGCCGCCCTGCTCGGCGTGATTCCCGAGATGCTGCTGGCCTGGGAGGCGCGCTACGGGTTCCCGACATCGAGCCCGTCAGAGCGTCTCTACAGCCAATCCGAGGTCCTCGCGCTGCGCGACTCGCTTCGGCGCGAACCATCGATTGCCGCGGCGGTAGCCCGAGCGCGCGAAAGGACGAGGCGGCGCCGGACGCCGAGTCGGACACGGGTCGCTGACCATCGCGACGGCGGGCTCGCCTCCTGACGCAGGCCGGTGGTCAAGCGGCCTTCGCTGCTGCTGCCCACTCCTCGCCCGGTTCTGCCATTACGGCCGAGCCCGGCCCGATCACGGCGGCGATCACGAGGTCAAATCCCTTCGCGGTGGCGCGCGTCCGCGCGATCCGCTTCGCTGTTCCGATGTCGTCCGCGGAGACGTTCTCGTGCCACCGAGCGTACGTCCTGCGATCGAGCCCGACAATGAGGTAGGTCACGTCTTCTCCCTTCAGAGTGCTTGTCGACGCCGCCCGGTGGTATGGCTTGCCTCTAGGCGTAAGAGACTTCGCCGCGCGCCGGCTGATACAACGCGCCCGGGCGCCACTGATCCTGGTGATCAGGCGGGCGTCGGTCGACGTGATCCGACCCGCTCGCAATGAGTCATTCGACCCGCACGCAGAACTCGCCGCTCTGTCAGACCGCTGACCCAACGGCACTCTGACTAGGCCCGTCCCGGAACACCGGGGCGGGCCTACGTCCATGAGCTACCCGACCAGCGCCTTCGCGAGCGCCGTCCACGCCCGGCGCGGGATGCCCTCCTCGCCCAGCGGCTGCACGCACACGTGGTCAGCACCCGCCTCGAGGTGCGCGCGCACGACATCGGCGATCTGCTCGGCGCTGCCATGCGGGATGACCGCGTCGATCAGCCGGTCCGACCCTCCGCCTCCGATGTCAGCCTCCGTGAACCCGAACTTGAGCAGGTTCTGCGTGTAGTTGCGCAGGCCGAGGTACATCTTGGCGTACGCGCGGGCCACGGTCCGCGCGCGGTCGGAGTCGGTCTCGAGGACGCACGCGACCTCGGGAGCCACGAGCTTCCCTGGCCCGAGCCGCTCCCGGGCGAAGCGCGTGTGCTCGACGGGTACGAAGTAGGTGTGCGTGCCCGCGGCGCGCTCGCCCGCGAGGTCGAGCATGTGCGGGCCGAGCGCGGCCAGACACCGCTCATCGACCGGCGGCGGGTCCGGCGATGCGTCGAGACCGTCGAGAAACTCGCGCATCGTGGTCAGCGGCCGGCGGTACTGGCCCGTCGCCTCGGGATGGCCGATGCCGATGCCCAGCATGAATCTCCCGGGGAAGTCCGCGCGCACGGCCGCGGCCGCGCCGGCCGTCTCCCCCGGCTCGTTGCCCCAGACGTTGAGAATGCCCGTGGCCGCGACGAGCTTCGACGTCGCCTCGAGCACCGGCCGGACGTCCGGGACGTGGGGCGAGCCGCCGACCCACCACGCGCCGTAGCCGAGCTCCTCGACGAGCTTGGCCCCCTCGCCGGCGCGCTCGATGCCGAACGCCCGATAGCTGGTCCAGACGCCGATCCGCCCGATGTCCACGTTCAGCCGCCACCCATCGCGGTGGTCAAGATCACCGGCTCGGGGTCGACGGGCAGCCCGGTCACAGCCCAGATCCTACGGCGCCGCCAGCGCCGCCTCCCGGGCGGCGAGCGCCCGGCGGGCGAGACCGGCTGCCTCGGCGACCTCGACGCCCTGGGTGAGGTTGATCGCCACCAGCCGGGCCGCGGCCTGAGTGGCGGCCTCGGCCAACAGCGCGCCGGCGATCGCGTCGCCGGCGAGGTTGGGGTTCCCCGTGCGCGCCAGCTCGGCGGACACCTCGGCGAGCTCGGCGCCGAGGGCCGCGATCTCGACCGGAGACTTCGACGCCTCGAGCTGGGCGGCGCTCACGCGGCTCGTGCGTTCCGGATCGTCGCGCGGCAGGCGCAGCGCCTCGAGCACGGGCTCGTACGCGTGCAGCTCGACCTCGGCCAGTTCGAGCGCGCGCGCTCGCAGCTCGCCGGCGCGTGCGGCCGTTTGGTTACGGTCCGGCGTGAACGCAGCCGCCATCTCCACCAGCGCGGCAGCGATCGCGCACGCGCACGCGGCGCTCGTGCCGCCGCCGGGCGCCGGCGTCCGCGCCGCGACGGAGTCGAGTAGCTCGCCGAATTCGTACTCAGAACAGGCCGACGGTCCGACCCTCGGCATCGATGTCGATGTTGAGCGCGGCCGGCGTCTTGCCGAGCCCCGGCATCTGCATGATGTCGCCGCACAGCGGCACGAGCCAGCCGGCGCCGGTGTAGGCGCGGATGTCGCGGACCGGCAGCGTGAAGTCCTCCGGCGCGTTCAGCAGCGACGGGTCGTGCCGACAGCGACAGGTGCGTCTTGGCCATGCAGACCGGGAAGCTGCCGAGACCCTCGCGGGTGAACTGGGCGAGCTTCGCCTCCGCCTCGGGGTAGAAGTAGACGTCCTTGGCACCGTAGACCCGCGTGGCGACGGTCTCGATCTTCTCCTGGATCGGCTCGTCGTCCTGATAGAGCTGCGTGAAAGCTGTTCGGCTGCTCGCACGCCTCGACGACCGCCGAGGCGAGGTCGGCGGCGCCGGCGCCGCCCTTGGCGAAGCCGTCGTTGATCTCGGCGGCGAACGCCCCGGCCTCGAGCGCGAGCCGCCGGACGCAGCTCGATCTCCTCGTCGGTGTCGCCGGGTCGCCGGTTGACCGCGACCACGCCGGGCACGCCGAACGTGCCGACGTTTGCGAGGTGGCGCCGGACGTTGGCGAAGCCCGTCTCGATCGCCTGCAGTGCCGCCGACGCTCGGCGCGCGGATCGTCGTCGGGCCGCCGTGGTGCTTGATCGCGCGCACGGTGGCGACGAGCACGACGGCGCTCGGGGTGCAGCTTGCCGATCCGGCAGACGATGTCGAAGAACTTCTCCATCCCCATGTCCGAGCCGAAGCCGGACTCGGTGACGACGTAGTCGCCGAGCTTCATCCCGATCAGGTCGGCGAGCAGCGAGTTGTTGCCGTGGGCGATGTTCGCGAACGGGCCGCAGTGCATGAGCACGGGCTGGCCTTCGAGCGTCTGTACGAGGTTCGGCTTGATCGCGTCCTTGAGCAGCACGGTCATCGCGCCGGCGGCGCCGAGGTCCTCGGCGGTGATCGGCCTTCGCGCCGTCGAAGGTGTAGGCGGCGGTGATCGCGCGACAGTCGCCGGCGCAGGTCGTGGAGGTCGCGCGAGACCGCGATGATCGCCATCACCTCGGAGGCGGCGGTGATGTCGAAGCCGGTCTCGCGCGGGTAGCCGTTCGCCCGGCCGCCGAGGCCGACGACGATGTTGCGCAGCGCCCGGTCGTTCATGTCGACCGCGCGGCGCCAGCCGATCCGCAGCGCGTCGATGTGGTGCGGGTTGCCGTGGAGGATCGAGGCGTCGATCATCGCCGCGAGCAGGTTGTTGGCGGCGCCGATCGCGTGGATGTCGCCGGTGAAGTGGAGGTTGAGGTCCTCCATCGGCACGACCTGGGCCAGGCCGCCGCCGGCGGCGCCGCCCTTGATGCCGAACACCGGGCCGAGCGACGGCTCGCGCAGGCACGCGACCGGGTTCTTGCCGATCACGCCGAGCCCCTGGGTCAGCCCGACGAGCGTCGTCGTCTTGCCCTCGCCGGCCCTGGTCGGCGTCATCGCGGTGACGCAGACGATCTTGCCGTCGGGTCGGCCCTGCGAGGCGGTCGAGCACCGACAGCGCGATCTTCGCCTTGTAGCGCCCGTACAGCTCGATCTCGTCGGCTTCGAGACCCGCCCGCTCGGCAACCTGCTCGATCGGAATCAGCTCCGCTTCCTGGGCGATCTCGAGGCTGCTCTTCATCGTGGTCGCCTCCTCAGCGCTCGTATCCATCCTCTCCCATTCCCTTCTAGTGACTGACGGCCGCGGCGGCAAGCTCTGAGACGAGCTTGTCTCGGTAGAACCTCTCGACCTCGAACGGCTCGATCAGTTCGAGCGTGCGGCCGGTCGCCACCAGCTCCGCAAGCGTCTTGCCGACGATCGGAGCTGCCTTGAACCCGTACGTCCCCCATCCCGCGCTGACGTGGAAGTTCTCGACCTCGGTCTTGCCGAGGATCGGGCTGTAGTCGGGGCTGAGGTCGCACAGTCCCGCCCAGCTTCGCAGAAGGCGCGCCCGTTCGAGTTGGGGGAACAACTCGATCGTGTGGCGGCACACCTCCTGGAGGAAGTTCAGCGTCCCCTGCATGCGGTACGTCGTCCACGGCTCGATCTCGGCGCCCATCAGGAACTCGCCGCGGTCGGTCTGGCTGATGTACACGTGCATCTGCGAGGACACGATCACCACGTCGAGCAGCGGCTTGACCGGCTCGGTCACGCACGCCTGGAGGATGTGGGTGGTGATCGGCAACGGCACGCTGACCATGTCGCAGATCTGCGTGCTCCAGCCCGCGGTGCAGTTGAGCACGACGCCCGCGCTGACCGTCCCGCGATTGGTGTGGACGTGCGTGACCCGCCCGCCCGATCGCGTCATGCTCTGGACTTCCGTGTCCTGGTGGATCTCGACCCCGCCACGGTCGGCGCCGCGCGCGAACCCCCACACGACCGCGTCGTGCCGGATGATGCCGCCGGGCGGGTGATAGAGCGCGCCCATGATCGGATACGTGGCGTGCTCGCTGGTCACCTGCATCGCCGGCGCCAGGCGCTTGATCTCGTCGGGGTAGATCACGCGCGAGTCGATCCCCTGCAGCCGGTTGACCTCGGCCCGGTTGGCCATCACGAACATCGCCCGGTCGGAATGGGCGAGCGTCAGGTGCCCGCACTGGGAGAACAGCAGGTTGAAGTTCAGGTCTTGCGCGAGCCCCTCGTACAGCTTGACGCTCGCGTCGTAGAAGCGGGCCCCCTCGGGGGTCTTGTAGTTCGAGCGCAGGATCGTGGTGTTGCGCCCGGCCGCGCCCGAGCCGATGTAGCGCTTCTCGAGCACGGCGACGCTGCGGATCCCGTGATTCTTCTGCAGGTAGTACGCCGCCGCCAGCCCGTGCGAGCCGCCGCCGACGATCACGACGTCGTACGCGCTCTTCAGCTCACCCTGCCGGCGCCACATGCGCTTGGGACGGAAGATGTCAAGCATTCCTTGCGGCTCCTGAGCCGACGGGGCCGCCATCGAGCGATCTGGCGGCGTCTTCCACCACCGTCCATACGTACTCGCCGACGGCCCAGCCGAACAGCAGCAGGAACCGGTCGGTGTCCTGCACCAGGATCATCCCGGGCTGGCGCGCGATCGAGCCAGGACGGAAGCTGCCGGGAGGTGCGACCTGGGGGCGAAGGTCGAGCGCGCAGAAGCGCGCGATCACCTCCCGGGCTTGGGGGCCAAAGATTGTGAGCGCGGCGAAGCACGTGGTGACGTCGACGGCGTCGGGGGGCACGGCGTGGACGCCTCCGAGGAGCAGGGCTCGCGTAGGAGTCAGCTGACATATCCACGCGTCGCCTTCGCGCTTGGCCTCGCCGAGCTCGCCGGGGACTTCGTCACCCTGGATCTCGAGCTTGCGCAGGTGCGAGACGTCCGTGAAGCCCACGGTCTCTCTCACCCGGTCCTCGCCCGGATACTCGACGGCGACGTTCCACCCGGCGCGGTTCTCGAACCGGGCGCCGGCGTCCTTGGCCCTGCGTTCCATCGGGCTGCGTGCGACCGCGGTGCCGCCGGCCGTCGCCGGGCTCAGAAACGTGAGGCTCACGACCGCAGCACCTCGCCATCGGGGTCGTAGAACGGCTTGGTCTGGATCTGCGCCTCCGTCGTCCGGCCTTCGTCGGAGATCGTGATCTGCGAGCCGTCGCGCGCCAGCGGGCTCGGAACCCAGGCCATCCCGATCACGCGGTCGAGCACCGGCGAGAAGCGCGCGCTCGTGACCTGTCCGGCGGGCACGCCCAGGCCGTCGAGGATCACCGCGCCCTCGGTGGGCACGTAGCCGTTTCCGAGCGTGAATCCGACGAGCCGCGTCGCGGGCTCCTCGATCGCGTAGTGCTCGAGTGCCCACTTGCCGATGAAGTCCTGCTGCTTGTCGAGCTTCACGATCCACGGCATCGCGGCGCCGAACGGAGTCGACTCCGAGTCGGTGTCCTGTCCGACCAGGATGTGCATCTTCTGCAGGCGCAGGATGCGCTGCGGCTCGAGCCCGAACGGGCGGATGCCCTGGTCGCGACCCGCCTCCATCAGCGCGTCCCACACGTACTCGCCGTGCGCGGCGGGGAAGTGGATCTCGTAGCCGACCTCGCCGACGAACCCGATCCGCAGGATCAGGCACTCGACGCCGGCGACCTTGGCCTGCTTGCCGTCGAGGTACTTGAACGCCTCGGGCGAGCAGTCGATGTCGGTCAACTCGCTCAGGATCTGCCGGGCGCGCGGCCCCGCGAGGTTGACGGCGCTCAAACCCTGGGTGAGGTCGGTCAGCTGGACGCGCATGCGCCAGTCCGCGAGCCACCACGAGAACCACTCCTCGACCGCGCCGGCGCCGCTCGACGTCGTGGTCACGTAGAAGGTGTCGTCGTCGATCCGGCAGATCGTCCCGTCATCGACGATCCGTCCGGCGTCGGAGCTGATCACGCCGTAACGGATCCGTCCCGGTTTCAGGTCGCTGAAGCGGTTGGGGTACAGGCGGTCGAGGAATTCACCTGCCTCCGGGCCGCGGACCAGGAGCTTGCCGAGCGTCGAGACGTCGATCAGCCCAGCGGCCTCGTGCACCGCGAGCGCCTCGCCCTGAGGATCGCCGTAGTCGTACGCGCGACGCCAGTCCCCCGCCCACTTGACGGTCGCGCCCAGTTCCCGATGGCGCCCGTGGATCGACGAGCGCTTGGCCGGCTCGAACGGCCGCCCGGCGAGCACGCCCATCGGCACCGACACCCATGGCGGCCGAGCGGTCGTAGTGCCGACCTGCTCGAGGAGCTGGCCGGTCTCCTGCGCCATCAGCCGGATCGCTGGGAGCTGGCACATGCGGCCCTGGCACGGTCCCATCGTCACCGTCGTGTAGCGCTTTGACAGCTCGATCGAGTCGTAGCCCTCCTCGACGCTCAGCCTGATGTCCTTTGCGGTGACGTCCTCGCACAGGCACGCGAAGCACTTGCCCCGGCCGGCGCCGGAAACGGCGGGCGGGATCGCTACCGGGACGCCGTCGGCGTCCGCCTCGCCCTCGTCGACGCCCGCCACGTCGCCCACGGCGGCCACGCCGGGCGGCAGCTTGTCCAAGACGAAGAATCCCCGCGCGGGGTCGTAGCGCGTCTGCGCACCCGCCTGGAGCACCAACGACATCGCCGGCGTAAAGCCGCCCGACACGACGACGAGGTCGCAGTCGAACGTCCTCTCGACCGCCGCGCCCGCGACGCCGATCGGCCCGAGCACAGCGGACTCCACCGTCTTGCCGCCGCGCGCTTCGAGGATCGTGTGGCCGGGCATAACCTCGATCCCGCGCTCGCTGAGGCGCCGCGCGGCCGCGCTCGGGCTCTCGCGAAGGTCGGCGACCGCGGCGATGTCGACGCCGGCGTCTAGCAGCGTCGCTGCGGCCGCCAGACCACGGTCGGAGGTCGTGGCGACCACGGCGCGGGTGCCGGGGCGCACGGCATATAGCTGCGTCAGCCGAACCGCGCCGCCGGACAGCATGACGCCCGGGAGGTCGTTGCCGGCGAAGACCAGCGGCTGCTCGATCGCGCCGGTGGCGAACACGTGGCGGCGGGCGCGGATCTGGTGCAGGGTGTCGCCCTGCCACGCCGGGACGATTCCGTCGAAATAGCCGAGCGCGCTCGTGCGGGCGAGGATCTCGACGCCGGGGATCGGCTCGATCGGGAACGGGCCCTCGTCGACCAGCACGACGTCCTCACCCTGCTCGGCGGCGGCGGCAGCTGCCCGCTGCCCGGCGGTCCCGCCGCCGATCACCAGTACGTCGGCGTGGCGGCGGCGGTACTCGGTCCGCCACTCCCGGTCGGGCTGCTCCTTACGAAGGACGCCGAGGCCGGCGGCGTGCCTCAGGACCTTCTCGTACAGAGGCCACAGCTTCCGGGGCCGGATGAACGTCTTGTAGTAGAAGCCGGGCGGCGTGAACTTCGTCCCCACGAGGTCCGTGGCGCGCATCACGTCGAGGTCGAGCCCGGGCTGAGCGTTCAGGTGCTCGACCTTCATCCCCTCGCGCACCGGCTCGGTACAGGCGCGCGTGCCGGGCGCACCGTCGACGGCGACGATGCAGTTCGGGCACTGGCCGGCGCAGCACAGCAGGCCGCGGCGGCGGTGGTACTTGAAGCTCCGCGAGAACGTTCGCCGGCCGGAGGCAAACAGCGCCGAGCCGATCGTGTCGCCCTCGTACGCCTCGACCGGCTTGCCGTCGAACGTGAACCGGATCAGGATGTCGCGGTTGATCAGCTCGCCGGGCTGGTTGGGGACCCGGCTCATGCGGCGCCACCGTTTCCGGAGTCGGCGGGCAGCTCGGTCAGCAGCACCTCGTTGGTCCGCGTGTCGCGCTCGGCGATGAACCACGCGCGGCAACCGGAGCGGTGGAACCACCACTCGCGTTGTACGCCGGCGACGTTACGGCGGAAGTAGTTGTACTCGCCGAGCTCTCGGAGCGTGGGCCGCGACCTCGGACGTGCCGATATCTCGCCGCCGTAACCGAAGTCGGTTACCTCGCGAACGCCGCAGTTGGGACACGTCAGCAGGAAGGACATATGCGCGTCTTCGAAGAGGCAACGCTACGCCCGACCCTGTGATCGTGTCCAATATCTGATTAAGCTCTATTGATTCGTTGAACGAATCATGGAACTCCGCCAACTTCGCTACTTCGTCGCCGTCGCCGAGGAGCTGCATTTCCGCCGCGCCGCCGAGCGGCTGCACATCTCCCAGCCGCCGCTGAGCCAGCAGATTCGCGCGCTCGAGGACGAGCTCGGGTTCGCGCTGCTCGTGCGCACCCGACGGCGAGTGCAGCTGACCGCAGCCGGGGAGGCGTTCCTGCGCGACGCCCGCGCCATCCTCGGCGAGCTCGAGGGCGCCGTCGTCACCGCCCGACGGATCGACGCCGGCCAGACCGGCCGGCTGCGGGTCGGGTTCGTCGGGTCGGCGCTCCTGTCGATCGTCCCGGGAACGGTCGAGCGGTTCCGCTCCTTGAGACCCGGCGTGGCGATCGAGCTGCGCGAGCGCTCGACCGTCGATCAGCTGCGCGCGGTCGGCGCCGGCGTCATCGACGTCGGCCTGGTGCGGCCGCCGATCGAGGACGAAGCCGGCCTGCGGGCCGAGACCGTTCTCCGCGAACGGACGGTCGCGGCCCTCCCCGCGGGGCACGCGCTGGCAGCGTCGAGTCGCGTTTCGCTGCGCCGGCTCGCCGCAGAGCCGCTCGTGCTGTTCCCCCGCGATCAGGCGCCCGGTTACCACGACCTGCTGATCGGGGCGCTGGCCGGCACCGGCGCCGGCCCGCGCGTGATCCAGTACGCGCCCGAGATGCTGACGATCATCGGGCTGGTCGCCGCCGGCACGGGCGTGTCGCTCGTGCCGGCGTCGGTCAGCCGCCTCGCGCTCCACGGAGTCGCCTACCGGCCGGTCGGCGCCGCGCCGCGGTCGGAGCTCGTCGCGATCACCCGCGCCGGCGACGACTCGGCGCTCGTGCGCGCGTTCGTGGCCGAGGCGACGGCCGCTAATCGAGAATCGTCTCGACCAGTCCGGTGACCACGTCGTAGACGTGCCCCGAGACGGTGACGCGGGGGGAGATCGCCGGCGCGGTCCGCAGCAGCGCGACGTCGTGGGCGACCGTCGCCATCGGGTCGAGGACCGCATGCTCGCGGAGGGTCGACTCGTCGGCGCCGATCCGCTCGGCATACCGGTGGCGGAACGTGTCGTCGGCGAGCGCGCCGGTCCCGCATTGGGTGTGGTGGATCACCGCGACCTCGAACAGCGGGCCGTCCGGCAAGAGGTTCTCGGCGAGCTGGCCGATGAAGGCGATGTCGTTGATCACCTCCGGGGTGACGCGCCCCCCGACGTTGCGCTCGACCATCGCGTCGCTCAGCCCGAGCCCGAGGAAGTGCGCGGGATCCACGCGCGGGTCGAGGCAGGTGATCACGAACAGGCGCAGGTTCGGGAAGACGACGGCCCTTTCGTGTCCGCCCGCGTCGGCGAAGGCACGGTTGCGCGCGAGCGCCAAGTCGATGCCGGAGGCGCCGGGGGCGTCGCGGCGGTCGAGCTCGAACCCGGTGGCGCGGCCAACCCCGGGGTCGGCGGTGACGGTTTGATCCATTCGTTCGGCCATGGTGTTGTGGTCTCCTATCGCTTTGTGTATTGGGTCAGGTACGCGCCACGGCGATGGCGGGCGAGTCCCCCGCCCCCGCAGTCGCGGGCGAGCCGAGCGCCTGTGTTTCCGGCGCGGCGTCATCGGGGCTGGCCGTCGGGTGGGCGGGCAGCAACGCCAGCGCCACCAACGCACCCGCCGCGGCGGCGCCGGCGGCCACCCAGTCGGCGGCGTGGAGGCCCTGGAAGAAGGCCGAGCCGGCGGCGTTGTGGATTGCCGCCGCGAGCGCCGGGTGACCGGCTTGGGCCAGTTCGTTGGCGACCGTGAGCGCGGCGCCGACAGATCCGTGCGCGGTTCGCGCGACGGTGGACGGCAGCCCGGCGGGAAGAGCGCTCGCGAGGCGGCTGGCGTACAGCGAGGCGTACACGCTGCCGATCACCGCGACGCCCAGAGTCCCGCCCAGCAGACGCGTGGCGTCGTTGACCGCCGACCCGACGCCGGCCTTCGTCTTCGGGACGACGCCCATGATCGCCTCGGTGGCGGGCGCGCTGGTCAGGCCCATCCCGGTCCCGAGCACGACCATCTGCGCTGCGATCGTCCCGTAACCGGTGGCGGCTGTTGCCGTCGTCACCCACGCGTAGAACGCCGCCATCAGGAACAGCCCGGACGCGACGACCAGCTTCGTGCCGACGCGGACGGCGAGCCTCGCGCCGATGATCGACGAGATCGCCACGGAGCTGGCGACCGGAAGCAGCCGCACCCCGGTTGACAGCGGGCCGTAGCCCTTGAGGAACTGGAAGTACTGGGTGACCAGGAAGATGAACCCGGACAGCGCGAAGAACGAGATCGCGACCGACGCGCTCGCGGCCGTGAACCGCGGGTTGCGGAACAGGGACAGGTCGAGCATCGGGTGCTCAGTGCGCCGCTCCCAGGCGACGAACGCCGTCGCCAGCCCAGCGGTGAGCGCGAAGCCGGCCAGCGTGCGTGTGCTCCCCCAACCGTGGCTCGGCGCCTCGATGATCGTGTAGACGAGGAGGGAGATGGTCGCGGTCGAGAGCGCGAACCCGGGGGTGTCCAGCCTCCGGACGCCCGGGTCGCGCGAGGTCGGGACGTTGCCGGCAACCAGAACCCCGGCGATCGCGGCAACCGGCGTCATCGCGAAGAAGATGCTGCGCCAGTCGAACAACTGGAGCAGCCACCCGCCGACGATCGGCCCGAGGGCGATCGCCACGCCGGTTATCGCGCCCCAGAGGCCGATCGCCAGCGCGCGCTCGCGCCGCTCGGTGAAGACGTTGGTCAGGAGCGAGAGCGTCGAGGGGAACACCATCGCCGCGCCGAGGCCCATCACTGCCCGCGCGGCGATCAGTTCACCGGGACTGCCGGTCAGGCCGCCGGCCAGGCTCGCCAGCCCGAACACCGACAGGCCCGCGAGCAGCATCCCCTTGCGCCCGAACCGGTCCGACAGGCTGCCCATCGCCAGGACGGATCCCGCGAACAGCAGATTGAACGCGTCGACGACCCATTGGAGCTGCGAGTTGGACGCGTGCAGATCGCGCACCAGCGTGGGGAGCGCGACGTTCACGATCGTCGTGTCGAGGTTGATCACGAACGCCGCCAACAACAGAGAGATCAGGGTCACCGACTTGCGCTGCATTGCTCCTCCTTAGGGCTGACTTGCTTCACGCAAGGGAAGCTAACCGGACCGCTAGCTTTTGTCAAGCAAGTCGGCTACCGTGTTGGTAATGCTCCAGCGCGACTATCCGGATCAGGTCTGCTCGATCGCGCGGTCGCTCGAGATCGTCGGAGAGCGGTGGACGCTGCTGATCCTGCGCGACGCCGTTCTCGGCATGACACGGTTCGAGGAGTTCCAGGAGAGCCTCGGGATCGCGTCGAACGTGCTCGCCAACCGGCTGAAGATGCTGTGCGACGAGGACGTGCTCGAGCGCGTGCCGGATCCGGATCGTCCCGGCCGGCCCAAGTACGTCCTGACCGACAAGGGGCGTGAGCTCGGTCCCGCCCTGATCGTGCTCATGAAGTGGGGCGACCGCCACTATCCCGCGCCGAACGGCCCGCCCCGGCTCACCCTCCACGCCGGCTGTGGGGGCAGTTTCGGCCCGGATCTGCGCTGCGACCGCTGCGGCAAGCAGGCTCGGCCCGGCGAGATCGAGCTTCCGCTCGGACCGGGCTCGCAACCCGCCGAGCCGGCGGCGCGCTGACTCTCAGCCCCTCAGACGGCGAGCACGTCGGGTGAGCTGGCGTCGTATTCCGGGATCCATCCGGTGCCGCGACCATCAGGGTCGCGGCCAAAGCGCCGCCTCACGGCGATCGAGACGTCTCGCCGGAGCGCCGCTACCGGCGACACCAGATGGTTGCTCACGCCGCGCTCGCGTGAGGCGATCACGACCTGGCTCGCTCGGGGACGACGCGCCCGTTCGTAGACCGCGAGCGCTTCGACCGGATCGTCGGGTCGCCCCGCGAGCGCCGCCGCGAGCACGACTCCGTCCTCGATCGCCTGGCACGCGCCCTGCCCGAGGTACGGCAACATCGGGTGTGCGGAGTCGCCGAGCACGGTCACACGAGCGCGCGTCCACTGCGAGATCGGGTCCCGGTCGTAGAGCGCCCACTTGTACCAGACCTCTCCCGCCGAGAAGACCCGCAGGAGCGATTCGTGCCAGCCGCTGTAGCGCTCGAGCACCTCACTCTGCTCGCACCGGGTCACCCAGGACTCGTGCCGGTACCCCTCGTCGTCGTAGTGGCAGACGACGTTGATCAGCTCGTCGCGCCGCACGGGGTACAGCACGATCGTGCCGTGAGGCCCCAACCACTGGGCGTTGTCGCTCGCCGGCGGGGCACCGAGCACGGCCTCGACCGGCACCACGCTGCGGTAACAGATCTTGCCGGTGAAGCGCGGCGCATCCGGTCCGAACAGCGACCCTCGCACGGCCGAATGGATCCCGTCCGCGCCGACGATGACGTCGGCCTCGACCTCGCTCCCGTCCTCGAACCGCGCGACCGCGACGTCGCCCTCGGGCTCGACACCATTGCAGCGCGCTCCGAGCGTGACGATCTCACTCGGCACGGAGCGCGACAGCACGTCGAGCAGGTCCGCGCGATGGGCGGTCGCGCCCGCGTTGCCGAACAAGCTGGCCTGTTGCTCCCGGCTCGTCCTCGAGATCATCCGCCCGGTCTTCCCGTTGCGAGTCACCATCCACTCCCAACGCCCGGCGATGGCGCGGACATCGTCCTCGAGGTCGAGCGCGCGCAGCACCTTCATCGCGTTCGGACCGAGGGCGACGCCGGCGCCGATCTCCCGCAACTCCGGCGCCGCCTCGTAAACCGCGACTTCGATCCCGCGACGGCACAGCGCGCGCGCCGCCACGAGTCCACCGATGCCACCGCCGATGATCGCCACGCGCGTCACGCGGACCGCACCTGGGCCAGGGCTCGTTCGGCCACGAGCGGGACGATATGAGATCAGCGGTCCGCGTGCGCCCGCAGCCGACTCGTTGCCGTCAGCGCCCAAGCGTCAGCCGGGCGTGAAGCGTGGCGTCCGGGCCGATCGTCCCGAGCCAGTTCCAGTCGAGGCCTGCCGCCTCGCGGGAGACAGAGGTGTTTCCTTCGAGGCGCAACGCCTCGCCGGCCACGTGCTCGACGGTCACCGGGATCTCGAGCGGTACGCGAGCCGTGCCGATCGCGAGATCCCCGGTGACCGACAGGCCGGCGTCCCGTGCGGAGACCGCCGTCACCGTGAACACGATCCGCGGATATCGCTCCACATCGAAGAAGTCGGCCGAGCGCAGATGTTTGTCGCGCCTCTTGTTGCGAGTGTCGAGGCTGGCGGCCTCGATCGTCAGCCGCCCGGCGACGGCGCTCGGCCGAACGTCGAGACGGCCACCAAACTCGCGGAACACGCCGCGAACGGTCGCCAGCCCCCACATCGCCTTGACGGAAAACCCGATCTCGCTGCGCTCCAGGTCGACGCTCCACGCTCCCTGCCGGAGCGCGGGTTGTGTTCGATTGGTCACATCGGCGGCATCTGGAGTGTCCATACTCATGTGACACGCGCCGACGGGAGAACTGTGACCGGTGGCAGCGAGCAGTGGCTAGCCGAGCGTTTCCAGGAGCAGCAACTGCGTCTGCGAGGCGTCGCGTACAGACTGCTCGGCTCGCTCAGCGAGGCCGACGACGCGCTCCAGGAAGCGTGGCTGCGGGCCAGCCGCGCCGATACGAGCAGCGTCGAGAACCTGGCTGGTTGGTTGACGACGGTCGTGGCGCGGGTGTCGCTGAACATGCTCCGCGCGCGTAAGGCAAAGCGCGAAGAGCCGCTTGAAGCGGGGATACCCGACCCGATCGTCAGCGCCCTGGATGGGGCCGACCCCGAGCAGCAGACCTTGATCGGCGACTCAGTCGGGCTGGCACTACTCGTGGTGCTCGAGACGCTACCCCCGGCCGAGCGCCTCGCCTACGTGCTGCACGACATGTTCGCGGTTCCGTTCGACGAGATCGCGTCGATCACGGACCGGTCTCCCGCGGCAGCGCGGCAGTTGGCGAGTCGCGCTCGGCGCCGGGTGCAAAGCGATGCGCGAGTTCCCGATGGCGACTTGGACCGCCAGTGGAGCGACGTCAACGCGTTCGCCGCCGCCAGCCGGGACGGCAACTTCGCTGCGCTGCTGGAGGTGCTCGATCCGGACATCGTGCTGCGCGAGGACGATGGCACGGCACGCCCGGCCGCATCGGCCGTCATCCGTGGCGCGCGCGAAGTCGCCGGACGGGCGCTCATGTTCTCGCACATGTCGCTGTACGCCCGTTTGGTTCTGGTCAACGGAGCCCCCGGAGTGATAGTGCTTCCCGAGGGCCAGAACCGTCCGTTCGCGCTGATGGCCTTCACGGTCGCGCGCGGACGGGTCGTCGAGATAGACGTGATGAACGACCCTGCGCGTCTCGCCGAAATCGACCTCTCCCTGATCGCCTGACCCGCCTCCTCCGGAGGGTGCGAACATGGGGCCGTGGCGCATGTGGGGGTCTCGAATCTGGCGTACGCCCATCCGGGCGGTGACCTCCTGTTCTCGGAGGTCTCGTTCCGCGTCTCGCCGGGACAGCACGTGGGATTGGTCGGGACGAACGGGGTCGGCAAGAGCACGCTCCTGAAGATCCTCGTCGGCGAACTGCCGCCCGACGAGGGCGAGTACGCCGTCGGTGGGCTGCTCGGCTTCATGCCGCAGGATGTCGGCGTGAGCGACGGCGACCGGACGGTGCGAGCGCTCCTGCTGTCGATGGCGCCGCGCGCGGTCCGGCAGGCCGGCGAGAGCATGCTGGCCCTCGAGGCCCAGCTCGAGGCGGGAGATCCGTCCGCGGGGATGAGGCTCGGCGAGTCGATCGCCGATTGGTCCGCACTCGGCGGCTATGAGCTCGAGGGCCAGTGGGATGCCTCCTGCCGGCGCATCATCGGTTCGTCGTTTGCCGAGGTTGCCGACCGCCCGGCCCGGACGCTGTCCGGCGGCGAGCGCAAGCAGCTTGTGCTCGACGTGCTGTTCGCCTCCGATGCCGACGTCCTGTTGCTCGATGAGCCGGACAACTTCCTCGATGTGCCGGCGAAGCTGGCGCTCGAGCACCGCATCCACGCGTCCAAGAAGACGATCATGATGATCTCGCACGACCGCGAGGTGCTCGCGGGCGCGGTCGGGACGATCGTGACTCTCGAGGGCAACGGCGCGTGGGTGCACGGCGGCTCATATGCCACCTATCCCCATGCACGGGAGGAACGCCAGCGGCGCCTCGGGGACGCCGTCAAGCGCTGGAACGAGGAAGAGCGGCGGCTGTTCCGGCTGATGAAGACGTTCAAGGAGCGCGCTCGCTACGCGCCCGACTGGGCCAAGCGCGCCGACGCGATGGAGACCCGGTGGCGCCGGTTCCGCGCCGGCGGTCCGCCGCCGGCGCCGGTCGCCGACCAGGCGATCGCGGTGCGGATCCGCGGCGGCGACTCCGCGCGCGTGGTGCTCGACCTGCGCTCGCTCGGCCTTACCGGGCTGGTGGCGCCGTTCTCGGAGGAGATCCACTTCGGCGAGCGCGTCGGTGTCATCGGTCCCAACGGATCGGGCAAGAGTGCGCTGATACACGTGCTCGCCGGCTCGCGAACCGCCGACGGCGGAGAGCTTCGGACCGGTCCACGGGTCTCGACCGGGTTGTTCACCCAGTTGCAGTCGCGAGACGACTTCTCCGGTCGCACCGTCCTGGACATCGTGATGACCCGACGCGGTGAGATGCAGGCGGCCATGGGCGCGCTCGCGCGTTATGGGCTCGCCGATGCCGCTCGCCGCCAGTACGACGTGCTCAGCGGCGGCGAGAAGGCACGCCTCGAGGTGCTGATCCTCGAGCTGGAGGGTCACAACCTCCTGCTGCTCGATGAGCCCACCGACAACCTGGACACCGACTCCGCGGAGGCGCTCGAGAAGGCGCTCGACAGCTTCGAGGGCACTGTCGTGGCCGTGTCTCACGACCGTGCCTTCCTCCGCCGTATGGACCGTTTCCTCATGGTCCTCCACGACGGCGGCGTTCTGTCGTTCCCCTCCTACGACTCGGCCCTCGAGGCGCTGCTGGACCCCGGCCACGCGCACGAGGTGCGCCTGGCCAAGCTGCTCTAGCGCTACGAGGCGACGGCGATCGCCGCCTCGGCGATCCGGCGATCCTCGGCGCCGGTCATCGCGCCGGCGACGGCAATCGCGCCGGCCGCCTGACCGTCGACGATCACCGGCACGCCGCCGGCGATCAACGCCAGGCCCGGCCGCGTCCCGAACTCGGCGACCGCAGCGCCGTCGGACTCGATCGCGGCGTAGAAGTCGTCGGGCGGCATTCCGATCGCGGCTGCTGCGTAGGCCTTGTTGATCGCGGTCTCGACGCTCACGAGCGGCGCACCGTCCATCCGGACGAGCCCTTTGAGCACGCCCGACTCGTCGACGACCACCACGGTCACCGCCAGCGACTCTCGCTCCGCCTTCGCCGAGCGCCGCGTCGATCAGCCGTCGCGCGATCGCACCCGACACCGTTGGGCGCGACGCTCAGCGCCGCGTCTCCGTATGTCATCGATCCACCTCCGAAGCTTCGATCAGCTCCCGTCAGCATGAAGTCC
Organism: uncultured Solirubrobacterales bacterium; assembly: GCA_963709205.1. Classification (GTDB taxonomy): domain Bacteria; phylum Actinomycetota; class Thermoleophilia; order Solirubrobacterales; family Solirubrobacteraceae; genus Palsa-465. The sequence continues at coordinate 288,899 of CAVPVP010000027.1, forward strand.
GCGGACCGCCGATGTCCAAGATACGTCGACCCGTCATCAATAGTCTGTGCCTATGGACCGGCTCGACCTTCGCCTCGTCGAGTACTTCGTTGCCGTCGCTGAGGAGCTGCACTTCGGCCGGGCGGCGGAGCGGTTGCACATCGCCCAGCCCTCGCTCAGCCAGCAGATTCGCCGGCTCGAGCAACAGCTCGGCGTCGTGCTGCTCGACCGCACCAGCCGCCGCGTGCAGCTCACCGCCCGCCGGCGAGGTGCTGCTGCGCGACGGCCGCAAGCTTCTCGCCCAGGCCCGCCGGGCTGCCGACGCCGTGCGCACGGCCGGAGCGCCGCGCCTGAGTGTCGGCTTCTATGGCTCGGCGGCGATCGCGCTACTGCCCGACACGCTGCGCGAGTTCGGCGAGCGGCACCCGGCGTGCGCGGTCACCGTTCGCGAGCTGATGCTCGGGCACCTCGACGCGATCGTGAACGGCGACGTCGATGTCGCCTTCACCCGCCTTGTGCCTGGCCAGACCGAGCTCGAGACGGAGGTCCTCCTGTCCGAGCCGCGCGTGGTCGCGCTCCCCGCCACCCACCGCCTCTCGAGACGCCCGTCGCTCACGTTTGCCGACCTTCGCGACGAGGCTTTCATCACTAACCCGATCGATCTGGCGGACGGCGAAAGGCCGCCGCGATGGTTGACTGAGCAGCGCCGGCACAAGCTGAGCGGCCGGGTCGCGACGCGGGCCACGGGCGTGGCCGAGATCCTTACCCTGGTCGCCGCCGGACGCGCGGTCTGCCTGGTCCCGTTGACCGTTGCCCGTCACTACCCACGCCGTGACGTCACCTACGTGCCCGTCGTCGACGCCGATCCCGCGGTCGTGTCTCTCGTGTGGCGACCGGGCGGTCTGTCGTCCGCTCTCCCGCCGTTCATCGAAACCGCCCGCCAGATCGCGTCGAACCGGGCTAAGCGCTGCCGAGGCCCGGCGCGGCCTCGCGCCGCAGACCCATGCCAAGGGTGCGGCTGAGCGCGGCCACCGCGATCAGCGCGACGAGCCCGCCCCCGGCGGCGAGATATGCGGCGCGCGGCGAGAACAGCGCGGTCAGCGCGCCCCCGAGGACGATCCCGACCCCCGGTGCCAGGGAAGCCATCGACTCGAGCATCGCCGAGACCCGGAGGCGGAAATGCTCCTCGACGAGTTGGTGTACGGCAGTCTCGACCGAAGCCCACTGGGTCCCGTTGCCCACTCCGCCGAGCACGCTGCAGCCACAGGCCATGAGCAGAGTGGGCGCCAGCCCGGTCCCCAGGTAGCCTACGGCGACGGCGGCGGTTGAGATCAGAATGCCGGCGTGGCCGACCCGCCGCGCGAGGCGGACGTGCACGGTCGAGCCGATTACCGCGCCGGCGCCCCAACTGGCGAGGATCGCCGCGTACCCCGCGGGACCCGCGTGGAGTGAACGCGTCGCGTAGATCACCGTCACCGGCACGACGAGGTAGAAGAAGATGAACGCGATCCCTTCTCCGAACACCAGCACGCGGAGCGGGGCGTTGCCGGCGACGTAGCCGAAGGTCGCGCGCAGGTGACGCCGGCGGGCCGTGCCGACCGGGTCCGCGCTCTTCGCGGCCGGGGCGCGCAGCCCGGGCGTGCAGATGATCAGCAGCGCCGCGACGAGGAACGACACGCCGTCGGCGGCCAGCGCCGTGGTGGGACCGAGAAGGGCGAGCACGGCGCCGCCCACTACGGGCCCGGCGACCGTGGCGGCGGCGAGCGCCAGGTTGAAGGCGGCCTTGCCCTCGGGCATCAGATCGTGCGGGATCAGCGTCGAGGCGGTCGTTGCCCGGGTCACGGAGCGCGCGGCGAACGCGAGCGTTCCGTCGGCAAATGCCAGGGCGATGATCAGTCCCGCCGTCGTGTGCCGCGCAACCGCGGCCAACACGAGGAACAGACAGGCTTCGACGAGGTAGCACACGGGCAGGATCCGGCCCGGCGGGATCGCGCCGATGCGGGCGACCAGGAACGGACCGACGAGACCGGGGACGAACTGCGTCGCCAGGAACAGAGCGGCGGTCGCGATCGCCGATCGCGTGACCCCGAGGACGATGACGGCAAGTGCCAGCGCTCCGACCACGTCCCCCGCCCGATTGATCACATACGAGACCAGCAGCGCGCGAAACTCCGCGATCCGCCAGGTCTTCCGGATCCCGGCCATGGATCGTCGACCTCAGACCGCGACCTGAGGCCGGGCCAGCTCGCGAATGCGCTCCTCGATCGCGAGCTCCTTTTCGAAGTCCGCGTCCTCGGTGTGGGTGAAGCCGATGCCCTCGTGTTCGAGGATCTCGATGAACAGCTCGACAAACCGCCCGTCGAGCTGGCGACCGGCTACGTTGCGCAGCTCGGCGATCGCCTCCGAGCTTGAGATCGGCGGGCGATATGTATCGCGCGCAGTGAGCACGTCGTACGTATCGGCAACAGAGATGATCCGCGCAAGGGCTGGGATCTCCTGTTCACGCAGTCGGTATGGATAACCGGTCCCGTCGACTCGTTCGTGATGGGCCAGGATGACCGCCGCGATCTTCTCGTAGCCCTCGATCCGTCGTACCAGGTTGGCGCCGTTGATCGGGTGCTGGTGGACGATCTCGAGATCGGCGTCGCTGAGCGGCCGGTCGGCCATGAGGATGCGGTCGGGGAACGCGAACTTGCCGATGTCGTGGAGCAGACCCGCGGTGTGCACGATTCGAAGCTCGTCCTCCGAGCAGCCGGCGGCTTTCGCCACCGCGTACGCGTACCGCGCGACCGCAGCCGAGTGCCGCGCCGTGTACCGATCGCGGAGTGACAGGGTCCGGACCATCGTCACGAACACGCCCAGCTGAAGCGACGCGAGCTGAAGCGTGCGCTTCTCCAGTTCCTCCCGGCGCTGCTGCGAGTTCAGCAGCTCCATCATCAGCACGTAGAACGCACCGAGGAGCGCCAGCACGAGGATGAGTGAAACCGCGCCGGAGCGCACGTAAAGCGTGGCCAGGGCGCCGGCGAGGAGATTCGGGGCAGTAATCCACGGCAGCGCCGGCAGGAAGCTCTCGCGCAGCTGCACCCTCATCGGGGTGCCGTCATGGACGCGAATCCAGGTCGCGGCGAGCAGGAAGTTGAGCATGTTCGCAGCACTCACCACCACCGCGATGACAAGCGCGAACGCGGCGCTTCCCCGGGTCACCCCCGCCTCGACGGCGGCCCTGATCGCGAGACTGCCGAGGAGCACGTCGATGTACATGCCGAGGTTCCACACGAGCGCCAGCCGTCGTCCACGGAGGCGGAGCCCGTCGGTCTGTATCGCCTGAGAGATGCGCGAGACGAAGCAGATGAGGACCGCCGGCGCGGGGCCGAGTAGCGCCATCGCGAGCGCGACGATCGTCAACCCCGCCGACAGCCGCATGCGGCCCGAGTAGGCATGCACTCGGTCGCCGAGAATCCCCAGAAAGGCGAGCGTGAAGAACAGCCACAACGGCCGCCAGTCGGCCGTGCGTGAGCTCAGTGCGGCGCCGGCCACCGTTACCGTCAGCAAGCCGACGGCCGCAAAGCGGAAGAGTTGAACGGACTTACGAGGCACCAATTCCCCCGAGCTCGCCGACGGCGCGATCCTACCGCTCCCGTTTCGATTAGCGAAACGCTTACCGAGTGGCGCGATCCAGTTTTCAGATGCTCCAATGCATTGCCCGATCCCCCTCCGTGAAAGCCGACGCGGACGTCTTCAGTCGCGGTGATCGTCTCGGGACACCGGTCCTTGAGGTTTAGAGGTTCGGGCTGGACGAGGAGACCGCGCGCGAAGCGCGGTCCCTTACAAGCCGAGCGAGCGGGAGATGATCTCGCGCTGGATCTCGCTCGTGCCGCCGTAGATGGTCGTCACCAGCGCGTGGCGGACGTGCCGCTCCATGTCGTACTCGGTGGCGTACCCGTAGCCGCCCATCATCTGCATGCCCTCGAGCGCCGTGCGCTTGGCGGTCTCGGTCGCCATGAGCTTGGCCATCGAAGCCTCGCGGGGCAGCATCTTGTCCGGGTTGGCCTGCACGGTCTCCGCCACGCCGTAGACGAGCTGCCGCGTGGCCTCGATCTCGGTGGCGAGGTCGGCGAGGCGATGCGCGATCGTCTGGAAGCTGCCGATCGTCTTGCCGAACTGCTTGCGCTCCTTGACGTAGGCGAGCACGTCCTCGAACGCGCGCTCCGCCATCCCGAGGGACTGCGCGGCGATGATCAGGCGCTCGTTGTTGAGACCGGCCATCAGCTGCATCCACGCCCGATCGACCTCACCGACCACCCGCTCCGCGGGCACAAAGCTGTCGGTGAAGAACATGTCGTTGACCTCGCGGCTACCCATCGTCTCGATCGGCCGAATCTCCAACCCCTCGAGTTCCCGCGGGACCGAGATCATCGTCAGCCCCTCGTGCTTGTTGCCGGTGCGCGACGTGCGGCACACGAGCAGGATGTGGTCGGCGGCGTGGGCGCCGGTGATCCACGTCTTCTGTCCGTTGATCAGGTAGCCGCCGTTCGAACGCTCCGCTCTGCAGGACACGTTGCCGACGTCCGAGCCGGCCTCAGGCTCGGACATCGCGATCGCGTACACCGTGCCGGCGACGATCCGGGGCAGGATCTCCTCCCTCAGCGCCTCGCTTCCGAACAGCTCGACCGGCCGCGCGGACATCATCGTCACCGGGAAGAAGCCCATCGGGATCTCACCGCGCGCGAACTCCTCGCACAGCAGGCAAAGGTCGACCGAACCGCCGCCGGCGCCCCCGTACTCTTCCGGGATCGCGGCGCCGAGCCACCCCAGCTCGGCGATCTTGGCGTAGATCTCGGGGTTGTGGGGCTCGCGCCCGTTGTCGGTGAGCGCGTCGCGCTGCTCGCGTGTCCCGCACTCCCGCCGGGCAAAGTCGCGGATCGCCTCGACGAACGCTCGTTGCTCGTCGGTCAGATTCAAGGTCTTATTCCTCCTGCTCGGCCAGTGGTACCCCGGCCGAGACTACATACGAGCGATCGCTCGGGGCCGCTGGGATAATCGGACGCGTGCCGGAGGAGCCCACGGTGTTCAGGCCCGGAGGGCTGTCGTATCTGCGGATCCCCGCCCCCGACCCCAAGCGGGCGGCGGCCTTTTACGAAAGCGTATTCGGCTGGACCGTCGACACCGACCGCGCGAACCCGAGCTTCCAGGACGGCAGCGGCCACGTCATCGGCCATTTCATGCCCGACCTGCCGGTCGCCGGCGATGCGGGCGTACGCCCTTACGTGTACGTGGACAGCGTCCGGGAGACGCTCGACCGCGCGGTGGCGCACGGCGGCGAAATCGCCACCGAGCCATATCCGGAGGGGAACCTGACGGTGGCGACGTTTCGCGACCCCGCCGGAAACGAGATCGGCGCCTGGCAGCAGGGCTCCTGAACCCCATGGACATCCGCGATGCGAATAGCGCCCGCGACGCGGAGGCGATCGCGGCGATCTACGCGCCGTTCGTCACCGACACGGTCATCTCGTTCGAGGACGTGGCGCCCACCGCGGCCGAGATGGCGGCGCGCGTCGAGCGGTTGACGGAGACGCACGGCTGGCTGGTGGCCGAGGACGACGGCGAGATCCTCGGGTACGCCTACGGTTGCCCGCACCGGGAGCGCGTGGCCTACCGGTGGGCGACCGAGGTCAGCGTGTACGTCGACCCGCGACACCACCGGCGTGGCGCGGGGCGCGCTCTCTACGAGGCGCTGTTCGGACGGCTCGCCGAGCGGCGCTACCGGCTGGCGCTCGCCGGCATCGCGCTGCCGAACGACGCCAGCGTCGGGCTGCACGAGGCGTGTGGGTTCGAGCCGGTGGGCGTTTACCGGCGGATCGGCTTCAAGCAGGGGAAGTGGTGGGACGTCGGCTGGTGGCAGCTCGAGCTCGCGGGTGGCGATGACGACGGGTCAGCCCTGGAGTCGGATCGACTCGCCCCACCGGCCTAGTCGTAGCCGCGCTACGCCCGGTGCATGGGTCAAAACCCCGCACTCGGCACGCCTCCGCCGGCGAGATCGCCGAAATGACCCACATGTGTCCCGAACCCAACACTCGCCGCCGGCGCCATCTCTGAGTGGCCTTTTGACCCATTCCTCGCCGGTGGAGCGAGTTTGGTCGCCCGTCGGGCGGGGGTCCCGTCGCCCGTAAGACGGGGTCCGGTCGCCCGTGGGGCGGGGTCCGGTCGCCGGCGGACGGATCGGATCGCCGGCGGAAAAAGTCTGGTCGCCGACTGGCCACCCCGAAGAAGTCAACACTCGACGCGCGGATCCACCCGCGTGCCCCGAAACTCGCGCATAGCCGGAACAAGTCGACATTCGAGACCAGGGCGTGGTCGAGTGTTGCGTTTCTCGTGCTTGAGGGCCCGTGTCCGCGCCGGCCGCGAGGCCTCCGGGCGCAGCGAACGCCGACTGAAAACGCGCGTGGAACCGGCGATCAGTCCTCGTCGAGCAGCAGCGCCAGCGTCGGGCAGGCGTCAACTGCCCGCCGCGCGAGCCCGATCAGGTCGGGCGGCACCTCCGACTCGTCGATGATCGGGTAACCCCAGTCGTCGAGGCGGATGAGCTCTGGCAGGAGCTCCGCACACAGCCCGTGCGCCTCGCAGGTGATCGGATTGACGCGCAACCGCGCGCTCATCGGAGCCGACCCTCGCAGGTGGTCGGATTGACGCGCAACCGCGCGGTCATCGGAGCCGACCCTCGCAGGTTGTCGGACTGACGCGCAACATCGCGCTCATCGGAGCCGACCCCCGGCGACCGTCGGCCCGCCGAGCGGCAGCCCTGCCGGCGCGGCGTGGCAGCGCCCGGTCCGGTGCCACTCGATGTCCTGCCCGAATACCGAAAGCGCGCTCTCGACGAAGCGCACGGCGCCGTCGGGGTGATGGCAGGCGCCACGCCCACGGACCTCGGCGGTCCAGCGGAGCAGCCGATCTCGCTCGCGCGGGTGGGCGACGCCGCTCGCGAGCGCGGCGACGGAATCGGCTATCGATCGGAGCCCGAACACGCACGGGCCGCATTGACCGGCGGACTGGTCGGCCAGGTACGAGATCACCCGGGCGCTCTCGTGCAGGCCGCACGCGCTCTCGCCGAGCGCGATCAGGACGCCCGACCCGAGTGAGCACCCGACAGAACGCAGGTCCTCGCGCGCGAGCCGCAGCGAGGCCGCCTGCGATGCCTCCATCCAGGTGCCGAAATAGCCGCCCACGAGCAGCGCCTGCAGCGGCTCGGAGGGACCGCCCGCCGCCTCCAGAAGCTGGCTGAGCTCGGTCCCGAATGCCAGCTCGTAGACGCCCGGTGCCCTGACCGCGCCCGTGATCGTGACCAGCGCCGACCCGGGATCGGCGACCGTGCCGAGCTCTCGGTACCAGCTCGAGCCGAAGCGCGCGACGAGCGCGAGCTGCGCGAGCGTCTCGGGATTCTGGATCAGGGTCGGACGCCCGCGGTAGCCGCGCTCGAACGGTCGTGGCGGGACGAACGTCGGCAGCTCCGGGCCGCCGTTGAGGTAGTGGACGACGGCGCTCTCCTCGCCGGCGACATACCCCTCGGGCCCGGCGACGACCTCGATCGAGACGCCGTCACGCTCGCGCGCGACGCTCGCAGCCTGGACCGCGCGTGCCGCGTCGACCGCGTTCGAGCCGACCTTGACGATCACCTGCCGTGAGCCGACCGCGCGCGCCGCGAGCACGGCGCCGTCGAGCGCCAGGTGTGGAAGCCTCGCGAGCAGGAGGCGGTCCTTGGCGCTCGCGGGCTCGGTCTCGGAGCCGTTGACGATCACCGGTCCGACGCGCCGGCGCTCGGCCACGGCCCGGAGCTTGCGCGCGGTCGGGAAATCAGCTCCGCCCCGGCCGCGCAGCCCGCTCCGCTCCACTTCCTCGATGAGCTGGTGCGAGGGCACATCCGGCAGCGGGCCGTGCGTGCGCGTGTGCGTCGCCAGCGACATCGCGGCCCCCGCCTCGAGTCCGGCGAGCAGTCGCGGCAGTCCGTGGTGTCCGCCGTTCGTGGAGCTCACGCCGGCGCCCCCGAGAGCGTGCCGGTGACGGTGTTCGTCTGATCGTTTATCTGAAGGTTGGCCCGCAGCTCGACGGTCGTGCCCAGGGTGTCGGTCACGCGGGCGCTGAAGGCCGTGCCGCGGAGTGAGTTGATCGTGCCCTGTAGGACGGACGGCACGCCCGCCACCGCGAGGTCGACCTGGCTTCCGGTCATCGACAGCCCGTTGCCGATGGGCTGCCCGGCGATCCTGACTCGCAGCCGACCCCGAATCTGGCCACTGACCCGGAGCGAGAGGTCGACGACCGCCCCGCCAGGCGCAGGGGCCTGGCTCAGGTTGCCGCCGAGGCTGGCCGTGAACGCCCGGCTCAGCCTCGAAGCGCTCGCGGAGGACGAACCCGAGCCCGCCACCGAACCTGGAGAACGGTGCGGGGCCGAGCCGAGCAGCGACGCCGGGGTGCCGGCCTTCTTCGCCCACCCGTGCTGAAGCGGCCCAGCGACCGTGAAGATCATCAGCCCGATCGGCGTGATCACGGCGAGCGCTGTCGCCGGCGCGCGCAGCCCGGCGTGATCGGACGAAACGTGTGCGATCCGCGTCCACACCGCGCCCAGCACGGCCACGATGCAGACCACTGTCAGCGCCAGCATCCACCACTGCTTGACGTCGCTGCCGGTGCCGAGACCGTGCAGCACCGCAACCGGCCAGCTCGCGTACGCGAACCAGTGGACGGCGCGCCACACGCGGTACCCGAGACGCCGGCGGAAGACGCTGGTGATGGCGATCGCCACAAGGAGATCGAACGCCAACGTGCCGAGCCCCATCCACAGCGGGCGATACCCCGCAACAAACGGGATCACCCCGTCTAGCAGCGTGATCGGCGCGAACCCGTCGAGGACGCTCGTGACGATGTGGATCACGAGCACGACGAGCACGAGCAGCGACACGTCTCGGTGGACGGATTCGATCGCGAACCGCGGCCATCGCACAGCCGAGAACCGCACGGAGCCGAGAATCCCGATCACCACGCTCGCGGTCAGCAGGACGAGTGCGACGGCGCCCGTGCCGCGCGCCAGATACCAGTACGCGCTCGGTCCGAGCGCGGCGCCGACGGAGAGGCTCAAAGATCGTCCCCTTCGGATGGCCAGCCAGCGATATGCACGGCCACCCCGTCCGTGCCGACCAACCGGCTCGGCAACCGCCGTTCCTCGAGCCATGCCGGCGCCTTCTCGCCCCGGATGATCGAGGCCGTGCTCGCGATGTTCGCGTCCAGGCAGTCGCCGGCACAGACGCTCACCGTCCGCCAGAGGCTGTCGGCGGGCCGGCCGGTGAGCGGGTCGACCAGGTGATGCACGGTCCCGGAGACCGTTCGCCAGCGCCGGACCGCGGTGCTCGAGGTGGCCAGACCGCCGGAGCTGACGGAGATCCACTGCCCTGGCGCGTCGAACCCCGAGCGATGATCGTCCGTCACCCTGATCCGCCAGCCGTCCGCCGGAGCGCAGCCGGCGGTCGCGAGGTCACCGCCGAACGACACCAGCACGCCACAACCCGCCGCCGCGCTCGCCGCCGCCGCCGCGCGGTCCGCGGCCAGGGCCTTGGCGGTCGCGCCGAGGTCGAGCCGAACTCCGGGAGCGACGCGAACCGTGCTCCGCTTGGGATCGACGGTCACCGTCCGCCACCCGGGGACCGACCCGACCACCCGCAACGACCCGCCGCCACGATCGCCGCCACCATCATCGCCGCTTCCCAGCAACGCGAAGTCGCGGTCGTAGCCGAGCGAGATCAGCGCCTGCCCGACGGTCGGGTCGACATCGCCATCGGTCAGGCGCGCGGCGCGGAGCGCGGCGTTCACGGCCTCGAGCAGCACCGGGCCGACCTGCACGGGCGCGCCGGCAGCGGAGTTGACGGCCGACAGTTCGGAGTCGTCGCGGAATCGCGAGCACGCCAGATCGAACTCGGCGACGATCCGCTCGACGACCTTCCGGGCCGTATCGAGTGCTGTGGCCTCAGTGACCGCGACTAGCGCGGAGCTTCCGAACGCTTGTAGCGTCGCGCATTCCTCGGACTGGCCCATTCCACTCGCTCACGAGCCCCCCGACACGACGCCGCCACCGCCAGAGCCACCACCCGACGGGGCCTGCGCCGCCGTCGACGGCTGTGGCGCCGGTGAGGACTGAGGCGCCGGCGAGGGCTGCGGCGCCGGGGTGGACGGCGGGCTCGGGACCGACTGCGGCGTTTGGTTTGGCGCCTGCAACCCCAGGGAGCTCGGATTCGCGGCCGGGGGGAACTGGGGAATCGCAGATGACGAGGACCCGGTGCTGGCCGTCGCAGACCCCCTGCTAGCCGTCGAAGACCCGGTGCTGGCCGTGGTTTTTGTCGTCCCTACCGTCGGCTTCGACGCCAGGGATCGTCCCGGCGCCACCGCCGAGACGAGCGCGGCGAAACCGGCCGTGAGCGCGGCCGTCGCGGCGATCACCCATCGGCGCGTGCGGCCGATGCGAGCGATCGCGGCGTCGCGGGCGAGCGCGGCGCGGGACTTGTCTTCTCTGCTGGTCATCCGATGTTCGTCGCCAATCATGACTCGACTGTTGCCACAGGGAATCAGCGCTCAGTAAGACGAAAATGAGAATACGAACCGAGCACGCTAATCAGTCCTCCTCGACGGCGGGCAATTCGAGCGTGAACGCCGAGCCGTCGACGACGATCCGCCCGCCGTGGCGGTCAACGATCGCCGAGACGATCGACAGCCCGAGCCCCGACCCCGGCCGGGTCGACGCGCCGGCGCCGCGCCAGAACCGCTCGAACAGCCGGTCGCGGTCGGCCGGGTCCGGCCCCGGGCCCTCGTCCTGCACGGTGACAAGCGCGCGGCCGTCGTCCCGCGCCACCGAGATCGTGACGCGACCGCCCTGCGGCCCGTGCACCAACGCGTTCTCCACCAGGTTCTCGACCGCCCGCACCAGCGCGCGCCCGTCGCCCCGAACCAGCACGTGATCGGCGCCGACGGCCCCGACCCGGGCCCCCTCCTCGCCGGCATGCGCGACCACGACCCCTCGCACCACATCCGCCAGGTCGACCGACCCGGCCTCCGACACACCTGCGTCGGCTCGCTCGAGCGCCAGCAGGTCGTCGACGAGACGAGCCAGTCTCCGGGCATCGCGCTGCAGCTCGTCGAGCACCTCGGGGTCGGCACCGTGGCGGGCCGCGAACTCGACGTTGCCGAGCAAGGTGGTCACGGGCGTCCGCAGCTCGTGCGACGCGTCAGCGAGGAACCGCCGCTCGCCGGCGCGCGCCGCCTCGAGCGAGGCGAGCATACGGTTGAGCACGCCAGTCAGCTGCGAGATCTCATCCGCGACGTCGCGCTCGGGCAGCCGGTGTGCCGGATCCGCCGTGCGCTCGATCTCGCCGGCGTCCGCGGCGAGCCGGCTCAGCGGGCGCAGGCCCCGCCGGGTCAACGCCGCCGCGAGCAGCGCCGCCAGCAACGCGGCGCCGGCGCCGGCAATCACCACCAGAACCCCGAGGTGGGCGGTCGTATGGGAGATGTCTGACGTGTCGGAGGCAACCAGCACGGCGCCGCCGCCGGCGGGACCGCTGAGCGCGATCGGCGCCGCGAACAGCCGGAACGGCCGGCCGCCGAAGTTGACGTTCTCGAATCCGGTGGCGCCGGACGCGATGGCGGCGCGTGCGAGGCTGTCCACCGGCAGCACTCCCGCGCCCAGCGTCAGCGATCGCGCGAGGATCCGGCCGTGGGAGTCCAGCACCTCGACAGCGATCTGGCGCCCCGACACCGGGGTCTCGAGCGCCCCGGGAGTGCTCAGCACCGCGGGCGCGGATATCGCGAGCTCGGCCACCTCTTGCGCACGCTGGCGCAGCGCGGTGTCGAGCGAGCCGCGGAGCTCGTGACCGACGAGCAGCACCGTGGCCACGCCGAACAGCACGAGCGCGACCAGGATCGATCCGGCCGCCGCCAGGACGAGCCGGAACCGCAGCGTCTGGGGCCGCCACAGGCTCATCCGCATGAGCGATTTTTAGGCTGATTCACAAGTTTTGTGGGTGTGGACCCATAATTAAGATGAGCAGGTTTGATCACGGATGTAGAGCTGTTGCTCGTGAAGGGGGTTTTTTGCTAGCCGTCCCCGCAGGCCCGGCGCGGGTGCTGTTGCTGTCCGGAGATTTCCGCACAGCGCGACTGATCGACGAACTGCTGCAGGCGTCCTGGCGGCGGGTGCAGGTGCTGGTGCACGCCGAGTGGGATGCCGCGGCCGCGCAGGCGCTCATCGATCATCCCTCCTGCTGCGTGCTGCTCGATGTCGATCCCGCGGCGCACGACGACGCGATGCACCTGCTCGAGTACGTGCGGCTGTCCGCGCCCGAGGCCCCGATCGTGCTGCTGTCCGCCGGCGATGACAACGAGCTGGCGCTCGCGGCCGTCAAGGCGGGCGCCCAGGACTGCCTCGTCAAGTCCGAGCTTCAGCCCGGGACGCTGCGCCGCGCGCTCATCCATGCGATCGAGCGCAAGCGCTCGGAGGCGGAGCTCGCCCGCCAGGCGCTCTACGACCAGCTCACGGACCTGCCCAACCGCGTGCTGTTTCTCGACCGGCTCGGCGTCGCGCTCGAGCGAGCCCGCCGCTCGCATACCCAGCTCGCCGTGATGTTCCTCGACTTCGACAACTTCAAGGAGATCAACGACACCCGCGGCCACGCCGTCGGCGATCGGCTGCTGGCGACGCTCGGTCAGCGCCTGAGCGCGCTGCTCCGCCCGATGGACACGGTGGCTCGGTTCGGCGGGGATGAGTTCACGTTCCTGTTCGAGGACCTCACCTCCGAGCGCGAGGTGGTGCTGATCGCCGACCGCATCTGCAAGGCGGCGAGCCTCTCGATCGATATCGATGGGATCGAGCTGGCGGTCACGGTCAGCGTCGGGATCGCGATGGTCGCCGACCCGACGGTCGCCCCCGAGACGATCATCCGCGAGGCGGACGCGGCGATGTACCGGGCCAAGGAGCGCGGGCGTTCGCGCTTCGAACTGTTCGATGAGGAGTCGCGGCTTCGGGGGATCGCCAGGATCGAGCTCGAGGCCGCGATTCGGCAGGCGGTCGACCGCGGCCAGCTTCGCCTGCATTACCAGCGGCGGATCCCGCTCGGCGAGTTCGGACACGTGCCGTGGGTCGACGCCCAGGTCCACTGGCAGCATCCCCGCCGCGGTCGGCTCGCGCCCGAGGAGTTCATGCCGCTGGCCGAGGACACGGGCATGGCCGTTCCGATCGGGCGCTTCGCGCTCGAGCATGCCGTTGCCCAGCTCGCCAGCTGGCGCGCCTCCATGCCCGGCACGCGGCTGTCGCTTGGCATCTCGGCGCGCCAGGCGCGCGACGCCAACCTCGCGGCGGCGGTGACCGAGGTGATCCGGGCGCACCGGATCGAACCGTCCGCGATCTCTCTCGAGATACCCGAGTCCGCGGTTAGCGAGGACCCCGACGCGGCGATCGCCGCGTTCGGAGCGCTCAAGGCGACCGGTGTGAACATCGCGCTCGGCGACTTCGGGCAGGGCGGGTCGTCGCTTTCCCACCTGACGAAGCTGCCGATCGACGCGCTCAAGATCCACCCGAGCTTCATCCGCGAACTCGGCGACTCCGACGAGGCGGCGTCGATCGTGCTCGCGCTGATCGAGCTCGGACACGCGCTCGGACTTGGCGTGGTCGCCGACGGGGTCGAGACGGCGGCGCAGCTCGAGCAGCTCCGCGAACTCCGATGTGACGCCGCCCAGGGCAATCTGATCGGACCGCCGGTGACCGCGGAGCAGGTCGAGGCCCTGCTCGTCGTCGAGGTCGCCTGAGGACAGGATCACGCCCGGAGCGTGAAGCCGCTCCCCCGGACGGTCTTGATCAGCGGCGGGGCCCCGAGCTTGCGCCGCAGCCGCGTGACATAGCGGTCGACGACGTTCGCCTCGGCGCCGTCGTCCCAGATCTCCTCGAGCGCGCGCTCGCGCGTGACCACCCGACCGGGCTCGCGCAGGAGCAGCTCGAGCAGGTCCACCTCGCGCGCCGTGAGGTCGATCGGCCGCCCGGCGCGCGTCGCCCGCCGGCCGGCGACGTCGAGCGTCAGGTCGCCGTAGGACCGCAACCCCCCGGCATGAACATCGCTGCCTCGACGCGTCAGCGCCCGGAGCCGCGCGACCAACTCCTGGATCGCGAACGGCTTGACCAGATAGTCGTCCGCGCCAGCGTCGAGCCCCGCGACCCGGTCGGGCACGGCGTCGCGCGCAGTCAGCATCAGAATCGGGGTCGGGAGCCCCTTGCTCCGTAGCCGCCGGCACACCGCCAGTCCGTCGAGCGCGGGCATGGCCACGTCGAGCACGATCACGTCGGGCGCGGCCCGCTCGGCCTCGAGCAGCGCCGCCCCGCCATCGGCGGCGACGGTCACGTCGTACCCCTCGGCGGACAGCGTCCGCGCGAGCATCCGCCGGAGCGGCGGATCGTCGTCGACGACGAGGACGCGGTCGCGATCAGCCACCAGCGACGTCGCGGCGCAGGAACACGAGGAACGCCGTGCCGAGCGCCGGCACGGCATACATCGCGCACACCCACGCGGCGCGGACGATCGGCGCCCAATCGATCGGCTGGCGGAGCAGCCCCTGCCACGCGTTGAACTGCGTGCTCAACAGGTAGGGCTGGAGCGCGCCGAGGCCGGGCAGGATCCCGATCAGCTGGAACAGCAGCGAGACCATCAGCGTCCCCACGACCGCGGCCGCGCTGTTGCGCGTGATCGTCGACAGCAGGAGGCCGATGCACACGACCGTCCCGATTGGGATCAGGTAGACGAGCAGGCTGAGGTACACCAGCTCGAGGCCCTTGGGGGCGGAGACGATCGACCCCGACAGCGTCTGCACCGAGTTGAAACCGGATTCGATGCTGCCGGCGACCACCGCGACCGTGCCCGAGATGAAGATCGCGGTCACCGCGTAGGTGGCCGCCGCGAGGCCCTTGCCGGCGAAGATCTGCCACCGCTCGAGCGAGCGAGTCAGCACCGTCTTGAGCGTGCCGTTGTGGTCTTCGGACGCGAAGATGTCGCCGGCCACGAGCGCGGTGATCAACGGGAACATCCAGACCGCGCCGAACAGGAGGATCACCAGCGGGACGACCAGGCCGCTCTTGGTCAGATACGACGCGAACGCGAAGTCCCCGCCGTTGTCGCGGTGGTGGCGGAAGTGGATAGCGATGACGAACAGGATCGGCACGAGCGCCGCCGCGCCGAGCCCGAGGTAGGTCCGCTTCTGGTAGCGGAGCTTCAGCAGCTCCCAGCGATATACGGTCCCGACACCTGGCCGCGAGCGGCGTCGCGCCGCCACGCGCCGGCTTGGTACCGCCTCGATGGCGCTCATCGCGACGCCTCCGCCGGCGCCGGCTCTCCCGTCGGCACGCCCCCGTTGACGACGCCATCGCCCTCGGTCAGCGAGAAGAAGAGATCCTCGAGCGTGACGGTCTCGGGCGCCAGTGCATGGATCAGCGCACCCGCCTCGACGAGCGCCTGCGACAGATCCGCCACCGCCGCGTCGTCCGCGGTGAAGCTGATCTTCCCGTGTGCGGTCCGCACGTCGCCGATGCCGGGCTGGGCACGGCAGACCGCGAGTGCCCGCTCGTCGTTCGTCGTCGACAGCCGGTACGTCGCGCCGGCGCCACGCTTGAGATCGGCGATCGCGCCCTCGTAGACGATCTTGCCGGTGCGGACGATCGCCACGCGGTTGCAGAGCTCCTCGACCTCGGCCAGCAGGTGGCTCGACAGCAACACGGTCATCCCCTGGTCGGCCAGCCGGCGGATCAACACCCGCATGTCGCGCATCCCGGCCGGATCGAGTCCGGTGGCCGGCTCGTCGAGCAGCAGCAGCTTCGGATCGCGAAGCAGCGCCGCGGCGATTCCGATCCGCTGGCGCATCCCGTGCGAGTACCCGCCGATCCTGTCGCGGGCCCGGTCGGTGAGCTCGACCGTCTCGAGCGCCTGGTCGATCCGGTCGGAGGCGCCGCCGCCGTCGAACGCGGCCAGCAGCTCGAGGTTGCGCCGGCCGCTCAGATACGGATAGAACGTCGGGGCCTCGACGAACCCGGCCACGTCGTCTAGCGCCTGCACCGTCTCCTGGGGGTCGCGCCCGAACAGCCTTACGGTGCCCGAGGTCGGGCGGATCAGTCCGAGCATCATCCGCAGACATGTCGTCTTGCCGGCGCCGTTGGGACCGAGGTATCCATACACGTCGCCGGCATGGACCGTCAGATCCACGCCGGCAACGGCTTCGAGCTCCCCGTAGCGCTTGACGAGTCCCCGGACCTCAACGGGCGGAGGAGCGCCCGATGTCGGGCGCTCCTCGGGGGGCTGGGAGCCGGAAGCCGTGTCGCTCACGTCGCTCAGGGCACCAGGTTCCTCGCGGCCATCTCCGCCGCTGCGGGGGGCACGAACCCGAGCAGCGTGTACTCGACGTTGCCGCTCGAGACGCGGAGCACCGTGCCGAGCGCCGTCGGGAGCTCCTGCGCGGTGTGGTTGTTGATCGACACCGTCGGGAAGCTGAGACCCTGGTGGCCGCCCTGGGACTTGGTCTGCGACTGCGAGGAGGATTGGCCCGAGGCGGTCTGTTCTATCACCGCTATCCCGCCGAGGCCCTGGCCGCTGTAGGTGACGAGCGCCGCTGGGCTGCCGCCCCAATCGAGCAGCTGCACCGACTGCTGCTGGAGGCCGTCGAGCGAGCTCGGAGCGGCCAGCGTGAACGGCACATGAGCCTGCACCGCGGCCGCGCCGGTGATGTCCTGGTGCGCCTTGGTGGCGTGCTTACCGCGCTTGGCCTTGCCGTGCGCGGTGGCCGCCTTCGCCTTGGCGGCGTGACCGGCGGGTGTCGCGATCCTGACGACCTTCGCCCCGGCGGGGGCGCTGATCTTGAAGGCGCTCTTCGGCTGGGCGCCGTAGGAGATGTCGGTCGCCTTCAGCTCGAGCACCGGTGTGCTGCTGCTCGTCGAATAGATCGCCACGCCGAGCGGGATGCCGTGGGCCGCGTCCCAGGCGAGCTGGATGCCGCCGAGCAGTCCGCCCGAGTGCTTGGGCGAGAGCACGACCTTGTACGCGGGCTGACCCGCGACGTTGCGGCGCATCGGCCCCGCCACGTCGACATTCTGCACCAGCTGGGTCAGATCGGACTGGATCTGGGCGACCGTCGGGATCGTGTTCGTCCCGGAGTTGTCCGTCGAGGAGCTCTGCGACGGCAGCGTCCCCTTGTAGACGGTGTTCGACATCGGGTCGTAGATCGAGAACGCCCCGTTCTTGACCACCACCGAGGCGTCGCCGTTGTTGCCCTGAAGCTCTAACCGCAGCTCGTGCGCGCTAGGCGAGAGCCACAGCCGGCCACTCGCGCCGGTGAGGATCGGATCGCTCCCCTGGATATCGGTGGAGTCGATCAGATGGTTCGTGAAGCTGATGCGCGCGTATATCCCGTTGACGGACGGGGCCGCGGCCGCTTGATGGAGGGCTTGGGCTAGCGATTCGCGCGGGGGGAGCGCGCCGCCTCCCGCGGCCGCGAACGCGATCGCGGTGCCGCCGGCGACGGCGATCACGACCCCGGCGATGATCGCCAGGAGACGTTGAGTGGAAACTGTGCGCAGAAGCTTCATCACGGCATGACCTTTCTCGTGTCCTGCAGCCACGATAGGGCACGACCTTGAAATTACATTGACAGTGGTGGCGGGCGCCGACGAAGCGCTAACGTCGCGTCCCATGTGCCGGCTGTTCGGTATGAGCGGCGGACGCGAGCGGATCAGAGCCACCTTCTGGCTGCTCGAGGCGCCCGACTCGCTCGCGCGCCAGAGCCGTCGCGAGCCCGACGGGACGGGTCTCGGATGGTTCGACGACCGGGATCGACCCGTCGTAGCCAAGCAGCCGCTGGCCGCTTACGAGGACGAGGCGTTCGCCCGCGAGGCGCGCGAAGTGACCTCGCGGACGTTCATCGCGCACGTCCGGTACGCCTCGACCGGAGCCGTGAGCCCGGAGAACACGCATCCGTTCGAGCAGCGCGACCGGTTGTTCGCACATAACGGCGTGATCGAGGACCTCGACCGCCTGGACCAGGAGCTCGGCGACGCGCGATCGCTCGTGCAGGGCGAGACCGACTCCGAGCGGTACTTCGCGCTGATTACCAAGGACGCCGAGAAGGACGGGGACGTGGGTCAGGCGATCGTCCGCGCCGCGTCCTGGATCGCCGAGAACCTTCCGGTGTTCGCGCTCAACATCATCCTGATCACCGACTCCGACTTGTGGGCGCTGCGGTACCCGGACGTGCACGAGCTGTACGTGCTCGAGCGCGCGGCCGGCGGACCGAGCGGCCACCGGCATCTGGAACACGCGAGCGCCCGCGGCTCGATGCGCGTCCGCTCCGGCGACCTGGCCACGCGCCCGTGCGTGGTCGTCGCCAGCGAGCGGATGGACGAAGACGCCGGGTGGCGCCCGCTCGAATCCGGCGAGCTGCTGCACATCGACCCCGACCTGAACGTCACGGTCACGCGCCCGCTCACCGGTCCGCCGGCGCATCAGCTCACCCTCGCCGACCTCGGCGTCAAGGCCGCGGCCTCGCAGGCGCCGAGTCACTCCTCCTGAGCCGAGATCGCCGGTGTGCAACGATCGCGGGCGACGATGTCCGCCGCGCATCCTGGCCTTCCTCCCGGTCCGCGACTGCCGCGCGTGGTCCAGACGGCCGGGTTCATGTTCGCCGGTCCCCGATTCGTCGACGCCTGCCGGCGCCGGTACGGCGACGCGGTCACGTTCGGAACCCTTTTCGACGAGCGCTTCGTGATGGTGTTCCACCCGGACCTGATCAAGGAGGTGTTCCAGGGGCCCCACGAGCAGCTCCGCGCCGGCGAGGCCAACGTGATGCTCGGCCCGATCGTCGGCGAGCGCTCGGTGCTGCTGCTCGACGGCCCGCAGCACCTGCGCCACCGGCGGCTGCTGGGAGGGCCATTCCACGGCCGCCGGATGCAGGCGTTTGCAGACACGATGCTGCAGTCGACCGATATGGAAATCGATTCATGGCCGGTCGATCAGCCGTTCTCGCTGCTCCCGACCATGCAGTCGCTGACGCTGCGGGTGATCCTGCGCGCCGTGTTCGGGTACGGGCCGGGCGCCGAGGAGGAGGATCTCCGCCGGCGGCTGCGGGCGATGCTCGAGCCGCTGGCGAGGCCGCGCGCGATGCTGTTGCTGGCGGCGCTCCCGTTCATCCGGGGCGACCGTGCCGCAGTCACCGCTCGGTTCGAGAAGGCGCGCAAGGAGGTCGACGAGGTCCTGTACGCCGAGATCGCGCGCCGGCGCGCCGACCCCGACGCGCTCGAGGGGCGTGACGACATCTTCTCGGCGCTGCTGCTCGCCGAGGACGAGGACGGCCAGCGGCTATCGGACCGCGAGGTCCGCGACGAGCTCGTGACGCTCCTGCTGGCGGGGCACGAGACGACCGCCACCGGCCTCGCGTGGTGCTTCGACCTGCTGCTGCACCATCCGGCCGTGCTCGAGCGGGCGCGCTCGCAGGAGGAGCGATACCTCGACGCGGTGGTCAAGGAGTCGCTCCGGGTCCGGCCGGTGATCCCCGGCGTTGGCCGGGTCGTCCGCGGCGAGCCGTTCCGCCTGAACGGCTACGAGATCCCGCCCGGAATCGAGATCAACCCGTCGATCCGGCTGATCCATCGTCGCGACGACCTGTACGGGGATGCGAACGCGTTCCGCCCGGAGCGCTTCCTCGTCGACGACCCGCCCGATACGTACACGTGGATCCCGTTCGGCGGCGGGACGCGTCGGTGCATCGGCGCGAGCTTCGCGCTGATGGAGATGCGGATCGTCGTCGCTCGCGTGCTCGAGCGCGCCGGCGGGCTGCGGGCGGCCGACCCGAAGCTCGCCAAGACCCAGTTCCGCGGGATCACGCTGGCGCCGAAGGGCAGCGTCCGCGTGGTGTTGGATCCGGCGCCGGCCGTCGGTGAAAATGCCGGCCCGAGGCGATCGTTATCTACCTATCGAGGTTTCAAAGCGCGCAAACTGCAACAGAGTTCGCGGTTCGGGGCAAATAGGGGGTAAACTTACCCTCAGACGCTCGTTATAGATCGTCGTATAGAAAAGGAACGACATTTACCGGCTATGGGGATGGCCAGGGGCGCAAACACAACGGTCGAGGACATCCGTCCTGCTCAGGAACGGTTCAGCCTCGCGATGCGGCTCGAGGCGGGTGGTGATCTGGCCACCGCCGAACGCGCGTATCGGCAGGCAGATGCGCTGGGACATGCCGCCGCGGCGGTCAACCTCGGGATCCTCCTCGAACAGCGCGGAGATCTGGACGAGGCGATGTCCTGCTACGAGCGCGCGGGGGAGCGCGGAGACGCGAACGGCACGTTCAACCTTGGCGGCGTGCTCGAGGGTCGCGGTGACTTGGACGGCGCGGAACGTGCCTACGAACTCGCTGATGCGGCCGGCCATCCGGCCGCTGCGTTCCGTCTCGGCGTCCTCCTCGCGTCTCGCAAGGATGTCGTCGGTGCCGGCGCGGCGCTGCAGCGCGCGGGCTGGCGCGGCGATCCTGATGCCGCCCTCCGACTCGAGGCGCTGTACGAGGCCGAAGGTGACTTCGAGACCGCGCGCGCTTACCGGCGGCGCGTGGAAGAGCATCGCGCGCAGCCCGCCCGCGGTCAGCGTCGGTCTTCGAGACGGGTCGCCGCGGCCGCCCTCGCAGTGCCGGCGATCGCCCTCGCCACCGCCCTCGTTCTGATTTCACCGTCCGGCACCTCCAACAAGCATCCGGTGCGCGCTTCCACGCTGGCCGCCGCACCGCAGGAGCCGGTCGCGCCGGCCAGCTCCTCACCTGCGCCTTCGCAGACGCGGGCGGCGACACGCAGAGACCTCGCGGCGTCCAAGCCGAAGCTGAGGCAAAAGCCGGTTCGGATCGCTTCGTCGGCGCAGCCGCGGACGAGGCGGGTGTCTTCGGGCTCGACACGAGCCGCCCACGTGAGCGCGCCCCACATCTCCAGCCCGAGCAGCTCGCGCGCGACCGTCTCGCCGACCCGCACGGTCTCGCCGACCCGCACGGTCTCGCCGACGCGGAGCGTCGCGCCCTCGCACCCCGTTACGTCCACACACCCGGTTTCAACCCCACATCCGGTTGTAACCACACATCCGGTTACGTCCACTCATCCGGTTCCCCCCGCCCCGACCCCTTCGAGCAGCGGGACCTCGAGCGGTAGCGGCATCTCGAGCGGCGGCGGATCCGGCGGCGGCGGGAGCGGCATCGTCAGTGGCGGTGGCGGGAGCGCATCCGGAATCGGCGGCGGCAGCGGTGGTGGTGGCGGTGGCAGCGGCACCAGCAGCGGAGGCTCAGGCGGCAGCGGTAGCGGCGGTAGCGGTAGCGGTAGCGGTGCGGTGGCAGCGGTAGCGGCGGTAGCGGCAACGCCAGCGGTCACGGCTAAGCCGACGCTGTTATCGACTGCCGACCGTGCTGGCTGGTCGTAGGCTGAGCAACGGGCTCAACGCCATACGCAGCTGCTCGGGGTCGTGCGACGCGGGGTCGGTGCGACGGCGTAAGGCGCGTGACACGGACTCGGCGCCACTCCTTGTCAGCTCAGCAGGGTCGAACTTGAGCGTCGCCGACTCGTCATGGAGGACAAGGTCGACGCGAACGCCATGCATTCGAAGCACCAGGAGGTGTTCGATGGCGGACAGGTTCGGCGCTTCGAGCGGGTCAGGCTCCAGATTCGCGATCCACACGACACGGGCAGAGGTGCTCGTGAGTGCGGCAGACACATCCGGGACTGCGGCGGTTGGCAACACGCTTCGGTAGAGCGCGCCTGGAGCCAGCAGCACCCAGTCCGCCTCCTCGATCGCCGCGATCGCCGCGTCGGGAGACCGCGCCCGCTCGCCGGCGAACCGGAGCTTCCGGACTCTACGTCTACGTCCGCGTGATGCCTTGAACATCGCTCCTCGATCGACGACGTTGATCTGCTGCCGCGTTGGCTCGATCGTGGCCGGCAGGACGGCTCCGTCTATGCCGAGTTGCTCACCTAACCAGATGCTCGCCCGGCTGTAGTCACCGAATGCGGCAGCCGCCGAAGCGAGGGCGAGGTTTCCGAGCGGATGGCGTCCGAGCCGCTCGATCGTCAGTGGCCTACGGATGGCGCGCCGAAGCGGGCCTTCGCCGCTGAGTGCCTCCAACGAGCGCCGGAGTTCTTCGACGTCCGTGCCGGTCAGGTGCTCCTGAGGATCACCGCCTCGGTCCCCGTCGTAGGCAATGCTCACGATCACGGTCAGGCGTATCTCTGCGCCCCGAAGCGCGCTTAGCACTGCGTCCAAACCGCGACCTCCACCGAGGACGGCGATTGAGTTATTCGGCTGTACGTGTTCCACGTTGGTCTGAGGCGTCGACACTGAACCGGATCGCATGACCAGCGGACGCGACCACCGGATCGGTTGGTTCAGACAGGCCCTCGGTGCTCATGAGCTCCAGATCGCAAACGATCTAGAGAGTGAACTCCTGCCATGCCCGCCGCTTCTGCACTTCCCATCTCCGGGTTAGCCCTCAGTAGACCGCTGATTAACCACGACCCGCCTAACCAGGTCAACGGGGTTGCATGAGCCATCCCGCGTTCATGCTGTGATCACGCCGACCCTGGACCACGGCGAGTGGCGGCGGTGTCACCCGGCGCTAGCGGCCGCAGCAGGACGGGCCCGCGATGGTCAGAGACCAGGGGTCGTTTCCAGCGGGAGCTGCTCTCGAAGCGCCACCACCGCGTACCGAAACGCCTCCCGTTCCGCTGCGATTTCGTCACGTTCCCGGAGAACCGTGCCGAGCTCGGCCGTGGGCGGCTCGGTGTTGGCGAGCTCGAGCAAACGATCGTCGAGCCGGTGGTACTCGGCGTCGAGGGTCAACGCATACGCGCTCAGATTCGTGAGCGCATCGTTTGCACGGTCGCGGGGACCCCCGAACTTCGGTCCTGGGTCACGGTGGCGTCGTTGCGCGGTGGGCATAGCCAGACGAGATTGGGTCAAGTTGAAGCGCCGAAGTCCTCGTGTCGAGCGCGGTGGCATCGCCGCAGCATAACGAGGGTGACCGCGCGCCGCCCTGAGGTAAATAGGACAACCGGGGGAAAGAACGTTCACGGTGTGAACGTGGCCGGCCAACAACCGACGCGGCCGGCTGGACTCCGGCGATCGCGCAGGGACTCGAACTACCTATGGGAAATCTGCCTATGACCTACCCGTCGTTCAGGTGTGAACGCAGGAGGGGCGAGACGCCCCATTGGCGCGTCGCTCGCGTGCCAACACACTAACCGACGTGGGCAAGCCGACCGCAACACTCAGCCTACCGTTGTCGAGACTCTCCTCCGCGAAAGCAGGCTGCGCCAAGCAGGCAACCATCAGATGTTGCGAACGACCTGGGCCGGCCTCACCCTAGCCGAGGCTTGGGGCGTATGAAGCGTGTCTGGGGCATCGCGCTAATGGTGGGGGTAGGACTTCTCTTCGCCGGAGAATCGCAGGCGAAGACCACCCCCCACCGCGTGAAGTGCCGCGCCGGTTACGTGCGCCGCACCATCCGGGTGCCCGAGCGGAGGCACGGTCGGATCGTCCGGAGTTACGGCCTCGTCGTCTACACGCGCGTCCAGCGGTGCGTGAAGGTCAAAAAGCCGAAAGCACCTTCGTCACCAGTCGGTGTGGGGACGACGCCGACGACCTGGCCAACTCTGACCCCCCCGTTCACGCCGATCGGCTCCGTACCGCCGTTCTCGTCTCCTCCGCCGCCTCCACCGCCGGGCGCGCCGGTAAACACCGCTCCGCCGACCGTCAGCGGCACCGCCACTGAGAGCAACACGCTGAGCGCGTCAACCGGCACCTGGACCAACGGCCCGACGAGTTACGGCTACCAGTGGCAACGCTGCAACACGAGCGGCGGCTCCTGCTCCCCGGCTGCCGTGACCACTTCGTCCTATCCCCTTACCAATGCTGACGTCGGCTCGACGATTCGCGTCTCGGTGACCGCCGGCAACTCCGCGGGTTCCGCGTCGGCAACATCAGCGGCCACAGGGCCGGTTGCTCCGGCTGCGTCCCTC
Organism: uncultured Solirubrobacterales bacterium; assembly: GCA_963709205.1. Lineage (GTDB taxonomy): Bacteria > Actinomycetota > Thermoleophilia > Solirubrobacterales > Solirubrobacteraceae > Palsa-465. The sequence continues at coordinate 312,972 of CAVPVP010000027.1, forward strand.
GGCGATCCCGTCGTGGTCGCGGTCGGGGATATCGCCTGTGCTCCCGGTAATCCTGATGGCGTTGCATGCGAGCAGTCGGCCACCGAGGCTGTCGCGGCGAGCCAGCACCCGAATGCCGTCTTCGTACTCGGCGACAACCAGTACGACTCTGGCTTGTACAGCGAATACATGGGCGCCGGTGCGTACAACGCGACCTGGGGAGCGTTCAACCAGATCGTGCATCCCGTTCCGGGCAACCACGAGTACATCACCTCCGGAGCGGCGGGCTACTTCCAGTACTTCGGGCAGGCGACCGCCAACCCCGACAACAACACGTACGGCTACTACTCATTCAACATCGGCACGTGGCACATCGTCGCTCTCAACTCGAACTGCTCCGACAGCGGGTGCGCCGACGCGCTCACAGGGGGCACAACATCGGCTCAGACGGCCTGGCTGCAGAACGATCTTTCGACGAACACGCAACCGTGCGTGTTGGCGATGTGGCACCACCCGCTGTTCTCGTATGGCTGGACTCTCGGCGCTTCAAGCGTTCTCCCCCTGTGGACGGCGCTGTACAACGACCACGCGGACGTCGTACTCAATGGGCACGACCACCTGTACGAGCGCTTCACACAAATGAATCCGTCGGGAGGGGCCGACTCGACGGGCATCAGAGAGTTCGTGGTCGGAACAGGCGGCGAGAGCCTGAACGGGCTCTACGGAAGCCAGCCCCCGGCAACCCTTCAGGCGCATGACTCAAGCGATTTCGGCGTGCTGGTGCTGACGCTTCACGCCGGCAGCTATTCGTGGAGCTTCGTGAACACCGGCGGGCACACCATCGACAGCGGTACGACGGCCTGCAACTCCAAGGGGACCGGTGCTTCAGCCGCGCTCGCCCGTGAGGCGAAGGCACCCAGCGTGGCCGCGCTCAGCGGTCCGCCGCTCGTGTTCAACGCCCGCCCGGTTCGTTCTTCGCTGACCGCGACCATACGACGGGGTCTTCCCGTGGCCGTCCAGCTGTCCCGCGCCGCTGACGTCACCGTGACCGTGTCCGTGCGTCGAGGAACGTACCTGCAGCGGATCGCGTCGTTCTACGAGACCGAATCGCAGATCTCCAAGCCCTACAGCGAGATCTTCCTGCACCTGCCGGCGCGCCGGCTCGCCGGGCTCGGCGGCGCCACGCTCGTTCTGAAGTTCGTAGCCGTTGACTCGGCCGCGCACCGCCGGGTCGTAACAACAAACGTCTCTCTCGGGAACGGGTGAGGCTCGGATGAGGCGTAGACCGTCCGTCGCCGTGCTCGGAGCCTCTGCCGCTCTTTGGGTTCTGCTCGTCCTGCAGTGTCCGATGGCGTGGGCGGATAACGGACTGCTTCCGGCCGGCACTGCCGCGACCGGCGCATCGATGTCGACGCCCGCCACCGCCTCTGATCCATCGACGACGACAACCACCACTACCTCGTCGTCGGCTGGATCTACTACTACCACCACCGGCACCACCGGCACCACCACCGCCACCACCAGCACGTCACCGCCGACCACGGCGCCGCCACCCACCACGCCGCCGGCCACGACACCGCCGACCACGACACCGCCCGCCACACCGCCGCCCGCCACACCGCCGCCCGCCACGCCCGTCACTCCGACCCCATCGCCTGCCTCATCGTCGACAACCACAACGACGACGACCACGACAAGCTGCGGAGGCTCTGCTCCCGCGGCAGCGTCGGCAAGCGCAACGGCTGGTGCGTCGTGCGGAGGATCGACAGGCAGCGCCGCGGGACTCGGATCGGCAGGAAGTGCAGCGGGGCCTTCGTCAACGGGAGCCTCGGCTGGGTCCGGATCGCTGGTGACGGCCGTCGGCACATTGGGCGCGCAGCCATCTCCCACGAAGGGACCGTCCGCGGGTGCGCAGCCCAGCCCATCGAACGTCGGAACCCAACAGGGAGGCTCGGACGCCGGCTCGAACCCATCCGCGGGCGGACAGAACGTGGCAGCGAGCGGCAGCGGTCCGGGTGACCCGGGGCCGCCGCGGATATCAACCGAAACCACCGGCACTGACTCGGGCGGGCCCGCGACGAGTGACCCAACGGGCTTGATCGGGATAGCCGCGACGCTCGCCGGCGGCTACCAGGGTGCGCCCACCCCCGTCGGCACGACCTGCGCCGGCACGGGACCCCAGGCCGGCTGCGACTCGTCCGGGCCGTCTCCGCCACCCCTGCCGGGTATCGCCGACGCGAGCCACTCTTCCAATCTGACGATCGCAGCTTTCGTCGCGGGCTTTGAACCGCCTACCGCCAGCTCGGCGCCACAGCGTCCCTTGACCGCGCTCGGCTCGTCTACGCGACGCTCGGTCGTTCCGCCGGCGGCCTCACGGCTCGGGCCCAAAACGGATCCCGACCGCACGGCGGCGTCGCCACCGGCTGTTCAGCCACCACAATCCGAAGTGGCCATGGGTATCCGCGGTCCGAAGGGCCCTCAGGGCGGCGCAGGGACGTTTGCCGGCGGAGCCGGCGCACCCAGCACCCTGATCATCATGCTGGCGGTCGCGCTGATCGCCGCCCGTTGGTTCTGGTACGTCAAGGGGACGCCCCTCCATCCTCAGACTGCCGAAGGCTACCGCCTGGAGCGCCCCGGCTAACCCCCTCCGGCGACCGTTTGGTCGCCGCACCGACAGTCTCGGCAGCAGCCGAGATGAAGCTGGTCGATCGCCAGCGAGGGTCCGGATTCCCGGACAAATGCGATCGATCGGGTACACGTCAGGGGTTTACGCAAGAAGGGGCAATGATGGGCAGAAACATAGAGGTCGATCTCAACAGCGCAGCGGAGGTTGCGCACGATCCGTTATCGGAAGCCGGCGGCTACGGCTGCAGGGTGCGGGTCATCGGCTACGCAAGCTGCGTCCACGCCGGGGCAACGGCCGCGCTCGAGCTCAAACAGCAGGCCGAGGTGATAACCGGTGAGTGCAAGCGTCGCGGCTTTGAGCTGATCGAGCTCGTGGGCGAACGGACCCCGGCGACGGGCAAGGGACTCAGCCGGCCGGGGCTCTCCTATGCGCTCGATCGGATCAAGGCTCGCGAGGCGCACGGGCTGATCGTCGTCGAGTTGTCACGAATCACCCAGTCAGTGGGCGAGCTCGGCACCATCATCGAATGGCTCCGTAACCTCGAAGTGCGCCTGATTGCCTCGTCTGACGCCTTCGACAGCGAGTCCGAGGAGGGCCGTCTGGCCGGCGCATTACTGATCGAGGTGTCGAAGTGGGAACGGACCCGGATCAGTGAGCGGACACGCAACGGTCTCCGAGCCGCACGTGTGAACGGCCGGTCCGCCGGGCGTCCCGCGGTCGCGGACAACCCGGACCTCAGCCAGCGAATCGCTCACATGCGCGCTCAAGGGATGACGTTGCAGGCGATCGCCGACCAGCTGAACGAAGAGGGGGTGCCGACCGTGCGGGGGGGTACCAAGTGGCGCCACTCGAGCGTCCAGGCGGCGGCGGGCTACCGGCGCGATCAGCGTAGCTCTGCACCCGAGCTTCAGATCGAGAGCCGCGGCAACCGGTGAGCAGGGCGCGGGACGACACCAACCCGCGCGCCTGCGCCGGGCACGTCGCCAGGCGCCCACACCTCGATGTCGCGGTTTCAACCCGGATGCAAATCGTCGGCGCTGACCTCCTATGACATTGGCCGCCCTTCATCTGAGGGCAGTTTTCTTGTGAAGCGGTTGGCCGTAATTGTCGGCGTCGTCGTGGCGGGGCTTATCGGAGGCTCGCGCATGTTCTGGGGCAAGATACCCACGACACCGGCCCGTGCCGCCAAGCCGCCGTACGTGCAATGCCCGACGCCCGCGACCGGAAGGACGCAGTCGATCGGTGGCAAGACGTACGGGCTCGAGGAACTGGATACGTTCACGAAAGCCGCGCCGCTTGGCTCGTTCGCCTCCAACAGCCCGAATCAGATTGTGTACCGAGGTGATCACGGGCTGGCGTGGACGGAATATCCCGACGGATGGCCTTCCACGTACTCGGCCGGGGGTGCCGAGGGCTATCAGCCCTCGACGGTTCTGTCGGTTCACAACGGCGTGCTCGACTTCTACCTGCACAGTGATCCCCACGGTAACCCGGTTGGCGCCGATCCCTCACCGCTGCCCGCTGGAAGGCGATACCAGACGTACGGCGCATGGTCATTCTGTGAGAAAGTGGTCCCGGCTGACTCCCATAACCTCGACGACTTTCATCAGGCTCCGCTGCTGTGGCCGCGCGAGAGCAACAAATGGGCGTCGGCGGAATCAGATTATCCCGAGGCGGACCTGAACTCCCTCAACTTCTCGAGCTTCTCGCACTGGGGCGGGTCCGGAGCGCAGGACGTGTTCGATGTTCAGTCAGTGGAGCCGAACTTCGCTCCCACCCAGTGGCATGTCTACACGCAGACATGGGGCCCCGGATTCCGGTCATACTACATCGACGGAGTGCTGGTGGGCACGAGCACCAGCCAGGTATGGTCAGGCCCCGAGCGGTGGCAGCTTCAAATCGAACCGTCGGGCGTGACCGACGGCGATTCCGGTCACGTGTATGTGAAGTGGGTGTGGATCGGTAGGGGCCCCTTGAGGCGACCCGTTTCGCGCCACGGGTAGGGCACGCCGGCCCGCCGATCCTAGCAGCATCGGCCTCGTTCGGCGGAGGCCGGCGCCCGCGCCGGTCGGGAGCTCCGAGTCGCCGGCTCAACACGTAGCTGACCGCCAGGCCGTCACGAGACTCCGACGGCGATTTCCGGGTGCGGTTTCATTGCTCCAGCCGCAGCCAGATCTGGTTGGGCGTCGCGCCGATCGGGGGAGATCGGACCGAGGGGGCCGTGGTCGCCGGCGCCCAGGCGTCGACGGGTCGGGTTGACCTGTGGTAGCTTGCCGACCGGAACCTACGCTGAAATTTAATAGATCGGCGTCTGAGAACCGCTCCGAGCGGGTATAGAGGCGCCGTTGAACCTGCGCCGCCGATGCGACGCTCAATTCGGAGCGAAAGGGACCGATTATGAAAGTGGTGGCCTAGCGGCACTCATTCCAGGGGCTGGCCTGGGCTGAGACGTGCGCGTGTGATGGGCTGGGCCATTAGCGCGTCGTAGCCAAGGAAGTATCGAGAACGGTGCCGCCAGGCACCGAACGGCAACGACGAAGGAGCTATACCAGTGAGACGGTTCTGGGTTTGTCTGGCCTTGATCACGGCTGCGCTGTTCGCATGCGCAGCAACGGTCGGGGCCCGGGGTCAGGGTACGCGTCGATCTCGTTCAAGCCAAAGGCACCACCGCGCCGGCGCTCAGCACGCCAAGTGCCAGAAGCACAAGAAGCACCAGAAGTGCCAGAAGCACCACGAGCGCCGTAAGAAGCACAAGCGCCGCCGCCACAACGGCGAAAGGACCCCGGTCGTGCCCGCCCCCGTACCGACGGCGGGCGTCCCCACGTCGACGAGCGGAACTATCCAGCACGTCGTGTGGATCATGATGGAGAACAACGACTACTCGAACATCTACGGCCCTCAGGCCTACGAAACCCAGCTCGCGAATACCTACGGCCTCGCGGAGGATTACTACGGCATAGGGCATTACTCCGCTGACAACTACACCGCTGCGACTAGCGGCATTTCGTGGAACAGTTGTCTCGGCGGTGACGGCTCTGCCTCGAGCTGTCCGCAGTCGCAGGACAACATCTTTCACCAGCTCGGCGCCGGCAAGGCCGTCAACTATGTCGAGTCCGGCAACACGGACAGCAATCACAATCCTTCCGAGTACTACACCGACCTGAGTGGCGGCAACTACGAGCAGACGCTGCCGTCTGCGCCGTTCTCGTCCTCGGCGTTCAATCCGCAGTTCGTGTTCATCTCGCCGAATCGCACCGATGATGACCACGACACCAGCGCGAGCACTGGCGACTCCTGGCTTTCCAGCGAGGTCCCAGCGATCATGGCGACCCCGCAGTACCAGTCCGGGACGATGGCGATCTTCATCACCTTCGACGAATCGAGCGTCAACGACACCGAGGGCGCGACCAGTCCACCGAACAACCACGTCTACACGGCGGTGATCTCGCCCTACACGCATGGCGTGAAAGACAGCACTACGTACACCCACTGGTCCCTGCTGCGAACGACAGAGGAACTGCTCGGGCTTCCACTCCTCGGCAATGCGGCCACGGCCAACTCGATGGTCGCCAACTTCGGCCTTTGACTCCACGACCGAACAGCAGCCGAATGTTGATAGCTAAACCCGCCCTGCGCCTCTGGATGCTCGTCACCCTCGCGATTGGTGGGCTCTTCGTCGGCGCAGCCACCGTGTCCGCCCGCCCGCAGACGACTCCCATGGTCCGGTCCGCTCACCCGAAGGGTGCCGGCCATCGCAAGCGCACGCGCCGTAAGCACACCCGCCGCACCTGCAGTACCCACCGCCGGCACGGTCACGAGAAGAAGAAGTGCAAACCACCGCACCGGCACCACCCGGCCCCGAGCAAGCCGATCACAACCGGCTCTACTACACCGGCGCCCACGCCAACACCTAGCAGCGGTACGTCTGCCGCTGGACCCTGTCCGAGTGGCCCTCCGGGGAGCAGTCTGTCGCTCGGAGGGAACACCTATGCACTCGAGGGTATGGACACGTTCACCAAGGACGCGCCGACGGGATCGTTCGCGCAATCGACGAACAACCAGATCGTCTACACCGGTGATCACGGGATGAGCTGGACCGGGTATCCCGATGGCACCCGGTCCACCTACTCGGGCAGCGGCGAGGGCTACCAGCCCTCGACAGTGTTGTCGGTTCACGGTGGCGTTCTCGATTTCTACCTGCACAACGACTCGAGCGGCAATCCCGTCGCCGCCGATCCTTCACCGCTGCCCGGTGGCAACCGATACCAGACCTACGGCGTCTGGTCGTTCTGCGAGCAGGTGGCTCCATCCGACTCCCACCGCCTTGACGACTTCAAGCAAGCTCCCCTGCTCTGGCCCCAAAACGACAGCGATGGCCCGTCGGCGGAGTCAGACTTTCCGGAGGGGGACCTCAACGCGCTCAAGCTCTCCGGATTCGCGCATTACGGCGGTTCCGGATCGCAAGACGTGTTCGAGATCCCATCCGTGGATCCGAGCTATGACCCGACGCAATGGCACGTCTACACCCAGGCCTGGGGTCCGGGCTTCCGGTCCTACTACGTCGACGGGCAGCTCGTTGGAACCAGCACGAACCAGGTTTGGTCAGGACCCGAGCGCTGGCAGATGCAAGTCGAACCGGTGGGTGGCACCAACGACGCGGACACAGGCCATGCCTATGTGAAATGGGTCTGGATCGGGACCCTTTCCTGAACGCGCCATCACGACTCGAGGTCGACCCCGGTCGTCGAGCCGGGACCGCCACCCGCCGAGTCCGTCAGCTCGAGGGCCGGCCCGGCGAGGCGGACTGAGCCGCCGACCGCGCGTCGCCAGATCTCTCCCACGGAGAACCGCCGCCCCTCCGTGCCCTCAGGCGAGGCCCCAGAGTCGCCGCGCAGCGCCACCCAGATCGCGATGACCGCGCCGAGGGTCTGACCGATCAGCCACCCCAGGCCCGCGCCGGACAGGCCGACGCTCGGTATCAGCCACAGATCGAGCCCGATGGTGACAGCCGTCGAAGCGCCGGCGATCAGCAGCGCCGGCCCCACACGTTGGCGGATCCTCTCGACGGCGATGACGAAGTTCACGATCGTGAACGGAATAAGCGCGATCGCGAACAGTCGCAGCAGGTTCGCTGCGTGGTCGTACTCGGGGCCGAAGGCGCGCATGATCGGCCCGGCGAACAACACCACGAATACGACCAGCGGAATCACGACGACGAGCGCCAGCCGGCTCACCTGCCGCACCAGCGAGCTCACCTTGGTCTCCGCCAGAGCTCCCTCGACCACGAGAGCGCTTGACATGTTCACCGCCAGCAACCTGAACGAGAAGCCGACCGCCCACGCCGAGTAGTAATAGGCGTTCGCAGCGCCGGGCATCAAAGCCAGCACCAGCAGCGACACCAGCGAGTCCGGTATCGCAGCCGTGACGGCGACGAAATGATGGCCTGCGGCGAAGCGGGCCAGTTGCCGGCGGGACGGGAGCCGCGACGGCACCTCACGCTCCCGTCTCAGGAACCGGCCGAACAACGCCACGTTGATAACAAGGACGAGTCCGATCAGCCCGAGCACCCAGGCACCGAAAATGGCCCACGCGCTGGCTGACGCAGCCAGCGCTACCAGCAGAAGCGCCTTGATGGCGCCGAACGCGGCATTCTCAATCGGGACCCATCCTGCCCGGCGTAGGCTGATCAGAACCGGGTCCTGAAGCGAGAACACAATCCACAGCGCGATCGACGCGGCGAACAGAAGCACGGTCAGCGGACTCTCGGTCAGGACTCCCAGGCCGGCGAGGTGCGCAAATCCGACCAGGAAGACGCCGGCAGACGCGAGTCCGATCGCGATGGCCGTCGCGTACGTCAGCCGTACGAGCCGGGTCTGAGCGCCGCCGGCTACCGGAACGAACCGCAGGAGCACGTACTGCAGCCCAATCCACCCCAAGCTTGAGACGAGCGTCATGGCGCTGATCGCGCCCGCACCTATCCCGACGGCCTTGGCCGGATACAGCCGCGCCGCAAGGACCCAGTAGGCGAACCCGAGAATGCCGTTGAACCCCGTTGTCAGCATCAGCGCGAACGAGCTGCGGTACAACGGCACCCGGCGGACGTCGTTAAGGCGCGCGACGTAGCTCATGTTTCCAGTCCGAACTCATGCGCGAGTGTTCCGACGGCCCGCTCGGCCGGCCAGGAGTCAGGTACCGAGACGCGGCGAGCGGAAGCGCCCGCGAAAGCGCGTTCAATAAGTTCCCGCTCTTCGGCCAGCACCGGAGCGAATGCAGCTTCGACGCCGGCCAAGCTGAAGATCGCCGAGCGCTGGCTCATCAGGACATTGCCGGCTTCGGCCGCAAGCTCCGGCTGCCCGAGGGGCTCGGAGCTGAGCGTGTCGACGGCGGCCCGCTGGATGACGACCACCTCGCCGATAGGAAGGCACAGCGTAGTGACGCCCGCCCCGAGCGCCGAGGCACTGATCCTCAGTGGCGGGGCAACGAAACCATGGGTTAACCGTCCTACCTGGCCCAGGCCGGTGAGCGTGCGACGAGCAGACGGGCGCAGGGCCGCAAACGCTGCCGGTGCCGTTCGCGCGAGATCCGGGTAAAGCCGCAGCCGGCGGGGAAACGGCCGGCAGTCCTGACCTGGCACGATCAGAACCTGGTCGTCACCTAATACCCGCCGCCCGGCGGCCAGGGCGAGCGCCGCCAAGCTGCTCTTTCCGCTCCGCGAACGGCCGATCAGCAACAGGGCCTTCCCGTCCCGTGCAATCGCGGCGCTCGGCAGAAGTACGTAGCCGGCGCGTACGGCGGCAAGCGAAACCAGCGGCTCGAGGATGTAGCTCTGCACGAGCGCGAGTCCCAGCGGGCCGCGGACGTCGACCGCCACACGCATTGCGTCGGCATGCGGCGTGACCGGTAAGGACGCGCGCCAGCACGCCAGTTTGTGCGTGCCCCGCAACTCCGCCTCACATGTCCCCCCTCGAGCCCGAACATGACTGCCCACGGCTGCCTCCACAGCAGGGACCGAGGATTCGGTGTCCAGCGCCGCTGGTGCATATTCCGCGCGGAAGTGGGCCCTGGCACGGCGGTCGCCCCGAAGGGACAGGACGAGGTCAGGGCCGAACCGATAGAGGTCCGCGGGACCCGGCCCCGCGTCAACACCATTGCGCCAGCGCATCCGCGACCTTCCTGGGGTCCGTCGGAAACGGAGCCTCCACCTCGAGCACCCGGACACCGGCGAGAAGGTTTCGAAGCAGATCTGCTTCGCGGCCGGCGACGCCGAGCAGCGGCGACGGGCCAGGCTGCGCGGACGCGTAGCGAACGCGAGCGTCGAGCTCATACAGCGAACGACGCTCATACGCAGCAGACTGGGCTAGGCGCTGCGCCGTCCATCCCACTTCAGCCTCGCGAACGGTTACTTCTTCCCTGGGTACCGTCGTCAGCATCGCGAGCGTCACCAAGGGCGGGGTTGCGGTTGCGTCCTGCGGCGAGCCGTAGATCGCCGCGACTTCGGTCTGACGAAGCGACAACCGGCCCGTGAGCGTGAGCACGCGTTCGAGCTGTGACTCCGCGGCGCCGGTGAGGGGGCTTGCTCCCGCCCTGGTGAGCAACGGCAGCGCACGGCGCGCCGTTCGAGAGACGCGCAGACGCGCCCGCTGTGATGTTCGCAGACGCGCCCGCAGGCGCGGGAGATAGTCAAGCACCCAGTCGCGTATGCCGACGGAGACCGGAAAGGCGTGGATACGCGCGTCGCTATCAATTACCGTCCACTTATCCGAGATGAAACGTGCCCCTAACTCGGCGAGGGCCAATGCGGTCTCGGTCTTTCCGGTCTCGGACCAACCACAAACCACGAGGCCGCCCCCTCGGAGCTGAACGGCCGCGCCGTGCACAACAACAGCTCCGCGGTTAATTGTAGCAAGTTGAAGTAGTGGACGCACCAGGTCTGCGAACGCAATCCAGAGCGGAAAAGTCTGATCATACGAGAGACGAACCTGATCGATTTGTGACGACAGCCGAGGCAGTTCGAATCCCGAATCGCCATGCAGGAGGTAACAGCGCCCGTCAGCGACACCTGTGCGGCGACCATCTCCAGCGGGACCGTGGACATCGCGGAAGGTTCGAGGTAGGATTTCGTTGTTGGGGCAAAGCACCACGTCGGTCGTGTCCGGATCGACTCCAACGCTCGGCTGATACGGATCGAGCTGCGAGTCGACATACCGGAGTACTCGTTCTCGATCATCGTCGATCGTGAGGCTTGCCAGACCATGCAAGTCGAATATGCGCGCCATGAGCGAAAGTAGTTTGTCACCATGCTGACCAAGGAACGGCCCGTGGTCATCACCTTGCCGAGAAACGCTCGGAGCACGAGCAGTCTTGCGGTATCGCCTGCGATAGCCGCGGGCGCTCTCTTCCTAAGCGTCGTCTCACTCGCTGGCGCCCGGCTGAAACTTGACGGTTATGGCCTCGTGCACAGCCTCCCCTGGCCGTATTACGTCGGGCTCGCCGGTCTACCCCTGGCGTCGGTGGTCGAATGGCGCCGAGAGACGTCTCGGCCGCTGTTGTTGCTCGCCTACGTCATCGCCTTCCTGCTGGTGGTCTGGCTCACTCCCTATGTGCTCGAGGGCACGCCCAGGTTCCGAACCGGGTACCTGAGCTACGGTTACGTGGATCCGGTGGTACGGGGGCAGGGCTTGCTCCCACGCCTGTTCGTCTACCACAACTGGCCGCTGTTCCCGCTCCTGATGGCCGCGATTCAGAGCGTGACCGCGATCTCGCCGCTCAAGATGATGGACTTCTGGCCGACGGTGATCTCGGTGCTCTACATGGCGCCGCTGTCCGTGCTGCTGCTCATGGCGACAGACCGGTCGTGGCCGGCTGAACGACCGTGGCGGACATCTCTGAAGGCGACCCTTCGGGTGGATGCTCGGTGGGTGGCCGGCCTCTGGGTGTTCGTCATCTTCCAGTGGACGAACCAGGACTATTTCAGCCCACAAGCGCTGGCATTCTTGTTCTATCTCGGCCTCGTGGTCGTGCTGGCACACACGGCCATGCGTCGGGAGGGCGTATTCAACGGGGCGAGCGGCGCCGCCACCGTCATCCTGTTCACGCTCATCGTCGCTACCCACGTCCTGAGCGCGGTCGTCGCGCTGTTCGTGATCACCGCGCTGACCTTGACGCGACAGTTGAAGCGACCGACCCTACTGCTGCTCTGCCTGCTCGTGTTCGTCGTATGGCAAGCGTATGCGGCGGCCCCGTTCTACGAGTTCTACGGCCACCGCCTGCTCCAGACGGTGTTCGCGGCGGGCGACTTCCTGCAGTCGAACGTCTCTGGGCGAATCAGTGGGAGTGGCGCCCACTTGACCGTTGGCCGGCTGCGTGTGGCCGTCACCGCGATCGTGTTCGCGCTCGCCGTGTTCACTGTGCTCGCGCAGGTCCGACCCCGCCGCCGTCGGCTGTGGAGGCCCATGAGGCTGTGGCGGGCGCTTTCAGACCAGGTCCGCTTCGCGCTCGTGCTGCTGATTGCCACGGTCCTCGTGGGGCCTGTATCCATCTACGGAGGTGAAATGCTGATCCGCACCGAGCTGTTCAGCCTCCCCCCGCTCGCGATGATGATCGTCGCCGCGGCCGACCGGCGCCGCGTGCTCATGGCGATCGCAGCCGTCCTCACCGTCATGGCGCCGCTCCACATCGTCACCCAGTATGGCAACGAGCTCTATGACTACGTCTCGCCCGGTGAAATCGCCGGGTTCAACTACATCGCGGATCACCTCGCACCGGCGAAGATCTACGGCGGCTTTCCGGGTGGCGGCTTCCTCAAGTCAGCGACGCTTCGATGGCGCAACAGCACCGTCCCGAATGCAAACCACGTTCCGGTGGCGATCGACTTCCTGGAACCGAACGCGCATCACTGGGGAACCGCGCCCGGAGATGTCTACGTGGCGTTCAGCCGCGGCGACGTCGCCGCGTCGACGCTGTTCTACAACCAGCCTAACCTGATCGGCGAAATGCAGCGCCTCGTGGCGCACAACCCCCATTTCCAAGCCGTGTACGTCACCCCCGACTACTCGATCTACCGCTGGTTGCCCCCGCCACCCAGGCGGAGGCGGGCCACCGCCAACGCCTATGGGGTGCACCCCGGAACCAGGCCGGCGCGCGCCGGTTCCTACGCGAGCGGGTCTGCCGCGGGCGGGGCCAACACAGCCGGGCGCCGCACGCGGAAGGCAACCACCCCGACCAAGTAGCCGACCGCCGCCGCACCTACGGCGCCGATCACCGCGGCAAATTGTCCCGCAGCCTCCCCGGCGCCGCGGCCGCTGGCCACGCGTCGGATGCTGCTCGCCAGGCGAGCGGCCAGCGCATGGCGGACGTACGCGCGCTCCGTGTCCAGCGAACAGCTGTCGCCCAGTCGGCGCACCAGCGCCTTGGAGATCCCCTCGAAGTAGCAACGGCGAAGCAGATAGCTTGCTGTCGCTCGCGCGGCCGGTACCCGGTGGTCGATTTCCGCCCCGGCGGTCAGCGCGATCCGCGCGCCGCGCATCGCGCGAGCAGCCCGCAGGCAGAACTCTGTCTCTTCGCACCCCAACGGCAGGCTGCCGAGACGGCCGATTGCCGGATTGAAGTGTCCCACCGTGTCGAACAGCCCTGCGCGGAACGCCATATTGCATCCGAGCGGGTTTCGCACTTCACCGGTTTCAGGAAGCCCCGAGTAAGAGCATCCCACCACCCACAGGAATTCGGGAGGCAACCACCCGGGCTGCGCGGTCTCCCAAAGCGGGCGTGCATGGCCGCCCGCTCCCACCACCTGTGGGTCGTCGAACGTACTGAGCAGGCGTGCTAGCCATTGCTCATGTGCGATCGCGTCGTCGTCTATGAAGACGATGTACTCGCCCCGGCTGCGGGCGATCGCCGTATTGCGGGCCGAAGACAGGCCGCGCGCGTGCTGGTTGGCCACGATCTCGACCTCATCGGGAAGGCGGGCTCGGAGCTCTGATTGCAGCGACTCATTGTGATCGACAACTACGATCATGTGACCGGGAGGAGGGTCCTGGTTCAGGACCGACTTCACGCAGTCGACCGTTTGCTCGAGCCTCTGGGACGCGAACGCGCACACCACCACGGTCGCGCTCCCGGCGTGGACAGTCGACATCGGCTCGGTGGTCTTCACGTGTGCCTTCCTGTACCCGTCATTGTGTCCTTGTCGCAGCTGCCACATCCCCGCGCCGGTCATTGACTTGCGCGGGGATGTGGGTAACACATGCTTTATGTGACCGACGATGACTTCCGCCGTGCCACGACCAACCCACTGGCGGCGCCGGCGGCTCGCCTTACGACTCACCGCCGGCGCCTATGGGGCAAGCCTATGCCTTCAGCGTGATCTGCTTGGATGCGCGGATGGTGCCGTGGCCCGCGGGCGTAAAGGCACCCTTCGCCAGGAGTTGCATCCTCGTGTTGCCGCTGAGGAGGCTACGGCCGCTAGACGTCAGGAAGACCACGGCATTCGCCCGCCCTGACTGGTGAAACACCAGAGCGACCGTGGCAACCAGCGTCTTATTGCTGAACCACGAGATCACGAGACGACCCCGCGACGGCGCTACGAACGTGAACTTGTAGCCGCCGTGCTTGAGCACGCCGCGAATCGTTCCCGCGTTGCCCTTCGCGGCGAGCACCTTCAGGAGCAGTCGGCGGATCTGCGCCTTGTTGATCTTCACGGGTCCGGTCGACGTTCCCGCGCCGCCGTTCTGGCCGCCGTTCCCCCCACCGCTCTGGCCGCCGTTTCCGCCGCCGTTCCCGCCGCCGTTCCCGCCGGGCGCGGGCGTGCCGGGCTTGACCACACCGGTCGCGCCGGAGCTCGCCGGAGCGCTGGTGATGCCACCGGCCGTCGCCGACTCCAGCACCCGCAGGGTGTGGCCAACGTCAGACTTCGTCGCGGTGTAGCTCTGCGACGCGGCTCCGGCAATCGCCGAACAGTTGTTGCCGGAAGCATCACAGTCCTGCCACTGATACGAGTAGCCGCTCGGGCTCTTGGGGATCCACGAGCCGTGGGACTCCGTCAGCGTCTTACCCTCTTGCGCCGTCCCTGAGATCGTAGGCAGCGCGGTATTTGCCGGCGTGACGACGGTCGTGGTTGCCGAGGAATGGACCGAGGTGCTGCCAGCTGCATTCGTGGCCGTGACGTACGCGATCATGGTGTGGCCGAGATCGGCATCCTGGAGCACATACGTTGGCGAGGAGCTCGCCGGGGTCGGGAACGCCGCACCGCAGTTGAGGCCGGCACCGTCGCAGCGCCGGTACTGGTAGGCGTACGTGATGGGCTGGGTCCCGTCCCACGTGCCCGGGTTCGTGGTCAGCGTCTGGCCATCCTGAGTGACGCCCGAGACCGTCGGTCGCGCGCGGTCGAGCGGCTTCCCCGGCGCGACCACGCCGCTCGGCGCCGAACTCGCGGAAGTGCTGCTCCCCGGTGAGCTGAACGCCATAACGAGTAGGACCAGCGTGTGCCCGACGTCGGTGTCCGTGGTCTTGTAGCTGGTGTTAATCGCACCGGGGATCGCGGTGCAGTTGGCCCCGGTGGCGTCGCAGTCCTGCCACTGAACCTTGTAGTACGCCGGCGTCGGCGTCCAGCTACCCGTTTTTCCGAGGAGCGTTATACCCACCGTCGGATTGGTTACTTCGTTCTGCGGCGTCGGCGGCGGGGGTGGCACGATCGTCGGCAGCGCGGTGTTCACTGGCGGTGCCGCCGCCGCCCCGACCGGAGCCGCCCCGGCGACTGCCGGGAACATAGCTGCAATCAGCGCCACGAGCGCCGGCAGGAAGATGAATCGTAGATGTGGCGAGCCTCGACGACGCCAGGCGCCCCCGTTTGCAGTTGCTTGCCCCATGAAATGTACCCCCTTGACGGTGAGTTGACTTACTGGATCTAACTACGGAAACGACTGAAAGCTTGTGTGCCGCCGGCCGGGTTTGTCAGCCGGTCACGCGGTGTCATAATCCGATCACCCTGGCCAGCCTCAGCCCGCTGAGGACCAGCCCGAGCAGTACCGCCCACGCGGTAAATGGCGCGATGTACCGCGCGACCACCGAGAAGCGACCGCCTCCTGCGCCACGCCCCACCTCAAACGGGACAGCGATGAGGAGGATCGCCAAGGTCACAAGCAGCAGCCTGCCGTCGTATGCGGCGTGAGCGAGGCGGATCAACAACAGCGCCAGTGCGATCGCCCCGGCCACCACGGCCGCGGGCAGAGCGAACAGACCCACCAGCGTGCCTGCCACGAGCAACTTGCGGCCCCGACCTCGCGCTGGGACGCTGCGGTCTATCAGCCCACGCCATAGTCCGATGTAGTTCCCGACGGCGAAGCCTGCGAAGTACGGCCACGGCCGCAATGCCTCGCGCATGCCGCGGGCCATCCCGAGCGCAGCGGCGGCGAACGGGATCATCGCATTGATCAGCGCGGAGCGCCCATGCTTGCGCACCATGCGGCCAAGTCCAGCGCCGTCGGCGAGCCACTGCTTGCTGGCGAATGAGAATCCGTCCGCGAACCGGTGCAACCCGACCATCGCCTCGGAGACCCCGATCCGGAAGCCCGCCCTGGTAAGGCGGATCCGCAGATCGATGTCCTCGCCGGAACGCAGCTGGCCATCGAGTGGATGCGCCAAGAGAAGATCGCGAGCAATGAGGCTTGCGCAAACGCCGAACCACTGCCTGCTGTTTCCGCGATTGTGATGATTGGCGAGCGACTGGCTCCAGTAGCCGCCGGCCCCGACGCTGTGGAGCCCCGCCTGAAGCGCCACCAGCTGGCGGTCACACCGCTCACGGTCGAGATCGCGCAGCGCCGTGGGCGGCAGCACCACGTCGGCATCTACCAATGCGACCCACGGCTGCGATGCTGAGGCGACCCCCATCATCCGTGCCGCTGCCACGCCCGCGCCGCCATCGTCGATGACCTTGTCCACCCACGGCTGAGCGAGCTCGACAGTGCGGTCGGTCGAGCCACCGTCGACGAGAATGATCTCGGCGGGATCGTTCTCCCGAATCGCGCGCAGACACGACTCGATCCAGTCTTCGGCGTTGCGAGTCGGCACTACGGCGCTGATCTTAAGCGTCCCGGTGGGCGTCCTGGCCGGCGGCGCGATGGCCGCCGGGGCACCAAGGACGAGCTGCTCGAAGCGAAGGGCCGCGTCGTGCTCCGCGGCGTGATGCCAGGCGGCCCGAACCTTCAGCGCGGGCGCCTCGCCGAACCAGACGACGTTGATCGTCTCGTCTCCTACCACCATCCGTCTCGCCGTCCCCACAGGGGTCGGGCTAGATGACTGCTTACCCATCAGCTTTCGCGCTCGGAGGACTAGCGCACTCACGAGATAGGCAATCGGACCGACCAGCATCCCGAACAACGTGACCAGCTTGAGATGCCACGGGCGCCTGCTCGACGGTTCAATGCTCCGGCGCGAGTCGGGATCGCGCCGACGGCGCAGCTCCGTAGGCATGCTTCGCAGCCACTGGCGACGATGAGGACCAGATACCAATTGCTTGCCGACCATCGCGCCCAGCCCGACGCCGTGGCGATAAGCCTGGCGCCGAGCGGATTCCGCACGGCCGGTATCCTCGCGCCAGACCACGGCCCTCGGTTCGTATGAGAGCGCGTAGCCCCGCCGAAGCATCCGAACGAGCAGATCGAGCTTCTCACCGCCGCACGCCAGCGTCGACGGACCCAACGCGGGGTCAAAGCCGCCGATCTCACGAGCAACTTGCGTCGGCATCATTAAGCTGCCGCCGTCGCCGAGTGCCGCGCCGGCGTAGGCGAGGACCGGAATCCTGCTCCCGGGCTCCGGGGGTCGATAGGTCTTTCGCCCAGATCCCTCGCCGGCCCCGGCGGGCGGCGCGAGCAGAAACTGAAGTTCTCTGTCGAAGCCACCTGGCAAGCTGAGGCTCGTCACGCACGCAATGCCGGTCTCACTGCGGAGCGCCTGCGCGCTGGAACGGAGCCAGTCTCGATCGACGACGACGTCGCCGTCGATGAATGCGACGACGTCGGCTTGGGCCCGAGTCAATCCGGCGTTACGGGAAACCGAGATGGACGACGACGGCTCCTCCACGTAACGCAGCCGATGGTCACTCGGAAAATCGTTGACGAGCATCCGGGGAATATCCAACGACTGTGGGCCGCGCTCGACGACAATCACTTCGAAGTCGTCGTAGTCGCTCCTCAGAATTGAGCGCAGGCAACGCTCCAGCGTGCGCAGGTCACCGCTGACGCTGACGACAACGCTGACCGAGGGATCGAGAACTCGCATGGCCGATTGCGCGGTCGCCCTGCTTCCGCCGGGTATCAGGGCCACCTGCGCGCTCCATTCGTGCGGTTTTCGACCCGGCGGAGACTCTGCCACCACAACCGTCCGTTTTCGTGCTCGCCCCCCGGCTGGGCCGCGCCGGAGATCACCTGCTCCACCCGGGACTGGCGTCCAGCCTGCAGTTGCGCCGTGAGATCAACCACCTCGCTCACAGCTCGCTCTGGCTCGGAATCGACTGCATCCCCGACCAGCCGTCGATAGAGCTTCCATGTGGCTTCGATCACCGATTCCCAAGACGGTGCTGAGGACGAAAGCAACGCAGCGCTTGAGCTCATCGGAAACCGCGCTGCCTCCTCGATCGCATCGGCGACGTCGAGCGGCGAACCTCTCGGCGCAACGAAGACAACTGGCCCGAGACCAGGCCGGCCAGCCGCCAGCCGGTGAATCGGGAGATCGGATGCCACCACGGCGACGCCGGCCGCGCGCGCCTCGGTCACCAGCGATCCGAAACCTCGGTCGCCGGGAAGGGTGACCACGACACGAGCGGTGCGCAGCCATCGGAACAGCAGTTCGTCCGAAACTGCACCGACGAACCGGACACGTGAGGAGATGCGGAGGTCGGCCGCAAACGCGGAGAGGCGAGCTCGCGCCGGTCCATCGCCGACCACGACGAGCCGAAACTCGGGATCGAGACTCGGCATCGCCGCGATTGCATGTCCAACACCCGTCGCGGCGTCCAGTCGGTCGACAGCCAGGACCACGAGGTCGTCGATGTCGAATGGCCTGGCCGCGCGGAGGGCCGCAACATCGACTCCGTCGGGCAGAACATGCGTCCGGCGGCTCGCCTCCGGAACGATTCTGCAGACCAGCTCCCGCTCGATATCAGACGAACAAACGATCTGCATTGCGGCGCCGAGAACCGCCCGCGTCGCCCCGGCGTGGCGCCAGTTCGCGAATGCTTCCATCGGGACGCCGGGTGTGACGACCAGCGGGTGTACGCGAGAGCTCGCGACAGACATAGCCAGCGGCAAATGCCTGGTGTGTACGTCGACGACATCGAACGGCGGGGACGCGACGCGGAGGCGGTCCCGCAGCCGTGGCGCACCGTGGAAGCGCAGGGGGCCAACCATGGTCGGAAAGCGCCGGATGATCACGCCTTCCCGATGCTCGGGCGGATGCTGCGCGGCACCCTGCGTCAGGATCTCGACTTCTGCTCCCCGCTTCGCGAGACCGCGCGCCAACTCATCGACGCGACGCTCCAGACGTCCCCGCTCGGGCAGGTAGCTCGACGCGACTAGCGCTACCCTCATGATCCGAGCAGGCGGTAGGCGATGCGCGGCAGGAGCGATGTTTGCGACGCCATGGCGAGCCGCTCGCGGACGATCGTGCGCAGGACACGACTGCCGTCGCGGACGGTGCGTAGGTTGCTCTCTCCATGCAGGCGGACCTGTTCGAAGCTCGGAACCTCATGAACGATCAGCCCGGCCTTCGCGACTCGGACGTTGATCAGCGTTTCGACCTCAAACCCGTCGCAGTCCACCCGTATGTACGGCAAGCACCGCGCCCAGAACGCGTTGTAGCCGTAGCAAAGGTCGGTGTAGTGCGTGCCGTAGAGCGTGTTGACGAACGCTCCCAGCATGCGGTTACCGAGGCTGCGGGCTCGAGTGATGTCCGTGCTCGAGCCGCCCTGCGCGAACCGCGAGCCCTTCACGAAATCAGCGCCATTGCAAAGCGCGGAGACGAAGCGCGGAATCTCGGCGGGGTCTGTCGATCCATCGGCGTCGAGCGCGACGATGATCTCTCCGGTGCAGGCGGCAAAACCCTCCGCCATGGCGTTGCCCTTACCCCGTCCCGACTGGGTCAGGATCTGTATGCCTGGCCGTAGCGTCCGTGCGACGGCGACCGTGTCGTCGACCGAATGGCCATCGACCAGGATCACCTCGTGAAGCCCTTCCGGGAGACGCGAGAAGACGTAGGGCAGGTTCTCTGCTTCGTTCATCGCAGCGATGACGACGCTCACCTCGACGCCAAGCGGCGCGAAGCGCGGCAGTGGCTGACGCAGCGTCGAATCGCGCGATGACTCGGTGTGACTTCGCTCGAGCGTTGCGTCGCTGACGAGCTCCAGCTCGATCGATGACATTAACTGCCCGTTCTGCTGCAGCATGTGTGGCCCCCTGTTATTCCGTGATCGTCTTGTGATCGCCCTCGATTATGGCCAGCCATTAGACGAGATCAAGACCGGACGGACGCATTTGTCGATGACGCGACCGACCGTTTACGTCATTGGCGTGAATCTGCGCCCCAGATCCGTCACTATGCAACCGGCGACGGACTTCGGCGTGAGAGGCTCATGAGGGGCTGGACTCACCATGGGGGCTAGCAGGATCGCCCGCGGCTCTACCTTCGGGCCGCGGGCCTCTTGCAACCGCTGTCACTCGACTTCGCTGCCGAGCTGCTCGGCTTGCTCGGCTTGCTCGGCTTGCTCGGCCTGCTGGATGATCTCGATCGCGCGTCGGCGGTCCGGCACCCCAAGCTTTCGGAGCACCGATGCGATGTGCCGCCGCACGGTTATTTGTGAGATGCCCAGGTGGCTCGCGATCTCCGCGGTTCCCTCGGGCTTTCGCAACCGCTGTAGAACCTCGAACTCGCGCGCGGTGAGCTCGACCTCCGCTTCGCCAGATGCCAGAACCACGCGGCGCCTCGCCCCGCGTTCGCGAAACTCGAGCACCAGACGTCCGGTCATCGCCCGGGGCAGAGCCGCCTCGCCGCGCATCACGCCGGTGATTGCGTGCGGCAGTCCACTGGCCGGAGTGCTCATGAGCAGATAGCCGTCGGCACCGGCGCGCAACGCCTCGAACAGGTCTTCGTCGCGCGCCGAGCCCGCCATCAGCACGATCTTCGTCTCCGGGAGCGACTGCTTGATCCGGCGTGTGGCTTCGATTCCATTGCCCGGCAGTTCAACCGCGAGTACGCAGACATTCGGCTGATGCGCGAGCGCCGCCCGCACGGCCTCTTCCGCGCTCGATGCCTCGGCTACCACGCGCATGCCATGGGGCTCGATCGCACGCTTGATCCCCGCGCGAACGGGCGCCTGATCATCCGCGAGCAAGACCGTCAGGCCGCCGGCGGCGGACGTCCCGGCGTTACCGCGTGTGGCCGCTATTCGCGCCTCGGCCGGAGGTTCGCCTCCGGGTGACCGCGCTGCTGGTCCCATCCATAGCGAACAACGTATCGGGCGACCCAGTGTTTCCGAGACCGTTCACGTGTGAACGCAGGAGGGGCGAGTAAGCCCATTGGCGACCGGCTCGTGAGGCAACACACTGCGCACGTCGAACGGGGTGCAGGAACGGTAGATCTCGAATGAATGGATTTTTGGGGGCAGGCGGCATCGCCGCCAGTGGGCGCACGCGCGTGATCCGGGCTGGGATCTGCGTGCTCGTGATCGTGGCTCAGCTGGTGGGTGCTTGCCGGCGTGGCTCAGGCCGCACCAACGGGTGGATCACCGAGCATCTCGCCGGCCGCGCCGGCAGCTCCCCTGGTGGGCCAGACGGTGACCGCGAATGCGGGAACGTGGACGGACACACTCCCGATCACCTACACGTATCAATGGGCGCGCGGCGGCACCGTCGTCGCCACCAATGGCCCGACGTCGAGCACGATCGACACGTATCCCGTCACCGCAGCGGACGAGGGTCAGGCGATCTCCGTCACGGTCACCGCGGCCGACTCCGGTGGAGGCGCCCCGCCGGTAACTCTCTCAACCGGGGTCGTGCCGACCCCGCCGTCGAATTAGCCCGACCGGACCGCCGACGATCACGGGAATTGCCCAGGTGGGCCAGACGCTGAGCGCGAACCCAGGAACGTGGAACGGGACGGGTCCGTTCACGTATCTGTATTCGTGGGACGGCGGCGCGTTCAGGCGCGACCTCGACCTACCTGGTACCCGCAGCGGATGAGGGCAAGACAGTCTCCCTCACGGTCCACGCGACCGGTCCCGGCGGTGTCGGTACTGCCGGCCCAGTGCAAAGCGGCGCCGTGCTGCCCCTCCCGCCCGTCGCCGGCGCTTCTAAGCCGACCATCTCGGGAACGCCGCAGCAGGGCCAGACGCTGACCCTGACGCATGCCGCTTGGGCGAGCGCAACCCCGCTCACCCTGATCGCCGACCAGTGGGAGCAGTGTGACGTCTTAGGCGCGGGCTGCGTGGCGATCCCGGGCCAGACCGGAACGACGTACACGTTGCAGCCCGGGCGATGTCGGGCACACGATCGCGGTCGTGGAGTCGGCGAGCAATACCGGCGGCGCATCGCTCCCAGCTACCTCCGCCGCCACCGCGCCCGTCACGGCCACGAGCGCCACCTCGGTCGTCGCCTTCTCCTCGAACCCCCCGAAGACGAATCAGACCGTCACGCTCATCGCGACGATCAGCTCGAGCTCGGGCAACGCGAGCCCATCCGGCTCGGTGACGTTCTTCAATGGGACGGGCGCGATCGGCAGCTGCACGGGCAAGCCCGTCAACGGCGGCATGACTGTCACCGTGATCTGCCCCGCGGGCTTCGGGGCCGGCACGGCGCAGATCTCCGCCACATACCAGCCTGGTCCGGGTTCGCTCGTTGATGGCTCGACGAGCGCCCCGACATCAATCGCGATCGGTCGTGATTCGACGTCCGTCTCGCTCGCGGTCACCTCGCAGGTCGACGTCAACAAGACCGCGACCTACAGCGCCGCGCTCGTGCTCCCGAGCAGCAACTCGGGGCCGATCGAGCCGACCGGTTCGATCGCCTTCCTCGACGGCGGGCAGCCGATCCCCGGCTGCGCCAGCCAACAGATGACCAACCTGACGGCGACCTGCACGCAGAGCTACAACTCGACGGGGACGCACCAGATCTCCGCCGTATACAGCGGCGATGGGAACTTCGCCGGCTCGACCTCGTCTGGGAGCTCGGTGCAGGTCGTCAAGAGTGGGGCGAAGACTGTGCTTGGCTTCGTCAAGTCGGCCCTCGCGTGGTCCTTCTTCTACCACCCCACCTACACCCAGGTGATGCAGTTCGTGGTGTCCCAGATCGCCAAGGGGACGACCGTCGTCCTCATGTGCCAGGGCAATGGATGCGCCTTCAAAAAGGTGCTGCTCACACCACAGCACAAGCGCCGGTCGCTCAACCTCCTGGCCCGCTTCGACCACAAGAAACTGAAGCCGGGGACCCGCGTCACGGTCTGGGTCACGCACCCGAACTGGGTCGGCAAGTTCTTCTCGTTCAAGATCCGCGCCGGCGCCGCGCCCGTGGTAAAGCAGACGTGCATCGGGATGAGTGGAATCCCCGGCCACGGCTGCTGAGACGGGCTCGGCCGCCCGAGATCCCGCTCGGGAGGACACCGGCGACGCGTCCCCGTCGACGCCGCCCAGGCTTCGGCCGTCACCTCGCAGACCGATACGACTTGGTTGGCCAGCCAGCCAACGGGTTATTTGAACCCGAACCGCCCGATCATCGACGGCGCCGTGCGGGCGTTGGCCAGCAGCGGCAGCCCCAGCAGCCGCTCTGTCGTGCGCAGCAGTGAATAGTGGGTGTACGCGTGGTGGTCTACGACCCCGTGCGTGTAGGGCGATATCACGATCAGCGGCACTTTGTTGACCCCGGTGTCTGATTCGTTCTCGTCCCACGTGATAAAGATCACGGTCGTCCCCGCCCGGTACTGCGGAGTGGCCATCAGCTTTGGTACGAAGGAGGCGAGGAATGTGTTGCCGTCCTGGACCGTGCCGTTGTGCATGTCGTTGATCGCGTTCGGTGCGACGAACGTGAATGCTGCGCTGAGATCGGGCGTCGGGCCGAACGGGACGTCGTAGTTCGAGCAGTCGGACCCGAGGTTGGTGTAGTAGACCTCCGGGTTGTGGCGCACGAGGTACGGGAAGCTGTTCATGCGCTCGCAGTTCGTGGACATGCTTTCCGCCAGCGAACGCGACCGGCCTCCGGGCAGCTGACTGAAGATCGACGGTACGTCCAACGCGTAGGTCATGGGCTGTCCCGGTCCGCCAGGACTCCAGTCGTGACTGACTCCATGCGTGGAGCCGCTGGTCATAGCGATGTAGTTCGGCAGCGACGGGTGCGCGATCGCCGAGTCGTCGGCCGCATAGCCGTAGGTCCGTGCTAACCCCGACAGGTACGGGGCGCCGGGCGAATCCAGCACGTCCGGAGACTTGTTTTCCATCAGGATCCACACCACGTGACGAATGGCAGGACGGTCATGAGGAGGTGGCGGGGACGTAGTCGTCGTGGCCGCGGCTCCTCCGCATCCGGCCAAGGCAAGCGCGAGCAGGATGGGGCGGAGCCCTCTAACCACGCGATGTCCTTTGCGCTGTGTGCGACGTGGGCACACGGGGCGCAACTATCGCTTTTGTTTGTAAGGTCACCTACCGCGACGTGGAATCGCCACGCCCCCCATCGCTACGCCCCTTATCGCCACGCCCCCCATCGCTACGCCCCCGATCGCCGACGCACCCATCATTCGTGTCGAAAACTACCGACCGATGGTTTCAGACGGTATGAGCAACCTGTGAGGGATGCATGTGCATTGCGTGAGAACGATCTACGTCTGGCATGGAGCCCGCTCCTCACCGGTCCGAGGTAGGGTCGGCGGGAGGCGCCAAGGCCGCACGGCAATGGCCGACTGGCCTGCCCTCGCCGCCGCATCGAACCGCGCATGCGATTTGCCCGCACACGGCTGTCCGACGTTCCCGCGAGCGGCGGCCGACGTTGTGCTCACACTGTCCGAGTGCGTACGTCCGTAATTAACCGCATCCTCTGGCTGCTGACGCAGGGCGGCTACGGCCACGGAAGAAACGGTAACCGTTCAGTTGTTGGTCTCCATAACAAGGTTCGTGGCTGCGGGCGACGAATCTTGGGGTTATGGATCGAGCGGAAGCGGAGGCGGTCTATGACGGTGGGCGGGACGCTTGCGTTGAGTTCTTGCTCGAGTTGACGTCGGGGTATGACGCGCAGATCGCACGGCTAGAGGAGCGGATTAGGCGGTTGGAGGAACAGGCGCGGCGGGACTCGCGTACCAGTTCCAAGCCGCCGTCGTCGGATCCGCCGAAGACGCGGCAGCAGCGTCGGGCGGAGGCGCGGGCGAAGGCCAAGGAGCTGTTGCGCGGGGAGGGCAAGGCGGGTGGTCAGCCCGGGCATCGCGGCTCGGGCCGGGAGCTAAGCCCGAGGACCAGGTGGATGAGATCGTCGATCACTATCCCGAGGCTTGTCGTGGTTGTGGCCGTGAGTTCGCCGTGGATGAGCGGCGTCCCGTGTCGCGGTTCGGTCGCCATCAGGTCGCGGAGCTGCCGCCGATCAGCGTGATGGTGGTCGAGCATCGCACGCACCGGCTGGGCTGCCGGGCGTGCGGGGTCAAGACGACCGCGGAGCTGCCGGCCGGGATCGGTGGGTCGGCGTTCGGTCCGAATTTGCAGGCGGCGTTGGTGACCTTGACCGCCCGAAACGGGATCTCGCGGCGCGGGATGATCGAGCTCGCCTCTGACCTGTTCGGCGTCACTGTCTCGACCGGCACGGTCGACCAGATCTGCCAGCGCGCCTCGGACGCGCTCGCCGGCCCGCACGCCCAGCTGCACGACTGGGTGCTTGACCAGTCCGCGGTGCATGTCGATGAGACCGGCTGGCGAACCGCGGGTAACGGCCGGGCGCTGTGGACCCTGACCACCCCGGGCGCGGCGCTCTTTCGGATCGCCGAGCACTGTAACCGCGAGCAGTTCCAAGCGCTGATCGGCCCCTATCCCGGGATCGTCGTGTCCGATCGCTGGAATGGCTTCGAGCACCTGGACCCCAACCGGCGCCAGGTGTGCTGGTCCCACATCCAGCGCGACTTTCGCCGCCACTCAGAAGGCCTCGCCGAGCAGAAAACCTTCGGCGAGCAAGGCCTGGAGCTCACCCGCGGCGTGTTCAGCGCATGGCGCGCCTACCACCAAGAGCACCAC
Organism: uncultured Solirubrobacterales bacterium; assembly: GCA_963709205.1. Lineage (GTDB taxonomy): Bacteria > Actinomycetota > Thermoleophilia > Solirubrobacterales > Solirubrobacteraceae > Palsa-465. Next base: position 338,819 of record CAVPVP010000027.1, read on the forward strand.
AACCGCGAGCGGCTCAAGGCCGAGACCGCGCCGATCCAGACCGAGCTGCGGCAGTTGCTCCAAGACGCCTCACCCAAGAGCAGACGCACCCGCTGGCACCGCCGGTTCGCGAACAACCTGCTCAAGGTGTGGCCCGCGCTCTGGACCTTCGTCTTCCTCGACGGCGTCGAGCCGACCAACAACCCCGCCGAGCGCGCGCTCCGCGGCCCGGTCATCCACCGAAAACTCTCCCACGGCACCAGCAGCCCCGCCGGCGAACGCTTCGCCGAACGCGCCCAGTCGGCCGCCGCCACCTGCCGCCTGCAAAACCGCTCACTGTTCGCCTACCTACGCGAACTACTCGTCGCGCACAACCGCGGCGACCCATTCCCCGCGCTCACCTGAGCCAGGGACCCGGGACTGAACGGTTACAAGAAACGGCTCATTTGCAGGGCGAATTCGCTCTAACAAGCCGGATAGAACTTCGACTCTTTCCGGGGACTGTTAACTAATCCGCAACCGACGGCCGTTCACAAGATTGCTACAATCTGCTTAACTTCTCGTAACTTTGGGGCGCAACCCCACTTAGTGTGGGCTAATTAGGGGCATTTTGGTCATGATAGGGCGCGGGTGGCCATACCACCGTCGCGTCGCCGACCGCGGTTTACCCTACGGGCGATTCGGCGAAAGCAGCACTCGCTTGGCGAGTGCGGGCAACTTCAATCTCAGCGTCGCCTTCAGGGCTGACGCCAAGCCGCGAACGATTGTTTCTCGGTCGGTCGCAATCGCGGTCGTCACAGCGATCGTGGGCGGATTGGCGCTTCTTCGCGCCCATGCCGTGGATCCCGAGGGCCGCGGTGCGCTCGAGGTGACGATCGGGGTGTCCGCGATCGTCACCGCCTGGCTGCTCATCGCTAACTGGAGGCGCGGCCGCGAGTTGCCGGACCTACTGCTGCCGGCCGGGCTGCTGGCTCTATCGCTCGCGGACCTCGTGTTCCTCGGCCTGCCCGCGCTCAACGAGATGAGGCGTGTGGAATCGAGCAATGGCCTGCGGCTTGGCAGCGAGCTGGTTGCGGCGCTCGCGATCGCCGCGGCCGCGATCGCCAGCCTGAGGTCGGCTCGCGAGTCTCGTCGTGAGCTCGTCAGCGTCGAAATCGGGGTTGGGGCCGGAGTGCTGGTGCTCGGGCTGCTCCTCGCGATCCTCGCGGGCGCAAACGTTGTGGATACCGGCACCGGAGGGGGCGCCGATGACCCGATCGCACTCAGCGTGCATACGATCTCGGTCGCGATCCTGCTTGCCGCGGCCGTCGCGTTCCTGGCCGGATCTGCGCGCACAAACAGCCGAAGCGTCCTTTTCGCTGCGGCGTGTCTCCTGCTGGCCGGCGCAAACCTGCGCTACGTCGGCGCTCCCGCGGTACGCAGTGACTGGGTGACGCCTCAGGACGGCTTGCGGCTTGCCGCTTATGGCTTCCTGCTGGCGGGCGCTTACCTCCAGCACGCGAAGCTCCAACGCAACGCGGCGTCGGCGGCGATCGCTTCCGAGCGTGAACGTATCGCCCGGGACCTGCATGATGGACTCGCACAGGACCTGGCCTGCATCGCCGTCCAGGGACAGCGGCTCGACTGCGAGCTTGGACCCGAGCATCCCCTCATGGTCGCCACTCGTCACGCGCTTGCGGCTTCGCGCGGCGTGATCGCGGACCTGACCGCCTCGGCCGCTCCCACCACCGAAGCGGCACTTCGGATGGTCGCGGACGAGCTCGAGCATCGCTACGACCTCCAGGTGCACATACGGGTCGAAGCCGACACCGCTCTCAGCCCGGACGACGATCTCGAGCCGACCCAGCGCGAGCATCTCATCCGCATCGCTCGCGAGGCGATCGTCAATGCGGCAATGCACGGCATAGCTCGGCACGTGGATGTTGTGCTGCTGCGCCGGCCCGGGACGCTCCTCATGCGCGTATCCGATGACGGGCGGGGGATCAGTGACGACGAGTTGTCCGGGTTTGGGCTACGGAGCATGCGCGCCCGCGCTACCTCGCTCGGTGGTCAGCTGAGCGCCTACCCCCGGGCGGGCGGCGGCACCGATCTCGAGCTGCTCGTCTCGTAACCGCCTAACCGCCCCGGTCGCACCATGTCGATCTCAACCATCAACCCTCAGAACGCCTCGCGAGGCAATGACCTCAAGGTCCTCGTGGTCGACGATCACGAGCTGTTTCGGCGTGGGTTGATCGGGCTGCTCGAGGAGCGCGGGATCGAGGTTGTCGGTGAGGCGGCCCTCGCTGCGGACGCGATTCGGCTGGCGGCGGACATCGGCCAATGCGTGGTCTTAATGGATCTGAGCATGCCCGGTATGTCGGGGATCGAGGCCATGCAGCGTCTCGCCGCCGCCGCGCCGCTGGCGAGGCCACTGGCGCTCACTGTCCTCGCCGACGATCAACACGTCATCGAGGCGCTGCTGGCCGGAGCATGCGGCTACGTGGTCAAGGATGCCACGATCGACGAGATCATCCAGGGTATCCGGGCGGCCAGTCGCGGGGAGTCCATGATCTCGCCACGGATCGCCAGCCGGTTGGTGCATCGTCTTCGCGAGCCGGAGACGGTCGAGGCCACGCTCACCGGGGGCGAGTTGACGCCCCGTGAGCTGGAGGTGCTGGAGCTGCTTGCGCGCGGACTCGATAACTCGGAGATCGCCCGTGTGCTCTACCTCAGCCAGCACACGATCAAGAACCACGTGTCGAGCATCCTCATCAAGTTGCAAGTGGAAAACCGCGTTCAGGCCGCCGTCCGAGCCGTCCGCGCGGGCATGGTCTGACGCGCTAGGAGCCCCCTGTCCCCACCGGCCGGGCCGGATCCGTGATCCAGTCGCTCCACGACCCGACGTAGAGCGCCGCCGGAATGCCGGCTAGCGACAGCGCCAGCACCTCGTGCGACGCCGCCACGCCCGAGCCGCAATAGGCGCCGACCGCAATGCCGGCGCGCACGCCGGCGTCCTCGAACAGCCGCCGGAGCGCGTCCGCCTCGCGGAATCGCCCGTCAGCCTGCACCAGCGAGGCCGCCGGCACGTTCACCGCCCCAGGGATGTGGCCCGCCACCGGGTCGACCGGCTCGTTCTCGCCCCGGAAGCGCTCGGGCGCGCGGGCGTCGAGCAGCACGCCGTGGCGTGCCATGTCGGCCGCGGCGCCGGCGTCGAGCAGCGGCATTCCGCCGGCATGGGGCTCGAAATCTCCGGGTTGCACCGCGCGCACCTCGCGCTCGATGGGGAGCCCGGCGGCCAGCCAACCCGCGAAACCCCTATCCAAAACACTCACATCGGGGTGCCCGAAGTAACGGAGCAGCCACCACGCCCGCGCGGCCGCCACCGAATTGCCGGCGTCGTAGACGACCACCGGCCGCGAGCCCGAGACGCCGGCGACCCGCATGGCCTCGCCAAACTGGGCGGCGCCAGGGAGCGGATGGCGGCCGCCCGCGCCCGGTGGCGCCGCCAGCGCCGTGTCGAGGTCGACGAACGCTGCGCCCGGGATGTGGCCCTCGAGGTACAGATCCCGCCCGGGCGGGCCGCCGAGTTCCCAGCGGACATCGAGCAGCGTCGCCGCGTCCGACAGGCCGCCGGCGGAGATCAGCGTCATCGCCGGTTCCCGATCGCGTATTGGAGGATCGAGAGGTCGGTCAGCCATTCCACCGGCGACTTGTCGTCGGTGTACACGGCGCCACCGCGCAAAGCCGGACCGAGCTGCCCGGCGACGTCGCCGGCGAGCGCCCGCAGGGCGGCCGGCAGGCCCGAGCTGCTCGTCTCCAGCTGCGGCGCCGACACCGGCCGCGTGCTCGCCACCACGAGCGAATTGGTGTCGCTGAAGAAGTCGCGCACGACCACCGGGAACGCCGCGCGCAGCGTGGCCGAGACGACCTTCTCGAGCGCGTCCGAGCCGGGAAGGTGCCCGACGTTGATGATCACGATCCCGCCCGGGTTCAGATGAGCGCGGATCAGCGCAAAGAACTCGCGTGTGACCAGGTAGAACGGGATGTACGGCTGGCGGTAGGCGTCGAGGAAGATCGCGTCGTAGCGGGCGCGGCTGGCCTCGAGCCAGGGTCGGGCGTCGGCCGTGTACAGGTGGAGGTTCGGCCCGCTCAGAGCGAAGTACCGCCGCCCAATCGAGGTCAACGCCCCGTCGATCTCGACCGCGTCCACGCGCGTATCCGGGAAGTAGTGGCCGTACGACCGCGCCACCGTGCCCGCCGCGTCCCCGAGGATCGCGATCCGCCGCGGCGGCGTCGGCGCGGCGGCGAACGGGAGGACGAGGAAGTCGTCCCAGTAGCCGCCGGTCAGGTAGCTCCCCGGGCGGTATAGCGAGTGGATGGCCACGCCCTCGTTGAGCTCGAGCCAGCGCTCCCCGCTCGCGAACTGGAGCACGCGCGCGTACTGATACTGGGTCTCGGTCGAGTAGATCACCCGAGCGCCGGCGACGTCGGCGCCGATCGCCGCCGGCGGGACCGCGAACAGGGCGGCGATAACGGCCGCGACCGCCAGGAACCTCACCGACCCGGCCCCGGCCGCCGCCGCGATCGCGAGGGTCAGGGCGAACACCAGGAACGTCCGGTGCGTGCCGATCAGCGGGATCAGCAGCAGCGCGGCCAGGAAGGTGCCGACAAGCGACCCCGCGGTGGAGATCGCGTACAGCCGCCCGGTGACGGTACCCGTGTCGGCGACACGATCGACCGCGAGCCGGTTGACGTAGGGCGCGACCATCCCGAGCAGGAGCACCGGCACGGCGACGAGCGCGAGCACCGCCGCGAGCGACCCGAGGAAGCCGCCGACCGACAGCGCGCCGAGCGCCTTGACCGCCTCGCGCAGGAACGGGTCCGAGACGAACGGCACGATCGCGAGCAGGATGGCCGCGCACAGGACGATCACGCACAGCCCGTGCAGGTCCGCGCGGCGGTCGGCCAGCCGGCCGCCGACCGCATAGCCGACCGACAGCGCCACGAGCACGGTGGCGATCGTGTTCGCCCAGATGATCGTCGAGGCCCCGAAGTACGGGGCCAGCAGGCGCGCCGCGGCGATCTCGGCGCCGAGGCTGGCGGCGCCGACGAAGAACGCGACCATACGCAGCCGCCAGAACGGGACCGGGCCGGTTCCCCGCGCATCGCTGTGACGTCGCCCGCGCCCCACCGCATGGCGGCTCTTGGTCATCGCGCTCACGTCTGGAGTAAATCTAGTGACTACCGGACGTCGGTCAGCATCCATACACAAGGGTTCAGTTCGGGGCGCGCGGGGTCGATTAGACGTATTGCGGGAAATCCACCGACCGCGGATGCCATGGCAGAGGTCTTCGTCGCACGACAGCCGATCTTCAACCGGTCCCTTCACGTCGCCGGGTACGAGCTGCTGTTCAGGGACAGTGAGGTACCCCACGCGCTGGTCGCCGACCCCGAAGGCGCGACCGCGTCGGTCGTGCTCAACTCGTTCACCGAGATCGGTCTCGAGCGGCTCGTCGGCCGGAACCCGGCATGGGTCAACGTCTCACGCGAGTTCGTGCTCAGCGGCCTCGCCGGCACGCTGCCACCCTCCGTGGTCGGGCTCGAGATCCTCGAGGACGAGCTCCTCGACGAGCGCTTCGTGCACGCCCTGATCGAACTCAAGCGTCAGGGCTACCGCCTCGCGCTCGACGACTTCCAGTACAGCGTCAGCGCCGAGCGGCTGCTCGGACTCGTCGACGTCGTCAAGCTCGACCTGGTCGCGATGGGGCACGATCGCCTCAAGCGCGAGGTGGCTCGCCTCAAGTCCTACGACGTCGCCCTGCTCGCCGAAAAGGTCGAGACTCGCGAGGATCACGCCTGGTGCGTCGAGCACGGCTGCGACTTGTTCCAGGGCTTCTTCTTCTGCCAGCCCGAGCTCGTGCACAAGCGGGGGATCGTCGCCAACCGCGCGTCGGTGCTCGAGGTCGTCGCCGCCCTCCAGGACCCGACCGTGCAGCTAGTCCAGCTCGAGCGCAAGATCAGTCACGACGTGGCACTGAGCTTCCGGCTACTGCGCTACATCAACTCCGCGTTCTTCGGACTCCGCTTCGAGGTCAGCTCGATTGGACAGGCCCTCGCCCTGCTCGGGATCGAGAACCTCCGGCGGTGGGCGACGCTCACCGTGCTCGCGAGCATCGACGGCAAGCCGCCTGAGCTGACCGTGACCGCGCTCGTCCGGGCGCGCTTCTGCGAGCTCGCCGGCGAGCATCTCCCCGGCCCCCGCCCCGGGGAGCTGTTCACGCTCGGCCTGTTCTCGGTGATCGACGCGCTCATGGACGCGCCCATCGAGGACGTGATCGCGCTGATCCCGTTCCCCGCCGACATGCGCGAGGCGCTCGTGTCCCGCGCCGGCGAGAAGGGGGCGCTGCTGGCCTCGGTGACCGCGCTCGAGTCCGGCGATTTCGGTCGCGCGCAGAGGCTGGTCCGCGGCGCCAGCGACCTGTACCTCCAAGCGCTGTTGTGGGCCGATGACGCCGCCGGCCCGCTGTTCCAGCGGTCCGAGCCCGACGCCGCCCGTCCTCACGCCGCTTAGCGGCCGGCGATCGACCCCTCCGCGCCGGGGCGGCGCTCAGCCGGCACCGGAGCGCGACCCTCAGCCGGCAACCGACGCGGCGCCGAACTGCTCGAGCAGCCCGCGCCACCCGCCGTCCGAGTTGAGGCTGTCCCGCATCTTGTCCATCTGGTCGCCGTAGGCATCGAGTCCGCGGTGCTCGAGCTCGACCCGCGTCCCGTCCGGACCCTCTGCCGAGAACGTGATCTCGAGCTCGGTCCACACATCAGCGTCGTACGCCCACTCGCTGCTGAGCTGCCACGAGAGCACGAGGCGCGTCGGCGGATCCCAGACGATGACGTTGCCCCAGTCGCATTCGCTGCCGTCCACGCCCCGTTCGTACCACCGCCCTCCCTCGCGCGGTTCGATCACCGCCTCGGCCATTTCCACTTGGCCGATGTGGTGCGAGCGCGGCCACCAGCCGTTGAAGCCGGCGGTGAACGTCGAGAACGCGCGCTCCGGCGGGACCGCCACCGTGATCGCGGTACGGACGGCTGTGTCTGTAGTCATGTTGCCTCCTGATCGGATGGTTTGTTCTCGGCGGCGGCGCGAAAGCTCGCGAGCGCCTGGCCCCAGAACGAGTCGAAGCACTCGCGGAGCGCGGCGACCGCCGCCGGATCGACCTGGTAGACGCGACGGGTCCCCGACGCGCGGTCGAACACGAGGCCCGCGTCTTTCAGCACCTTGAGGTGCTGCGAGACCGCGGGACGGCTGATCGGGAGCTCCTGCGCGAGCTCACCCACCGCCAGCGGACCGTCGGTGAGCCGCTCGAAGATCTCCCGCCGGGTCGGATCGCCCAGAGCCTGGAGCGCCTGCTGCTGTTGGTAAGCCTTCACGAACGGTAAGTCTAGCCTTACGGAGTCGCTCCGTCAAGGTCTCGTGCGATTCGTAAGCCGCGCTCGACATCACCCGTAAGGACTCGGCCCGTAGTCACGAGCGACGGCGACTGATACACACCAGCGACCGTGCTCCTCTACGACTCCCGCGTATCGGGCAACTGCTACAAGGTCCGCCAGCTGTTCGCGCATCTGGGGATCGAATACGAGCGCCGCGAGGTCGACGTGATCGACCGGTCAGGACGTCGCGAATTGCTCGGGGCGCTCAACCCCGCGCTCCGTGTCCCGACGCTGGTGTTCGACGACGGCCGCTCGATGGGCGAGTCGGACGCGATCATGTTCTACTTCGCCGAGGGCACCCCGTTCCTGCCCGACGACCGCTTCGAGCGCGCCCAGGTCCTCCAGTGGCTGTTCTTCGAGCAGTACAGCCACGAACCGCATATCGCCGTGGCGCGGTTCTGGGCGATCGCCGGCATCACCCCTTCCGAAGCCGACGCCGAGGCGAAGCGACGCGGGGGCACGGCCGCGCTCGAGGCGATGGAGCGGCACCTCGCAGACGGCCGCGAGTTTCTCGTCGCCGATCGCTACACGATCGCCGACATCGGCCTGTACGCCTACACCCACGTCGCCCCCGAAGGCGGGTTCGCGCTCGATGACTATCCCGCGATCAACGCGTGGCTCGAGCGCGTTTGCGCCCAGCCCGGCCACATCCTGATAACCGACTGATCGGACCCGTTTCGGGCGCCGTCCGGAGCCCCCGCCTTGTAAAACGCAGCAAAGCCCACCACCGGCGATCCGCCCCGGCCACATATGAGCATGGTGGGCATGCTTATGTGGCCGGCGAGGCCTCTGAACATGAGGTTTGCTGCGTTTTACAGGGAGGCGATGGTCACCCGCGCCCGGCGGGACTCGCCTCGGCCGCGTCCGCGTTCGCGTTCGCGATGATCGCGTCGTGGAAGTACGCCGCAAGCCCCTCGGCCTCGATCTCGTAGGTCCGGGTGAACCGCTCGTCAGCGACGTACATCTCGGCGAGGCCGCGGTGCATCTGCGGCGAGCACGGATAGAACCAGCGCGAGATGTGCTCGCGGTGGCGCTCGGCCAGTGCTCGCGCGGCCGGGCCGTCGGCCGGCGAGCCGGCGCGCATCAGCCCGATCAGCTCGCGGATGATCCGCTCGGACTCGCGCCGGATCTCATTCCACTGCGCCTCGCCGTAGGGCTGCGTGCGGCGCATCGACTCCTGGTAGGCGTCGGTGTGCCCCCAGCGCTCGCGCGCCTCGTCCTCATACTCGGTCGGGTCGAATCCGTCGAACATGGTCGTCTCCTTGATCGGGGTTCCGTTGGGGTGGGCCGCGAGCGCGGCATCGACGGCCGCCGCCACCGCAGCGAGCCGGTCGATCTCGCGCTCGACCAGCTCGCGCTGGCGCTCGAGCGCGGTGATCCGGTCGTACTTCGGGTCATCGAGCAGCGACTTGATCTCGGCCAGCGAGAACCCGAGCTGGCGCCAGATCAGGATCTCCTGGAGCCGCGCGACGTCGTCGTAGGAGTACAGGCGGTAGCCGGACTCGGATCGCTCGCTGGGCGCCAGCAGCCCGAGCTCGTCGTAGTGGTGCAGGGTACGCACGGTCACGTGCGCGAGCTCCGCGACTTCGCCTATTGTCCTCATGCGCCGGACGCTAGACCCTCACCCGAGGTGAGAGTCAAGGCCCCGCCTCAGCGCTTGCCCTGGACCAACCTCGGCGCTTGGCCCGGACCAACCTCAGCGCTTGCCCCGGACCAACCTCAGCGCTTGCCCTGGACCATCCTCAGCGCTTGCCCCGGACCATCCGCCGCGGCAGCCGCACGGGCGAGAACTTCTCGACGACGAGCCCCGCGAACAGCCGTGGATCGGCCTTGGCGATCAGCCGGACCAACTCGAGGCGCTCCCCCGGCGTCAGACGGCCTCGACGGCCGCCGGCCACGCGGACGAGCGTGATCAGCCGCCGGCGCTCGTGCGGTTCGAGCCGCTGCCAGTGCCGGCGCGCAAGGATCACGACCTGGGCCGCCGACATCAGGCGGGCCATCGGGATCGCGCGTGCGCTCTTCAGGAGCTTGCTTGCCACGACACCGAGTGTAGGAAGGTCCGCCGACCTGTGGATCCGTCCGCGAGTCCTGCGGCACCGGTTGGGCCCACTAGTCTGCACCCATGTCCCTGGTCGCGATCGAGCGCCCTGCCGACGGCGATCCCAACGGCCTCCTCGTCCTCCACCACGGCCGCGGCAGCGACGAGCAGGATCTGATCGGGCTTGCCGGCGTTTTCGACCCCGACAGGCGTTTCCTCGTTGTCGCCCCGCGCGCACCACTGCAGCTGCCCGGCTCCCCCGGCTATCACTGGTACCGGGTCCCGCAGGTCGGCTATCCCGACCCCGACAGCTTCCGCGCCGCCTACGCCGAGCTCGCGGCGCTCCACGATCAGCTGTGGGAGCGGACGGGCATCGGCCCCGAGCGCACCGTGCTCGGCGGCTTCTCGATGGGGACCGCGATGAGCTACGCCCTCGGCCTCGACGGCGGCCGGCCGGCGCCGGCCGGGATCCTCGCGCTGTCCGGGTTCATCCCGACCGTCGACGGCTGGCAGCCGTCGCTCGAGGATCGAACGGACACGAAGGTCCTGATCGCGCACGGCCGGCTCGATCCGGTGATCCCGGTCACGTTCGCGCGCCAGGCTCGCGAGCTACTCGGGCAGGCGGGCTTCGACGTCGACTACCGCGAGTCCGACGCCGGACACAACGTCGATCCGGACGACGTCCCGCGGATCACCGGCTGGCTCGACCTGGTTGTGTGAACGAACGAGCGAGGCGGCCGTCCGTGGCCGCCCCGCTCGAGCAGTCGTCCCTCGGTTGGGCTACCAGCCCCGGGTTGGTTCTCCGGTGCTGGGGTTCAGGAACAACGGCGAGTTCGGCTCGCCGCGGAACGAGAACAGGTTGTCCAGCGTCCCCGCCGTGGCGTCCGCGCCGCCGTTTCCGACGCGCTCTCCGCCGAGCCAGTTGTCCTCGATGAACTGCACGACCGAGGACTGGTCGGTGAACGTACCGTCGACGAAGTTGCGCTTCGCGAACGGCGAGATGACCAGCAACGGCTGGCGCGGGCCGACGCCGCACCGGGTCTGCTCCGGGGTACCGGAGTCGGTCGTCGGCACCTTGGCCGGGTTGCTGCCGCACTGGCCGGGATTGGTCAGCGTGTCGAGGCTCGACTGCGACTGACTGACGATCGGCCCGATCTGGTGGTCGTACCAGCCGTCGCTGTCGTCGTAGAGGACGATGACCGCGGTGCTCTTCCAGCTCGGCAGCTTCTCGAGATGGTTGATCGTCGAGGTCAGGAACGTCTGCTCGTCGATCGGATCGGAGTAGCCGGCGTGGCCGTCCTGATACTCGGCGGCCTTCAGGTACGACACCGCCGGGAGGTTGTTCGTCGTCCGCGGCCGCGAAGAAGTCCTTCAGGTCGTACTGATGGTTGGCCTGATCCTGGCGGCCGATCGTCCTGATCGAGGTCGGCGGCTTGTGCAGCGGGTTGGCCGTCGAGGCGTAGTACTGGAACGGCTCGTGGTGCGGGCTGTAGTCCTTGACGGAATTGCCCAGGATGTTGTTGTGCGATCCGGTGCAGACCGCCGACAGGTCGTCGGTGCTCGGCTGCCCCGATACGTAATTCGGGCTGGCGAAGCCGCCCTGGAACCAACCCCAGGTGAGGCCCGCCGAATTCAGCAGGTCGCCGATGTTCTTGCCGCCCATCTGGATCGTCTGACGCGGCCGTCTTCCCGTCCTGGGTCGAGGAGCAGATGTCGTAGTTGGGATCGGAGTCGCTGTACGTCGTGCCCGGCCCCTGCGGCTGTGGCGACCCGCTCGGAGTCGTCGGCGGGGTCCCGGGCGGGTCGGCGCACGCCGGCGCGTTGACCACGGCGCTCGTCGGGCCGCAGATCGCGCCGTACGTGTTCGTCCCGGTCACGTTGATCGCGCCCGGCGTCGAGGGACCGAAGTTTGTCCCGTACGAGTTGTCGCTCATCGCGAAGTGCTGGGCGTAGTTCCACAGGCCGGTCACGGTGTTGCCGTCGTAGTAGTCCATGACCGCGTAGTTCGGATTGGTGCCGCCGGCGGGCGCCGGGTTGCCCTCGTTCTTCAGGCACTGCGCGAGCGTCAGGCTTGCGCCGGTCTTCTGGACGAACATGTCCATCAGCCCATGGTCGAAGGCGCTCTGCTCGTCGCTGTAACCGTGGTCCTGGTCGCACGTCGCCGCCTGTGCGTCGCTCAGGCGCTGCGGGTTGCTCAAGTTCGGGTTGTCCGTCAGCAGCGGCCCCGCCAGCCCGTTCACGGACGGGCGTCCGCGGCGAGGCGTAGAAGGGCTGCCCGTCAGGGTTGGTCGCGTCGGGATAGGTGCCGAAGTAGTGGTCGAACGAGACGTTCTCCTGGAAGATCACGACCAGGTGCTTGATCGGCGTGGCGGTGGCTGGACCGCCACCACCTCGGTCGCCGTCGTGGTGGTGCGATCGGCCACCGGTTGAAGCCTGCGCCACCGCGACGCTGGCCCCGGCGACCGCGAATGCTGCGACTAGCAGCAAGAGCACGCGCTTACGCGCCATGAAGGGTCTCCTTTCCGTTTTACGTTCTGCCGGCGGCGCCGCCGACCGCACTCTTTCGATCCATGAAGCGCCAGGAGTTGTCGACTTGTGACCGACTTGTTGGCGAGTTGTAACTGGCGGTGGTCAGGTACGGGTAACCAGGACGGTGCCGGCGATCACGAGCGCAAGCCCGATCAGCCGAGTGGGGCCGATGGCGTGGTGCTCCAACGCGAACCAGCCAAACCGGTCGATCAGCAGCGCGATGACGAGCTGGGCGGTGACGAGCAGCGCAATGACCGCCCCGGCGCCCAGCGTCCGGATGGCTATCAAGCCGACCGTGATCACCGCCGCGCCGCCGGCTCCGCCGAGGAGCTCGGCTGGCCGAACCGAACCGATATGGGCCAGGCGGCCGGGATGTCCGGCGATCAGGAGCAGCAGCAAGATGATCGCGAACGCGATCGTCACGCTGACGAACGCCGCGCCCAAGTCGCCTACGCGCTGGGACAGCGCCGAGTTGGCAGCGGCTTGCGTGCCGACGAGCAGTCCTGCGCCAACGGTCAAGACAATTGCGACGGAGCGGCTCATGGCGGTCGGTTCCGCGCGCCCGCGCGAGTTCCTGCCCGGGTCCGTATTCTCGCCCGCGTGACGCTCGCCGCCGAGCTCGAACTACCGGCCTTCGACCACACCAACGCCGAATTGCGCGGCGACCGCTATCGCGCCGCGATGGCGGGGCTCGAGGGCCACGACGGATGGCTCGCCTCGAGCCCGTTCGGCTACATCGTCCTCGACCGCGAGGCCGGCGAGTTCTTTCTGCGAACCCGCGCCGCCGTGTTCCCCGGCTTGACGATCGCCGACCTGTTCCAGGTGACCGACGGCCCGCTGCGCGAGGAGATCGTCAAGAACATCATCAACGTCAACGGCGACGATCACCGGCGCCTGCGCAATCTCGTCAACCCCGCGCTGGCGCCCCGGGCGGTCGACCGCTACCGCCCCGCGATGCGAGGGTTCCTCGAGCAGCTGCTCGCCGACGTCGCGGCGGACGGCCGCACCGAGTTCATGGGCGATTTCGCCAAGCCGTACCCGTCGCTGGTGATCGCCGAGGTGATGGGCGCTCCGCTCGAGGACGCGCCGCGCCTTCAGCACTGGTCGAACATGATCCAGCGCCAGTTCGACCCGACCAGTCTGATGGTCGACCGCGCGGAGATCGAGCGGGCGGTCGCCGAGTTCTACGAGTACGAGGATCGGTTGATCGCCGCCCGGCGGCCCGCGCCCGGCGCCGACCTGATCTCGGCCCTGATCAAGGCTGAGGAAGCGGGCGACCGGCTGAACGACGACGAGCTCCGCAACCTCGTGCTGAACATCCTCGTCGGCGGCGTCGATACGAGCCAGAGCCAGCTCGCCCATGCGGTCCGGCTGCTGGCGGCGCACCCCGACCAGTGGGAGCTGCTCCGCTCCGCTCCGCGCGGACTCGCCTCGGCCGCCGTCGACGAGGCGCTGCGGTTCGAGCCGATCACGCCGTTCACCGCGCGCATCCTGATCGATCAGGTCGAGCACCGCGGCGTGACCTTCCCCGCCGGATCGATCGTGCTCGTGTCCGCCTGGCACGCCAACCGCGAAGGGGTCGAGCCCGACGAGTTTGACCTGCGGGCCGATCGCGGCGGCGCGCGCCTGCTCACGTTCGGCGCGGGAACGCACTACTGCGTGGGCGCGAACCTGGCCCGCGCCGAGATGCAGGAAGGCCTCGCGTTCCTGGCCGAGCGCGTGAGCGCAATAGCGCTCGACGGCGAGCCCGAGTTCGGCACGCCGTCCGGCATCTACGGCCTCGAGACCCTGCCGCTTAAGCTCGAACGAGAGGAGTAGTCGACTTGTCCTACGAGACGATCATCTGGGAGCAGTCCGGCGGCGTCGGGCGGCTGACCCTCAACCGCCCGGACTCGCTCAACGCCTGGACGCCGGAGCTGGGGCTCGATCTGCGGACGATCATCGAGCGCGACGCCGCGGACGAGTCGGTGAGAGCGGTCCTGATCACCGGGGCCGGACGCGGCTTCTCCTCCGGCGCGGACCTGAAGGCCGGCTTCGAGCCCGCCGACGACGGCATGCCGGACATCCACAAGGAGCTGCACGACGTCTACCACCCGGCGATCGCGGGCCTGCGGCGCCTCGCCAAGCCGGTGGTCGCCGCGGTGAACGGCCCCGCGGTCGGCATCGGCTGCTCGCTGGCGCTGGCCTGCGATCTGATCATGGCCGCCGAGTCCGCGTTCTTCGGCCTGGCGTTCGTCAACATCGGCCTGATGCCCGACGGCGGCTCGACTGCGTTCGTGCCACCCGCGGTCGGGCGGGCGCGGGCGTTCCAGATGGCGATGCTGGGCGAGCGGATCCCGGCGCCGCAGGCGCTCGAATGGGGCCTCGTCAACTGGGTGTACCCAGACGACCGGCTGATGGACGAGGCCGAGGCGCTCGTGCAGAAGCTCGCGGCCGGCCCTACCCGCTCCTACGCCGCGAGCAAGCGCGCGCTCAACCAGTTCATCTACGGCGATCTCGACGCCCAGCTCGAGCTCGAGGCCGAGCTCCAGCACGCGCTGGGGCGGACCAGGGACTTCTTCGAGGGCACGGCGGCGTTCGTCGAGAAGCGGGCGCCGGCGTTCACCGGCGCGTAATGGCCGACTGGGCGACGATCTCGTCGCTCGCCACGGCCGGCGGGACGCTGGTGCTGGCGGTGGCGACGTTCGCCGCGGTCCGTTCGTCGAACCGTTCGGCGCGGATTTCCGAGCTCGCCCTCCAGGAGCAGCGCCGGCCGCTGCTGGTCCAGTCGCGGCTGGGCGTCGACCCCGAGCAGAAGATCATGTTCGTCGACGAGCACTGGGTCCGCGTCGGCGGCGGCCACGCCATGGCCGAGAACGTCGACGGAAACATCTACCTGGTGATGAGCCTGCGCAACGTCGGCGCGGGGATCGGCGTATGCCAGGGCTGGGGCGTGCGCGCCGGCATGCTGCGCACCGCGGTCGACCACTTTCCCGAGGACGGCTTCCGGCCTCAGACGCGCGACCTCTACATCCCGGCGGGCGACATCGGGCTATGGCAGGGGGCGATCCGCGAGCGAAGCGATCCCGCTCACGACGAGGTCGCCCACGCGATCTCCCAGCACGAGCCGATCACGCTCGAGCTCCTGTACTCGGACCAGGTCGGCTCACAGCGCACGATCACGCGGTTCACGCTCGTCCCTGTCCGCCGTGACGACGCGGACGAGGCGCTTCGCCTGGTCAGCGGCGGCCGCCACTGGTATCTGGATCGCGTAGGGCCGCGCTGACCCGATCGACGACCGCGCGAGCCTGCGCCGCCATCTCGCGCACGATCTCCCTCGCCGGGCGAGCCTGGGCGAGCTCGTGGGCCTGCCCTGCCCAGAGGTTGAATGCGTCGGCGTCCCGGTGACGCCGGGCGGCGGCGCGGAGCGCGCTCGTGGCGTGGTGGATCTCGGGGTAGGCGACCGGCGCGACATCGCCGTGCTCGGTCATGAACCGGTTGACGATTCCCCGCGCCGGACGGCCCGTGAACGCCCGGGTCACGCGCGTTGGCCGGCGCTCGGCGAGCGCTTTCCGCTGGGCGCCGGCGGTTCCGGCTTCGGGCGCGAGCATCAGCGCCGTCCCGATCTGGCCGGCGCTCGCGCCGGCGCACAGCACGGCGGCCAGGGCGGCGCCGTCGGCGATCCCACCGGTGGCGATCAGCGGCAACGCCGTCGCGCCGGCGATCGTCCGGAGCAACGCGAGCAGCCCGATCCCGCCCTCGTCGGAGCCATCCTCGAGGAAACCGCCCCGGTGACCGCCGGCCTCGGTCCCCTGGACGACGAGCCCGTCGGCCCCGGCGTCGCGCGCCGCCAGCGCCTCGGGCACGTTCGTGACCGTGACCCACACGACGACACCCACCCCGTGCAGGCGGTTCACGACCGATTCGTCCGGGCAACCGAAAGTGAACGACGCCACCGCCGGCCGCTGCTCGTACAGCACCTCGAGCTTGGCCGCCCAGTCGTCGTCGTCGCACCGCGGCTCGCCGAGCTCGGCTCCCTGGCGCTCGGCCTCGGGTTTGAGGCGCTCCAGGTAATCCCGCAGGCCATCTCGATCGGCGGGCTCTGCCGCCGGCACGAACAGGTTGACCCCGAACGGTGCCGACGTGGCCCCGCGTACGGTTTGGATCTCCTCGCGCACCGCGTCCGCGCGCTTGTACCCGGCGGCCAGGAACCCGAGCGCGCCGGCCTCGCACACCGCGATCGCGAGCTCGGGCGTCGACGGCCCGCCGGCCATCGGCGCCTGGACGATCGGCAGCTCGAGTGTGCTCAGGTCGAACGTAAGGCGGCCCAGTGTCAGTTCACGGCGAGCGCGCGAGCCGAGTCGAAGTCCATCGGCTCGGTGGCCGTCGCCGACTGCCACACGGCGTCGTCGCCGAGCGGGTGGCGAACCGCCTCGCCGGCGAAGACGAGCTCGAGCAGGGCGGCCTCGGCGGCGGCCCGGTCGGGCTTGTCGTTCCCTTGCGCCATCAGCGCCGCGACTTCTTGCGTCGTCAGGCCGTCGCCGAACCGATCGAGCAGCGGCGCCGGGGTCTCCGGCGGCGGCTCGCGGTGCAGCTGGGGATCGAGGTTCGCCACCAGGACGTCGTACGCCTCTACGGGCTGGAAGCCGCCGGCCACGAGCTTCGTCCCGTTCTGCTCGAACACGATTGATGGTGCCGTGAATCGGACCGGACCGTCGGTGGTCGCGGTCTTGCCCTGCAGCTCGGCCGCGGATCCGGCCGCCTTGCGAGTGTCGTCCTTGTCGGCCAGATAAGCCTCGACGACCTCGGGAGCGTCAATCTGCGCCACCAGCTGATCGGCGTCGATGCCCGGAATGCCCCTCAGGGCGTCGGCCAGGTTCGCGTCGTCATCGAGCAGCAGCGGCGTGTTGAAGTTCGCCAGCTGAATCGCCCGGAACACGCGCCACTCGCTTCCGGGATGCGTCATGCGTGCGGCCACGACGGCCCGGCACGCCCGTGAGGTCGCGCTCAGCCGAGCCTTCGGCGCCGGCGAGAACGGCATCCCGTAGCGGCCCCGGAACCGGACCTGCCCGAGCGCACCGCGAATCGGGGAGTAGCCACGGGCCTCGTACTGCGCGGCGTCTTCAGTCAGCCCGACGAGCACCAGGTGCCAGTCGAGCTGATCGCCGTATCGCCACTCGATCACCCGGAGCGCCGGACTCTCGGAGTAGGCCCACGGGCAAGCCGGATCGCTGTACAGAGTCGCGGAAATCATGTTGTTGACGCCTCCGGGGGTAAGGTGATTGATGCCTCAAGGATGTTAGCGAGTCGGCTCCCCGGCTCTCGATCGGCTCCCGCTTCGATCACGTCGACCGCGGGCCGGACCCCCGCCGAGGCGAAGCCCGCGACCGCCAGCGCGGCCTCGGCCTCGCGGGCGTCGGAGAAGTGCAGATATACGCGACCGCGCACGAATGCCGACAGCAGCAGGCGGAACAGGCGCACCTGCGGAGTCACCGATCCGCCGAGGTGAAGGTCGGATATGTAGCGCCCATCGGGAAAGCGGCTCAGCGTGCGCGCGAACCGTCGCCAGATCCCGTCGACGGCGTCCGGCGGGAGGTAGCCGAGCAGCCCCTCGGTGATGATCGCGAGGCCCTGGTCCCGGTCGAGCTCCGCGGCGATCGCGGCCAGGCTTCCCGGCCCCTCGTCGTCCCGTAGGGCGTCGACCTCGCGGACGCGGTGGTGATCGCCCAACGATCCCATCCGCTCGAGCGCCAGCCGCTTGCGCGCGGCCATCGCGGGCAGGTCGGCCTCGACGTAGACGATCTTGTCGCCGTAGCGCTGGGCGAACCGCCAGCCCCGCGGCGAGAGTCCGCACGCGACCTCGATCACCTGGCTGACCTCGCCGCGCTCGATTGCTGAGTCGAGCAGCGCGTCGATCGCCCGGTGGCGCACGAGCAGGTAGGCCTCGAGCGTCGGACCCCCGGCCAGGCGGCTGGCGATCATCGCCGGCTGGAGCGAGTCGAACATGATCCGGCCTTCGACGGTCTCGAGCTCCGAGTGCGACAGTCCGTTTCGCGCCCACACGTAGCCGGTGTAGTGGGCGGTCGGCCCGATCCTGGGGAATCCGGATCGACGCAGCACGCCGCTCATATCCGCATCGACCGGATTCCCGAAGGGAATCCGGCGCCGTCACGTTCGGGTACGCCAACCTGCCGGAGCCGGATTCCCCAATCCCCGCGCCGTAGGCCGACCGGGGAATCCGGATCGACGCAGCACGCCGCCATATCCGCCGGCCCGGGGAATCCGGCGCCGTCACGTTCGGGTACGCCAACCTGCCGGAGCCGGATTCCCCAATCACCCGGCGTTGCTACCCAGCAACTCCTCGAGGCGATCAAGCAGCGGCACCTGGCCGGCGTTGATCCGCGCGCGCGCGTCCGCAAGTCCGAACCACTCCGCCCGGTCCACCTCGGGGATCTCGATCATCCGCCCCGAACGAGGCGGCCACTCGAACGGAAAGGTGTTGCTGACGATCCCACCGGCGTCGAGGTCGCCGGCGATCGCCCAGGCGCGCACGCGCTTGCCGCTGCGCTGACGGATCTCCCCCAGGTCGTCGGCCACGCTCTCGGGCGGCGCGGGCGGGGGGGTACCCAATTCCTCCTCGAACTCGCGGCGCGCGGCGGCGAGCGGGTCCTCGTCATCGCCGTACTCGCCCTTGGGGATCGACCACGCCCCGAGGTCGCGCTTGGACCACGCCGGGCCGCCCGGGTGAACGAGCAGCACCTCGAGGCCATCGCCGTGGCCGCGATGCAGGAGGATCCCGGCGCTTCGCCGGGTGCTTCGGGCGCTCACCCGCTACCCGGTTCACGCGCGCGCACCTGCACCTGCGGTCAACTCCTGCGACTGGTCAGCGCGAGGCCGAAGCCGAGCGCGATCAGCGTCGCCCCGCCGGCGCCGGTCATCAGCTCGAGCCGCCGCGACGAGCGCCCGAGCCATGCCCGCGCGGTCCCCGACACCATCGCCCACGTGCCGTCGGACAGGAGTGCGATGGCGATGCAGATCGCTCCCAGCGTGAGCAGCTGAAGCGTGACATGGCCGCTCGAGCGATCGATGAATTGCGGCAGCACGGCGGTGAAGATGATCACGCCTTTGGGATTGGTCGCGCCGACGAAGAATCCCTCGCGCACGATCCGCCGTAGCGGTTTGGGCTCCGCCGCCGTGGCCGGTGCGAACAGCGCCGCCAGCTGTTTACGGTCGCGAACGTTCCGGATGCCCAGGAACACGAGATAGGCGGCGCCGAGCAGCTTCAGAGCAGTGAACACCGCGTCCGACCGCGCCACCAGCGAGCCCACCCCGATCGCCACCAACACGAGCTGGAGCGCGAAGCCACTCGCGTTGCCAACGACCGTCGCGAGCGCCGCTCGCCGACCCAGCGCCACCCCCCGGCTGATCACGAACAGCACGCTCGGACCGGGAATCAGGATCAGCACGTAGACCGTCAGCAGGAACGCGACCAGGTGATGAGTCGGCAGCATGACCGAGCCCCATCCTAATCACGGCGCCGCCGACCGCGTCCGAACCGGGCACTTCCTGGATCGTCACCGGCCGGCGGGTCACGTCAAGCAGCCAGCGCCTCATGCTCAGCCTCCTCGGTAGTCGTGTTCTCCAGACGCACCACGTCGGTCTCGGCGGGGTCGCGCAACAGAAACGCGGCGATCGCGGCGCCGGCGAGCGCGAACGCCGTGCCGACGTGGTACGCGACCGCGAATCCGTTGGTCATCGCCACGGGGGTCGGGACCGACCCGGACGCGCCACTCGTCTGCGCGGCCGCGATCGTCGACAGGATGGCCAGTCCGAGCGCGCCGCCGACGAGCCGGGAGGTGTTCAGCAGCCCCGAGGCGACGCCACTCTCGGAGCGCTCCACGCCCGACATCGCGACGATCGTCGCGGGGACGAGCGTGAAGCCCATCCCGAGCGCCGAGAAGAGCGCTCCGAGCAGGACCGTGTTTACGTACGTCCCGCCCGGCGCGACGCCGCTCAGGAAGGTGAAGCCGACCGCGGAAGAAAGCATGCCCGCGGTGATGACTCGGCGCGGTCCGAACCGCCCGACGACCCTCGGCGCGAGCGTCGACGCCACGAAGATCGACAGCGTCATCGGCAGGAATCCGAGCCCGGCCTCGATCGCGTCGTAGTGGAGCACCTGCTGCAGGTACAGCGTCAGGAAGAACCAGCCCGGGAACTGCGCGGCGTACAGCAGCAGCATCACCGCGTTGGCGGCTCGGAGCTGCCCGATGCGGAAGATCGAGAGCGGCACGAGCGGCTGGCTCGCGAACCGCGCCTCCACCACGAGGAATGCGGCCATCAGGACCACTCCGCCGATCAGCGGCGTGAGCACGCCTGGCGCGCCCCACCCGAGCGTGTCGGTGCGCACGATCCCGAACGTCAGGCTGACCAGGCTGGCGGTGACGAGCACGGCGCCGGTGAGGTCGAAGTGACGAGTCCCCTTCGCGGGAGCAGACGCCGGTATCAGGCGCGAGCCCAGCGCGACCACGACGATTCCGAGCGGTACGTTCACGGCGAAGATCGCCTGCCACCCGAACGCCTGCGTGAGCAAGCCGCCGAGCAGCGCGCCCGACGACGCGCCGAGTCCGCCAACCGCACCCCACGCGGCCAGCCCGCGGTTGCGCTCGCGGCCTTCGGCGAACGAGGTGGTGATGATCGACAGGGTGGCCGGCGACAGCACTGCGCCGCTGACGCCCTGGACGGCGCGCGCCGCGATCAGCAGGCTGCGCGAATCGGCCATGGCGCATCCGAGCGATGACAGCGCGAACAGCGCCGTGCCGACGAGGAACACGCGCCGGCGACCGAGCAGGTCGGCAGAGCGGCCACCCAGCATGAGGAAGCCGGCGAATGTGAGCGTGTAGGCGTTGACGACCCATTGCAGACCGGTGGTCGAGAAGTGCAGCCCAGACCGCATCGACGGCAGCGCGACGTTGACGATCGCGACGTCGAGGATGACCATGAACTGGGCCAGGCAGACGACGGCGAGCAGCGCGTTCTGGGAGCGCGCGGATTCAGTTTTCACGGACGCGGTGGCGGTCACGGGGCACACTGTGCGACAATTCCTATCCAGGTACAAGAGAGGGGTTTATCCTGGTAGTAGAGCCAACACCCAACAAGTCAGAAAACGGCCGCCGCGACTCCGATGTGAGAAAGTCGTCGCCGTCGCCGTCGCCGTCGCCGGCCAACGGCGAGCGGCGGCGCGAGGAGCTCGCCGACTTCCTGCGCACCAAGCGCTCAAGCCTCCAACCCGACGAAGTCGGGCTTCCGGACGGGGGTCGCCGGCGCACGCCGGGCCTCCGCCGCGAGGAGGTCGCGCTGCTGGCCGGCGTCGGGACCACGTGGTACACGTGGCTCGAACAGGGCCGCGACGTGCGCGCCTCGCTCGAGGTGCTCGAGGCGGTCGCCCGCGCGCTGCGCCTGACGCCCGCCGAGCGGACCCACCTGATCCTGCTCGGACGAGGCGAACAGGCGCCGCCGTGCAAGGCGCCCGCCGAGGGGGTGTCGCCTACCGTGCGCCGGCTGGTCGAGAACATCGGGCCGGGACCCGCCTACCTGTTGGGTCGCCGTTGGGACTACCTGGCCTGGAACCAGGCTTTTGAGCTCGTGTTCGGGTGGGAACCGGGTTCCGACCCGCTGTCGCGTAACCACGTGTGGCTGTGGTTCATGGACCCGGCGCGGCGCAAGTTGTGCTCAGGCGACTGGGCGACGAGCGCGCGCCTGATGGTCGCCAAGTTCCGCGCCGACAGCGCCAGGAACATCGGCGACCCGGCCTTCGAGGAGTTGATCGCGGCGCTCAGCTCCTCCAGCCCCGAGTTCCGAAAGCTGTGGAAGCGACACGAGGTCGCGGGCAGCGGCGCGGGTCGCAAGGAGCTCGAGCACCCCACAGTCGGGCTGCTCGCGTTCGACCACGCCGTGTTCCAGCACGGCGACACCGGCGAGCAGCGGCTGATCCTGTACTCGCCGGCGTGCGAGCACGATACGCGCGCGAAGCTGGATCGGCTGTTCGAGCGCGACGAGCGGCGGGAGCTGGTGGCGGTCGCGAGCTGACGCTCGCCGCGGTCGACGGGCCGCTCGATGTTACGCCCACGTGACCACTGTCTGGTTAACGTCAGTGCGGTCTTCGACAGCTCTTAAGGAGGCTTGACGTTGCCCTGCCGGAGCCCTGATCAGATGAACGCATGACCACGCGAGCGCCCCTCCATCCCCCGGAGCGCACGGTCGCTTCCCCCGAGCACACCGTCGCTCCGTCGCGCAAAGCCGAGACCGCCCCGCTCGAGGCGGGCGCGATCGCACCGATCCTCGACTCGCTCGCGCTGCTCGAGCACCGCACCCGCAGCCGCGCGATCAGCCGGCGCCTGGCCCCCTTCGGTCACTACCTGGCGTTCGCGGACAACGGCACCGAGTGGCTCGTCCCGCTGGACGCCAAGGTCACCCACATCGGCCGGGGGTTGACCTCGGACGTGCGCATCGAGGAGCAGCGTGTGTCGCGCAGCCACGCGATCCTCGTCCGCCACGGTCACGCCACGCGACTGCTCGACAACCGCAGCGCGAACGGCACATTCGTCAACGGCCGCCAGATCATCGCCGCCAACATCGCGGATGGCGACGTCATCCGCCTCGGGCCGGTGGTTATGACCTACGTTCAGGTCGTTTGAGCCCGCACCGCGCGTCCGTCGCAGACCCTCCCTCCCTGGTCTGCGGCGGCGCGGTGCGAGGCGGCTAGATAGCTCAAGTCCGCGAGGGAACGAAATCGGCGTCCCAAACGTATAAGCGGTGACCCGTGGCCTCGGACGGACGGAGGAGTTGTGATGAGGTGGATCTCGGTGATCGCGTTGTTGGGGATCGCGTTGGCCGCGCCGGCGAGCGCTCTCGGTGACGGGGGCCCGGCGCTGCCCGTGCAGGGCGGTAGCGGGATCAGCGCTCCGGGCAGCCAGTACCGGTACGTCGCGGTCGGCGCCGGTCACGACACGACCGTGATCGAGCGGTTGCGGCCCGGCGGACTGTCGGGGGCTCGTTCGAGCATCCGCGTCCGCGGCAGCTACGGCGTTCCGGGCGTCGGCTCCGGTGGCCAGACGACGGGCCTGGCCGCCGACGGCCACACGCTGGTGCTCGCGGAGTTGTTCGAGAGCGCGGTGCCACGGACCACGCGGCTGCTGGTGCTCGACACACCTCGTCTCGCCATCCGCGCGCGGATCGCGCTGCCAGGTTGGTCCATCGTCGATGCGATCTCCCCGGACGGGCGCCGGCTGTACCTCATCCACTATCCCTCGGCCAACAACCTGAGCCGCTACCAGGTGCTCGCCTACGACCTCGTGACTCGCCAGATGCTGCCCAGGCCGATCGTCGATCCGCACGATGGCCACCAACGGCGTGATGAGGACGCGATGGTCGGGTTCCCGGTCACCCGGGTGATGAGCGCCGACAGTCGCTGGGCATACACGTTGTACATACGCCCATCCGGAGCGCCGTTCATCCACGCCCTCGACACGGTGGGCATCCGCGCGGTGTGCGTCGACCTGCCGTCGTCACTCGCGCAGCTCGACATCGGAGACGCTCACCTCAGCCTCGGCGCCGGAGGCAAGACGATCCGGATCGATACCGATGGAGAGACGCAGGCCGTCGTCGACACCCGCACGTTCGCCACCACGGTGGTGCAGAGCACGCCGCTCATCACGGAGCAAACCTTTACGACGCCGACCGCGGTCGCGCGGAACGCGAGCGCACGCGACTACGGAGTCGCGCGCAGGGCGAGCACGATCGACTCCGTAGTAGCGCGCAGGGCGAGCACGAGCGACTCCGGAGGCCTCCCGTGGGCGCTGCTCCTTGCGGCGGCCGTCCTCGCGGCCGTCGGTGGCGCGGTCGGGCTTCGGGCTCGGCTCACCGACGGCTGAGTTTTGAAATCGTTCCGTCGCGATGCGGCCGGCTCCCGGGCAGATCGCGTTCGCCGGCGGCACGCTCGACCGTGCCGCCCACCTCCGGAACGACGCCGGCGCGGATCGTCTGCGCCGGCTCGACAGCTCTCGATCCGTGCTGGTCGGAGACGGGCAGGACGTCGCGATTGCCGGCGACGGCGGCCCGCTCGCTCGCGTGCCCCTGTCCGATCTGCTGGCCGATGCCGGCCCGGCGCTCACGTTTCTCGGGCTCGATGCTTCCGGGGCGGCGCTGTTCGCCTACGACGCGCGCGCCCCCTGGTTCGAGGCGCCCGCGGGCACCGCCTTCGTTCCGTTGCGCGCCCTGGCCGGCGAGCTCGATCCCGAAGACGCGGCAGTCGCCGCCTATGCCGTCGCAATGGTCGGCTGGCATCGCGTCCAGCACTTCTGCGGACGCTGCGGCAACGCCACCGAAATCGAGGCGGCCGGGCACCGGCGCCGCTGTCCAGTGTGCGGGCTGCTGCAGTTCCCGCGCACCGATCCGGCGATCACGATGCTCGTGCAGACCTCGGACGACCGAGGCCCGGGGGCGACCTCGGGCGATCGTTGCCTACTCAGCCGGCGCCGCGGCGCCCCCGAGAACCGGTGGTCGGCGCTCGCCGGGTTCGTCGAGCCGGGCGAGACGCCCGAGCAGGCTGTCGTCCGTGAAGCCCGCGAGGAGACGGGAGTCGAGGTCGTCGCGGTCGAGTACGTCACCGCCCAGCCCTGGCCATTTCCGCAGGCGTTGATGCTCGGGTACTGGGCGTTCGCCGATCCGCCGCTCGGCGGCGCAGATCTCAGACCTGACCAGGACGAACTGGTCGAGGCGCGATGGTGGGAGCGGCCCGAGCTCGACGCCGCCCTCCGCGACGATGCGATCGCCCTCCCGCCACCGGGAACGATCGGCAACTACCTGATCTCGACCTGGCTCACCGCCGGCTAGGCGGTCGCTTAGCGCTGCTCCTGGATCCGAATCAGGTTGCCCGCTTCATCGCGAAAAGCGCAGTCGCGAACGCCGTACGGCTGCTCGGTCGGCTCCTGTACGACCTCGGCATCGCTGGCCTGCAGTCGCTCGAACGTGCCGTCGAGGTCCGTGGTGGCGAGGTTGATGCTGGCGAACGTGCCCTTGGCCATCATCTCGGCGATCGTGCGGCGCTCATCCTCGGTGAGGCCGGGGGCCGCGGTCGGCGGGTACAGGACGATCGACGTCTCGGGCTGGTCGGCGGGGCCGATGGTGATCCAGTGCATGCCACCGTATTCGACGTCGTTGCGGACCTCGAACCCGAGGGTGTCGCGATAGAACGCCAGCGAGGCTTCGGGATCGTTGTGCGGGAGCATGGTGCTGTGGATGGTGATGTTCATGGTGGTCACTCTAGGTGCGGCTCCCCGACCGGCGCTTCTCGATTCCTGACCGGTTTGGTGACCTGCTTGGCCACGCAAGACGGCATTCCCGCAGTCGCCCGGGCCTGCTCACGCCGGTAGGCACTGGGCGGCATGCCGACAAGTTCGGTGAAGCGCGTGCTGAAGGTGCCGAGCGAGGCGCACCCGACCTCAAAGCAGACCTCGGTCACGCTCAGGTCCCCGCGACGGAGCAGCGCCATCGCGCGCTCGATCCGCCGCGTCATCAGGTAGCTGTACGGCGACTCGCCGTATGCGAGCTTGAACTGGCGGCTGAGGTGCCCAGCTGAGATATGCGCGCCGCGGGCGAGCGCCTCGACGTCGAGCGGCTGCGCGTAATCACGGTCGATCCGGTCGCGCACGCGGCGCAGCCGCGCGAGCTCGCGCAGATGCTCGGTCTCGGCAGGTCCACTGCTCACCTCCGAGATGCTGCCACGTGCGACCAACAACCGCCGCGCCGGCGCGTCTGTCAGGCGGCGCGCGCCCGGTCAGGCGGCGCGCGCCCGCGTGGCCGTGCTCACGACCTGGCCGGGTCCTGGAGCAGCCCGAGCACGTTCCCGTCGGGGTCGGTGAAGGTGGCCACGAGGCGCCCGCCACCGACATCGTGCGCTGGCTCCTTCACCGTGGCGCCCGAGGCGGTGACCTCGGCCAGCTTCGCCTCGATGTCCGACACTTCCCAGAAGTCCACCGGTGAGGTCATGCCCTGCGGTCCCCCGCCCGGCACCAGCCCGATGTGCTGACCGCCGGCCTCGAACCCGACGTAGTAGGACGAGTCCGCCGTCGGCGGAACGCCGAGCAGCGCGGTGTACAGCTGCTTGGCCCGCTCCAGATCGGAGACGGGGTGCAGCACTACCTTGATTCCCTGGGTGGAAGAACCCGTCATGGTCACTCCTAAAGTCGCGTCGACGGTGATTGCATTGCGGTCAGGCTAGCCACGGGTAGGTGACCGCGCTTCTCGATTCCTGACCGGTTTGGTAGCCGCGGCTTGCCGGCGTTCAGGCGACCGGTTCGCGCAGGGCGCGAACCACGTCGCTGTGCTCGCGCATCGTCTGCATCCCGTCTGCACCGGGCTGGCGTCCGAAGCCGCAGTACATCGCGACGCCGAAGTCGCGTAGATACCGCGAAGCGGTGGTGTGGCGGCGTTTGAGCCCCGCGATGCCGTCGATCGGGAGCACGATCCCGAGGTATACGCGGGTGTCGCCGATGTCGAGATCGCCCAGCGGGCGGAAGAAGCGCTTGTCCTCGCTGCGCAGGTAGCGCGGCCCGGCCATGTGGACCCAGTCGACCGTCCGCCCCGAGTTCGCGACCGCGTAGTTGGCCATCCGCACGAGCACGTCGTAGTCGCGCGCCTCATACATCGGCCACTCCGGAAACGTCCCGTAGCAGAAGTGATAGCCGACCATGACGTCCTCGGGGATCTGTGGGGTGAGCCGGCTGACCGGACCGGCGAACCGTTCCCACGCTCCCTCTGAGGTCCACGCCAGCACGCCTTCGATGTCCTGCACCTCGTAGGCCATGTCCCACTGGATCGCGAGGTCGTCGGCCGGCACCTCGCTGAGTAGGCGCACGAGCTCCCGGCCGACGAGGTCCTCGAAGGCGCGCTCGACGACCGGGTAGTCGCCGGCGAAGTCGGCCTTGAAGGCGTTGAGCGCGCTCGACGGGAACGGGAGCCCGACCTGGAAGCGCAGCCCCTCCAGGATCACGCCCTGGTCGCGGAGGGCGCGAAACTGCTGGTAGGAGTCGATCGCGTCGTCGATCCGCGGCCAGCTGTCGAAGTGCACCTCGCTGACCCCGGGACGGATCTTGAACACAGGCGTCTCGTAGGCATGCCTCGGGATCCCGGTCGGCGAGTCGGTCTCCTGCACCACCTCGACGTCCGGGTTCGGCCGGGCGAGCCGCTCGCGCTCGTAGCCCACCCACGCCGCGCGCGGGCCGGTTTCGCCATCGGGCAGCGCGAACACGAGGTCGCCGAACAGCTCGCCGCCGGCGCGGAACGCCTCGTCGGTCGACTGTGCCGGCAGGCTTCCGACGAGCAGGAGCTCGCTCGTCGCTCGCCCGCTCACGACGCTCCACCGACGATTTCGTCGCCGGCGATCTCGTCGATCACGTCGGTCACGTCCCGCGCCACCAGCGCCGCGTACGGGCCGCGGCGCTCCATCAGCTCGTCGTGGGTGCCGCGCTCGACGATCCGCCCGTGGTCGAGCACGACGATCTGGTCGGCGTCGCGGACGGTCGAAAGGCGGTGGGCGATCGTGATCGTCGTACGGCCCTCGGCCAGACGCTCGAGCTCGGCTTGGACGGCGGCCTCGGTCTGGGTGTCGAGCGAGCTCGTCGCCTCGTCGAGGACCAGCACGGGCGGGTTTCGGAGGACCGTGCGGGCGATCGCCATCCGCTGCTTCTCACCGCCCGAGAAGCGGTAACCGCGCTCACCGACGATCGTGTCGTAGCCGTCGGAGAGCGAGGCGATCAGGTCGTGGATCCGCGCGGTGCGCGCCGCCTCCTCGATCTCCTCGTCGGTGGCGTCCGGGCGGGCGAAGCGGAGGTTCTCCCGGACGCTGGCGTGGAACAGGTATGTCTCCTGCGAGACGACTCCGACCGTCGACGCCAGCGACGCGAGCGAGGCGTCCCGCACGTCGACCCCGTCGATCGTGATGCGGCCCTCCTGCGGCTCGTACAGCCGCGCCACCAGGTAGCCGATCGTCGTCTTGCCGGCCCCGGTCTCCCCCACGACCGCCGTCCGCGTCCCCGCCGGGACGACCAAGTCGATATCGCGGATCGTCCACGGCGAATCCGCTGACGCGGATTCGCTGGCGAGTTCGGCTGGCGCCGAACTCGGAGGGGAGTCGGCTGGCGCCGAACTCGGGCCCAGGCCGAACGGGGAGTCGGCTGGCGCGGATTCGCTGCCGAGCTCGGCTGGCGCCGAACTCGGGGCCGGGCCCTCATACCGGAACGAGACGTTCTCGAACCGGACCTCGCCGAGCAGCTCATCTGGGCGCAGTTCGACCGGATGGTCCTTCTCCACGATGTCGACGGGCAGATCCAGATACTCGAAGATGCGGTCGAACAGCGCCAGCGACGTTTGCATGTCGGCCTGGACGCTCAGCAGTGACTGGATCGGGAACAGCAGCCTGGTCTGGAGGGTGGTGAACGCGACCACGGTGCCGATCGTGATCGAGGTGCCGATGAACGTCTGCCCGGCGAGCCAGTAGATGATCGCCGGCTGGACCGCGAAGGTGAACTGGATCGTGGCCATCATCCAGCGCCCGGCCATCCGCGACTTGACCTCGAGGTCGGCGATGTCCCTTGACTCGCCGGTGAACCGGTCGGCGAGATCGGCGCCGCGGCCCATGGTCTTGCCGAGCATGATCCCCGACACCGACAGCGATTCGGCGACGAGCGCCGACATGTCGGCCAGCTGTCGCTGTTGTTCGGTCGTGATCCGGCGGCGCATCTGCCCCACTCGCCGGGTCATCCATACCGACGGCGGAACGAACACGAGCGAGATGATCGCCAGGCGCCAGTCGAGCAGGCACATGGCGACGAGCGAGGCGATGACCGTGGTCGCGTTCTGCGCGATTGTGGTCGCGGTCGTGGTGACCACGCTGTCGAGGCCGCCGATGTCGTTGGCGATCCGCGACTGCACCTCGCCCGTCCGCGTGCGCGTAAAGAACGCCAGCGACATCTTCTGGAGGTGCTGGTAGACCGCGGCGCGTAGGTCGTGCATCACGCGCTGCCCGACGACGTTCGACATGTACGTCTGCCATACGCTCGTGGCATTGGTGAAGATCGAGATCGCGATCATCGCCAGCACGGTCACGGTCAGCACCGTCTCGTCGTGCTTCAGGATCCCGACGTCGAGGGCTCGCCTGAGCAGGAACGGCTGGAGGATCGCGATGCCCGCCGACACGATGATCAGGACGAGCACGGCGGCAAGTCGGAACCGGTAGGGCTTGAACAGCGCCAGGATGCGGCCGGTGTCGCGCTGTCGCGTCGGATCCATCAGCGGCGGCGTCTTCCGCGAAGGACCGCGGAGCGAGCGCATCGCCCCTGAGCCGCCGGCACCATGTGAGGCCGCAAATCCGTGGTTTCCAGTACTCATCTTCCTCCATGATGACACCGCCGCACACTTCGCCTCGAGACGAAATGTGATGGCGCTACCGTATGAGATGTGCACCTTGAGCGCGGCGATGCCGACATAGCCAGCATAGGCGCGCTGATCGCCGATCCCGGCCGAGCGCGCATTCTGCTCGCGCTCGGCGACGGCCGCGCGCTGCCTGCAACCGTGCTCGCCGACGAGGCGGGCGTCGCGGCCTCTACCGCCAGCGCCCACCTCGGCAAGCTCGTGAAAGGGGGCATGCTCAGGGTCGAGCGCCACGGCCGCCACCGCTACTTCCGCGTCTCCGGCCCGGAGGTTGGCGAGCTCATCGAAGCGCTCGCTCGGCTCTCACCCCCCGCGCATGTGCGCTCGCTCAAGCAGGGGAGCAAGGCCCAGGCGGTCCGGTTCGCTCGCACGTGTTACGACCACCTCGCGGGGATGCTCGGCACCCAGCTGATGCAGGCGCTGCTCGACCGCGAGTTCCTGTCCGGCGGCGACGGCGTGTTCGACCCCGGCTCTGCGCAGGGCGACCGTCTGGCGGCGTTCGGTTCGGACCTCGACTACCGGCTCACGCCGGGCGGCGTCCGAGAGCTCAAGGCGTTCGGCATCGACTTCGACGCGCTGCCGCCGCGCCGGCCCTTGATCAAGTACTGCGTGGACTGGAGCGAGCAGCGCCACCATCTTGCCGGGTCGCTCGGCGCCGCGCTCGCGACGCGAATGATCGACCTCGGATGGGTACGCAAGGCCAACCGCAGCCGGGCCGTGCACGTAAGCGACACCGGTTACGACGGGCTGCGCGACCACTTCGGGCTCGAGCTCGCGGCGCCCTAGACCGGCGAGCCATACTCCTTCGCATGTCCGGTCCCGACGTTGCCCTCGCCCTTTCCGTTTTTCTCGCGTGCGCGGTCGAGGCCGTCGAGGCGCTCACGATCGTGCTCGCGGTGGGCGTCACCCGAAGCTGGCGTTCAGCGCTGACAGGCGTCGGCGTCGCGACGCTCGTGCTCGCGGTGATCGTCGCCGCGCTCGGACCGGCGCTCACGGCGTTGCCGATCAACGTGCTGCGGGTCGTCGTGGGCGGGCTCCTGCTCGTGTTCGGCCTGCAGTGGCTCCGCAAGGCGGTGCTCCGCTACGCCGGCCTCAAGGCACTGCACGACGAGGACAAGGCCTTCGCTTCTGAGACTGACGCGGCCCGGGCCGCGGGGAGCGCCGGCCCGCGCTTCGACGGCTACTCGTTCACGATCGCGTTCAAGGGCGTGCTGCTCGAGGGGCTCGAGGTCGCGTTCATCGTGCTCACGTTCGGTGCCAGCCAGCACAACGTCGGCCTCGCGGCCGTTGCGGCCGCCGTCGCGATCGCGGTCGTGGTGCTCGCGGGCGTTCTCGTCCGAGCTCCCCTTGCGCGCGTGCCCGAGAACACGCTGAAGTTCTGCGTCGGCATAATGCTCACGTCGTTCGGCATCTTCTGGGGCACCGAGGGAGCGGGAGCGTCGTGGCCCGGCGGCGACGCCGCGCTGCTGGTGATCATCCCCGGCGTCGCGCTCGCGGCGCTCGGGATGGTCAGGTGGCTCCGGCGAGCGCCGACGCAGACGGCGGTTGGAGAGGCGGCGTGAGCTGGATCGTCAAGGCCGCGCGTGCCGTATGGGAGTTTGTCGTCGGCGACGATCCGGTGACGGCGTTCGGGGTGGTGGTGGCGCTCGGCGCGACCGCGCTGATCGCCAACTCGGGCGCGCCAGCGTGGTGGGTCATGCCGCTCGCGGTCCTGGCGCTGCTCGGGCTGTCGCTGCGCCGCGCCGCGCGCTGATCGCCGGCATTGCTAGCGATCGGTGACGCTGTTAGCGCTACCGACGATCGGTCAACGCCTTGAGGGCTACCGGCGATCGGTCAACGCCTTGAGGGCTACCGGCGATCCGTGAACGCCGGCGGAAGCAGGAGCGACCACATCCGGGGCGGAGGGTCGGCCTCCGGTTGTCGACCGGCCGGCGCGGCCGGGGTCGGGCCCGGGCCCGGCGTTGGTTCCGACGTGCGTGATCGGGAAGCGTTGCGGCGAATCGGTCTGAGCTTCATCTTCGACACCCCCTCGATCCGTGAAAGCCCGCTATTTGCGGACATCTGCACGGGTATACCCGAGATGACGGCGTTTTCACCAGCTCGTGTTGAAATCCGGCCTGAGCTGGTTGCGACGTCCGAGTGCTTACCTGGCCCTGGCTACGCGAGGAGCGACGCCGACGGTGAACGTCGTCGACTCCTTGCCCCCACTACCGACCGTCGTGGACGAACGCGGAGGGGCCTTCCGTCGAGGGTTGCGGAAGGCCCCTCCTGGTGGGGTGGTTCGGGTTAGCCGATGAAGCCCGTGTAGCCGGCGAAGCAGTCGTGGGACGAGCTGCCGTTACCCGCGGGCCAGTTGACGCCGTCGTTGTAGAAGACGTCCACTTCCTGTCCGTCGGCCGCGATCTCGGTGGAGTCCGACGCGCTTCCGACCTGGTCGAAGTCACCCGCGTTCAGCGGCGCGTCCTGCGTCGTGTCCATCGCGTCGCTGTTGGTGTGGATGTTGATCTTCGTCCCGGCCGGCTGCGGGCCGCCGTTGGCGTCCATGTCGGCCGTCGTGTTGGCGGTGACGTCGAACGTCACCTGCTGCGCCCCGGGCTGGCCGCTCGGGTCAGAGCAGGTCGAGCTGAACGTGAAATGCCCTGCGTGGCCGAGAACCTTCGTCTGGCCGATGCGCAGGAACTTCTCGCCGCCCGAGCTCACGAAATGCTTGGCCGCGAGGTAATAGCTCGGCGGCTGTCCGCCGAGACGCTGCGAGTTGTTCGCCAGCTGGGTCGCGGCGACCGCGGCGCCACCGCCGAGCGCCACGAAGAGCGCCACCAGCGCGAGCACAAACGACGGTGAGAGAAAACGTGACTTCACAGGAACCTCCGATTTTGAGTGCCGGTCCGACGGGCTCGAGGGGAATCCGTCGCCGGAGATCCTGCGGCTAAATCGGAGCTCGCACATCGGGCGGTCGCCCAGTCTTGCCGACGGTCCTTTTAGAAGTTCGTGATCGTCGTTTAGGCCGCCCGCCGGTGTCTTTAGACTTGACTCCCACCAGCGCCGTGGGGAGTCGGGCGCACGGCAGCAAAGCCACGATGGCGAGGTGCCCGCACTGATCGAGGAAACCGCAACCCAGACGAGGCAGCCGGGCGGAGGGGCGCTCGGGAATCTGCCGGTGAGGCTCACGAGGCTCGTGGGGCGTGAAGCTGCGCTCGGCGAGCTTCGGTCGCTGCTGTGGCGCACGCGCGTGCTGACCCTTTGCGGGCCCGGCGGTGCGGGGAAGACCCGCCTGGCGATTGCGGTCGCAGACGCGATGCGGCCGGACTTCATCGGAGGAGCGTGGTGGGTCGACCTCTCGTCGACGTTCGAGCCCCACCTGGTCCCGCAGGTGGTGGCGTCCACCGTCTTGGAGAGCGAGCTGACGAGCGATCCCGCGCCGGCGGCGCTAGCCCACCGGTTCCCGGAATCGACCCTGCTGGTGCTCGACAACTGCGAGCAGGTCGTCGACGGTTGCGCCGATCTGATCATCGCGCTGCTCGAGCGTTCCCAGTCGCTCCGGGTGATTGCGACCAGCCGCCAACCTCTCGGCGTGCCGGGCGAGCAGGTGTGGCGGGTCGGCGGCTTGGCGGTCGCCGGCGCCGGTCTGCCCGACGACGACCCCGGACTCGTTGACGACCACGACGGCGAGGACGATGACGCCGAGGACGGCGCGGTGTCGCTGTTCATCGAACGCGCCGCCGAGGCCTCGAGCCGGTTCGATCCCGACGCGCCCGGCGTCCGCGACACGATCCGCCGGATCTGCCGCTACCTGGATGGCATGCCGCTGCCGATCGAGCTAGCTGCCGCGCGCGTGCCCGTGCTGTCCGTCGGTCAGATCGCCGAACGGCTCGAGCACGACGCGAGCGTCCTCCGGCACACCAGCCGCACCGCTCCCGAGCGCCACCGAACCCTCGACGCGACGCTCGAGTGGAGCCATCGCATGCTTGAGCCCGAGGAGCAGCGGCTGTTCCGGCGCCTCGGCGCCTTCCGGGGCACGTTCTCGCTGGCGGCGGCGGAGTTCGTATGCGGCGGCTACCTGCTCGACGCCGCGGAAGTGCTCGACCTGCTCGCGGTGCTGATCGACCGCTCGCTCGTCCAGGTCGTCGACGATCCCGAGGAGCCGCGCTACCGGCTGCTGTCCACCGTCCGCCAGTACGCCGCCGCCAAGCTCTGGGACACGTCCGACGGGCCGACCGTCCGGTGGCGGCACGCCGAGTTCTATACATCGATGGCCACCGGCGCGCAGGCCGGCCTGGCCGGGAGCGAGCAGCCCGGGTGGCTCCAGCGATTCGCCCTCGAGCACGACAACCTGATCGCGGCGCTGCAGTGGCTGCGCGACGAGTCGATCGAGGAATGCGCGCGGTTGGCCTCGCTGATGTGGCCGTTCTGGTACAGGCGTGGCTTCTACCGCGAGGCACGGATGTGGTTCGACCTGGTGCTCCTTCAGGCCGCCGAGATTTCCACCGACCGTCGCGCCGACATCCTCGTCAAGGTGGGCCAGGTCGCGTTCCTGCTGTGCGAATACGACGAAGCGAGCAGGCACCTGCACGCCGCCCTGGACCTCGTCGACGAGCTGGGCGACCGGCGCGCCGCCGCCGCCGCGCTGCAGCGGCTGGGGTCGATCGCCCGCGAGCAGGCGCGCTACGACGAGGCCCGCCACCTCCACGAACGAAGCCTCGAGATTTGGCGGGAGCTCGGGGATGCCGAGGGCGTTGCGGCCTCGCAGGACTACCTCGGGTTCGTCGCCTGGCTACGCGGCGACAGCGACACGGCCGAAGACCTGTGCACCACCGCGCTCGCCGAGTTCCAGCGGGCGGGCGACCTTCAGGGCACCGCAACCGCGCTCGTCAACCTCGGGGCGTGCGCGCTCTACCGCGACGCGCTCCCGATCGCCCGCCAGCGGCTCGAGAAGGCCTTGACGATCGCGCGCGAGCTCGGCTTTCAGGAAGGCATCGCCTGGTCGTTGCACGAGCTCTCGATCGCTGCCCGCCGCGCCCGCCGGCCGGCCGGCGAAACCGCGCCGATGCTGGGCGAAGCGATGCTGATCCACCGGCAGCTTGGGGACCGCTGGCGGCTGGCCAGCGTGCTCGAAGAGATCGCCGGCGCCGTGCTCGCCCGGAACGAGCCCCGCCTGGCGATCGAGGTCCTGGCCGCCGCCGAGGCCGTCCGCGAGCAGCTGGGCACGCCAATCCCGCCGGTCGAGGCCGGGGACCGCGACGCCGTCGTCGACCAGCTCGTGCGGAAGCTGAACGTGTCCACTTTCGGCGCGGCCTGGTCGGACGGCCGCCGCCGCGAGCT
Organism: uncultured Solirubrobacterales bacterium; assembly: GCA_963709205.1. Lineage (GTDB taxonomy): Bacteria > Actinomycetota > Thermoleophilia > Solirubrobacterales > Solirubrobacteraceae > Palsa-465. Next base: position 373,614 of record CAVPVP010000027.1, read on the forward strand.
CGACGCCACGATCGACGTGGTGGTCGAGGCCATCGAGTCGCCCGAGGGCTCCGACCCCGGCGGCGGGTCAGCGGACCCCCCGATCTTGACCCCGCGGGAGCTCGCCGTCCTCGAGCTCCTCGCCTCCGGACACACCAACCGCGAGATCGCCGCCGCGCTCTTCATCAGCGCGAGCACCGCCGGCGTTCACGTGTCGAACATTCTGCGCAAACTCGGCGCCAAGCGCCGCGTCGACGCCGCCGGGATCGCCCACAAGATGGGCCTCCTCCCGGTCCGCTGACCCGCCCGCGCCCGGTCCGCTGACCCGCCCCCGCCCGGTCCGCTGACCCGCGCGGGGCCCCGGGAAAGCCGCGCCGGGGCGGCGCCTCAGCATACCAACCGGACCGGAAGCGTCTTCAGCTGATTCACGAACGTCGACAACACCCACGTGGGCTCGCCGGCGAGCTCCATCTCCGGATACCGCGCGAGCGTCTCCTCGAACAGGATCCGCAGCTCGAGTCGCGCCAGCGCGGTGCCAAGGCAGAAATGGCGCCCGCCGGCGCCGAAGGCCTGGTGCTCGGGGTTACGGCGGACCTCGAACCGGTCGGCGTCGACGTAACGTGACTCCTCCCGGTTGGAGGACACGTACCACATGACCACCTTCTGGCCCTTGCGAATCGTCTGTCCCGCGAGTTCCGCGTCGCGCGTCGCCGTACGCGCGAAGTGCGCGAACGCCGGGAACATTCGCAGCGACTCCTCGACCGCACTCGGGATCAGGGAGGGATCCTCGAGCAACAGCCGGCGCTGCTCGGGGTCCTCGAGGATCGCGCGCATCCCGCTGCAATAGGTCGCCTTGGTGCTGTCGTTGCCGGCGGCCATCAGCAGGAAGAACCCCATCACGATCTCCTGCTCGTCGAGCTTCTGTCCGTCGACCTCGGCGTGGACGAGCAGGCTGGTCAGGTCGTCGGTGGGCCGCTCGCGACGCTCGGCGATCAGACGACGGCACCGGTCGAAGATCTCGGGGATGCTCTGGTCTCGCAGCGTGTCGGCGCCGTGCGGACTGAGGTCCGGGTCGGCGACCGCGAGCGCCGAGTTCATCAGCCTCGCCCAAACGGCGTCGTCCTCGGGCGGGATCCCCATGAAGCTCCCGATCACGCGCGACACCACCGGCTGAGCGACGTCGTTTACCAGGTCGCACTCCGAGCGGCCGTCGAGGCGATCGAGCACCTCGACCACAATCGCCCTGATTGCGGACTCGTGCGCGGCGATCCGCTTCGGCGTGAACCCGGCCTGGAACAGCATCTTGAGACGGTCGTGGCGAGGCGGGTCCATCCCGATGAACATCGAGCGGATCAGCTTCAGCGGGAACACGCCGACCGAGGTGATGCCTCCGAGCTCCGAGGAGTACGTCTCCCAGTCCCGGCTGACCGCGTGCACATCATCCGGGCGCGTCACCGACCAGAAGCCGGGCTCGCCCGGGTAGTCGGGGATGCTGCCCGTCCAGTGCACGGGGCATTCCGAGCGCAGCCGTCGGAACAGCTCGTGGGGCGGTCCGTCGCGCCAGCGGTCGAGCTCTGAGACGAGCGTGTGATCGAGGTCGCTGCGGGTCGACGTCACAGCCCCACGATGCTAATGGCTGGCCGGCCAGCCGGTCTAGTGGAGTTGTTCGATGCCGGCAGCGGTCTACGTCGTGGTTGACGAGGCGGCGCCCTCGGGCGCCGGCAACGCGACGACGGCGGCCCCGTTCGCCGAGTGGACCGCTCCGGCCGCGGCGTCGCCGTCGACGTACCGCTCTCCGCGCGACCACGACGCGACGGCGGCGATCAGGCAGGCGACGATCGCGAACGCGAACGCCTCGTGCAGGCCGTTGCGGAACGGCTCCGAGATCAGCTGCGGAAAGAACGAGCGGCCGGTGAGCACGGCCTGCGCGTGTGCCGGCAAGTGGCTGACGACGGACGATCCGAGCAGATGCTGGATCGGGTTGTACCCGAGGAATGCAGCGAACAAGATCGACACCGGTGGCAGGGTTGCGGCGTGGTGGGCGGCCGCCGGCGAGACGCCGTGGGCCTCAAGCCCACTGGCCATCGCGTGCGGCAGGGTCGCCGACAGCCCGATGATCATCAGCGTGAAGAAGATGCCGACTGACAGCACCTGGGCCGAGTTCTGGAACGTCTGGTTCATCCCGCCACCGGCCCCCCGATCGCCCGGCGGCAGGCTATTCATCACGGCGGCGCGGTTGGGAGATGCGAACATCCCCATCGAGACCCCGTTCAGGAACAGGATCGCGGCAAACACGGGGTAGGCGAAATCGGTCGGCAACAACGCCAGCAGGAAGAAGCTGAAGGCGGCGCTGATCATCCCGCCGGTCGCGAACGGACGCGCCCCGAACCGGTCCGACAGGTAGCCGGACGTCGGGCCCGCGATCAGCATCCCGCACGTCAGCGGCAGCATGTAAAGCCCGGCGTACAGCGGCGTCTCCGTGAAGTCGTAGCCGTGGAGCGGCAGCCAGATCCCCTGGAGCCAGATGATCAGCATGAACATCAGTCCGCCGCGCGCCACCGCAGACAGGAACGTCGACAGCGTCCCGAACGTGAACGCCCGAATCTTGAACAGTGGAAGCCGGAACATCGGATCGGTGACCCGGCGCTCGATCAACACGAACGCAATCAGCGACAGGACGCCCGACGCGAGCAGGATCAGCACGCGAGGGCTCCCCCACCCCGTCGTCGAGGTCCCGTAGGGACGGATGCCGTAGGTGATCGCCACCATGATCAGGACCAGCCCGACGGCGAACGTGATGTTGCCCCCCCAGTCGATCCGCGCGCGCTTCGGCGTAGAGATCTCTTGAAGCTTGAGGTAAGCCCATACGGTCCCGAACAGGCCGACCGGAACGGAGATCAGGAACACCAGGCGCCAATTGATCGGCGCGAGGATCCCGCCAAGCACGAGGCCGACGAACATGCCGCTCACGCCGACGATGTTGTTGATCCCGAGCGCCATCCCCCGCTTATTGGCCGGGAACGCGTCGGTGATGATCGCCGCGGAGTTCGCCAGCAGGCACGCCGCGCCGATCCCCTGAACGATCCGGAACCCAATCAGGTAGCTCGCGCCCGCTCTGCCGTTCAGCCAGTCGACTGTCAGGACCAGCGAGGCCGCCGTGTAGATGACGAATCCCAGGTTGTAGATCCGGACTCGCCCGTACATGTCCCCGAGCCGGCCGAGGCTGACGATCAGCACGCTCGTGACGATCAGGAACCCGAAGATCAGCCACAACAGGTAGAAGCTGTTCGCGGGCACGAGCGGGTCGAGGTGGATGCCGCGGAAGATGTCCGGCATCGCGATCAGCGTGATCGACGCGTCGAGCGTGGCCAGCAGCACGCCGAGCGTGCAGTTCGACAGCGCGATCCATTTGTAGTTCTCGCCCCGAGGGTCGGGTCGGCGCAGCGCAAAGCTGCTCGCGCGCCGTCCGTTGCGGATCGAGGCCATACCCCTACTCTACGCACACCGGATTCCGGTGCGGCGCGACGAAGTGACAGGCCCGACCCGGCCGGTGGACCCGGCCGGGTCGGGCGTATGGGCGCCGTCGCGGCTTTATGCAGCCGTCAGCTGCCGCGACTCACATGTTGGGACAGTTGCCTGAGCCGCGAGTGCCCGGACGGGCCGGCGGGGCATGACTGCCCTGCGCGGGGGCCGTGGGGGTGGTCCGCGCCGGAACGGTGCCGGTCGTGGTCGGGCCGCTGGTCGTCGAGGTCGTCGACGTGGCCGCGCTCGCGATCGCCGCGCCGCCGCCGGCAATCGCCGCGGTGGCGGCGATCGTCACCATGAGCGGCTTGAGCCTTCGCATCTGCTCACCTCCTTTCGTATGGACCGCCGCGGACGTTGCTCGCCCGACGTCGGAGCGCGGTAGGAGGCGCGTAAGAGTTTGCTAGGAGCGCGAGTGCGCGCCCGGCTGGGGCGTCGTCAGCTCTGCATCCTCGGCCCGCGCTATCTCGAGCACGCTTTCGATCGAGGATCGCGTCGCAAGCTCGACGGCGCGCTGGACCAGCATTCGCATCGGCAGCGCCGCCGCTACCCACCGCGGCGCCACCACGCGACGCGATCGCCGGGCGATTCCGCGCTCGATTGCGTCGATCCCTGAGGCGAGCGGCGTCACGCGCCGCACGGGCCGGCGGATCTCGGCAATCCGTTTGGCCGCGGCGGTGTTGAAGCCCTGGCGAACCATGTCCGTGTCGAGCTCGGCGAAGTAGGCGACGCCGACCCGCGCCCCACTCGGCGCGAGCTCGATCCGGAGCGAGTCGGCGAGCGCCTCGACGCCGGCCTTGGACGCGCAGTACGCGCCCAACAGCGGTGGGTGGACCGCGGCCGCGAGCGACGAGATCGCGAGCGCGTAACCCCGCTCGTGAGCGATGTGCGGCCCGGCCGCGCGAAGCGTGTAGTAGACGCCCAGCAGGTTGACGTCGATCGTGCGCTCGAACACCTCAGGGTCGCCACCGACGAGCGGCAGCTGGGCGGCCACCCCCGCGTTGGCGATCACGACGTCGAGGCCGCGAAGGTGTTCCGAGGCCGCCTCGACTGCGGCGTCGACCTGGTCGCGGTCGCGCACGTCGCACACCACGGCGAGCGCGTTGCCGCACTGCGCCGCGGTCCGCGCGAGGACATCGGGCTCGATCCCGGCGAGCACCAAACGGGCCCCGCGCTCGTGGAGCCGCTTGGCCGTCGCGGCCCCGATCCCGCGCGCTGCGCCGGTGATGAGGACCCTGCGGCCGGACAGGTCCACCGTCAGACGATCTCGCCGGGTCGTTGGAACACGATCTCCGGGATGAGGCACGTGGGCGACACGCGCAGGACGAACCTCAGGCCTTCGGCGACGTCGCTCGTGCGCAGCATCTCTTCCGCCGGCACCTTGTCCTTGATGTAGTTGGTCATGTCGGTGTCGACAAAACCCGGCGCAAACGCGACGGATTTCACGCCGTGCTTGGCCAGCTCCTTATTCATCGACACGGAGTATGCGGCCACGGCGGCCTTGGTCGCCGAGTACACCGACAACCACGCCTGCGGCGACTTGCCGGCGATCGACGCCATGTTGACCACGATCGCGTTCCGGTGCTCGGCGCCCGCGGCACGCAGCAGGTCCGCGCATTCGCGGTAGAACAGGATGATCGCGCGCAGGTTGACGTCCAGCTGGAGGTCGATGTGTTTGGTCTGGTGCTCGGAGGCAGGGGCGCCGATTCCGACGCCGGCGCTGTTGATGAGCACGTCGAGCCGGCCGTACCGCTCGCGGTGACGCTCCACGACCTCACGGACCCCGTCCTCGTCGTTCAGGTTGGCGACCACGTCCTCGACTTCGAACCCGCGGTCGCGCAGTTGGCTTGCCGCCTGTTGGAGCGTGTCGGGCTTGCGCGCGGTGATCGTCAGGCCGTAGCCCTCCTCTCCGAGCGTCTCGGCGAGGGCGAGCCCGATCCCGCGCGAGGCTCCGGTGACGATCGCGGCGCGGTCTGGCATGGGCGGGAACCCTAGCGACTTCCGGTTGAGGTCAAGTGTCGGCCTGGCGTGCCGATGAACTGTGTAAGCGGTTCCCTCGTGACCGTCGGCACACAACCGCACGTTAATGCGCTCGGTGGGAAATTGCCGCGGGTTACCGGTACCTTGCTCAGAAGCCGCCATTCAATGCCTCCCTTTAAGGAGGGAGCAATGCTCGATCGTTGCCCAACTTGCGGAAAAACCACCGGCACCCTGATGGAGACCCATCCGGAACGGCCGGGCCTGATGCAGATCTTGTCCGGCGAGAGCTCCGAGGCCCACCGGATCATCGTCACCATCGCGCTCTGTGTGATCGTCACGCTGGCGATCGTCGCAACCGAAGCTCTGTTCCGCTAGTTCGCCGAGACCGAGATCCGGCGCTAAGCGCCCCTAGAAATCGAGCCGCGTAAGCTTGGCGGCCGGACCGCGTGCGGTCCGGCACGGCAGAGGACATGGCACGAGAGGAGCGACATGCGCGTTGATTGGTACGGCCAGGCCGCGTTCCGGTTGAGCGGAGCGGATGGCACGGTGTTCATCGACCCCTTCGGTGACGTCTCCCCACTCGCCTCGCGAGGGATGCAGTTCGACTATCCACCGATCGAGGGCGTCGACGCCGACTTGCTGCTCGTCACCCACGAACACCTGGACCACAACGGTGTGGAGGCCGTGGGCGGTAACCCAACGATCCTGCGTTCGACCGCGGGACGCTTGGAGTCGCCGCTCGGGGAGGTGCGTCGCGATCGCCTCCGAGCACGACGAGGCCGCCGGCACCGAGCGCGGACCCAACACGATCTTCGTGTTCACCCTCGATGGGCTGCGGGTCGCCCACTTCGGTGACTTCGGCCAGCGCGAGCTGCGCGACGGGCAGGCCGATGCGGTCGGTCAGGTCGACCTCCTGTTTCTGCCGGTCGGCGACGGCCCGACGATCGGGGCCGAGCAGGCGGCGGCGATCGCAAACCGCCTCGCTCCCAAATGGGTCGTGCCGATGCACTACCGGACGCCGCGGATCGGCTTTCTCGAGCCGGCCGACGCCTTCCTCGAGAACATGCCCGCGGTCGAGCGGCTCTCCGAGACCAGCTTCGACACCGACTCGCTGACGACCGACAACGGCCCGCGCGTCGTGGTTCCCGCCACGCCGTAGATCGCGCCTGTTGCCCTAGAGCGCGCCGGGTCCGTGCGCCAGCGCCTCGCGCCCGACTCGCTGCAGGTCTCGCAGGTAGTCGAGATGCGCCGCCCAAGCCGGGTCTGCGTCCAGCTCGCACGCCATCCGGATCGTGTCGACGTGCGCGTCGAGCAACTCATAGAGGAGTTCCGTGACGTACTCGGCTGTGGAGACCGCACTCTTATTTGCGTCCAACACCGCTTCAGCCCTCCGATAAGCAGTACAGAGGATGAACGTCCGATCGGACGGCAAAGTTGCGCGAATGGTCCAGATTTCGAACGGTTGTGCGGCTAGTGGTCGTCCCCGTATTACGGGGACGACCACTATCAACGGCGACGCGCTTGGGGAGCGAGGGCCGGGTTCTGCCACCCGCCGTCGGCCGGATTCAGGTTGATTCCCGGGGGGACGATCTCGTCGATCCGGTCGAGCACTTCCGGGCTGAGCGTCACATCGGCGGCCGAGAGCTGGGACTCGAGCTGCTCCATCGTGCGCGGCCCGATGATCGCCGCCGTGACCGCGGGATGGGTCAGGACGAATCCCAGCGCCATCTCGATCAGCGCTGATTCCCGCGTCCTCGGCGAGCCCGGCCGAGCGCATCGGCGGCCTCGAGCTTGAGCTGATTTCCCGGAGCGACATGTCGTAGCGAACCGGAATCCGCTGAGCCCGGTGGGTCTCCGGCAGGTCCTGGCCCTTCCGGTAGCGCCCGGTCAGCCATCCGCCGGCGAGCGGGCTCCACGGGATCACGCCCATGCCGTGGCGCCGGCAGGTCGGGAGCACGTCGTTCTCGACGCCACGGACGAGGATCGAGTAGGGCGGCTGCTCACAGACGAACCGCTCGCGCCCGCGCCGCTCCGCGACCCACTGCGCCTCGACGATCTGGCTCGCGGGAAAGGTCGATGAGCCGATGTACCTGACCTTGCCGGCGCGCACCAGGTCGGTCAGCGCGCCGAGCGTCTCGTCTATCGCGGTGTCCTCCTCGGGCCGGTGGATCTGGTAGAGGTCGATCCAGTCCGTGCGGAGGCGACGCAGGCTGTTGTCGATCTCCCGCGTGATCCACCGGCGGGTGTTGCCGAACTCGTTGGGGTCGTCCCCCATCGTCCCGTGGACCTTCGTGGCCAGGACAACGTTGTCGCGCTTCCCGCCGGCGAGCGCCTTGCCGACGATCTCCTCCGACTCGCCGCGCGAGTAGACGTCGGCGGTGTCGATGAAGTTGATCCCGGCGTCGAGCGCGCCGTGGATGATCCGGATCGAGTCGTCGTGGTCCGGATTCCCCCAGGCCCCGAACATCATCGCCCCGAGGCACAACGGGCTGACCTTCACTCCGGTACGTCCAAGCGTTCGGTAGTTCATGACGCCACCGTAGCGCGAACGCTCATGTCCCCTAAGCTGGTCTCGTGAGCGGATACGACGACGACGATGATTGGGTGGGGACCCCGCCCGAAGGCCGTTACACCCGCGATCGCGCCGACCCCGAGTTCTGGTGGCGCCAGCGTCCGGTGGCGATCGGCGGCGCTGCCCTGCTCGTGGTCGTGGTCGTCCTGATCGTGATCGCGCTCGTGCGCTGAGCTACCTCGCCGCGTCACGTGAGGCGTCCTGCGCCGAGGCGAGCTGCGCCTGCGACTCGCGCAACTCGGCTTCGGCCGCGTCCAGCTCGGCGTCCGCCTCGCGGAGCGCCTCCGCGGCCCTGTCTCGCCGCTCGGCCGCAACCCGGTGAGCGCGCTCGGCGTGCTCGGCTCGCCGCCGAGCCTCGCGCTCGGCCGCGCGTGCCGCGGCGCGTGCCTCGGCCCGTTCCCGCTCCGCTCGCTCCCGTTGCTCGCGGGCGGCGCGTTCGGCGGCTCGGTCGGCGACGGGCTTCTTGACGCCGGCGCCCGGCTTCTCCTTCGCGCCGGCGCCCGGCTTCCTCTTCGGCGACGGCGCCCCAGCCGGCGGCGCCCCGAGGACGCCGAGGCCGACATGGCGAAGCTCGCGCTCGAGTCGGCCCTCCCGCACCTGCTCGCGAGCTTCGTCGTCGAGCGCGGCGGCGTGGAGGGTGTCGGCGACCCGCTCGATGATCGTCGGGCTCAGCTCCTGCCCCTCGGAGGTGAGGAGCCCGCGCGCGGCGGCAGCGAGTGCGTCGACCGCGGCTCGCTCCCGATCGACGGCGCTGCGGAGTGACTGGCCATCGCCCCGGCCCGCCAGCACATCGTCCTGCGCGGCGCGCAGCGCGTCGCCGGCGTCGAACAGCTCCGACACCCCTTTCCGTTGCGTGCGGACGAGCTGGTCCACCGCCCACGCGGCCACCGACGGCTTCTCGAGCGCTGCCACCTCGCCCGCTCGGTCCCGCTCCCCCGCCTTGCGCAGCTCGCGCGCCAGCGCGTTCCGCGCCGGGACGAACTCGTCGAACGGAAGGCCGTACAGATCGTCGACGTCCACGCCTCCATACTGCCAAGTGGTCTCGATGTCCTCACTCGGCAATCGTCGCCGCTCGAGTGTGGAGATCAGGCCGCTATGCGCACCCGAATACGTATTCGGCCCGGCGGCGGCGTCGAGTGTTGAGTTTGGCCGGGGCGGGCGCTGGGGCGCGCCTGGCCGGGGCGGGCGCTGGGGCGCGCCCGGCCGGGGGCGGGCGTTGGGGCGCGCCCGGCCGGGGGCGGGCGCTCTGCGCGCCGAGCGCAGCACCACCGCGGCCGCCGCGCCGCTACGACTGTGGCGCCACCAACCCGGGGATCCAGCTCGTGCCGGCCAGCGGCACCCGCGCCATCGCCGCGGCCTCGATCGTCAGCGCGACGAGGTCCTCGGGCTCGAGGTTGTGCAGGTGCGACTTGCCGCACGCGCGCGCGAGCGTCTGGGCCTCGAGCGTGAGCGTCCGCAGGTAGTTCGCCAGCCGGCGTCCCGCCCTCGACCGGATCGAGCCGCGCCGCCAGCTCGGGCTCCTGGGTCGAGATCCCGGCGGGGTCCAACCCCGCCTGGTAGTCGTCGTAGAAACCCGCGGCCGAGCCGATCGCGCGGTAGCCCGCTTCGAAGGCTCGGGGCGTTGTCACCGAGCGCGATCAGCGCCGCGACCCCGATCGAGACGGCGTCGGCGCCCAGCGCCAGCGCCTTGGCGACGTCGGCGCCGGTCCGGATCCCGCCCGAGACGATCAGCTGGACCTCGCGGTGCATGCCGAGCTCCTGGAGCGATTCCACAGCCTGCGGGATCGCGGCGAGGATCGGGATCCCGACGTGCTCGATGAACACGTCCTGGGTGGCGGCGGTCCCGCCCTGCATGCCGTCGAGCACGATCGCGTCGGCGCCGGCCTTGACCGCCAACGCCACGTCGTAGTAGGTCCGCGAGGCGCCGACCTTGACGTAGATCGGGATCCGCCAGTCGGTGATCTCGCGGAGCTCCTCGATCTTGATCTCAAGGTCGTCGGGCCCGGTCCAATCCGGGTGCCGACATGCGCTCCGCTGGTCGATCCCAGGAGGAAGGTCGCGCATCTCGGCCACGCGGTCCGAGATCTTGTGTCCGAGCAGCATCCCGCCGCCGCCCGGCTTGGCGCCCTGGCCGACCACGACCTCGATCGCGTCGGCGCGCCGGAGGTCGTCGGGGTTCATGCCGTAGCGCGAGGGCAGCAGCTGGTACACGAGCACCCGCGAGTGCTCCCGTTCCTCGGGCGTCATCCCGCCGTCGCCGGTGGTCGTCGAGGTGCCGACCGCGGTGGCGCCGCGGCCGAGAGCCTCCTTCGCCGGCCCCGACAGCGCCCCGAAGCTCATGCCCGCGATCGTGATCGGGATGTCGAGCCGCACGGGCTCGCGCGCAAAACGCGTCCCGATGACCACGTCGGTGGCGCACTTCTCCCGGTAGCCCTCGAGCGGATACCGGGACACGGACGCGCCCAGGAAAAGCAAGTCGTCGAAGTGCGGGACGTGACGCTTGGCGCCGAACCCGCGGATGTCGTACATGCCCTCGCGCGCCGCCCGCTGAATCTCCGCGATCACCCCTCGGTCGAACGTGGCCGACTCGCGCAGCCCCGGATGCCAGCCGTTCGTCACCTCCGAACCAGTCATCTCAATACGCCCCCAGGTTGTCGACGTGGAAGTTGTACAGCCGGCGCGCCGAGCCGTAGCGCCGGAACTCGCCCGGATCGACGTCGTCGATCCCGGCGCTCCTCAGCAACTCCCCGACCTGGGAGACGTGCTCGGGCCGCATCTCCTTCTCGACACAATCCGCGCCGAGTCCCGCCACCGATCCGCGCACGTACAACCGCGCCTCGTAGAGAGAATCGCCGAGTGACTCGCCGGCATCGCCGCACACCACGAGGCACCCGCGCTGGGCCATGAACGCGCTCATGTGGCCGACCGAGCCGCGGACCACGATGTCGGCGCCCTTCAACGAGATCCCGCAGCGCGCCGAGGCGTCGCCCTGGATCACCAACAACCCGCCGCGGGCGGTCGCGCCGGCCGACTGTGACGCGCTCCCCTCGACAAGAACCATCCCCGACATCATGTTCTCCGCCACCCCAACGCCGCAGTTACCGCGCACCCGCACGGTGGCGAGCTTGTTCATGCCGGCGCAGTAGTAGCCGACGTGGCCCTCGATCTCGAGCTCGTATTCGGCGTCCAGCCCGACCCCGATCGCGTGCCGCCCCCCGGGGTTGCGCACGACCACTCGACCGGGCAGCCCGTCCGCATGCAGCGCCTGGTTGAGCTCGCGGACGGTGTCGACCGCAAGGTCGAACGTCCGGACCGCCTCGCGGGTGACCTCAGGCGTGGCCATCTGGATCAGGCCACCAAGGACGCGGTGCCCCAGCTGTAGACGTGCCCCGGCGCCGGCTCCCAAAGGACCGCATCCTCCGCCCCCGGCAGCACCGCGATCGCCCGGTACTCCGACGCCATCGCCACCCACTCATCCGTTTCCGCCATCACCGCCGGCTTGCACGCGATCGGATCGCGCAACACCGCGAAGCCGTCGGCGGTTCCGACAGCGAAGGTATAGAACCCGTCGAGATCTTCGAGGCATCCCTCAAGCGCCTGCTCCAGTGACGCGCCCTCGCGCAGCCGCCAGGTCAGGTAGCCGGCGGCGACCTCGCTGTCGTTCTCGGTGCGGAACACCATGCCCTCGCGCTGCAGCATGCGGCGCAGGCGGTTGTGGTTCGAAAGCGACCCGTTGTGGACCAGGCACAGATCGAGGCCGGTTGAGAACGGATGTGAGCCCGCGGTCGTCACGCGGCTCTCGGTCGCCATCCGGGTATGGCCGAGCGCGTGGGTCCCGGCGATCTCGTCGAGCGCGAACCGCTTGACGAACCGGGTCGGGAGATCCGCCTCCTTGTAGATCTCGATCGAGCGGCCGGCGCTCATCAACGTCAGCTCGGGGTGATTCTCCAGCAGCCACAGCTCCGCGTCCTCCGCCTCTGCCGCGATCACGAACACCGCGTGCGTCGATCGCACACGCGGGGGAGACGCCTCGCCGAACTGCACCTGCAGCTCGGCGGTCAACGCCTCCCATTCCGGCGTCGGCGATGGCGAGTACAGCGACACCTTGCACCACCCGGGCGGCGCCGGGTCGCGATAGAACGCCACACCCGCGCTGTCCGGACCGCGGTCCGACAGCTGCTTGAGCATGCTGGCGAGGTGCGCCCCCAGCTGCTCACGAAGCGTGGCCGACTTCGTGTAAAGACCTGCTATCCCACACACGTCGCGATCAGGCTAGACGCTGGGCATGACCGGTCCAATGGCCTCCACGCGCACACTTTCACCCGTGAATGTGGTTGCGGGCTCTACTTCTTTACGCCGTCTTAGCGCGGCGAACGTCCGACTAGCACACCCGCGCGTTACGGCGGTGACCACGCGCCGACCCGTTTCTCGGCGCGTCTGACGACGTGCAGCGCCTCGCGGAGATCGGTTCGCGCGATCGGCGCCAGCTCCTCGGGATCGACCAGGTTGTCGGGAGTCACGCCCGCCTGGACCTGGGTCGCGTGGTGATCGAAGCGAATGCCGTTGATGATCACGAACGCCTCGCGCAGCGCGTCGGCGGTGGCGCGGTCGAGCTGGCCGACGCTGGCCACGGCCTCGATCCGGTCGAGCGTCGGCGAGATCGTCACCCCCGCCGCGAGCGCGTGGAATCGGACCAGGTTGACCAGGGGGATGATCGCCCCGCGCTTGAGGTCCAGCTTCCCGGGGGGATCGCCGTCGTGCCCGGTGGCAAGCTGCCCGCGAAAGCCGAGCGCCACCGGGTAGCCCGTGGCCGTCCGTGCCATCAGCCGCATGAACTGAGGGTGCTGCCGGGCGGCGCGGATCCGCGCGGTCAGCTCGGCGGCGACGGCCAGTCCGCCCGCGCTCGGGCGGAAGTCGAAGGCCACGGTGGCGCGGATCAGATGCGACTCGTCGGGCTCGCGCAGGCAATCGTCGAAGGTCCGCAGCCAGTCCTCCTTCGACATGCGCCACTGGCGGTTCCGGGCGAGGACTCCGTTGTTGTCGAGGCCGATCCCGCACCTGACCAGCCCGTCGTTGACATCGGCGCCCAGCCGCGCAAAGTAATCATCCACGTCCGAGGCCGCCGCCTCCGACGCGACCGACGCGTAGGCCAGCGCGTTGTCCTGGTCGGATGCCAGCGTGAACTCCCGCCGCGCGGCGCTGCCCAAGTCGAGCCAGGCCCACGAAACCGGCGCCGGTCCCCGCTCCCAGATCGAGAAATCGATCAGCCGCGCCACGACGGTGTCGTGCTGGAGGCTGAGCACCCGGCCGAGGTCGCGGGCCGGAATACCGGCCCGCTTCAGCAGCAGAAACAGCTGCGGGATCTCGTCCGCGGCCCGCACCAGCGAGTCCTCGTCGGGAGCCGCCAGCAGCCGGTGACGGAGCGCCATCGGGCTCCGTGCGTCGAGGCCGAGCAGGTCCGTGGCGGACAGTAGGCCGCAGACGCGATCGCCCTCGACCACGACCACGTGCTCGCATCCCCCGGCGAGCATCTCGACGGTCGCCTCGATCGCGAGCTGGGTCGGCGGCACCGCAGCGACCGGACTCCGCGCCGCCGCCCCCGCCGGCGCGTCGAGCGGGACTCCCTCGCCGACGACCGCGGCGCGCACCGTCGCGTCGCTGAGGATCCCCAGCCTGGAGCCGTCGAGCCGGATCAACACCGCCGTCACCCCATCCCGACCCAGCCGCGCCGCGGCCGTGCGTAACGGCTCGTCGGGCTCGCAGAACTCGGCCGGGCTCATGATCAGCGACACCGGCGTCGTGCCGATGTCCGGCAGCCCATGGACGGTGTGGCCGGCGTGGGTCAGCCGCTTTCGCATCGAGATCGCCACGTAGGCGGCGCCGGCCTCGGTCCCGAGGATGCGCCGGCCCGCCTCCGCGCCGAACAGCGCGCACGTCGACGGCTCGCGCGCGCGGACCGTGAACGCCGGCGCCATCCCGGTGAGCATTGACGGATGGCCGAAGCACTCGCCCGGTTCGAGCACCTGGATCGACTCACCGTCGTGCACGATGTCCATCGAACCGGTGACGATCACCCATAGGCCCGGAGTCGGCAGACCGTCCTCGACCAGCGCCGCCTCCCCGGTGTCGTAGGCGTGCTCCACGGCGCCGGCGGCCAGTTCGCGCAACTCGCCCGGGTCGAGAGCGTCGAAAGGCGAGTAGCGCGCGAGAAATGTGTTCAGCTGCTCCATGTGAAGCGATGCAATTGTGTGCGCATCGCGCCTGGGACGTGCACCGGTCACGTGGGAGCCTAACCGCGGCTAAGTACAACCAGGTTTTTGGAGGTCACATGGCGAACGTGCCATCCGCGGACCACGACGAACTCGTCTACGAATCCGCCGGGTTGCCCAAGACGACGAACTGGTGGGGCGCGTTCGTAATCGGTCTGGCGGGGACGATCCTCGTCACCGGGATCGCGCCGGTGATGGTCACCGAGCTCGGCGCCGCCTCGGTGCCGGTCATCGTCGTGATCACGTTCAGCGGATATATCGTGTGCCTGCTGCTCGCCGAGCTGTCGGCGATGATGCCCGACCGCTCCGGCGGGTTGCCCTCCTACGCGTACCCGGCCTACAAGGACAGATGGCCGCGATTCGCCGAGCACGTGAACGGCTTCACCGCCTGGGCGTACTGGCTGGGCTGGTTCCCGGTGGCGCCGCTCAACATGATCCTGGCGTCGTTCTACATCGTCGACCGCTTCAAGCTCTCGACCGCTGGGTTCACGCCGATCCACACGCCGATCGCCTGGTGGACGCTCGGCATCTCGATCGTCGGGCTTATCGTCCTTGCCATCCCGGCGGTGAGGGGGCTGCGGTTCGGGACGGTGTTCGCGACCACCCTCGCGCTGCTGTCGATGATCCCCCTGACGTTCCTGGCGATCGCCTGGATCTTCAATCCCTCGTCGGTCGACTTCAACTGGTTGGTGCACTTCCGGCACACCAACGGCAGCGGCTTCTTCTCGCCGCTGTTCGGACATGGATGGCTCACGTTGTACATCGCGTTCTCGTTCCTGTTGACGTGGAACGTGATCGCGATGGAGGCAGCCGCGTGCTACATCGGCGAGACCAAGAACCCCGACCGCGACGCGAAGATCGCGATGAACCTCGAGGGCCTCTACGGCCTGTTCATCTACACCGCCATCCCGGTCGCGTTCATCATCGTGCTCGGACTACCCGCGCTCGGCAACGCGGCGCTGGTCGACCCCAAGACGATCTTCGTCCACTATGCGGCCGCCGTGTTCGGAACCGGCACCGGCAGCAGCATCCTCGAGTGGCTGATCGCGATCATGCTGATCCTCGCGCTGATCCTGTCCGCGCTGAACGCGATCACCGGCACCGCACGGTCGCTGCATCAGATGTCGACCGACGGCCAGTTCCCCCGCTTCTTCCAGCGGGTCAATCACCACGGCGTGCCGAACCGCGCGATGTGGTTCAACGTCGCGTGCTCGATCGCGGTGGTGTTCATGGGCGGCGCGGTCGAGATCTACACGTTCTCGAACGTCGGCTACCTGGCCTCGTTCATCCCGGTGCTCATCGGCTACTTCCTGCTCCGCAAGCACCGCCCGAACGTGCGCCGGCCCTTCAAGCTGCCCGAGTGGATGAAGTACGTCGCGCTCGTGATCGCCGGCGTTTACGCGATCATCTACTTCTACGGTGGCCCCGTCTACGCGAACTGCACGTGCAACGCCGCTGGGCGCAAGACGCTGCCGTACTACTTCATCGGCTGGGCCGTGCTCCTGTCCTACCTGCTCTTCTACGCCTATCGCAAGCGTGTCGAGGACAAGCGACCGGCACCGGCGGAGCAGATGGTCGCGGCGGGTACGCCTGCCCCGATCGCCGGCGCGTCTGACCCGTGAGCGCGACGGCCCGGCTGAGGAAGCCGCAGCCAATTAGCCCGTCCGATGGGCCGTTCGAGCGCATTCTGCTCGCCTCCGAGGGCCGGCCGTTCTCCGACGCCGCGATCGCGCGCGTGGTCGAGCTCGCCAAGCCGTCGGACGCCAGCGTCCGCGTGTTCACGATTGCGCGGATACACGGCGTCTCGTTCGGACTGCAGATGCCCGGGCTGCTTCCGACCAAGGCCGAGTGGAAAGAGCAGCGCGACATCGTGAACAAGGCGGTCAAGCGGCTCGAGCGCAAGGGCATCGAGGCGGACGGCCACGTCGTCGGCACCCGCAAGACCACTAAGCGGATCCTCCAGGAGGCGGAGTTCGCCGGCTGCGACGCGATCGTGATGGGCGCCGATCCCGACCGCAACCGCGTGATCGGCGACTTCTCCTGGTCCCAGGAGCCCCAGCGGGTCCGCCGCAAGGCCAAGAAGATCCGGGTCTTCCTGGTGTTCGACGAGAGCTAGGCGCCGTTACGACGCCGAATTTCCCGGCCGCCCGTGTAGCCGCGCCAGCTTGATCGCGAGCTCGAGCGACAGCAGGTCGTCCTCGTCGAGGTTGAGGCCGGTCAGCTCCTCGATCCGCCCGAGCCGCTGACGCAGCGTGTTCGGGTGGATGAACAGCTCGCGAGCGCTCTCGATCACGCTCCGCCGTTCGGCGAGATACCGCTCGAGGGTGTCGAGCAGCGACGTACGCCGCCTGGCGTCGTATTCGATCAGCCGGTCGACGGCGGCGCGCATCCGATCGTGCGGGGCGTTCTCAACGCCGATGTGCACCAGGTATCGGTAGGCGCCGACCTCGGCGTATCCGATCGCGCCGCCGTCGCCGAGCAGCGCGCGGCCGATCATCGTGGCGTCGAGGGCCTGACGGTAGGCGCGGCCGGCATCGGCCGGGGTCTCGTGCAGCTCGCTCAGCCCGATCGCGGCTCCGCGGCGGCGGCCGAGCTCCCGGCATGCTCGCACGAGCTCCTCGATCCGTTGCGGTGAACGTACGCCGAGCGACAGCACCGCCCTGACCGGTCCGGGGCCGGACTCGACCGCGGTGCGGGGCACGAGCTCCGCCAGGTCGCGGCCGAGCACCTCGGCGGCGGCGCGCCACTCGCCCGACCCTTGCTCGCCCCCGGCGGCCGGCTCCGCGCACAGGATCAGGTAGGGCTTCGACAGGTCGCAGCGCACCTCGGCGGCCTTGGCGGCGGCGAACGTCGTCGCCCCCGCCGCGAGGGCTTCGAACAGGTCCTTGACGATGTTGGTATTGGTCAGGCCCTCGATCAGCTCGGCGCGCTTGATCGCGATCGCCGCCAGGTGCGCGATCGCCCGGGCCATCTCGGTGTCCTCGCCGGTGAACGGCCGCCGCGGCGGGGCGCCGGCGCACAGCAACCCGAGCCGCTCGCCTCCCGAGATCAACGGGGTCACGAGCAGATCGGCCACGTCGAGCCCGGGCCAGAGCGTCCGCGCCGGCGGCCGCGACGCGCTGCCGTCGACGGCCGCGAGCAGGAGCGCTGTCGCCGACAGCGCCTCAGGCTCGGCGGTCGTCTCGGGCGCGGAGGACAGCAGGTGAAGGGCGCTGCCGGTGCCGTCGAGGCGGTAGAGCTGGCAGACCTCGGCGCCAAGCAGCCGTCGCATGCCGCGCGTGACCGCGCGGCCGATCTCGCCCGAGTCCGCGGCGGTGGCGACCTCCTGGGCAAGCGCCGACAAGCTCGTCAGCGCATCGACGCGGCGGCGCTGCTGGTCGTACAGCTGGGCGTTCTCGATCGCGCCCGAGACAAGCGAGGCGATGTGGACGAGGAGCTTGAGCGTCTCCTCGGTGAACTCGCGCGGAGCCTCGGTGTGGAGCACGATCACGCCGATGGTCTCTCCCGCGCGCGAGACGATCGGGACCGCGGCCATCGACTGGAACCGCTCCTCGTCGAGGATCGGGAAGAACTTCATCCGCGCGTCTGCCATCGCGCCTTCGCGGATGAACTCGGGCTGGCGGTGCCGCGCCACCCATCCGGTCAGCCCCTCGTCGAGACGCATCTGCACGACGCCGACGGCGTCGGCGTACACGGGCGAGGCGGCCCGTATCGTCAGCACGGCGTCCTCGAGCAGGTAGATGAAGCACGCGTGGCAGTCGGTCGCCTCGGTCGCGAGGTCGACGATCCCCTGCAACATCGGGCCGAGCTCGACCGAGGAGCCGACGAGGTTGATGACCCGGTAGAGAGTCCGGTTCTCTTCGCGAAGCCCGTGGGCCTCAGAGGTAGCCGTCAGGAAAAGCCTCCCGTCGTATGTGCGAAGCGCACATCCTAGCCCCCGATACCCAGTAGCCGCGGCCATTGCCGGGACCGGGGTCTGACGGATATACCTCGCACATGGCTATCACAACTGAGCATCGCGAAGACGGCGCCCCCCAGATCAGTGACGAGGACGACGTCAGGCGCGCTATCCGCGAGCGCCACATCGAGTTTCTGTTCGCCCAGTTCGTCGACATGCACGGCAAACCGAGCGCCAAGCTGGTGCCCGCGCACCACATCGACGACCTGCTCACCGACGGCGCCGGCTTTGCCGGGTTCGCCGCCGGCGACATCGGCCAGGGACCCCACGACCCGGACATGATCGCGATGCCGGATCCGACGACGCTCACGATCCTCCCGTGGCAGCCGAACGTGGCGCGGTTCGCGTGCAACGTGACGGTCGAGGGCGAGCCGTGGCCGTTCTGCCCGCGCACGATCCTTCGCAATCAGCTCGCGCGCGCCAAGGCGCTCGGGTTCGAGCTGAAGATGGGCGCCGAGCTCGAGTACTTCCTCGTGCGCCGTCGCGAGGACGGCACGATCGAGGTAGCCGACCAGCTCGACACGCTCGACCTGCCTTGTTATGACATGCGCGCGCTCACCCGGAACCTCGACTTCGTCTCGCAGGTCTCCAAAGCGGTAACCGGCCTCGGGTGGGACAACTACGCCACCGATCACGAGGACGCCAACGGCCAGTTCGAGCAGAACTTCCAATTCGCCGACGCGCTCACGACGTGCGACCGGGCTGTGTTCTACCGCTACATGGTCGAGACGCTCGCGCAGCAGCGCGGGCTGATAGCGACGTTCATGCCGAAGCCGTTCGCCAACCTGACCGGGAACGGCTGCCACTTCCACGTCAGCCTGTGGTCGAACGGCGAGAACCTGTTCGAGCGCGCCGCCGCCGACGATCCTCGCGGCCTCGGCCTCTCAGAGCTCGCCTACCAGTTCGTCGGCGGCCTCAAGGCAAACGCCAAGGCATACATCGCCGTGACCGCGCCGACGGTCAACTCGTACAAGCGCCTGGTCGTGGGGGCGCCCACGAGCGGCGCGACGTGGGCGCCGGCGTACGTGAGCTACGGCTACAACAACCGCACGCAAATGCTCCGGATCCCGGACGCCGGCCGGATCGAGGACCGGACCGTCGACGGCTCCTGCAACCCGTACCTGGCGGCGACCGCGATGCTCGCGGCAGGCCTCGACGGGATCGAGCGCGGGCTCGACCCGGGCGAGCCGAACTCGGCCAACCTGTACGAGATGCACCCTGACGCACGGGAAGCGGCTGGGATCGAACTGCTCCCGGCGAACCTGCTCGACGCGGTCCGCGAACTCGAGAAGAACGACGTCCTCCGCGCCGCGTTCGGCACGACCCGCGATGGCGACTACGTCGACTACTTCGCGAAGGTCAAGCGGCGCGAGTGGCAGGCCGCGCACGAGCAAATCACCCAGTGGGAGCTCGACCGCTACCTGCAGCTGTTCTGAGTTATCAGTTCAGGCGGCGCGCCGCAGGGTCCCGGCGCCACCGGTTGCCATCGTGGCGCAGAAGCGCTCGACCACGTCGGGGTCGAACTGGCTGCCGGAACAGCGACGCAGCTCCTGAGTTGCGATGGCCTTGTCGATCGCCCGGCGGTAGGGCCGGTCGGTCGTCATCGCGTCGAACGCGTCGCATACCGCGATGATGCGCGAGCCGAGGGGGATCTCGCGGCCCGCGAGCCCGTCGGGATAGCCCGACCCGTCGTAGTTCTCGTGGCTCGAGCGGACCAGCCGGGCAACGCGCGCGAGGTCGGGCGCGGCCCCGAGTATCTTCTCGCCGATCAGCGTGTGCCGGCGCATCAGCGCCCATTCGCCGACGTCGAGCGCGGCCGGCTTGTAGAGGATCACATCCGGGATCGCGACCTTCCCGACGTCGTGGAGCTCGGCGGCCTGGCGGATCGCCTCGATCTCCTCGAGCGGCAGCGAGAACGCCGCGGCCACGGCGCCGGCCAGCTCGGCGACGTCGTGCCCGTGCGCGCCGAGGCCGGAATTGCGCTCGCCGAGCGCGGTCAGCAGGACGTCCTTCGACTGCCGGGCCGCTGAGACCCGGCCCATCCTCTTCTGGGCGTACATGCGCTGGTCGGCGATCGTGAGTGCGGTGCTCGCGTTCTGCGCTTCGGCGGGCACGATGACCGAACCGCACGCGCAGCCGATCGTGAAGCCCTCGCCCTGTTCGAACAACGCGCCGGCCGCCATCTCGACCCGGTAGCCGGCGGTGCCCTCCGGGGCATCGATCAGCGTGCAGAACTCGTCGCCGCCGATCCGGTACACCTTCCCGCTGGCCCCGACCTGCGCCTCGAGCTTTTCTCCCAGGCGGCGGAGCAGAGCATCTCCCGCCGGGTGGCCAAAGCTGTCGTTGTATTGCTTGAAGCCGTCGAGGTCGAGGAGCACGAGCGTGAACGGATGATCGTCCCGCACCATCGACAGCCGCCGTTCCAGGTCGGCGAGCAGCGCGCGTCGATTGCCGAGACCGGTCAGCGCGTCGGTGATCGCCTCGTCCTGGCTTGCCCGGAGCAGGCGCGCGTTGTCCCGCCACGTCAGCACGAGCCGGCCCATGACCAGCGCCAACGAGCCCGCGGCCAGGACGATCGCGATCACACCGACGCGATCGAAGCTCGACCAGACCAGGATGGCGATCGCGACCGACGCGAACGCCACCGGCATGACGATCCCCCGCGCGCTCAGCCGTCCGGGCGCAACGCTTCGGACACGAGCCGGCAGCCATCCGGCGAGCGCCGCGAGGATGGGCGCCCAGTACCAGAGCGCGTTGTACCAGTCGTTCTGCGTATAGGTCCCGGTTGCGTCGGTGACTACGTACACGCTGTCGGCGACCCAGAACGCGAGCACCGAGGCCGCCAGCAGGGCCCAGGTCCGATTCAGGCGCCAGTTGCCGAGCGCGGTCGCGCCCACGATCAGGCCTAGCAGCAGCAGGTCGAAGATCGGGTAGGCGAGGTTCGTGGCCACCGCGAGGCCTCCGCCGTTGGCGTGGGCGACGACCGGCTGGACCACGAGCGCCGCGCCGAGCGCGCCGACCGCCAGCGTGGCGGCGGCCGAGTCCGCCGCGAGCGCCTTCGGCACGGCGGACATCCGCTGCCGCATGAGCGACAGGATCCCGGCGAAGGCGAACGGGCAGAACGACAGGTAGCCGGCATCGGCCAGGGACGGCACCGGCGGGTTCGCGAGGTTGCCGAGCACGAGCGTCCAGTAGATGTCGCCCGCGGCCCAGCACAGTCCGCCGATCCCGATCAGAATCCAGCCGCGCTCGCCGTTCGCGCCTCGCCAGATGAGGAGCGCCGCGGCGATCAGGAAGACCACGTCGGGCGCGATCCCGTGGAACGGAACGGCGCCGAGGAGGCCGGGGAACACCGTGAACGCGAGCTCGTACGTGACGGCCCAGACGCTGAGCAGGGCGAGCACGACTAGGGCGGCCGGCCGGCCCGGGCATGCCGCGGCCAACCGGCCTCGCCGGGCGGGGCGGACGGACGCGGACTCCCGTGACATCCCAGACTGCGTCGGCTCCATCCCGCCGTTGCGTGAACGACGGGGATGGAGCTAGACGAGTCTCTGATGGTGTTTGCGCTAGGCCGAAGCGCTCACAGAGGCGCTGCCGGGGCTCGGAACATCCCGGTTCTGCGGGGCGAACTGGCTCGCGATGAACGCCGCGCCCTGCGGGTCGGCGATGATCGTCATCCGGACCCAGGGAGCGTCGAATGGCGGCGCCAGCAGCTTCCCGCCCAGGGCGGAGGCTTTCTCGGCGGTCGCGTCGGCGTCGTCGGTCGCGAACGTGACGGTCCAGTGCGCCGGCATGTCCTGGTGATCCTCGGCGATCGGGAGGATGGTCGCCACGACGTCCTCGAAGCCCTTGACCGCGCCCATCGCGGCCATCCGCTCGCGGGTTCCGGGGTTGAGCCGCTCGAGGTGGTCGCCGTATCCGGGCAAGGTCCAGGTCAGGGCGCCGCCGTCGAGCGCCAGCGTCTGCCAGCCGAAGATCGCACCGTAGAACGCCTTCGCGCCGTCGACGTCGCGCGTGTTCAAGCCGTTGAAGTTCAGCGAGCCGGGTTCGTTGACGATCTGCGCCCCCCGATGCTGGTTTGGCTGCCAGACGCAGAACACCGCTCCCTCGGGGTCGCTGAACACGGCCATGCGTCCGGACGCCATGACGTCGAACGGCTCCGCCAGCACCGTGCCGCCGGCATCCTTGACTTTCGCGGCCGTCTCGTCGGCGCTATCGACCCATACGTACGTGTTCCAGGTGGCGACCGGCGGCGATCCTTCGGCGATCGAGCCGACGCCCGCGACATCGCCGCCTCGGATCCGCGCGATGTAGTACTCGCCGGGCGCCTCCGGCGGCATCACGTCCTCGACGTCCCAGCCGAACAGCTCGCGATAGAAGGCGACGGCGGCCTCGGGGTCCGGCTGGCTCGTGTCGATCCAGCACGGCACACCCGGGATGTAACGGTCTAGCTCGGGCATTGATCGCTCCTCTTGGTCCATTGACAGTTGCCCGGGACCGTAGCCCCGTTTTAGGTCAAGATCGGTCCTCTAATCGCCGGCTGCGCGCGACCGCCAGCAGCGCGAGCAGGTCGTAGGCGACCGCCGCGGCGTTCAGCGCGGTGATCTGCCCCGGCGAGTCGTACGGTGGCGCGACCTCGACGAGGTCGAAGCCGGTGAACGACATGCCCGCGAGCGCACGCAGGAACGCGAGCGCTTGGGCGGGCTGTAGCCCCGCCACCTCGGGCGTACCGGTGCCGGGCGCCGACGCCGGGTCGAGCACGTCGATGTCGAACGACAGATACGTCGGCCCGTCGCCCACGCGGGCGCGGACGCGGTCGCCGTACTGATCGGGGGTCATCGCCACCAGATCGGCGCCGTCGATGACCTCGAACCCGAGCTGGCGCGGGACGTCCATGTCCTCGGGCCCGTACAGCGGGCCGCGCATCCCGGCCATCACCGACCGCGCGGGGTCGACCAGCCCTTCCTCGACGGCGCGCCGGAAGGGGGTGCCGTGGAAGTAGCGCTCGCCGTAGTACTGGTCCCAGGTGTCGGCGTGGGCGTCGAGCAGCACCAGGGCCACCACGCCGTGGACGGCGTGCTGGGCGCGGAGCTCGCCGAGCACGACCGAGTGGTCGCCGCCGAGGACGAGCGGCACGATCCCGGACTCGAGCAACGGGCGCAGGGCGGAGTCGATCTGCTCGGTGGTCCGCAGCGCGTTCCCGGGAGTGACCTGGAGGTCGCCGCCGTCGACGAGCGACAGCGTGCCGAACACGTCGACGCCCAGAACCGGGTGATACGGGCGGAGCAGCATCGAGGCCGACCGGATCGCCTCGGGACCGAACCGCGCGCCGCTCCGGAAGCTGGTCGCGGTGTCGAACGGGATCCCGATCACGGCGGCGTCGACGTCGTCGCGCGGCAGCGCCACGTGCGGCAGCCGGGCGAACGTGCGCACGCCCGTGTAGCGAGGCGCGACCGTGGCGTCCGGCGGCTCGAAATGCGTCATCTACTGGACGACCACCTAAAACAGCTCGGAGTCGTGCTCTTCGAAGATCCGCTCCCAGTCGGTCCGCTCACCACGGTGGAGCGCTTCGATCAGCGAGTGGATCCGCGGCGTCATCACCAACAGGTAGCGCGCCGGCTCGGACGTGGCGTTCCAGTACGAGTGGCGCGTGCCCCGGGGGACGAGGATTGACTCACCGGCCGGCACCTCAATTGCGCGTTCGTCGTCGATCTGAAAACCGAGGCGACCGCTGAGCACGATCCACGCCTCGTCGTCGGAGCGGTGGAGATGCAGGCCGGCGATCGGGCGACCTGGGTGCGTGCCCGGATCGGTCCAATCCGCAACCACGAACGACTCGCTGATGATCACGGTCCAAGCCTACGTCGCACGGGGACCCGAAGTCCACCGTCGCCGGCCCCCGGCGCTGCGGCTCTCCGGGCGTGGTCGCCTGTATAACGCAGCGAAGTCCCCGGCGGGGCGCCACCGAGCGCACATAAGAGCATGCTCTCCATGCTTATGTGCGCCGGGTCGGACGCCGGCGGCGGCTTTGCTGCGAAATACAGGTAGCCGCGAGAGCGCTCCACGCTCCCGCCGGCGGCTGCCCTATGACGTCGGCCGGGTCATCCGGAAGATCCGCTCGACCACCGTGTAATCCGCCGGGCCGCCACACCGCGCGATCGGGCGCAGGCCCGCAGTGTCGATCTCCTCGCCGGCGATCGCGCGCTCGTCGAGATGGATGCCGACCACCTGGCCGATCACGAGGTGCTGACCGAACGTGTTGCCGTCCAGGTCACGCAATTCCAGGTGATGGACGACCTTGCATTCCATCGCGCACGGGCTCGCCGCCACGCGGGGCGGGGCCACCAGCCGCGAGGGCGCCATCTCGAGCCCCGCCCGCGAGAACTCGGATGCGCCGCGGGGCAGCGGCGCCGAGGTCTCGTTCATCTCCTCGCGCAGCTCCCAGGTGACCAGGTTCCAGACGAATTCCCGCAGCTCGCCGGCGAACGTCGAGGAGTCCTTCGCGCCGTGGCTCGAGAAGGCGAGCATGTACGGTCGTTCGCCCACCGCGTTGAAGAAGCTGTACGGCGCCAGGTTCACCCGGTCGCGAGAGTCCATCGTCGAGATCCAGCCGATCGGACGAGGGGCGACCAGCGACTTGAACGGGTCGTGCGGGAGCACTGACCGGTCGCGCTTGGAGGGTTCGTAGAAGATCACGGGCGCGACATCATCCCGCGCCGAATCGCCGCACAACTGGCGCCGGCCGGCTCGCCGAAACCAGCGACCCAACGGTCTGCGGCGCCACCGTGTCGAGCAGACTAGCTAACGCTATGAACGCCTTGGCGGTGGTGAGCGCGTCGCCGAGGGCGTGATGCGGCGTCTCCGCCGGCTGTCCGAGCGCGCCCGCCAGCCCCGTCAGCGAGATCCCCTCGGGCGCGGAGCCGTCGCGGTGGCGCAGCCACATCCGCCCGAGAACCTCGGTGTCCGCAGCCTCGGGCAACCGCACCCGCCGGCGCCCGAACTGCCGCGTCAGAAACGCGGTCTCGATTGCCGCGGTGTGAAACACCGGGACGCGGCCGGCGAGCAGCTCGAGCATTCCGTCCATCGCCTCCTCGAGCGGTGGTGCGCCGGCGAGGTCCGGCACCCGCAGCTTGTGCAAGAGGATCGCCCTGAGATTGGAGCGCACGTCGGAGCGCACGAGCGTGTAAACGCCGCCGCCGAGCACGATCCGGCCACCGTCGATCGGCACCGCTCCGACCGCGATGATCTCGTCGCTCCGGGGGTCGAGCCCGGTCATCTCCAGGTCGATCGCGCACCAGGAGGCCTCCCGCCACGGCGTCTCCTCTGCCGGTCGCGGGGCGCTGGCGAACTCGGCGGCGAGACCCTCGGGCGGGCGCCGAAGCCTCACCCGCGTAGCCTCCGCTGCACCGAGGTGACCGCCCGGAACACGTCGCGCAGGTGATCGCGCATGAGCGGGCTGATCTCCGCGGGCTCGATCTGGTCGTCCGGCGTCCGCCCCGCCGCGATCCTCGCCATGTGGTGCCCGATCCGGAGCTCGAGCGCGAGGTCGAACGCGTCCGCGAGCGTTCGCGCGTCTGCGTCGCTCAGCACGCCGGCGTGAGCGGCGGCGAGCAGCCGCTCGGGAGTCGACCCCTCCACCACTCCCGCGGCCGCCGAGCCCCAGCGGCCCAGCTCGACGATCGGCGCGACCGCGGCAACGCGGATGTCGAGCCGGTCGCTGTGCCCGCCGCTGGCCTCGAGCACCGAGTCGGCGTCGAAGCCCGTGGGCGGTACCGCGGCCAGCGCCCGCCGCGCTAGCGCCGCGACGATCGCATCCCGGGCGGGCCCTTCAGGCGCAGGCAGCGGATCGATCGGCGTCCCCCATAGAGCCCTCCGTTCGATCATCACGGACAGCGACAGCTCGTCCTCGCCCCCGCGGCGGCTCCAATCGTTGGTGCTCCGCGCGACCACCTCCCCGGGAAATCCACAGGCGCGGAGGACGTCGCCCACCGAGCGCGTCCACTCAACCGGCGGCGGCTCGTGACAGACCACCGCTCCCCACGCGATCGAGGCCGGCGTTAGTTCCCGGCGCGCCTGGCTCCCGAGCGCCACCCACACGAGTCCCTCCGATGCCGGTGCGGGCGCGGCCAGCTCGAGCGCGCGCGTGGTCAGCGCGTCGACCAGCGCCGACAGCACACGCACGACCTCGGGCGCCCGCAGGCGCGCGGCGTGAAGGTCGGCCACCACCGACGGCAAGCCCCGCGCGACCGCTGCCAGGTCCTCGGCCGACGAAGCCCGCGAGATCGCGCGCCGCGCCCCGAACCACGACCGCGACTGGACCGCGTACAGGTCGGCGTCCTCGATCACACCGACGAGCTGCCCGCTCTCGGTGACGACCGGGGCGTGACGCAGCCCGCGTTCGAGCAGCTCGAACAGGACCTCGCCGCCGAGCCGGTCCGGCGTGACCATGAACAGCTGCGTGGTCATCACGGTCGCCACCGGGGCGCTGAGCGGCAGGCCCGCCGCCACGATCTTGGTCCGGATGTCGCGATCGGTGACGATCCCGAATCCGCCGTCGCGCAGGTCGACGATCGCCGAGCTGGCGCCGGTCTCGGTCATCCGCCGGGCGACCTCGCGGATGCTCTCCATCGGCTCGCAGCGCAGCGTCGGGGAGCGCAGAAGGCTCGCCACCGGCCGGTGGTTCGGGGGACCCGCGGCCAGTTCGAGCTCGCGCCGCTTGACGCGATCCAACAGCGGGCGCGCGACGCTCACGGGAATCCGGTAGCACAGGGTGTCCTCGGCGGCGCGCGCCTCGAACCCGGGCGGGAGCCCGGATAGCATCGCGGCATCGCCGATCGTGTCGCCGGTGCCGAGCAGGTCCAGCAGCCGGCCGTCGTGGATGATGTCGACCGCGCCCGAGTGGATCACGCGTAGGAACGTGACCGGCCCGCCGTCCTCGGTCAGGATCGCCGCCCCCGACACGAAGAACTCGATCTCGGTTTGCGCGGCGAGCTCTCCGACCTCCTCTGGCGCGAGCGAGTCGAACGGCGCTCGCACTGCGAGGAACCGCGCGATCTCGCTCAGCGCTGCATCCACTACGACAGCAATCCGAGCCGCTGCCCGCGCTGCACCGCCTCGATGCGATTGCGGACGCCGAGCTTGCGGTAGACGGCGCTCGTGTGCTCCTTCACCGTGTGCTTGGACAGGTGGAGCTTCTCGGCGATTTCGGGATTGGTGGCGCCCGAGGCCATCAGGTTGAGCACGTCGCGCTCGCGGTCGGACAAGCCGAGGGCGACCGGCCGGTCCTGCGGGTCGAACACGGTCTTGCCGAGACCGACCATGCGCACCGCGCTCGCGATCTTCCGCGCCGGCCAGTCTTTGTAAGCGAAGCCCGACGCGCCGGCGGCGCGCGCGGCGTGGGGTGAGATCTCGCCGGCGCCGGAGAACAGGAGCACGCGCGTCATCGGCTCGGCCTGGCGCAGCTGCTCGCAGACCTCCGCCCCCGACTCCTCTCCGATGAACAGGTCGACGAGCGCGACGTGCGGGCGGTAGCGCGTCGCCAGCGCGATCGCCTCCTCGCCCGAGTGCGCACTCAAGCAGCGGTCGACCCAGGGCTGCTGGGTCAGCATCAGCCGGATTCCCCAGTGGACGACGTCGTGGTCGTCGACGACGAGCACGCTCAGGCGATCGGGGCTGCGGAGCGCGGCGTCAGAGCTCATCGGGCACCACCAGCCGGACTTGCCACGTTCCCGGCTCGCGCTCGCCGAACTCGACCACGCCGCCGCTCTGAAGGGCCTCCATCGCCGCCAACCGCAGTCCCATCCCGGCACGGCGCCCGCCGACGGTGACGCCGTCGTTGGCCACCTCGAGCACGAACGCGCCGTCGCGCCGGCCGATGCGCACCGCCACGTGGGTCGGATGGGCGTGCTTGTGGGCGTTGCGCACCGCTTCGGCCAGCACCGACTGCGCCAGCGGCTCGAGGCCGGGTGGGACGTCCCCCTCGCCCCCTGAGTCGAGCGTCACGCCGAGGTCGGGGTGCACCCGCGCGAGGCGCTCGACCTCGGCCACGAACGTCGTCTGCGTCGCCCGCGGCGTCCGGCCGAGCGTACGCTGGAGCGCGATTCGCAGATCCGAGAGCGCCTCCTGGGTCTCGACCGCGCACCGCTGGCGTGCCTCGGCCGGGAGATCGCCGTCCCCGTCGAGCGCCATCGAGATCCCGAACAGGCGCTGGATCACGCCCTCGTGGATGTCGCGCGCGAGGTCGATCCGCTGCTCGAGCTGTTGGGCCTTCTCGGATTGCGTTGACACGAACCGCGCGACCGACGCAAGCGCCGCGGCCTTGCCGAGCATCCACAGCAGATGCCGTTCGGAGCCGTCGAGCGGCGGCTCGCTCATCGGCCGGTCGGCGAAGATCACGCCGAGGGCGCGACCCGCGGCGGCCATCGGCGCGCACACCAGGCGGACGGGCTCGGGGAACACGCTCGCGTACTCCTCGGGGAACTGTCCGGTCATGTCGCCGGCGATCTCGATCACGCGGTCCTCTCGAAGCGACTGCGCCGCGATCGGCGCCGACTCGACGGTCACGTAGGCGTCGGCGAACTGCTCGAGGCTGAGCCCATGCGCGCCCGCCGCCCGCACCCGGCGGACCCCCGGCTCGTAGCGGAAGATCAGCGCCCGGCGCATCCGGACCAATTGGCACACGGCATCGCACAGCTGGTCGTAGAAGCCCGCGCCGTTCGACGGCGCGTCTTCGGCCTTCGACAGCACCTCGGCGAGCAACTCGAGCGCGTCGATTCCGAGTTCGGTGTCCGGGCTCAGAGGGGGTCCATCAGCGCGAACCGCAGCGCCTGCTGCGGTTCCAGGTACACCCGCCAGTTCTCCTCGCAGCGTGGACATCTGCATTCAACTGATGGATCGTATCCGTCGAGTGCCGCGTGCCACTCGATCTCGTCGCTCCGCAGGCAGATCGGGCAGGCGAGAGACGCGATTACGAGCGCGTCAGGGTCGTCGGTCCGGAACCTGGCCGTGTCGGCAAGTACCACGGTTCGAGCATCCTCGCGGTGGCGGCACGGTGCAACACGGTGGCCGCGCACACCCCCCGGCTGGGGGGAGCGGGTTTGGGGCCGCCTAACGGCGGCGTCCGTCGGATGTGGCGCGGCAGGCCCCGTCTGCGAGGCAAGGATGCCGGGCGGGGCCGTAGCCGCGACCGCCGTTCCGCCCGGCATCCGTGCCGGGCGGGGTGGACGCGACCGCCCGGCCGGGCACGGATGCCCGGCCGCACGGCCCCAGGGATGTCGCGCGCCAGCGCGACCCCTAATTCAAACGCCGGCGAACTCCGCGGCCGCGTCGACCCGGGCGATCGGGTGCTTGCCCCAGCGGCTCCAGGTGGCGTAGTCGAGCAGGCGGCTCATGTAGTCGCGGAGCGGCGCGACGCTGATCCCGGCTGGCTCGAGTTGCGCGCGCGTGAGCGCGTCGTCGAACGTCGTCGTCACCGAGAAATACGGGAAGTACATGGCCCCTTCCTCGAGCATCGACCGAGCGACTCCGTGGTCGGCCGACAGGAACTCGGCCGGCGAGAGCAGCCTTGGCGGAGGCTGCTGGAAATACCCGCTCGCGAGTTCGGCGATCTCGGCGATCGTGCTCGCCTCCGCGCCGGCCGTGAGGTGATATGTCTGTCGCACGCCGCCGGGGGCCTCGCAAAGCTTGAGGATCCCGTCGGCGACGTAGTCGATCGAGACCACGTCAACCGGCGCCGACGCGGTCGCCGGGACGGCCGGGAACAGGCCTCGCGCGAGCGCGCGCAGCGGCCAGTAGAGAACGTTGAACGCCGAGGTCCAGCCACTATGGCGGTCGCCGACGACGATGCTCGGGCGCAAGATCGTGAACGGCAGGTCGGGATGCGAGCGCACGAGCCGCTCGGACTCGAACTTCGACTGCTCGTAGGAGTTGTTGAAGCTCTGGCCGACGTCGAGGTCGCACTCGTAGAAGCGGCCCGCATGGGTGCCGGCCACGTACGCGGTGGAGACCTGTCCGTAGCGCTCGAGCACGCCCAGCGCTTGCGCGCGCCCGGCGAGCTCGAGCATCCGGCGCGTGCCCTCGACGTTGATCGCTCGGGCCTCCTCGAGCGACAGCCCGAACGACACCGATGCGGCGCAGTGGACGATCATCGTCGACACCGCGGCCAGCCAATCCCACTGCACGTGATCGAGACCGAGACGCGGAGCGGTCATGTCGCCCGCGACCGCGGTGACGCGGTCCGCGTACTGCCCGGCTTGATCACCAAACAGGTTCTCGAGCACGGCGTCGATCCGCTCGCGGGCAGCCTCTTCGCTGCCGGCGCGGACGATCGTGAACACCCGCCGTTCGGTCCGCTCCAGGTACCGCGCGAGCAGCTCCATCCCGACGAAACCGGTGGCGCCGGTGAGGAGCACCGTCCCGTCCGCCTGTGTCATTCCCCGGCCTCCGGTGAAAAGGATCGGAGCGCCCAGGTCAGCCGTGAGCGCGTCTGGCCGGGCGTGATCAGCTCGTCGATGTGCCCGTCGGCGGCGGCCACGCGGGGGCAGAGATTCGTCTGCGCGTAGCGCTCGGCGAGGCCGTCCCGCGTGGCGTCGGGATCGTCGGCCGCCTCGAGCTCGCGGCGATTGATGATCCCCACGGCCGACTTCGCGGCCATCACGCCGATCTGGGCATTCGGCCACGCGAACACGTAGTCGGCGCCGAGGTCCTTGGAGTTCATCGTGATGTAGGCGCCGCCGAACGCCTTGCGGAGGATCAGCGTCACCCGGGGCACGTCGGCCGCGGCGAACGCATGGACGAACTCCGCGCCGAACCGGATCACGCCGGCGGACTCCTGCTTGGTGCCGGGCATGTAGCCCGGAGTGTCGACGAGCACGACGAGCGGAATCCCGAACGCGTCGCACTTCGCGACGAACCGGGCGCCCTTCTGGGCGGCGCTCGAGTCGATGATCCCGCCGAGGTAGCGCGGCTGGTTGGCGACGATCGCCACCGTGCGACCGTCGAGCCGCGCGAATCCGGTCACGAGATTGCGCGCCCAACCGGCGGACGCCTCGAGCAGCTCTCCGCCGTCGACGACCGCGCGGATGACGTCGCGCACGTCGTAGACCGCGCGGTGGTCTTGCGGGACCACGGCCGCAGGGTCGTGTCCGAGCGGCGGCCGGGCCGGCAGCACCGGCGGCGTCGTGCCGCGATGGCGCGGCAGATAGCCGAGGAGCTCGCGCGCCAGGTATGCGGCGTTCACGTCCGTGGGCGCAACGAAATGGCACACGCCGTTGCGCGCGTGGACGCGCGTGCCTCCGAGCTGATCAGCGGTGACGTCCTCGCCGAGGGCGTCGCGAACGACGCCTGGTCCGGTCAGGAACATGCTCGACTCTTCGGTCATCACGACCCAGTCGGTCAGCGCCGGCGAATACGCGCCGCCGCCGGCGGACAGGCCGGTGATGATCGAGACCTGGGGAACGCGGCCCGACAGCTTCACGGTCCGATGGAAGATCCGCCCGTAGCCGCCGAGCGCAGCCGCGCCCTCCTGCATGCGCGCGCCGCCCGAGGACACGAAGCCGACGACCGGCGCTTTCGCCTTGTCGGCGAGCTCGAGGACCCGCACGATCGTGTTCGCGTGCTGCTCGCCGAGCGAGCCGCCGGCGTAGCTCGAGTCCTGGGCATAGCAGAACACCGGGCGGCCGTCGATCTCTCCAGCACCCGCGACTACGCCGTCACCGGCGCGGGCCTTCTCGCCCATCGCCGTCGAGATGACCTCGGAGCGGATCACCTCGAGCGTGCCCGGATCGCACAGCGTCTCGAGGCGCTCGAACGGGCTGAGCGGAGTTTCGGCGCGTAAGGTCCGGGGTGCAAGCGCGACGCTCACGGCCTACCCCCCAGGCAAAGCACGACGTTGTGGCCACCGAAGCCGAACGAGTTCGAGAGCGCGATCGCACGTCCGTGTCCGTTGCCGTTGACAGTGAGCGGGCGCGGCCCGTCCGGCACGTAATCGAGGTCGAGCCCCTCGTCCTGCTCCTCGTAGTTGAGCGTCGGCGGCGCGACGCGCTCGTTCAGGGCGATGATCGTCGCGATCGCCTCGACCGCGCCGGCCGCGCCGAGCAGGTGCCCGATCGCCGACTTGGTCGAGGACACCGGCACGTCGTATGCCCGCTCGCCGAGCGCGAGCTTGATCGCCTCGGTCTCTGACCGGTCGTTCAGCGGCGTCGAGGTGCCGTGCGCGTTGACGTAGTTGATGTCCTCGGGCGTCACGCCCGCGTTCTTCATGGCCCGCGTGATCGCGATCGACGCCGGCCGGCCCGTGGGCTCGGGGGCGGTCAGGTGATGGGCGTCCGCGGTCGAGGCGTAACCGAGCACCTCGCCGAGCACGTTCGCTCCGCGTGCGGCCGCCAGCTCCTCGGACTCGAGCACGAGCACGCCGGCTCCCTCGCCCATCACGAAGCCGTCTCGCCGCGCATCGAACGGCCGCGAGATCCCCGTGGGCGAGGTCGCCTCCATCGATGCGAACGCAGCCTTCGCGAGCGGAGTGAGCGTGGCCTCGGCTCCCCCCGCGACGACCGCCTGTGCCTCTCCAGCTTTGATCATGCGCGCGGCCTCGCCGATCGCGTGAGCTCCGGACGCGCATGCCGACATTACGCCGAACACGGGCCCGCGCAGCCCGTGGCGCATCGCCACGAGGCCGGAGGCGGCGTTGCCCATGATCAGCGGGATCGCGAGCGGCGAGACGCGCTCGGGACCGCGATCGCGCAGCACGTCGCACTGGCTCTCGAACGTCCACATCCCGCCGATGCCCGAGCCGATCACGCATCCGATGTCGGACGGGTCCGCGGGCGGATCCCCGGAATCCCAACCGGCGTCGGCGACGGCCTCCGAGCTCGCCGCGATCGCCAACTGGGCGAAACGGTCGCTGCGGCGCGCCTCTTTGACGGTCATGAACTCGGTCGGGTCGAAATCGCTGCAAGCCCCGAGGCCGTCCTCGATGCCCGACCGGCGCGCGGTCCAGCCGTCGTACAGCTCGCGGGCGCCGACGCCGAGTGGGCTCACCGCACCGAACCCTGTGACTACAACGCGCGCGCTCATGCCGCGCCCCGGGTTGGTGGGGTGGATGGGTCCCAAATAACGACCGTGGCGCCCCACGTGAAGCCTGCGCCGAACGCGCCAAGGAGGACGCGATGACCCGACTTGAGCCCGCCCTCGCTGTCGACGTGGGCGAGCGCGACCGGCAGCGTGGCCGCCGAGGTGTTGCCGTATTCAGAGATGCAGTCGACAACCCGGTCAGCGGGCAGGCCGAGCCGCTCGCCGACAGCGGCCAGGATTCGCCCGTTGGCCTGGTGATATACGAAAAGGTCGATGTCGTCGAGCCGCGTGCCGGCGGCCCGTGCGGCCTGGACGGTCGCCAGCGACAGACGCGCCACCGCCTCGCGAAACGTCTCGTGTCCGCGCATGCGGATCACGCCCTCTTCGCGCGGGACCATGATGTGGTCCGCACCCGCGCCGTCGGAGCCGAGCACGATCGGGCCGATGCGGCCCGTCTCGCCGGTGGCCTGGAGCACGACCGCGCCGGCGCCGTCCGCGAATACGGCGGCGGTCGTGCGGTCATCGGGGTCGAGGATTCGCGACATGAAGTCGGCGCCGATGACGACGACCGTTTGTGCCCGGCCGGCTTCAATCTGCCCGGTCCCGACCGCGAGCGCCGACAGGAAGCCCGTGCACGCCGCGCCGATGTCGAACGCGCCGGCGCGGACCGCGCCGAGCTCATGGGCGACGAGCGGGGCCGCGTTTGGCATGACCTCGTCGGGGGTGGTGGTCGCCACCAGCACGAGATCGATCTGCTCGGGGGAGACACCGGCTCGGCGAATCGCCGCCGCCGCCGCGTTAGTCGCGTGGGTGGTGAGCCGTTCGGTCGGCCCGGCCACCCGCCGCGACCTTATGCCGGTTCGGCGAACGATCCACTCATCGCTGACGCCGATCCGCAGCGCGATGTCGGCGTTCGGTACGACGGTCTCCGGCAGGCTCGCGCCGACCGATGAGATGGCGGCGCCGACGGGAAAGACGGCAGCGGCCGCTTCGGTGTACTCGGGCAGAGTCACGCTCATATCTCACACGGTCTCCGAAGATGGGGCCGTTGCCAACGGCCACGGGGCCGAAACCCGACACGCGGGGGGTCGGTTGAATTGGCCCTTCGGCCAGTTCGAACCGCTCTCTAAGGCGGCCCTCATCGCCTCGGCGGCCGTGCTCGGGCGGCACCATGCCGGTCCCGCCCGAGTGAGGCGGCCGCGCCACCGCGGCCGCCCTTCTAAGGCAGCCGCGGCGTCTACGCCTGTACGACCTGCTCGCGGCCGGTCGCCATTGGCCCGGTGCGGTCCCAGATCGGGCGGACCTCGACCGAGCCGTAAGTGACGTTCGGCATGTGCGATGCGTGCTCGAGCGCCGTGTCGAGGTCCGGGCAGTTGACCAGGTAGTAGCCGGCCAGGAACTCCTTGGTCTCCGCGAACGGCCCGTCCGTGAACTGGGTCTGGCCGTCGCGCTCGCGCACGGTGGTAGCGACGTCGGCGCGCTCGAGCGCGTCGCCGGCGACGAACGCGCCCGCGTTCCGCAGGTTCTCGGTGAACGCGTCCCATCGGGGACCCATCTCCGCGAACTGCTCGGGGGTCAGCGGGCTGTCCACGGGCTGGTAGATCAACAGCATGTACTGGGGCATCGAGCCTCCTTGGGATCGGTTGACCGCTCGGTTTGCGGCTTCAACCGTATGACGGACGAGCGTGCCGCGTTTCGACACGCCCGTCCATCAAGTTTGCGCTTGCGCGCTCTCAGCCGAGTACTACCGCTCGTCGTGGTGGCGGCCGATCCCGGGCAGCACTTGCGTGCCCTCGATCTGCACGGCCTGCAGCGCCCTCGGATCGAGACCGAGCAGGCTCAGGATCGTGGGCGCGACCTGGGTCGTCTCGACCCACCGATCCGACGAACCGGGCCGGACCGCGCCGGGTGCGTAGACGAGCAGCGGCACATCGCGGTCATTGGGGTTGTCGCCACCGTGCTCGGCGATCTTCGTGCCGCCGGTGTACACCGTGCCGACCTGCACGCGGCCGAACACGTCCGGGTAGCGCGGGTCCCCGTACGGCACGCCGAAGAAGCGGGCGGCCTCACGACCGGCGTAGATCTGCGCCAGACCGGAGTGCGGGACCTGCTCGGTGCCGTTGTGGTCGGGGCCCCGGGTGTTGTTGCCGTCGTTGTTGTAGAGCACCGCAGTCGCACTGTGGTTCCACAGGTAGCTCTTGACGAAGTCGGCCGCGTCCTGCGTCTTAACCGACAGGTAGCTCTGCCACAGGTCGTCGTCGGTACCGGCGACGATCAGCTTGTTCGAATCACCCGTCTTCGCGGTCCACGCCGCGTTGATCGCGTCGATGATCGGGCCGTCCGGGATCCGCTTGAGAAGCAGCGGATTCTGCGGCGACTGGCCGTGCTTGGCCGTGATGATGATCGCGGTCGTCCCGCGCGTCACTGGGTTGGCCTGGATCGCCGCGTCCATCGCCGCCAGCTGGGCGTCAACGTAGTCCAGCGCGCTGGACAGCAACGGGCGGGGCGTCGTCGTGCCGGGGTAGTAGCCGGCGAGGCAGAGAGGATCCGGAGGCGTCGATGACCCACAATCGGCGGGGCTCTCCGTATAGCTGCCGTCCGGGTTATGGACGAGGGTGCTCGCCGAATCGACCTTCTGGGCGACCGACACGGTCTGGAAGTTCATCCCGAGGATTGCCGGGACACCGACCTTCTGGGTGCCGCTGTGGTCGTAGCCACCCAGCTCGTTGAGGACTGCCTGCACCTTGTACCCGTCGTACTGCTTGGTGGCGGCGTCGTCGTGCGCCCAGTCCGTGTCGGACGGGTACGGCGTGCCGTTCGGCTCGACGGCTTGCGAGTCGATCTCGGGACCGAAGAAGTCATCGATGGCCGTGCCACCAGAACCGTGGCCGTTGAACGACGTGTAAATCGCGTGCTTGTCAGACCAAGCTGTGCGGAGGCCGGCGTTGTGGATCACCCCGAAGATCGAGTTGACCTTCAGGTAGTCCCATGGCTGGATCGGCTGGCAAGTCTTCGGGTCGACGGGGAAGCTCCCCGGGTTCAGGCCCGACTGCGGGGCCGGCGTCAGGCCCATGATCAGGCCCGGGTTCTTGTCATCGCCGCCCGCGTAGATCGAGCCGCCCTCGTCGAAGGACGGAAACGTCTGGCCGCTGGTGTTGCCCGGGATCAGGTCAGGCACGGCGTTGAGCTTGTCGTCCGGCGAGTCGTAGATCACGTTGCCACCCGGGACCGGACCTGAGCAGGTCGTGGTGCCGGGCGGGAACACTCCGTGGCTGTACTCGACGTCGTAATACACGCCGGTCGCGCGCGGGTCGCCGCCGGTCATCAACGCGGTGCCGCCCGGGTCGGAGTCCGACGGATCCGACGTATGGTTGTTGGTGAACTCGGCGCCACCGGAGGCGAGCTTGGCGAGCTCCGAGTTGGGATGGTTGGCGATATACCAGTCGAGGTCGGACTGGTGCATACCGTCAACCGAGATCAGCAGTACGTGCTGGATCGAGCGCCCTCCGTGACCGTGATCACCGTTGCCGCGGTGATCGGAGTGCGCCGACACTGCGGCCGCGGACCCTCCGATCAAAGCGGCGGCGATCACCGAGATCGCCCCCAGCTTCGTGACTCTACGCATACAAATAGCTCCTCTCGTTGCGAGTCAGGAAGCGCCGACTTATATGGGGGCCGTCGACCCGCGCCGTTACAGAGCGGTGTCCCGAATGTGTGCGAATTCTTAGGCTGGGCTGTCGTGTGTGGCGCCGGCGGCGGCCTAATCCGGAGGGCAGCCGCCCGCGAGCTCGTCGATCAGCGCCGCCAGCCGGACCAGGAGGTCGGGAGCGAGCTCCTGCTCCTCCGCCGGCAACGATTCGTAGAACGCCCGCTGGCGCCCGCGCAGCCAGTCCTGCTGGTCGTGGAGCAGCTTCTGGCCGAGGTCGGTCAGGCTGACCGCCACCGCCCGGCGATCCTCGAGCGACCGGGCCCGCTCGACGACGCCGCGGCGTTCGAGCGCGTCGAGGATGCGGGTGGCCGTCGACGGCGTGATTCCCGCGTCGCCGGCGAGTTCATGGACTCGTGCGTCCGGCCGGTTGATCAGGCCCTCCAGCAGTCCGTACTGGGAAAGCGTGAGTGCGCCGTTCGCCGCCGGCGCTCCGCGGGCGCGGCGCACGGCTTGCGCGAACCCATCGAACGCCGTGAGGAAATCGATGCCGTCGTCCGAATCCATATAACTTGAGAATATCGCCGCTGTCATGCTAATCTTTGGCATGCCAACATTACCGTCGATCTTGGAGCATTGCCATGTTCCGGAACATCCTTGTCAGCGTCGATGGCTCCAATCACTCCGACCGAGCGCTTGACGAAGCGATCGACATCGCTCGCGCCGACCAGGCGCGCCTCACGATCCTGACCGCGGTGAACCAGCCGCCGGTTTGGGCCGCGTCGGCGATGGCCGCCGGCGCCTACGCCGTGTCCGCGGCCGACCTCGAGAAGGAAGCGGTGGACCTCATGCGCCGCGCGGTCAAGCGAGTCCCCGACGACGTGCCCGTGACCACGATCATCAGCCGCAAGCCGATCAGGAACACGCTGATGCACCGCCTTCAGACGGGTCACCACGACCTGCTCGTGATGGGCTCCCGCGGTCGCGGCGCGCTCAGCGCCTCGGTGCTCGGGAGCGTCAGCCACTACGCCCTGAATCACAGCCCGGTCCCGGTCTTGATCGTGCACGCGGACGGCGAGAACCGGCTGTCCAAGGCAAAGCGCGGGTCCGAGTCGTCCGACCGCGCTTCCGCCTCATCGTCTGCGGAATCGCCGAGTGACGCGACTGCGGGCTCCGGTGGCGCGCCCGCGGCGGCGCCGGCGTAGCCCGAAACCGGACTAGTACGGCCGAGGCGGCGCACGCGCACCACCACCCAGCGCCTCAGGCTCCGGGACGGAGCGAGCATGGAATCGGCGGTGCGCGGGGTTCTAGCGTCAGCCAGGCACGTGCCGAATGATACGCCCAGGGCTGTGCGGTGTCCCGGGATTTACGCCGGCTGCAAGGCGGCCACCGTCGCATCGATGATGTCTTCGAGTGGCGGCAGCTCCGCGGCCGGGAGCGGCATCTGCCGTTGTGACGCCCGCGTGTGGCAGGCACCGATGAACATCATCGCCAGCGCGTACGGGTCGACGTCGGCGCGGACTCGTCCTGCGGCCTGCTCGCCGGCGAGGTAAGCGCCGATCGCGGCGACGCCGCGGTGCGGGCCCATGTCGTTCTCGGCCATGTAGACCGCGAGCGCGTCGCGCAGCTCGGTGTCGGACTGGGCCGCCGCGATCACCGGAAGCACCTGGTCGAGGAACTCCTCGAGCGTGCGTCCGTACAGGGTCAAGACCTCGCGCGGATCGCTTCCGGGCTGCACGGCACGCTCGGCCAACGCCTTCAGCGGCGCCACACCCTCCGCGAACACGGCCTGAAGCAGGCCGGCGCGGTCCTTGTAGTGGTAGAAGACGCTCGCCTCCGAGACGCCGGCGAGGCCGGCGACCTCACGCGCGGTCAGACGCGCGATCCCACGCTCGCGAATCACCTGGAGCGCGGCGGCGATGATCGCCTCGCGACCGCCGGCGGGCGGTCGGCCACGACGTTTCGGCGTTTCATCTACCGCGGTCAAATCTTGTCCTCAATTCCTGATGGCCTACTCAGTATATATGTTATCCTGAGTTCACGCTCAGGAAAAGGAGGTAGGTGCCGTGGAACGCAAGTGGTGGACCCTGCTGGCCGTCTGCACCGGCGTGTTCATGCTGCTGCTCGACATCACGATCGTCAACGTCGCGCTGCCGTACATCCAGCAGGCGTTCCACGCGTCGCTCGCCGATCTTCAGTGGGTCATCGACGCCTACGCCCTGACGCTCGCGGCGTTCCTGCTCACCGCCGGGTCGATCGCGGACCTGGTCGGCCGCCGGCTGGTGTTCGCCGTCGGGATCGTGGTGTTCACGCTCGGGTCCGCGTTATGCGGGGTCGCGGGCGATCCGACCTTCCTCGCGTTGTCCCGCGCGTTCCAGGGCATCGGCGGCGCGATCATGTTCGCGACCTCGCTGGCGCTGCTCGCCGATGCATTCCCTCCGCGTGAGCGCGGCGTCGCCTTCGGGGTGTTCGGCGCGGTCACCGGGGTTGCCGTGGCGGTCGGCCCGGTGCTCGGCGGCGTCTTGACGAGCGGGCTCTCGTGGCGATGGATTTTCTTCGTGAACGTCCCGATCGGAGTGCTCGCGCTGCTCGTCACCCTCAGGGAGGTGTCCGAGTCCAAGGCGCCGGTCGCCCACCGGCCCGACTGGCTCGGCTTCGTGACCTTCACGCTCGGGCTCACCGGGCTCGTGTACGGGCTGATCCGCAGCCATCCGGACGGCTTCGGATCGAGCACCGTGATCGGTTCGCTCATCGCCGCGGCGGTCCTGCTGGGCCTGTTCCTCGTGGTCGAGCTCCGCACGCGCAACCCAATGCTCGATCTCAAGCTTCTGCGCGTCCCGACCTTCAACGGCGGCCTCGTCGCGGCATGGGCGATCTCGGCCTCGCTGTTCTCGCTCATCACCTACATGGTGCTGTACCTGCAGAACGTGCTCGGGTCCTCGGCGCTCGACACGGGCATCCGGCTGCTGCCGATGACGGGCGCGATCTTCCTCACCGCGGGTCTCGCCGGGCGGCTGACCGGCCACGTCCCGACCCGCCTGCTGATCGGTCCCGGATTCGCGCTGATCGGCCTCGGCCTGGTACTGATGCGCGGGATCACGCCGAGTGACGACTGGACGCACCTACTCCCCGGAATGATCGTCGCGGGCGTCGGCGCCGGGCTGGTCAACGTGCCCCTTGCCTCGACCGCCGTCGGCGTCGTCGAGCCGGCCCGCGCCGGGATGGCCTCTGGGATCAACTCCACCTTCCGCCAGATCGGGATCGCGACCGGGGTGGCGGCGCTCGGCAGCATCCTCGCCACCGACGTCAGCAACTCGGTGGTGTCGAAGCTTGCCGGGAGTCCGCTCGCGAGCGGATCCCACAAGCTCGCCAGCGCCATCAGCAACGGCAGCATCCTCCAGGCGTTGCACGCGGTGCCGGCGAACCACCGTGCGATCGCCGCCGTCGCGGCCAAGAGCAGCTTCATCGACGGACTGAACTCGATCCTGCTGATCGGGGCGATCGTGGCGTTCGCCGCCGCTCTGCTCACGGTGATCCTGATCCGTCAACGCGACTTCGTGGACGTCTCCCGCGGACAGACGGAGGCGTCGCGGCCCGCCGCCGAGGTGGAGCCGTCCGGGGCGAGCCTGGCCGCCTAATCGCTCCTCGCGGCCTCACGCTGAACCGCTTAATCGCCCCTCGCGCGCCGCGGACACGGGCCATACGCCGAGCACCCGCGCCGCCCTTCCTAATATCGAGTACATGCGTCTCTCCGTACTCGACCAATCGCCGATCTCCGAGGGCTCGACCGGCGCCGACGCCCTGCGCAACACGGTCGACCTCGCCCGGCTCGCCGACGAGCTCGGCTACCACCGCTACTGGGTCGCCGAGCATCACGGCGGTCCGATGCTCGCGAGCGCGAGCCCGGAGGCGCTGATCGGTCCGATCGCCGCCGCCACTGAGGGAATCCGGGTCGGGAGCGGCGGCGTGATGCTCCCCCACTACAGCCCGCTCAAGGTCGCTGAGACGTTCACGATCCTGGCCGGCCTGTTCCCCGGTCGGATCGACCTCGGACTCGGACGGGCGGCCGGGACCGACCCGATGACCACGTTCGCCCTCCAGCGCGACCGCCGCCAGGCCGCGCCCGACGACTTCCCGCAGCAGCTCGCCGAACTGCTCGCGTACCTCGACGACAGGTTGCCTGAGGATCACCCGTTCGCGCGGCTTGCGGGCGTGCTTCCGGGCCGCCCGGAGCTCCCCGTCCCGTGGCTGCTCGGGTCCTCGCCGCAGAGCGCGATCTGGGCGGGGCAGCTCGCCCTCCCGTACGCGTTCGCCGACTTCATCAACGCCGAGGGGGCCGATATCGCCCGCCTCTATCGCGAGCGGTTCGTACCCACCGACGCCGCCCAGGCGCCGCGCACCGCGGTCGCCGTGTGGGCCCTCGCCGCGCCGACGGACGAGGAGGCCGTGTTCCTGTCTACGAGCAGTCGCATGAGCTTCACGCTGCTGCGCCGGAACCAGTTGATCGCCGTTCCGCCCCCGGAGAAGGCGACGGAGTTCCTCAAGCGCGAGGGCAAGCCTCTCACCGGCGGCCGACCAGGCCGCCGCTCGATCGTCGGCACGCCGGAGAAGGTGCGCGCGGAGATCGAGGCGGTGGCGGTCGAGTACGGCGCCGAGGAGGTGATCGTGGTCACGATCACCTTCGACCACCACGCGCGCCGGCGCTCCTATGAGCTGCTGGCCGAGGCCTTCGACCTCGAGCCGCGAGCGGTCACGTCGCCAGCGTTCTCGTCGCCGCGCTGACGAAGCCCGCGGCGATCGAGTCGCCGATGGTGCCCAGTGGCAGAAAGCGCGGTACGTCCAGATTGGCCGCCAGGTCGAGACGGATACGCGTTGGCCCTGCACCATCCACGCCCCAGTCCACCTCGAACTTGTCGCCGTCCGACGGCTCGTGGGGTATCCGGTGGAGCTTGACCGTGCCCTGCTGCGGCTCAACGTAGACCGCCATCGTGAGGTCGAAGTCGCGGGTGATCGGGCCGTGCTGGACGTGCAGCATGGTCCGCACCTTGCTCGGCTGACCGGAGGCGTCGCGCTCGAGCACCTCGACGCTCTTGACGACCTCCGGGTACCAGTCCGGGTACCGCTCGGCGTCCGCCAGTAGCGCGACGCACGCCTCGGGCGAGGCCGGCGTCGTGCCACTGGCGCTTCCGGTGAGCTCCTTCATGGAGCCCGGGATCCTACGCGGTGCTCTCCTCCAACGAGCGTCCGGTGGCCTGGATCCCGAACAGGACCAGCGCACCGGTGACCAGACCTGTGATCCCCATCACCAGGAACGATGAGGAGAAGCCCCAGGCCGAGTTCGCGCCCAGCACGATCAGCGGCGCGAGCGCGCCGCCGACGTGCCCAAGGCCATCGCTCAGCGCCACGCCGGTCGCGCGTGCGTTCGTCGAGAAGTGCTCGGCCGTGTACGTGTACAGCATCGGCACCAGCAGTCCGATCGTCATCGACGCGATGAACCCGAACACGATGATGACCAGAGGCGAGACGAAGTAGCCGATCACGAACAGCGAGATCGCCCACGCCACCGCGAACAGCGCCGCCGAGTACTTGCGCTCGATGCGGTCACTGAAGTGGGTCGTGGCATACGCGCCGATCAGGAACCCGAGGCCCGACACGACGAGGTACGTGGTGCTGTCGGCCAGGCTGTAGCCCTTGTCGGTGAACAGCGTCGGCGCCAGCGTGAGCCAGCCGTAGTTACCGATGTAGTAGACGAACCAGATCGCGACGAACAGCGCCACGCGGCCCGCCATCGGGCGGCGAAGCAGAGCCTTGATCGGGACACGCTCAGCCGGCGCCTCATCGGGTACGGGCTCGGGTTCGGGCAGGCGGTCGCCGTCGATCGCTTCCAGGGCAGTCTCCTCGGCATCCGCAACGACTTCGCGAGCCTCGGAGGTCCGTCCCTGCGACACGAGCCAGCGGGGAGACGGCGGCAGGTCGCGCCGCATGAACAGAATCGTCACGCCGCCGAGCGCACCGATCAGGAACAGGATGCGCCATCCGGACGCGAACGTCGGCACCAGGCCGCGCGCGATGAACGGCACGACCGAGAAACCGGCGTACGCCGCAGTCGTGGCCCAGCTCGTGTACCGGCCGCGCAGCCGCGCCGGCGACAGCTCGCCGATGTACGTTGTGACCGCCGCGATCTCGGCGCCGATGCCGAGGCCGGCGATGAAGCGGAACGCGATCAGCTGTCCGACGTTCGTGCTCGCCGCGGCGAGCACGGTGCCGAGCGAGAACACGGCGACCGAGATACCGAGGCTGAGCTTCCGTCCCCACTTGTCGGCGATCGTACTGTCGGCGAGCGCACCGATGATGTAACCGATCAGGCTGCTGGTCACCGACAGTGTGACCGTTGCCTTTGAGACGTGGAACTGTGTGGCGATTACAGGCGCCGCGAACGAGATCGTGACGATGTCGAAGAAGGCGAAGAAGTAACCCGCGCCGATGATCCAGAGCAGCTTGCGCTCATACGGCCATACGGGAAGGCGATCAAGGCGCGCGGTGACACTCGCTGAGTCACTCCGCCCCCTTTCGGTCAACCGTCCGGTGCGACTTTTGTGGGGCGCTGTGTGTGACATTTCCCTCTCCTTTCACACTTGGCTTACCCACCACCGGCCGACCGAAAACTGGATCCGTGTGACGCGCGACCCGCGGCATGCGCGGCGCATGTGAGGTCGCTGATGTTGTCGCGTCGGGTGAGGACGCAGCGAGGGCCGGCGCCGGCGCCGCTCGCCTAACTGCGCGAGGCGTCGAGCCTCGAATGCGCGCGGATCTTGGTCCCGTCGACACTCGTGCGGACCTCGACGAGGTCGCACAGCTGATTGACCATCCACAATCCGAGGCCGCCCGTGCCCATCGCCTGGCGGCGGCGTCCCGCGAGCGGATCGGCGATGTGACCCGCATCCTCGACCTCGAAGATCACCTCTCCGGGCGCCGTCCAGAAGCGCAGAGTCCCGTGCGGGGCCGCGTGCTTGACCGTGTTCGTGGTCAGCTCGTTGATCGCG
Organism: uncultured Solirubrobacterales bacterium; assembly: GCA_963709205.1. Taxonomy (GTDB): domain Bacteria; phylum Actinomycetota; class Thermoleophilia; order Solirubrobacterales; family Solirubrobacteraceae; genus Palsa-465. The sequence goes on from CAVPVP010000027.1 coordinate 417,652, forward strand.
GTCACGAGCCCGGCGACGCGATGGCGGTCGAGCCCGGACGCAGCGGCGTTATCAGCAACCCAGGCCCGCAGCCACCCGAGGTCCTCGATCTCGAAGATCTGCGCCAGCGCGTCGGGCGGCGGACCGGGGAGCGGCATATCGCAGCCCGCTGGCAGGCGGCCGCTACCGTAGGCCGAGCTCGCTGCGAGCCGCCCGTCCCGGACGACGCCGGGATGGGTATGCGCTGCATCGAGCAGCACGTCATCGTCCAGCCGCTCGACGTCGTACGGGCACAGGACGCGCACGTCGACGTCGGGCCAGGCGAGGTTGATGAGCGCCTCGTGGCGGGTCGCCTCCCGGATCTCCTCGGGCGAGCGACCGGGCCAGATCGGCTCGCCGACGTAACGCAACGGGCTCCCGTGCCGCTCGATCATCGACAGCACGACCGGAATGATCCGCGCCGGGTTCTTCCCGAGCTCGAACATGTCGAGCAGCTCGATCGGGGCCGTGCGGTCCCCTAGCTCCGAGCGCAGGAGGTCGAGCTTCGGCGAGGGCACCGCGATGGCCACCGGCTCGTCCCGGTCGAGCGCCGGGTCGATGAACTCCGAGATCCCGGCGAGATACTCGTCGCTGCCGCTGTAGAACAACGCCTGGTGCGCCTCGATCGGCTCCAAGCTCTTTGCGGTCGTGGTCAAGCTCACTCCCACTCGTCTGTCAGTGGCCGCCCCGCAACACTTAGTATTGCCATCCCGGGCAATGTGTACACGGCCTATTTCGGAAACGCGCCGAGCGCGGGGCTATGCGCCCTCGGACGACGGGTCGCCGGCGGCCAAGAGCTCCTCGGGAGCGTCCACCACCGTGAGCAGGTCCCGGACACCCGTCAGCGTGAGTACACGCTCGACCTGGTCGGCGCCCCGCACGAGCGCAAAGCGCCGCCCGCTCTCGTGAGCGCGCTGATGCGCGCTCAGGAGCACACGCAGCCCGGTCGAGTCCATGAACTCGATTCCTCTCAGATCGAGGATTACGAGCTCCGCGCCGCCGGCGAAGGCGCGCGATAGCCGGTCCTCGAGCTCGGGGCTGGTTCGCAGATCGAGCTCGCCCGCGACTGCCAGCACGGTCGCTCCGCCCTGGTTGTGCTCCTCTACGCTGAAATCGGTGTTCACGTCTGCTCCTGTCCCCACTCGCGGCGGACCGAAACGTCTCGGAAAAGCTAGCACCGAGTAGGGTCGCGAACGCCGGCCGGCAGGGGTCAACCCTGTCCGGACTCGCTCCACTCGGTGGCAATGATTCTCTCGCCGCTGCTCTGCGCGGTCGCGAGGTAAAGCGCCGCGGGCACGACGATCTGGGGGTCGAGCAGCTGGACCTCGTCGGGCATGTCGTCCTGGATCATGCCGGTGGCGGTCGCGCCGCCCGGCAACAGCAGGTTGATATGGACCCCAGTCCCCTCGAGCTCTGCCGCCCACACCTGCGTCATCGCCTCGAGCGCGGCCTTCGACGGGCCGTAGGGGGAGAACCCCCGGCGGACCATCGTCGACTGGTTGACGGTCACGTTGATGATCGAACCGCGGCCGGCGGCGAGCATGTGCGGGACGACCGCACGCGCCATCAGGAACACCCCGATGATGTTCGTCTCGATCACCAGGCGCCACGCCTCCGGGTCCGCCTCCCAGAACGGCCGCGGATCGGTCATGAACCGCTCGTTGACGAAGCGCATCCCGCGCGCGGCGTTGTTGACGAGCACGTCGATCCGCCCGCGTGACTCAAGGGCGCGCGTGACGAGCCGCTCGACGTCGCCGGCATCCGTGACGTCGGCCTGCACTGCGTCAATGCTCCCCGGGAGCGCGCCGCCGAGCGCGGCGACCTCCTCGGCCTCGCCGACGTTGCGCGCGGCGCTGATCACGACGTCCGCCCCAGCGCCCGCGTAGGCGAGCGCGATCGCACGCCCGAGGCCGCGACCGCCCCCTGTGACGATCGCGACCCGGTCGCGAAGATCGACGCTCACTCAGGTACAGAGTACGCAACGCCCGGTGGCGCAAGAGCACTCCGGCAACTCCAACGCGAGCTGCTCTGGATGCCAGCGGCGCAGCCACTCGAGCGCGACGGGCTCGAGCCGGTCCTCCGGCCCGCCCGGCCAGCACGCGCCGACGAGCAGCGACAGCAGTCGGCGCTGATCGGTGGTGGGGGCAAACGGCGAGACCGACTTGATGTGGTGGTGAAGATCGTCCCGGTCCATGATGAGGGCCAGATACCCGTTTCCGGCGCAAACCTCACCAGACTGGACGAACGAACGGTGGCGGGACCGCACTGGACGAACGAACGGTGGCGGCACCCCTCACGCCGGCGCGGCCGCGAGCGCGATCACGTCGGGCACCGTCGACTCGACCCGCGCCCACGTTTCGCCGGAGTCGCCGGTGACCAGCATCGCTCCGCCGCGCAACCCGACGAGCAGGCGCCCGGGCTGCTCGGGGAGGGCCGCCAGCGCGTAGGGCATCCGCCGCAGGTCCGCGTCGTCGCCCCAGCGGTCGATCGCCTCCCAGCCATCGCCCCAGCCGTCACCCAAAGCCGAACCCGAACCCGAATGCGAGCCCGATCCCGAGCGCGAGCGCAGCAGGAGCGACTGGCCGTCTCCCCGCCCATGGGCGGCCATCGGGGAGCGGCTGACCGACGCGTACCACAGGTCCGGATCGGCCGCATCGACCGCGGTCGCCCACGCGTAGTGCCGGTCGAGACCGCCGTCCAGCCGGCGCCAGCTCTCGCCGCGGTCCGGCGACACCGCGATCCCCTGACCCGCGACCTCATACACGCGCTCGGGCGCGAGCGGATGCGTCACCAGCTGGTGGGCGTCGCTGTGCGCCTGCGGGTTGTGGTCGATCCAGCTCGCGCCGCCATCGAACGAGCGCATCACACCTCCGAGCTCGATCCCCACGGCGAGAGCGTCCGGATCGGTCGGGTGCAGGGCGATCGTGCTCACGTGATGGGTCCACGGTCGCGGGGGGAAAGACCAGCGTGGCTCGCTCGGCAGCCGCCGCAATTCGGGCAGCAGCTGCCAGGTCTCTCCCCCGTCCTCGGAGCGGTAGAGGTTGCTCGGCTCGGTCCCGGCGTACGCGACGGACATCCCGTTCACCGCGTGCGACGGGGACACGCTCACCGACATCACCCGGCGGTCGGCGATCCCATTCCATGCCGAGCGCCAGGTATCGCCACCGTCGTCGGTGGCGTACAGCCCGTCGTCGAACGTGCCGACGTAGACGCGATCCGGATCGCGCGGATCGACGGCCACGGACTGCGGCGCCGGAACCGTGATAACGGTTTGCGCGTCGCCCGCCCGCGTGCCCGTCAACGTCAGCCGGACGACGCTGTCGCGGGTGAGGAGGAAGACGCGGGAGCGGTCAGGCATGGGCCCTCCGGGCGTTCCGTGCTCGGTCGTAGGCCATGCGGAACAGGTCGAGGGCGTTCTCGGCCTCGCTGTCGGTGCCGATCGAGGTCGTCACCCAGCCCGAGTCGGGAAGCACGCGGTGCGGCCGGGCGCGACCCTCGGCGATCAGTTCGTCGCGGACGGGGCGCGGGAACGGGAGGTCGGCGATCCGGTCGCCGTGAAGGTGGCCAAGCTCGCGGCGGCCAACCCGGAACTCGATCCCGCCGAACCGGTGGGGCACGGCCTCCACGCCGGGCCACGACTGAACGGTGGCTGCGATGTGTTCTCCAGTAGACATGCTCCAGAGACTAGGCCTGCGGCGACCGGGTCACCAGCGGCAATTGGTCCTAGTACGTTGGTCGCATGCCCGGGCGCCAGAGCTTCGACGTGGTGATCGCCGGCGGCGGACACAACGCGCTCGTCGCCGCGGCGCTGGTGGCAAAAGCCGGCCGGTCGGTGGTCGTGCTCGAGCGGCGCGACGAGCTCGGTGGGGCCGCCGTCTCCGCCGCGCCGTTCCCGGGCTTCGACGTGCGGCTGTCGCGCTACTCCTACCTCGTGAGCCTGTTCCCGGCGGCGCTGCTCAACGCCCTCGGCGTGTCGGTCGAGATCCGACCCCGCCGTGTCGCCGCCTACCCGCCGCCCGCTCCGGACGCCGAGTTCAACGCCATGGCGTCGCGAATCGCCGAGCGGGTCTTCCCCACGCTGACCGAGCCGCTGCGCTCGCGGGACGAGTTCCGCCGTATCGTCGCCGACGACCACGCCTGGAGCGCGGTGTTCGAGACCCCGCTGTCAGCGCTCATCGAGCGGTCGTTCGATGACGACCTCACCCGTGGCACGGTCCTGACCGATGCTCTGATCGGCACGTTCGCGCCGGCCGACGACCCGGACCTCCGGCAGAACCGCTGCTTCCTGTACCACGTCGTCGGCGGCAGCTGGAACGTGCCCGTGGGCGGCATGGGCGCCTTGACGCAGGCGATCGCCGACGTCGCCCGCCGCGCCGGCGCACAGCTCGAGACGCGCGCGGAGGTGATCGCGATCGCGACCGACGAGAAGACAGCCGAGGTGACGTGCACCGACGGACGGATATACGGCGCGCGCCACGTCCTCGCCAACGTCGCGCCCACCGTGCTGAGCGGGCTGCTTGGCGACGCCGCACCGCCCGGCGGCCGACCCGAGGGCGCCCAGCTCAAGATCAACATGCTGACGGCGCGCCTGCCGTCCGTGCCCGGAGCCAGCGCCGAGCAGGCGTTCACCGGGACGTTCCACGTCAACGAGGGCTACGAGCAGCTCGCGACCGCGTATGCCGAGGCCCGCGACGGCCGCATTCCCACGCTCCCCCCGTGCGAGGTCTACTGTCACTCGCTGACCGACCCGAGCATCCTCTCGGACGACCTCCTCGCCGCCGGCGTCCACACGCTCACGCTGTTCGGGCTGCATATGCCGGCCCGACTGTTCGACCCGGCCGACGCCACCGCCAAGGATCGCGCCGTCGCCGCCACGCTCCGCTCGCTCGATTCGGTGCTAGCCGAGCCGATCGCGGACTGCCTGCTCGGGCTCGAGGCGCTCACGCCACCCGAAATCGAGGCCGAGCTCGGCATGCCCGGAGGGCACATCTTCCATCGCGATCTCGCCTGGCCGTTCGCCGAGACCGACGACGAGGTCGGCGCCTGGGGCGTCGAGACTGAGCGCGCGAACGTGTGGCTGTGCGGCGCCGGCGCGCGCCGGGGCGGTGGCGTGAGCGGCATCCCCGGCCACAACGCCGCCCGCGCCGTGCTCGAAGCGCTCGGGAATTCGGCGTAGCGGCGCGCGCTACATCACGTAGCGGAGCCCGGGGAATTCGACTTAGGAACGTGCGCGCTACGTCACGTGACGGAGTCGAATTCCCTTAAGGGAATCCGCCGCATCGACATCGGCAGCCGTACCGCGTCGAGGCGGATTCCCCAGATTCCCCATCATCAGAAGACGATCACGGCCCGGCCGCGCAGGCCGCCGGCGTCCATCAGGCGCTCGGCCTCGTCGGCCTGCTCGGGCGGGAACTCCGCGGCGACGCGCAGCTTGATCCGGCCGTCGGACGCGTGCGCGCGCAGGTCCTCGAGCCAGTCGGTCCGGTCGAGCACCCTCGCGACCGCCACCGGATGCACGCGGATCCCGCGGTCCTCGACCTCGTCGCCGTCCCAGCCGCGGACGACCACGATCTGCCCGCCGTCGCGAATCGCCGGGAAGGCCGCCCGGCGCAGCAGCGCGGTGTCGTACAGGCCTTCGACGCCGTCAGGCGCGGCCTCGAGCACCGCATCCGTGAAGCCCTGCCCGCGCGCCACGACGACGTCTGCCCCGAAGCTCCGCACGAGCTCTGCGTCCTCGGGCTTGGCGTCCGCGATCACTCGCAACCCCATCTCCTTGGCCAGCGGGATCACGTACGACGCGAGCAGCCCGGCGCCACCGGTCACCGCAAGCGTGTCGCCCCGCTTCAGGCCGAGAAGCTCGAGCCCGGACCGAGCGGTGAGGCCGTTCATCGGCAGGGTCGCCGCCTGGGCGAGCGTGGCCCCCTCTGGGATCGACACGACCGACGTCGCCGGCACGACCAGCAGCTCCTGCTGGGCGCCGCCCTCTGGTCGGCGCGGGCTGACCGCGGCCATGACCTCGTCGCCCACCTTCAACCGCTCGACGTCAGGCCCCACGGACTCGACCACGCCGGCCGCGTCCATGCCCGGCACCCATGGCGCCGGCAGATCGCCGCCGCCCCGCTCGCGCAGGGCGATGTCGGTCGGGTTGACGCCCGCGGCGTTGACCGCGATCCGGACCTCGCCGGGCCCCGGGTCGCGCGCGGGACGGTCGGCGACTTCGAGCACGTCGAGGTCCCCTGGCTTGGTGATGACGACGGCGCGCACGAATCAGACCTCCTGTTCGATGATTATCGAGGCGTACGTCTCCCCTTCCGGACTGGTGATCCAACGGTGAGCCCCGTCGCGCAGCACGCGCATCTCTCCGGGCTGCGCCGGCGAGCGGTACTCGATCTCGACGTCGATCGAGCGGGGCTCGGCATCGTCTGCGAGCAGCTCCTCCTCGAGCGGAGTGAGGTAGGCGGCGTTGTTGACGTGGCCGGCGAGGTCGAGCTCGGTGCTGCGAAACCACCAGGGAAACCCGTTGGCGGCGCCGTCGGGCGCGGGGTGCCGCAGGCGAGCGGTGACGGTCCGCCCCGCCGTCGACTCGCCCCAAATCGCGATCTCGTCCTTGGACAGCTTGGTCGGTCGTCCGCTCAGCGGATCGAGATGGACCCATATCGACACGACCTCGACCGCACCGGCGGCGTCATCGGCGGGGGTGATCGACGTGCGGCGCTCGGCCCACATCCGCCCGAGGCCGCTGCAGAACGTCGCCAGCGTGAAGTCCGCGCCGAAGCGCGGGAACCGGGTCACCCGCATGCGGGTCCGCCGGACCACCCACATCGCGCGGCCCGCCTGCCCCGCGTCGACCGAGTCGGCATACGCGACGTCCTGGGCCCAGCGCGCCAGCGCGTCGAGCCGGATCCGCCCGCTCGGCGAGCAGTCCGCGAGGCCTGGGCGCAGCGAGTCGGTGAAGATGCGCCCGCGCTGGGGGGTCGGCACGATCTCTTGCACAGTCAACTAAGCCTACGCAGAGGGGCCGCTTCGCGGCGAGCGAAGCGGGGCCCCCAGATCTAGGCGAACAGGCGCGGGTCGGCCGTGGTGATCCCGTGCACGCCGAGTCCTACCAGCCGCGCGATCGCCGCACGATCGTTCACGGTCCAGGCGTACAGCCGGCCGCCCCGGTCGCTGACGTCGTGGAGCAGCGCGCGATCAACGAGCTTGTGCTGGGCCATGACCGCGTCCCACCGCCCGGTGTGCAGTCCCGCGAGCGCCACGGCCCGCCAGTCGCGCCATCGGCGGCTTAGCCGCGCGATGCGCCCGCCGACCGAGAGGCCGACCCGGGCGCGCGGCTCGAGCGCGCGGATGCGATCGAGCACGTCCGGAACCTGCGAGGAGATGAGCGTTCGGCGGACCAGCCCGGCGTGGCGCACGGAATCGAGCAGCGCGGCCTCGCAGCCGGTGTGCTTGACGTCGACGTTGAGCTCGACGCGCCGGCGGCGGAGGTGCGCGAGGGCGTCGTCCAGGCGCACGTTCCCGCCGCGGCGGGCGTGCAGCACGGTATGGGCGAGCACGAGCTCGCCGTTCCAGGCGCGCACGTCGAACTCGACCATGTCGACGCCGATCTCGCACGCGGCGTCGAACGAGGCGAGCGTGTTCGCGCGCGCCAGCGCGCTCGCGCCACCGTGGCCGATGCGTTCACAGAGCATCGCGGTCAGAGTACCTCCGAGAGCCAGTCGCTGACGGCGGTTCGGACGGCCTCGCGATCACTCCGCAGGCTGTGGTTGCCGGCGACCGTGACGACGGTTCGGGACGGGCCGGGCGCGGGCATCCCGAACGGATCGCTCGCGCCCTGGACGACGAGCACCGGCGCGGACACGGCGTCGAGCTCGTCCTGCCTCGTGACCGCCGGCCGGCCCGGCGGGTGGAGCGGAAAAGCCAGGCACAGGACAGCCACCGCGCCGGTGTCGGCGGCCGTCCGGCACGCCACCCGCGCGCCCGAGGAACGCCCGCCGCACACGAGCCGAACGCCCTTGAGCGCCTTGGCCTTGAGGTGCTCGACCACGGCGATCCAGGCAGCGTCGAGCTGCGGCGCGGGCGCCGGTGAGCGCCGACCGGCGACCCGGTAGGGCTGCTCGACGAGCGCCACGCTCAGCTTCGCCGCTTGCGCCACCTCGGCCGCCAGCACCAGGTCGGGCGCGCCCACGCCCCCGCCGGCGCCGTGGCCGAGCACGACCGCGCCGCCGGCGCCCCGCACCTTGGTGAGGTGCGCTCGCGCCAGCCCGTGTGGGGTGTCGATGTCGAGTACGGTGGCGTCCGGCACCGCGGGGGACGATAGACGCCACGCTCGCCGCCTCCGGATTCCGGTTAACCCCTCACTCGCCGCCCTGGCCTGGGTGAATGCGGATTCACCCGGCTCTGGCACGGTCAAGTCCGCACTCGACGAACGCAGCGCGTCGAGTGTTGGGTTAACCGGAGAGCGGGCGCGTTTACCCCGCCACCGCGCACAGCTGACCAGCGGCCGGCGGCGCGACGTGCCCGGCTGCCGGACATAATCACCGCGATCCGGACACAGGAGGCTGAACGGCATGGCGAATTTGACTGGTAGCTCAACCGCGGAGATCGACGCTCCGCGCGACCAGGTGTGGGCACTGGTCGAGGACGTCGAGAGCGCGCCCGAGTGGCAGGGCGGCCTGAAGTCGATGCACGCGATCGAGCGCGACGGCGACGGCCGGGCGATCCGGTGCGAGGCCGAGACCGACGCGAAGATAAAAACGGTGAAGTCGATCGTCCGGTTCACCTACGACGGTCCGGACACGCTGGGCTGGACCCAGGAGAAGGGCGATCTGAAGTCGGTGGTCGGCAGTTGGACGCTCCAGGATCTCGGCGGCGACCGCACCCGCGCCACCTACGCGCTCGAGGTCGACCTGGGACGGACGCTCAGCCTGCTGGTTCGCGGGCCGGTCGTCGATGTGATCCGTCAGATGCTCGTCGGCGCGCGCGCCGGCGAGCTCAAAAAGCGGATCGAGTCAACCTGACACGGCGTCGGCGAGCTTGTCGAGCATCTCGCCGAAGATCGCACCGAGGACCCTCGGCGCGAACGTCCGCTCGAACACTCCGCCGATCCCCCCGGCGCCGTCCCAAGTGGCCTCGAGTGTGACCTCTGATCCGTCGGCGGCCGGGACAACGCTCCAGCGCGAGACGTACGAGGACAGCTGGTCGCGCTCAGACAGGCCGCCGGGGTCCTCCTCGACGCTCAACCGGTAGTCGCGCTCGCGACGCCCGGCCGCGAAGTGGTAGCCGATGACCGTGCCCTGGCCGTTGCCCCCGGACTCGACCCGGTAGACCGTGAAGTTGTCGGTGAGGATGCGCGGCCTCGACTCACGGTAGTCGCGGAGGAAGGCGAGGACCCGGTCCGGCGAGGCGTCGACCGCTCTGTTGGCGCGCGCGGTGACGGTTGCCATGTAAATGAGATTGTGGCATCCGGCCCGGGTGGGCGCGATGCGGCAACCGGGCCCCTACGGCATGATTCGCCGATGCTCGCCGTCTACGCCTCGGCCGTCAACCGCGACGACCCGCTCAGCGGACTGACCGTCGGCGAACGCCCGGAGCCCGAGGTCCCGGACGGCTGGACGGAGATCACGGTCAAGGCGGCCTCGCTCAACCACCACGACCTGTGGTCGCTCCGCGGCGTCGGCCTGCCCGAGGACCGGCTTCCGATGATCCTCGGCTGCGACGCCGCCGGGATCGACGAGGAGGGAAACGAGGTGATCGTCCACTCGGTCATCAACGACCCGTCCTGGCACGGCGATGAGACGCTCGACCCGCGCCGGACGCTGCTGTCCGAGCGCTATCAGGGGACGTTCGCCGACCGAGTGGCGGTTCCGGTTTGGAACCTCGTGCCCAAGCCGCCCGAGCTGACGTTCGAGCAGGCGGCCTGCCTGCCCACGGCGTGGCTGACCGCCTACCGGATGTTGTTCACGCGGGGCGCGATGCCGCCTGGCTCGACCGTGCTCGTCCAGGGCGCCACCGGCGGCGTCGCCACCGCGCTGACCGTGCTCGGGAGCGCGGGCGGGATTCGCGTGTGGGTAACGGGGCGCTCGGAGGAGAAGCGCGCCCGCGCGCTCGAGTTGGGCGCCGACCAGGCCTTTGAACCCGGCGCGCGCCTGCCCGAGCGCGTCGACGCGGTCATGGACACCACCGGTCAGGCCACGTGGGCGCACTCGATCCGCTCGCTCAAGCCCGGCGGGAAGATCGTGATCTCCGGCGCCACCACCGGCGACGCGCCGCCCGCCGAGCTGACGCGGATCTTCTTTCTCCAGCTGTCGGTGATCGGATCGACGATGGGGACCCGTGACGAGCTCGAGCGGCTGATCAGGATGTGCGTCGACAAGGGCGTGCGGCCGGTGATCAGCGCCACGCTCCCCCTGGCCGACGCGCGGCAGGGGTTCGAGGCGATGCTCCGAGGCGACACCTCGGGGAAGATCGTCTTCACGCGCGCGGATTCATGAGCGCCGCAGCGGATTCATAAGTGCCGCAGCGGATTCATACCGCGCGGGAGCGGATCCATAAGCCCTGGAACGGATGCATAAGCGCCGCATATAAGTCCAGGCGAAACTCCGTCTTGGACAACTAGGTCCTGGGCCGTCACTATTCCGGCACACCCTCCTCTTGAGCGCGCCCCTCTAAACCCGGCCCCTCCCTCTCCGCCGGACTCGGGGCGCGACTCATTTAAGGGACGGGCCTACGCCTCGCGTCACGACCCCCGCCGACGCGCACGTCACGAGCGCGAACGGGAGGTCGGGGAGATCGACCCCCCGCAGATCGACGTGATCGAGGTCGATCTCGATCGTCGGCTGCTCGGGGTCGGCGCCGACGCCGAGGCTGCGGTAGCCGTTGCGGCACAGCTCGGTCCACAGGTCGCCGACCGCCGCAAGCAGCCCCGAGCGGAGCTGGCGCTCGCGCCGCGAGCCCGTCTCGAGCTCGCGCGCCTCCTCGAACGGATCGATCCGCACCTGCGAGTCGCTGCCGATCGCGATCGGCACGCCGGCCTCCGCGTAGGCCATCGCCGGCAGGTAACCGTCGCCAAGGTTGCCCTCGGTCGTGGGGCAGGACACGACCGTTGAGCCGGTCTGGGTCATGATCTCGACGTCCGACGGCGCCACGTGGATGCCGTGGATCACGCTCGCGCGCGGGCCGAGGAAGCCAGTTCGGTCGAGCAGCTCGATCGGGGAGCAGCCGTGCTCGGCCTCGCACTCCTCGAGCTCGCGCCGCTGCTCGTGGGCGTGGACGTGACGGACGATCCCGTGGCGCTCGGAATACGCGGCGATCGCCTCGAGCCATGTCTTTCCGACCGCGCGGACGCTGTGGGCCGCGATCCCGACATCGACGCCCGGGCGCGACGCTGCCCATCTCCGCAGCGCGTCCACGCGGGTCAGGAAGGTGTCGACGTCGGGGTCGCAGAACCGGCGCTGGCCCGGGGCCGGGGGGAGGTCCGCGCCGTCCCAGCCGCCGCGGTGGTACGCGGCAGGAAGCAGCACGATCGGCAGCCCGACCTGAATGGCCGCGTCCGCGACGGCGTGCGCCATCGCGTTCGGCTCGTCGTAAGGAGTGCCGTCCGGCCGGTGATGGACGTAGTGGAACTCGCCCACGACGCGAGTAGCCGGCGCCGAGCATCTCGGCGTAGGTCTCGAGCGCCACCGCGCGCATCGAGTCGGGGTCGAGCGTGTCGGCGAGCGCGAACATCTCCGTCCGCCAAGTCCAGAAGTCGTCGTTGCCGCCGGCCGGCCCGGGCCGCTCGGCGCGCCCGCGCAGCCCACGCTGGAAGGCATGGGAGTGCGCGTTCGGCATCCCGGGGATCGCGAGCGTCCTCGGTATCACCGGTTCGCCTCGATCCTCGGTATCACGGGTTCGCGTCGATCTTCGGTATCACGGGTTCGCCTCGATCCTCGGTATCACGGGATCGCCTCGATCGTCGGCATCACGGGATCGCCTCGATCCTCGGTGTCACGGGTTCGCCTCGACGATCGCGCCCGCGAGCGTGGCTTCAACCACGCGGGCCGCGATGGCCGCGTCCGCCAGGTTGACGTCCTCCGCCGGCGAATGACTCACGCCGGTCTCGTTGCGGACGAGCAGCATCGCCGCCGGCAGCCGCTCCGCGAGGACGCCGGCGTCATGTCCGGCGAAGCACACGATCCCAGGTACGGCGTGACCGACGACCTGCTCGGCGGCTCGCGCCAGCTCGGCTCGCAGTGACGGCGAGAACTCGCGCGCGTCGCTCCGCGAGGCGACCGCGATCTCGATCCTGACCCCGGTCCGCGCCGACAGTTCCGCCGCCAGTTCGTCGAGCTGGGCACGCCACGCGTCGATCGCGGGGAAGCCCGCGGCCGAACGGGCGTCGATCCACAGCCGGACCTCGGCCGCGATCGTCGTCGGCGCGTTCGGGGTGGCCAGGATGCGCGAGGTTGTGACCGTGACCCGCGGCGAGCCGCCGTCGTCGGCGGCCAGATCCTCGGCCCCGACGATCAGGCGCGCGGCCGCCGATAGCGCGTCGCGCCGCTCGGACCGTGGTGTGGTCCCCGCGTGGTCGGCCCGCCCGCGGAGCGTGACCTGGAGCCGGGTGCGGGCCGCGAGCGCGCTCACCAGCCCGACGGCCTCGCCGGCGCGGGCGAGGTCGGTCGTCTGGTCGATGTGGATCTCGACGAAGCCCGACAGCCGCTCGAGCCATTCGGTCGCGCTCACGATCCGATCCGGGTCGACACCGGCCGCCCGCATCGCCTCGCCGAGGGCGCCGCCGGCGTCGTCGCGGCGAGCGAGCACGGCCGGGAGGTCGAGCCGCCCGACGAGCGCTTTGCTGCCGAATGTAGGCGTGCCCCACCGGGCGCCCTCCTCGTCGGCGAACGACAGGACGGCGACCGGCTGCTCGACGGTGGCCGCGATCTCGAACGCGCACGCCACCCCGAGCGGCCCGTCGAAAGGTCCGCCGCCCCGGACGCTGTCGAGGTGTGAGCCGATCCCCCACCACGGCGGATCCTGGTCGGGGCAGGCCCACAGGTTGCCGGCGGGATCGCGCTCGACCCACAGCCCGATATCCGCGGCCTGGCGCTCGAACCAATTGCGCGTGGCCGCGTCCTCCTCGGTCCAGGCCAGCCGATTGACCCCGGTCGGCCCGGTTCCGATGCCTTCCAGGCCGGCGAGACGGTGGGCTAGCGACTCCGCGGTGATCATCTCGTCATCATGCCGGACGTGACAGCCATCGAGGGTCGAAGCCATCCCGCGTTCCTGTTCGATCTCGACGGCACGCTGATCGACAGCGTCTACCAGCACGTTGTCGCCTGGCGCGAGGCTCTCGAAGAGGTCGGGATCAACCTCGAGGTGTGGAAGATCCACCGACGAATCGGGATGAGCGGCGGGTTATTCGTGAGCGCGCTCGCGCGCGAGCTCGAACAGCCGCTCGACCGGGAGACGCTGGCCGCGCTGCCCAAGGCGCACGCCGACGCCTACATTCGCCACTACGACAGCGTCCGCCCGCTGGCGGGCGCGACCGCGCTGCTCGAGACGCTCTCAGAGCTCGGCGTCCCGTGGGCGATCGCGACCAGCGGCGCCGAACGCTATGCCCGCCTCGGAGTCTCGCTGCTCGGACTGCCGGACGACACGCCGCTCGTCACGCGCGACCAGGTCCGTTACGCCAAGCCCGACCCCGACCTGTTCCTGGCCGCCGCGGAGCTGATCGGAGTCGACATCCGTGACAGCATCGTCGTCGGCGACAGCGTGTGGGACCTGCTCGCGGCGCGGCGCGCCCGAGCGCTCGGGGTCGGTCTGCTGTCGGGCGGATACGGTCGCGAGGAGCTCATCTACTCGGGCGCCTACCGGGTGTACGAAGACCCCAAGGACCTGCTCGCGCACATTGACGAGGTCGGAGTCCGCCGCCCTCTGTAGGTAGACGCCGGTGCCGCGTGCACGCCCTCGCTACAACGCCGGTGCCGGCTGCACGCCCGCGCTACGACGCCGGTGCCGCATACACGCGGGCGCTACGGCTCCATGCGCGTGGTCACCCGCTGCCGTGGGTGATACGTGCGCTCGCCGGCGTAGGCCTCGAGCACGCGGTGATCGGCCGGCGTGTTCGGCGCGTCCACGAGTGACCGCGGGTACAGGCGCTCCTTGAGAACGACGTTCAACTGGGCCCCGAGCAGCGTGATCTGCGCCTGGAGATAGAACCACCAGAGGATCGTGATGATGGTGGCGAAGTGCCCATACGTCGCCTGCGCCTTCTGCAGGTAGTGCGAAATGATCAGCGCCGACAACTGCTGCAGGATGAAGAACGCGAGCCCTGCAAGCAGCGCTCCCGGCAGCACCTCGCGCATCGACTCGGCGCGCGTGGTCAGGATCCGGAACGCGGCGAGGAAGATCCCGATGTCGAGCGCCGCCGACAGGACGTAGCCGCCCACGCGGCCGAGCGCCCCAAGGTGGACGCCGTTGGCCGAGGAGACGACGAAGCCCGAGATCAGCGTGGTGAGCACCAGCCCGGCGCCGATCGTGCTGAGGACCCACACGCTCCGCAGCGTCTGCTGGACCATCCCGGGGCGCTGGTGATACGGGACCTCCCATACCGAATCGAACGCGAACTGCACCGTGCGCACCACGCCGGTGCCGCTCCACAGCGCCGTGACGAGGCCGACGACGAAGGCCAGCACGCTGCCGGTGAGCCCGTTGACGGTCGAGGGATCGAGCAGCGGGAGCATCTTCGCGACGTGGCCGAGCACCGACTGCTTGTCCGATGCGGGCAAGACCCACGCCAGGACGGTGACCAGCACCAGGAACAGCGGGAAGATCGAGAAGATCCCCCAGAACGCGATCATTGACGCGAGGTTCGAACTGCGGTCCTCGGAGAACTTCTTGAACGTGGCAACGGCAACGGCAGCCGGCGGGCTCTGCTGCTGCGTACGGTCGACCGTCTGCTTAATCCCCATGTCGCTTTCTCCTCTCGGCAAAGAGCGGCGTCACCCCTGTGGGGTAGTGCTACCCGGCCTGTTCGCGAGTAACCGCTGCGCCGCGAGGCTCCTCGATCCCGTTGCGCCGCGAGGCTCCGCGATCCGGATCGCCTTACGGGCTCGCCTACCCGGATCGCCTACCCGGTTACCGCGCGCGTATCCCCGGCTACGTCCGCAGCCGTACGTTCGCGACGTCGCGGTGGGCCGGAAGTGGCGCGCTCGCGGTGGAGCGCGACAGCGGCGATGACCAGCGCCACGCCGACGATTTGCCGCGTGCTCGGGATCTGCGCCAGCACGACGATCCCGATCACCGTCGCGGTCGCCGGCAGCAGCGAGACCATCAGCGAATAGGTGGCGCGCGGCAGACGCGACATGGCCAGCTGGTCGCAGACGTACGGGATCACGGACGAGGTGACGCCGACGCCGATCCCGGCGCCGATCGCGACCGGATCGAGCAGGTGCGGGACGACCGCCCAGCCGCCGATCGCCGTCGTCACCGGCGTGGCGAGCAGCATCGCGCCGGCGAGGCCGTCGATGCTCGGGAGCCGCGCGCTCTGGGCAAGGCGATGCGCGAGCACGATGTACAGCGCGAACAGCGCCGCGTTGCCGAACGCGAGAGCGACGCCCAGCGGCTCGCCGGTCAGCTGCACCGCGACCAGGCTGTAGACCCCAGCCACCGCCAGCGCGAGCGCCAGGCCGTTTCGGCGCGAGCGGACCCCCATTGCCGCGAGCACGATCACCGGCAGGAACTCGATCGCCGACACGGTGCCAAGCGGCAGGCGCGCGATCGCCTCGTAGAAGCAGCTGTTCATGGTTGCCAGCACGATGGCGAGGGCGCCCACCAGCCGCACGGTCTCGCGGTCGGCCGACCGCAGCGTTCGCCACGGCCGCCGCCATAGCGCGAACACGATCGCCGCGCTGACGATCCGAAGCCATGCGACCCCGAGCGGCGCGACGCGCGCGAACAGCAGCACCGCAAACGCCGGCCCGAGGTAGTGGAACACGGCGCTGCCCACGAAATACGCCTGGGGCGGGATCGCCTCCGAGCGCCGGGGCAGGATCGCCTCCGAGAGCGGGGGCTTGATCGTCTCCAAGCGGTCTTTGGGCATGTCAGGATTGTCGACCCGCGCCGCCCGGTTGCACATGGCCGATCGAAGGTGTTACCGTTGGTTGGCCTTATGAAGAACGGCTACGAAACGCTAACGTCCGCTGGTTTTTCGCCTCTGGACGCGGTTGACCATAAGATCATCGCCGAGCTGTCGACCGACGGCCGCATGTCGTTCGCCGAGCTCGGACGCCGCACGAATCTTTCCTCGCCGGCGGTGGCCGAACGCGTCAAGCGCCTCGAGCAGGCGGGCGTGATCACCGGCTACCGCGCCGAGATCGACCCGCGGGCGCTCGGCTACCAGCTAACCGCGATCGTCCGCGTCAAGCCCGCCGTCCGCCAGCTCTCGAAGATCGCCGAGCTGGCCGGCGAGATCCCCCAGGTGGAGGAGTGCCTGCGGATCACCGGCGAGGACTGCTTCTACATCAAGCTCCACCTCGGCTCGATCGAAGAGCTCCCGACCGTGCTCGACCGGTTCCTGCTGTACGGCGAGACCACGACCTCGATCGTCAACGCCACCGCGGTGGCGCGCCGAGACCCGCCACCCCATTCGGCCTAGGGTCAAAAGACTCACTCGGGGCGGGTGAGACGGCGGGGTCACGCGAGGCCGCCGCTGAGACAGTCATGAGTGTCAGCTACCGCCCGTCGAGACCAGCCGAGGAGGTCACGATGTTCGTCTCAGAGCCTTTCATCCGTTTCGAGTCACCGGCAGTTTCCACCGTGTCCGTCCCTGCCGGAGTCCGCTCGCTGGTCGCCGTGCTCGCCGCCGCGCTCGTGTTGTTCGTGGCCATGCTGGCGGTGACGCCCGGAATCACGCGCGTGTGCCCCGCGCCGCGCGCCGGAACTCCGGTCCACCTCGGGCGATAGCACCGCGCGCTCGGCGACCCGCCGCCGGCGAGTGCGTCCGTCTGACCCATATACGTCGCGCCGCGCGCACTCGACGCCCGTGAGGCGTCGAGTGCGCGGTTGTAACGAAGTCCCGGGGGCGAGGGAAGGGGCGAGGCGGGCAGGGGGCGGAACGCCTCTCAGCGGATCGGACGCGCGGCGCGCCGGCGCGCGCGTTCGATCCACGGCCCCGCCCGCAGCCGCTCGAACGTGGCGATCGCGTCCGCCCGCAGCGCGGCCCCGGCGCCCGCGTCCAGGTCGGCCTCCACCAGCTCGAGCCCGAGCACGGCGGCGTCGAACACCACGCCCGCCTCGCCCATGATCGCCCGGGCCGAGCGCCACTGCTCGGCGGCGGCGTCCCGGTCGCCGGCGCGATGAGCGATGTGCGCAGCGAGCCGCCGGGCCTGCGCCGTCACGTACGGCGAGGTCCTCGGCGCCACCGGACGCTCGAGCGCGTCGAGAGCGGCCGTGAGCAGGCGATCGTCGCCGGAGTCAACGATCAGATCGATTGCAAACGGCAGCCAGGCCGGCCACTCGGCGTAGTCACCGGAGCTGGCCTCGACGATCGCCGCCAGCGCCCGGTCGGGCGCGGCGTCGGCGTGCGCGAGGGCGACCGTGAAAACGCTGCGGTAATCGCTCTCGAAGGCGGCGCCGGACTGAGCCTGGTCATGTTCGAAGGCGTCGATCATCGAACCCACCGCGTCGAATTCGCCCCGGGCGACCGCCACGAGCACCGGCGGACCGATCGCCATGCCGGCGTTCGCCGGAGTCGCCTCGAGCGCGACCCGGCCGATCGTCTCGAGCGCCTCATCCCACTCCCCGAGGCAGAACAGGGTGCGCGCGAGATGGAGCGTCGCACCCTCCCGACTGGCGCTGCTCGCAAACCGCTCGGCGGCTTCGACCGCCGTCCGCGCGGCGTCCGCAGCCTCCGCGAACCGGCCGAGCGCCGACAGCGAGATCGCGAGGTTCGCACGCGTGAACGGCACCTCGGCGGGCGCGTGGACTTCGCGTACCCCGAGTGCCGCTCGGAAAAGCTCGAGCGCGTCTGCGGGCCGGCCCAGCTCGACGAATGCCGACGCACGCAGGTTGAGCGCGGCGCCGAGCTCCACCGGGGCTCCCGCGAGCTTGGCCGCGTCGGCGGCCTCGCCGGCGATCGTCTCGGCGGTGTGTGCGTCCCCGTCGGCATAGAGCATGCCCGCGAGCGCCGCGGCGGCCGCGGCGAATGCCGCGTCGTCCGTCCCACGGAGGGCGTCGTAGACCCCGCGGAGCGGCCCGATCAACTCTCCCGGCGGCCGGGTCCAGCGGTAGGCCATCAGCTCGCGGGTCCGCAACACGAGCGCCTCGCGCGGGCGGCCGGCGGCTTCGAGCAGTGCGCGCGCCGTCGCATAGTGGTCGGCGGCCACCGCTCGGTCGCCGTAGTGCTCGGCCCACCCGCCGCCCTCGACCAGGTGCTCCGCCCGGCGCCCCTCGTCCGGCTCGATCTCCGCTGCCCTGTCGAACAGAGCGACCGCCTCGCGCAGGGCGCCGACGCTCGCCGCGCGACGCGCCGCCTCGACGATCGTGGTCAGTGCCCGCCGCCGGATGAACTGGGCGTCGTCGGCACTTGGATCGGCATCCGCGGCGGCCAGCAGGTGACCGGCGTGCAGACCCGCGACGTCGGGGTCCGGCTCGCCCTGCGCGAGCCATTCGGCGGCCGCGAGGTGCCTCGCCTTCCGGGCAGGCTTGGACATCGTGGCCAGCGCCACCCGCTGAACCTGGCGGTGCGAGAACGCGTACTGGCCGCGCTCGGGCGACAGCGGATCGGTCGACACCGTTAGGAACTGCTTCTCCACGAGCCCGTCGAGCAAGGCGCGCACGTGTGCGTCGGCGACCCCGGCGACCGCTGCGGTGCTCCCCGCGGTGAAGCGCTGGCCGAGCACAGCGGCGTCGAACAGCACGTGCCGCTCGTCGGCGCCGAGCGCGTCGAGACGCCCGGCGATCAGCGCGTGGATGCTCGGCGGGACCGCCAGCTCGTGCACATCTCCGACGAGGCGATAGGTGTCGGCGTCACGCTCGGCCACCATCACTCCTCGGTCGGCGAGCATCCGCAGCGACTCGACGGCGAACAGCGGTACGCCGCCGGCGTGATCCCGCACGACGGCGAGCAGCTCGGTGGGGGCGTTGCTGACCGCCTCGGCAACCAGCGTCTCGATCTCCCCGGGCGCAAGCGGCGTTAGGTCGAGGCGACGTTGGCGCTTCCCGAGCGCGTCGAGACGCTCGTCCGGACGGGTGAGGACGAGGACAAGGATCGGCGACTGGAACGCCCAGTCGATCAGGTGAGCGATGAAGTCGAACAACCCCTGGTCGGCCCAGTGGAGGTCCTCGAACAGGAGCAGTACCGGGTGACGCTCGGCGAGGCGCTCGAACAGCAGACGCCACGAGGAGAACAGCTCGCCACGGTCGATCAGCTCGGTGCCGTCGTCGAGCCCGAGCAGGCGGCGCAGCGCGCGCCCGACCCGCGCATGTCCGTCAGCATCGGCTCCGAACAGGTCGTCGAGAAGCGCATCGAGCTTGGTCCGCTCGGTGTCGCGCGAGTCCTCGACTGTGATTCTGGCCCGTCCCCGGATCATGTCGCCGAGCGCTCGGAAGCCGATTCCCTGGCCGAAGCTCGACGCCTGGCCGCGATGCCACAGCACGGGTGCCGCGAGACCGTCGGCGTACTTCTCGAGCTCCCAGGCGAGGCGCGACTTGCCGAGACCGGCATCTCCGACGACGGATACGAGCGCCAACCCGGCTCCCGGCTCGAGGAGTCGGTCGAGCGCCCCGCGCAGGACGTCCTGCTCGACGGCCCGTCCGACGAGCGGCAGCTCGAGCAGCGGTCGCCCCGCACCGCCGACCGTGGCCACGATCCGCGTCGGCCGCCAGGCCTGAACGGGAATCGACTTGCCCTTCACCAGGTGGGTGCCGGCGTCCTGGTAGAGGATCGCGCGCTCGGTCGCCAGCCGGGTGACATCGTCGACGAGCACGGTGCCGGGCTCGGCGATCGACTGCAGCCGGGCCGCCGTGTTCACCGCGTCCCCCTGCACCATCCCCTCGTCGACGGCGGCGATGTCGACCGCGGCCTCGCCGGTGAGCACTCCGACCCGCAGCCGCAGGTCGAGACCGAGCCGGTCCCCGAGGCTGGTCACGGCCGCCACGAGATCGAGGGCCGCTCGCACCGCCCGCTCGGCGTCGTCCTCCCGGGCGACCGGCGCGCCCCACACGGCCATTACGCCGTCGCCCTCGTACTTGCGGATCGTCCCGCCGTACGCGCCCACGATTCTCCGCACGGCCACGAAGTACGTAGCCACAAGCTGGCGCACATCCTCGGCGTCATGGCTTTCGCTAAAGGCGGTGAACCCGGTGAGATCCCCGAACAGCACCGAGACCAGCCGTCGCTCGACCGCAGGCGGATCGAACACGGTTGATGGCGAACTGTCCTCACTCCGCTCGGGCGTCTCGGCTGCCGGAGGCTGAGACGCCACTATCCCGCGAGGCTCGCCCCGAGCCACGATCGGCGGTATCGCCGCACCACACTCGAGGCAGAATCGCTGGCCCGGTTGGCTGGTCAGCGTTCCGCACGCCGGGCAGTGGAGTGCCTGCGGCGCACCGCACCGGCCACAGAACTTCGCGCCGGGCGGAACCTCAGCCGAGCAGCTGTGGCACGTCGAGCTCATGCCCGGGCTAGAACTGGCAGCGGGCCGCGGTCGCAACGGGGTCAAGCCGGGCGGCCTGGTGGGGTGCGCTCGCCGCGGCATCGCTCGCGCCGGCATCGCTCGCCGGTGGCGGACCCCCCGGCCCCGGCGGGGCGGGGCAGGACCCGCCCTTTCCGGTCAACGTGGGCAGCGCGATTTCGTACTGCTGGACGACCGTCGACGAGCACACCGACGCCGGGTTGCCGCCCGTCGCCTCGCACACCTCGGCGGTAAGCACTTCCGCCTCACCCGCGATCGCCTGGGTCGAGACGTTGCTCGGATCAGTCAGGCCACTCGCGAGCTGGGTCCACGACTTATGGGTGATGAGCTGTGGATCCACCGTCGAGCTGTCGGTGATGAACCGATTTCCGACGTCGATGAACGGCGTCTCGACCGCGGGGTCGAACCTGTGGACCAGCAGCGCCTCGGGATGGGTGAGGGTCTGGAGGGGAACGAGGCCTGGATGCGCCGGCACGTTGCTCCACACCTCGACGGGAACGAACGAGACATAGGGGCTGTGGTAGCTGGACCCGAAGAACGTGAACGTCGTCACCTGCGGGGGTGTCGTGGGGACGCTCTGCATGAGGTGCAGGTTCGAGAAAGTGCCGAACTGCGACAGCGCGACGATCATGCCCCAGCGCTGGACGCCGCAGAACGGACACGCCTCCGAGCCGGCATAGAACACTTCGGGCTTCGCGGCGGCCAACAACGGCGGCAACGACTGCTCGATCATCGGGCCGGCCATACCGAAGCGCGTGCCGGCGAGCGCCTGCTCGGCCGCTGCCGCGAGCGTGGTCGACGGGACGCGAGTGACCTCGCCGGCGACGAGTCGGGCGAGGGCGCCGTAGGCCAACTGCCACGCCTTCGCGTACGAATCGATCGCCGCCGAAAGGTTGCCGGCCTCCGCCTGACGGTTGCCGGCCGACAGCGCCGACCGGGCCGGCGAGAGCAACGCGCCGGTCCCGCCGTGTGCCTGCGCGATGACGTCCTCGGCGAGAACTCGGTCCGCCGCGATTATCAGCCCGACCGCCGTCGTACTCCGCGCGGACGACAGCGCAACGAGGTCTCCGACGGCCTGCCTCGACGCCGCGAAGACGTTTCTCCCGTAGGGAGGGGCGTCCGCTTCACGACCGTTGATCCAGAGACCTCGCGCCGTGGCTCGCGTCAGCGCGGCGGCAGCACTCGCCGGCTCCGCACTCGCGCTCGCCTGTGGCGCCAGCGCCTGGACCTCGCGGAGGGCCTGTCGCAAAGCGTCTCTCGGAGCCGGGGCGGCTGCCGCAGCCGCAGCCGCAGCAAACAGCATGGCCATGAACACCGCGACGACGAGCGCGGTACGCCGTGCGGATGTGGCCACCCGGATCACGACGGTGGCGGCGGCGGCCGGGATGGGTACTTGCGAAGGACCGCGTCATCGGCGGCGCGTACGCCGGATGAGCCGCAGACGCCGCCGGGGCGCCCTTTGGTCACACGGCAGATCGCGGCGGTGAACAGGTTGGCCAGGCCGTCCACCTGACGCGCGATCCGATTGTGAGGATCCGCGAGGCTCCCGGCGATCTGCGACCACGTCATGTGCGCGAGCGTGCCGGGGTCGTATCCAGACCCCGCAAAGCCCCAGGCACCCCCGATGGAGATCGCGGGAGTGACGCCTTGCAGATGAACGGCCGCGAGCGAGCGCCGCTCGTGCCGATTGAGCTTTTGGAGGTTGTGTCCGTTGACGTCCTGGAGCTCGACCGCCGCGAAGCGGACGTACGGGCTCCGGTAAGCCGAGCCCATGAAGCTGAGCCCGTGCGTGTACGGAAAACAGTAGAGCGGGTTCAGATTGCACGGATCCTCGGCGGTCTTGCAGAAATACGTGCCGGTATTGATTTCGCCCAGCCCGCTGAAGGTTCCGAAGCGGCTGAGGGCCACCGCCAACGCCCAGCTGTTCGCCGCGCAGTGAGGGCACCAGGCGAGCTCGGCGGTCACGATCTGTGGCTTGCCCTCGGTCGTGAAGTGCCCGTCGCCCTTGATAATCCCGAAGTAATGGCCGGTGATCGGGTTGCGGCTGTCGCCGAGTCCGACTCGGTTGAGCGTGCTGGCGGGTACGTTGGTCACGAGCTGGGTGACCTGCGCCGGCGCCGGCACGGAGCCATCAGAACGTTGCGCCGCCTGCGCGGCCGGAACCATCACGACCAGCGATGCGACCAACACGACCGCAAAGCGCCCCACACGTGAAACCTACCTCTCCCTCTCCATGCTTGCAAGTAGGCGGTCAGCGGGTAGACGAACAAATGCATGGCGAGAGGACTGACGAAAACGCTCCGTGCGCCATTCGGCCCCGCGGAGGCGTACATGCGAATGCTCGCCGCGTTCGGCGAGGACCTCGCAGCCACCGTGACCGACCACGGCGAGCGCGACCCCTTCGCGCTGCGCGACCCGAGGTACATCGAACGTACGCTGCCGGCGGTGAGGCTCGCCTCACAGCTGTACTTCCGGGCTGACGTCCGCGGGCTCGCCCAGATCCCCCCCGAGGGCCCGGTGCTGCTCGTCGGCAACCACTCGGGCGGCACGCTGATCGCCGACACGTTCGTGTTCGGCCAGTACTTCTACGACCACTTCGGCGCTCAGCGGCGCTTTCACCAGCTCGCGCACGACCTGGTGTTCAAGGTTCCGGGGCTGCGCGCGCTGGTCGAGCGCTACGGGACGGTCCCGGCCTCGCCGGCCAACATGGCCGGGGCGCTGCGACGCGACGCCGCGCTGCTCGTGTACCCGGGCGGCGACCACGAGACCTACCGTCCATCATGGGAGTCCGACCAGATCGACTTCGCGGGCCGGACCGGGTTCATCAAGCTCGCGCTGAAGCACCAGATCCCGATCGTCCCGGTGGTCGCCGTCGGCGGACAGGAGACCGCGCTGTTCCTCGGGCAAGGGAGACGGGTCGCGCGCGCCCTCAATCTCGACCAGCGATTCCGTCTGAAGGTGCTGCCCGCGGCGATCGGCCCGCCGTTCGGGCTCACGATCCTCGACCTGCCGGGTCGCATCCCCCTCCCGGCCAAGATCTCGATCCGGATACTGAAGCCGATCGACCTGCGCGACCGGCTGGGCTCCCGCCCGGACCCCGAGGAGGGCTACAAGCTCGTCACCTCGACCATGCAGCGCACGCTCACGAGGCTGTCGAACGAACGGTCGCTCCCCGTCGTGGGGTGAGTCGTCGCACCGTCCCATGGCCGGCGCGGTTCACGCTGCTGGCGCTGTTCTGGGGGTCGACGTTTCTTTTCATCAAGATCGGCGATGAGGCGTTCGCGCCCCTCCAGGTCACGCTCGGACGCTTGATCGTCGGCACCACCACGGTGCTGGCGGTCCTGGCCGTGCGCGGCGAGAGGCTGCCCTCCGGCGGCCGACTCTGGGGTCAGTTCGCCGTCGCCGCGATCCTGCTGAACGCCCTCCCCTTCTCGCTGTTCGCCTACGGCGAGCGGCACGTCTCGAGCGTGCTCGCCGGCATCTGGAACGCCACCGTCCCGCTGTTCACGCTTCCGATTGCGATCGCCTTGATCCCGGACGAGCACGCCACCGTACGCCGCCTGGCCGGGCTCGCGGTCGGCTTCGTCGGCGTACTCGTCGTGCTCGGCGTCTGGCGCGGCCTGGGCGCGACCTCGCTCGAGGGCAACCTCCTGTGCCTCGGCGCCGCCGCCTCGTACGGCCTGGGCTTCCCCTACGCGCGCCGGTATCTGGCCCACCGCCGCGACGGACCGCTGGCGCTCGCGACCGCGCAACTCGTCTGCGCCACCGCGATCCTGGCGATCCTCACCCCGCTATTCAGCGCGGCGCCGCACGGCGTGGCCGTCAACCACATCCTGGGCATCCTCGCCCTGGGCGTGTTCGGCACCGGCCTGACCTTCATGCTCAACTACTCGCTGATCCGCGACGTCGGCGCCACCGTCACCTCCACGGTCGCGTACGTGATCCCGATCGTCTCGACGGTTCTCGGCATCATCGCCCTGGGCGAGCCGCTCGCCTGGTACCAGCCGGTCGGCGCCGCCGTCATCATCATCGGCGCCGTCCTCGCCGGTCGCGTTCGCGGTGCCACCCCGGGGCGCCTCAGCGCTCCACGAAGTATGTCCCGCTCCCCTGCCCGCTCGAGAACCAGCGGCTCGTGACGGTCTTCTTGCGCGTGTAGAACTCGACGGCGTCGGTGCCGTGGGCGTGCAGGTCGCCGAGGAACGAGTCCTTCCACCCACTGAAGGGGAAGAACGCCACCGGCGCGGCCACGCCGATGTTCACGCCGACCATGCCGGCCTGGACCTCGTGGCGGTACCGCCGGACCGAGGAGCCCGACTCGGTGAAGATCGAGGTGCCGTTCCCGAACCGGCTCGAGTTGACGATCCCGATCGCCTCGTCGAGCGTGGGCGCGCTGATCACGCACAGGACTGGCCCGAACACCTCCTCCCGCGCGATCTCCATCTCGGGGGTGACGCCGTCGAGGATCGTCGGGCCGACGTACGACCCGTTCGGATCCCGGCCCTCAGACGCCCGCCCGTCCAAGACCACCTTTGCCCCGGCGGCCTCGCCCCGGTCGATCCACTCGCGGATGCGGTCTCGCGCGGCGCAGGAAATGACCGGCCCAACGTCGCTCGCCTCCTCCAGCCCGTCGCCGACGCGCAGCGCCCGCGACGCGTCAACCAAGGGACCAAGAAGCTGCTCGTGCGCGTCGCTCACCGTCACGACCACCGACCCGGCCATGCATCGCTGCCCGGCGGCGCCGAACGCTGAGGCGATGATCCCCTCCACGGTCTTGTCGACGACCGCGTCGGGCATCACGACCATGTGGTTCTTCGCGCCGCCGAGAGCCTGCACCCGCTTGCCCGCCTTAGCCGCGCGCTCGTACACGATCCGCGCCACCGGCGCCGACCCGACGAACGACACCGCGTCGATCCCGGGGTGATCGAGTATGCCCTCAACCACCTCCCGGCCCCCGTTGACCAGGTTCACCACGCCCGGAGGCAACCCCAACGCATGAAGCTCCTCGAACGCGATCTGCTGCGTCAAAGGCACCTGCTCGGAAGGCTTCAACACGAACGTGTTGCCGCACGCGATCGCGAACGGGAGAAACCAGAACGGCACCATCGCCGGGAAGTTGAACGGCACGATCGCCGCGCACACCCCGACGGGCTGGCGGACCGTCTCGGCGTCGATGTTCCGCGAGACGTCCTCCAGAATCCGCCCCTGCATCGTCGTCGGCACCGCGCACGCCGCTTCGACCATCTCGATCATTCGCGCGACCTCGGCTCGCGCGTCCACCAGCGTCTTCCCCATCTCGGTAGTCACCGACCGGGCCAAGTCCTCCTGGCGGGCGACCAGCCGCTCTCGCAGCTCGAACAGCTTGCGGGCGCGCGCGATTGTCGATACCCCGCGCCACTCGGGAAGCGCCTCCCGCGCCGCACGCACGGCGATGTCGAGATCGGCGGACCCCGACAGGGGCACGCGCGCGAGCACCTCCCCGTTGGCCGGGTTCAACACGTCGAGCTCGCCGGTCGCGGCTTGCGCCGGCGTCCACTCGCCGTCGATGTAGTTGTCAAGAAGACGGGTTGCTGTAACTGCCATCGATGATCCATTCATGGTCGGGGTCGTTGACGACCGCCCACAGCCGTTGCGGGCCGGCCATCACGTTCAGGTAATACGAGTCATAGCCGGGCGGGGCCGACACCGTGTGGTAGCCACGCGGGACGAGCACACAATCGCGATCGCGGAACGTCAATGCTTCGTCGAGCTCGGTCTCGAAGTCGTACACGCGCATCAATCCGAACCCCCGCTCGGGCTTTACCCGGTGGTAGTAGACCTCCTCGAGCAGCGACTGGCGGGGGGGGTCGTCGTGGTCGTGCTTGTGGGGTGGATAGCTCGACCAGTGGCCGCCCGGGGTCAGCACCTCGACCACGAGCAGCGACCCGGCCCCCTCGTCCCCCATCAGGATCGGGCGGATGGAGCGCTCGAAGGCACCGTGTCCGCGGGTCTCGACCGCGATCCGCTCGCCGGAAAGCACGCGCGGCGTCGCCGCCCTCAAGGCCGGCGCCCAGCACAGGGCGACCTCCGCGCCGTCCTCGCCGGCGCGCAGCCCGACGTGCGACTCCGGCGGCAGGTAGGCGGCGTCGGGCGGGCCGGCCCACGGATCGACTCGGCCGCCGATGTCGAACCATTCGCCGTGCTCGGAGGCGACGTTGACGACGCCCGAGATGACGACCACGCAGAGCTCGCGGTAGCCGCACGCGCGCTCCGCGGTACCGCCGCCTTCGAGCGCCAGCACCTCGAAGCCGACGTAATCGAACCCGACCGAGTCGGGAACGACCGACAAGATCGCGCCGTCGGGCCCGGGGGCCGAGGCGCCGGAGATCAGGAGCTCACTCATACGCTCAGCCTAGATACTGGCGCTGGCTCGCGTGGGCGCGCTCGTACTCGGCGCGCGCGGCCTGCACGGTCTCCTCCTCTGACACCTCCGCCACCGGCACGTCCCACCAGCTCTCGTAGCTCGGCACGCCCTTGTAACGGTCGGCCTCGATGTACACCACCACCGGTCCGTCCGCGCCCCGCGCGCCCGCGAGCGCGCTGGCCAACTCAGCGATCGTCTTGCACCGGATCACACGAGCGCCGAGGCTCTCGGCGTTGGCCGCGAGGTCGATCGGCAGGACGTCGGTCGACGCCGGGTCGACCGGCACCGAGCCGTTCTCCGCGAACCGGTAAAGGGTCCCGAACCCGCCCGACCCGACCGACCGCGACAGTGCGCCGATCGAGGCGTAGCCGTGGTTGTCGACGAGGACGATCACGATCGGCACCCGCTCGGCCACTGCGGTCACGAGCTCGCCCGGAAGCATCAGATAGGACCCGTCGCCGACCAGCACGTACACCTCGCGCTCGGGCGCGGCCAGCTTCACGCCGATCCCCCCGGGGATCTCATAGCCCATGCACGAGTAGCCGTACTCGACGTGGTAGGACTTGCCGGTCGGGTCGCGTGCCACCCACAGCTTGTGTAGATCGCCGGGGGCCGAGCCGGCCGCGCACACGATCACACCGGTCTCGCCGGCGGCCTCGTTGATTTGGCCGATTATTTGTGCCTGTGACGGTAGGCCAGCGGTGCCGCCATCGGGCGACATCAACCGCGTGACCTCAGCCGCCCAGTCGCGCGCCTCCGAGCCGGCGCGGTCCTCCCACGCCGGATCGACGCGGTGCCCCGCGAGCGCGTCGCGAAGCTGCTCGAGCGCGACCCGCGCGTCCGCGACCAGCGGCAGCCCGCTCTGCTTGCCGGCGTCGAACGCGGCCACGTTGACGTTGACGAACTGGACGCCCGGGTCCTGGAAGGCGGAGTTCGAGGCGGTCGTGAAATCGCTCCATCGCGTCCCGAGCCCGATCACGAGGTCGGCGTTCCGCGCCAGCCGGTTCGCGGCGGTGCCGCCCGTGGCGCCGATCGCGCCGAGGCTCAAGGGGTGCCCGGAGACGAGCGCGCCACGCCCCGCCATGGTCTCACCGACCGGGATCCCGGTCGCATCGACGAACTCCCGGAGGGCTCCGGTCGCCTCGCTGTAGATGACGCCGCCGCCGGCCACGATCAGAGGCCGCCGCGCCGCGCGGATCAGCTCGGCGGCGCGGGCGAGCGCCTCGGAAGCGGGCGGTTGGCGATAGATCGTCCACGTGCGCGGCTCGAGGAACTCGATCGGGACCTCGAACGCCTCGGCCTGGACGTCCTCGGGCATCGCCAGCGTGACCGCACCCGTCTCGGCCGGATCGGTCAATACCCGCATCGCCTCGAACGCGGCCGGGATCAGCTGCTCGGGCCGCTCGACCCGCTCGTAGAAGCGTGACACCGGACGGAAGCAGTCGTTGACCGACACCGTGGCGTCGTGCGGCACCTCGAGCATCTGGAGCACCGGGTGCGGCGTCCGCGTCGCGAACGTGTCGCCGGGCAGGAGCAGCACCGGGAGCCGGTTGATCGTGGCGAGGGCCGCGCCCGTCACCATGTTGGTGGCGCCGGGCCCGACCGACGTCGTGCACGCGAACGTCCCGAGCCGGTTTCGCTGGCGCGCGTAGCCGGCGGCGATGTGCACCATCCCCTGCTCGTTGCGCGCGGGGTGGTAGGGCAGCAACTCGCGGTACTGGTGAAGCGCCTGGCCGAGGCCGGCGACGTTGCCGTGGCCGAAGATCCCGAAGCAGCCGGCGATCAGGCGCTCGCGCCGCCCGTCGCGCTCGGTTTCCTGGGCGGCCAGGAAGCGCACCAGCGCCTGGGCGACGGTTAGGCGAGTCATGCCAGGCTCCATGATGACTCCACCTCGGCTCGCAGCCGCCGGAGCATCGTGTCCAGATCGGGCAGTTCGAGTCCGAGCGCACGCTCGGTGGCGCCGGCGTCGAGCCGCGTGTCGCGCGGGACGCCCCCCGCGGCGACGACGTCGGCGGGAGGCGGAACGACGTCGAGCAGGTCCGGATCGAGCTCGAACACCTCGATCGCACGGTGCGCGAGGCCGACCCGATCGACGTGTTCGCCGCCGCAGCAGTGAAGGATGCCCGTGGCCTCACGCGTGAGCGCGCGCCACACGAGCTCGCCGGCGTCGGTCGCGAGCGTGGGCGTCGCCAGCAGGTTGAGCCCGGGTCCGTCCCAGACCGCGAATCGCTCGCCGCCCCGCAGCGCGTCCACCAGCGACAGGACCAGATAACCAAAGCCGGCATCCTGGGCGCGTGGCGTGCGCGGCCGCGCGCGATGGATGCCCTGCACGCCCGCGATCCGAGCGATTGCGCCGCGCGCGGCGGATTCGGTGACGATCAGCTCCGAGCATGCCTTGAGGAAGCCGTAGGTGTTGATCGGGTTGGGGGGCTCCGACTCGGACGCGGGTGCTTGGGTGCCGTCGAACACCCAGTCGGTCGAGATCAGCACCAGGTGCGCGTCGACCGCGTTGGCGGCCGCCACGACGTTGCGGGTGGCGACTACGTACTCGTCCCAGGCGCGCCGGCGATCGGTGCGGAGCGCCGCCGGGTCGTTCCAGATCGCCGCGTGCACGATCGCGTCCGGCCGGGTGGCGAGCACCGAACGGCGTACGACCAGCTCGTCGGTCAGGTCGACGTGCTCGTGACCCGGCGCCACCACCTCCTCGCCATGCTCACGCGCGAACACGTGCGCCAGGTTCGAGCCGACGAAGCCGCTCGCGCCCGTCAGATAGATCCTCATGTTGGTCGCACCTCCTCGACGCGCACGGGGCGACCCTCTCGCAGCGACCGCCTCGCCGCAAGCCCGATCACCAGCGGGGCGCGCGCGTCGTTGGTCGAAACCGGCGGAGTGGCCTCGGTTTTAACGGCTTCGACGAACGCCTCCCATTCGCGGATGTAGCTCGGCAGGTACCGCTCGAGGAAGAAGTACGGGTTCGGGGGCCGCCGCTCGCCGGCCGCCGTCAGTACGTTCCCGGTGTGCGCACGCGGGTTCTCGGACATCGCCATTCCCGCCGACCCGAACACCTCCACGCGCTGGTCGTAGCCATAGGCGGCACGCCGCGAGTTGTCGATCGCGGTCAGGCAGCCGTCCTCGTGGACGAGCGTCACCAGCGCAGTGTCGATGTCGTCGGCCTCGGCGAACGACGGCTCGATCCGGAGCGCGCCGCGGGCGAACACCTCGACCACGTCGCTGCCGGTCACGAACCGGGCCATGTCGAAGTCGTGGATCATCATGTCGAGGAACAGTCCGCCCGACGTCTTGACGTATCGGAGCGGCGGGGGCTCCGGGTCGCGGCTCGAGATGCGCACGAGGTGCGGCTCCCCCACCGCGCCCGACGCCACGGCCTCGCGGACCGACGCGTGCGCCGGATCGAACCGCCGGTTGAAGCCGATCTGAAACGGCACGCCGGCAGCGTCGATCGCGCCGAGCGCGCGATCGACCTCGGATAAGTCGAGCGATACCGGCTTCTCGCAGAACACCGCCTTGCCCGCCTCCGCGGCCGCGATCAGGAGATCGACGTGGCTGTCGGAGCTCGAGCAGATCGCGACCGCGTCGAGTTCCGAGTCGAAAATCTCCTCCACGGTCGCTGCCGCCGGCACGCCCAGGTCGGCGGCGACGCCGCGGGCGGCCGGCTCGTAGGCGTCGTAGACCGCGCCGACCGCCGCACCCGGGACCTGATGAGCGATGAGCTCCGCGTGCATCCGTCCGATCCGCCCGACGCCGATCACACCGATCCGAAGCGGGGCGACGGCGGTCGTCGCGGTCACCGGACGGCTCCGTCCTCGTCGAGCAGCGACACCACCGGCTCCCAGCCGCCGCTCTCGTTCGAGCGCAGCAGCGCGGCTTGCACCGACGCCCAGTCGAGCGCCTGCTCGAAGCTCGGCTCGTACGGCCGCCCCTCGGCGAGCGCCGTGCAGAACTCGTAGTCCTCGATCGTGACGAGGTCCTCGAAGCCGATCGTGTTGCCACTGCCCGGCACGAATATGCCGTGATGGCCGAACCGGTCGCCGCCCAGCACCGTCGTGTAGCCCGACCCGCGGTCCTCGGTCGCGCGATATAGCCGCAGCTCGTTCAGCCGCTCGAAGTTCCAGCCGACCGCGCCGCGGGTCCCATACGCGTCGAAGGCGTGCTCGCTCTCAGGGCCGACCAGCGTGCGGCTGACCTCGAACGTGCCGCGCGCCCCAGAGGCGAAGGTGCACAGCATCGCCGCGTAGTCCTCGTTGGTCACCGGCGTCCGCGGATCGTCTGGCCGTCCCCGCCCGTAATGGCTCGCCCCGTCTCCGGGCGCGGGGCGCTCGCGTATGTTCGTCTCGAGCGTGCCCGTCAGCTTCGCGATCGGCCCGAGGAGCATGTGCGCGAGGTCGACCGAGTGGCTCATCAGATCGCTGGTGACGCCGTACCCCGCCTGGTCCAGCTGGAACCGCCAGGAGTTGAAGCCGAGCGGGTCGGCCCCGTACATCGAGAAGAACCGGCCGCGATAGTTCGTGATGTCGCCGAGCTCGCCGCTCTCGATCAGCTCCCGCGCGTACCGCACCAGCGGGGCCCAGCGGTAGTTGTAGCCGACCCCGCTGATCACGCCGGCGGTGCGAGCGGCCCGAGCGGCCCGAGCCACCTGGTCGGGCGTGCCGCCGACCGGCTTCTCACAGAAGACGGCCTTGCCCGCCTGCGCGGCGGCCTCGACCAACTGCACGTGCACCATGTTCGGAGCGGCGATCCATACGACTTCGACATCGGGGTCCTCGATCACCAACTCCCACGCGGCCGAGGCGCGCTTGAACCCGAACGAGGTAACCGCCTGATCGACCCGCGCCGGCAGCGCGTCGCTGCACGCGACCAGCTCGACATCGAACGCGCGGTGCTCGAACAGCGTCGGGATCCGCAGCAACGAGCGCGTATGAGCCTGTCCGAGCCAGCCGAACCCGATCACGCCGACGCCGATCCGCCGCCGGGCGGGGCGGGCGGGGGTCGGTTCAGTCGCGGCCACGGTCTTCGGTTTTGCCGTCGTGCTCATGCCGGCGACCCTTCGAGCAACTCGACGACCTCGTGTTCGTAGGGCATCGCCTGCGAGCACAGCAGTCGCGAGGCGACGATCCCGCCGGCCGCGTTCGCGAACGCGATCGTGCGCTCGTGCGGCCACCCCTTGAGCAGCCCGTGGGCGAGCGCGCCTCCGAACGCGTCGCCGGCCCCGAGTCCGCACAGCACGGCGATCCGCGGAGGCTCGATCAGCCGCTCGCCCTGATCGCTGGACACCAGAACCCCGTCGCCGCCGAGTTTTACGACCGCGAGCTCGACTCCCTTTGCCCGCAGCCTGGCCGCGGCCTCGCGCGGGTCCTCGGTGCCCACCGCTACCGCGCACTCCTGGCGGTTTCCGACCGCGATCGTCGCGTGGTCGACGGCGGCGCCGATCCGCGCGGAGGCCTCCTCGCGCGAGCGCCAGAACGTACGGCGGTAGTCGAGATCGAGCATCGTGTGGCGCCGGCGGCCGCGGGTTTGCAGCATGCCCTCGGCGGTCGAGGCGCTCGGCTCCTGCGAGAGAGCGCTCGCCGTGATCCACAGGATCGGAACGTCGGCGACGGTCGCTGGATCGACGTCGCCCGGCCGCAATTGGAAATCGGGCACCGGCGGGTCGCGGCGGAACAGCAGCTGCGGGTCCTCGGGTGGGTCGAGCACCGCAAACGCGAGCGGCGTGACCGTGCCGGGCTCGACCCCGACGAACCGTGTGTCAACGCCGAAGTCGCGGAGCTCGTTTATGGCGACGATGCCGAAGGGGTCCTCGCCGACCTTCGTGAACACCGCCGTGCGGTGCCCGAGGCGGGCGGCGGCAACCGCCACGTTGGTCGGGCTGCCTCCGACTGCCTTGCTGAAGCTCTCCGCCGCGTCCCAGTCAGCGCCGATCTGCTCGCAGTACAGGTCGATGCTGATCCGGCCCACCGTCAGGAGCTCGAGCTCACCCGCCATCGCTCTAGGCCGGCGCCTGGCCTTCCGCGGCCAGCTCCTTGGCGACCTCCTTCAGCTCGGGGTCGGCCGCGCGCCGGAGCTCGTGGCTCAACTCCTCGAGCTCGGCACCGCCGGCCATCATCGAGGTCAGCTCCGCGATCGATGTCTCCGACTTGGCGTAGGAGCCGAACATCCGCCCGCGTTTGAGCAACACGAACCGGTCCCCGACCGGATAGGCGTGATGGGGGTTGTGGGTGATGAAGATCACCGCCCGTCCCATCTCCCGCGCCTGCACCACATACTTGAGCACGATGCCTGACTGGCGGACCCCCAGCGCGGAGGTCGGCTCGTCGAGGATCAGGACCTTCGCCCCGAAGTACACCGCGCGCGCGATCGCCATTGCCTGACGTTCTCCACCCGACAGCGTTCCCACCGTCTGGTCCGGATCGCGCACGTCGATTCCCATCTTGGACATCTCGTCGCGCATGATCCGCTGGGCCCCTCTTATGTCGAGCCGCTGGATTGGGCCCCGGCCGCGGGACGGCTCGTTGCCCAGGAAGAAGTTGCGCCACACCGACATCAGCGGCACGGTCGCGAGGTCCTGGAACACGGTGGCGATGCCCCGCGCCCGCGCCTCGCGCGGGGTCGAGAAGTTCACCACCTCACCCTCGGACAGCACTTCACCCTGGTCCGGCGCGTACACCCCAGAGAGGATCTTGATCAGCGTCGACTTGCCGGCTCCGTTGTCCCCGAGCACGCACGTGACCTGCCCGGCGTAGACCGCCAGGCTGATGTCCTCGAGGGCGTTGACGCTCCCGAAGTACTTCGACACCGAGCGCACCTCGAGCGCCGGCGTTCCGTTCGCTTGCGGTGGCGCCGTGGGGGCGTTCTGCTGCGCGTCGCCGGCACCGGTTTCGCTCATGTTCGAGATCCGTTCGCTCATCGCCGCGCCCTCAGTGCCCGCCGGTAAATCAGTGTGTTGACGATCACCGCCAGGAACAGGATCACTCCGAGGAACGCGAAGTCCCACGAACTGTCCCAGCCTGCGTAGATCACCCCTTCGAACGCCATGCCGATGATGCATGCGCCGAGCGCGGCGCCGATCGCCGAGCCGTAGCCACCCGTCAACAGACAGCCGCCGACCACCGCCGCGATGATGTAGAAGAACTCGTAGCCGACGCCCTGCTCGGAGACAGCCGAGGACGCCTGCGTGAACGAGATGATCCCGACAAGCGCCGCCGCCAGCGCCGTGCCCACGAACAACAGGACCTTCGTGCGGTTGACGGGAACGCCCGTGTTGCGCGAGGCGTTCTGGTCACCGCCGACGGCGAATATCCAGTTCCCGAACACGGTCCGGCTGAGGATCCAGGTGCCGACGATCGTCACACCGATGAACCACAGGATCGCGGTCGAGTAGCCGCTCGGAAGCGAGCCGCTCGAGAAGAACGAGCTGCCGAATATCGACTTCGCGCTGCTCAGCCCCGGCGGGTGCGCCTGCGTGACCGTGATCTGCGTGCTCCCGCTGTTGAGCAGGAGCACGCCGCCCGTGCTCGCGCCGCGTAACACGAAGAACGTCGCGAGCGTCACGATGAAGCTGGGAAGCTTCGTCAGCACGACGATGTACCCGTTGATCAGCCCGATCACGACCGCGAACGCCAGCGTTATGAGAATCGCGATCCAGGTGTTCACGTGCCACTTGCCGACGAGCAGCGCCATCACGATCGCGGTCACGCCGGTCATCACGCCCGCCGAGAGGTCGAACTCGCCGCCGATCATCAAAAGGCCGACCGGCACCGCGACGATCCCGAAGAACGCCGCCTGGGTGGTCCACGCGGCGATCCCGGTCTGCTTCAGCCACAGGTGATTGGAGCTCGAATCGGTGATCGCGAACAACACGAACACGAACACTGCCGCGAGCAGCGAGCCGAGCTCGGGTCGCCTGAGCGTCCGGGTCAGTCGGCTGATCGAAGCCAGCCGTTCGTCTTGCGCCGCCGGCGCTCCGGGCGGCGTTGCTATCGGAGGTGAGGTGGCACTCATGGTGGCGGGGGTGGGTGGATGGGTCCCTTTTTATGGTGGTGGGCGGTGGGAATCTCAGTCCGGTGGGCGAGTGGGAATCTCAGTCCGGTGGTCGCCACCGGGCGGGGTTCGACTCCCGCCCGGTGACCTTTTCGTGGTGTGGCTCGTGTGTCTTGAGAGAGAGAGTTAGTCCTGTCCCGCGGCGATCGCAGCGGCGACCTTGCCGATGTTCGCGCTGGTCACGACCAGCGGCCCGCTGGCGACGGTGGTGCCACCGCCGACACTCTGACCATTGTCCTTGTTGTAGAGGTAGAGGAACACGATCGGCAGGTAGCCCTGGAGGTACTGCTGCTGATCGATCGCGAACGCCATCGAGTTGTTCTTGAGGTCCTGCTCGACGCCGGAGTTCAGGTCGAACGTCGCGATCTTCGGTTTGCTGGCCGGCGCACTGGTGACCAGCGCCGTCCCGATCGCGTTGTTGAGCGTCATCACCGCGTTGATCCCCGTGTGCGTCTGGAGGTACGCGGTGACCTGCTGGATCGCCTGCTGCGGGTTCGAGGCCGCGTTCGGCGTGGACAGCGTCAGCTCGGTGCAGCCGGGGCCCTTCGAGGGCGCACTACCGGTCTTGCACTGCGAACCGACCCCGAGCGCCATCGCGATCCCGTTGCACCGGTCGAGCAGGTTCTGACCCGACTGGTGGATCACGCACAGGACGTTGGTGGAGCCGAGCTTCTTGAAATACGCGCCCGCAGCTTGGCCCGCGAGCTGCTCGGGCTGGCCCACGCATGTGATCGCGCTGCTGGCGGCGATGTCGGTGTCGTCACAGCCCGCGTTGAGCAGGACCACCGGGAT
Source organism: uncultured Solirubrobacterales bacterium (assembly GCA_963709205.1). Lineage (GTDB taxonomy): Bacteria > Actinomycetota > Thermoleophilia > Solirubrobacterales > Solirubrobacteraceae > Palsa-465. The sequence goes on from CAVPVP010000027.1 coordinate 453,589, forward strand.
GCCGGCGGCCGCCGCCTTGGCCAGCGTCGGGTTCATCAGCGAGGCGTCGTGGTCGGATACCGCCATGCCGTTCACCTTCGCGTTGATCGCGTCCTGGATCTGCGCATTCTCGGCGTTGTCGTCGGGCTCCGCCTGGCCCTGCTGCTGCGACCCGTACGTCTCGGTCAGCGTGCACCCGAGATCGGCGGCGGCGTCCTTGGCGCCCTTGTACACCACGCTCCAGAAGCTGCCGTTGTCACCGTGGGTGATCAGCGCGAACTTGTACGTGCATGGCTTCCCGCTCGCCGCGATGTTCACGGCGCTGGTCGTCGTGCCGCTCTTGCTCGCGTTGCTGCTCGAGCTGTTGCTACCGCACGCCGCCACCAGCAGGGCCGCGACGGCCACGGCGGCGACGATGCCGATAGTGCGAGAGAGTCGTCTCATCGATTGATCTCCTCCGTCGTCCGAGCCGTGTGGTGAAGGAAGGCGATGCTCTCGCGAGCGTCGCGCATCGGACCGCCTGCCACCGTCGGCTCATCCCCGGTGATGGCGGTGTCCTGCTCGAGTACGAGCCAACGGTCGTACCCATGCGCTTGCAAGGCGCCCATGACCTCGGCGATCCTTGCGTCGCCTTTGCCTAGTGGGAGGAACAGACCGTTGCGCGTGGCATCCACCAGCGAGCGCCGACCCGCTCTGAAGTCGGCCGCGATGTTCGCGTCGACGTCCTTGAGGTGGACGTGCGCGACGCGGTCGCCGTGTCGAGTCGCAAACTCGACCGGGTCCGCCCCGCCGATCGTCAGGTGCCCCGTATCCAGGCACCACGCGACGTCGACGGTCTCGATCGCCCGCTCGATCTGCTCAGCGGTCTCGATCAAAGTGCCCGCGTGCGGGTGCAGGGCCAAGGTCAGGCCCTGATCGGCGACCAGAGCGTCGACCTCGCTCAGGTTACGAGCGAGCCGCGTCCAGCCGTCGTCGTCGAGCTCCTCGGGCGCGCTCCACTGCAAGTCCTGGACCACGCCGACGACGAACATCTGGCCGCCGGCCTGGGCGATCAAACTCGCGGCCTTCCGTGCCTCCTCGATCGTCCCACCCAGATCCGGTTCGTGCACGACGAGCGCGACGAAGCCGCCGACGAGCTTGAGGCCGTTACGCGTCAACAGCTCGTCGATGCTCGCGGGGTCGTCGGGGAGAAAGCCGGGGGCGCCGAGCTCCGTTCCCTTCAGCCCGAGCGCCGCCATCTCGGCGAGCACACGATCGGCCGCGGGCATGATGCCCCAGCCGGGGACCTCGCACGCCCCCCAAGAAATTGGGGCGCCGGCAAGCCGATCGTCGATTCTCCGCATCGCGCCGGTCGCCTGCGCGTGCGCTTCTTGCATGTCGGTGGTCTTCCTCTCTCCCGGTGCCGTAGACCGCGTTAACCGGTTGTCGCGATTAGAGCGCTCTAACAGCCGAGTCGGGCGACTATATCCCGTGGCTCGTTGTGAAGTCAAGGCCACGGGCGAAACGCTCTCGCCAGGCCCTGCACGCGTTAGAGCGCGATAACACGATTGCAATGTTGTCGCGCTCTAAGTATGGTCCGCGCGAAATGTCAGCCCCAGCGCGCCGCCCCGCGACCCATCCCTCCTCCCGCCGGGCACCGACGATGGAGGACGTGGCGCGGGAGGCCGGAGTGTCGCGCGCACTCGTGTCGCTGGTGATGCGGGAGCGGCCCAACGTCAGCGACGAGCGCCGCCGGCGCGTGCTCGACGCGGCGTCGCGGCTCGGCTACCGGCCGAACGCCATGGCCCGCAGCCTGGCCAGCCGCCGGACCAAGACGGTCGGCGTGATCCTCGACGACCTCCGCAACCCGTTCTTCGCCGAGATCGCGGGCGGCGTTGAGGAGCTGGCCTCGGAGGCGGGCTACCAGTTGCTGCTCGCGGCCGGCGGCCGGTCGTCCCGGCGCGAGCGCGCCGCGCTCGCCGCGCTGCTCGAGCACCGGGTCAGCGGGCTCATCCTGGTCAGCCCGCGCATGCCCGCCGCCGACATCGCGGCCGCGGCGGCCGAGGCCCCGCTCGTCATGGTCGGGCGCGGCTTGCGCAACGTCGACGTCGACGTCGTGCTGATCAACGAGGCGCACGGGACCGGGCTGGTGCTCGATCACCTCGTCGCGCTCGGACACGAGCGGATCGCGCACGTCGACGGCGGCAGCGGCGCCGGGGGACCGCAGCGCCGCTCGGCCTATCTGCGGGGAATGCGCGCGCACGCGCTCGGGCGGCACTCGCTGGTGATCCCCGGCGACTTCACCGAGGAGGCGGGGGTCAACGCCGCCGACGAGCTGCTCGACCGGCGCGAGCTCCCGACCGCGATCTTCGCCGCCAACGACATGGTCGCAGCGGGGCTGCTCGGCGGCTTCGATCGCGCCGGAGTCGATGTCCCCGGCGATGTGTCGATCGTCGGCTACGACAACATCTCGATCGCGCACCTCGCGCACGTATCGCTGACGACCGTCGATCAGCCCCGCACGGAGATGGGCAGACTCGCGCTCGAGCTGTTGCTCGACCGGATCGACAACCGCCGGCCTAACGAGGTCCGCCTGATCGAGCCGTCGCTGGTGGTCCGCTCGACCACCGCGCCACCGCGCGCGCTGGCCGCGCCTTCGGTCGCCGCGCCGTCGGTCGCTGCGATCGCGTGACGCCGTGGCCGACCTCCGCTGCTGAACTGATCGACGCCCAGTACGCCCTGGCCGCGGCCGTCGCCGAACGCAGCGATCCCATGCGTCCCGATCCCAGGCACCCCGAACCCGGGCACCCCGAACCCTGCGTCCCCGCACCCCCCAACCCGCGGTCGGCGCCGCCGTCGTCATCTTCCCGCGCGGGCAGACCGGCGCCGGCGCGCGCGGCGACCCCGCGTGGGCGGCCGCGGCCGTCCTGCGACACCGGCAGGTGCTCGCGGAGGCGACCGTCCTCGGCGAGGCCGCCGGTCCCTACGAACCCGGCCTGCTCGCGCTGCGCGAGGGTCCATGCCTCGAAGCCGCGGTACGCGCGCTCGCCGTAACGCCCGACGTGCTGCTCGTCGACGCCACCGGTGCTGACCATCCGCGCCGCGCCGGCCTCGCGCTCCAGCTCGGCGCGGTCCTTGGCCTGCCGACCATCGGCGTCACTCACCGACCGCTGCTCGCGCACGGCGACTGGCCCGACGACGTCCGCGGCGCTCGCTCTTGGCTGTCACTCGACTCCGGGCGCGTGGGAGCGTGGCTGAGGACCAGGACCGGCGCTCGACCGGTCGCCGTCCATGCCGGCTGGCGCACGACTCTCGAGGTGGCAATCGACGTCGTTCTGTCGTGCGCGCTCGGTCAGCGTACGCCCGAGCCGTTCCGTCATGCACGGCGGCTGGCGCGCGTCGCCCGGGCGAGGCGCTAGCTTGTCGCCGTCGCACCTCGATCCCAACACCACTAGGAGGAAGCCGTGCCCCAGGCCAGAAGCAGCGGTTCGAGCTCCGGCAGCACGCCGCGCCGCAGTCAAACGAAACGCTCGAGCGCCAATAAGTCAACGGGCGCCAAGCGCACGACGACGCGGAAGAGCACGTCGGCGCGGAGCAGCGCCAGCAAGAGCAGCGCCAGCAAGGCCAGCGCGAGCAAGGGCAGCGCCCGGTCGAACGCCGCTTCGGCCGATCCGCGCCTCGAGGCCGTCGCCCAGCGCGTCCGCAAGCTGAACGAGCGCATCATCGACGAGAGCAAGTCCGCCGGCGAGGCGACGCTGACTGCTTACGAGAAGGCGCTCAAGGCGATCGCCAGCTCGCTCGAGCGTGGACCGGGCAAGAGCGACGTCGAGTGGGTGTCCTCGCTCGCCACGACGCAGGCGAAGTGGATCCGTGACGTGACCGCGGCATGGACGTCGGCCGCGCGAGGAATGCTCAAGTAATCGCGTTCGCGTTCCACAGTTCGTTCAGCGACGCCTGAAGGTAGGCCCAGAAAGCGGGACCGATGACGATGTAGAGGACGAGCGCGATCCATCCGTTGACCGGCTCCGTCCCTCCCTCGATCGCGGCGTCCTGGATTCGCTTGGTTCCTTGCCGCGCGCGACACGCTATCCCCGCGCCCGGCCGTGCTCAAGCCGCGAGCAGGCGCGCCGGCGCTCGCGCGGGCGAGCAGGCGCGCCGGCGCTCGCGCGCCTGCGGCCGGGCGCGGGCGAGCAACGCGACGGGCGCGGCCGCGAGCACGGCGCCGGCCGCCGCGAACAGCCCGCCGGTCGGGTCGTCGGCCCGGGCGGCAAGCCCGACGACTGGGCCGCCCAGGCCGACGCCGGCGTCGAAGTAGGCGAAGAACGCGCCGGCCGTCCGACCGTGCCGGCTCGGCGGCACAGACGCGAGCGCGAGCAGGCCGAGCGATGGGACCGCGAGGCCCTGGCCCACGGCCATGACCACGAGTGCGATGACCGCCACCGACGGGCTCGTGGTGGCGGCCATGCCAGCGAGGCCGGCCGCCTCGAGCGAGACGGCCACCCGGGGCTCTGCTACAACCGCTGACCGATCATGCCCGACGCGGTGGTTTTTGACATGGACGGGGTTCTGCTCGACTCCGAGCAGCTGTGGAACCAGTCCAAGGAGGAGTTCGTCCGCGAGGCCGGCGGTCACTGGCGCGAGGACGCCCCGCGGGCGATGATGGGCATGAGCTCGCGCGAATGGTCGGTGTACCTGCGCGACGCGCTCGGAGTGCACCGAGACGTGGATGAGATCGACCGCGCAGTCGTCGAGCGGATGGAGCGGCACTACCGCGAGCACCTGCCGCTGCTACCGGGCGCGGTCGACGTCGTCCGCCGTCTCCACCGCCGTTGGCCGTTGGCGCTGGCCTCCTCGGCGAACCGAGAGATCATCGATCTGGCGCTCGACGTCGCCGGACTGACGCGCGAGTTCGACGCCACGCTCTCCTCCGATGAGGTCGAGCACGGCAAGCCCGCGCCCGACGTGTACCTCGAGGCCGCGCGGCGGCTGGGCGTGGCCGGCGGATCGATGCGTGGCGGTCGAGGATTCGAGCAACGGCCTGCGCTCGGCCGCGGCCGCCGGCATGGCCGTGATCGCGTATCCCAACGAGCACTACCCGCCCGATGAGGACGCGCTCGCGCTCGCGGCGGCGCGCGTCGACAGCCTCGACGAGATCACGCCCGAGCTCGTCGAGCGGCTGCGCTGACTTCCGCTTGCGCCCCGCCTACCGCCGAGCGGTCGACTGGCCGACCTCGATCAGGTGGCCGTCCGGGTCGCGGATGTAGCAGCGGATCTCGCGTCCGTGCTCCTTCGGCGGCGTGAGGAACTCGGCGCCCCGCGCACTCCAGTCTGCGTAGATCGCCTCGATGTCCGCGACGCGGATGTTGAGGAAGCTGACTCGTCCGGTTCGGGTCGCTGCGGGGGCTCGAGCGTGACCGTCGGCTTGTCGTCGGTCGGCCCGCCGCCGACGTTGATGATGATCCAGCCGTTCGCGAGCGCGACGATCGACGGCTCGCCGTCCAGTCACCACCTCGCCGCCGAGCACGTCGCTGTAGAACCGGCGCGAACGCTCGACGTCGCTGGACGACGATGAAGTGGGTGAGCACGAACCCCTCGCTCGGGGCCGGGAACTCGGCCATGAGCCTACGATACCTCCACCACCGCGCCACCGGAAATCGCGCCGATCAGCACGTCGATGTCCGCCTCGAACACCGCGTGCGGCGTCCCGGCCGCGCACCACACCGTGGCAAAGCGCCGCAGCGACTCGTCGATCAGCGTCTCGAGCGGCTGGTCGTGGCCGATCGGCGGGATCCCGCCGATCGAGAACCCGGTGGCGGCGCGCGCCTCGTCAGCGTTCGCCGCGCGGAGCCCGAGCCGTTCGGCGGCGACGCGCCGGTCGCCGGCGCACAGCACCATCACGGGCTCGCCGTCGCGCATGAACACGAGTGACTTGACGATCTGCCCGACCTCGCATCCCACCGCCGCGGCCGCCTCGCCGGCCGTCCGGGTTGAGTCGGGCAGCACCTGCACCTCGACGTCAAGGCCGCGCTCGTGCAGCCGCTGCTGAAACCGTGCCGCGGTCGGGTGCATTCAGGCGCGTGCGGAGCTCGCCCGGATCGAGGTCCGGAGGCATCGGCATCTCCTGCGGACTCGTGGGACTGTGGTCGTCCCACGAGGTAAACGCCTCGCCGTCGCGCCCCTGATGCTCGGCCGCGCCACCGACCGCCAGCAGCACCACGCGGCCGGGTCCGAGGTTGACGAGCTGGCGCCGGACCTGCGGCGCCACCCGGATCAGCTCCCCTTCGCCGAGCTCGGTCGCCTCGGACTCGATTATGCAGCGTGAGCCGACCTTCGAGCACCAGGTACACCTCCTCCTGGTGGCGGTGCCGGTGGATCCGGCCGCGCTGCCCGGGCTCGAGCACGATCTGGTTCATCCCGAACGAGCTCACCCCGAGTTGCCGGCGCAGCGGCAGAAACCGCTCACCGACGTCCGGGTCCAGCCGCGTCGTGCTCGTGCCCTCTTCCACGCGACGAACCATATTCGACCGGGATCGCGCGAACGGGATCACCGCCGCCGACTTCGGCTGAGACCCGCCGCCCCCTCGGCGTCTACGCCTGCTCCCGCGCGATGACCTCGGCCGGCGTGAGGGTCTCGATCCGGGCCGACAGCATCCACTGGTTGCCGAACGGATCGGCGACGCGGCCGCCGCGCTCGCCGTAGAAGTGGTCGGCAATGGGGTAGACGACCTCGGCGCCGGCGCGAACGGCGCGATCCCAGGCGGCGTCGACGTCAGGCCAATACGTGCACAGCAGCGCGGTGAAGTCGTCGTCCTGGGCGTCCTTGACCATCACCACGGAGTCGCCGATCAGCAACTCCGCGTGGACGAGCGTACCGTCAGGCATGTGGTAGCGCTCGCCTAGCTCCCTGGCATCGAACGCGGCCTTGTAGAACTCGATCCCGGCCGCGGCGTCGCTCAGCGCGAGCCGCGGCGTGACCGTGTGGAGATGCTCGGGTACAGGTCTGACGGTCCGTTCGCGTTCCGCCAGGCCCGGCTCCTCGTAGACCCCGATCACGTTGCCGGCCGGGTCGCGGATGTGCGCCACGCGCTCGCCGGGCTCCGCGTCTTCGTTCAGCACCTCGCCGCCGGCGGTCCGGACGGCCGCGAGCGCTCCCTCGAGGTCGGCGACCATGACGTGGACCATGATCCCGGGCTCGGTCGATGGCGGCCGGCCGGTGACCCACGAACCGCTCACCTCCTTGACCGCGTCGTCGAATGCGATCGCGCCGTCGCCGCGGGTGCGCAGCTCCCAGCCGAACGCGTCGCGGTAGAAGCTCGAGGAGCGTTCGATGTCCGTCGCGGGGATCTCGAGGTAGCAGATCTTGCCGGTTGCGAGTGTGGGGGTTCCGTGTGCCATGCGGATTAATATACATGTACAGCAAATGTCTGCAAAGTCATCTAGAGAGAGTTCGTCGAGCCGGTCGCCGGGCGATCGGTCGGACCATCGCTCCCGCGGTCGCCCGCCGACGATCGACCGCGAAGCCGTGCTCGACACGGCGCTCGGGCTGCTCGACGCCGAGGGCGTCGAGGCTTTGACGATGCGACGGCTCGCGAGCGAGCTCGGCGTGTCCGCGATGGCGCCGTACCGGTACGTCGGCAGCAAGGACGAGCTGTTGATGGTGCTGGTCGACCGCCTCGCAGCGCGGCTCGTATACCCGCCCCGCCCGCCCGACCCGAAGGGCGCGATGCTGGTGCTGTGGTCGACGATCTACGACGGTCTCGCCGAGCGCCCCTGGGTCCCCGAGGTGCTGGCGCGCCGCCGGATGATGGCGCCGTCAGTGCTCGGCGCGATCGAGGAGATCCACGCGGCGCTGCGCGACGCGGGGCTGTCGATCGAGGCGGCGGTGCGGGCGTACCGTCTGATGTGGAACTTCACGCTCGGCTCGCTGCTCGTGTGGGCCGGCGCGAGCTCGGAGTCCCGTAGCCAGCAGCAGGAGCTGCGCGGCGCCCCCGATCCCGGGCGCTACCCCATGCTGGCGGCGGCCGCCTCGGCCTGGACGGCCGCGCATGACCGCGACACGTATCGAGCCGACCTCGAGGCCCTCATCGACGCGCTACTGCCGGATGCAGGCCGCTCCTGACCGAACGGGTTCAGGCAAGCAGCTGCCGGACAGCGAGCTCGAGCGCGTCGTCGCGGCTGCGGGCGCCGTGGTCGGCGGCGATGAAGTGGTAGCCGATCGCGAGCGAGAACGCGAGCACCGCGCGGCCTTCGACCTCCTGTTCGTCGGCGGACAGTGACCCGAACAGCTGCCGCAGGTATTCCATCCGCCGGTTGTCGACCCGGCGTAGGCGCGCGGCGACGGCGGGATCGTGCCGTGCCCAATCGCGGATCGCCAGGTCGATCGGCAGGAGCTCGTCACTGAACGTGAGCGCACCCGCCCGCCGCACTTTCGCGCGGGCGTCGCCACCCCGACGCTCCACCTGCTCCAGAACCTCGTCGGTCGCCGCTCGCTCCCACGTGTCGAGCATCGCCTCGAGCAGAGCGCCTCGGTCCCTGAACTGACCGTAGAAGCCACCCCGCGTGACCCCGAGAGGACTTGGCCAACACATCCACCCGCACGGCGTCGGGGCCGCCGCCCTCGGCCAGTGCGCGCAGCCCGGCCTCGATCCATGCGGCACGCGGAGTCCTGGTCGGCGGCGGCATCGTGCCTACGGCATCGGCAGCGGGATTGACATCGCCCTCGATAATGCCTAGTCTCCATACATACAGTCCTGTATATATGGAGTGAATGCGATGACCGCAACACGACAGCCTCGCCCGACGACGCGCACCGTGACCCAGATTGCTCTGCCGCAAGACGCACGGGCGCTCAGCACCCTGACCCGGATCGACTACGAGGACGCGTTCGCCGTTACTGCCGGGGTCCCGCAATCGGCGACGCAGTGGGTCCGTGCCGTGGTCCAGGATGCTCCGATGAGCGTACGCCGGGGTCTGTGGCTGGGGTGGATCGCGCTCGGACTGAAGCTCGGGCCACCGTGGTCTTCACGCCGCGTGCTCGGCTGGAAGGTGAAATACAGCGATCCCGCCGTCGTCCTCCTCGCGGCGGACTCGTGGCTCGGGCTTCGCGCCGAGTTGCTGTTCCGAAGCGAGCCCGACGGTCTGCTGTTCGCGACGCTCATCCAGCAGACCAATCCGGCCGCTCGCGTTCTCTGGGCGGCGATCACGGCTCGCCACCAGCGCGTCGTCCGGTCGCTCCTGACACACGCCGCCGACCGGACCTGGACTGGCGCGGGCCCACACTGACAGCGTCATTCGCGAGCTCGAGGAATTCGAGAGATTCGGCGGTGAAGGCGGAGTGAGCGAGGGCGGTGACGGCGACGCGCGCGAGTCGCGCGATTCGCGCGCGAGCTGTCGGATCCGGCCGCGTCGGGCCAAGGCGACGAATACGGCGACTCGGTGGCGATCAGCGGGCTCGGCGACGAGCTGCTCTCACGTGGTGGCCGACGGAGGGTAGTCGAGAAACGCGAAAATGAGTCACGTTTCTCGACCAGGCTCGACTTAGAGCGCCCAATCGCCCGCGGTCCACGTTTTTGGGCCGGTGCGCGCTCGAGGAGTGTGAGGGTGGTCACACCGGCCGAGACCTCTTCGGAAGCTTTCATTCTTCGCTGCCACTGTATTCAGCGGGTGGCGAATAGCCAGGCCCGGTGAGCAGTTCGTCGCCGGGACATCACGCGGTGCGGTAGGGCGCGACGACCTCAAGACGGGACCTACATGCGATCAGATGTCGCGGGCTGCGAATGCCCGCGCGGTATCCGACGGCTTCGAACCGTCGGCAGAAACCACGAGTGCGAGCAGTGCTCGAAGGCGGTGGCGCCGTGCCCGCCGCAAGCAGCGCCGGGCACCGACCTAACCACGCCGATCGCGAACACGCCCGTCGCGACCACGCCGCTCGCAACCACGCCGCTCGCAACCACGCCCGTCGCGACCACGCCGCTCGCAACCACGCCGCTCGCGACCACGCCCTCGCGACCACGCCGCTCGTGACCACGCCGGCCGCGGAGTTTCGCCACTCCAAGGTGAGTGCACTGTCTCCGACCGACCGGGTGCGGTATTGGGCGATCGCGCTGCTGTGGCTGGCGGTCAACCTGGCGTTCTGGGGCTGGTGGCTGCATCACACCGACCACAGCACCCCGTGGCTCTACTGGGCGGAGACGGTCGCGCTCTTCTACCAGACGACGCTGCTGCCGACGGTGTTCTGGCGGTTCGTGCGCAAGATGAAGCGGCCAGTGGAGGTCAAGCCTGCGGGCGGACATGCGCGTGGCGATGATCACGCTGTGCGTCCCCTCGAGTGAGTCGCTCGACGTGATCGAGGGCCAGCTCGTCGCGCTCGGGAACGTCGACTATTCCCATGACAGCTGGATCCTCGACGAGGGCGCCTCGGACGAGGTTCGCGCGCTCGCGCAGGATGTACGGCGTTCACTACTTCACCCGGCGGCGATCGAGCGCTGGAATCAGCCGTCGCCGCCGTTTCAGGCCAAGACCAAGGCCGGAAACGTCAACGCGTGGCTCGATCATGTCCAGGAACGCGGTGCTCGACTACGAGGTGTTCGTCCAATTCGACATCGACCATCGCCCCCGCCCCGACTACCTCGACCGCGTGCTCGGGTACTTCAGGACCGAGAAGGTCGCTTGGGTGCAAGCGCCGAGCGTGTGCGGCAATCTCGATAACTGGACCGCCCGCGGGCTCGCCGAGCAGGACCTGATCTTCCAGGGTCCGTTGCAGATGGGGTTCTACGGCGCGACCGGCAGCCCGTTCATCATCGGCTCGCACACCGCCGTATCGCACTGCCGCGATCCAGGCGAGATCGGCGGGTTCCAACCCACCCGCGCCGAGGATCACCTCGACACCGTGGTGCTCGCCGCCCACGGTTACACCGGTGTGTTCGTTCCGGACCTGATCGCCATCGGCGACGGCCCCCACGACCTCGCGACCTACCTGCGCCAGCAGTTCGCGTGGGCGTATTCGATGATCCAGATCTTCTTCGGTCACACCCCGCGACTGATTCGCCGCTACACCCGCGGTCAGGCGCTCCAGTTCCTGTTCTGCCAGAGCTGGTACACGCTGTGGTCGATCTCGCTCGCGGTCTTGTGGGCGCTGCCGGCGGTCGCGCTGTTGGTCAACGAGCCGATCGCGTCGGTGCCGATCGGGCGGTTCCTCCTGTATTTCCTGCCCGTGATGCTGATCTCGACGCTGATGTGGTGCGAATCGCGCAGGTGGTTCCAGCCGGGCGGAGTGAGGCTGTCCTGGCGCGGGATCGTGCTGCAGACGGCGCGGTGGCCCGTCGTGCTGTGGGCGCTCGATCAACGTCGTGCTCCGGATCAAGCGCTCCTACATGATCACGCCCAAGGGGAAGACGGCCGATGGCGGGCCGCGCGCGATCAGCATCTACGCCCCGTACATCGTGCTCGCCGCGTTCCCGCTCGTGGCGGTTTGGCTGTTCGACGCGAACGCCGGCAGCGGCCTGATCCGCGGCTACTACGGGCTCGCGCTCGCGAACGCGCTGATGGGCGCCGCGGTGCTCGCGACGACGCTCGGCATGGACATCAAGCAGATCGCGTCCGACCGCAGCGCGCTGCGCATGCGGCCGTGCGCTCGCGCGCCTTGATCGTGCTCGCGCTCGTCGGCCTGGTGGTGGTGCTCGGAGTGTCAGTGGCGCACTTCGGACATCAGGCGGTCCACGCGATGACGGCGGCGTGACATGAGAGCCGCGGCCACATCGCTGCTCGTGCTGATGGCGACACTCACTCTGTTCGCTTACCAGCAGGGCATCATCGACAAGCCTCGTCCGCGTCGGCGGCGGCGGTGCCGGGTAAGCCGGCGGTGGGGACCGCCGGAAAGCTCGACCTCGGTGTCACCACCGGCCCCTTGGCGCGCAATTGGTGGCAATCGTGGGGGTCGTCCGACCTGAGCACGGTCGACACGTTCGAGCGCGACGCCGGCAAACATGCCGCGATCGTCATGTGGTACGCGGACTGGCAGCACAACGCGCGACCGCTCACATCCGCAGCTGAACGCGATCGAGCGCCGCGGGAGCATCCCCGAGATCACCTGGGAGCCGTGGGACGCGAGCAAGGCCCTTTACACCCCGCAGCCGCGCTACGCGCTTGCGCAACATCATCGACGGCAAGTTCGACGTCGTACATCCGGACCTGGGCACGAGCGCTGCGCGCACTGGCAAGCACCCGGTCCGGCTGCGCTTCGCCCAGGAGATGGACGGCAACTGGTTCCCGTGGGACGACTACGCCAACGGCAACCACCCCGGCCAGTTCGTCCAGGCCTGGCGCCACGTCCACCACATCTTCGAGCGCCGCGGGCGCGACCAACGTGAAGTGGGTCTGGAGCCCGGCGTTCGCGAGGTCGACCGCCCAGTTCCCGGGCACCGCCTACGTCAACGTGCTGGCCACAACCTGTCAGAACGGGGGCAAACCGTTGTTCGCCCGCGGCTGGAAGAGCTTCGCCCAGGGCTGCGGCCAGGCGGTCGACCGGTTGCACGCGCTCGAGCCGGGCCTGCCGATCCAGCTCGCAGAGACCGCCACCGCCGAGAAGGGTGGAAGCAAGGCACAGTGGATCCGGCAGATGTGGGCCTACCTGGCGGCCCGTCCTTACGTGACCAGCATGATCTGGTTCAACGTCGTCAAGGAGGCGAACTGGCGGATCGACAGCTCGCCGTCGGCCGAGCGCGCCTTCGCCGCCGGCGCTCGGGCCAAGCGCGTCAATTAGACAGGCTCGCCACCAGCGCGCGGTAGGCGCCGAACGCCGGCTTGGGCGAGTAGTCGTCGCGCATGAGCCCGTACTGGCTCTCGAAGCTCGAGCTCGAAGAGTCGGCGTCGCGCAGGTCGAACCACTGGAATCCCGTGATGTTGTACGCGGCGCGGGCGTGGTAGACCGCGTGGACCTCGGCCTTCATGACCGTGACCTGCATGGCGTCGGTGCGCCCGGGTCCGGTCGGGTAGCCGGTCTCGGACACCCGCAGCGGCACCGTGTGCGGGATGCCCGCGAGCGGCATGTAGGTGACTCGCAACGCGCGGAGCGCGCCGTCGACGAAGCTCGTCGTCTCGGCCGCGAGCCCGCGCCCGCCGAGCGCCGCCCCCCACGTGCCGGGATAGACGTCGAGCCCGACCCAGTCGAGATCATCCACGAACCGCCGGCCGCCACGCTGACCGAGGTAGCGCCAGAACGCGCGCTCGCCCCCGTCGGTGGCGTACGCCCAGTTGAACCCGACCTTGACCTGGCCGAAGCCGTCCTTGCGCGTCTCGCCCTTGGCCGCGATCACGCCGTCGATCAGCGCGTCCTTGGCGCCGGCGTAGTAGCCGTCCGAAGTATTCGGCGAACCACCCTGATTGGCCTCGTTCGTGACCTGGAGCGATACGAAGCCGGGCGTCCCTCCGAGGGCGCGGACCGCCTCGCGCGCGAACTCGACGAACCCGCCGACATCCGCGGGCGACCCGCCGCCGGCCGGGCGGTAGGCGAGAACGAGCTCTGTCTGGAGGCCGGCGCGCCCGTACTGCTCGAGCTCCTGGCCGACCTGCTGGGCGGCCGACCATCCGTCCGCTCCGGTGTAGGACGCGTAAAGGTGCAGTACGAACGGCCGTCCCGCTGGGCGCAGCTGCTCGACCGCGGCCATTCGCAGCGCCGGATTCTCCGGCGCCACCGGGCCGCTCGGGCCGACCGTGCCGGCGGCGCCGCCCGGATAGATGCCGAAGACCAGCGGTGGCGCCGGAGGGGACTTGCGCTCGAGGTTGCTCAACGGCTGATTACGTATCGACGCCGCGAGGGCCAGGCGCCCCGGCGCGGCGGCGCCGGCGGACGCGCCGAGAACGATCGTAGCCAGCGCGGCCAGCAGCGCACACGCGAACCCAAACGCCACTGCCCGCGTCGACCCGCCGCCCAGCGCGGACAGCGACCACCGACGGTGATGCGACACCAACTCCTCGCCTTCCCAGGTGACCCGCCGCATTGTCGCTCGGGTATCGTCATGCCCGCCTGGGACGTTGATTAAGCGCTAGATCGCGTCCAGATTGCTCAACTAATTGCACGCGACCGCGCGCTGGGGATGTCGAAAGCGCCCGAGCGAGCGCTGTCAGCCCGGGCTAGCGAACAGCCGGCGCTGTCGACTCGCGCACGATCAGCTTGGTCTCGAGCTGGACGTGGAGCGCCTCGATCCGCTGGTTCTGAAGCTGGCGGACGAGCAGGTTCACGGCCATCCGCCCCATCTCAGCGAGCGGCTGGCGGACCGTGGTCAGCGGTGGTGTGACGATCGAGGCCTCGAACGTGTCGTCGAATCCGACCACCGACAGCTGCTCGGGGATCTGAACGCCGCGCCGACGGGCCGCCTGCATCACCCCGATCGCGAGCATGTCGTTGAAGGCGAAGATCGCGGTCGGCGGGTCGGGCCGGTCGAGCAGCGACAGGGCAGCCTCGACGCCGCCCTCGGCGTGGAAGTTCGATTCGACTACGAGCTCGGGGTCTGGCATCACGCCCGCGGCCGCGAGCGCGCCGCGGTAGCCGCGCAGCCGCTCCTCGGTCGCGATCCATCCGCGCGGTCCCGTGATCGCCGCGATCCGTCGGTGCCCTAGTTCCAGCAGGTGCTCGACGGCCTCGCTCGCCCCGGATGAATGCGCGGCCGAAACGGTGGGAACGCGCTCGTCGAGCGGCCGGAGCGGATCGGCGATCACGAACCGGTAGCCGTGGTCGTGGAGGGCAGCGAGCTCCTCGGGGGACTCCTCGGGGAGGATCAGCAGCGCGCCGTCGGTCGTGCCCTGCATCAGGCGCTCGAGCAGCGAGACCTCGCGATCGTGTTCGTGGTGGGTCCGGCACAGGACCATCCGCATGTCCTGCTCGTATAGCGCCTCGCCGGCGCCGTCGAGGATCACCGCGAAGTAGGAGTGATGGACGACCGGCGTGGTCACGCCGACAAGGCCGGTCCGCCCCGCCGACAGCCCCCGCGCGGTGCGGTTGGTGCTGTAGCCGTGCTCTCGGACCACCCGCAGAACCGCCTCCCGCGCCCGCTCGGACACCTCGGCGCGCCCATTGATCACGCGCGACACGGTCGCCGTGGAGACGCCCGCGAGGTCCGCGACCTGGCGGATCGTCAACCGGCTGGTGCGGCCATTTTCCAGACGAGGCGTGGAACTCATACGGCGGATTGAATCACAATTTCCGAAACGTTACAAGCAATGGCGATTCGCGTCGCCCACACAATACCCGAGAAATTCACACAAAAAACAGTCTTGACAGGCTCGAAACTTTTCCGGTAGCGTTTACACGAGAGCGAGAGACGAGGAGCGAGACGATGTGGTTTATCACCCGGCGATTGGCGTTTTACGCCGTCGCGGCGTGGGTCGCGATCACCGTCAACTTCGCGATCCCGCGGGTGATGCCCGGCAACGCGGTCGACACGCTGCTCGCGAAGTACCCGACGCTCGACGCGAACTCGCTCAAGGCCCTCGAGGCCGAGTTCGGCACCCACACCCACGGCAGCGTGATCAGCCAGTACTTCACGTACCTCGGCAACCTGGCCCACGGCAACCTCGGGCTGTCGGTCAACCTGTATCCCGCCAAGGTCACGACGGTGATCGCGCAGACGCTGCCGTGGACGCTGATCCTCGTGGGCAGCGCGACGATCATCGCCTTCGCCCTCGGGACGCTGCTCGGGATCCTCTCGGCGTGGCGGCGGGGCGGCTGGCTCGACCGCGCGCTGCCCGCGTTCACGTTCCTGCAGGCGACGCCCTACTTCTTCCTCGCCCTGGTCGTGATTCAGCTGTTCGCGGTCAGCTGGGGCCTCTTCCCATTCGGGCAGGGCTACAGCCTCGGCCTGTCGCCCGGCTGGGACTGGCCCTTCATCTCGAGCGCGATCTACCACTCGATCCTGCCGGCGCTGACGATCGTGATCACCTCGATGGCCGGCTGGATGCTCCAGATGCGCAACGTGATGATCACGACGATCGCCGAGGACTATGTGCTGGTCGCGCAGGCCAAGGGGCTCTCGCCACGGCGGGTCATGTTCACCTACGCCGCCCGCAACGCGATCCTGCCGAACCTCGCCGGGTTCGCGCTCTCGCTCGGGTTTGTCGTGGCGGGCGCGCTCGTGATGGAGATCGTCTTCTCCTATCCCGGCATCGGGCTCACGCTGTACAACGCGGTCACCTCGGACGACTTCCCCCTGCTCCAGGGGATCTTCCTGACGATCTCGATGGCGGTGCTGCTCGCCTGCCTGCTCGCCGACATCGTCTACTTCTTCGCCGACCCGCGGACCCGGACCCGGACGGCGTACTGATGTTCGTGCGCGCCGCGCTCCGCCGGATGCCTGGCAAGGCCAACGCTGGCTTGGCGATCCTGTTCGTGTTCATCCTGGTGGCGATCATCGGTCCGTGGATCGCTCCGTTCGACCCGACGGCGACGACCCCGGGGCAGGCGATCCCGATCGGACCGAACGCCACGCACCTGCTCGGCACCACCGCAACCGGGCAGGACGTGCTGTCTCAGTTGCTCGTCGGTACCCGCTCGACGGTCGTGCTCGGGCTCCTCACCGGGTTGATCGCGACGCTGCTCGCGGTCGTGGTCGGGATGTCGGCCGGGTTCCTCGGCGGCGCGCCCGACGAGGGACTGTCACTGCTCGCGAACGTGTTCCTGGTGCTTCCCGCGCTCCCCCTGCTCGTCGTCGTTCTCGGCTACCTACCGCATTCGGGTGAACTTCCGACGGCAATCGTCCTGAGCGCGCTAGGTTGGCCGTGGGGCGCGCGGGTGATCCGCGCCCAAACCCTGTCTCTGCGCAACCGTGACTACGTCGCCGCCGCCCGCGAGTCGGGCGAGAGCACGTGGCGGATCATCCTGTTCGAGATCCTGCCCAACGAGGTCGGGCTGATCGCCGCGAGCTTCGTCGGCACGGTCCTGTACGCGATCCTCACGTCGGTCGCGCTCGCGTTCCTCGGCGTCGCCGACCTGTCGCGGTGGAGCTACGGGACGATGCTCTACTGGGCCCAGAGCGGCAACGCGGTCCAGCTGGGTGCGTGGTGGTGGTACGCGCCGCCGGGGATCTGCGTGGCGCTGTTCGGCATGAGCATGGTCCTGCTGAACTTCGGGCTCGACGAGTTCGGGAACCCGCGCCTGAGGGCGACGGGCAGCCTCCGGCTCGGACGCCGCTCGTGGCGCCCCTCGGACCCAACCCCAGTGCTCCGCGATCAACCGCAGGAGACGGCGTGAGCGCGGTGGCCGAGCCGGGCGCCGACCGCACGGACGAGCCGGTGCCCGCCCCACCGACGCCCGTGCTCGACATCCGGAACCTTCAGGTCGCGTACCGGTCTGGGTCCGCCGACGTCCGCGCGGTCCGCGATGTCTCTCTGGCGCTGAACCCGGGCGAGGTCGTCGGCCTCGCCGGCGAGAGCGGCTGCGGCAAATCGACGCTCGCGTACGGGTCGCTCCGCCTCCTGCGCCCGCCGGCGGTGATCACCGGCGGGAGCGTCACCTACCACGGCCGGCGCGTCGGGCCCGACGGGGTCGACGTCCTGGCGGCCAAACCAGAGCAGCTCCGCGCGCTCCGGTGGCGCGAGATCGCGATCGTGTTCCAGAGCGCGATGAACTCGCTGAACCCGGTGCTGCGCGTGCGCGACCAAATGCTCGACGCGATCACCGCCCACCTCCCCCTCACCGACGAGCAGGGACGGGCACGGGTCGTCGAGCTGATCGAGATGGTGGGGATACCGCGGGCGCGCCTCACCAGTTACCCCCACGAGCTCTCGGGCGGGATGCGCCAGCGCGTGATGATCGCGATGGCGCTCGCCGCCGAGCCCGAGGTCGTGATCATGGACGAGCCGACGACCGCGCTCGACGTCGTCGTCCAGCGGGAGATCCTGTCCGAGATCTTCGACCTGAAGGACAGGCTCGGCTTCTCGGTCCTGTTCATCACGCACGACCTGTCGCTGCTGCTCGAGATCGCCGACCGCGTGGTGATCATGTACGCGGGCCAGATCGTCGAGGCCGGGACCCGCGCGCACATCCACAGGAACGCGGCCCATCCGTACACGCACGGCCTACTGACCTCGTTCCCGAGTCTCCGCGGCCCGCGGGTGAAGCTGTCCGGAATCCCGGGCTCGCCGCCCGATCTGCGGGGCGCGCTCACCGGCTGCCCGTTCGTCCCCCGCTGCGGCTTCGCCACCGACGCGTGCCAGCAGATCGACATGACGCCGACACCGGTCGAACCCGACCACGTGAGCGCCTGCCCATTCGTCAACGCCGCGGCCACCGAGCGCGCGCAAACCGTGTCACGCCCGCCCCGGCCCCCGGCCGCCGGTCTGGTCGTGCTCGAGGCCGTCGACCTCCACAAGAGCTACCGGATCGCACGCAAGACACACGTCGACGCGGTCGCCGGCGTGTCGCTCGGACTGCGGCAGGGAGCGATCACGGCCCTGGTCGGCGAGAGCGGCTCGGGCAAGACGACCGTGGCTCGCCTGCTCGCCGGGCAGGAACGCCGGACGGGCGGCGAGATCCTGCTCGACGACCGGCCGATCGAGCCGAGCGCCCGGCGCGGCTTCCGCGCCTACAAGAGCGACGTCCAAATGGTCTTCCAGGACCCGTTCGCCTCGCTCAACCCGCTGCACACGGTCCGCTATCACCTGACCAGGGCCCTGCGCCTGCACTCCGAGCGCAGCGGCCGCGACCCGAGCACCGAAGAGCTCGACAAGCTGCTCGCGCAGGTCCGCCTCAGTCCGCCCGAGCAGTTCCGCGACGCTTACCCGCACGAGCTGTCGGGCGGCCAGCGTCAGCGGGTCGCGATCGCCCGGGCGCTCGCGGCGGCTCCGCGCGTGCTCCTCGCCGACGAGCCCGTATCGATGCTCGACGTCTCGATCCGGCTTGGGATGCTCGACCTGATCGACGAGCTTCGCGCCCAGCTCGACCTGGCCGTGCTCTACATCACGCACGACATCGCCTCGGCCCGGTACTTCGCGGACGAGATCCTTGTGATGTACGCGGGGAAGGTCGTGGAGCGCGGTCCAGCCGAGCAGGTCACCCAGGCGCCGACCCACGACTACACACGGCTGCTGATCGCCTCGGCACCCGACCCCGATGCCTTTGGCCGACAGCTCCCCGCGCGAAGGGAGGACCGCGCCATGAGGTAATCAGCGCGGGTTGGGCCAAGTGGGTCTCGCCTCAACGTTCCACCCGTAATGCCGGCCCGGATGACCGCCAGGCTTTGTCCTCGGATCTTCGCGTAGCTCCGCTACGCGTCAGATCCTGCGTCCTTGCCTGACGGCCCCCGGCCTCGGCCTTCCGGGCGAAACATTTCGGTTCGACCCACGGACGGCTTCGGCCTACGGCCTTTAAAGCCCGCGCCCCCGGCCTCACCCGGGGGCACGTGACCGTCTACATACGCGACACGACCCTGGCCTGAACCAGGAGACGTGAATGTCTACATACGCGACATGGCTCTTTTATCAGAGAGAAGAGGTGCACTCCTCGATGAAACGATGGATCAAGCAACAACGGTGGCTGGCGGCGGGCCTCGCGCTCGGCGCGGCCGCGCTGATCGCCGGCTGTGGCGGCAGCTCGGGCAACGCGTCCGGAAGCTCGGGCGGAAGTGGCGGCTCGGTGCTGACCGTCGAGTCAAGCCAGCAAAACGCGATCACCCAGAACTTCAATCCCTTCATCCAATCCTCGGCAGCGACGCTGCTCGGCGCCACGTCGTTGGTGTACGAGCCGCTGCTCCAGACCAACGCGATCAAGCCGGGCCAGTACTACGACTGGTTGGCGAGCGGCTACGCGTGGTCGAACGGCGGAAAAACAATCACGTTCACGATCCGCCCCGGCGTGAAGTGGTCCAACGGCAGGCCGATGACCGCGGCCGACGTCGCCTTCACCTTCAACATGATCAAGCAGTACCCCGACGCCAACAACACCGGGTTGGCCGTCGGGAGCGCGAGCTCGAGCGGCGACAAGGCGACGATCAACTTTGCCTCGCCGCAGTACGCCAACCTCCAGAACATCGCCGGCCAGACGTACATCGTCCCGGAATCGATCTGGAGCAAGGTCGGCGACCCGGGCAAGTACACCGACCCGAACCCAATCGGAACCGGTCCGTACACCGTCTCGCAGTTCAGCACTGAGGGGATCACGCTGAAGGCCAATCCGACCTACTGGGGCGGTAAGCCGGCCGTCTCCGAGGTGCAGTTCCCGACGTATGCGTCGGCCAATACCGCGCTGGCGGCTCTCCAGACCAACCAGCTGCACTGGGCGGGGAACTTCATACCGGGCGTGCAGCAGGTGTTCGAGGCCGGCCACACGAGCCATCAGGTGTGGTTCCCGCCGGTGCAGACCAACAGCCTCGAGCCCAACCTGACGAAGTTCCCGACCAATCAGCTCGCCGTCCGCAAGGCGATCAGCCTGGCGATCGACAGGACCGCGCTGAGCCAGCAGGCCGAGGGCGGCCTCGAGCCGCCGGTGTCCAACGCCAGCGGACTGACGCTGCCGATCTTCCAGGAGTTCCTCTCGCCGTCGGTGTCAGGTGCGACGGTCGATCCCCACGCGAACGTCGCCGCGGCCAAGCAGGTGCTCGAGCAGGCCGGCTACGTGATGGGTTCGGACGGCTTCTTCCGGACGAAGTCCGGGCAGAAGCTGTCGCTCGACATCACGAACCCGTCGTCGTTTAGCGATTACGCCACCGGCGACCAGCTGATCG
Organism: uncultured Solirubrobacterales bacterium; assembly: GCA_963709205.1. Lineage (GTDB taxonomy): Bacteria > Actinomycetota > Thermoleophilia > Solirubrobacterales > Solirubrobacteraceae > Palsa-465. Next base: position 474,258 of record CAVPVP010000027.1, read on the forward strand.
CCGGCTGGCTGCGCAAGGCCGGCATCGACGCCACCTTCGTCGGGCAGTCGGTGACCGCGTGGTCGTCGGACATCGCGACCGGGAACTTCCAGCTCACGTCCCACTGGTCACAGACCAGCGTCTCGCCGTACCAGCTGTACAACGACTGGTTGAACAGCGCCCAGGCGACGAGCAACGCGGCCGGCGACTTCGAGCGGCTGAAGGATCCGACGGTCGACGCGGACCTGAGCAAGCTCGCCGCCGACAACACGGTATCGGCCCAGCAGGCGGACCTGGCCCCGATCGAGCAGTACGTGGCCACCAACCTGCCGATCATCCCCACCGTGTACGGCGTCGTGTTCGACGAGTACAACACGAGCAAGTTCACGGGTTGGCCGACGGCGAGCAACCCGTACGAATCGGGTAGCCCCAATACGCCCACCAACGAGGTCGTGATCTTGCGGTTGCGGCCGGTCAGCTAGCACCGCATCTGCGTCCGCTCCCCGTGTCCTCTCACGCGGGGAGCGGATGCCGCGCGCTTCTCACCTTTACATCGACTAGGAGAAGACATGAACGGGAACTCAGGCGACGGCGCGCCCCGCGCGCGGGCCTTTCCGCCCGGCTTTCTCTGGGGGGCCTCGACCTCGGCGTATCAGATCGAAGGCGCGGTCCACGAGGACGGCCGGGGCCAATCGATCTGGGACACCTTCAGCCACACCCCGGGCAAGGTGCACGGCGGCGACACCGGCGACATCGCATGCGACTCATACCATCGCGTCGATCAGGACCTCGGGCTGCTGAGCGAACTCGGCGTTGGGGGATATCGGTTCTCGATCGCCTGGCCACGCGTACTGCCATCGGGCGAAGGCGCGGTCAACCAGCGTGGCCTCGACTACTACCGCAGGCTGATCGCCGGGCTCCGCGACCGTGGCATCGTCCCGGTGGCGACCGTCTATCACTGGGAGCTACCCCAGGAGCTCGAGGACAAGGGCGGGTGGGCCAACCGAGACACCGCCGAACGTTTCGCCGAGTACGCAGGATTGCTGGCGCGCGAGCTCGGCGATCAGGTCGGGATGTGGATCACGCTGAACGAGCCGCAGGTGTCGGCCAGCCAGGGATACCGCATCGGAAGCCACGCCCCCGGGAAGACCGACCCGGCGCTCGCCGCGGCGGCCACCCACTACCTCCTGCTCGGGCACGGGCTCGCGACGCGAGCGATGCGACCGGTGCTGCCCGCGGGCGGTCAGATCGGGATCTCGCTCGACCTCCATCCGGTCCGAGCCGGCGATGAGGACTCCGCGCACGCCGCCGAGGTGATCGACGCCGAGCAGAACCGGATCTTCCTCGAGCCCATCCTTCAGGGCTCCTATCCCGGTCTCGCCCGGGGGGAGATGCTGCCGCCGCCGGCGCTGATCGAGCCCGGCGACATGAAGGCGATCAGCGCGCCCATCGACTTCCTCGGCGTCAACTACTACTCGCCGCATTACGTCCGGCTCGGCGACTGGGACGACCTGCGCCGGGGCGAGAGCCCGCTCGCCGGCCATCCCGGCGTCGTCAGTTACCTCCCGGACGACCTTCCCCACACGATCATGGGCTGGCTCATCGAGCCCGACGGCCTGTACGACCTGCTGCGGGCGATCGGCCGCGAGGCGCCGGGACTGCCGCTGTACATCACCGAGAACGGATGCGCTGCCGACGACTACGTCGATCCGGAGGGCCGGCTCAACGACTTCGCGCGGGTCGACTACCTCCACGGTCACTTCGACGCGGCCTGGCGCGCGATCCGTGACGGCGTCGACCTCGCCGGCTACTTCGTGTGGTCGCTGATGGACAACTTCGAGTGGGCGCGCGGGTATCAGCGCCGGTTCGGGCTGTACTTCGTCGACTTCGGGACCCAGCTAAGGCTTCCGAAGCGGAGCGCGGCGTTCTACTCCGCGGTGGCGAGAGCGAACGCGCTGCCGTCCGCGTCGGACAACGGCCTCCCGCCGAGCTCGCCGTTGCCGCTCTCGAGTGCGCCGATGAAGGCGTCGACCACCGTCGGGTCGAACTGAGTGCCCGAGCAGCGGACGAGCGCCCCGCAGGCCCGGAGCGTCGGCATGCCGGCGCGGTAGGGGCGGTCGGCGATCATCGCCTCGTGGGCGTCGGCGACCGCCAGGATCCGCGCCTCGAGCGGGATCTGGTCGCCGGCGGTCCCCTTGGGGTAACCGCCGCCGTCGACCCGCTCGTGGTGCGCCCGAACCCAGTCGGCGATGTCGCGCATGCCGGCGTGCTCGAGGATGCGCGCGCCGATCTCCGGGTGGCGCATGATCTCCCGCCACTCGGCCTCGTCGAGGCGCCCGGGCTTGTGCAGGATCGCGTCGGCGATTCCAAGCTTGCCGAGGTCGTGAAGGACGCCGGCGGCGTGGATCCGCTCGACGCGGTCCTCGGCGAGGCCGAGCGCGAGCGCGGTTTGACGCGCGTACTCGCCGACCGTGCGGGAATGCCGCGCCGTTCCGGCGTCTCGCATGTCGAGGGTCTCCGCGAGCAGCATCACCGCGGCCAAGCGTAGTTCGGCCGGCTCGCTCGGCACGCCGGTTCCTCCCGCAGCTGTGCGATGCGCCTGCTCGACCCCCAGCCCCGCCTGGCCCGCGACCGCCATCAGCACCGCGATCTCGGCGCCCTCAGGGCGGCGGCCGTGGAGCGGTTGGTCGAGCTGCCGAGCAGCGTCTGACGCGCCTCCTCGTCGCCCTCGACGACGCGCCGACTCGGCCGCGGTGGCAACGCGGTTGCGGCCGTCCCGCTTGGCGGAGTACAGAGCGACGTCGGCGTGGGCGAGCAGGCGCCCGCGGCCGCAAGGGTCAGTCGAACGAGTCGGCGATCGCCGCCTGGGCGGCCGCGATCCGCGCGATCGGCACGCGGAACGGGGAGCACGACACGTAGTCGAGGCCGGCGCGATGGAAGAACGCGATCGAGTCGGGGTCGCCCCCGTGCTCGCCGCAGATCCCGAGCTTGAGTCCCGGGTGCTCCTCCCGTCCCACCCACGCCGCCAGCCGGACCAGCCAGCCGACTCCGGGGGCGTCGATCGTCTCGAACGGCGAGCGGTCGATGATCTTGTCCTCGATGTAGGTGGGAATGAACTTCGACTCGACGTCATCGCGCGAGAAGCCGAGCGCGGTCTGGGTGAGGTCGTTGGTCCCGAACGAGAAGAAGTCGGCGTGCCGCGCGATCAGGTTCGCGATGAAGCACGCTCGCGGGAGTTCGATCATCGTCCCTACCGTGTAGTCCTCGCGCTCGCGCATGCCGTGTTCGTTGCCGACGGACACGACCAGGTCGCGGGCGATCTCGAGCTCGTGCTCGTACGCGACGAGCGGGATCATGATCTCGGGATGGGGCGGCTCGTCGACCGCCTTGGCCGCCTGCATGATCGCGTGCACCTGCATCTCGTAGATCTCGGGATAGAGGATCCCGAGCCGGACGCCGCGGGTGCCGAGCATCGGGTTGCCCTCGTGGATCTCCTCCACCCGGGCCAGCAGCTTCTCGAGTTCGCCGAGGTCGTCGGTCACCTCGATCCGGGCGCGCTCGACTTGGGCGCGGAGCTCGGGCAGGTTGGGGAGGAACTCGTGGAGCGGCGGGTCGAGCAGGCGAATCGTGACCGGGAGCCCCTTCATCGCCTCGAAGATGCCGATGAAGTCCTCCCGCTGGAGCGGCAGCAGGTCGGCGAGCGCCTTGCGCCGGCCCTCGCGGTCGTCGGCCATGATCATGGCCCGCATCTTCGGCTGGCGGTCCTCGGCCATGAACATGTGCTCGGTGCGGCACAGCCCGATCCCCTCGGCGCCGAGGTCGCGCGCCCTTTTCGCATCCTTCGGCGTGTCCGCGTTGACCCGGACGCCCAGCCGGCGGAGCTCGTCCGCCCACTCGAGCACCGTGTCGAAGCGTTCGTCGATCTCGGGCTGGATCAGCTTCGCACCCGCCTCGACGACCGTGCCCTCCGAACCGTCGATCCCGATCCGGTCGCCGCCCTTGAACACGTGGCCATCGATCGTGACCTCGCCGGCCTCGACGTCGATCGCGACCGCGGCGCCGGTCACCGCTGGCACGCCCATACCGCGCGCCACAAGGGCCGCGTGGGAGGCCTTCCCGCCCTCGCTGGTCAGGATCCCCTTAGCGGCATGGAAGCCGGCGACGTCGCCGGCTTCGGTGAACGGACGGACCAGGATCACGTCCTTGCCGGCGTGTCCCTGCTCGACCGCCTCGGCCGCCGTGAACACGATCTCCCCGGCGCCCGCGCCCGGCGACGCCGCGACACCCTGCGCGAGCACGGTGTAGCCGTCCGTGCGGTCGAACGTTGGGTGGAGCAAGGCGTCGAGCTTGTCGGCATCGATCGTCCGCAGAGCCTGCTCACGGGTGAGGAGGCCCTCGGACACGGCGTCGACCGCAAACCGCACCGCGGCCTGCGCCGGTCGCTTGGCGTTCCGGGTCTGGAGCATGTACAGCCGCCCGTCCTCGACCGTGAACTCGACGTCCTGCATGTCCTTGTACTCGGCCTCGAGCGTGCGCATGATCTCCATCAGCTGCTCGTAGGCCTCGGGCATCACGTCGGCCAGCTCGGATATGTCGCGCGGCGTGCGCACGCCGGACACGACGTCCTCGCCCTGGGCGTTGACGAGAAAGTCGCCGCTCGGCTTGGGCGCCCCCGTCACTTCGTCCCGGCTGAAGGCGACTCCGGTCGCGGATTCGTCGCCCTTGTTGCCGAACACCATCTGCTGGACGTTGACCGCGGTTCCCCAGTCGTCGGGGATCCGGTTGATCCGCCGGTAGGAGACGGCACGCTCTCCCGTCCACGAGTCGAACACCGCCAGGATCGCGCGCCGGAGCTGCTCCTGCGGATCCTGCGGGAAGTCGTAGAAGCCCTTGAACTCCTCGACGAGCTTCTTCAAATCGTCCGCCGAAAGCTGCGCGTCCGTGTCCACGCCCGCGTCGTCCTTGGCCTTCTTGATCGCGTCCTCGAAGCGTTTGCCGGCCACCCCCTCGACGACGTTCCCGAACATCTGCACCAGCCGGCGGTAGGAATCCCAGGCGAACCGCTCGTTGTCGGTGGCGCTCGCCAGCCCGGCGACCGACTCGTCGTTCAGGCCGACGTTCAGGATCGTGTCTAGCATCCCCGGCATCGACTCGCGCGCCCCGCTGCGGACGGACACCAGCAGCGGATCCTCGTCGTCGCCGAACTTCTTGCCCGCAGACTCTTCCAGCCGCGCCAACGCCGCCGCGACCTGCTCGTCCAACCCCTCGGGCTCCTGGCCCGACTTCATGTAGGCCACGCACGCCTCGGTCGTGATCGTGAACCCGGCCGGGACGCGGTCGGGGCCGAGCACGCGCGTCATCTCGGCGACGTTCGCCCCCTTGCCGCCGAGCAGCCCGCGCATCTCCTTCGAGCCCTCGGCGAAGTCGTACACCCACTTGTGCTCTGCCATCGCCGCTTGATCCGCGACCCTACCGTCCCGCTCGCCGCGGTGCCAACTGCTGCCCGCGGGCGGACGACCGCCAACGGCCGCTTGATAGCTTCAAGCCGAGTGCCTGCGATCGGCGTCCCCACTCCCCGTCGCGACTCCGAGCCGAAGGTCCGCGGCACCACCCGGTACGCGGCGGACCTTAACGTCCCCGGGCTCCTGCACGCGCGGCTGCTGCTCTCCCACGACGCGCACGCGCTGATCAAGTCGATCGACACCACCGCCGCCAGCGATCTTCCGGGCGTGGTAGCGGTGATGACCGCCGAGGACCTGCCGATCGTCGCCACCGGGCCGGGCCGTCCGAGGGAGCCGCTCGCGCGACGGGAGATCGTGTACGCCGGGCAGCCGATCGCGATCGCGGTGGCAGAGACCGAGGCGATCGCCGCCGACGCCGTCGAGCTGATCGACGTCGAGCTCGAGCACCTCGAAGCGGTCGTCGATCTCGAGGCCGCGGCCCGACCGAACTCGCCCCGCGCCCGGATCCATGCCGCCGAGCAGGGCGAGGGGTCGGATATCAGCGACGCCCACGCCGCCGCCGCCGCCGAGGGCGTCGTCGAGGAGGAGCTGTCGGTCAACGTGCTCGGCACGGCCCGGCTCGAAAACGGCGACGTCGAGGCCGCGCTCGCCGCCAGCGACGTGGTCGTCCGCGGCCGCTTCCACACCCCGTGGGTCTACCAGGGCTATCTCGAGCCGCAAACCGCCACCGCCTCGTTCGGCGAGGACGACGAGCTCGTCGTCACCACGGCGACACAGGGGGCGTTCCCGGCCCGCGCTCAGCTGATGGACCTGTTCGGACTGCCAGCCGACCGGATTCGCGTCCGCGCCGCGCCGCTCGGCGGCGGCTTCGGCGGCAAGCTGATGATCGTCGAGCCCCTCGTCGTCGGGGCCGCGCTTGTGCTGCGCCGGCCGGTCCGGCTGGCGATGACGCGCAGCGAGGATTTCGCCGCCGCCAACCCGGCCGGCGCCGAGATCCTCGACCTCCAGCTCGGGGCCGATCGCGAGGGGCGCCTCACCGGGATCCGCTCGCAGGTGTGGTGCGACCGCGGCTCCACCGACGACTTCGGGGTCGAGTCGATCGCGGCGATGCTCACAGCCGGCCCCTACCGCTGGCGGGCGCACCGGCTCACCGCCTACGGCGTCGCCACCAACCGGGTGACGTTCGGCGCGTACCGCGCGCCCGCGGCGCCCCAGGCGGCGTTCGCGGTCGAGTCGCTGATCGACGAGCTGGCCGAGCGCATCGGGATCGACCCGCTCGAGCTGAGGCTGCGCAACGTCGCGGTCGTCGGCGACAAGGCCGTCTCCGGGCAGGAGTTCAAGGTGTTCGGCGCGCGCGAGTGCCTCGAGCGGGTGGGCGCACATCCTTTGTGGGCGCGGCGCGGCTCGCTGCCCGACGGCGAGGGTGTGGGCCTCGCGATCGGGTGGTGGCCGGGCGGCTACGAGCCCGCGGCCGCGGTGTGCCGGCTCGATTCCGACGGCCGTCTGACGATCGTCACCGGCGCGGCGGACATGACCGGCGTCGAGACGACGTTCGCGGCGATCGCCGCCGACGCCTTTGGCGTGAGCACGGATCGCGTCCGCGTCAACTACGCCGACACGTCGAGCGCGCCCTACGCCGGCATGAGCGGCGGCAGCAAGATCACGTACACGGTCGGCCGGGCGGTCGAGTTGGCCGCGCTCGAGGCGCGCGAGCGGCTCCTCGACGTCGCCGCCGAGGAGCTCGAGATCTCTCCCGAGGACCTCGAGATCGTCGACGGGTCCGTGCAACCGGTCGGCGTGCCGGCGAAGGCGATGGCGCTCGAGCAGCTCGCGCAGAAGGTGCTGACGTTCGGCAGCCCGTACCCGCCGGTCGAGGGACACGGCCGGGTGTCGCTGTCGCCGGCGCCGCAATCCGCGGCGCATCTTTCCCACGTACGGGTCGATCCCGACACCGGCGCGGTGACCGTGCTCGGTCACGTGATCGCCCAGGACGTCGGCCGGGCGCTGAACCCGGCGCTCGTCGCGGGGCAGATGCAAGGCGGCGCCACCCAGGGCCTTGGCTGGGCGCTGCTCGAGGAGCTGGCCTACGACGAGCACGGACAGCCCGTCGCCGGCTCGTTCGTGGAGTACGCGATGCCGACCTCCGGCGTCGTCCCGCCGATCGAGACCGAGATCGTCGAGGTTCCCGCGCCCGACGGCCCGTACGGCGCCAAGGGCGTCGGCGAGGCGCCCGTCGTCGGCGTTCCCGGCGCCGTCGCCAACGCGATCGCCGCCGCCACCGGCGGAGTCCGGCCGCGCCGGCTGCCGATCACCCCCGAGCGGCTGTGGCGGGCGATCGATGCGAACGGCAACGGCCGGCCTCGCTGACGAGCTGGCCCGCTGGGCGACCGCGCTCGACCCCTCTGAAGAAGACCTCGCGCTCGCGCGGCGCTCGCTGCTCGACACGGTCGGCGTGATGGTCGCGGCGCGCACCCATCCGCTCCGCGGCGTGTTTGGGCGGTTGGGCGAGGCGGGCCGATGGGCGGCGCTCGCGCACGTGCTCGACTACGACGACCTCCACCTGCCGTCGACCACGCACGTGAGCGCGGTTTGCGTTCCGGTGGCGCTCGCGAGCAGCGCGGACGGCGCTGGGGCCGAGCGCGCCTACCTCGCCGGCGCCGGCGTGATGGCGCGCCTCGGTGCGGCGCTCGGGTGGCGGCACTACAGCGTCGGCTGGCACGCGACGTGCACGGCCGGCGCTCCCGCGGCCGCCGTGACCGCCGCGGTGGCCGCCGGGCTCGACGCCGGCGCGGTGTCGAGGGCGATCGCGCTGGCGGTCCCCGCGGCGGGTGGCGTCCAGCGCGCGTTCGGGACCGCGGCCAAGGCGCTCCAGGTCGGGTTCGCGGCCGACGCCGGCGTCCGCGCAGCCGCGCTGGCACAGGACGGCGCGAGCGCCGACCCGCTCGCGCTCGAACAGTGGATGGCGCTCGTCGGCGGCGACGTTGCCGGGCTCGACATGGCCGGGTCGGCGGTGCCCGGAGGTTTGGCGATCAAGCCGTTTCCGTGTTGCTACGCGCTCCAGCGCCCGATCGCGGCGGTCCTCGCCCTGGAGCCCGTGGGCGCCGCGGATCGGATTCGTCGGATCGCCGTGCGCACACCGGCCGCGTCGCTCGCGCCGCTCATTCATCACCCCCCCAGACGGGGCTCGAGGGCAAGTTCAGCCTCGAGTACGGGATCGCGGCCGCCCTGCTCGACGGCCCACCGGGCTTCGACAGCTTCTCCGACGCGGCGGTGTCGCGGCCGGATGCGGTCCGGTTGAGCCAGTTGGTCGAGGTCGCCGCCACCGCCGGCGGCGATCAGCTGCTGACGGGCGAGGTCGAGATCGAGATCGAGACCGACGGCGGCGCTGGTTTGCGGACTGTGCTCGCCCTACCGCCCGGAGCCCCGGGGCGGCCGGTCACCGATGCGGAGCTCAGGACCAAGCTCGAGCTGTGCGGGGCGGGGGACCTTGCCGAGCTCTCCTGGGAGTCGGCCGCGCCGTTCCTGCGTTCGTTGTGATCAGCGCGCCACGGATGCGAGCTGTGCCTGCCACTTGGCGAGCTGGGCGCGCTGGCATGCGGAGCACGTGCCCACATGGGCGGCGTGGCCGCAGGCCTTGGTGGCCTGACCAAGCTGGACGCGAGCGGAGGCGGCGCTGGCGGGCGGAGCTGGAGTGCGGAGCATCGATTTAATCCCGGTCTGGACTGGCTCGGATGGGTCTCTGAGCCCTTTATCGGCTGCACGAGCCTCGGGTGTAGTGCGGCGTCGACGTTCTACCCCCATACCAGCGAAACTAGCCGCACGAACCGGCAGAAACGTAAGAATTAACTAGGCTCCGTCTCGATGGTCCAGCAGTCGCCCGCCGAGCTGAAGGAAGTCATCGCCGCCGAGCGCACCGGCTACCCGTTCCTGGTGTGGCGGAGCGAGGACGGCGAGCAGCGGTTGCTGCTCCTCAACCAGGCGAACTGGCGCGTCACGATCGGCCGGGATGCGACCGCCGACGTCCCGCTGCCCTGGGACGCTGAGGTCTCACGCACGCACGCGCTGCTCGAGCTGGTGGGGCGCGGCTGGACCCTCATCGACGACGGCCTTTCGCGCAACGGGTCGTTCGTGAACGGCCACCGAGTGGTCGGGCGCCGGCGCCTGCTCGACAAGGACCGGCTCGTGTTCGGCGTCACCTCCGTCACCTACCGCGAGACCTCGGGCGGAACCACCCAGACCGCCTCGGCGATCGACACGCCGGCGGCGATCCGGCTCACGCCGATGCAGCGCAAGGTGCTGATCGCGCTCGTTCGCCCGGTACACGAGTCCGCCTCGGCGACGCCCACCACCAACCGCCAGATCGCCGAGGAGGTGTTCCTGACGGTCGACGCCGTCAAGGCCCACCTCCGCGTGCTGTTCGAGCGCTACGGCCTGAGCCAACTTCCCCAGAACGAGAAGCGCGCCCGCCTGGTGGCGATGGTGCTCGACGCCGGCGTCCTGTCGCCACGCGACTTCTAACTTGCTGGGCCGCGCCTGCGGCGCGTCGTCCGTCGGATGTGGCGCGGCAGGCCCCGTTTGCGAGGCATGGATGCCGAGCGGGGCCGTCGCCGCGAGGCCAAGCGGCCCGTCCTGTCCGTGGCTGCGGGGCGGGTGTGCAGCCGAAGCGGATGGTGTGAAGCCCACACCCTAGGGGTGGATGTAATCCCACCCTCCGGGACTTACTGTTTCGCCCATGACGAAGAGCCAACAGAAGACCGGAACAGGGGGCAACTGGGCGGGACGCGAGGTTGGCTCATCGCATTGGGGGCTTGGGCTGGGGGCTTACAGCGGGGGCTGTAGTGAAGCGGACGAGGCCCTTCCGGAACGGGGATACACGATTCACGTCGCGTCTCTCCGCGAGCTGGCAGACATGCTCGTTCCGGAAGGGCGTCGCCGCTACCCATGAGCTAACGGCCCGGTCAAGCGGCGAGGTGTGCTGTGATGCAGCCGCATGATCGGCGTGCGGCGCCAGACACGGATCTATCTCGACGGCGTCAGCGGCCGGCGGCCACACGTTCCCGTCGACGCGGACCGGCTCGAAACGGCCGCGCTGGGGCGCATGCGACCCGAGGCGTTCGCCTATGTGGCCGCCGGCGCCGGGAACGAACGGACGCTGGCCGCTAATCGTTACGCCTTCGACCGCTGGCGAATCGTGCCGCGGATGCTGCGGGACGTCGAGCACCGCGACACCAGCGTCGAGCTGTTCGGACGACGCCTTAGGAGTCCGTTCCTGCTCGCGCCCGTCGGTGTGCTCGAGCTCGCGCACCCCGAGGCCGACTGCGCGGTGGCGCGCGCCGCGCGCGACACCGGCACGACGATGGTGTTCTCGAACCAGGCCTCGAAGCCGATGGAGGGCCTGGCCCGGATCCTCGAGCACTCCCCGCGCTGGTTCCAGCTCTACTGGAGTCGGTCGGACGCGCTCGTCGAGAGCCTGGCCGCGCGAGCCGAGCGCTGCGGCTGCTCGGCGATCGTGATCACGCTCGACACGACCATGCTCGGCTGGCGCTCCCGCGACCTCGAGGGCGCCTACCTCCCGTTCCTTCACGGCAAGGGACTCGCCCAGTACACGAGCGACCCGGTGTTCACGCAGCTGATCAGCGAGGGTGCCCTCGAGCAGTCCGAGCAGCAGCCGCGCCCGACCCTGGCGGCGCTGCGGACGCTGATCGAGCTCACCCGCGCGTATCCCGACGGCTTCGTGCGGACGCTCCTGTCGGGAAAGGGGCGGGCGGCGGTCCAGCGCTTCACCGAGATCTATTCGCGTCCGTCGCTGACGTGGGACACGCTCGCATTCCTGCGCGAGCGCACGAGCCTGCCGATCGTGCTCAAAGGAATCCTCCACCCGGACGACGCCGCGCGCGCCGTTGCCGAGGGCATCGACGCCGTGATCGTCTCAAACCACGGCGGCCGCCAGGTCGACGGCGCGATCGCGACGCTCGAGGCGCTGCCGGCGGTGGTGGCGGCCGTGGACGGCCGGATTCCCGTGCTGCTCGACTCGGGCGTCCGCGGCGGCGCCGACATGTTCAAGGCGCTCGCACTGGGCGCCCGCGCGGTGCTGATCGGCCGCCCCTACGTCTACGGCCTGGCGATCGCTGGCCGCACCGGCGTGCGCGAGGTCATCGAGAACCTGGCCGCGGACTTCGACCTGACGATGGGGCTCGCAGGATGCCGCTCGGTGTCCGACATCGGCCCGGACGCGCTCACGCCGGCTCCTGGGTTGCCCGCGCCCCCTTCGCTCAGCGCACCCTGAAGTTCGTGAACGACGCGGTCGTCGTCCACGTCGACAGGCCGGAGGCGTGGAATACCCCGACGTCCTGCTTGGCCGCCGATGCCGAGGACGCCACCGTGACCGTGCCGACCGGGTTCCAGGTCTTGCCGCGGTCGGTCGAGTAGTAGCCGGCGTAGACGCTGCCCCGCCGCACGAGTCGAAGTCCAACCGGCGCCGCGACCGTCACCGACGGAACTGCGGTGTGCTGGTCCACGTCCGCGCCGCCCGAGGCGTTCCAGGCCATCACGATCGTGGCGTTGCCGCTCACGTACAGCACCACCGCCGCTGGCGAGCCATGCGCGGTGATCCTGTCGCGCTCGATCAGGCCGGCGCCGCCCTCGACCCCGGCCGCCGGGTCAGTCGTCACCGTGACCTCGGCGCTCGAGGTGCGCCGGGCGCCGCCGGGTCTGTAGATCGCCGCGTACGAGTCCGTCGGGGCCGCCCCGAACGGCGGGTTGAAGACCCCCACCCCGCGCGCGCTGATCGCGAGGCCCCGGCCGGAGGCGCCGAACGACGCCGGGTGGGTGGTCACGTCTGCGGTTGCGAGCGGGCTGGCCACCGGGGCCGAGACCAGCTCCCCGAGCCGTGCTGACGAGGTGTGACCGCCGTATCGCGGATCGAACGCCGCCGCCCCGCTGAAGATCGACATCGCGAGCGGCGGCCCGGACGACGGGGCGGTGATCCGGTAGCCGACCGTGAACCGCTGGCCGGCCGCGAGCAGGGCCAGACGCGTGCGACCGAGCGGCTTGACCTGCCACCCCGGCCACGCCGACAGCGAGAGCGCTACCCGCTTGAGATCGGACACACCGTTGTTGGTGAGCGACTCGTACAACGTCGTCGACTGCCCGGCGTCGAGCTGGGTGTCGGCGGCGTTCAGCGACAGCACGGTGTGCGGCGCAAGCTTCGACGCCCGGCGCTTTGACTCCACGCTCACGGTGAACATCGCGACGCCGTGGCCCGGCACGAACGCGTCGATCGCACCACCGGTCTCGCTGACCGCGTTCGTCCACAGGTTGTGCACGCGGTAGACGTGTCGTCCAGGAAGGCCGACGGCGGTGGCCGTGGTGTCGATCGTCGCCGCGGTGTCGTTCGAGTTGAACAGCACCACCGCACGGCTGCCATCGCTCATCTTCTTGGTCATGACCCACAGCCCGTCCGCCCTCGAGATCGGCACGCCCGGCTGGCCGAGCGGGTCCTGGTCGACGGCGATCACGTTCGGGTTCTCGTAGATCGCTCGCTGGGCGGCCGTGAGCGTGCCGATGTTCGTACTCGCGATGAGCGGCGCGGCCATCTCGGCCCACAGGCTGAACTCGCTCGTGTACTCGACCGAGCTACTGCCACCGTTGCCGATCTGGAGGAGGTCGGGGTCGTTCCAGGCGCCCGGTCCGGCGTCCCGGTACAGGCCTACCGTGCCCTCGAAGTTGCCGAGCATCGAGCCGAAGTTGTCCTCGATGTCGGTGGTCGTTCGCCACAGGTTCGAGATCGGCGCGCCCCACAGCCACGGATCGTCGCCGGGGTCGGGGTTGCACATCGAGAAGACGATGCTGCGGCCGGTGGCCCTGAGCGCGTTGCTCATGCGCGTATAGAGCGTCTGCTGCACCTGCTGCTCCGATTCGCCCGGGAAGTCGCCGTAGGGGATGTTGCAGCGGTCGTACTTCACGTAATCGACGCCCCAGGCCGCGAACGTCGCCGCGTCCTGCGCCTCGTGCCCGTAGCTGCCCGGGAAGTGGGCGCAGGTGGTCGTGCCGGCGTCCTCGTAGATGCCGAGCTTCATGCCGAGGCCGTGGACGTATGCCGCCACGGCCGCGATGCCGTTCGGGAACCGGGTCGGGTCGGGGACGAGATTGCCGGAGGCGTCGCGGCTCGGGGCCATCCAGCAGTCGTCGATGTTGACGTAGTCGTATCCGGCGGCCTTCATCCCGTTGTTGACCATCTCCTGCGCGGTCAGCTCGACGAGCTGCGCGTTCACGTTGCAGTAGCTCGAGTACCAGTCGTTCCAGCCCATCGGCGGCGTCGGCGCGAGGCCGTTGCCCTCGGCCGCTGCCGTTTGGGCGGTCCCCGCGAGTACGGCGACGCACAGGCAGGCGGCGAGCAGCGCCCGGAACACGCGCAGGCGTGGCATCTGCATACGATGCCGGAGCGTTCCCCGATGAGATTCTCCGCCAACCTCAGCTTTCTGTTCAAAGAGGTGCCGCTCGAAGAGCGCTTCCGGCGGGCCGCCGATGCGGGCTTTGGCGGCGTCGAGTTCATGTGGCCGGGGCTGGATCTCCTCGACGCGGTGGCGCGGGCGGTAGACGAGACCGGCGTCGAGGTCGCGCTGTTCAACTTCGATGCCGGGGACATGGCCGCCGGCGACCGCGGGCTCGCCGGTGACCCGGAGCGGCGAGCTCAGTTCCGCGAAAACGTCCCGGTCGCGCTCGAGCTCGCCGCGCGGATCGGATGCCCCCGCCTGAACGCGCTCGTCGGCGTGCATCGGCCCGGGGTCGAGCTCGAGGCCCAGCTCGAGGTGGCGCGCGAGAACGTAGCCTGGGCCGCCGAGCGGGCCCGGGCGCAGGACGCCAGCATCATGATCGAGGCCGTCAACTCGCAGGAGAACGGACCGTACCTGCTCGACACGACGGCAAAGGCGATCGGCTTCCTCGACGCCGTTGGCGCCGACAATGTCGCGCTCCAGTACGACGTCTACCACATGCAGCGCATGGAGGGGAACCTGGCGGAGACGATCACCCGCCTGCTGCCGCGGATCGGTCACGTGCAGATCGCCGACCCTCCTGGACGCGGCGAACCGGGCACGGGCGAAGTCAACTACGGCTTCGTGCTGGGTCTGCTCGAGCGCAGTGGGTACGGTGCGTGGGTCGGACTCGAATACAACCCGACGACACCGACGACCGAGGAGAGTTTCGGCTGGATGAAAGGGCTTGGCTATGCCTGACAACACGATCGGCTTCATCGGCCTGGGGATCATGGGCGCACCGATGGCTGCGAATCTGCGGCGCGCCGGCTATCAGCTGGTCGTCCACAACCGCACGCCCTCGAAGGTCGAGAAGTTCGTCTCCGAGGAGGGCGGGGAGGCCGCAGCGACGCCGAAGGAGGTCGCCGAGCGTACCGAGGTCGTGATCACGATGCTCCCGGACTCGCCCGACGTCGAGCATGTGTACCTAGGCGAGGACGGCGTCATCGCCGGCGCGCGTGAGGGGCAGCTGCTGATCGACATGAGCTCGATCGCGCCCGCGGTGGCCAAGGCGGTTTTTGAGGCGGCATCTGCGGTGGGCGCCGCGGCGTTGGACGCTCCGGTCTCGGGTGGCGACGTGGGCGCCCGCGAGGGAACGCTGTCGATTATGGTCGGTGGCCCGGAAGACGCGTTCGAGCGCGCGCTACCGCTCTTCGAAGTGTTGGGCAAGACGATCGTGCGGCTCGGCGAGGCTGGGGCGGGTCAGACGGCCAAGGCCTGCAACCAGATCCTGGTCGCGGTCACGATCGAGGCGGTCAGCGAGGCGCTGGTGCTCGCGTCGAAGGCCGGCGTCGACCCCGCGAAGCTGATCGACGTGCTGTCGGGCGGGCTGGCCGGCAACAAGGTGATGGAGGTGAGGCGGCGCAACTTTCTCGAGCACGACTTCACCCCCGGGTTCAAGCTCGCGCTGCACCACAAGGACCTCGGGATCGCCCTGCGTACGGCGCGCGAGCTCGACGTGTACGTGCCCACGACGGCGCTCGTCGATCAGATGCTGGCCGCGCTCGAAGCGGCCGGCGAGGGCGGCCTCGACCATTCGGCGCTGCTGACCGTGATCGAGCAGCAGTCCTCGCACCGGATCACTTAGCGGGCGTCCATGCCTCCGGGTTTATGCAGCTCGCCGGCAGGTGCCCGGCGAGCAGCTCACGCAGGTTGGCGACGACCGCGTCACCCGTGCGCGACAGGCCGAGCTCGGTGTACGAGGCGAGGTGGCCGGCAAGCAGCGCGTTCGGCGCCGACAGGATCGGGTCGTCGGGCTCCACCGGCTCGTGCTCGAACACGTCGAGCCCGGCGGCGGCGATCTGTCCGCTGTGTAGCGCGTCGACGAGGGCGGGCTGATGGACCAGCTCTCCACGAGCCGTGTTGACCAGGACAGCGTGGCGGGGAAGCCGCGCTAGCTCGCCCCGTCCGATCATGTGACGGGTGGCTGGCGTGTTGGGCGCGTGCAACGTGAGTACGTCGACGCGCGGGAGCATCTCCTCGAGGGTCGTCAGCTCGACCTCGTGCTTCTTGCAGAACTCGACGTCCGGGTTCGGCTCGGCCGCGAGGACGCGGCAGCCGAACCCGCGGACGCGGCGGGTCACCGCCTTGCCGATCGCGCCGAGGGCGACGATGCCGACGGTGGCGCCCGCCAGATCGCGGGTCGGCCCGGGTGGCCGCCATTCGCCGTCCCTGACGGCCGCATCGAGCTCGCGCAGCCTCCGCAGGCACGCGAGCATCAGCGCGAGCGCCATGTCGGCGACCGCCTCGGCGTTGACCGCGGGCGTCGTCACGACCGCGACGCCCGCGTCGGTGGCCGCGGCGACGTCCACCGCGTCCGACCCGGTCCCCCAGCGCAGCAGCGCCTCGAGCGTCGGCGCCGCCTCGAACACTTGGCGTGTATACGGCTCGCCGCCGGCGACCACCGCCCACGCGCCGGCTTCGGCGAGCTCGCGGCCGAGCGCGCCGTCAGCGTGCGCTGACGCGAGCTCGTAGCGCTTGATGAGCTCGATCCCGGGGATCCCCTCGAGCTGCTGCGCCGCGTACTCGGCGGTCCCGGTGGCGAGGACTACGGTGCGGGTTGCCGGCATCGAGCCCTGGCCGATCGAGGTACGCGCGCGGACGTACGCAGCCGTACGTCCGCCGGTGGCGAGAAACGCGAGTACTGGGTAGCTAGGTAAGCCCAACCGGAGGTGAACATGCTTCTTCTACTCGCAGCCGTGCTGTTGATCATTGCAGTAGCCGGCGGACTCCTGGTGCATCCATTGCTCTTCCTGATCGCGATCCTGGCCGTGATCGCCCTCGTAAGCGGTCGCGTTTGAGCGGTGATCGGCGTCGTGTCGGCGGTCAGGTCGGGCTGAGGTCGGCCCGAGCGAATCGGTGACTGCGCAGCTCTTCGGGCGGATTGCCGTGGAGCACCCACATCCGATCGTTGCCGCGACTCAGCGCACCGGACCGGACGAGCTCGCCCATCGCGGTGGTCACGGCCGGCCGGTGCGCCCCGACGAGCACCGCCAACCGTTCGTGGGACAGCGGCAGTGGGATCGCGATGCCGTCGGGCCGGACCCTGCCCCATCGCTCGCCGATATGCCACAGCGTAAGGAGCAGCCGGTCGTCGACGCGAGGATGATGGGAGATCGCGAGCGCAACCGCCAGTGAGTGGGCGCGGCGTGTGCCACGGCTGAACAGCTCGAGTCCGAGCTGCGGCCACGGGTTCATCTGCATCACGAGCTGGTGATCGAGCACCGCCATCCGGGTCGGCTCGAGTACGACCCAGCCCACTTCGGCGTTCACGTGCGATCCCGTCGGATCCCACCCCCAGGGGCGGAGCACGTCGGCGTCTCCGATCAGCTCGACGGCGCGGCGGCCGAGCACCTCGACCTCGCGGCTGAGCAGCCCGTCGATCACCAGGAAGCCCTGGTGGTGGACGTCGGCCTCGAGCGCCTCGGCAGCCTTCCACTCGCCCGGCGACAGCCGGCGAACGCGCGTCACCGCCTGGCGGCGCGCCTTCTCCCGCTCGGCGTCGCTCAGGAGCTCGCCGAGGTCCGGGTCCGCATCGACGATGCTGATCAGCTCCGAGGTTGGACCGACCGTCATGCGCCTACAGCCAGTCCTCGACCTCGACCGACCAGCTGGCGCTGTCCCATCCGCCCCCGATGCTGATCTGGTAGATGCCGGATCCTGTGTTGAAGACTTTGGTCTTGCCGGTGCCGGAGGTGAGGCCGAAGGATTTGTTCGTTCCGGACCCGAGCACCTGAGCGCTCGGGCCATTGCAGAAGAACACGAAATCGCAGGTGCCGTTGTAGGACATGCTGTAGACGATCCGCCACTGGGTGCCGCGGATCTGGAACGGGACCGATTGTCCACCGGTGAACGAAGTCACCTCGTGCCAGCTCGGCTGCTCGGCGGCGAACAGCCTCACGGTGTCACCGGGCTTCAGCTGACGGCCGGCGGTGGGGGACTGGCGGACGACGACGCCGGGGGTGACTCCGGGCGCGGGCACGATCGACACATCGGCATGCAGGCCGCGGTGGCGCAGCGCGGCGGTTGCGCTCGTCGCGGTCTCTTTGGTCAGCGACGGCACGGTGACCGGTGCGGGCCCCTTGCTGATGGCGACGCTGACCGTCGAGCCCTGCTTGATCGTCTCGCCCTCGGCCGGCGTTTCCGCGAACGCGGTTCCGGGCCGCGCGCGGTTGTAGTCGTGGGTGAACATGGCTCGGAGGTGCCGCCCGCGGAGCCTGGCTGTGACCTCGCGCGCGGTGAGCCCGTTCAGTCTCGGAACCGACACGGTCGGTGCCGCGGTCAGCGCGCGCGCCGCGAGCAGCATCGCGCTGAGCACCGCCAGCGCGAGCACGAACACCGCCACGGAGCGCCGGCGCGCAGCCGGGTTCACGGTCCGGCGCGGGGTCATCCGTGGCGCGGGACGGGTCGGGTCAACCCCGTCGAGCGGAAGCGTGCGCGTGTCCGCCGCAAAGATCTCGGTCGTCGCGTCCGGAACCTGAGTCGGGGTCTCCCACCACTCGTCGCTCGGGGCCGGCGCGTCGATCTGGTCCCAGCCTGCGCTTTCCCGCGCCCGCGCGAGCGCGTCCGCCATCGAGACTGCGCTCTGGTATCGATCCGCCGGGTCCTTCTCGAGCGCCCGCGCGATGACGCGGCTCAGCGCTTTGGGGGTCCCCTGCGGCAGCGGGGGCGGCTCGAGGTTGACGTGCTGGAGCGCGATCTCGACCGCGGACTCTCCGCCGAACGGGGTACGTCCGGCGAGCATCTCGTACAGGACGACGCCCGCGCTGTAGACATCGGTGGCGGGCGTCACCGCCTGGCCGCTGGCCTGCTCGGGCGCCATGTACCGCGGGGTGCCCACGATCGTCGCGGTCCCACCGTCGGTGGTGCCCTCGGCCAGGCGGGCGATCCCGAGATCGCCGACCTTGACCCGGCCGCGGTCGGATGGAGCACATTGGCGGGCTTGATGTCGCGATGCACGATGTGCTCGGCGTGAGCGTGCTCGAGCGCGCGACACAGCTGCTCGGCGATGTCGCACGCCTCCCAGACGTCGAGCGCGCCGCCGCGCTTCAACCGCACGGCCAGGCTCTCTCCGTCGACGAGCTCGGTGACGAAGTACAGGCCCTCGTCGGCGTGCCCGACGTCGAAGATCTGCACGATCCCCGGATCGCTCACGCGGGCCAGCAGTTGGGCCTCGCGCTCGAAGCTCTCCGCCCCGTCTGGATCCTCGGCCCACCACGGTTTGATCACCTTGATCGCGACCGGTCGCGCCAGCCGCCGGTCGCACCCGCGGTACACCCGCCCGAACGTCCCCTCGCCGATCAGCTCGTGGAGCTCGTAGCGCCCGTCGAGCGCGCAACCGGCGAGGTCGGGGGCATAGGGCATCAGGCTCCTCGGGCCGTTTCGAGCTCGCGTCGGATCGTGGCCTTGTACAGGCTCGTGTCGATCGCGACCGTCAGTAGCTTGAAGCCCGCCTGGGCGTACCTGTCGGCGGCCTGCCCGCCGCCGCAGTGCATTCCGGCGATCAAGCCGTTGGCGTCGCAGGCCTCACGCACGCGCTCGATCGCGTCGGCGAGTTCCTGGCGGTCCTCCCCAGGGTCGACCGCAACCGGACGCGGCGGCAGCCCGAGCGCGATCGACAGGTCCGATGGCCCAACATACAGCCCGTCGAGCCCCGGAGTGGCGGCGATCTCGTCGAGGTTGTCGAGGCCGTCGCGGGTCTCGATCATCGCAAAGCACAGCGCGTCCCCGCCGAGCACGTCGAGCGCGGTCGAGCCCATCACCAGCTCGGCGCGGATCGGCCCGAAAGAGCGGTGGCCGTGGGGCGGGTACCGGCACGCGTCGACCGCGCGCGCGGCCTCGGCGGCGTTGTCGATCAGCGGCAAGATCACGCCGGCGGCGCCCAGGTCCAACGCGCGCATGATCAGCCACGGCTCATTCCACGCCAACCGGGCGAGCGGCACCGCCCCGCCGGCCTGGGCCGCCTGAAACATCGACACCATCGTCGCCTCAGTAGCGGCGCCGTGCTGGAGGTCGACGCACACGTAGTCGTACCCGGCGCGCCCCGCGAGCTCCGCCGTCAGCGACGTCGGGATCCCGGCCCACAGCCCGAACACGGGCTCGTCGGCCTCCCATTTCGCACGCAGTCGCTTGCCCACCGAGATAACAGAGCCCTCCATCGAGGCGTCAATGGTATTAGGGGACCATCGCGGCCGGTTTTTGGCCGGCCGGCCAGGCGGTCACGGCACGCACGCGGCCGCCCCTGTCCCGCCCACCACGCGGTCACGGCACGCACGCGGCCGCCCCTGTCCCCCGCCCACCACGCGGTCACGGCACGCACGCGGCCGCCCCGTCCCCGCCCACCACGCGGTCACGGCACGCACGCGGCCGCCCCTGTCCCCCGCCCACCACGCGGTCACGGCACGCACGCGGCCGCCCCTGTCCCCCGCCCACGCGGTCACGGCACGCTCGCGGTCGGCCCCTCCCCCGCCCGCCAGACCCCGCGGGGCATCGCTCCGGTCGACATCGGCATGGTCACGTTGCCGCCGGCGTCGACCGCGATCAACCCACCCTCGCCGGCACACTCCGCCACCGCGGCCATCGCCGCCTGAGCCGCCGCTTCGAGCGTGTGACCGTGCTCGACCAGCGCCGCCACGAGTCGCGCGGCGCCGGCGCGGATGAACGCCTCGCCCTTTCCGGTGCACGAGACGGCGACGTGGCCGTCGGCCCACGTCCCGGCACCGATCAGCGGCGAGTCGCCGACGCGGCCGGGTCGCTGGCCGTGGAGTCCGCCGGTCGAGGTGGCGGCGGCAAGGAGACCGGTTTCGTCGAGGCACACCGCGCCGACCGTCTGCCCGCCGGTCTGGACGCTCTCGGCCAGCCGTCGCCGCTGCCGCTCGGTGACGAAGTCCTCTGGATCCAGTTGCTCGAGGCCGTTGGCCGCGGCGTGGGCTTCGGCGCTGTCGCCGGCGAGCAGCACTTCGGCGTCGCCGAGCAGCGCCGCCGCGGCGGCGACGGGATGACGAGTGCGGGTCATCAGCGCCACCGCGCCGGCCGCCCGGTCGCTCCCGCGCATCACCGACGCGCTCATCTCGACCGAGCCGTCGGCGCACAGGGCCGACCCGTGGCCGGCGTTGAACAGCGGGAACGACTCCATCTCCATCACCGCCGCGCACACGGCCTCGACCGCGCCGCCGCCGCCTTTCAGTGCCTGCGCGCCCGCATCGAGGGCGTGCTCGATCGCGGCACGATATTCCGCCTCGTACTCGCGGAGCTCGTCCGTGAGGCCGCCGGCGCCACCGTGTACGACGACAACCGCCGTCGGCGTCGGCGTCGTCATGCGACCAGCTCCGCGAACAGCGAGTCGAGCGTGTCTCCCGGGTCGTGTGTCAGCCCAGTATGGACCTCGGAGGGCTGGACGATCGTGCTCGACGGCGCGACGAGCCAGCCGAAGCGCTCAGACGGCGGCAGCGCCGCGATCGCGCCGGCGTCCGGGTCGCCCGCCGCGACGCGCGCCAACCCCTCGAGGTGGGCGCGGACCTCGGACGCGCTCGTATCGGGCGCGAGCGCCGAGAGCCGCCGTTCGTCGAGCTCGACCTTCGCCCCGAGGAAGCCGCGCTGCCGGCAGAACACGACCACGCCGACGTTGAAGCGCTCGCCACGCTCGACGCGGGGCACGACGCGCAGGACGGCGTACGAGAACGGGCTACGCGCCGAGTCGGGCACGCTCCGCCTCCGCCTCCTCGGCGAACGAGCCGCTGCGCAGCCGCCGGCTCAGGTACTCGACGTAGGTGTCGGGGTCGTCGCCGTCGGCCGCGAGCCACTCGCGTGGCACGAGCGAGATGCTTTCGGCGAGCGATGCTTCGGCGACCGCCACGAGCCGCTCGTCGGCGTCGACGATCGAGCCGGCGCACGGCAGCAGCACGTGTTCGGCGATCAGCGGGAACGGCTTGTCCGCGTGTGCCGCCGGGTCGAGCCCGCCGTGCTGGAGGTAGAGCGCGGCGCCGTGGTCGATCAGCCACAGCCGGTCGTGCCAGATCAGCAGGTTCGGGTTGCGCGGGGTGCGGTCGACGTTGGTCATGAACGCGTCGAGCCAGACGATGTCGGCGGCCAGCCGCGCGTCGGGACGCCACGGCCCCGCCGGCGTGTAAGGGAGCGCTCCCGGGAGGAAGTCGACGCCCAGGTTCGCGCCGGCGGACGCGGTAATCAGCTCCTGGATCTCGGGGTCGGGCTCGGCCGCGCCGAGCGCCGGGATCGATCTCCGACGATCACGAGCTCGGGCACGAGCAGGCCGAGCCGCGCGCGCGAGCTCGCCGACGACCACCTCGGCGACGAGCGCCCGCAGCCCCTGGCCCGCGCCGCGGAACTTGACCACGTACAGGCCGTCGTCGTCGGCCTCGACGAGACCCGGGAGCGAGCCGCCCTCCCGCAGCGGGCGTGACGTAGCGGATCGCGGCGACGGAGCGCAGTGTGGTCGAGATCGACATGGTTGTCGGCGGAAGGTACTTGCCGCCGGGCACGGACGCGGGGAATTCGGCTCAGGCACGGCCACACCGGCCGAGGGTGTCGGGCCGAATTTCCCTTGGCGGAACGGACCCACGGACGCCGCGCGCAGTGCGGCCCATCACCCACCCAGGGGACTAGACCAGACCGGCGGCCGCGTGGATGTCGAGGTGCACAGGAGGCGGCTCCGAGGACTCGAACATCCGCTGCGTCAGCACGATCACGGTCAGATCGCGCGCCGGGTCGACCCGCCACGACGTCCCGAAGCCGCCGTCCCACCCGAACGCGCCACATTCCCACACTGCCTGACAGAAGCCCCACGACTTGGCGTCGAAAAATCCCTGGCCAAGGCCTCCGCTCGACTTCTGCCCGTCCGTGAGCTGGTCGGTGCACATCGCCCGCACCGAAGCCTCGGACAGCACGGACCCGCCGCCGGCGAGCAGCATCCGTGAGAAAGCGAGCAGGTCATCGACGGTGGACACGATTCCGCACGCGCCGTCGGCGAAGGCCGGCGGGCGGCTCCACGCCCCGTCGGGCTCGTCCCACGCGACCAAATCCCCAGAACCAGCACGGCGATAGGCGGTGGCGAGACGGTCCGTCTCGGGCGTCCAGAAGGCGGTCGAGCCCATCCCGAGCGGCTCGAACAGACGCGACTTCAAGACGTCTTCGAACGACTCCCCCGTGGCGCGCGCCACGAGCACCCCGAGTACCGACGCGCCGGTGTTGTACAGCCAGCGCTCGCCGGGCTGGGCGATCAGCGGCAGCGAACCCAGGCCCGCGATCCAGGCGTCCGGATCGGGCTGGCGGTCGGGGTCGCCCGGACCGATCGTGCACAGGTCGAGCTCCTCGGTGGCGGCCACCACGGGCCACACCGTGCCCGACCCGAACATCTCGTTGACCATCCCGAAGCCGAACGTGAACGTCAGCAGGTCCCGGGTGGTGATCGCCCGCCGAGCCGGCACCGTCTCATCGAGCGGCCCGTTCTTCCGGGTCAGGACACGCCGGTCGGCGAGCTCGGGGAGCAACCGGTCGACCGGCTCGTCGAGCCCGATCAGCCCCTCCTCGATCACCGCCAGCGTGACCGCCGCGGTGATCGGCTTGCTCGTCGAGGCGATCCGGAATAGCGAATCGCGCTCGACCGGCGCGCCACCGATCGCCAGCGTGCCGAGCGCTTCCACCCATACGTCGTCGCCGCGCGCAACCAGCGCGACGAGGCCGGGTACGCGCACGTCGCCGACATGCGGCTCGGCGGCCGCGCGCACCCGTTCGCCCAGGCTCATCGCCTAAAGGTTGACCGATGCCATCCCGGCTTCGTTGTACCGCTCGCCGGCCACCTCGGGGAGCTCGGCCTCGATCCGCCCAAGGTCCTCGGCCGAGAGCTCGACATCCGCGGCCGCCGCGTTCTGCTCGAGGTAGGTGCGGCGCCTCGTCCCGGGGATCGGCACCACGTCCTCGCCCTGGGCCAGGACCCAGGCGATCGCCAGCTGTGCCGGAGTGATGTCCTTCTCTTCGGCGATCTCCCTGAGCTTGGCCACGAGCTTGAGGTTCGCGTCGAGGTTCTCGCCGCCCCAGCGCGGCAGGGTGCGCCGGAAGTCATCCGGGGCGAGGTCGTCGGTGGACGTGAAGTTCCCGGACAGGAAGCCGCGGCCGAGCGGCGAGTACGGCACGAACCCGATCCCGAGCTCGCGGCACGTCGGGAGGATCTCGGATTCCGGGTCGCGTGACCACAGCGAGTATTCGGTCTGCACGGCCGCGATCGGGTGCACCGCGTGCGCGCGGCGGATCGTCTCGGGCGCCGCCTCGCTCAGCCCGATGTGGCGGACCTTGCCCTCTTGGACCAGCTCGGCCATCGCGCCGACGGTCTCCTCGATCTCGACATTCGGATCCACCCGGTGCTGGTAGTAGAGGTCGACATGGTCGGTGCCGAGCCGCTTGAGCGAGCCCTCGATCGAGCTGCGGACGTGTTCGGCCGACCCGTCGACCTCACCGACCGTCGACATGTCGCCGGGCGTGGCCTTGTCCATGCGCCGGGCGAACTTGGTCGCGATCACGTACTCGTCGCGGTGTCCCTTGATCGCCCGGCCGACCAGCTCCTCGTTGGTGAGCGGCCCGTAGAGCTGCGCGGTATCCAGGAAATTGATCCCGAGCTCGAGCGCTCGCTGGATGGTCGCGATCGCCTCGCCCTCGTCGGAGGACCCGTAGAAGGCGGACATGCCCATGCATCCGAGTCCGAGCTCCGAGACCTCGAGCGATCCAAGCTTGCGCGTTTTCATGCCTGCTCCAGTCGTTCGCGGTTGAACACTGCCTCGTCCTTCAAGATAGGACGCGGCTGCGCGCCGCGGTCATGCCGCCCCCGCCCGAGCGCTCGCGAGGTACCGCTCACCCGCGGCGCCGGCTCACCTGGCTCGGACGTAGAACCGCAGACCGCCCTTCGGACCGAGGGTCGGGGTGGTCACTATCCGGGGCTCGGCGGCCGACACCGGCTCGAGCCTCACCCGGGTGAGCAGCACGGCGGCCAGCGCGCGCAGCTCGTACTCCCCGAAGCGCTTGCCCAGGCACATACGCGATCCGCCGCCGAACGGTATGTACGCGCCGCGGGGCAGGGCCGCCTCGCGCTCGGGCAGGAAGCGGTCAGGATCGAAGCGGAACGGATCGGGATACAGCTTCGGCAGGTGGTGGGTGGCCCACGAGGAGTAGTGCACGCCGATCTCGGCCGGCACCGGCACGCCCCCGAGTGTGACGTCGCGCGTGGTCCGCCGCGGGCCCACCCAGGCCGCCGGATAGCACCGCAGCGTCTCCTTCAGCGTCCGCTCGAGTACCGGAAGCGCCTGCCCGTCGAGGTCCGCGGGAGTGGGATTCCGCCCGCCGGCGAGCACCTGGTCGAGCTCGTCCTCGACCGCCTCACGCGCCGACGCGGTCCGGCCGAGCTCGTGCAGCAGGAACGTGAACGTCGTCGTCGTGGTGTCGTGGCCGGCGAACAGCAGCGTGACCGCCTGATCACGGACGGCGCCCGCCGGCAGCGGCGCTCCCGTGTCGTCGGTCGCGGACAACAGGAGCCCGAGGACGCCGCGCCCGGCATCGCCTCGCCGCCGACGGTCGTCGATCTCCGCTCGAATGAGCGCGTCGAGCCGCCGGCGTGCGGCGAGCGCGCGGACCAGCGGGCTCCTCGGGAGCGGCAGCAGCTGCAACGGCACGGGCTCGCCGTGGATCGCGAGCGATTCCTCGAACGCCTTGGCGAGCGGCTGCTCGCGGCCGCCGGTGGCGTCGAGCCCGAGCAGCCCGCGCAGCGCGATCCGCAGGGCGAGCTCGCGCGTCCATCGATAGACCTCGACCACCTGGCCGTCGGTCAGCGACTCGGCCGCGGCGACGGCCTCCTCGACCATCGTCTCGGCGACGCCCGCGATGTAGTCGCGATGGAACGCCGGGAGCATCAGCATCCGGAAATCACGGTGATACGCCCCGTCGATGTTCAGCATCCCGTCGCCCAGCAGCGGCCACAGATCGGCAAACCGGCCCTCGCGCCACGAGAAGGAGTCGAACTCGCTCACGAGGATCTGGTGGTTGACCTCGGCGCCGATGGCCCACACGATCGGCTCGTGGAGCAACCGGATCGTGAACACCGACCCGAACCGGCGCTCGTGCTCCAGCAGCAACCCGAGGGGGTCGGAAATGATCCTGCTGGTGTTCGCGGGACTGGGTGCGGTGCTCCCGGGCGGGAGCTGCGCCCGCCGGCGCACCCGCCGCTCGCGCCGGATGTCGCCGGCAATGCGCTGGATCAGCCGCACATCCATCGGCGCCGGGCGCGGGCCTCGGATCGTTCGCGTCGGGGTGAGGACCTGGGCGCCCGTCGTCATACCCCGAACGCTACCGAGTCACCGGCGGCGGTCAGCTCAGCGACCCTGGCGCACCACGACCACGCGCACGGCGCCCGTCATCCATTCGGGGAGCGGAACGGTCGCGTGCGACTTCAGCCAGACGCGCCGCGTGCACCTCGGCGGAGCGCCCGCCGCCGGGCGAGCCGCCTGACATACCCACGCCGTGACCGGTCCGGTGACCCCGAAAGCGCGGCGCAACGCGAGTGTGCGGGAGCCGGCCCGCGCGGGCGCGGCGTCGCCGTTCGGCGCGATCGAGCTGATCGTCGCGAACGCCAGCGTGGCACCGCGCGAGTTGCGGAGCGCGGTCCGGCCGCCGGATAGGACGACGGCGGCCGACGTCGGCGACGCCACCGGTCCGACGGACCGGGACGACCACACGACCGCGCTCCCGGTGGCGCTCGACGCGATCTCTCTCACCCACAGCACCGACCCCACGTCGGCCGGGGTGATCGTGTAACGCGTGACGTTCGGCGAACCCACTACTACGCAGGTGTTCGTACACCGCATCACGCGGATGACCTTGCCGCGTACGCGCTCCGCCCACCTGGCGGGCGTGATCGTCAGGGTGTCTCCGACGTGTCCGGCGTCGGCGGAGATCCGCGGCCGCGCCGTCCAGCGAGGCCCCGCGAATGCCGCCGTCGACATGACCGTGGCCGGCACGGGGCCGAGCGCCGAGCTCGTCGCGGTCGACCCGCCGTAGGCGTTGCTCGCGGTCACCGCGACGCGCAGGTAGTAACCGCCGTCCGCCGCGCCGACGATGTAGCTCGGGCCGGTCGCTCCCGTGATGCTCGTCCAGGTCCAACCGTCGGGCGAATGCTGCCACTGGTACGAGTACGACCCGCCGCCGAGCGCCCAGCCGCCCGGGTACGCCGCCAGCGTCTGACCCAGGCGCGCGGCCCCAGCGATCGATGGGCTCGCGGTGAGGATCGGCGGGGACGCCGTGGTGAGCTCCGAGTCATACCCGTAGGTGATCCCGTCGGCATTCTGCGCCACCAGCCGGTAGTGGTAAGTCGTCGCCGGCGCGAGGCCCGCGAGCGCGGTCGTGGCGAACCCCGGCGCCTGTCCCGCGCCCATGTCGACCGGCTGACTCTGCGCCCCGTAGGAGGTCGTCGTGCCGTACTGCCAGTAATAGGTGGTCTCGAGCCCGTTCGGGTAAACGCCGGCGCTGACCGTGGCCGTGGCGGCGCCGACGCCCTCGGTATAGGTGTTGTCGGTGCCGGAGCCGAACGAAGGGCCGCCGATCCCGGGCGCGCCGGCGACCACCGCCCCGGAGATCGAACCGACACCGGTCGGACCGTCGTAACCGGCCCCCGCCTGGCAGATGTAGAGGATGTCCGGCGGGCAGTCTCCGCTCGAGCCCGCCACCGGATCGTTCAGGAGGGCGCTGTCGCCGTACGCCCATTGCGGAGTGGTGCCGTTGACTCCGGTGATCGCCTCGTACGCCGCGACCAGCGGGGTGGCGAGGCTGGTGCCACCGTACTGCCACCACCCGCCCACGGCTGACCCGTACACCATCAAGCCGGTATCGGGATCCGCGTCGGCGGACAGATCGGAGTAGGCGCGGCCCGTGCAGCCGGTGTCGAGCTGATAGGCGGGCTTCGGCTGACTGGGGTCGCAGCCGGAGGACGCCCCCGACCCCCAGTCGTCTACCGACCAGGCGGACTCGCCAAACCCGCGCGCACTCGGCCCCCCCGAGGCGGGCGCGAGGCTGGTGCCGCCGACAGCCGTGACACGCGGGAAGGCGGCCGGGTAAGCGTCGTAGCCCGCGCCGACGTACCCGCCGTCGCCGGTCGCTGCGATCACGGCGGCGCCGGCGAAGGAGTACGTGCCCGAGATCGCCGTCAGCTCGTTGTCGCTCCAGCTGTTCGAGATCTGAGAGGCGTGCAGGTTCGCCGCCTCGATCACGCCCTCGTCCAGGCTGTAGTCGCTCGCGTCGGTCGCTTCGACCAGCAGGATCTTGCAGTTCGGGCACAGAGCCGACACCGCGTCGATGTCGAGCGACTCCTCGGGCTCCCAGACGGCGTTGGGCGCCGGCAGGGGCGAGCTCTGTCCGGTCGAGTTGACCTTCTCGAAGCAGCCATTCGCGGTCGTGCACGCCGGCAACCCGTACGCGCTCCGGAACACCGCCAGGTCGGATTCCGCGGTCGGGTCGTCGCCGGCGTCGACGATCGCGACGGTATCGCCGGCGCCTCGGGTCTGGGACAGGTAGGTCAGGTCGTAAGCCTGCTGGAGCCACGCCGGCGTGCCCGGCTCGGGTTGCGATGTGCCGGCCGCGGACGGCCGGACCGAGGGGATGCCGCCTCCGCGGGCCGGGAACACCTGAGTGAACGACGGGCCGCCGTGCACGTTGGGGCGGACGCGGACGTGGTTCGAGCGGAGCACGAGCACCTCGGCGTCGCACGTCGGGAATCCGGGGCGCGCCGGACCGCAGACGTCTTGCGAGGTCACCTGCGAGGGGGCGAGGCCGGTCGACTGCGACAGAGCACTCGCGATCGCCTGCCGGCTCACCGCCTGTGAGCGCACGCCCGCCTGCGCCGGCGAGGCCAGCGCGCCCGCCGCGAGCAGCGGCAGCAAACATGTGATCGCGCGGCGGAGCCCAGGGCCCGACGCGAGCCTTGTCGAGCGACCCATACCTCCCTACCGGCCGCCTCGCGTGCGCGAGCGCGGAATACGCCCGAAAGTGGACGCATGTCGTGCGTCTCAGGCGGCCGATCAGCGGCGGGTCCGCGGCGGATCAGCTGCGGATCCGCGCAGGTGGCGCGGGACGTTCTTCATCGGTCCCGGCGACGGCAGGTCGTTGTCAGACCGCGTGTCCTCAGGCGTCCAGCGCGCCAAGCGAGCGAGGATCGCGGGACGGCCTAGCCCCGCGAGGAATCCGACTGCGGACTCCACCGCAGGACCAGGCCATCCCGGAGGTGGCGACACCCACACGCTTACCACCGGCGTCCGAGATGCGCCGCCTCAGCCACGTACCGGCCCGCCCGCCGGGCCGCTCGCTCTTCGGCTTGGAGCCGCGCGATGATCTCGATGCGCTCTTCCGGCGTGATGCGTGGTCTCCGGCCGGCCGGACGCGACCATGAAAACCTTCGCCGTCCGGTCAGCACCGCTGGCAGGCGTGCGCCGCCCACCTGAGGTTCTCCTCTCATGGGAGGTCTCCTTTGGGTTTGTTTTGGTTAGTTACAGGGCGGCCGTTCGGCCAGCCCGCTATGCCACGTGCGCGTCACCGCGCACGCGTTCGCCCTCTGCCACTCACAGTGACTTCACTGTGAAAAGGCAACAAAAAAGGCGACCACCTGGTCGCCCTCGGGATTGGCTCGGTATGGCGCGGTCGCTCTAACCAGCATGCCCCTCCGCGAGGGTGACACTCTCATTTGCCGTGCGGACATCCACGCCGCGCCCGTGGGCCGACGCCTGTCCCGCCTTGGAGAGAAATGAATATGTCGAGATCTGCATGAGCATCGAGTCTTCTCCTTGCTGCTGTGGCAGGGTAACCCAGGGCACTATTAATTTCAAGGGCTAACGCCGAAAAAACACGTAATGGCGGTAAGGTCCACGACGAGATGGCCGCCATCAATCGCGTCGTGATCATGGTGCAGGAGAACCACACGACCGACAACTATTTCCGCGGCCTCGCGCCCTACGGGGCCGCCGTCGCCAACGACTGGCCGATCGCCGCCAACCCGCCGGCGTCGGACAATCCCCACGACCGGCACGCCTACTTCGTGTGGCTGACGGGCGCCTCGACCGGCGCGCATGTCCAGTTCGCCACCGCCTCTGTGCTCCCGTACTACCTGTATCTCGCGGTCACCGGCGCGTTCCTCGAGAACCACTGCGCCGGGTTCGGCACGAACTCGACGGCCAACCACCTGCTGATCGTGGGCGGCCAGTCGCCCACGCTCAAAAACCCGTCCTCACGATCGCCGGCGCCGCTCTGGGATATGCCCTCGCTTCCCGGTCTCGCCGAGGCGAACAACGTCGCGTGGCGTGCCTACGCCGCTTCGCAGGACTACCCCGTCGGCTTCTACACCGAGCTCAAGAGTTCCCCGAACGTCGTCTCGTCTTCGCAGTTCTTGACCGACGCCAAGGCCGGGAAGCTCCCCGCGCTCGTAATGCTCTGGCACAACAGCCCGTACGACGAGCACCCGCCCGCCAACGTGACCGAGGGCATGGACCTGATCTGGCAGTCCGTCGACGCGGTCGTGCAGGCCGGGGGCTGGGACGAGACCGTGTTCATGCTGACCTGGGACGACTGGGGCGGGTACGACGATCACGTGAAGACTCCCGCGCTCGAATACACGCCCGACAACGTGCAGCTCGCGTTCGGGCCGCGCGTCCCGCTCCTGATGTTCGGCGGCCAGGTCAAGCCCGGCATCGACAGCCGCTGGTGCAGCCACGTGAGCATCCCCAAGACGGCCACGCAGCTGCTGGGGCTGCCGGCGCTCGGCGTGCCCCGCCTCGACGACGACCCGGGCCTCGCGGATCTCGTCGACCCGTCCCGGGCCCCGACGCCCGCGCCGCCGGCTTACGGCAGCACAATCCAGACGCCTCCGGCCCCCAGCCCGCCGGTCGCGCCGCACCCCCCGCCGCCACCACCGGCGGGGAAGCCGGTGCCGGTGAGCGCCATCATCCTCCGCGATGGGAGCACGCTCCCGCCGCCTAACGACGCGCCGCTCCCCCGGCAACCGAGTCCGCCGACCGGCTAGCGACGGTGATCTCGGCGAGCGCGATAGCGGTGGCCACGGCCGCGTTCAAGCTCTCGACTCCCTCGCGGCCGCCCGGAATGCGTACCAGCGCGTCGCACTTGGTTCGCGTGCGCTGGCGCAGGCCCTGGCCCTCGGCACCGACCACGAGCACCGACTGGCGGTCGAACTCGGTCTCGCGGAGCGTGTGCTCGCCGCGCTCGTCGAGCCCATAGACCCAGTAGCCGTACTCGCGCAGGATGTCGAGGCTTCGCGCCAGGTTGGTGACCCGGAACACGTCCACGAATTCGGCCGCGCCGACCGCGATCCGCGCGACCTTCGGCGTCAGCTCGGCCGAGCGGTTCTTGAGCAGGAGGACGGCGTCAGCGCCAAAGAAGGCAGCCGCCCGCAGGACGGCGCCGAGGTTCTGAGGATCGGAGATCTGATCGAGCGCGATCACCAGACGGCCGTCTGAGGTGCGATCGAGGTCGTGCTCGCCGTACACGGGCCGCCGCGACGTGAACACGCACACGCCCTGGTGCTTGTCGTCGTCGGTCAAACCCGTGACACGGCGAAACTCCGGCCAGGCGACCAACTCGGGCTCGACACCGACTCGCCGCGCAGCCTCGATCGTCTCGGCGTGATACTCGGGCTTGCCTCCGAGGATCACGCGCTTGACGTCATCGGGCCGCCTGAGGAACACGGCTCGGACCGAATGCTTGCCGTAGACCATCTCCATCGGGTCCACGATAGCCCGCGCCCCGGGTTCCGGGCCCACCCACGCTCATGCGCGACGATCGACCGCGCCCCGGCCACGGGGGGCGGGCGCCGCCCCCGGGGGGCGGGCGCCGATTTCACGCGCGCGACAGGTACCTGCCCTCGCGCGTGTCGACCTTGATCGTCTCGCCGGTCGAGATGAACAGCGGCACCTGGACCACGACACCTGTCTCGAGCGTCGCCGGTTTCGTGCCGCCCCCCGACGCGGTGTCGCCACGCAGCCCAGGGTCGGTCTGGGTCACCTCGAGATCGACGGAGCCGGGAACCTGGACGTCGCTAGGCTGGTCGTCGATGAACAGGATCTCGACCTCGTCGTTGACCTTGATCCACTTGAGCGCGTCCTTGAGCGTGGCCTCCGGCAACTCGATCTGCTCATAGGTCTCGGTGTTCATGAAGTGGGCGGCATCACCGTCCGCGTACAGGAACTGCATCCGCCGCGACTCGCTGCGGACCGAGCGCAGCTTCTCGCCGGCTCGGAACGTCTTGTCGATGACCGCCCCGTCGCTTGCCCGGCGCAGCTTGGTCCTGACGAACGCCGCGCCCTTGCCGGGGTTGACGTGCTGGAACTCGATCACTTTGTAGACCGTGCCGTCGACTTCGACGTGATTGCCGCTCTTCAATTGATTTGTGCTGATGGACATGGCGCGGTCCGAGGATAGCGACGCCCCCGGGGTTGACACCGGCACCGGGGTCCGAGAGGCTCCGCGACAACACCTGCCGGCGAGGAGAGCGAGGAACTTCATGGGTCGTGCACGCGCGTATGCATGGGTACTGGCGGTCGTGGTGATCGCGGCCTTCCCGGCAGTGGCGCAGGCCGGCGTCGCGCCGAACCCGGTAGGCGAGATCGACTGCAACGGCCTCAGCCCGATCCAGGCGCCGGCGCACCCGACCGCCGCCTGCGCCGATCCTCACGGCGACTGGGCCGGCCGGTTCTACGACAACGGCCATTACATCGGCCACGACGAACCGTCCGTGCGGTTCATCTCGAACAAACCGGGGACGGGGGACGACGTCACGTTCGTCGAGCGCCTGGGGCATGACCCGAGCCAGCTGCCCACCGTGAGCCAGCCGGGCAACGACATCACCCACTACTTCGAGCTGACCGTCGCACCTTGGGTGTCGATCACGGTGTGCGATCCGAAGTCGGCCCCGATGCTGCCCTGCAAGCCGGAGTCGGACTCCAACGCGCCGAGCTCGACCAGCCCCGGCGGCGGCGCCGGCTTCGTCGAGCTCCAGTTCTACCCACCCGGCTTCGCGCCGTTCGCCGACAACATCAGCTGCGACAACGCGCACTGGTGCTCGGCGCTGAACATCGACAGCCTCGAGTGCAACCCCGACGGCAGCAACTGCAACAACAACTGCCCCGAGCCCGTGAACTTCGCGTTCATCCAGACCAACGGCAGCCCGACGGGACCGCCGAGCCCGCAGGAATCGGACTCTTCGTCATTCACCCCAAACGGGCACACGCTGCTGATGAATCCGGGTGACACGATCGTCATACACATGTTCGACGTGAGCGTCCCCGGAGGTGGGCGGGCACTGGAAGCCAGCGAATACGACGAGAACACTCACCAACTCGGCTACATGGTCGCCTCGGCGGCGAACGGTTTCATGAACACGAGCAAGGCCGACTGCTCGGGGACGCCATTCAACTTCGCGGCCGAGTACTCGAGCGCGGCCGCGCAGAACCTCATTCCCTGGGGAGCGGGGCCGTACATGCTCGACACCGAGTACGAGATCGGCCACTTCGAGCCGTGCACGAAGGTGACCGGACCCCAGAAGCTCACGGAAGATGTCTTCAGCGACACGTATTGGACGAACTGCACAGGCCCGTACGAGACCGGCGGGAAGGATTCGAAAACCAATCCGAGCGTCGAACCCGACGACAGCCCGTGCTACCCGTTCGGGGACACCCACGGGGGTACCGCGGCGCCCAACCTGGTGACCGGCTGCGACGTGTTCTACGATGCGATCGGGGACCTCGACTACGACGGCACCCCTTACTACGCGGATTGGCCGACCTCGGGGACGCCCGGCCGGTTCCCCGGAACGACGGCCGACGCGCAGCCGACCAGCCAGGGCCGCACGTATTCGGACATCCAGTTCGAGACCGACCTCGCCGACACCGAGCCCGCCTGCGACCTGGTGACCGGCGCCGGCTGCACGGTGCCGCCGCCGGGACCGGGGAACTTCTACCCATACTGGACACTCGTACATGACCGCTACCTCGGCTGTACGTGGCAGTTCGGGAACGCCGGCGGAACCGGTAATTCGTTCGGCGGAGATACGCAGTACGGAGCCGTGAGCTTCACTCCGCCCGGGGCGTTCACGAGTGCGATCCAGCCGAACCCGAGCTGTTCCGCGCGGAGCGGCTAGCGCCAGCGCTCGAGCGTGCCGAGCGCCGCGGAGTGCCGATCGCGATCTACACCAACGAGATGTTCGCCACCGGCAACGACGACGACAACCGGGCTGCGGTTCGCGCCGTCGCCACCGACGACCTCGACATCGTCGGGGTCGCTCTTCGCGCACCCCACCGCGACGCGGACGCGGTGCTGCGCGGTCTCGATCGTCACCCGTAATCCAGCCGGCCTGGCGCGTCACCCATCACACACTGGTGGACCCGTCCGCAAGTCCCGCGACTTGCGGACGAGCCCACTAGGATCCCGGCTTGCTGTCGCCCTGGCCGCACACCCCTCCCACGCCGGCCGATCGCTCCGCCTACGCGGACGCGGTGCGCAAGTCGTTCTGGCTCGACACCCTCCGCGCGCGCGAACCCCACGCACCGCTCGACGAGGTGCTCGGCGCCGACCTGTGCATCGTCGGGGGCGGCTACACCGGACTGTGGGCCGCGCTCCACGCCAAGGAGCTCGACCCGTCGCGCGACGTGATCCTGCTCGAGGCGACCCGTTGCGGGGCGGGCGCCAGCGGCCGCAACGGCGGCTTCCTCCAGTCCTCGCTGACGCACGGCATCGGCAACGGCCTCGCTCGGTTCCCGGACGAGCTCGCTCAGCTGGAGCGGCTCGGGCTCGAGAACTTCCACGCGCTCGCCGCCGACACGGAGCGGCTCGGGATCGACGCCGAGTTCGATGCGGTCGGCGATCTCATCGTCGCGCTCGAGCCGCGCGAACTCGCGGACCTCGAGGAGGAGGCGTCGCTGGCCCGCAGGTTCGGGCACGAGGTCGAGCTGCTCGACACCGAGCGGATCCGAGCCGAGGTGAACTCGCCGACGTATCTCGGCGGGCTGTGGACCCGAACCGGCTCCGCGCTCGTCCACCCCGGCAAGCTCGCCGACGGACTGCGGGCGGCGGCGGTCCGCGCCGGCGTGCGTGTGTGCGAGTACAGCCCGGCGCGAGCAGTGCGCCGGTCCGGCGCCGGCGTGTCGGTGCTGACCGACGGCGGAGTTGTGAATGCGCGGCGGGTGCTCCTGGCGACCAGCGCCCACCCGCCGCTGGTACGCGCGATCGGGAGATACGTCGCGCCCGTGTACGACTACGCGCTCGTGACCGAGCCGCTCGACGCGCGCATGCGCGAGGCGATCGGCTGGACCCGGCGGCAGGGGATCAGCGACCTCGGGAACCAGTTCCACTACTACCGGCTGACCGCGGACTGGCGGATCCTGTGGGGCGGGTACGACGCGGTGTACCGCTACGGCGGCCCGGTCGGTCCGGAGCTCGACGATCACGAGCCGACGTTCGCCACGCTCTCCCAGCACTTCTTCACGACGTTCCCGCAGCTCGAGGGCCTCCGCTTCAGCCACCGCTGGGGCGGCGCGATCGACACCTGCAGCCGCTTCTCGGTGTTCTTCGGGACCGCGCTCGGCGGCCGCGTCGCCTACGCCAGCGGCTACACCGGCCTCGGGGTCGGGGCCAGCCGGTTCGGCGGCCAGGTCGGGCTCGATCTGCTCGACGGGCGCGCCACCGAGGCAACCGCGCTCGCGATGGTGCGCCGGCGCCCGCTCCCGTTCCCGCCCGAGCCGCTCCGCACGGGCGTGATCCAGCTCACCCGCAACCGCCTGGCCGCCGCCGACCGCAACGGCGGCCGCCGCGGGCTGTGGCTCAAGGCGCTCGACCGGCTGGGGCTCGGGTTCGACAGTTAGCGGGCACCTGGATGACGCCCGCCCCTTGCGCTGCCACCTACTGGACCTTGCCGCGTGCCGCCACCGGCCACACCGCCTCGATCCGGCCGCCCCGGTGCGCGTACATCACATCGTGGAGGTTGATCGTGGGGTCGATGTGCGAGGGGATCATCCTCACGCGGTCGCCGACCGCCAACTCGCGCCGGTCTGAGCCGCCGGTGGGCGTGAGCTTTCCGTGCTCGTCGCCGGCGGGCTGGTAGGTCCACCCCGGGGCGTCGAGGAGCCGCGCCGGCCCCGAGTCGTCCGTGACGGTCTTCAGCCCGGCGTCGATCACGGCCCGGTCCGGCGTCGGCCGGCTGATCACGGCGGCGACCGCGTGCAGCGATGACCTGTACGGGAGGCCGCCCGTGTCCAGGTAGTCGGTGTCCATGAACGCGAACGACCCGGGCTGCACCTCGGTCACGACGTCGTGGACGGCGCAGAACTCCGCCGTGCCGGTGCCGCCGGTGGTCACCACCTCGACGGTGTGCCCGCCGGCGCGAAGCTGCTCGGCCGCCACCGCTAGGCGCTCCATCGCCGCGTCGCAAAGCGTTCTGCGTTCCCCCGGGTCGCGAACGTGCTGGAGGTTCCCCTCGTACCCCTGGACCCCGATCAAACGCAGCCGCTCGAGGCCCCGGATCCGGTCGGCGAGCGCAATCGCCTCCTCGGGCGCCACGCCGCAGCGGTCCTGGCCGACGTTGACGTCGATCAGCGTCTCAACCGCGCGCGGCAGCGCGCCGTCGATCGCGGCCGCCGCCTCGTGTGAGTCGACGACTATCCGGAGTCGCGCCGCCGGCCAGTCCGAGACGAGCCGCGCCAGCCGGCGGACCTTGACCTCGCCGGCGATCTCGGTCGTGATCAGCACGCCATTGAGGCCTGCTGCCAGCATCACCTCGGCTTCGCTCAGCTTCGCCACGCACAATCCCTCGGCGCCGGCGTCGAGCAGCACGCGGGCTACCGGCGGGCTTTTGGCGGTCTTCAGGTGCGGGCGCACGTGGACGCCGTCGAGCCGCTCGAAGCAGGTGCGGACGTTGTCCTCGAACACGTCGAGGTCGACGACCAGGCACGGCGTGTCCAGCTCGTCGAGATGCACCGCGTCCATGGCTCAGCGACGTTCGAGGGCGAGCCGGATCCCCAGCCCGATCAGCACGGCTCCGGTCAGCCGCTCGACCCCACGTCCCCAGCCACCGTCGACGAACGCCTTCCTCGCGCGGGCCGCGTTCCGCACGACGAGCGCCGTCGCCGCTCCGGGAGTGACGGAGAGCAGCGCCGCCACCAGCTCGAACGTCAGCAGCGTGTGCAGCATTCCGTCATCCTAGGATCCCGCGTGATGAAACCACGAGTTGCACTTGTCACCGGCGCGAGCTCGGGCCTCGGGGAGGCGATCGCCCGCCGCTATGCGGCGGGCGGCGTCAAGGTCGTCGCCGTGGCGCGCCGGCAGGAACGGCTCGCCGTGCTGGTCGAGGAGTTTGGCGAGGATTTGATTTTTTCTTCGGTGCTCGACGTTCGAGAGCGTGCCGCCATCGAGCATCTGTTGACGTCGCTGCCCGCGGGGTTCGCCGAGATCGACGTGCTCGTCAACAACGCCGGCCTCGCGCTCGGACTCGAGCCGGCGCAGGACGCCGTGCTCGAGAACTGGGAGCGGATGATCGACACCAACTGCACCGGCCTCGTGTACATGACGCGGGGCGTGCTGCCCGGAATGGTGTCCCGCCGACGCGGTCACGTCGTGAACATGGGTTCGATCGCGGGGACGTACCCGTACCCGGGCGGGAACGTGTACGGCGCGACCAAGGCGTTCGTCCATCAGCTGAGCCTCGACCTCCGCGCCGACCTCCACGGCACCGGTGTCCGCGTCACCTGCATCGAGCCCGGCCTGATCGGCGGCACCGAGTTCTCCGAGGTACGGTTCGCGGGAGACGCCGAGCGCGCCGCCGGTTTGTATGCCGGCACCGCGCCGCTCACCCCCGAGGACATCGCCGCAGCGGTTGATTGGGCGACCTCTCAGCCCGCGCACGTCAACGTCAACGTGATCGAGCTGATGCCGGTGAGTCAGAGCTTCGCGGCGCTTCCGGTGGACCGCTCGGACGCCTAGTGGATCCATCCGCGAGTCGCGCGACGTTCGAGCGGCCCCACGACCTACGGACGAGCCCACTAACCGAAGAACCGCACCGGGTTCGCGACCATCATCTGGTCGATCTGATCCTGGGTCACGCCGGCTTCGAGCAGCGCCGGCAGGACCTCGTTCGAGATCAGCAGGTAGTCGGGCTTCTCGTGGGCGAAGAATGGGTTTCCGACGAAGAAGTCCAGGAAGCAGGCCGCGTCGTGGGAGAGGTGGATCTGGTCCGCATAGCCCTCCTCGACGAGCGCGACCAACGTGCGAATGCGGTCGGCCAGCGGGTTGAAATGGTCGATCCCGAACCGATCGCATCCGAGCCATGCGCCGGCGTGCGCGATCGTGCGCAGGTAGTCGAGGTCGTTGCTGTCGCCGGCGTGGGCGATCACGATCTGGCCCGGGTCGACGCCGTGGCGGGTGAGCGAGTCGAGCGCTAGCAGACCGGTCCGCTGCTCGGCGTTGGTGTGGACCATCACGGGCGCGCCGGTCTCGGTGGCGGCCATCGCGATCGCCTCGATGATCCGCGGGACGTCGCCGACCAGCCCGTGCCGCTCGACGGCGCATTTCAGGAACGCCGCTTTGACGCCGGTGTCGTCGATCCCCTCGCGGATCTCGCGGACGAACAGCTCCGCGATCGCCTCCTTCCTGCGGTAGCCGAGGAAGTTCGGCAGCTCGAGAAACGCGTACACACCGGTCGCGACGATGACGTTCAGATCAGCGGCGTCCGCCACGGTGCGGATCCGCGGGATGTACCGGCCGAGCCCGGGAGCCGTCGGATCGACGATCGTGCGGATCCCAGCGTCCCGCACCCGCCTCAGCTTCGCCACCGCGTCCGCGATCCGCTCCTGCTCGTCCCAGTAGAGAGGACCGAACGCGTGTCCCCAGTTCTGGAGCGCCTCCGGCTGCATGATGAATATGTGCTCGTGCATCAGCGTCCGGCCGAGGTCCTCCAGCTCCACCGGACCCCGAACCGTCTCAACGGTTGCCACTGTGCTCCTCTCTCTGGTGTGCGGCGCCGAAGCCTAAAGGTCATGGGGCGTCGTGCGACCGCGTCCGGACGGGCCCTCCCGGACCCATGGACGCCGAGCGGAGCGAGGCCCCTAATTTCAGATCACGCCGGCCGGGATCGTGATCGTTATGTTCGCGCGCTTCTCGGCCGCGGTCTTGCCGACGCGTTGCGCCCACCCCGCGGGCGAGCGCATCCACTCTGGGATCCCGGCGGGCGTGTCGAACTCCGGGATCTCGATCCGGTCGCCGGGCGCGAACGAGTCGCCGTAAGGGACCAGCGGGCCTTTCGTGTCCGGGTGCGCGATGAGCGGGTGCAGCTTTCCGAGCGCTTGGTTCCAGTTCTCGAGCATCGCCGCGGTCGCTGCTTTCAGCTTCGTCGGATTGCCGCCCGCGCTGCTCTCGGGCTCGGTTGGGTGCGTTACGTGCGCATAGGCCGGTGAGTAGCCCTGTCCGACCGGCGTCTCCTTCCACTTCTGCCAGGCGTCGTCGGCCAGCGACCCCAGCGCCAGCACCGCCTCGATCGCGCTGCCCCCGAAGATGCTCCGCAGCCAGGTGTCTCGGTATTCGATGATCCCCGGATCGTCCTTGTGCTGCTCGCCGCCGGTCTGACCGTAGACCGAGTACAGGAACGTGTTGATCAGCAGATAGTCGTGGGTGAAGCCGAGCTTCGCCATCAGCCCCTGGGTTCGGTGTCCCGCCTCCCCCACGAGGATCCGTCGCACCATCGCCTCGGACTGGGCCGGGTCCTGCCCGATCACGAGCAGCCGGGCGCTCCCGTCCAGTCGTCCGCGGTGAAAGATCGGCCCCCATTCGACGCGGAACGCGGCCGGCGGGTACACGTCGGCGCCGGGATAGCCGCCGACGAGCGAGGCAAACGGCTCGCCCACCGGGCCTGGGTCATAGAGATGCGTCATCGCCACCACCGTTCGCGCGAGCCCGTGCGCCCCGCGCCCGCGGCGGGCCGGTGCGACCGCGCCCGCAGCGGGCGGGTGTATCTCCGCGCCCGCGCGCGGATAGCTTATCTCCGAACACGGGTGTACGGTAGGCGCGATGCCGAACGAGTCCGGTCCGATCGATCCGGGCGCCGGCCCCAAATGGGCGCTGGCCGGGCGGATCGTGACGATGGACCCGAAATCGACCGTGGTCACGGACGGCGTGGTGTGGACCGCCGACGCCGCAATCGCCGCGATCACCAGGAGCGGGGACCCCACCCCCGAGGGTTTCGATGGCGTCGCCCCGCTCGAGACCGGCGGGACCGTGCTCCCCGGTCTGATCGAGCTGCACAACCACATCGCGTACAACGCATTGCCGCTGTGGCGCGTCCCCAAGGCGTACACCAACCGTGACCAGTGGGGCAACACCTCCGCGTATCAACAGCTCGTGACAGGCCCGATGAAGACGATCGGCGAGGCGACAGAGCTCCTGCCTGCGCTGGTCCGCTACGTGGAGTGCAAGGCGCTCGTCGGTGGCGTGACCACCACCCAGGGCATCGCGCTGTTCAGCGCGCCCGGCATCCGGCGCTACTACCGCGGAATCGTCCGCAACATCGAGGAGACGGGCGACAAGCTGCTGCCCGAGGCTGGCACCCGCATCGCCGACGTCGACGCGAGCGACCCACAGGCGTTCCTCGCCGAGATCGAGAAGAAGACGTGCTTTCTGCTCCACCTGAGCGAGGGCACCGACCCGGCCGCCCACGCTCATTTCCAGGCACTCCAGCTGCCCGGGAACAAATGGGCCATCGCGCCGTCGCTCGCGGGCATCCACTGCGTCGCGCTCGCGCCTGCCGACTTCGAGGTGATGGCTCGTCACGGCGCGTCGATGGTGTGGTCGCCGTTCAGCAATCTCCTCCTGTATGGGCAGACGGCAAACCTCGCCGCCGCGATCGCCGCCGGCACCGCCATCGGGCTCGGGTCCGACTGGTCACCCAGCGGCAGCAAGAGCCTGATCGGCGAGCTCAAGGTGGCGCGCGTCTACAGCCAGAACGACGGCGACCTGGTCGGCGACGAGCAGCTCGTTCGCCTCGCCACCTCCGCCGGCGCCGAGATCCTCGGCTGGGACAAGACCGTCGGCTCGCTCGAGGTGGGCAAGCGCGCCGACCTGGTCGTCATCGCGGGTCAGAACGACGCCTCCCCGCTCACGCCGCTGTTCGCGGGCGACGAGCGCGCGGTGCAGTTGGTGGCGATCAACGGCACGCCACGCTACGGGACGCCGGCGATGCTGGTCGCCGACGGCCCGGGGCTCGAGAAGCTCGCCGTCGGCGGCGAGCCGCGGGTGCTCTATCTCGCACAGCAGACCGGGGACCCCGACGTCGCCGCGGTCGGCTATGGCGAAGCCAGAGCCAAGCTCGCGGACGCCCTGCACAACATCAAGGAGATCCGCCTCGAACAGGAAGGGCGGCACGGGCCGGAGACGCTCGAGGCAGCGCCCGTCGTTAGCGCCGGACACCCTCGGCTGGCGCTCGACGAGTTCGAGTTCACGTCGTTCACCCAGCGTCCCCACCTCATGTTCGACGGCGCCGTGACCGGACCGCTCGATAGGCCCCAGGCGGCCGCACCCCCGATCTCGTCGCTGCTTGCGCCGGTTCAGCTCGATCCTCTCACCGTCGCGGACGACGCCGCATGGTTCGACAACCTGGATCACGAGCAGAATCTGCCCGGTTACCTCGCGCCCGGGTTGCGCAAGCTGTACGCGACCTGACCTCCCCGCGTGTTACACCCGGCTAGCGCCGTGGCTTTACCAGCTCGGAGGCCGGCAGCTGCACGGTCTTCACGCCGCGTGACTTGGCGAGTCTCACCATGTTCTCGGTCCCGCCGGGTTCGTCGCCGCCCTTGCCGTCCCACAACACGATCAGCGCGATACTCGATCTCCGGATGCCGCGCCCCATCTGACCGAAGCCCAGGTGCCCCGTTCTGCCTCACCCCTCCCCGAGTCCGCCTCCGTGGTGATCGTCGGCGGCGGCGTGGTCGGAACGAGCGCGGCCTTTCACCTCGCCGAAGCGGGCGTCGACGTGGTGCTGGTCGAGCGCGCGCAACTCGGCAGCGGGTCTACCTCCAAGGCCGCCGGCGGCGTCCGCACCCAGTTCTCCGACGCCCTCAACATCGAGATCGCGAAACGCAGCCTCGCCGCGTTTCGCGACTTCGGCCGCCGCCCCGGGTGGGAGATCGAGCTCAGGCAGGTCGGCTACCTGTTCGCTCTTACCCGCGAGGCCGACGTCGAGGAGTTCGAGCGAAGCGTGGCGTTGCAGAACCGCTACGGGCTGGATTCCCGGATGCTGACCGTCGACGAGGTGCGGAGGCTGTGCCCGCTGCTCGAGGGAGACGACCTGCTCGCGGGCGCCTTCTCTCCCGGGGACGGACATGCGACGCCCGAGGGCGTCGTCCAGGGGTACGCCTTCGCGGCGCGCGGCCACGGCGCGCATATCCGCGTCGGGTGCGAGGTGCGCGCGATCGAGACGAGCGGCGGTGAGGTCGCCAGCGTCGTGACCGACCACGGCGTGGTCCGAACCGGGGTCGTGATCTGCGCGGCCGGCCCGTGGTCACGCAGTTGCGGCGCGATGGTGGGCGTCGACCTGCCCGTCACTCCGCTGCGCCGCCAGATCCTGTTCACCGACGGGATCGACGGCCTCCCCGCGGGTCTGCCGATGACGATCGACTTCGAGTCGAGCTTCTATTTCCACCGGGAGGGACCCGGGCTGCTGATGGGGATGTCGGATCCGGACGAGTCGCCCGGGTTCAGCGTTGCGACGACCGACGACTGGATCCCCGGCCTGATGGAGGTCATGCGCCGCCGCACGCCGCAGATCGCGGACGTCGGCATCCGCGGCGGCTGGGCCGGGCTGTACGAGATGACGCCCGACCACAACGCGATCATCGGCGAGGCGTCCGGCGTCTCGCGCTTCCTGTACGCGACCGGCTTCTCGGGGCATGGCTTCCTGCAAGGCCCGGCCGTCGGTGAGATCCTGCGGGACATGGTTCTGCGCCGGCCGACATTCGTGGACGTCTCGCCGCTGAGCGTCGAGCGCTTCGATGCGGCCGCGCTCCGTCCGGAGTACAACATCGTCTGATGGCCGACACGCTTGCCACGACGGCAACTGGCGCGACGCGGCTCGTCGAGATGCTCGACCGGCTGGGGGTCGAGCTCGTCTTCGGGCTGCCCGGGGTTCACAACCTCCGGATCTGGAAGGCCCTGTTCGAGTCCGACATCCGGCTCGTGGGCGTCCGCCACGAGCAGACCGCGGCGTATGCCGCCGACGGGTACGCGCGAGCCACGGGCAAGCTCGGAGTCTCGCTGGTGACGACCGGACCGGGGGCGGCCAACACGCTCGGCGCGACCGGCGAGGCGATGGCGGCGGGGTCTTCGACTCTGGTGATCGCTACCGACGTCTCCACCGCGTTGCGCCGCGAAGGCGTATACCGCGGCACCCTCCACGAGACGCGCGACCAGACCGCGATGTTCCGCCCGGTCACGAAGGACGCGCGCCTCCTCAGCACCGCCGATGAGATCGGCGACGCGGTGCTCGCGGCCGGCGCGGCTGCGCTCGCCGCCCCCACCGGACCCGTCTACCTCGGTATCCCCACGAACCTGCTCTCAGAGCCGGTTTCGGCGCGCTCGGTCTCAGCGATAACCCCGCGGCCGGCCGGTCCCCCGCCTTCGACCGCTGACCTCGACCGGGCCCGCGTACTGCTCGCGCGCGCCGAGCGCCCGCTGATCTGGGCCGGTGGCGGCGCTCTGCGCTCCGGCGCGGGGCCGGTCGTCGGTGAGCTCGCGGTGAAATTGGCGGCGCCGGTCCTGACGACGTACATGGGTCGCGGGCTGCTCCCGCCCGACCACCCGTGCGCGGTCCCGGGGCCGGTCCACGCCCCTGAGGTCGGCGATCTGTGGGACGAGGCCGACGTCGTGGTCGCGATCGGAACCGACTTCGACGGGACCAACACCCAGAACTGGCTGATGCCCGCCCCGCCGGCGTTGATCAGCATCAACGTCGACGAGGCCGACGCCAACAAGAGCTACGCGTCGGACATCACGCTCATCG
Source organism: uncultured Solirubrobacterales bacterium (assembly GCA_963709205.1). Lineage (GTDB taxonomy): Bacteria > Actinomycetota > Thermoleophilia > Solirubrobacterales > Solirubrobacteraceae > Palsa-465. Next base: position 518,315 of record CAVPVP010000027.1, read on the forward strand.
GCGACGCGCGCGTGGTGCTCGAGGACCTGGTGTCGGAGGTACCGTCGCGCGAGGGTTTGCCCGAGCTCGAGCGCCGGCTGGCCTCGGTCGGCGCGGCGGTCCAGGCCTGGGTGGAGGAGGACGACGAACAAGCCGCGGCCCTGCTCGAGATCTTCCACCGAGCCCTGCCGCCGCAGGCGGTCGTGGTCACCGACATGTGCATCCCGGGCTACTGGCTCGGCGGCTACTGGCGGGTGCCTTGTCCCCGGAAGCTCGGCTACCCGCTGGGTTGGGGCACGCTCGGATTCGGATTCCCGGCTTCGCTCGGAGCGGGCCTCGCCGGCGTCGGCCCGACGGTGTGCGTGATCGGCGACGGCGGCTTCATGTATGCGTGCGGCGAGCTCGCGACGGTCGTCGAGGCGAGGGTTCCGCTGACGATCGTGCTGGTCGAGGACGGGGGCTACGGCATGCTCCGTTTCGACCAGGTGCTCGCGGGCGAGGAGCCCTTCGGCGTCGACCTGGTCCAGCCCGACTTCGCGGCACTCGCCGGGTCCTTCGGCGTGCCGGCGACGACGATCGACGGGTTCGGCCCGGAGTTCGAGCAGGCGCTGGTCCGGTCCGTGGCGAGCGACGAGCCCGAGATGCTGATCGTCCGCGCGGCCTTGAAGCCGCCACCGACCACGTCGCCCCGGTGGTACCGGCGCCGATGAGCACGACCGCCCTCATCGTCACCTCCACCGACAAGCTCTCCGAGAGAGCCCGCCGGAGCCTCGAGCGGTGTGGTGCCGAACCGGTGCTCCTGCCCGGCCCGACGGTGATGGCGCGCTCGCCGATCACGGGCGAGGAGCTGTTCGAAGTTCCGGCGGCGGGGGGCGCCGAGGTCGTGGCGGCGATCGCCGCGGCGAAGGAGGCATTCGAGGAGTGGCGCGTCATACCGGCGCCGGTCCGGGGCGGCCTCGTCAAGCGCTTCGGCGTGCTCCTCGCCGAGCACAAGGCCGACATCGCCGAGCTCATCACGATTGAGGCCGGGAAGATCCCGTCCGAGGCCCTCGGCGAGGTTCAGGAGATGATCGACATCTGCGACTTCGCGGTCGGGCTCTCGCGCCAGCTCGACGGCCGGACGATGCCTTCGGAGCGCCCGGGCCACCGGCTGATGGAGACGTGGCACCCGCTCGGCGTCGTGGCCGTGATTTCTGCGTTCAACTTCCCCGCCGCCGTGTGGTCCTGGAACACCGCGATCGCGCTCGTCTGCGGGGACAGCGTCGTCTGGAAGCCCTCGCCGATGACGCCGCTGACCTCTAGGGCGTGCGCTGCCGTTCTCGACCGGGCTTGCGCGGAGTCGGGCACGCCGGTGGGGCTGCACCAGCTCGTGATCGCCGACGCCGATGCCGGCGCCGCCCTGATCGACAGCCCCGACGTCGCGCTCGTGAGCGCCACCGGGTCCGAGCGGATGGGCGCGGAGGTGGCGCCGCGCGTGGCCGCCCGGCTCGGCCGCTGCCTGCTCGAGCTCGGAGGCAACAACGCCGCGGTGGTCGCGCCGTCGGCGGACCTCGAGCTGGCGACGCGGGGGATCGTGTTCGCCGCGGCGGGCACCGCCGGGCAGCGGTGTACGTCGATGCGGCGCGTGATCGCCCACGACGACGTCGTCGACGAGCTCGTCGGCGGGCTGCGCGACGTGTTCGGCCGACTCCCGATCGGCGACCCGTCCGCGGACGGCACGCTCGTCGGCCCGCTGATCAACGAGCGCGCGTACCACGGGATGGTCGAGGCGCTCGACGAAGCGCGTCGCGACGGCGGCGAGGTGGTCGCCGGCGGGGGGCGCCGCTCGGTTGAAGGTGCTCCAGATGCCTATTACGTCGAGCCGGCACTAGTCCGCATGCCCGACCAGACCCCCGTCGTCCGGCGAGAGACGTTCGCGCCGATTCTGTACGTGATGACCTACCGTCGCTTCGACGACGCGATCGCCCTCCACAACGACGTCCCCCAGGGCCTCTCGTCGAGCATCTTCACGCGCGACCAGCGCGAAGCCGAGCGCTTCCTAGCCGCCGACGGCTCGGACTGCGGGATCGTCAACGTCAACATCGGCACCTCGGGCGCCGAGATCGGCGGCGCCTTCGGTGGCGAGAAGTCGACCGGCGGCGGCCGCGAATCCGGCTCCGACGCGTGGCGGGAGTACATGCGCCGCGCCACCAACACGATCAACTACTCGGACGAGCTCCCGCTCGCTCAAGGAGTCGAGTTCGGGTAAGCGCCGCCACCGCGGCCCGCCAGAGGACTTTGGCGATGAAGCCCACGTATACGTAGCTTTATCGCCAAAGTTCGCGCGCGGGTCCGTCTCCAATTCAATGGGCCAAACTTCGCGCCCTATCCGCCGAGAGCCTTCAGCAGCGCCGTCCCGTTCGGCGAGCCGTTACCGGTGCAAGCGTCCCATCCGGGACCCGCCCGGTAGCCGACGTTGTTGCCCTGCGTGATGTCGTGGAAGCCGGTCGCCGCAGAAGCGGCGTAGATCTGGGGATGAACGAAGCCGACCGGCTTGCCGAGTGAGGCGTTCAGCAAGACGATCAGACCGGCCCACAGCGGCGCCACCGCGCTCGTCCCGCCGATCGTCTGCTGGTTTCCGTCGACGAGGACCGTGTAGCCCGTCTCGGGATCCGCGTCGCCGGCGACGTCGGGCACGCCGCGCCCGAGCTGGCCGGTGTCCACGTTGTTCGGCATCTTGATCCCGCTCTGGTAGGACGGCACCGGGAACTCGATGCTGACGCCCCCGCCGCCGGCGCCGTGGTCGGGAAGCTCGTTCCAAACGGTCTCGCTCGCGATCTGGCCGTTCTGGATGCTCAGCGTCGTACCGCCGCACCCGAGCGCGTGTGGCGCGGACGCGGGAAAGTCGACGTGTTGCTTGCCGTCGTTGACGCCGTCGGTCGATCCGTTGTCGCCCGAGGCCACCGTCACCGTGACCCCGACCGCCGCTCCCTCGGAGAGGATCTGTTCCATCTGCGACCGCGCCTGCTGGGTCCAGGAATCCTCCGGACCGCCCCAGCTGATCGAGACGACCGAAGGTTTGTTAGCGGTGTCGTGCACCGCGGTCGAGAGCGCGTCGATGAAGCCCTGGTCGGTGTTCGGAGCGAAGTAGACGGCTATCTTGGCGCCGGGGGCCACGGAGCCGAGCACCTCGATGTCCAGCATCACCTCGCCGTCCGCGTTCGGATCGGTTCCCGGCGAGTTGGTACCCCCGTCAACGCCGACCGCGGTCACGGTCGGCGGCGTCAGCCCGAGGCCTTTGAAGTAACTGTCGAGGTCGGTCTGGCTGAACCCGCCGCCAAGCTCGAGGATCGCCGCCGTCTGCCCCGAACCGTTGACGCCGGATGGGAACTTGTACGCGGCCGCGACCTGAGGCGGCGTGTACGACTGGGCGGCGGCCGCGCTCTTGCGGAGGTGCGCCCGCGCCTGCGGACGTTCGTCGATCCCGAATACGCCCGTGATCACCCCCGCGAGGTCGCTCGGGATGGTCAAGGGTCCCGTCCGGCCTCGGTACTCCCCGGTCGGGTGCTCGAACAGGCCTAGCTCCTGCGCTCCGAATGCCTCGGCGACGGCGTCGACGGTGCCGCGCAACGTCATGGCTCGCCGCGCCTTGTCGACGGCCGTCACCTCGAGGCCGGACCGCTTGGCGAATTCGCGCACGGCGGCGACGTCGTCGTCGCTTGCGCCGGTCGCGCGGGCGAGCTCCTCCCGCGACATCGTCGTTCGCTCCGCCGGCGGACGATCGGCCTCCTGATCGACCCAGTCGAGCGATCCGGACGGCCGAAGATAGACCGTCACCTCGATCTGCTTGTCGTGATCCACCTCTCCCACGCGCGGGTACCGCGCGGTGGGCTGTCGTTCGCTGCCTGGGATCTCCACACGGTCTCGCATCACGCGGTCCTCCTCGTCGATCGCTCCGAAGACCGTCCCTGATCTCCCTTTCCCCGATGGTCTCACCCCCGCTTGTATCAGGCAACCGCGCCGGCGCTCTGTCAGATGTGACGCGCGCGGCCCGGATGGTTAGGGGGTCTGCCAGCCGGGCCGCGCGAGTGGCGGCACGCCCGCACGAACCGCTCCTACGTGAGCGCGCGGCGGCCGGCAACGACGTCGCTGACAGGTCGCGTGCGGATCGGTGAGCGCGCAGATCGGTGAGCACGCGGACCGGTGAGCGCCCGGTCCGCAGCCTTGGTGAGCGGATGGTGACCGGTTGTGAGCGGCCTGTGACCGGCCTCCCGGATCCTGGCTCCCGTGAACAACCACGGAGGAGCGCAGGTGACCATCAACCCTCACATCATGAAGCTGGTCGTGGCCGAGAAAGCCGCCGACCTTCGCCGTGAGGCCGCCCCTCGTCCAGGCTCGACGGCCAAGCCGGCGTCCGGTCGCCGCCAACGCAAGCAAACGGCCAAGCGCCGCCGACCGATCGGAACCCCGCAGCTGGAGGACCGCTGACGCGGTCCTCGATGGGCACGAAGGGCATGACCATGACCGCCGGCCTCAACTCTCAGCACAAGCCCCACGCACCGCAGGCCCGCCGTTCAGGCGACCAGATCGCCGACCTGGTCGGCGCGGCCGGCGCGGGTGACCAGCGCGCGTGGAACCAGCTCGTCGCGGAGTTCGGGAGCATGATCTGGGCGATCGGGCGCGTCCACCGGCTTGGCGATGCTGACGCCGCCGACGTTTCGCAGGCGACCTGGCTCGCCCTGTTCGAGAACCTCGGGCGGCTCAACGATCCTGCACGGGTCGGGGCCTGGCTCGCGACCACCGCCCGTCGCGAGTGCCTTCGGGTCCTCCGGGACGGCCGCCGGCGCATCCCGTTCGGCGATGACGCGCCCGAGCTGGAATCGCCCGACCCGCGGCCTGGAGAATCGCTGCTCCTCCGCGAGCGCGACGAGGCCTTGCGGCGCTGCTTCTCGCGCTTGCGCCCAACCGATCAGGCGCTGCTTCGCCTCCTCACGACGGACCCACAGCCTGCCTACGAGGAGATTTCGGCCGCGCTCGACATGCCGATCGGAAGCATCGGTCCAACCCGGCAGCGCGCGCTCGCCCGGCTGCGCGAGCAGCTCGCCGGTCAGCAAACGCTCGGACTCATGACCGACTGAGCGGCGCCACACCATGATCGATAACCCACAAACCGGCGTCGCCAGCATCGGCGGTCATCTGCTCGTCGGCGCGACCGTCGCGTGGCGTATCGCCGAACGCGAGTGCGACCACACGATTCGCGCGTGGCTCGAGACCACCGGCGAGCAAACCGCGACCGCCTACCTCGCGTACAGGGCAGCGCTCGACCGCGAGGAGGCGGCGGCGCACGACCTCGAGCGCCTGTGGCAGCTGTACGAGCCGTACGCCCATACCATCGTCGTCGCATCCCGGGGCGTGGCGAAATGACCCCCTGCGGTCACGCTCGCCACGTTGGCACGTGCCCTCACTGCCAGCGGGCCCAGCTCGCGAGGTGGCGCGCTCAGCTCCACGCCGCATCAGGCGCCGCCCGCTCCCCAGCGCACATCGTGGTACTCGATTCAGCAAGTCATCGCGATCGCGGTCGCCAGCACGGTGTTAGCCGCCTAGCGTCGTGAGGAGCGCTGCGCCGTCTGGTGACCTAGCTTGGTGCAGGCGGCCCGCCACGCCACCTGGTAGCCGAGGCTATCGCCGTGCGGGGAGGTTATTGCCATGCGGGCTCTCGTGGAATCCACTCGCAGCCGAGGCGACGTGGATCTGAGGCTGGAGGAACCCGACGAGGTTCCCGAGCGACGTATTGAGCAACACGATCAAGCCAGCCGCGGCTCCCGCGGAGGCTCTGTTCCATCTGGGTCCGGGCTTCCTGGGTTCAGGAGTCCGCCGGGGCCTCCGCAAGCGCCGGTGCTCTACCTCACTGTGACGCGCGCGGCCGGCCGAGGGGCAGCTGACCGGGTCGCACGCACTTAGAGCTAACAGCACCTGGCCAAAGCGTGGCTCACCTTGCGGAGCTACGTCGACTCTCCCTGGCCCTCGGTAGAGGCGACGAGGTCCACGTGTTTCTGATCCTTGGCCAGCTCGAGGATAAGGCTCCACTGGAGCACTTCTGTCACTACGCCCTTCTCCGAGCCTGACTTTTTCGGCGCCAAGACGGCTATCGCAGATGCGATCGCTGGTCCCGAGAAGAACGGTCCGCCGACGACGCCGGTGTTGCCCGGATCCACGATTACCTCAAATGTGTCTTTATTGGGGTCAAACGTAGCCTTGGTCCCGTTGATGCAATCGATCGCAAGACCAACCCCGTTCTGGTTAGGGCCACCGGGCTGGGCGAGCCAAACGTGTAACAGCTCGACGCTGTAGTCCTTTAAATCGGCGATCGTGCCGACGATGGTGAGCTTGCCGTCCGCAGAACCTAACGTAACCGAGTTGATATTTGATGCCGGCATTGTTTACCCCTATGCGAGTCGTTGACTTATTCGCTAACGATGGGACCTGCGGCGAACGTGTCGGATGAACGGCTGCGTGTGGTGACATCGTCGCTCAGATGAGCGAGGAACGAACTAGCGCTCACGGCGGCAACCGAGTTTCCTTTCTGTTGGTAAAGATCGAGGGCTTCCGCGGCCCTCGCGTGGGCTACCTCCAGGCGTCCGGCTTCGTGGAGGATGTGCGCGAAGTCGAGCAGTGCGTCTGCGCGGTGGTTTAGGAAGTCCGTCTGTTCCCCGAGGCTTACCGCTTGACCGGCCAGGGCCTCGGCCTGCTCGATGTCCCCCCGTCTGGCGAGAACGCGGGCCCGGACAGATCGCCAGACTATTTGGGTCAGTAGATCGCTCGTTGCGGCTCGTTGCTCGCTCAGCCTCGTGTAGTGCTCCGCTTCCTCGTCTCGCCCTTGAGCGAGGAGCGCCTGCGCGCGGAACGCGTCGGTAGTCGAGAGGAAGGCCTCATCCTGCATGTCGTCAAGAGTGTCGGAGTCCGCTTTTAGATACGCCTCTGCAGCAGCTGGATCGCCGGCCAGCATCTCGACGATCGCCCTGGGATGCGAGACGGCCAAGTTGAGCGTCGGGTCGATGTCAGCGAGGAGCGCCCGACTGGCGGCCAGGAGCTCCCGGGCGAGCGCGAATCGGCCGCCCATCGCGTGCAGTCCTGCGAGCGGATTCAGCGTCGCGGCCTCGGCGGCAGCGTCCGCGCTGACCTCGTGCCGGATCTGCTGACAGCTGCTGATAGCTTCGTCTACCGGAGTCGGGCCAAAAAACAGCGACGAGGCAACCCACGTGAGAAGCTCGATCCGCTCCCGTTCCGCTCCGGCAACACGGGCGTGCTCGGCCGCCTCTGCCCAAGCGCGGGCCGCCGCGGCTGCGCGCGCTTCGATCCAGTACAAGTAGGCCCGAAGGCGAAGCGCCCGACACAGTCCGAGGTGATCGCCGGCGCTCTGAAAGACGGGAAGCACGCGCTTGACGACTCGCTCTGCTTCGCTGGTTCCTTGCTCGGTGACCTCCTCGAGCCGCAGGAATTGGAGCTGGACTTCGACATGCGCTGACGCGCGCGCGTCGCGCTGTGCGGCCGCGAGCCGCAAGGCCGCGACGAGCACCGATTTAGCTCTCGCAAGCTTGCCTGCCTCGATCTGCGTAGCCGCAAGATCGACGAGAAGCGTCGGGCGCAATGGATCGTCATCGACGGGCAGCGCGGCCGCCCGTTCGAGCAGGCCGATCGCCGCGGGGAGATCGCTTCGGCTCAGGGCTCTTCGCCCCGCGGATTCCAGCCGCCGGGATGCCCGGGCTGCGAGGGACCCGGCGCCCGTTTCGGCACCTCGGAGCAGCTGAACGTACTGATAGGCGTGCTCGAGGTGGTAGCCGATGATCTCCTCGAACTCAGGTATCCGGGTACCCGCCGTGCGCTCGAGCCAGGCTGCGAAGCGTTCGTGTAGCTCAGCGCGTGCGTCCTTTTGCAGCGACTCGTAGGCGGCGTCCCGGATCAGCACGTGACGGAACCGAAACGCCTGCTCCCCGGCAAAGGTCGGTCGATCTGGACGGATGAGGTCCCTGCGAACTAGCGCGCTCAGGCTGCGATCGAGGGACACCTCGGACCTATCCGGAGCGAGGTCGTCGACGGCACCGCGGTGAAACTGGGTCCCCTCCACCGACGCCAACTCGACGAGCGCGCGCTCGTCGTCGGGCAGTAGCTCAAGCCGAGCGCTGAGCAACGCCTGGATCGTGGGCGGGAGGGACAGGCGGGACGCATCGCCCGACGGGCGCTCCTCGCCCCTGCGACCGGCCTGCGTGTCGTCGATGACCATCGCCAGCAGCTCCTCGGCAAACAGGGGATTCCCTTCGGCCGCCTCCGCAATCCGAGCCTCCGATTTTGCCGGCAGTGGTGACGCCCCGCGGAGGTTCGCGATCAACTCCGCGCAGTCGTCGTAGCTGAGCGGCTCCAGCAGTACGCAGGTGGCGTTCATCTTGCCACCTGACCAGCCCGGACGCTGGTCCAGCAGCTCGGGCCGTGCCAAACACAGAATGAATATCGGGGACCCGCGCGAGTAATCGCCAATGTGCTCGATAAGGTCGAGAAAGGTGGGCTCCGCCCAGTGCATGTCATCGAATACGACGATGAGTGGCCGCCTACTGGCAAGCGCCTCGAGGAGCTTCCGTACCGCCCAGAACGTCTCCTCCGGGGCGCAAGCCACCGGAGCGCCGACTCCGAGGACCGCAGCCACCCGCTCGGCGATCAACTCCGCCTTTGGCTCATCGGCAACCTGCTCGGCGATCGTATCGACCGCAAGCTTCGCGCCTGGACGCCCGCCTGAACTTGCCAACTCCCGTAGCGCGTCAGCAAGCGGCCAGTAGGTGATGCCCTCGCCATACGGCAGGCATCGCCCCGCTAGCACGGTCACGCCGTCACCGAGTCGTTCGACGAACTCCACCCCAATCCGCGACTTTCCCACGCCCGCTGACCCAAGCACCGTGTAGAGGTGGCAGGCTCGGTCTGCTGCGATGTTGGAGAACACGCTGGAGAGAGCTTCGAGCTGGCGCACGCGGCCCACCAGCGGCGAGTGGAAGCGACGGCGGCCGCGGGAACCGGGCGGCAGCACATCCACCAGACGGACCGCGTCGATCGGCTCAGCACCATCCCGGCTGCCTCGTTCGACGGGCTCGATCTGCACAGCGCCTGTGACAAGCCGGCACGTCGACTGGCCGATTAGGATCTCGCCCTCGGCCGCCGCCTCCTGGATTTGCTTGGCGAACTTCACCGCCACACCGGCGGCCAATGGCTCACCCCGGGCGCGATCACCCACGATCACCTCACCCGTGTTCACGCCGATGCGAATGCCAAGGCGCACGCCCCAGGTTTGTTCGAGCTCTCGGTTCAGATCGGGCAACGCATCGCGCATACCGACAGCTGCTCGCACCGCGCGTAGCGCGTCGTCTTCGTGCACGACCGGAACGCCGAAGACGGCCATGACAGCGTCACCGAAATACAGCTCGACCGTTCCGCCATGACGCTGCAACACGGCACGCATCTCACTGAAGTAGCGCGACATAAGCCCGTGCAGAGCTTCAGGATCCAACTGGCGGGTCAGGCCCGTGATGTCAACTAGGTCGGAGAACAGCACCGTGACGACCTTCCGTGCCTTGCGTACCTGCCGCGGGGCATCGCTCCCGACATGGATTCCCGGGTCACCGCTGCTGCGCTCGGGTACAACCGACGGAGCAGCCCCCTGCCGCGCGCCAGCAGTGCCCTGGCCTTGCACTGCCCGGGTGCTTTCGGACGACGGGACGGGACCGTCCAATCCCGGGTCCTGACGCAGGATCGCCTCGTGCAGCTCTCGCAAGGCGGCGCCAGGCTCGACGCCCAGCTCGTCGATCAGCTTTTGGCGCGCCTCTCGGAAGTCTTTGAGCGCCTCGGCCTGGCGTCCGCACCGGTAGAGCGCCAGCATAAGTTGGCGTCGCGCCCGCTCGTGAAGCGGCTGCTCGCGGACGAAGGCCTCCAACTCCGGGATCAACTGCTGATGGTGTCCCAGAGCGAGTTCAGCTTCGATCAGCTCCTCACGACAGTTCAGCTTCAACTCATCGAGGCGGGCGATCGCGGCTTGAGCGAATGGCTCGTATGTGAAGTCGGCGAGAGGAACCCCTCGCCACAGCGCCAGAGCGTCACGCAACAGGCTCTCCGCGCGCGAGTAGTCTCCGGTCGCGAGAGCAGCCCGGGCGTCGGTGTACGAGCGCTCGCAGCGATCGGCGTCGATCGCGTCGGCATCGATCTCGAGCACATATCCGGGGCCTCTGGTCACGAGGCGGTCGGCGGCAGTGCCTAGCGCCTTCCGCAGACGAGAGACGAACACCTGCACGGTGTGTGTGGCCGCAGAGGGCGGTTCGCCCCCCCATAGCTGATCAATGAGCCGGTCGGTAGAAACCACCTCATTCCGGTTCAAGGCGAGGATGGCGAGGAGGCCCCGCTGGCGCATCCCACCAGCGACGACGACCTTGTGGTCGACGCGCACCTCGAACGGGCCGAGGAAACTGACCTCCACAGCAGCCCCCACGTGGCAAACACTACACATCGGGGCGCCGAGAATGCGAGTAGTGGGCAGGTCCAGTCGCTCAGGGCGCCCGTTGCCGACTGCTCCGCGCGATCTTTCAAGCCTCGAGCACGACCAATGCGTCACCGGCTGAGCATGCCGCGTTGAATCAGCGTGCGTCCACGGTACTGAGTTACCACTCTCCGAGCCGAGCCTGGCTCGGTACCGGTTCGATGGGCCGACGGGGCCAGCTTCCCGACCTGTTCGATCCGCGCGCCGCTCACCGTGACCACCGGTGACCGGGGCACGAGGAGGTCCGGACGGCTCCAGCCCGAGCGCCGACTCCCAGGAAACGTAAGCGGCAGCGCCCGGCTCACAGCTGCAGTGGGCGATCGCCGAGCTTGGGCGTGCGTGTTTTCACATCGCGTGGAAGCCGCACCCGAGCAGCCGCTGGGACGCATGATTGCTGCGTATCAGCACACCGCGCGTCTGCTCTGTGCGTCAGATGGACGGTTCGGATCGAAATTTAACCGAGCAATCCGCGGGGATGGTCACTCCACGAGAATCCCTTGCGATCGCTACGGGGCCCGTCGATCGTTATAAGCTGGTCTGCCGGCTCCGCCGCCACCGAACGACAACCACAGCGCCTGGAATACGCACGGAGAGGCAAGCAGTTGGGACGGCCGCGCGTCCGGAGCCGGGCTCGTGGAAGACCCTCGGACCAATCGTGTTCGACGCTCCAAGCAAGTTAGCTCCTCGCCTCGAGGCGGCGAAACAGGGCAATCCGTTGGCCGTCGCACTCGCGATCGCGGTGGTCGTCGCCGCACTGACGGTTACCGCAATTACGGCGTTCCTGGCCACCCGGGAAGCCTCCCGGCCGGATTCGCCTCCGCACACTTCCACCGGCGTGCATCCATAAATCGACGCCGTCCGGTGCCGCGGTATGCATACACCGAGCCGGTAACGCCCCCACAGCCGACGTGCACGTTTGACTGCACGCCATGCCGAGATCACGAGGACGAGCGGTGCCGGTCTGTCAGGGGCCAAGCGGCGTGGTTGCACCCCACAGCCGCTCTCGCAACCCGGACGCCCGCGCCACCGGCCGCTCCACCGCCGCCCGGACGGCGTCCTCCGTCCCCACCAGGATCAGCTCCCGGCGCGCCCGGGTGACCGCGGTGTAGAGAAGCTCGCGGGTGAGGATGCGTGAGCTCGGGTCGGGCAGCAGCACGGCCGCAGTGTCGAACTGCGAGCCCTGGCTCTTGTGGATCGTCATCGCGTACACGGTCTCGACGGCGCCGAGCCGCAGCGGGCTGAAGTGCAGAAGCTCGCTCCCGCGTTCGAACACGGCCGTCGGGTGGGCGCCGGCGCCCTGGATGATCACGCCGGTGTCGCCGTTGTAGAGGCCCAGCTCGTAGTCGTTCTCGGTCACGAGCAGCGGCCGCCCGACGTAGTCGCGCTGGTCGGCGTCGAGGTCGTAGAGCTCGGCGGAGAGCCACCCGACCACGCGCGAGGCCCAGTCGCTGACCCCGTAGGGACCGCGCCGATGGGCACACAGGAGCCGGAACCGGCCGAGCGCTTCGAGGGCGTCGTTGCCGGCGCCGGCGCTGGCCGCGGCGAACACCGCGCTTCCCGCCGAGACCGCTCGCTCGCGGACCAGCGCCAGGTCCGCTTCGCTTTCGTGGGCGTCCGCCGGGAACCACATCACCTCGCCCGGCGCGCCGCCGAGCGCGGCCACCGCCCGATCGGGGTCGCCGGCACGAATAGCGTCGGCCAGCGAGGCGATCCCGCCGCCGTAGCGGTGGACACGGTCGAGCACGACGATCCCCTCTCCCACTCCCGGCCCGACGACGTCGCCGAGCACGACCCCCGCCTCGATCGAGGCGAGCTGCCCGGGATCGCCGACCAGGATGAGCCGCGCCTCCGGACGAACCGCCTCGACCAGCCGAGCCATCAGCGACAGCGACACCATCGAGGTCTCGTCGACGATCACGACGTCGTGGGGCAGGCGGTTGCCGCGATCGTGCGCGAACCTGCTGTGGCTACCCGGCCGCCATCCGAGCAGCCGGTGAAGCGTCGACGCGCGCAGGCCCATCAGAAGCTCGCGCACCGGCTCGGCGATCGACAGCCCCGCGGTCTCCTCGTGGACCGCCTCCTGTAGGCGCGCCGCCGCCTTGCCGGTCGGCGCCGCGAGCGCGATCAGCGGCGGCCGGACGCCGGCCGCGTTCGCCCGTTCGAGCAGTTCCGCGGCCATCCGAGCCACGCGTGTCGTCTTCCCGGTGCCGGGGCCGCCCGCGATCACCTCGAGCCGTCGGCTCGCGGTCAGCTCGTTCAGATCCTTCGCGACGGAACGCTCCTCGCGCCAGTAGCGGTCGAGGTACAGGCGGGTCCCGAGCAGTCGTAGCGGTGTGGGCTCGCCACCGTCGACATCCGAATCCTCCTCGCCGACGGCCACGAGCTTGCTCGCCGCCAGGGCGCCAAGCCATTCGTCGACGGCGGGCCACGGCAACGACGACAGGTCGACCGGCTCGTCGGACTCGACGCTCGCGGTGTCGCGAACCGTGTCGAGGGCGACGAACACGTGGCCGAGCCGCGGACCGCGCACGGCCAGCGCGAGGGCGAGCGTGACCGCTTCGCTCTCCTCGGACACGAGCTCGGCCAACCGCGAGGCGACGTGGACGTCCGCGGCCGACAGCAGACCGACCTCGTTGAAGGTCCGCAGCAGGCCGGTGGCCCCCGCCACTCGGCGCGCCTCGAACGGATCGGCGACCGCGCTCACGCTCCGGCACCTCGATCGAGTAGATCACTGAGCGCGACCACGAGCAAACCGGGCGGGCGCCACGCGAACACACCTGTGTCCGCCTGGCCGGCCATCCCACGCAGGAACAGGTACAGCACGCCCGCCAGGTGTTTCCCGGGCTCATAGCCGGGCATCCGCCACCGGAGGTAACGGTGCAGCGCGACCGTGTACAGCAGCGCCTGCAGCCCGTAGTGCGAGCGGCTCATCTCCGCCGTCAGCGCCTCGGGCTCGTAGTGGGCCAGGCTCAGCGGCTCGCCCGCCGGTCCCAGCCAGTTCGTCTTGTAGTCGACGATCGCGAACCGCGGACCGTCCAGGCGCAACACGAGATCGATGCTCCCCGTGAGAAAGCCGCGCACCTGCGAGCGCAGGGCCGGATCCTCGAGCCGCGCGGCGTACGCGGCCATCGGATCGCCGGCGGGCAGGTGCTCACGGAGTACGCGGGCGATCGCCCGCAGCGTCAGCCGCCCGGTCGGTTCGTCTCCGCCGGCGAGGGGGAGCTCGAACTCGAGCTCGTCGAGCCGGTCCGCGCGGGCCACGTCCCGCAAACGAACCCCGTCGACGATCGGGCCGAGCCGCGTTTCGATCGCGGCCCGCAACCCCTCGACGACCCGATCGGGATCGGCCAGATCGAGCGCCCGGCGCGATCCCGCCTCGGCCATCCGCGCGGCGAGCTCGGCGTCGAGGTCCTGCGCCGCGAAGTCGGTCGCCTGGAATACGGTATGGACGAACGTGCCGAAATCGACCCCCACCGGCGCCTGACCGAGCAGCGATTCCTCGCGCGCCGTCTCCAGGCGAAGGTCGCCCTGACCGCGGACCAGCACCGGAGAGGCAATTTCGGGCTCGTCGCTTAGGACGGGCCGCTCGGGCTCGCTCGCCACGACCGGGTCGTGCGCCTCGGCCGTGATGTCGGTGTAGGAGGTGCGTCGCCACCACAGGTCGAGCCGGCGGTCGAACCGCGCCGCCGCCAGATCGACCGGCGCGTCGACCGGCGGGCTCCAGCTCGTCGGTCGCTCGAGCGTCGACCGCTCGCCGCGGATGCGCCCCGGCGCCACCGCCGCAAGCTCGCGGAAGCGCTCCGAGGCCGCCGCGTCGCTCGGGGTCGAGCCGCCGTCGGGCGCGACGTTGCCATCCTCGTCCCGGGCGAACATGAGTCGGCCGAGCGGCGAATTGCGGCTGTCGTAGGACCCGGCCCACCAGATCACGGCCTGGTGCTTGGCGCGGGTCAGCGCGACGTACGCGAGCCGGAGATCCTCCCCACGTTGCTCGAGGCGATGTCGACGCACGTGGGAGCTCCAGGCGCGCCCCTCGAGCCCGACGTCGATCGTCCGCCGGAACCCGGCTGCGGGGTCGTGGAAGAAGACGGGTTCGGCGTCGCGCGAGATGTAGCTCGCCTCCCACAGGAACGGGCAGTACACGACCGGAAACTCGAGGCCCTTGCTGCGATGGATGGTCAGCACCTGTACCGCCTCGGCGTCTGACTCGAGCCGGCGGGCGCGCTCATCCTCCGCGTCGTCGAGTTTCGAGTCTGCGATCCGCTCCGCGAGCCAGCCGCGCAGCGCGGTCACGCCGAGTCGTTCGGCAGTGGCGGCGCGGTGCAGCAGCTGCGCGATGTGGTTCAGATCGGTCAGCCGCCGCTCCCCGCCTATATCGCCAAGCACCCGGGCGGCGAGGGCCTCCCCGACCATGATCGCCTCGGTGAGCGCGGCCACACCGCTGTCTCGCAGGATTCGGCTCCAGCGGTGAAGGCGCCGGTGGACGTCTTCCCAGTCGGACTCGGGCGCGGTGGCGATGCGCTCGCCGCTCCAGCCGAGCAAGGGCGTCGCTGCGGCAGTCCTGGCTCGAATCGTGGAGGCCGGCCGCTCGAGTGCCTCGAGCAGCCGCAGCCAGCTCCGGGCGGTCGTCGTCGCGAACACGTTGCCGCCGCCGTTGATGACCGCCGGCACCCGGGCGGCGGTGAGCTGCTCGCATATGAGGTCTGCGTTGGCATGGGTGCGCACGAGCACCGCGATGTGCCGAGGGCAGATCGGCTCGGTGCCGATCGGCTCGCCATCGGGCGCGCGGTGCTCGAGGGTCGCCTCGGATGAGAGCAACCGCACGACGTCGGCGGCGAGGTCGCGGGCGACGTGAGCGCGCGCCGACGGCGCTCGCGCGTAGCCGTAATTGGTCTGCTCGATCGTCGGCTCGTCGCGGTGAACGATCCGGATGCGGAGTGCGGCGTCCGTCGGAGCACCTCGGAGCCGGGATGTCTGGTGGGCGGGCGCGGCCCTGACCTCGCGATAGACGATGTCCTCGTGGCCGAGCCGGGCGTTCGCGAACAGCGCGTCGAACGCGTCGAGGAGCGGCTGGTCGCTGCGCCGGTTGACGCGCAGAGTGTTGTGCGCGTCCGCGGTGGCCGCGGCCACGAGATAGGCGTAGACGTCGGCGCCGCGGAAGGCGTAGATCGCCTGCTTGGGATCGGCGACCAGCACCAGCGTCACCCCTTCGGTGGCGAACGCGCGGTGGAGGATCTGCCACTGAATCGGGTCGGTGTCCTGGAACTCGTCGACGAGAACCACGTCGTAGCGCGCACGCAGGCGTTCCCTGGCCGCCGGCCCGTTCGGGCCGTCGAGGATCTTGTTCAGCCTCGTGAGCAGATCGTCGTAGGTCATGATCGCGAGCTGGCGCTTGCGCTGCTCGAGCTCGTCGCGCACCACCCTGGCCAGGCGGTAGCGCATCGCGGGGGTGCTGTCCTCGGGCTCGCCCACCGGCTCGAGCTTGGCCATCGGGTTGAACACCGCCGCGCGCGCGATCTGCAGGGCCTCGGCGCGCGTGAATCTCGCGCCACCTCTCGGCCCGAATCGCCGGACGTACAGGTCGTCGAGAGCCTGCTCGAGCAGGTCGGAGACATCCTCGACGAACGCGGTCTCGCGGTCGAGATCGCCGACGGTGCTGAGCTCCGCGAGTACCTCCTGGCAGAAGCCGTGCGTCGTGGCGATCGTGGCCGCGTCGAAGTCGGCGACGGCGCGCGCCAGCCGGTCGCGGCGCAGGCCGACGTCCTCTGGCGAGCCCGTGCCCAGCAGCGTCACCACCGGGTCGGTGCCCGGGTCGGGTGCGCCGGCGAGGATCCACGACAGCTGCTGCTCGCACCCGACCAAGCGCTCCCGGACCCGGTCGCGGAGCTCGCCGGTCGCCATCCGGGTGAACGTGATCAGAAGCAGCCGGTCGAGCGGGGTGCCCTCGGCGACGTAGCGGGCCGCGAGCGCGGCGATCGTGTACGTCTTACCGGTGCCGGCGCTCGCCTCGAGCACGGTCACGCCCGACGGGAGCGAGCCGCACAGGTCGAACTCGGCGTACGCCTCGACGGTCCTCACCGATCGCTCACCGCCTCAACGGCCAGCAGGCCGCGCCAGAGCCGCAGCGCGTAGCGCCCGAATCTCGTGGTCTCGGTCTCGTCCCAGCCCGGTCCACGCTCGTCGTCGCGTGGCCGATCCTCGAGCAGCCGCGCCAGCGGGACGGCGTCGCCGTGGACGAGCACGTGCTCGGGCTGTCGGTCCTCCTTGTCGAAGCGGAAAACGGTCTCCCAGGCCTCGCGCGCAGCGGCCAAGCCGTCCTCGCCGGACGCCACCGCCTGGGCGTAGGCGGCGGAGGAATCGCACGCGATCGGGAGGGGCTCGCGCATACCGCGCCCGTAGAGATCGAGGAGGACGCTCAGCTGTTCGGTCGCGATCCGCTCCCGCGAGGAGGCGTCGTCGGCGAGCGGCGCGATCCGCGCCACTGTGACGTCGGCCCATCGCGCGCCGGCACGGGCCCGGCCGATCACCACCGATTCGAATGTCCGCTCGGGTCGTGCGGCGCTGAGCGCGAGCAGCCGGACCCACGCGCGCAGCCGGTCGCGCGGCCGCACGCGCGAGTAGGAGATCGCGCGGAGCGTGTCCCCGCATACGCCGGTGACCGTGCCGGCGAGTGTCCGCCCGTCTGGGAGCGCGATGTTTACGTCGAGCGAGCCGGGCGCCTGATCGGCGCCGAGCGACTTCGCCTCATTCGCTAGCTGCTCGACGACGGCGCCGATGCGCGCGAGCGTCGGGCGCGCCAGTTCGCCCGGTGGCAGTGCGCCCCTCGCGATCTCGGCCTGCATGCATGCCTTCAGCTCCCCGCCGGTCAGGACGCCCTCGAGCAGGCGCTGCCCCACGCCCCATGTCTCGAGCGCATCTAGCTCGACGGGCATCGAGTCCGCCACCTCGTCGTAGAACTCGCCGACGCTGATCCCGAGCCGGTCGCGCAGCAACGCCCTTGTGGGGTGTTCGACGAACCGGATCAGGCTGGTCAGCTCGACTAGCGTGTCGCCCCGTGGCGGCAGCGGTGCCGCCAGGAACGGCGCGCGCGCCGTGCGCTCGCCGCTGAGCGCGCGCGCACCGGCGAGCGCCTGCGGGTCGAACCCCCACGGGCGTGCGGGAACCAGTCTTCCCGGCGTGAAGTTCCGCGGATCGAACGGCTGCAACGGATGGTGGGTCACGACCTGGTCGCGAGGTGAGCCGGCGTCGCAGCTTACGGTTCGCTCGACGATGTCGAGCAACTCGCCCACCGGCACCGCCGGAGGACGCGGGAGATTCGTGCGCTCGTCGTTGCCGGTGTAGGTGATGATCAGCCGCTCGGTCGCCGCGAGCACCGCGTCGAGCAGCATCTGCCGGTCCTCGGCGCGCGGGTCGCGGTCGCCGACGTGTGGCTCGGCCAGGATCAGGTCATCGCCGTCCCGGCGCGCCCGCCGCGGGAACTCGCCGTCGTCGAGCCCGAGGATGCAGACGACCCTGTGCGGTACCGAGCGCATCGGCACGAGCGTGCAGACCGTCAGGTGACCGGTTCGGAAGTTCGCGCGGGTCGGGCGGCCGCGCAGCCGGTCGCCCAGCAGCACGCGGACATCGGCGAGCTCGAGCGTCGTCGCACTCGACCCGGTCTCGTCCACGGACTCGGAGTCGACATCCGCGAGCAGGCGCTGAAGCTCGCGGCGCTGCCATGAGTCGCGGTCGCTGGTCAGGGTGAGCGAGTCGGCGGCTTGCGCGATGGCAGCCGTCCAGCGTGCGATGGGCTTAGGACCAGTGAGCGCGTCCGCCGCGGCGCGGGCGCGGTCGACGAACTCGGCGAAGCGGCCGGCGAGGTCGATCGCGCCGCTGTCGACGTCGTCGAGGGGGAGCACGCCGCCGAGAAGCGGCCGGTCCTCCTCGGTCATGGCGACGCCGACGAGCATGCGATCAAGTCCCTTGCGCCACGTGTTCGAATTGACCGACCCGAGCTTGAACGGCTCTCGGTGCGCGGCATCGAACCCCCAGCGGATACCGCTCGCGGCCACCCAATCCTGCATCCGCGACAGGTCGTCATCGTCGAAGCCGACCCGCCGCCGCACGGGCTCCCGGGCCGCGAGGTCGAGGAGTTGTGAGGCGGTCGCCCGCTGATCGGCGAGCGCGAGCACCTGGCTGACGACCCCGAGCACCGGGTTGGTCTGACGCAGCGAACGGTCCGCGAGCCTGACCCGGAGGTCCGGCAGCCGGTCGCCTCGGCCGGCGACCCCGTCCTCCTCGCCGGCATCGTCTGCGGAGGCGACCGGGCCCGCCCCGAACGTCGCCTGGATCAGCGGCGCGAACGTGTCGATGTCGGGGCACATCACGATCACGTCCCGGGGCTCGAGCGTTGGGTCATCCTCGAGCAGGTGAAGGACCGCGTCGCGCAGCACCTCGACCTGGCGCGCGCGGCCGTGGCAGGCGTGGACCTGGACGCTCCGATCGTCCGGGTGCAGTCCGCGTCGGGCATCCGGCCCACCCGGCAGCGGCGGCCCGGGCGGCTGGCGGTCCTCCCGGATGTCGTTCTGGATGGCCTCGAGCAGCGTCCGCGGCTCGCCCTCGGGCAACCCATGGTGGTGGTCGACGGCCGCGCCGCTGCTCGCGGTCACGAGTTGGAGCTCGCGGGCGTCCCGACCCCAGGAAGCGAGCAGCCGGTTGACGGGCAGGTGCGCGGTCCGGTCGTCGTGCCGATCGACGATCGGCGGCCCATCGTGGAGCGCCTGTTCGACCCCGCGCCACAGGGACGGCGAGGGGTGGAGCACGAACACGTGCACGTCGCGCGCGGCGGCGATCGCGGCCAGGACCTCGAGGTATGAGCGCGGCATTCGGGTGAGGCCGAACAGCGACAACCTGGGCGGCAGGTCGAGGACTGCCGGGTCCTCCCGGATTCGCTCGCACGCGGTTGCGAGCCGCTCGGCCGGGCTGGGGGCGCCGATCCGCGCACGCAGCCGGCGCCACAGCTCGGGCTGCCAGTCGTCGCCGAGCCGATCGGCGCCGGCGACCCAGTCCCGCACCATGTCGGGCCGGTGCACGCCGTAGCGGTCGTACAGGTCGGCGATGTGCCGCACCGCGCCGAACCGGCGCGTCGGAACCTCGGGCCCGCCGCGCGCACCCTCGAGGTGGCGCGCGAGCGTGGCCAGCCACGGCTCGTCCAGGCACTCGTCGACGACCTCGAGCAGCGGCCACACCGACCGCTCGGCCAGCCACGGGTCGTTTTTCGGGTCGATCCCGGTCGCGGCGGCGAGCGCTCCCAGGATCATGCGACCGGGGAACGGAAACTCGACGTTCGCGCACACCCCGTCGCTGCGGCCTTCGGTGGTTCCGAGCCGCGTCGACAGGCGCTGGGTCAGCCAGCGCTCTATCCCGCGCGTCGGGACGGCGACCACGTCGGGTGCGAACGGGTCGGTGAGCGGTTCGAGCAGCGTGTCGGCGAGACCGTCGGCGAGACGGTCCGCGCGCTCGGCTCGGTGGACATGCAGCATTTGTTACGACCTTAGTGCGAGGGTGATCTCCGGGCGGCGTGCGACCCTTGGTGACGTAGTGCTGATCACCAACGCCGAAGCCATTCCCGCGGCCGCCCTGGAGCGGCTACGTATTCTCACCGACGATCCGGATGCCCGGTTCCGCCCGGAACAGCTCGAGGCGATCCAGGATGTGGTCGCCGACAGGGCGAGGGTCCTATGCGTCCAGCGGACCGGGTGGGGGAAGTCGGCGGTGTACTTCGTCGCCACCGCGCTGCTCCGGGATGCGGGCGCCGGGCCGACGCTGATCGTCAGTCCGCTGCTGGCGCTGATGCGCAACCAGATCGCGGCCGCCGAGCGCCTCGGGCTGCGCGCGCACACGATCAACAGCACCAACCGCGAGGAGTGGGACGACGTCCGCGACCGGCTCGCCGCCGGCACGATCGATCTGCTGCTGATCAGCCCGGAGCGGCTGAACAATCCCCGTTTTCGCGAGGACATGCTGCCGCTGTTCGCCGCCTCGGTCGGCCTGCTGGTGATCGACGAGGCGCACTGCATCTCCGATTGGGGCCACGATTTCCGCCCCGATTACCGACGGGTCAGGGACATGCTCGACGCGCTCGCGCCGGGGGTCGCGGTGCTCGGAACGACCGCGACCGCCAATGACCGGGTCGTCGCCGACGTGGTGGCGCAACTCGGCGGTCGCGAGCCGCTCCGGACTTACCGCGGACCGTTGGCGCGCGCGAGCTTGCGGCTCGAGGTGCTGGAGCTGCCGCGGCCGGCGGAACGGCTCGCCTGGCTGGCGTCGACGCTCCCGCACCTCCCAGGTTCCGGGATCGTGTACACGCTCACCAAGCGCGACGCCGACCAGGTCGCCACGTTCCTGTGCGCCCAGGGAATCACCGCCGTGCCCTACAGCGGCGAGCAGGAGACCGGCGACCGGGTCGACGCCGAGGACCGGCTGCTCCGCAACGACATCAAGGCGGTGGTCGCCACCAGCGCGCTCGGCATGGGCTACGACAAGCCCGACTTGACGTTCGTCGTGCACTACCAGGCCCCCGGATCGGTCGTCTCCTACTACCAGCAGATCGGTCGCGCCGGCCGCGGGGTCGAACACGCCGACATCGTCCTGCTGCGCGGCGGCGAGGACCGCAGAATCCAGGATTTCTTCATCGAACAGGCGTTTCCCGATCGCGAGCGGGTGAACGCCGTACTGGCTTCGCTGTCCGCCGCCGGGAATGAGGGCCTGACCACACGTGAGCTGATGGCTGTGGTGAACCTCGGGATGGGCCGAATCGAGGCAATGCTCAAGATCCTCGACGTCGAGGGCGCCGTCGGGCGCGCCGGCAGCCGCTGGCGCCTCGTCCCGGGTGCCGAGTGGAGCTACGACGCCGAGCGATACGCCCAAGTGACCGCGCTCCGCCGCGCCGAGCAGCGCGCGATGGCGGCGTTCGGCGCGGATGGCCGCTGCCTCATGCGTGTTCTCCAGGAGGAGCTCGACGATCCCTCGCCCCGGGATTGCGGGCGCTGCTCGGTATGCGCCGGTCCGCGGTTCGACGCACCGCTCGATCCGGAGCTGGTCGAGGCCGCGGGACGGCACCTCCGCTCCACTCCGATCGAGCTCGACGTTCGCAAGATGGCGCCGGACGCCGGAGGCGTGATGCGGAAGATCCCCTCGGACGTGCTCGTCGAGCCGGGGTGGGCGCTGGCGCGGTTCGGCGACGGCGGGTGGTGGCCGGCAATTTCGCGTGGGCTCGAAAGCGGCGAGTTCTCGCTCGATGTTGTTCAGGCGCTCGTGGACATCGTGGGGCGCGCGGGGGGCGTCGACTGGGTCACGTCGGTGCCGTCGGTGCGCCTCGGCGATGTTCTCTCGGGGCTGGGAGGGCGCGTCGCTGAGGGGCTGTCCGTCCCGTACGTAGAGCTCGTGGCGCGTGTCGCCGATCGGCCGCCTCAGCGCGAGATGGCCAACGCCGCCCAGCAGGCCGCCAACGTCAGGGGCGCGTTCCGGATCGTGGCTACGCCACCGCCGGGGTTGGGCGTCCTGCTCGACGACCGCCGCATCTCGGGCTGGACGCTGGCGATGGTCGGCGGCCAGCTCCGGCGCGCCGGCGCCGATCGGGTACTGCCGCTTGCGCTGGCCACGCTCCAGTAGCGTGGTGGGTCATCCGGAGTCGGCGGAGGACGGAGTCGAGTTGCGGTCAATGAGGGGAGGAGCAATGCGTCGCGTCATCGTCGTCAGTCTGGTATCCGCGGTCGGGCTCGTTGGCGTCAACGCAGGGGTGGCATCCGCTAGCCCGGTCGAGGCTCACGCGGCCCAGGCCACCGTCCCGATCGTGGTCGTCAAGACCAAGAGCGGCGCCACCGCGGCGCTCGTCCGCGTCTTCATCCACGGCCGCCTCGTCCCCATGCTGATCGACACCGGCGCTACGGTCACCGTGATCAACGCCACCGCCGCCCGCCACCTGCACCTGAAGACGGTCGGAAAGCGCCATCGGTTCTGCGGCGTCACGGGCTGCGCCCTCGCGCGCCGGGTGCGCGTCGCGAACTGGAACGTGAACGGAACGGTGCCGCTGCCGACGGTCGTCGTGTCGAGCTCTCCGATCGCGGGACTCAACGCCCGTGCGTTCGGCCTGCTCGGGTCGGACGTGTTATCGCGGTTCGGGTCGGTGACGATCAACTACGCGGCCAAGCAGCTGACGCTCGGCTGACCGTTCTGTGGGGCCGGCTTCGAGCGCGCGAATAAGCTCGGGGGGTGATCAGACCTCATGCCTGAGCTCCCCGAGGTCGAACGCGCCCGCCAGACGCTCGAGTCCGCCCTCGGCCGGCGGATCGTGGACGTCGACGACTCGGATACCTACGTGACCCGGCCGCACACGCCCGGCGAGATCTCCTCGGCGCTGATCGGCCACACGCTGGTCAGCGCCCACCGGCGCGGGAAGTTCATGTGGCTCCAGACCGAGGACGGGCCGGCGCTCGGCCTGCACCTCGGCATGTCCGGCCGGATCCTCGTCGATCCCGACGACGCCACGCGGTGGGATCGCTTCACGATCGAGTTCGAAGACGGCGGCCGGCTCGTCCTCCGCGACAAGCGCCGGCTCGGCCGCGCCGTGCTCAACCCGAACTTCTCCCACGTCGGCCCTGACGCCGCCGAGGTTGGCCGCGACGACTTCCGCCGCCTGATCGGCTCGGGCCACACAGCGATCAAGGCTCGGCTGCTCAACCAGCGCGCGATCTCCGGGATCGGAAACCTCCTCGCCGATCAGATCCTGTGGCAGGCGCGGATCTCGCCTTTGCGCAGCACGTCGGACCTATCGGTCGACGATCTCGACCGTCTCCGCCGGGAACTCCGCTCCGCCGTCCGGTCCGCGATCCGCAAGGGCGGCGCCCACACCGGAAACTTCATCGCGGCGCGCCGGCGCGACGGTGTCTGCCCACGCGACGGCCACCGTCTGGAGCGGGGCACGGTCGGCGGCCGGACGACGTACTGGTGCCCCGTATGCCAGCGATGAACCCCAGCGGGCGGCCGGTCCGTACCCTGAGCGCGTGACCGACATCATCCTCGACTGCGATCCGGGTCATGACGACGCGATCGCGCTGCTCCTCGCGCTTGCCAGCCCGGAGGTGAACCTGCTCGGTGTCACCACCGTGTCGGGAAATCAGACGCTCGAGAAAACGACCGCGAACGCGATCCGCGTCCTCGATCACGTCGGGCGCAGCGAGGTCCCGGTCGCGGCGGGCGCCGATCGGCCCCTCGTGCGAGAGCGGCACGTTGCCGCAGAGGTGCACGGCGACACCGGGCTCGACGGTCCGGACCTCCCGCCACCGTCGCGCGAGCCGGAGCCGGCGCATGGCATCGACTGGATCGCGATGACGCTGACAGCCAGCGAGAGCCCGATCACGCTCGTGCCGACCGGACCGCTGACGAACGTCGCGCTGTTCCTGGCTCGCTATCCGGAGCTCGCGACCCGCGTCGAGCGGATCGTGCTCATGGGCGGCGCATTCGGAGAGGGCAACGTCACCCCGGCCGCCGAGTTCAACATCTGGGCCGATCCCGAGGCCGCGTACAGGGTGTTCACGAGCGGCATCGATCTGACGATGGTCGGACTCGACGTCACCCACCAGGCGTTGCTTCGACCTGCGGACGTCGACCGTCTAAGAGCCGCCGGCAAGGCCGGCAAGCTCGTCGCCGACCTGTTCGAGTTCTACGTTCGCTATCACCGCCGGAGCTACGGGTGGGAGGGCGCGCCCGTCCACGACGCCGTCGCTATGGGTCACGTAATCGACGCTGGGCTGCTCACCACAAAGCAGGTCGGCGTGGTCGTCGACGTCGGCCCCGAGCCCTCGCGCGGGCGAACCCACGTCGACCTGTCGCGGCTCAGCGCGTGGGAGCGCAACTGCCACGTCGCGGTCGGCGTCGACTCCGACCGCTTCCGCGAGCTGCTGATCGCACGCATCGGGTCGCTCGGGTGAGCGCGGCGCAGCGAACGGCGGTCGTAACTGGTGGCGCCGGCGGGATCGGAGGAGCGATCGTCCGCGTCCTGTCCGCGTCCGGGCACGATGTCGCCATCCTCGACCGCGAGGGCGAGTTCGCGGTCGACCTCGCCGACGAGCGGGAGGTGCGCGCGATCGCCGAACGACTCGGGCCGCGAGATGTGCTCGTGCACGCCGCCGCCGCGTTCGATCGTGCCTCGCTCGCCGACCTCGATCTCGCGACCTGGCGCCATGTCCAGGCGGTCAACGTCGAGTCGGCCTTGTGGCTTTGCCAGGCGCTCACCCCCGCGATGACCGCGCGGGGGTTCGGCCGCGTCATCTTCATCGCCTCGAACACCGTGTGGAGGCCGCCCGCCGCCGACTTCCTCCCCTACGTGGTGAGCAAGGCCGCGCTCATCGGCGTCGCCCGCTCGCTGGCCAAACCGCTCGGCGAGCACGGGATCACCGTCAACTGCGTCGCGCCTGGCCTCACGCGAACGCCGTTCACCGAGGCGGACCTTCCGGCGCAGGCCTTCGAGGAGGTTCGCGTCCGGCAGGCGGTCCCGCGGTCGCTCGTCCCCGAGGACACGGCCGCACTGGTCGCGTTCCTCGCCTCCGATGCCGCCGGCGCCATCACGGGCCAGACGTTTGCTGGCGGACGGCGGCTCGACCATGCACTAGAACATGCGGTCGGCGAGGCTCGCGAAATGGTCGCCGCGCTCCTCGAAGTTCCGGTAGCTGTTGAAGCTCGGCGCCGCTGGCGAGAGCAGCACGACCGCCCCGGGGGTGGCGCGCCCCCGCGCCGCCTCGACCGCGTCCTCCATCGTGTCGGCGGCGATGATCCGATCGTTTTTGAGCCCGGCGTCCGCCGCGGCCCTCGCCAGTCGCGATCCCGTGACGGGCAGAACCACCAGCGTGACGTGTCGCTGGGCGGCGGTCCTCCCGAGCTCGCCGTAATCCTGGTCGCGATCCTGGCCGCCGGCGATCAGGACAACCGGCCGCTCCGGGAATGCGGCGATCGCCGCGAGGCTCGACTCGGGTGTCGTCGAGATGCTGTCGTCGATCCACTCCACCCCGTCTCGATCGAGCACCGTCTGCAACCGGTGAGGCAACGCGACGACGCCTGTCAGCGCCTCCGGAAGACGCGGGCGAGGAAGCTCCGCGGCATCGATCGCGGCGAGTGCCGCGCACAGGTTGAGGGCGTTGTGGCGTCCACGGAGCGGCAGATCGCCGTTAGCGAGGGCTGTGCCGTCACCATGGGCGACGCCCCCGTCGTCCGTGAGGTGCCAGCCCTGTTCGTTGCCGAACGGGACCCGTCTCGGACAGGTCGCCACGGCCGCCTCGATGTCGGCGAACTGCAGCGGATAGGCGCATGCCGCAACGCCGGGCAGTGAGAACAGACGTAGCTTCTCGCGCCGGTACGCCTCCTCGGATCGGTGCCAGTCGATGTGCTCGCGGTAGAGGTTGGTGATAGCCGCCACCTCCGGACCGTGGCGCAGGTCCGCGATCTGGTAGCTCGAGAGCTCGAGCACCACCCAGTCCGCCGCGGGCATGTCGAACAGGTCGAGCGCGGGCAGACCGATGTTTCCGGCGAGGTGGGTCACACGCTCCCTGGACAACAAGTGGTCGAGGAGGCCGGCGGTCGTGCTCTTTCCCTTCGTCCCGGTGACCGCGATCACGTTGTGCCCGCCCCTCTCCGCGACCCACAACGCGGTCGCGGTCGTCGTGGCGATCCCGCGGGCGGCCAGCTGCTTGAGCTCGGGCTTGTGAATCGACACGCCCGGCGAACGGACGAGGACGTCGCAGCCGCTCAGCGCCGCGACGGCATCCTCGGGGCCGACGATCGCCGCCCCCTCCCACCACCGTTCGGTAGCGATCTCCGTCACGTCCTCGCCCACCACGACCGTCAGTCGTGCGCGAGGCAGGCGCTCGGTCAGCTGACGCGCGAGCGAGCGCGTCTCGCGGCCGAGGCCCCACACCCCGACCCGCTTGCCGTCAAGGTCCGAGAAGCGCATCCACCTGCGCAAGGAGCTCCGGCGGGACGTGATGGTCGCCGCTCAGCGCGAACGCGGGCTCGGGGTCCGACGCGTCGGACGGAAACCGCGTGAGGATCTCGCTCGCGAGCCGCCGTACCACCCGCTGATCTCGCCACCGCGGGTCGTCGGCGAGGAGCCGGATCGCCGCGAGTACCTCGGTCGTCTCCCCGACGCACTCGAACGGCTTGTGCCCGCCCGTCGCGGTGAGCAGCGCGAAGCTGGCGCACTGCCGTTCGTCGTCGAGCATCGCCCGGCCAAAGATCTGCCGCAGCGCGTCGGGCTCCATGAACGGCGCGAGGATCAGAAACACGAACCGGCACTTGTCGCAGTCGCAGCACCATGAGGTCAGGCGCAGCGCCGGATCGAGCTTGAAGATCCGGTTGCAGCTCGTGAACACGGAGTGGTACTGGTCGAGCCGGGCGAACGCGCGGGCGATCGAAAGCTCCGAGGCGGGCCGAAGGACCGAAAAGATCTGGACCTCGGGTGCAACCTCCGCCACTGCCGCTGACAGCAGCCCCTCGACAGCGAGGCTCTTGCTGAACTGATGGTTCACCTCCACGCCGTCGAGCGTCGTGTTGCCCACCGACGCGGAACGCTCATTCGCCATCGCCACCGTATCGAAACCGTTCAGCGCCGCTGTCAGCAGCGCGGCGCAGCTCACGATCGCGGTAATCGGCACGTGGCCGTTGAGCGCGCCCGCTCGGTTGAGCTCGATCAGCCGCGGGTCTATCCAGCGAGTGGCGAGCAGCCGCGGCAGGCCGGCCGCCGCGACCGTGCCCTCGATCGCGGGGGCGTTGCCGACCGAGAAGAGCGCTGAGTCGAGCCCCGAGGCACGGACGATTTCGATGGCGACTGCGGAGTCCTTCCCTCCCCCGACCGGGACCAGGACACGACGCGGTGTGTGGTGCGCGTTTTGCGCCGGTCGGGCGGACGACCGGGGGAAGTCCGGATGCGGGAGGCCTGAAAGTCCGTTGACGTACGCGAATTCCCCTAGCCCCTGGGAATACAGCGCTGCCAGCAGCTCACTCGCCGCCGGCGGAGGGACCCCCGTCTCGCACGCGACGTGCCGCGGGACGGCCGACTTGTAGTAGCTAACGCCGGCGACCCAATGGAGCAGCGCGAGCAGCCCGTCTACCCGCTCGCGCTGGCCAGCCGAGAGCGTCCCCGCCACCGGGATCGAGAACCGCTCCTCGAACTCGTGGGCGTCGTCGAGCGCGTATCGCAGGCTGACCGAGCCGTCCTCGTCGAGATCGCGCCCGACAAAACGGAAGCTCTCGATCGTCGACGGGTCGAAGAGCGCACGCGAGAGCCGCTGGGAGCTGCTGGTCATCGGTCCAAGCGTAGACGCCGACCCCGGCGCCAAGTCGATCTCTAGCCACCTAAAGACTTGCGGCCGGGACCTAAAGACGGCGGGGATAAGACCGGCGCGAGCGCGGGTGGCTAGCCTCGGCTGAGCGGCCGAACTCGTCGCCGCGCCGGTTCGGGCGATGGTCTGCGCGCGCGAGACGGCAGCAGATCGACAAATCGCTCGTGGCCTCGGAGTCGCACGGGGGCCGGCTCCGCATCTTCCAGCGGAATCCCGCCTCTGGGAGTGCCCGGCGGCGTTGGCGGTCGCGGCGGCCCGTTGCCCCCGCCGCCGTCTGAGTCGGAGTCGGACTGGCCGGGCGACGGACCGCCGCGGCCGAGGATCATCGGCAAGAACACCACCGCCAGCACGAGTATCAGGTACACCAGGCCCAGGAGGTTGATCCCGGCGACCTGTGGCGCGCTCGTCATCGCCTCAGCGTACCGCCGTGTCGCCGGCCGGGAAAGGGCCTTCACGACGATCACGAGCTACATGTCATCTTCGTCTGGAGCGCCTCGAGGCCCTGCCAAAGGGAACTGCGGCACCAAGGCGGCGGGGTACCGGGATTAGGCGAGGTGAGAACGGGATCAGGCGCCGACGTCGACGAGGGATCAGGCGCTGACGTCGACGAGGGATCAGGTGCCGACGTCGACGAGGGATCAGGCGCCGACGTCGACGAGCCCGAGCGGAAGATCCGAGAGGATGGCCGGGCCGCCCGTGGTGACGACCACGTCGTCCTCGAGTCGGATCCCGCCGACCCCGGCACGGTAGATGCCGGGCTCGATCGTCAGGACCGCGCGCTCGGGTAGCGGTTCGTGCGCGCGGGGAACGAGGAATGGAGGCTCGTGGACCGAGAGGCCGATCGCGTGGCCCGCGCCATGCAGGGCCGCGCCGAGCTCGCTCGCCGCCTCGATGATCCGTCGCTGCGCGGCGTCGACGTCCCGCCCGAGCACGCCGGGCTGCGCCGCGCCGTTGGCCGCCTGCTGAGCTTCGAACACGACCTGCCAGGCGCTCGTCGCCCACTCGGACGGCGCACCGACGGTCGCGCAGCGGGTGAGGTCACCCCAGTAACCGTCGAGGCACGCCGACAGGTCCGCGCACACCACGTCGCCCCGGCGGAGCTCGCGTGGGCCGGGCTCGCCGTGCGGGTTGGCGGCGTTCTCGCCGAACAGGATCAGCGGATGGGCGGCAGTCGCGCCTTGCTCCCGCAGCCAGCCCTCGACGCGCGCGTTCAGCGCGTGCTCGATCACGCCCGGGCTCAGCCATTCGAACGCCCTGCGAAGCCCATCCTGCACGAGCTCGCAGGCGTGGCGAATCCGCTGGATCTCGCCGGCGTCCTTCTGAATCCGCAGACCCATCACGGCCGATCCGGCGGGCACCAGGTCGAATCCATGCTCCTCGATCGCCCGGGCGCGAGCGTAGATCAGGTGGTCCTCCTCGACCCCGACGGTATTCGCGCCCTCGAGGGCGCCGGCGAGCTCGGGCATTCCGTCGGATTCCGGGCCGTAGGAGATCCGAGCCAGAACGGCGGGCGCGTCGTCGATCTGTCCCCGGTCGAGCGCCGGCACGATCACGGCGGAGCCCTCGGGCCGGACAACCACGCCGAAGAACCGCTCCATCTGAATCGGGCGAAAGCCCGTCAGGTAGGCGATCGACTCGTCGCTCGTGACCAGGGCCGCGTCGAGGCCGCGCGCGGCGGCCAACTGGACCAGCCGGTCCAGGCGCAACTCGAGGCTGTCGACCTCAACGTCAAGCATGCCTGCATTCAATCAACCGTCAGACGGCTTGGCGGACGGCGTCCCTGATCGCTTGCGCGGTGACGGTCGCCGCCGCGGCTCCGAGCACGGTGAGCGCCCAGGTCGCCTCGAAGCCGGCGGGGAGCGGAGGATCGGGTCCCGACGCCAGGCAGAACACGACGTCGCCGTCGACCGGGGTGAAGGCCGGGTCGACCGCGCGCGCGATCCCGGCGCTGGCCATCCGCGCGACGATCGCGCAACTGCGCTTGTCGAGCGACGCGTCGGTGAACACGCACGCGAGCGTGGTGTTCCCAGTGGCAGGAGCCGACTCAGTCGTCGGGCCCTCGGCCGGTGGCGCCGGCATGTGCGGCAGCACCTCAGCGGTGCGGACAAGCCGCCCGCTCTCGTCGCGCGGGGCGCCGAGGGGCCTCCCGTCCTCGTCGATCACGTCGCCGAAGGCGTTGGCGACGGCAATCGCGCCGACGATCGTTCCGTCGGCGAGCCGCGTCGCCGCGTAGCCGACCCCGCCGCGGGTGGATCGCTCGCGGCCAAACAGCTTTCCGACGGCCGCGCCGCTGCCCGCGCCGACCGGACCGCGTTGCGGGACTGCCTCTCGGGCGTTCTCACACGCGTTGTAGCCCTCGTCGGTTCCGGGACGGCGGCCGGATTCGCCCTCGACGAGGTCGTAGACGACCGCGGCGGACACGAGCGGGACCGTGCCCATCGGGGTCGGGCGCCCGACCCCGCGTTCCTCGAGCCAGCGCGCGACCCCGTCGGCCGCCACGAGCCCGAACGCGCTCCCTCCCGTGAGCAGCACCGCCGTCGGCCCCTCGGCGTTCGCGAGTGGTGAAAGCGTTTCGATCTCGCGGGTCCCGGTGCCGCCGCCGCGGACGTCCACGCCACCGCGGCTTCCGGCCGGCGGGATCACGACCGTGCATCCGGTCCGGGCATGCGGATCGGTCCAATGGCCGATTCGGAAGCCGGCCGGCGGGAGAAGCGCGTCAGGGTTCAGGCGGTCGGCCAGTCGTGGTCCCCGGCCGACTCAGGTGTATAGATCGTGGCCTTGACGCGCTCCATCGACCAGCCCAAGCGTATCTACACGGTCGGGCACTCCACGCGTTCGGCCGAGGAGCTGCTGGCGATCCTTGGCGACGCTGGCGTTCAGCTCGTGGCGGACGTGCGCGCGTTCCCGAGCTCGCGCCGGCATCCGCAGTTCAACCGAGGAGCGCTGGCGGCGTGGCTCGCGTCGGCCGGGATCGGGTACCGCCACTTCCCTGGACTCGGCGGCAGACGCACGCCGATTCCGGGGTCCGTCAACGGCGGCTGGCACGAGCGTGCCTTCCAGGGGTATGCGGATCACATGAGCTCCGAAGAGTTCCAGCGGGGGCTCGCGAATCTCGAGGCCGCGGCGTCGGAGCCGCCCACCGCGATCATGTGCGCCGAGGCTCTGTGGTGGCGCTGTCACCGCCGGCTGATCGCGGACGCGCTCGTCGTGCGGGGGTGGCTGGTCGAGCACCTCGGCATCGACGGCGGCGCTGCCGTCCATTCGCTGACTGACTTCGCGGTCGTCGGCCCGGACGGCGTGCTTACGTATCCGCCCGCGCAGACGACCTTGCTCGGATCAGATGACGGTTGAGACACACACGTTCGACGACGACGGGGGGATCCCCAACTCGCCGCTCCCGGTGCTCGTCTACCACGACGCGCTGGGGGCCGACGCGGCGGCCGCTGCGTACGAGGACCTGTTCGCCGGTCACGGCTGGCTCGGCGCCTGGCGCGACGGCATCTTCCCGTTCCACCACTTCCACTCGACCTCCCACGAAGTGCTCGGCATCGCCGGCGGGAGCGCGAACGTGATGCTCGGCGGTCCACAGGGCCGGACCTTCGAACTGGGCCCGGGTGATGTGGTCGTCCTGCCCGCCGGGACCGGACACCGCAACCTCGGCTCGAGCGATGACCTGCTCGTGGTCGGCGCCTACCCGAACGGGATGCGCTGGGACCTGCGCCGCGGCGACCCGGCCGAGCACGATGCCGTTCTCGCGAACATCGCTCGCGTTCCGCTGCCCGACCAGGATCCGGTGGGCGGGGCCGGCGGGGCGATGGTCGACCTGTGGCGCGGCCGGGCGCCCTGACCCGAACCACCGCCCGGTCAAGCTCCCCCGCCTCGTTACGCACTCGTGCGTGACGCACCTGGGGGTTACGCACGTATGCGTTACGCATAATTGCGTTACGCAACCTTGCGTAACGGTGGTACGATCTGCCCATGGCCGACCGACCTCAGACAACGAATCCATTCCGCTATGGCGATCTGGCGCTCGACGAAGCCTTCACGGACCGGGTGCAGGAACTCCAGGAGCTCAGAGCCGACATGCGAAACGGCCAGAACGTCGTCGTCTTCGCTCCCCGTCGCTTTGGCAAGTCGTCCCTGATCTGGCGGGCCGCTCACGAGCTGATCGCCGCGCGGCAGGTGCTGGTCGCGCAGGTCGACCTGATGAAGACGCCGACGAAGGAGCGGTTCGCCGAGAAGCTCGCGGCGTCGATATACGAAGACGTCACCTCGAGCCTGTTCAAGGTCAAGGACAAGGCGATCGCGGCGTTCAGAGGCCTCCGCGTCGCCCCGATGATCACCGTCGACCAGGACGGCTCGCTGGCGTTCAGCTTCCAAACCGGATACGCGCCCAGCGATCTCGACGCCACCATCGAGCACCTGCTCGAGCTCCCCGCCAAGCTGGGCGCCGAGCGCCGGAGGAGAGTCGCCCTGGTCTTCGATGAGTTTCAGGAAATCGTGAACATCGATCGCCGGCTCCTGCCGTTGATGCGCTCGGTGTTCCAGGAGCAGCCGGAGATCGCCCACGTCTATCTGGGCAGCAAGCGCCACATGATGGAGCAGATCTTCAGCGACGTGAACGAACCGTTCTGGCGCAGTGCCCGGCAGATGGAGCTGGGCGCAATTCCGTCACCGGTGTTCGCCGACTTCGTTCGGACGCGCTTTGAGAACTCATCTCGCTCGATCGATGACACGGTCGTCGACCGCGTCCTGCGGACGACGCACTCGCATCCGTACGGGACCCAGGAGCTCGCCTACGCGCTCTGGGAGGTGACGCCCCGCGGCCGAGCCGCCAACCTCGCGAGGTTCAACGAGGCACTGACCCGGGTCCTCCGGTCCGAGAACGGACACTTCAGCCGAATCTGGGAGCGAGCGCCGAGAGCCCAACGCATCACCCTCGAGGCTCTCGCCAACGACCCGGGAGAGCCCCCGCTCGGAGCGGCCTACCGCCGGAGGCACAACCTTCCCGGCCCCTCGACGGTCCAGCGTGCGCTCGAGGCGCTCGACGACGACGAGCTGATCGAGCGGAGCGGTGACGGCTACCGAATCGCCGAGCCTTTCCTCGCCGAGTGGATCCTACGAAACGACGTGTAGTCCCCGGCATCACGCGGCATCGCCTTCGACGGAGGCGTCGGCGCCACCGGGGTCATCGATATCCACGACGACCACAACCTTGTTCGGCTCGAAGAACAGCCGGATGCAGCCGAAGCCGTACTCGACGTGATCCGGCTGAGGCATTCCGTTCTCCTCGAGCAAGTCCCGCATGCGCTTCTCGGCCCGAATCTTCTGTGCGAGCGTTGCCATGACGACAGCTCACCGTCGCCGGCGGCCGGACCGTCGCCGCCGACGTTTGCCCGAACCGGTTGAACCTCGTCCGCGCGTCATCCGCCGCATCTCGGATGGCGGGAGGAAGAAGATGTTCTCGCAGATCGCCGTCGTGACCTCGTCGACGATCTCTGCTGTGGTGCGGATCTCGTC
Source organism: uncultured Solirubrobacterales bacterium (assembly GCA_963709205.1). Lineage (GTDB taxonomy): Bacteria > Actinomycetota > Thermoleophilia > Solirubrobacterales > Solirubrobacteraceae > Palsa-465. Next base: position 551,732 of record CAVPVP010000027.1, read on the forward strand.
TTCGGTGTGTCGCTCGGACAAGTCGTCGACCACGTCGCGGATCAACTTGTGCGCCACCTCGAAGATCGGCCGCGCGTCGGGCGAGGACAGGCCGGACGCTTCGGCCTCGTGCATGTGGCTGATCATCTGGCTGAGGGGGCCGCCGCAGGCGATGAGTTGGGTGACGAGTGCGTCAAGACAGTCGTCGGTGGGGAGGGCATCGAGATCGCTCATGTATGTAAGAGCCTCTGGCGCGTCGAAAATCGCCCCCCTCCCCCGGCCAAAAGACCCTCCGCGGGCCAACGAGACGCCCGGGCCAAAGAGACCCCCGGGCGAAAAGGACCCTCCCCGGCCAAAAGACCCTCCCCGGGCGAAAGACGCTCCCCAAGAAAGGCAACGCGCCTAGATGAACGGCTCGCCCGGCAACTCGTCCGCGCGCCGGCCGGTGAGCCACGACAACACGCTCGCCCCGACGTCCGCCAGCAGCCCATCGTGGCGCCGCCCGTCGCAGCCGGCATAGGTAGCCAGCAACGGCGCGTACTCGCGAGTGTGGTCGGTGTGCGGGGCGGTCGGATCGACGCCGTGGTCGGCGGTGAGAATCAGGAGGTCGTCGTCGCGGAGCAAGCTCAGCCACTCGGCAACCGCCGCGTCGATCTCGACCAAGGCTTGCTGGAAGCCGGAGACGTCGTGGCGGTGGCCGTAGACCTGGTCGGTCTCGACGAGGTTCACGAAGATGAGGCCGGAGTCGAGCTCGCGGAGCAGCCCGGTCGTCGCGGCGATGCCGGCGGCGTTGGTGGCGCCGGCGTGCTTGAAGTCGACCCCGACGCCGGCGAACAGGTCGTGGATCTTGCCGACGCCGTGCACCGGCGCGCCGGCGTCCTGGAGCTCCTGGAGATACGAGCGGCCCGGCGGCAGGACCGCGTAGTCGTGCCGCCCCGCGGTGCGGCGGAACGACCCGGGCGAGCCCTCGAATGGCCTGGCGATCACACGGCCTACCGCGTGCTCGCCGGTCATCACCGCGCGCGCCGCCGAGCAGGCCGCGTATAGCTCGGCCTCCGACATCCGATCGACGTGTGCGGCGATCTGGAGGACCGAGTCCGCCGACGTGTACAGGATGAGCTCGCCCGTCTCAAGGTGATGGAGACCGTAGTCCTCGATCACCTCGGTGCCGCTGTAGGGGCGGTTGCAGCAGAACCGATGCCCGGTGGCGCGCTCGAGCGAGGCCACCACGTCAGCCGGAAAGCCGCCCGGATACGTCGGGAGCGCGCGCGAGGGGACCACGCCCATCAGCTCCCAGTGCCCGGTGGTGGATTCCTTCCCCGGTCCAAGCGGTCGGAGCCGGCCGTACACCGCCGGCCCGACCCTCGGCGCGACTCCGGTAATCGGCACGATCGAGCCCAACCCGAGACGCTCCATCGCGGGCAAACGGAGGCCGCCGACCTGCTCGGCCAGGTGCGCGAGCGTGTTAGAGCCCGCATCGCCATACGCGCCAGCGTCGGGGAGCGCCCCCACGCCGCAGGCGTCCAAGACCACGACCGCGGCTCGTCGCATCAGACGACCCGCCCCGCGACTCGGACCTCGACGACCGACTCCTCGCGGCCGAGCGTGAAGAGCGCGCCAAGCCGTGCATCAAAAGAGTCGGCCCGTTCGAGCACCGCTGCGAGTGTGCTCCCCGCCGGCGGACGGAGCAGGACGAAGTCCGCGCTCAATCCCGGCGACAAGGCACCAACCTCATCTGAGAGCCCGAGCGCCGAAGCCCCGGCCGCGGTCGCCAGCCACAACAGATGCGCCGGGCCTAACCGCACGCCCTCAGGGCCCTCGAGCATCTGCACCTGATATGCCATCAAGCCCTCGTTGAGCATGCTGAGCCCGGTGCCGGCGCCGACGTCGGTCCCGAGCGCGACCCGGACCCCCGCGTCGAGATGGCGCCGCAGCGGGAACAGCCCGCTTCCCAGGAAGGCATTGCTCGATGAACAGTGCGCCACGGCCGCGCCGGCGCCCGCGAGCCGACCCAACTCGGACTCACCGACGTGGACGTCGTGGGCGAACACCGACCTCCCGCCGAGGAGGCCGTACCGCTCGTACGTCTCCAGGTAGTCGGAAGCCCACGGGAACAGATCCCTGACGAGCGAGATCTCGCCGAGCGTCTCGTTCAGGTGGCTCGTGACCAGCACCCCGGGAGCCTCGCGGGCGAGCTCGCCGCACCCCGACAGCAGCTCGTCCGAGCACGAAACCGAGAACCGCGGCGTGATCGCGTACCGCAACAGACCCCGTCCGTGCCAGCGCTCGATCAACGCGCGACTCGACGAAACCGCCACCTCCGGCGACACCTCGAGCTCAGTGATGAGGTTGCGGTCGGACACGACGAGCCCGCTGGCAACCCGCAATCCGACCGCTTCCGCCGCCGAGAACAGCGCCTCCTGGGCTTCCACGAAATGCGACCCGAACACCAGCGCAGTCGTGGTTCCGTTACGGACCAGGCCGCGGACGAATGCCTCGGCAACCGAAACCGCATAGGCCGGATCCGCGAGCCGAGCCTCCTCGGGCAGCGCCACGGATCGGAGCCAGTCCATCAGCCCGAGCCCCAACGCCCCGATCACCCCGATCTGCGGGAAATGGACGTGGCAATCGACGAATCCGGGCAGCAGAACGGCGTCCCGCGCGTCCACGACCTCGGCATCCGCAAACGCCGCGCGGACCTCGCCCCACGGACCGCACGCCAAGATCCGGCCGGCGTCGAACGCCACCGCACCGTCCCAGAACGCCCGCAAGGCGTCCTCTTCCACGAATGGGTTGCCCGGCGTGTGCGCCACCTGTGCTCGGACGATCGTCGTCATTTGTGAAGAGCACGTTAGGCGAACTCCCCTGCCGTCTCGCCTAGCGAATATTGTTGCCCATTCAGTCTCGTGGGCGAAAGGAGATGTTGTGATGGGGAGGATCAGGCCGGTAGGCCTCGCTGCTGTGGCGCTCGCGGCGCTGGCTCTGGGGCTCGCCGCATGCGGCAGCAGCAATAGCAGCAGCACAAGTAGCACTTCGAGCGCGGCGGCTGCGCCGAGCACCAGCAGCAGCGCCACGACGAGCGCATCGTCGAGCGGCTCGGGCTTCAAGGTCGGTCTGGTGACCGACATCGGCGGTCTCAACGACCACGGGTTCAACCATCTGTCCTATCAAGGCCTGCTCCAGGCCGAGTCTCAGCTCGGAGTCAAGGGCACGGTCCTGCAGTCGCAGTCCGGCGCTGACTACATCCCGAACCTCACTCGGCTCGCGCAAGCCGGCAACAAACTCGTGATCGCGGTCGGCTTCCTGATGGCGCAACCGCTCCAGACGGTCGCGACGAAGTACCCGAACGTGCACTTCGCGATCATCGACAGCCCCGGCGGCACCGCCCCGGACACGGCCAAGAACATCGAGGGGATCGACTTCGCCGAGCAGCAGGCCGGTTACCCGGCGGGCTATCTCACCGGGCTCTACCTGAAGTCAAAGGGCTACACGACCGCCTCCACTGTCGGTGGCCAGAGCATCCCGCCCGTGGACCTCTACATCGCCGGCTTCCAGGGCGGGGTCAAGGCAGCGGACCCGTCGGCGAAGTTGCTGAACGCGTACTCGCAGGACTTCGTCGCTGAGGACAAGTGCAAGGAGCTTGCGCTCAACCAGATCAACGCGGGCTCGAAGGTCGTCTTCCAGGTCGCAGGCGCCTGCGGGCTGGGTGCCATCTCCGCGGCCGTGCAGAACAAGGACCAGGCGATCGGCGTCGACGCCGACCAGAGCTATCTCTCGCCGACCTACGTTCTGACATCGGCCGAGAAGAAGGTCGATACCGGCGTGTTCACCGCGATCAAGGACCTGCAGAGCGGTCAGTTCTCGAGCAACCTGCAGGAGGACATCAACAACGGCGGTGTCGGGATCGGCAAGATCGGGCCAGCCGGCGCCCAGTTCGAGTCGCAGGTCAACGCCGTCATCGCCGGGATGAAATCCGGGAAGATCAAGCCGCCGACAGTCGTGGCGGTCAAGTAGTAAGACGCACGCCCGCCGTGTCCGGGTCAAGCCCTCCGGCCCTCGAGCTGAGAGGAATCACGAAGAAGTTCGGCTCGGTCGTCGCAAACGACCGAGTCGACTTCGACGTGCTTCCAGGAGAGGTTCACGCGCTGCTCGGCGAGAACGGCGCGGGCAAGTCGACGCTCATGTCGGTCCTGTACGGGATGTACAAGCCCGACGCCGGCGAGATCCTGATCGACGGCCAACCGGTGGAGATCAGCTCACCCTTGGCCGCAATCAACCTCGGTATCGGCATGGTCCACCAGCACTTCATGCTCGTGTCGGTGATGACAGTCGCCGAGAACATCGTGCTCGGCCAGGAGCCGACCCAGCCCGGCGGTCGGTTGGACCTCAAGGCGGCAAGAGCAAGAGTCAAGGAGCTCTCCGACCGGTACGGACTGGCGGTCGACCCCAACGCCACGATCGAGGACGTCACGGTCGGTACCCAGCAGCGAGTCGAGATCCTCAAGGCGCTTTATCGGAACGCGCGCATACTCGTGCTAGATGAGCCGACGGCCGTCCTGACGGCGCAGGAGGTCAAGGAGCTCACGGGCGTGCTGGCCCGCCTCAAGGAGGACGGGACCGCGATCGTGTTCATCTCGCACAAGCTCGGCGAGGTGCTCGAGGTCGCCGATCGGATCACGGTGCTCCGGCGTGGCAAGAAGGTCGGCACCGTGCCACGCCAGGGCGCGACCGAGCGGAGCCTCGCGCGCCTGGTTGTCGGCCGCGATGTGATGCTGCGCGTGGAAAAACCCAAGGCCAAGCCCGAGCGGCCCCTGCTCCAGGTGAGCGACCTGTACGTGCGCGACGACCGCGAGCTCGAAAAGGTCTCGGGGCTCTCGCTGTCGGTGCGCGCGGGCGAGATCGTCGCGCTCGCGGGCGTCGATGGCAACGGCCAGCAGGAGCTGGTCGAGGCGATCACGGGCATTCGGGCGCCCGAGTCCGGCGCCGTGGTGATCGACGGTCGGGAGATCGCCGGCGAGGGTGTCCGAGCGGCGACGAACGCCGGCGTCGCGCATATCGCCGAGGACCGCCAGCTCCGCGGTCTCGTGCTCCCGTTCACGTTGACGGAGAACCTGGCGATGCGCGAGTACCGCAAGCCCGCGTTTAGTGCCCGCGGGTGGCTCCGCCTCAGCTACTGGAAGGACCTGGCCAAGCGGCTGCTTCGGGAATTCGATGTCCGGGGCGGCGGACCGGACACGTATGCGGCGGCACTCTCGGGCGGCAACCAGCAGAAGGTCTGCATCGCGCGCGAGATCGCCTCGGACCCCCAGGTGCTCGTCGCCCACCAGCCGACCCGCGGCCTCGACATCGGGGCTATCGAGTTCGTGCACCGCCGGCTGATCGAAGAGCGCGACAAGGGTCGCGGGGTGCTGCTCGTGTCGCTCGAGTACGAGGAGGTGAAGGCGCTTGCCGACCGGATCCTGGTGATCTACGAGGGTAAGATCGTCGGCGAGTTCCCGCCCGACGCGAGCGAGGAGGAGCTTGGCATAGCGATGACCGGTGGGACGGCGGAGGCGGCCGAGGTGGCGTCGTGAGCCTGCTCGAAGAGGAACTTCAGGCCGAAGCCGAAGAGACCACGGGCGCCGCGGCCACGTCCCCGGCGGCCTTGACCGCGTTCCGGCGCGGTGCCAGCGGCGTTGTCGTGCCGATCATCACGGCCGTCATCGCGTTCATCGCCGGCGGGCTGATCGTGCTCGCGACCGGCCACAATCCGTTCTCGACCTACCAGTCGATCTTCAACGGCACCGGGCTGAACTGGCTGTTCCCATGGGTTACCGGGTCAGAGCGCGCGACCGCCGCCGGCAACCTCCAGCAGACACTGCTCCAGGCCACACCGTTGATCCTCACCGGTCTCGCGGTCTCGTTCGCCTTCCGCGCCGGCCTGTTCAACATCGGGGGCCAGGGCCAGTACACAGTCGGCCTGATCATCGCGGTCTGGGTCGGCTCCTCCTTCGCCGGGATGCCGCCGGTGCTCCACATCGCGTTCGCGATCATCGCCGCCGGCGCCGCCGGCGCCGCGTGGGCCGGGATCGCCGGCGTCCTGAAGGCGACCACCGGCGCCAACGAGGTGATCTCTACGATCATGCTCAACTGGATCGCGCTGTGGCTCGGCGTCTACTGCTTCCAGCTTGGAGGCCCGCTGCACAATCCCCATCAGGCGACGACGCCCGTGTCCAACAGCGTCGTCGCCGGGGCGAAGCTACCGGTCTTCTGGGGCAGCTCCACGCTCCAGGGACTCGACGTCGGGATCTTCATCGCGCTCGCGCTCGCGGTCGTGTACGCCGTCGTGATCAAGCGCACGCGACTCGGCTACGAGGCACGCACCGTCGGCTTCAACCCGGACGCGGCTCGCTACGCGGGGATGAACGTCGGCCGCACCTGGATCAAGGTGATGCTGATCTGTGGCGCGTTCGCGGGCGTGGCGGCGTCGCTCGACATCCTGGGCTGGGAGTTCAGCCTGTTCACGAACACTATCCAGATCTCCCAGATCGGTTTCTACGGCATCGCGGTGGCGCTGCTCGGCCGAAACACCGCCAGCGGCAATGTCGCCGCCGCCGTGCTGTTCGGCGCGCTCCTCACCGGCACCTCGAATCGCAACATCAACCTCAGCATCGACCCGACCCTCGTTCAGTACCTGACGTTCATGATCGAGGGCATGATCATCCTGCTCGTCTCGACCGACGTGATCACACTCCGGTTGCTGAAGGGTGGGCGGCGGATCGGCGTGGCGCTCAAGCGCAGGCGTCCTGACGATGTCCCCGCGACGCAGGGTGGTGCGAAGTGAGCGTCGGCGCGATCGGCGCGGCGCCTTCGCGGGCCGTCTCGGCCAAGCATGTCGGGATCGCGGGAATCGTCCTCGGCGCGATCGCGTGGGTGATCACAGTCCCGCCGATCGAGGTTCGCGGCATGGTGCCGTCGATCGTGCTCGCCGTTCTCGCCATCGGCGCCGGCGCGTGGTCTATCGCAGGCGGCGAGCGAAAGCTCGGGTCCGAGGCGATCGTGGTCGCCCTGTTCGCGGTCGCCGGCGCCGCTGCCTCAGCGAACTCCTCCACCGCGACGCTCAAGTCGGTGTTCGTCTGGTCGGCACTGGTGGCGGCGACGCTGCGTTACGCGACGCCGCTGCTGTTCGGGGCGCTCGGTGGCTTGATCTCCGAGCGCAGCGGCGTGATCAACGTCGGTCTCGAAGGAATGATGTTGATGGGCGCCTTCTGGGGTATCTACGGCGCCGACCTGCTGCACTCCTGGGTCTGGGGCGTGGTCGTCGCGATGGTCGCCGGGGGGCTACTGGCCCTGATTCACGCGTTCTTCTCGGTTAGCCTGCGCGCCAATCAGATCGTCAGCGGGTTCGGGATCAACTTCCTGGCGCTCGGGATCACCGGGTACTTCCTCGAGTACCACTACGGACCCAACGGCACGCCGCTGAGCATCTCGATGGTCCCGAACATCCATCTCCCCCTGATTCAGCACGTCGGTTTCTTCGGGACGGCCGTCGGGAGCGCCAACCTGATGACCTGGATCGGGATCGCGCTAGTGCCCGCGCTCACCTTCTTCCTGTTCCGCACGCGCGGAGGCCTGCGGCTGCGCGCCGTCGGCGAGAAGCCGCGCGCCGCGGACACTGTGGGCGTGTCGGTGGTGCGGATCCGGTACGCAGCCGTCGTCGCCTCCGGCATGCTCGCGGCGCTCGGCGGGGCCTACCTCTCGGTCGGCTTCGTCGGGTCGTTCAGCAACAACATGACGAACGGCCGCGGCTTCATCGCGCTGGCGGCGATGATCTTCGGCAAGTGGAAGCCGTGGGGCGCCCTGTGGGCGTGCCTGCTGTTCGGATTCGGAAGCGCCATGTCCGACCGCGTCTCGGGCGTCAATGCGACGCTCGGGACGCTGTTCGAGGCGCTGCCGTACGTTCTCACCCTCGTCGCGGTCGCGGGGCTCGTGGGCCGCTCGCGGCCGCCGGCGGCAGACGGAATCCCGTACGTTAGGGAGTAGCAATGGCCCCTGACCGTACCCACGTGGGCGACCACTAATGGCCGTCGCCCGCTTAGCCCTGACGAGTTTTGTCGACGGGGAGGTCCGCCTCAGCGACGAGGTGGAGCTCTACCAGCGCACGTACACGACGCTCCTGCGCTCGAGCGGAGAGACGCAGCTGCGCGTGCTCGAGCCCTCGCACATGGCGATGGGCTCGAGCCTGCACCCGCTCGCCGCGAGCGAGGAGCTCGACCTCGGCGCGTTCCTGTACGCGGTCCAACGCCTTCCGGATGGCATCGCCGGCGCCGAGCTCGTGGTCATGGGCCAGGACGTCGAGCAGCTGACCGCGAACGGCATTCCGGTTGACTCGTGGGAGGAAGCCGAGGCGCCGGCTCGTCGGCGGCGGTGGTACGACAGCGGCGAGGGGACGCTCGCCGTTCTGCTTGCGAGCTCCTCAGACGTCGACGACCTCGTGCCGACGCTGGTGGCGTTCCAGATCGAGTGGAACAAGATCCGGGTTCGCATGCGGGCGGCGGGCTGGCCGTTGGCGGATTCCCCGGACGTCCCGCCCGAGGAGTGCGCTCGCGAGCTCGGCGGCAGCGCCGACGACTGGGGCCGGCTGCGCATCGCCTGGGGAGACAAGTTCGGCGAGCGGATGCGCCTGATCGCCACGCGACGCCTGTCATTGCGGGTGCGCATGTTGGGCGGCACCAACACCGGGTACGCACGTCTGACACGACGCTGGTGGACGCCGGTCAGCTCCGAGCTCGCGGTCGAGGGACTCACCGAGCGTCCGCTCTACTTCGTGAGCTCCAACTCGCACAGCCTGGTCAACATCGTCACGGGGATCGCCCGCGAGCACGAGGCCGAGCTGATCGCGTTCGTCGAGCAGCTCGACGACGACGACATTCTCCGCCAGGAGCTGACGGCGTTCCGCGAGGGACAGAGCGAGGGCTCGTGGGAGAACTTCCTCTACTTCGTGGCCCGGCTGTACTTCTCGGAGCGCGGCCCCGAGGCCGCGGCCGAGCGGCGCGCCGACGAGCAGCGGGGCGGCGTCACCCATCTGCGAAGCAAGACCGCGCTCCGGGTGCCCGCCCAGGTCATCTCGCTGTCGGCGCTCGACCCCCGCGCCCTCGATCCGCGCCTCGGCCACGTCGACCCGGCGGCGCTGGCCGCGAGCGGCGCGGTGATCGTCAACATCGACTATCCGCTGGGCGTCGCCGCGTACAACATCCTCCGCGAGGTCGCCGTCGACCGCAGCTCGCTGCGCGGTGTCTACATCCTCGGCAAGGCCGCCACCCTCAACGCCGATGTCGGCGACGTGATGATCTCGAATGTCGTCCACGACGAGCACTCGGGGTCCACCTACTGGCTCGACAACGCGTTCAGCGTCGACGACCTCGCGCCCGACCTGCGCTTCGGCACCGGCCTCGACAACCAGCGGGCGGTCACCGTCAAGAGCACGTTCCTCCAGAACCGCTCGTACCTCGACTTCTACTACCGCGAGGCGTTCACGGTCGTCGAGATGGAGACCGGCCCGTACTGCAACGCCGTCTATGAGATCGCCGATGCCGAGCGCCATCCAACCGGCGAGGCGATCAACTTCTCAAAGCTCCCGATCGATCTCGGGATCATCCACTACGCCTCAGACACGCCTTACACACAGGCGCGGACGCTCGGCGCGCGCGGCCTCAGCTACTACGGGATGGACTCGACGTACGCGTCGTCGCTGGCGATCCTCAGGCGCATCCTGCGCCTCGAGGGCACGCTCAGCGACGATACGGGCTAACGCCCGCGACCTAGGGCGAGATCACCTCGTCACGTTCCGCGGCTCGCGACCTCAACGCGAATGACCGTGCGCTGCCCACGGGTGTTGTCGGTGATCACTGTCAGGGGCAGGTTGTGGACGTGCTTTGCCCGGGTCCAGAGTCCGGGAGCTTCGCTCAACAGGCTGCCGTGGATCTCGACGGTGAGGGTGGAAGCGGCTTTGCGCAGGACGATCGTCAAACGGCCGTGGGAAATCGAGAGCGTCTTGATCCTTGCTGCGGTGAGAGTGACGCCGGCGAGCGTGCCGTGACGGTGGGACCGGAAGCGGAGTCCCGGGGGGAGAGCCACTGTCAACGCACGTATTTTGGGGGCATGCCTCGCCACGCTGACCTTGAAGCTCAGTGTCGGACGACCCTTGCCCAACCCCGTGTACTGGCCGCCGCTGAGGTTGGTGTTGCCTACGGTCACGCCCGAGTTGGTCGAGGCGGTCGGGCTCCCGCCCACCCCCGGGCAGCCCGAGACGGTGAAGTTCGACCCGGCATTCACGGTCTTGTCGCCGTTCTGGTCGGTCAGAATCGCGGTCGCGGTGCCGGTCGGGTTCTGGCACGTCGATAGGAAGAGGCCGGTAGGTCCTCCGTTGAGGGCGACCCGGAGATCGGTCAGGGGGATGTCGGGAAGGCCCGTGAACGTGGCCGAGTTCTTGACCAGATCGACCGCGCCGGCGAGCGTCAGTGGCAACGGCGGCGGAAACACAAGCGTGAGAGAGAGACCGCTTGGCGAGCCGGTCAGGTAGGCGTTACCGTGGAGAGCGGCCGGGTAGAGCGGCGACGTCGCGGTGACCGACCCAACGGGCGAGCAGGTCCCGGAGGCCGGGTCGAGGCATAGGGCCTGGATCGATCCAAGGTTCGGGGCGAGCGTCGAGGTGGGAAACGCGAGCGACAAGGACCGGTTCGGCGATTCATCCGGTGCCTGGGTGACCTCGGTGTCCAGCCTGACCTGGCGGTCACCGCCATCGCGTGCGGCTGTCAGGTTGAACACCGGTGAGAAGGGCAGCGACGAGCAGCCGGTGACCGACAGCGGCGCCGTCATATTGTGGATCGTCGGGTCGCCGTAGGAGTCCACGGAGACGCTGACGTTCGCGGGTGTCGCCGGGCACGTCGCCGGATACCGGAGTCCGTCGAACGTGCTCTGGATTTCCGTGAGCGAGATCTGCGCCGCGTTGATGGTGCCTACCAGCGGCAACGTGATTGGAAGCTGATCCGGCAGGAGGAGGTCCAGCGACAGCCCAACCCCGCGCGGATCGCCGGTCGGCCGCAGCTTGATCTCTCCAGTCGACCCGATCTGCTCCCCGAGTCCCTCCACTGCCAGCCCCGCGAGGTCGCCGGCGACGGGCGGCGGGACGAGATAGAAGGTGACCGGCACGGACACCGACAGCGGGAGGTTGAGCACGCCGGGAATCGGATCCGGTGTCGCGGTTACGGTGCCGCTGCCGACCTCGCACGCCGTGCCCGAGACGTTGGGCGCCTTGAGGCAGGAACCCCCATCGCGCGACGCGTCGGCCAGCAGGCCGGGCGGGAGGTTGATCGCGAGATCACGCGGAGAGTCGGTGCCGGTGTCGGCGAACTTCAGGTCAAGCCCGAGGTTCAGCGTCGAACCAGCCTTCGTTCCGGCGCTCTGATCGAGGCTGAGCGTCGGCGAGATCGCCGCGCGAGCGGCCGGTGCCAGGGCCGCCACACCGACAAGAACGGCGAGAAGTGTGACGACGCGGCGACTCAGTGCTTGCTCCATGACGCTCCTCCCTACAGCCCTGGGTTCCTGATCTGTACGCGAATCGCGTCGCGCTGGGCCTTGGTGTTCTCGGTGATGACGGTCAGGGACAGCGAGTGGAGGTGCCGGTGCCTGGCCGCCCGCTCGAGCGAAGGGCGCTCGCGCAGCAGGCTGGCGTTGATCTTGACGGCGACACTCGAAGCGGGTTTGCGCAGGGTGATGACGAGGTGGCCATGCGAGAGGCTGAGCGTCTTGATGCTCGCTCCGGTGAGGGTGATGCCACGGCGCTCTCCTAGGCCCTGGCGGGCGAAGCTGAGTCCGGCCGGCGGCACGACCGTGACCGCTCGCAGCTTTCGGCCGCCATTGGCGACTCGTACCCTGAAGCCCAGAGAGGGACGCCCCGAGGCCAGGCCGGAGACGTGCACGCCTGTCAGGCTCGGCCCCGCGCCTCGACCTCCGCGGCCGGTGCCAGGGCAGCCGGCCACGGCGAGGGCCGAGGCGGCGTTGACCGTCTTGTCGCCGTTCTGGTCGGTGAGGATCGCGTCCGCCGTGCCCGACGGCGGGGTACACGTGGTCTTGAACAAACCCTGGGGTCCACCGTTGAGCGAGACCCGCAGGCTGGTCAGGGGCAAGTCGGGAAGGCCGGTGAATGTCGTCGAGTTCTTGCCCAGGTCGATCGACCCGGTCAGCGTCAACGGGAACGGCGACGGGAACACGAGCGTCAGCGAAAGGTCAAGCCCCGAGCCGGTCAGGAAGGCCTCCCCTGTCAGGGGGCTGGGATACAGCGGCGAGCTCGCGGTCACGGATCCGACCGGTGAGCAGTCACCGCTCGAGACGCTGGCGCAGACGAGCCCGATCGACGTGAGGTTCGGGAACAACGGCGGCCGCGGCAGCACTAGAGAGAGCGAGCTGCTTGGAGCCTCACGAGCAGCCTCGGTGATCTGAGTGGTGAGCGCGACCTGGCTGTCGCCGCTGTCACGGGTGGCGGTCGCCGCGAACGCCGGCGAGTATGGCAGCGAGGAGCAGCCGGTGACCGACAGCGGCGCCGTCGCGACGTGGACCGTCGGGTCGCTGTACGAGTCGACCGACACGCTCAAGTTCTGCGGCGTCGACGGACACGTGGTGGGGTATCGGAGCCCGTCGAACGTACTGCTGATCTCAGCGATCGAGATCGGCACGCCGTAGAGGGCATCGGGCAGCACGAAGTCGATCGTGACCCCGACGCCGAGGGGGTCCCCCGAGGAGCGGACCCGGACGTCCGCCGTCGCGCCGATCTGCGTGCCGCTGCTGTTGACCGCGAGACCGGCGAGGTCACCGGCCTGAGGTGGAGGAACCAGGTCGAATGTGACGGGGGTGGTGATGGGGACCGTGCCGTAGGCGTAGGCCAGCACCGTCCCGGAGCCGACCTGGCACGCCGAGTCGGTCAGGTCGGCGGTCCTGAGGCAGGCGCCGCCGTCGATCGACGCGTCGGCGAGCAGCCCGGGAGGCAGGTCGAGGGACAGGTGGTCAGGTGAATCAGTTCCAGTCCGCGCAAACTTGAGGTCGACGCCTAGGTTCGCGGTGGAACCCGCGGTCGTGCCGGCGCTCTGATCCAGGCTCACCGACGGCGAGACGGACGCCCACGCGGTTGGCGCGAGCACCGCCATCGTCGCACCGATGAGTATCGCTGACGCGACCCTACGACAGATCCTCGCGGCCATGCCGCGCCTCCCTCCTACCTCTCATCAATCCACAGCAACCTGGACGGCCACAGACTAACCGCGCCACATCATCGCAGCCGAGCGATCTCGACCGTCGCCCGCGGCCTGGATTATTGCCAGCGGCTAAGCCCGCGTGGTCGGAGTATCGCCCCCGCCGGGAGGCGTCAACTCTCGCCGGGACATCACGATAGGCCCGGGGGGCCAGGATCCATCCGGGCCCCCCGGAGAGTCAGGGTGGTTGGGGGCGTCCCCTGACCCGAGGGACGAACTCCTCGTCCCAAGCTGATACGAAAACGTCAATCGGCGAGTCCCCCAGGCCCGCGAACACGCATGGCCCTAGTCCAAAGTAGCACCAATCCGTTTCTTTGGACAAGAAATCTCATCGAACCTGACCAACCTTTCGGCTCCCTCCGCGTTGAAGTAAGCAAGGGCTACGGAGTTGGGGGCAACGGATGGGGGCAAGCTTGGACGGCTTACTTCTTTTCGGTGTATCGGCGGTTGGGGGCGACGGCGTCTTGGGAATACGGATTTCCCGAGGCGCCGTCTGGCCTCAAGCGCGACCGCTCTATCGTCGCCCCGGCCGGTGAGGCCTCCGTCCGACCACGGACGGCTCAGCGAAACCCGCTCGCTGGACTTTCGGGGTTATGTAGCGGAAACTACGCGCATGGGGGTGAGCGCGGCAGTAGCCGGGTTCCGCGGTGGGTTACATGGTGGGCCTCTCGCGGGCGAAAGCGACGACAATCTAGTGGCCCGGTTGCGTGCCGGGGACGACACCGCCTTCGAGGCCATCTACGATCGATACGCCCGCGGGGTGCTCGTGTTCTGTGTGCACATGCTCGGAAACCGCGAGGCGGCCGAGGACGTGCTCCAGCTGACGTTTGTCTCCGCGTTTCGCGCGTTGCGTGTCGGCGAGAGCAACATTTCGCTTCGGCCGTGGCTGTACACAATCGCTCGCAATCGCTGCTTTTCTGAGCTGCGTGCCCGCCACGAGGTCGTCGATATCGACCGAGTGTTGGTAGATCGACCATTCCCCGAGGCCGTGGCGGATCAGGTCCAGCGGCGGGAGGACCTACGCGAGATGCTGGAGGACGTCCGGCGGCTGCCGGCCGACCAGCGCGCCGCGCTCGTGCTCTTCGAGCTCGGGGATCACTCGCACACAGAAATCGCTGCCGTGCTCGGCGTGCGCAAAGAGAAGGTGAAGGCGCTGGTCTTTCAGGCGCGCGAGGCCCTGGTGCGTGGGCGGCAGGCTCGGGAACGTCCATGCGCAGAGGTTCGCGAGCGGCTGGCGACGTTACAGGGCAGGATCCTGCCCCGGAGCACGACACGCGCCCACATCGATCGCTGCCCCGGCTGCGCCGCGTTCGAGAGTGAGATCCACCGTCAGCACCGTGCGCTGGCGCTAATTCTGCCCGTGGCGCTGACCTGCGAACTCAAGGCGTCAGTGTTGGACTCGGTGCTGAGCCGAGGCAGTGCGGTCGCCGCGGGTGGCGCTAGCGCGGCCGCCGCGGGCGGCGCGGCCGGCGCAGGTGGCGCGGGCGGCGCGGGCGCCGCCGCCGCAGGTGGCGCGGCCGCCGCAGGTGGCGCGGGCGGCGCTGGTGCGGCCGCCGCGGGTGGCGCGGCCGCCGCAGGTGGCGCGGGCGGCGCTGGTGCGGCCGCCGCAGGTGGCGCGGTCGCGGTGAGCGCCAGCGCGGCGGGGAGCGTCATCGCTGGAACTGGTGCGGCAAGTAGCGCCATCATTGCCAGCGCACCCTCGGTTGCGGCTGTCGCCACCGGGCTCGCGACCGTTGGCTCGGACGGCGCCTTCTCTGTCGGGGTTGGTGGGCTCGGTGCAACGGGGGTCCTCGCGAAGATCCTCACAGCAACAGCGATCGCAACCGTTAGCGCTGGTGCAATCCACACCGACAGCCCCGCACCGCTCCCGTTGCCAGCGCCGGCAGCCGCCCTCGTGGCCCCTAGTACACCCGGCCCCGCGATGAATCCCGCTGCCGCGCCAAGCGCGCCCACCACAGCGGCAACGACCGCCCCTGCCGCCCCACCGAGCGTCGCAGATTCCGCCGCGCCGGCCGCACCGAACGCGAGCACCACACCCACGGCCAGCACCCAAGCCACAACCTCGCCGGCCACCACGACCACGAGCACCACCGACACGGCGGCAGCAAGTGCCCCGTCCACCACCACACCGACCACGTCGTCGCCCACCACGACCACGAGCACCACCGACACGGCAGCGGTCAGCGCCCCGGCCACCACCACACCGACCACCTCGTCGCCCACCACGACCACGAGCACCACCGACACGGCGCCAGCCAGCATCCCGGCCACCACCACACCGAGCACCACGCCAACCACCTCGCCGCCCACCACCACACCGACCACCACACCAACCACCTCGCCGCCCACCACCACACCGACCACCACACCAACCACCTCGCCACCCACCACGACCACGAGCACCACCGACACGGCGGCAGCCAGCGCCCCGGCCACCACCACACCGACCACCACACCGACCACCACGTCGCCCGCCACGACCACGAGCACCACCGACGCGGCGGCAGCTAGCGACCCCTCCACCCCCACCCCGACCACCGGCACCGCCGACACGGCGGCCAGCCCCCCTGGCACGTCCACCGCACCAAACACGCTACCCGGCGGCTGAGCCGGTTCCGGATTACGCGCCCACGGGGTGCCACGCGGTCTTGAGCTCGGTGACCGCCTCGAGGCGCTCGAGCGCGTCGTCCGTCGCGGCTTCGTAGGTCGTGGCGGCGTGGCTGTGGCGCGTTCGCTTGATCGTCTCGGCCGCGAGCTTGTCGAGCTCGGTGGCGAGATCGGGGTCGCCGGCGGCGTCGACGATCGCGTTCAGGTCCCGGTGGGCTCCGAGCGCTTTCGCCAATTCGCCGCGCCGGCCGGAGAGCAGGTTGACAACGCCGCCGGGCACGTCTGAGACGCCCAGCGCCTCGGCGAGGTCGAGACCGGGCAACGGCTGTGCCTCGGACAGGATCGCGACGACCACGTTGCCGGCGGCCAGCGCCGGCGCGAGCTCGGCCACCAGCCCGAGCAGCGAAGGGGCGTCGGGAGCGACGATCCCGACCACGCCGGTCGGCTCGGGCAGGCTGAACGAGAGGAACGGAGCGGCGACCGGGTTGATGCCGCCGAGCACGGGCTGGAGCTTGTCGGTCCAGCCGGCGTAATGCAGCAGCACGTCGACGGATGCGTTGACCTCATCGCGAGGCACGCCGAGCGTGGCCGCGCGCGACTCGAGCGCCTCGGCGGCGCGGTACAGGATCTGCCCCCGGTTATACGCAGTCCTGGCCGCCCACGGTCCCGCGGCCTTGCGCGCGGCGGCGACCGCGTCGCGGACGTCCTTGGGCGACGCCCGCGGGTAGTTCACGCCGTCGGCCTCGTCGTAGCGGCCGGACTCGGAGCGGACGAACGCGCCGCCGATCCACAGCTTGTACGTCTTGCGGACCGCCAATCGAGTCATCGCACGCTCTTCAGGTACGGACGAAGCCCGGCCGGCCCGCCCTCGCGCCCGAACCCCGACTCCTTGTAGCCGCCGAACGCCGCCGTCGGGTCGAAGTGGTTGTACGTGTTCTGCCACACGACCCCGGCCTTCAGCGCGCTCGCGACCTCGAACGCCTTCGACCCCTTGTCGGTCCAGATCCCGGCCGCTAGCCCGTAGCGCGAGTTGTTCGCCTTCTCGATCGCCTCGGCTTGGGTTCGGAACGTGAGCACGGACACGACCGGCCCGAAGATCTCCTCGACAGCGATCCGGTGGGCCGGCGAGACGTCGGTGAACAGCGTCGGCGCGAACCAGTAGCCGCGCTCGGGGATGTCGCAGCTGATCGTCCGCCTGGTCGCACCCTCGTCTTCGCCGGCGGCGACCAGCGTCTCGATCCGCTCGAGTTGCTCGGCCGAGTTGATCGCCCCGACGTCGGTGTTCTTGTCCATCGGATCGCCGAGGCGCAGGCGGCCCATCCGCTGCCAGAGCTTCGCGATCACCTCATCGCGCACGCTCTCCTGGATCAAGAGACGCGATCCAGCGCAGCACACGTGGCCCTGGTTGAAGAAGATCCCGTTGACGATCCCCTCGACGGCCTGGTCGACCGCGGCGTCCTCGAACACGATGTTCGCCGACTTCCCGCCGAGCTCGAGCGTCAGCTTCGTGTCGGTCCCCGCGAGCGCGGCCTGGATGTCTCGGCCGACCGCGGTCGAGCCGGTGAACGCGATTTTGTTGATGTCTTTTTCGCGTACGAGGGCCGCGCCCGTGTCCCCATTGCCCGGGAGGATGCTCACGACGCCGGGCGGGAGCTCGGCCTCCTGGCAGATCTCGGCGAGCAGCAGCGCGGTCAGCGGCGTCGTCTCCGCCGGCTTCAGGATCGCGACGTTCCCGCACGCCAGCGCCGGCGCGAGCTTCCACGCCGCCATCAGCAGCGGGAAGTTCCACGGCACGATCTGCCCGACGACGCCGAGCGGCTTGACCTCGCGCGCGTTGACGCCATACCGCAGCTTGTCGGCCCATCCGGCGTAGTGGAAGAAGTGCGCGGCCGCGAGCGGGACGTCGACGTCGCGTGACTCCCGCAGCGGCTTGCCTCCGTCCATCGTCTCGACGACCGCGAGCTCCCGCGCGCGCTCCTGGATCAGGCGGGCGATCCGGAACAGGTACTTGGCGCGCTCGAGATCCTTGAGCGCGGCCCACTTCGGATATGCGGCGCGTGCGGACTGCACGGCCGCGGTCACGTCGTCCGGGCCCCCGTAAGCCACCTCCGCTATCGGCTCCTCCGTGGCGGGGTTGATCGTCGGCACGTACCGACCGTCCCGCGGGCCTTTGAATTCGCCGTCCATGAACAGGCCATAGCGGTCCTTGAGTCGGATGTGGTCGGCCGACTCCGGGGCGGGCGCGTAGTCCCAGACGATGCTGGTTCTCGTCTCGATGCTCATTCTTTGGAGAAGTCCTCTGAGCGCCCGTAGCGGCCGGTCTCGGTCTTGGCGTACTGCATAAGCAGATCATTGAGCACGGATGACGCGCCGATCCTGATCCGGTCCGGGGTCAGCCACTCGTCGCCGAGCGTCTCCTTGACGAGCACCAGGCGGTGGAGCGCGGCCTTGCTCGTCGACACGCCGCCGGCGGCCTTGAAGCCGACGATCCGCCCGGTGCGGTCGGCGTAGTCCCGGATGGCCTCGAGCATCACGAGACACACCCCCGGCGTCGCGCCGCTCGCCGCCTTACCGGTCGAGGTCTTGATGAAGTCCGCGCCCGCCTCCATCGCGAGCATCGAGGCGTGGCGGACGTGGTCGTAGGACCCGAGCTCGGCGGTCTCGAGGATCACCTTGAGGTGGGCGTCGCCGCAGTGTTCCCTCACCGCGACGATCTCCTGCTGCACGCGGGTGTCGTCACCGGCGAGGAAGGCCTCGCGCGAGATGACCATGTCGATCTCATCGGCGCCCGCTTGGACGGCGTCCTCGGTGTCTCGCAGCTTCGCCTCGAGCGAGACCTGGCCCGCGGGGAACCCGGTGGCGACCGATGCGGTCTTGACACCGGTGCCGTTCAGGGCTCCTTTCGCGGTAGCCACGAGCGACGGGTAGACGCAGATCGCGGCGACGCTCGGGATCTCGGGCATCGTGGGAGCTGGGCACACCCCCTTGGCGCACAAGTGGCGGACCTTGCCCGGGGTGTCGGCGCCCTCCAGCGTGGTCAGGTCAACCATCGCGACGGCGAGCCGGATGCCCTGCTGCTTGGCCGTGGTCTTGATCGAGCGCTTGCCGAGTTGGGCGGCGCGCTCCTCGATACCGACACGATCGACGTGAGGGAGGCGGCGGATCACGCCTGCGAGGCTACTACGCTGCGTGGGGTGAAACGGGTCCTTGTGTTCTGCGGATCGAGCCCCGGCCGGTCGCCCGAGTACGGCGCGGCGGCTGGCGAGCTCGGCCGGCTACTCGCTGCCCGTGAGCTCGAGGTCGTCTATGGCGGCGCGAGTGTCGGTCTGATGGGAGCGCTCGCCGATTCCGCGCTGGCCGCCGGCGGGACGGTGATCGGCGTGATCCCGACGCGGCTGGTCGAGGGCGAGATCGCCCACGCCGGCCTGACGAAGCTGCACGTCGTCGAGACCATGCACGAGCGCAAGGCGCTGATGGCCGAGCTGTCCGATGCCGTGATCGCGCTGCCCGGTGGCACCGGAACGCTCGATGAGCTGTTCGAGCTGTTCACGTGGAAGCAGCTGGGGCTGCACCGCAAGCCGATGGGCCTGCTGGACGTCGCCGGCTACTGGCAGCGCCTGCTGGCCTTCTTGGAGCACGCGGTCGACGAGCGGTTCCTGGCCGTCGAGCACCTCGAGAACCTGCTGGTGTCGCATGATGCCGGCGCGCTGCTCGATCTGCTGGCGTCGCACCAGCACCGAACGATCGACAAGTGGCTCGACCGGGAGGGCGCCGATCAGGCCGTGCCGAACACGCGGTCGCCGGCGTCGCCCAACCCGGGGCGGATGTAGGCGTTCTCGTCGAGCTCGCGGTCGACCGCCGCCGTCCAGATCCGGACGTCGGGGTGCTCGTCCTGCACCGCCTCGATTCCCTGCGGCGCGGCGACCAGGCACACGAGCTCGAGCTGCTTGGCGCCGGCGCGCTTGAGCTTGTCGAGCGCCGCGACCGCGCTTCCACCGGTGGCGAGCATCGGGTCGAGCAGGTAGACGCGGGCCGACGGGAGTTGCTTCGGCAGTCGCTCGTAGTAATCGACCGGAACGTGCTCCTCCTCGTCACGGTAGATGCCGACGTGGCCGACGCGCGCATCGGGGAGCAGGCGCAGAAAGCCCTCGACCATCCCGAGCCCGGCCCGCAGGACGGGCACGACGGCGACCTCGTCGCGGAGGCGAAGGCCTCTGGTCGCCTCCAGCGGGGTCTGGATCTCGACCTCCTTGACTGGGAGCCCGCGCGCGACCTCGACGGCCATGATCGCGGCGGCCTCGAACAGCGCCTGGCGGAAGTCGCCGTGGCCGGTGTCGCGGTCGCGCATCACCGACAGGCGATCGGCCAGCACGGGGTGCTCGACGACGGTGAGCGTTGGCGTCACAGCGCGATAGTCTCGCGCACGCCCATGTCGCACGTGAACCTCGAGCTCAAAGCGCACGACCGCGACCCCGATGCGACCGGCGCGCGCTGCCTGGGCTTGGGCGCGACGGACGGGGGCGTTTTGCAGCAGACCGACACCTACTTCATGGCCCGGCACGGACGGCTCAAGCTCCGCTTCGAGCAAGGCGCGCTCGGTGGCGAGCTCATCGCCTACAGACGGGACGACGCCACGGAGGCGGTCCAGAGCGAATACGTGCTGGCCCCGGTCGCGGCGGCCGACGAGCTCGCCGAGGCGCTCAACGCGGCGCTGGGGACCGTGGTCGTGGTTTCGAAGCGGCGGCACCTGTTCGTCTGGGAGGGGGTGCGGATCCACCTCGACGAGGTCGACGGCCTGGGGAGCTTTGTGGAATTCGAGGCCGTATTGCCGGAGGCGGGCGACCTCGCCACGGCGCGAGACAAGGTGGCCCGGTTGCGCGCGGAGTTGGGGATCGAGGACGACGCACTCGTGGCGGTCGGGTACGCGGATCTGTTGATGGACGGTCCTCAGGTGCTGCTCCGCGCCGCCCACGGGGCCATGGTCAATGCGTACGCGCCGTACTCCGAGTTCAAAGTCGGTGCGGCGGTGCGGGGCCGGACCGGGGCGATCTATGCCGCGGCGAACGTCGAGAACGTCGCGTATCCCCAAGGGCAGTGCGCGGAGGCCTCGGCGCTCGGCGCGCTGGTGGCGGCCGGCGAGTCCGCGATAACCGCGGTGGCGGTCGTGGCCGAGCGGCTCGAGCACTGCCCGCCGTGTGGTGGCTGCCGGCAGCGACTGGCGGAGTTCGGTGATGCCGATGTGCCGGTGTATCTCGGACGGCCGGGTTCGGAGCCTCTGAGGACGACGTTGGGCGAGTTGCTGCCAGGGGCGTTCGACCGCGAGGCGCTCCGCGGGTGAAACTGGGATCGTCACGCGTCGGCGTCGTCCTCGGGTCGGGTCTCGGCGCGGTGGCCGACGCCGTCGAGGAGCCGGTCGTCGTCGGCTACGAGGAATTGCCAGGGTTCCCGCGGCCGAGCGTGGAGGGTCACGCCGGGCGAGCGGTGCTCGGTTCTATCGGCGGCGTGCCGGTGGCGGTGCTCCAGGGTCGGGCGCACCTGTACGAGGATGGCCCTCTCGACGCGCTGCGCGCTCCCGTCCGCGCTCTGCGGGCCGCGGGGGCCTCCGTGCTGGTTCTCACCAATGCCGCCGGGTCGCTGCGGCCCGAGGTCGGGCCGGGTTCGCTCATGGCGATCACCGATCACATCAACCTGACGGGCGTGAACCTGCTGGCGGGACCGAACGACTCCGCGATTGGGCCACGCTTCCCGTCGTTACGCGATGCGTATGACCCGGCTCTCCTAGGTCTTTTGCGCGAGTCGTCTCGTGACACCGGGGTGGCACTGGCCGAGGGCGTGTACCTGGCGGTCGGCGGGCCGAGCTTCGAGACGCCGGCCGAGATCCGGGCATTTCGCGTGATGGGCGCGGACGCCGTCGGCATGTCGACCGTCCAGGAGACGATCCTCGCGCGCCACTGCGGGCTGCGGGTCGCCGCTGTGTCCGTGATCACGAACCTCGCCGAGGGCATGACCGACGAGCCGCTCTCGCACGAGCAGACGCTACGTGCCGCCAATGCCGGCGCCAGCGATCTGACCCGCCTTCTGCTCGATTTCATACCCCGCCTAAGCGATGCTGACCGCTGAGCTGATCCGACGCAAGCGCGACGGCCTTGAGCTGTCGGCTGACGAGATCGCCTCGCTCGTCGGTGGGATTGCGGACGGCACCGTCACCGACGCCCAAGTTGGGGCTTTGGCGATGGCCATCGTGTGGCGCGGGATGAGCGCCGCCGAGCGGGTGGCGCTGACCGGCGCGATGACCCGCTCGGGTGATGTTTTGGATTGGAGCGACGCCGGGTTGTCCGGCCCCGTTCTGGACAAGCACTCGACCGGGGGCGTCGGCGACAAGGTGAGCCTGCTGCTGGCGCCGATCGTCGCCGCGTGTTCGTGCTACGTGCCGATGATCTCGGGGCGCGGGCTCGGGCACACCGGTGGCACGCTCGACAAGCTCGAGTCGATCCCCGGGTATGACGTGACCCCGTCGAACGATCGGCTGCGCTCCGTGGTTGCGGGTGTCGGCTGCGCGATCGTCGGCCAGACCGCCCGGCTGGCCCCGGCCGACCGCCGGCTGTACGCGATCCGCGACGCCACCGGAACCGTCGAGTCGATTCCGCTGATCGTCGGCTCGATCCTGTCGAAGAAGCTCGCCGCCGGCCTCGACGCGCTGGTGATGGACGTCAAGTGCGGGTCGGGCGCTCAGTTTCCGGATCTCGACCGCGCCCGGGAGCTCGCGCAGGCGATAGTGGAGGTCGCGGTCGGGAACGGCCTCCCGACGGTGGCGCTGTTGACCGACATGAACCAGGTGCTCGGCCGGACGGCCGGCAACGCTGTCGAGGTGCGCGAGTCGATCGACCACCTGACCGGCGCCGCGCACGACGAGCGGCTGCTCGAGGTCACATTCGCGCTGTGCGGCGAGCTGCTCGTGCTCGGCGGGCTCTTCGGCGACGTCTCCGCGGCGCGCGCGGCGGCGGCGCGCGCCCTCGAGACCGGCGCGGCCGCCGAGCGCTTCGGCGCGATGGTGGCCGAGCTCGGCGGGCCGGCAGATCTGCTGGACGCGCCCTCTCGCTGGTTGCCCGCAGCGTCCGTCGTCGTTCCGGTCGAGCCGTCCGCACCGGGAGTCGTCTCCGCGATCGACGTGCGTGCGGTCGGAATCGCGATCGTCAACTTGGGCGGCGGGCGAGCGCGCGAGGACGACATCGTCGACCACAGCGTCGGCCTGACCGAGGTGGCCGGCCTCGGCGAGCGCGTCGAGCCGGGTGGCCGGCCGTTGGCGCTGTTACATGCGCACGACGACGAAAGTGCCGCGCGGGCGGCGGACGCGGTCCGCGCCGCCTACGTCATCGGAGATCCGCCCGCTTCGGTTCCCGGACCCGTGATCGAGGTTCAGCGGGCGGTGTAGACGCCGGTCGAGGTCTCGTGGTAGCCCTTGGCGCCGATGGTTTTCGCCAGGGCGCTCCGGGGGTCTTGATTGTCGGCGAGGAGTTCGAGTGCGCGGCGGAAGTCGTACCGGGGAGCCCAGCCGAGGTCGAGGCGCGCCCGCTCGTTGACGTACACGCGCTCGATCGACGGGAACATGCTCCAGCCGCGGGCGGCGTAGATCTCGGGGTAGTCGGGGTAGAGCCGCGCCACGACATTTGGTAGGTCGTTGCGGATCGCGGTGACGTCGTCGGCGGTGAACGGCGTGGTCGCGCTGATCACGTACCGGCCGAACCCGATGTCAGGGGCCCGCTCGAGCGCGAGCTGGTGGGCGCTGACCACGTCCTCGATGTCGACCCGGCGGTGGAGCAGCTCGTTGACCTTGAGGTTGAGATTGTCGTAGGCCTCGCGGACGTCGTCGCTGTCGTCGGGCTCGGGGAAGAACCGCGAGGTCCTGAGGATCAGGCAGGGCAGACCGTAGTCCCGTGCGATCAGCTCGCACAGGTTCTCGGCGGCGGCCTTGGTCGTGCCGTAGATGTTCCGCGGAACCGGCGCGACGTCCTCGGTGATCCAGGCGGCCGGCGCTCCCCTCTCCGGCTGGAGCGCACGTCCGAACGCGCTGGTCGTGCTCGTGAAGATGAACCGGCTCACTCCGGCCGCGACGGCTTCCTCGAGCAGATTCAGAGTGCCCCCGATGTTCGTGGCAATGAAGTCCGTGCGAGTGTGCGACTCCACGTGGGGCTTGTGGAGCGTCGCGCTGTGCACGACCGCGTCCACGCCGGCCACCGCTTTTTGCACGACGTTGCGATCGACGATCGATCCGACGACGTCGGTGTTCGTGGACTCGAGCACGTCGAGCCCGATGACCTCGTGGTCGTCGTCCGGCAGGACACGCATGAGCGCCTCACCGAGGTGTCCGGCGCTGCCCGTGACGAGAATTCGCATCCCTTGAGACATATCAGACGCGGCTGCTGGTAAACATCCCGCCTCATGTCTCCCGTCGCCAAAGCTGAGCTGCACGTTCACCTCGAGGGCACCGCCCCGCCTGAGCTCGTGAGCCGCATCGCGACACGGAACGGCGTGGATCTGCCCGAGCGGCTGCTCGGCACCGATGGGCGCTTCCGCTACACGGACTTCCTCGACTTCCTCGCCACCTACGACCTGGCCGCCAGCGTGATCCGCACCGGGGAGGACTACCGCGACATCACCTACGAGTACCTGTGCTCCTGTGCTCGCGGGGGCGCGATCTACGTCGAGCTCACCGCCTCGCCCGATCATGCTGCCTTGGTTGGGCTGAGCGACGAGGAGCATTGGGACGGGATCGCGCTCGGGATCGACGACGCCCGCCGCGACACCGGCATCGAGGGGCGGATCCTGGTCTCGGCCGTGCGCAACTTCGGCGTCGAGCGGGCGCTCCGCGTCGCCCGCCATGCCGCCGAGCGCCCCCACCCATATGTCGTTGGCTTCTCGATGGCCGGCGACGAGGCCGGCTTTCCCGCGCACGACTTCGCCGACGCATACCAGGTCGCCGCCGACGCCGGCCTCGGCTGCACGATCCACGCCGGCGAGTGGGCGGGCGCCGACAGCGTGCGCGCGGCGCTTTCGTTGCCGGTTACCCGGATCGCCCACGGCGTGCGTGCGATCGAGGACCCGTCGGTCGTGTTCGAGCTCGCGGCAAGGGCGATCGTGCTCGAGTGTTGCCCGACTTCGAACGTCGTCCTGGGCGTGTATCCGTCGTACGAGGAGCATCCGTTGCCGGCGCTGCGCGCCGCCGGCGTACCGGTCACGCTCGGTTCCGACGATCCCCCCTACTTCGGCGCCACGATCGAGGGCGAGTACGAGGTGTGTTCTCAGCGGATGGGCTTCAGCTCCAACGAGCTACGGGAGGTCACGGAGACCGCGATCGACGCCGCGTTCTGCGAGGACGATCTCCGGGCCGCGCTGCGCGCCCGGGTGTGAGTCGCTCGTCCGTTCGTCCAGTTTCCGGTACCCCTCCCTCCAGCTCCGAGGCGGCCCGCGCGATCCAGGCCGAATGGAAACCAAAGACGACGTCGACGTCACGCGCGTCCTCGCGACTGCGCTCATGCGGCGGATGACCGACGACCAGATCAACCGGGTGATCGGGGAGCTCGAGTACATTGCCGAGGAGCGCGGTGACAGGACGGGCGAGAGCGTCCACGCGCAAGCAGCGGGACATCTGATCGCAGCCCTCGAGGGCCGCCGGGAGCGGCGCAACGGCGGGAGTGTTCCCCCGCCGTCGCTCAACGGCGCTTCGACGAACGGTCACGAGGGCTGACGGCCCGGCGCGCCTATCGGCGAGACTGGTCGATAGCGCGGTCGAGCTGAGTCAGCTGAGTCGAGAGCGGCGCGTTCGCGTTCGCGCGGGCGGGTCCGCTCCCGGACGCTCCCGAGCCGGTGTTTGACGTGACCAGGCCGATCAGCGCGATCAGTAGCAGCGCGACCAGGACGACGAGCGCCGCGGTCGACCTGCGCACGTCGATCGGCGTTTTGCGGCCATAACGCGTCATCTGGGGGATCGTCGGGCCGGTGGCGCGGTCCTTGGCGCCGGTGGGCCCGGTCGCGCGGTCCGTGGCGTGGGTCGGGCCGGTCGCGCGGTCCGCGGCCCGGGTCGGCGCGGTCGGTTCGCGCTCGAGCGCCTCGATCGCTTGCCGCGCGCTCGCCGGCCGCCGGTCGGGCTGCTCGGCCGTGAGCTGCCGCACCAGCGCGCGCAGCTCCGGCGTTGCCCCTGGGGCAAGGCACTCCCGGATGAGCACTCCGAGGGAGTAGAGATCCGAGCGCTCGCTCGCCGGATCGCCGCGCATCACCTCCGGGGCGATGAACCGGCCCGAGCCGACCACCATGCCGGTCTTGGTCAGGCTGGTTGCGCCCGAGGGCTGAGCGATGCCGAAGTCGGTCAACCGCGCGCGGCCGTCGGTTCCGATCAGCACGTTCGCGGGCTTGATGTCCCGGTGGATGACTCCGGCGTGATGGATGTAGCCGAGCGCGTCGAGGAGCTCGCGAGCCAGGACCTCGGCATCCCAGGTCCTGGCATCGGGATCGCGGATCCGGTCGGCCAGAGTTCCCCCCGCCACGTACTCCATCACCAGATACGGCCGTGGCCCATCGACGCTGAAGTCGTAGACGCGAACCAGATGAGGGTGCGAGAGATTCGCGGCGACGTGCGCCTCGCGCTCAAACCGTCGGACGTAGTCTTGATCGAGAGCGAGCACGTCCGAGAGGATCTTGACCGCCACCTCGCGGTCGAGCCGAGCGTCCTGGGCGAGCCAGACCGACGCCATCCCGCCGGTGCCGAGCACCCGCTCGAGGCGGTATCGGCCGCCCTCGCCGAGGGTGGCCCCTCGGGCAAGCTCAATCGCCGCCATCGCCACCACCTCCGCCCTTGCCATGGCCCTTGCGCTTGTCCTTGGCGTGCGGGCCGTGTCCCGCACCCGGCGGCGCGGGTGACCCGGCCGGCGCGGTCGGACCCGCTTGTGCGGGCGAGCTGGTTTGTGCGGGCGAGCTGGTTTGTGCGGGCGAAGCTGGAGCACGCACCTCCAGCGACACCCGGCGATCGACCTGGCCGGCGTCGCTCAACAGGACCGAGGCGTCCGCGGGCGCAAGCCGCCCAGCCGCTCGGAGCTGCGAAACATCGGCCTCGAGGGCGCGCACGGCCGCATGCGCGGCCGCGGGATTGTGGCCGCTGGCAGCGGATCGAATGCTCGCGACGTCACGTTGCAGCCTCGCCGTATCAGCGGTTGCCAGCAAAGTAGAGGAACTGCCACACCCGGCGGCCAGCAGGCCGCTCGTACATAAAGCCGCTGCGAGCAGCAGGAATCTGAGAACGCGCGACCGGGACATCGACCTTGGTCTTGACGCTACCCGCGAGACCGCCCGCCCTATCGGGAGGCGCTTTCGCGGGCCCAGGGAAGCGCCGGGACGATCTACGGGCCCGTCGGGATCATGACGGACATCTCCAGCCCACCGCCCGCGCCCGCGCGGGCAGTAATCGTGGCGTTGTGAGCGCGGGCGATCGCACTGGCGATCGAGAGGCCGAGCCCGACGCCGTCGGACGAGTTGAGCCGCTCCTTGGCGCGTACGAACGGCTCGAACAGGGTCGGAATCTGCTCGGCGGGGACGCTGGGCCCCGTGTTGGCGATCTCGAATACCGCGCTGCCGTTTTGCTGCATCGTGCGGACCCCGATCCAGCCATCCGGGTTGTTGTGGCGGACGGCGTTCTCGACGAGGTTCGCGATCATGCGCTCGAGGAGTACCCGATCTCCGCGGGCGAGCGCCGGCTCGAGGGTGGCTTCGACCTTGATGTGGCGCTGACTGATCGCCGCGTGGGTGGAGTCGAGCGCGTCCTCTGCGGCGGTGGCGAGATCAATCGACTCGTGGGTTGTCGGGCCGACTTCGCTGGTGGCCAGCGTCAGGAGCGCCTCGACGGTGGCTTCGGCCCGCTCGACCGAGCGCTTGACCCGATCCGCCATCGCCTCCAGCTGTTCCGGCGTCCTGGTCGGCTTGGAGAGGGTGACCTCGATCGCCGTTCGCACCGCAGTGAGCGGCGTGCGCAGCTCGTGCGCCGCGTTGGCTACGAACCGCTTCTGGCTGGTGAAGGCGGCATCTAGCCGCTCGAGCATCACGTCGAACGTGTCGGCCAGCTCCTTCAGCTCGTCATCGGGACCGGAGAGCGCGAGGCGCTGGCCGAGCCGAAGTTCGGAGGCGCGCTTCGCGGCCTCGGTGAGCGACCGCACGGGCCGCAGCGCTCGGCCGGCGACGAGCCAGCCGAGTCCGGCCGCGACGATCACGAGAGGGACGAGGCCAATCGCGGACGCTTCCCGTAGGGCGGCGAGTGTGTCGCCGCGCGCCTTAACACCGCTCCCAGAGATGTCGATCAGGTGGTTGCACTTCGCGAGCAGAGACGCGGAGCTAGGCAGTGGCTTGCATATGCCGAGTAGCGACTGTTCCTGTGGCGTGAGCTTCGGCGGTGGCCCTGCGGCCGGCAGCAGCACGCTCGCCAACAACGTGTAGCTCAGCGCCAGCAGCGCCACCCCGGCCACCAGGAACAGGAGCGCATAGAAAACGGCAAGCCGCGTCCGCATCCGCTGTGGCCATAGCCGTCGCACGGCGCCGGAAAGGCCCGCGCGCGTCATCGCGTGCGGTAGCCGGCGCCGACCACCGTCTCGATCACCTCAGGCTCGCCAAGCTTGCGCCGCAGACGCCCGAGCGTCACCGCCACGGTGCGCGTGAACAGGTCGGCGTTCTCGTCCCACACTCGCTCCAGCAGC
This sequence comes from uncultured Solirubrobacterales bacterium, assembly GCA_963709205.1. GTDB lineage: Bacteria > Actinomycetota > Thermoleophilia > Solirubrobacterales > Solirubrobacteraceae > Palsa-465. The sequence continues at coordinate 580,338 of CAVPVP010000027.1, forward strand.
TCCTCGGCGCTGACCACGGCACCGTCGGCGGCCATGAGTACCTCGAGTACACCGAGCTCCTTTCGCGTCAGCGAAAGGTCCCGCCCCGCCCGGGTGGCGCGCCGCCCCGCCCGGTCAAGCGTCAAATCGCCCCTGATCAGCACCGGGGGCCCGGCGGGCGCGCGGCGGGCCAGAGCATGCACCCGCGCGACCAACTCCTCGAACGCGAACGGCTTGGGCAGATAGTCGTCCGCTCCGAGGTTCAGACCCTCGACGCGGTCGCCAATCGTTGCGGCTGCCGTCAACATCAATATCCGGGCGTCCGATCCGCCATCGCGCAGTCCCACGCAAACCGCGTCGCCGTGGACACCCGGCAGGTCGCGATCCAACACGATCACGTCGTAGCGGTATACCACCCCCTTCTGTAGGGCGGCTGTCCCGTCGTACGCGAGGTCGGTGGCGATCCCGCGGTCGCGCAACCCCGCGGCGATGTCGCGGGCGAGCTCCACATGATCCTCGACCACCAGGACGCGCACCAAGACATCGTGAACCACAGGGCATCACAACGCGATAACAGGGCGCTTCCGGGTTTAGCCGCGTCGGGTGAGCGTTCGCCTGTTGCACTCGTGTGACCTGCCACCGGTTACCACATACGACATGTTCCGAACCAGTTCAAGATTTCACGCGGCCGCGGCCGCGATCGCCGCCATGACGGTGATCGCCGCCTGCGGCTCGAGCTCCCCCGACTCCCCCGGCTCGTCAACCTCATCAACCTCGTCCGGCTCCGGCGGGCCACCTACCCAGGCCCAAATACAGCAAGAGCAGCAGGACGCGGTCAGGTTCGCCAGCTGCATGCGCTCGCACGGGGTGTCCAACTTCCCCGACCCGACGACCTCCCCCCACGCGTTCAAGGACGCGCTTAACCCGACCACCGCACACTCGCCCGCGTTTGGGCCGGCGGTGTCGGCCTGCCAGCACCTGATGCCGCGAGGTGGCCAACGGAGCCAGAGTGCGCCGCCCAGTCACGCCGAGATCACGGCGGAGCTGGCGTTCGCCCGCTGCCTGCGCAGCCACGGGTTCCCGAGCTTCCCCGACCCAAGCAGCACCGGTCAGCTGAGCCACGAGATGCTCGACAACGCCGGGATCAACATCCATCAGCCGGCGGTGGTGCGGGCGGCCGACGCGTGCGTCAACGTCACTCACGGATTCATCACCAGCGCGGATGTGGCCCGCTTCGTCGCGGGACACTAGCCGCCGATCCGCGATTCATTCAGCTGATAGTCGTAGCGTGAATCGCGCGCCGCCGGTTTGCGGAGGGTCGCAGGTGATCGTTCCACCGTGTGATTCGATCGTTCTGCGAACGATCGCGAGCCCGAGGCCGGTGCCCCCGCGCGGGCTTTGGGGAAGACGGACGAACGGTTCGAAGATCCGTTCGCGCTGATCTGCCGGGACTCCGGGCCCGTCGTCGGTCACGGATATGGTTGGGCCGTTCGGGGTCTGGGTGACTTCGACAATGACGGTGTCAGCGACCGCGAGCGCGTTGTTGAGCAGGTTTCGGATCGCGCCGAGGAGCGCGTCGCGATCGCCGGTGGCGGGGACGGGACCGTTGGTTCGCATCTCGACGTGGGCCGTTGGGTCCGTGGTGCGGATGGCAGTCACGGCAGCCGAGGCGATGGCGGTGAGGTCGATCGGCTCTTTGTGGGGACGCTCGTGGGCGTCGAGGCGGGCGAGGTTGAGAAGGTCATCGATCAGATGGCCGAGGCGGCCGCTGTCGCGCGCGAGCTGCGCTTCGATCGCGTCCCGCGCCGGGCGCGTCGGCTGCTCTCGCAGGAGCCGCTCGGCGGTCGCCTGGATCGCGGCGACGGGTGTGCGGAGCTCGTGGGAAGCGTCGGCCAGGAACGTTCGCATCGCCGCCTCCGACGCCCTGGCCTCGGAGACGGCGCGGTCCAGGAGCACGAGAACGCGGGCGAGCGCCGCGAGCAGTAGGAGTGCGACCGCCCCGCCGATCGCTTCCGTGATCTCGAGGCTGTGAACTTGGCGGTCGATCCCGGCGCGGCTTCCGGTAAGGGTCGCGGGCACGTCGGTGCCGTTGATCGGGATCACCTCGTGCACGGTGAGGAGCTTTCCGCCCGGGGTGGTCTGAAGGGTGCCGCCTGGCGCGGTGATCCCGGCCAGATCAACCGAGATCCCCTGCGCGGAGAGCGACCCGATCACCGGCTTGAGGTTTTGGGGTGTGCCTGCCTGCTGGAGCGCGTTCGCGCCAGATGTGAGGTCGGTTCGGAGCTGCTGCTCGAGACCGTCGCGGTAGCGCACCGTGATCAACACGACGAAGGCCGCGAGCGCGGCGACTATCCCGAGCATCGATACGGCAACCAGCCGCGTGCGCGCGCGTCGCTGGCGGCTCACGGCGAGAACCGGTAACCGATCCCGCGCACGGTGTGGATCAGCCGCGGGCCGTTGGCTTCGAGCTTTCGCCGCAGCGCGCTGATGTGAACCTCCACCAGGTTGTGGTCGTAAGCGTCATAGCCCCACACCTGGGTCAGCAGCTGGTCCTTCGACAGCGCCTGACCGCGGTGGCGCATGAGAAAGGCGAGCAGTCGGAGCTCGGTCGAGGTCAACGCGAGCTCGTTTCCGGCGCGGGTGGCGAAGCCGTGCTCCTCGTCGACGAGCAGCTGCTCGACCTCCAGGACCTGGGGAATCGCGCCCCGCCGGCGAAGGACAGCCCGGACGCGCGCCATCAGCTCCTCGAGCGCGAACGGCTTCACGAGGTAGTCGTCGGCGCCTAGTTCGAGGCCGGCGACCCGGTCGGCCACGGCGTCCCGAGCCGTGAGAAAGATGATCGGCAGCTCACGCCGCTCCCGCAGCGACCTCGCCAACTCAAACCCGTTGCCGCTCGGGAGGAGGACATCGAGGATCGCCAGATCGGGCACCAGCGCCAGCACGTCTGTCGGACGGGGGAGGTCCTCGAAGGCTGTGGCCGCGAACCGCTCAGCTCGTAGGGCGGCCAGCACCGCATCCCGGACTGGCTGCTCGTCCTCGATCACCACCACCCGGCCGATCGACTCGCCCATCGCCCGACGATTGTCCCCGACGCTGCCTGAAGATCAGCTGAAGAGCCGCTGTGCTTCAGGTTGATCTCAGGTTCTTGGTCGACCCTGACCTCGTCTGAAACGAACCGCCGTTTGAGAGGAGGACAAGGTGGGTGATCGAGAAAGCAGGGCGGTCCGGCTCCGGTACACCGCGACCGGCGCCCTCGCCGCACTGGCCGTCGCCGGCGCGATCGCAGGCACCGTAGCCCTGGCCGACGGGCCGCCCGCCAAAACGCCCGGTCAACCGACGGCACCCATTGGGGTGACCAAGACTGCTCCGGAGTCACCCGTGCCGGAGCCCGGGATCCCGTGTAAGAAGCCGGCGCCGGCGCCCGGAGCGTCCGGGAAACCATCGGCGCCGGAGCCCAGCGCCAGCCCTCAACCGTTCTTGAACGCCGTCCAGCGGCTCGTCGCGAACGGCACGATCACCGCCGCCGAAGGTCAGGCCGTCGATCGCGAGATCCTTAATGGCAGGGTCGACACGCAGGCGCTCGCGTCCGAGGGGTTCTCGCCGGGACAGCTCCAAATCGTCCAGCAAGCACTCGCCAACACCAAGCGCGCGCTGGCTCCGAGCGTGAAGTAAATGTCACCCCGACGTGGCACGGCCGTCGTCATGATCACCGCTGGGCTAGCCGTGCTCGTCTGCGGATGCGGCGGCAGCGGATCGTCCTCAACCACCTCGGCCGGGTCGGCGCCGGCGAACGGAGCGCTCGCCTTCTCCCGCTGCATGCGCTCCCACGGGGTTTCGGGCTTCCCCGACCCCGACAGCAGCGGGAATGTCCCCAAGAACAAGGTGATCCCTCTGGCCAGCAGTCCGCAGTTCCGGGTGGCCTCCGGAGCCTGCCAGCATCTCGTCCCAAACTCGAACGCCCCGCGGACCACCCACGCGGAAGTGGAGGCCGCGCTGACCGGCATGGTGAGGTTCGCCGCCTGCATGCGTTCCCATGGCGTCCAGAACTGGCCCGACCCCACCGTCGACCGCAGTCGCCCCGGCGACCCGCGCCCTGTGTTCGATCTCCACAGCACCTTTGACCCGACCGCGCCGCGGATCGTCGCCGATGTCGGCGAGTGCCAGCACGTGATGCCCCAGTCCACAAGCCCGTACTTCTGCAGCAGGGTGCTGGCGGAGCGCATCCCTGGGAGTCCCCCGGGCGCCGAGGCGTGCGGCGGAGGGTCGCCGGCGGTGCCCTAGATGTCGGTCGGTGCACTCGACCGCAACTCGCCCCAGTCTCGTCTGTTAGATCGGGGCTTCGCCGCGTACGTAGCGCACGAGTTGCGCACCCCGATCGCTCTTCAGCTCGCACTGGCGGAAGCGGCGCTCGCCGATCCCCGTGCGGATGGCGTCGCCTGGCGCGCGATGGCCGAGGGCATCGTCGCGAGCTGTGACCAGCAGCGGCGCCTAATCGACGCGCTCCTCGATCTCACCCGCAGCCAATGCGGGCTCACGCGTTTGGAGGACGTCGACATCGCAACGGTTACCAGTGAGGTGCTGCACGGTCACGAGTTCGGCGATCTCGACTGCGTCGTGGCGCTCGAGCCGGCTGTCACGACCGGAGATCCAACCCTCCTCGAGCGACTCGTCGCCAACCTGGTCTCGAACGCGATCCGACACAACGTCGTGGGCGGTCGGATCGCAGTCACCACCCGAACCCAGGCCGGCCGCCCTCTCTTATCCGTCGCCAACACCGGCCCGCTCATCGCCGCCGCCGAGCTCCCGCGCATGTTTCAGCCTTTCGAGCGACTCGGCTCGCCACCCCGAACCCGTGCCGACGGCGTCGGTCTCGGGCTCGCCATCGTCCAGTCCATCGCCGACGCCCACGAGGCCACCGTCGCCGCCCACGCCCCGGCGGGCGGCGGCCTCGAAGTCGAGATCAGATTTCCCGCTGGCTCGAGCACGCGCGGCGACCGCCACCCGTTACACCACGGTTACCAGCACCCATGACCCCGTCGGCCGATATTGGCCGGCCGGTAGTGTGGGCGATCTCGTGGCTGGCAGCGGCACCGTCGTCCTCACGGATCGTTTCGATATCACGCTCGATGCGGTGGCGCGGGTCGCGTGGGGCCGAGAGCCGGTGGCTCTTGCCGACGGAGCCGTTCGGACTATGGATCGTCGTGCGGCGGATTTCGAGGCGCTCGTAGCGGCCAGGGTGCGCGAGGATCCGAACGCGTTGATCTACGGAGTCACCTCGGCCCCGGGGGACCGCGCGATCGCCGTTCTCGATCCCGACGCGCAGGCCACTCGACCGACTCGACTCTGGACGGCGATGTCCTATGGCGACCCGCTTCCGGTGAGAGTTGTCCGGGCGATCGCCCTAGCTCGTCTGGCCAATTTCCTGGGGGGACACGCGGCTGTGCGTTCAGGAGTCGCCGCCGCGGTTGTCGACATGCTCAACCGCGGGGCGCTACCCGCAGTGCCCTCGCAATCCAACGGCGGGTCAGGCGAGGTGTTGCCGCTCGGCACTCTTTTCTACGACCTGAGCGCGCGTGTCACGCTCACGGCCAAAGAACGGATGGCGCTGATCAATGGATCGCCATGCGCGGCCGCCCTCCTCGCTGACACCGCCCTGGCGGGACGGTCGCGCCTGGCTATGGCCGAGCTCGTGTTCGCGCTCGTGGCGTATGTCACCGACACGCCACAAGAGCACTACGCGCCCGAACTCGAGGAGCTCTGGGGCGACGAGGACGAGACCGCGGCGCTGCGTTCACTTCGCGCCCTCCTCGGCGATCGATCCCGCGAGCAACACCATCAGGCGTCGGTGTCACTGCGGATACTTCCCCGAATCCTCGGCGCAGCGCGGCGGGCCCAAGCCCAGGCCGAACGCGCGGCGGGCGTCTCACTGTCCACGGTGACAGACAACCCCGTGTTCCTGCCCGAAAGCGACCGCCACCCAGACGGTGAAGTCTATTCGACCGGGGGCTATCACAACGCCCAGGCGGCTCCGACGATCGATGCGCTCGCGTTCGCCCACGCCGACCTCTGCCAGTTGGCGCAACGATTGACCGACCATCTCTTTCATCACCCGGAGACGGCGCTGCTCGTCGGCGGCGACGAGTGGTCGGTCAAGCCGCTTCACATGGCGGTAAACGGATGGGCCGAGGAGGCCCGCTCCAGCGCACAACCCACGCTGCTCTCGCTCGGAGCGTTCGGACAAAACGATGTACCCGAGCTCGCTTTCCTGGCGTGGCGCAAGGCCGCCGCGGTGGCGCGATGCTTGGACGGAGCGCTTACCGGGTTATCCGTGCTCGCCTCGCAGGCGCTCTACAAGCAGGACCGAGCGGCGCCAGAAATGCTTCGGCCGCTCGTGGACCGCGTCCGCGCCATCGTTCTCCCGGTCGATGAGCCGCGAGCTCTCGGGCTCGAGTGCCAACGGCTCTTCGAACGGCTGAGGGACGCCGCCACGGGCGACGAAGCGCCGCTCATCTGAGCCCAGGCGCGTACTCTCGGCACGCATGTCACTATCGCCGATGATCTCGCGTCTGATCGGGCCTCCCGAAGCCGACGGCGAGTACATCGCCTTACGCACCGCGGCCTCGGACGAGGAGATCGTCCATCTCCACGACTACGAGCGCATTTACGGTGTGCCTTGGCTCTACGAACACATCGTCCAGGATGTTCTGGGATGTCGCTCACCGCAGACCGCGGTCGATGGACTGGCGCGTGCACTGAACGAGCTGGGGCTCGAGCCGGCCGAGGTCGTGCTGCTCGACCTCGGGGCCGGCAGTGGGATCGTGGGCGAGCTCGCCGAACAGCTCGGGGTCCGCACCCTCATCGGCGTCGATTCGCTCAGAGCCGCCCGCGCCGCCTGTCTGCGCGATCGCGCCTCCGTCTATCACGACTATCTCGTCGGCGATCTCGGCTCTCCCTCACCCGAGCTGCTCGCGCGGCTGCGCCACCACCGCCCCACCGCGCTGATCTCCGCCGGCGCGCTCGGCGGCGCCCACGCTCCGCCCGCCGCGCTACTCAACGCGCTCGCTCTCCTTCCAACCGGCGCCCCCGTGGTGTTCACGATCGACGAGAAGTGGATGCAGAGCGACGGTCCGGGCGGGTTCCGAACCCCGGTGAGCCAGCTGCTCGCCTCCGCCCAGCTGAGCCTGCTCGAGCGGTCTCGCTTCCAGCACCGCCTCTCGACCGCCGGGCACCCGATCCACTACGAGCTCATCGTCTCTGTCAAGCAGTGACGAGTCCCCGGCGCCGTCACTGACCGGCGGCGGGCCGGGTCGGTCGAGGCGCGGGGCGGGCGGGAGTTGCTGCGCCGGCGCGGTTCGTTCAAGCGGGTCCGCGTGTTTCTCCTTGCGTGAGCGCGGTCTTGTATTCGCGTCCGGGGGTAGACTGTACGCGCAAGGTCACTCGCCGCTTCCGCGGATCCTTTTCGCCCGGGGCCACTGCCTCCCAGCCGCCCTAACGGACAGCTTCGTTCCTTAGCCTCAGAGAGCCGTGTCTCGACAACAGTCGTCGGAGCGCCCTGCGTGGGCGGTCCGGAGGCGCTGCAGGAGGGTCCCATGGTTCTCAAGTCATCGGTCGAGCCGCCCGACTCGCCGGTGGGTGCAGCGCTCACTGCGGTGGCGCCTGTGAGCGGCAACTCGCGGGTGCTCTCGGCACGCGGTGATGGGCTGTCGCTGGATGGCGCGGCCCGAGACTCACGACGTGCGGTGCCGCCGAGCGAGGGCGAGAGGCGCGCGGCCCAGGAAACGCTGGCAAATGGGGGTCTGGTCGCGGCCGGCGGGCGTGTCTTGGGCGGGTTGCTGCACGCCGCCCCCTCGGTTCGCGCTTCTCTGCACGTGCTGGGGGCCGGCACGTCGGATGTGGTCCGTGCGCTCGAGCGAGGCGGCCCGGCAGACCCGCTGGAGGAGCGGGACCCCGCGTACATCCGCGAAACACTGCCGGCGTTGAGGCTCCTCTCGAGCGTGTACTTCCGCGCCGACGTCCGCGGCCTCGGGAACATCCCGGCTTCGGGGCCGGTGCTGCTGGTCGGCAATCACTCCGGCGGAACGATGATCGCCGACACGTTCGTGTTTGCGCGGGCGTTCTACGACCACTTCGGGCCCGACCGGCGGTTTCATCAGCTCGCGCACGATCTCGTCTTCAAGGTTCCGGGGGCGAGAGCCCTCGTGCAGCGCTACGGAACGATCCCGGCCTCGCCCGAGAACATGAAGCGGGCGCTGCTCCGAGACGCGGCGCTTCTCGTCTACCCGGGCGGCGACCACGAGACTTACAGGCCGTCGTGGGAGTCCAGCGAAGTCGGGTTCGCCGGGCGAACCGGATTCGTCAAGCTCGCGCTCGAGCATAACGTTCCGATCGTCCCGGTCGTGGCCATCGGCGGTCAGGAAACCGCGCTCTTCCTCGGTCGCGGCCGACGGCTGGCGAGCGCGCTGCAGCTGAACCGCTTGTTGCGACTCAAGGTGCTGCCGCTGGTGATCGGGCCGCCGTTCGGCGTCACCGTGCTCGACCTGCCGGGCCGGATTCCGCTGCCCTCCAAGATCACGATCCGGGTGCTGCCGCCGCTCGACCTGCGTGAGAGCCTCGGCGCTAACCCAGATCCGGAGGAGGGCTATCGGCTAGTGACGAGCACGATGCAACGGACGCTGACCGGGCTCGCCAACAAGCGACGCTTTCCGGTGATCGGATGAGGCGAGGATGCCAAGGCCGCGAATCCACGTTCGACGGGTCGAGCGCTTCCGCCGTCCCCCGGGGCGCCTGTCTCCGCTCAGCGGTCTGAATTGATGTTTCGCTCGAACGCACCTAACGAAGATCTCGTCGAGGAGGCCTCGCCGCGCGGAGCGAAAGACGTCGTGGTGAGGGCAGGGCGGCGTCTGGGAGCGCTAGCCGCAGGCCGGCGCACTCCGCTGACGGTGGTCGGCACCCTGCTCGCGGTGGTCGTGCTCGTGTTCGTTTTGGCCGGCCGGTGGGGACAGTTCGAGCGCGCGGCCACGGGCGCGCCGTGGTGGGCGTTGACAGCCGCGGCGGCGCTCCAGACCGCGTCGCTGCTGGCGCGCACCGAGGCATGGAACGTGACCGTGCACGCCGCGGGCGGCACCGTCGGACGCCGGCGCCTATACCGCGCGGCCGGCGTGGGCTACCTCGGCAACATCGTCAACGGCGAACTGGGATTCGCCGCGCGGATCGCGTCGCTTCGGCGTGCCGCGCCCCGTGAGACCCCCAAGGCGATCGTCATCGCGGCCACCGAGATACCGATCGTGCTGATGGAAGTCGCGCTGGCGACGCTGTTCTCGTTCACCCTCGTCGCCCCCCTCGGTTTGCCTTGGTGGACACCGCTGGTCGGTTTCTGCGCGGTACTCGCCGTCGTTGCCGGGCTCGCGCGCCTGGCCCGGCGCCACCCGAGCGGATGGTGGAGAGGTCTCGCCGCGCTCAGCGAACCGCGTGCCCGCACCCGCGTCGCGATCTTCGTCGTGCTCGCCGTCTGCGGACAGGTAGCGCGGAACTGGCTGATGCTCTACGCCAGCGGCGTCCACGCCTCAGTATTCGACGCGACCGCGGTGCTGATCGCAGTCGCGGCGCTTGGTGTGCTCCCGATCGGCCCAGGCACCGGCACTGCGGCGATGGTCCTGATCCTCGGGTCGACCGGCGTAGCCGGCGTCAGCGCCGCCGGCGTGCTCCTGACCGCAACCGGCACCGCCGGCGCGCTTGCCTACGGCGGCTGGGCGGTTGCCGACCGGCTCTGGACGAAACGAACAAACAAGCTGCGACTTCGCGCCGCCACGACACCCCCACGAGCACCAGCGCTGACCCGGCTGTAGTTTCCTGAGGAGGTTGTTCACCCGGTGCGGGGTTGTAGCTTCCCTGCCCAGATTACGGGCCATTCATCGCCGAGCTAGCGCGCGGGCACGTCACGATCGAGCTTTATCGCCCAGGCGCCGGCGCGGGCGACTACGATCGCCGACATGAGAGGGATTCGCGAGCGCCTCGACCGGGGCGTCGTAGTCGGGGCAGAGGGATACCTGTTCGAGCTGGAGCGCCGGGGCTACCTGAAGGCCGGCCCGTTCGTGCCGGAGGTGGTCCTCGACTTCCCTGATGCGGTAAGCGAGCTTCATCGCGAGATGCTCCGTGCCGGCGCGGAGGTGATGGTCGCGTTCACGTATTACGGTCACCGGGAGAAGATGCGGGCGATCGGGCGCGAGGCTGACCTCGAGCCGCTCAATCGTCACGCGCTGCGCCTGGCGCGGGATGTCGCGTCCGAGGGCGACGCGCTCGTGGCCGGCAACATCTGCAACACCTGGGCGTATGACCCGGATGCACCGGAGAGCTCGGGCGAGACGGTGCGGGAGATGTACCGCGAGCAGGTCCGATGGGCCGCCGAAGAGGGAGCCGGTCTGATCATCTCCGAGACGCACGATTACTTGGGTGAGGCGCTGATCAGCCTCGAGACGATCCAGGAGTCTGGCCTCCCGTCGATCGTCACGTTCGCTTCGACCGACGACGTGACGATCGATGGATACGAGTTCGACGAGGCCTGCCGGGAGCTTGAGGCCGGTGGTGCGGACGTCGTCGGGCTCAACTGCTCGCGCGGTCCCCGGACGATGCTGCCTATCTTGGAAAAGATCAGGGCTGCGGTCGACTGTCACGTCGCCGCACAGCCGGTTCCCTATCGGACGACGCCCGCGCAGCCGAACTTCGAGGCGCTTAAGGACGCCGACGGGAAGCGCGGGTTCCCAATCGCGTTGGAACCGTTTCTCTGCAACCGCTTCGAGATGGCCGACTTCGCCGCGTCGGCGCGCGATATGGGCGTCAACTACATCGGCGTCTGCTGCGGCGGGGCGCCCCATTACGTCCGGGCGATGGCCGAACGCCTCGGCCGGACGGTTCCGGCCAGCAGATACTCCCCGGACATGGCGCAACATCCGATCCTCGGGGAGAACGTCGGGGAGCAGGCGAAGCGGTTCGCGAACTGGAAGGACTGACTCGCCGCCATGAGCGAGCCGCGAGTCGCCGTCGTCGGCGCCGGGGTCGTCGGCCTTGCCTGTGCTTGGGAGCTCCGGCGCCGCGGCGCCGATGTCGTCGTACTCGAGCGGGCGGACGTCGGTAGGGGCGTCTCGCGTGGCAATACCGGGTGGGTCTCGCCGAGCTTGACGTACCCGTTGCCGGGCCCCGGCATGTTGCGCGAGGGCGTGCGCCAGCTCCTCACAGGCGGCGACGCATTCGTGCTACGCCCCACCCTCGATCCGGCGTTCGTTCGCTGGCTCTGGAGCTTCCGGCGTAACTGCAGCAGCGCTCGCTTCGACGCCGGCATCCGGGCGCTACTCGCTCTCAACCGTCGCACGCTGGAGCTGTTCGACGCCTATCGCGACGCCGGTGTGGACTTTGAGATGCACACCACCGGTCTGGTCGTGGCCGCGCGCACCCCGGGCGGACTGGATCTGTATCGAAGAACCTTTCAGCGGCTGCGGGAGCTGGGCTATGAGGGAGGTTCGATCGACGAGCTCGACGCTGAAGAGCTCGCCGCGCTCGAGCCCGCGCTCGACCGGGCCCGAGTCCTAGCCGGACTGCATGCGCGCGTCGACCGATTCGTCCGCCCAGAGCAGCTCACTCTCGGCCTGGCCAAGCACCTGCGGGCCGACGGAGTCGAAATCCACGAACGCTGCGAGGTGCGAACACTCGCGCGGAGGGCCGGCGGCTGGGCTTTGGAGACCACTTCCGGCCCGGTCGCGGCAACCCACCTCGTGGTCGCGGCAGGACTCCCCACGGTCCCGCTGCTCCGCCGACTTGGCATACGCATACCGCTCCTGGGAGCACGTGGGTACAGCGTCACGATCTCCGGCCGTGGCGCCCCACCGCGCCATGCGCTCTACCTGGCCGAGGCCAAGCTCGGCCTGAGCCCGTTCGACGGCGGCGTCCGTGTCGCAGGCGTGTTCGAGCTCGGCGCGAGCAACCAGGACATCTCACCCGCCGTCGGGGAGCGGCTGCTCGCCGCCGCTCGCCCGTACCTCGCAGGCTGGCGGCCCGATCCGGCCGGTCCAGTCGAGGCGTGGGCCGGACTCAGGCCGACCACCCCGGACGGGCTGCCGCTGATCGGCGCGCTCGCTGGACGAGACGACATCTTCCTCGCCACCGGGCACGGGATGCTCGGCGTCACCCTCGCGCCGGCGACCGCCAATCTACTAGCCCCACTCGTCCTCGAAGGCCGCGCTGCTCCCGAGCTCGCACCCTTCGACCCCGCTCGAAAGCTATGAGCAGCCCCGCCGGCCGCAGTCTGCGGTCGCACACGCGAGCGCGATCGTGCCGCTTCTACGTCAGCTGACGGCGGTACCATCGCGGCTTTGATTCCGTGTAGAGAATGAGGCGCGGCATGTCCCGGCCGAGAAGAGCACCGCAGTGACCGAGCCTCTACCGGCGCCCGTTGCGCGAGCCATCGCCGCGGTAAACGCCGGCGATACCGACGCGTTCCTTGCCGAGTTCGTGAGTGACGGCTGGATCGACGACAACGGCCGGCGCTTCGTCGGACGCGACGAGATGCGCGGTTGGAGCGACCGCGAGCTGATCGGCGCCAATAGCCGCTTCGCGGTCACGGGGAGCGAGTCGACCGATCGCGGCGTCGCGGTCGATATCGATGTTGCATCAGACGGCTTCAGCGGCTACAGCCGTTTCGCCTTCGAAGTCGAGGGCGCCGCGCTGCGGTCGATGACGATCACGGCATAGCCGGGAGGCGGCATGCCACGTGTCGCTAGAGCGTCGCTGCGTCGCCACGGAGTCGTGGAGCAGCACGCGAGCACGCTCGAGCTCTTCTACGACCTGGTGTTCGTCTTTGCCATCACGCAGGTATCGCACCTTTTGCTGCACCGCCTGACTTGGGAAGGAGCGGGCCAGTCGGCGCTCGTGCTGCTCGTCGTGTGGTGGTCCTGGAACTACACGACGTGGACCACGAACGAGCTCGATCCGGAGTCGATCGTCGTCCGTCTGCTGCTGATCGCCTTGATGCTCGCCAGCCTCTTCATGGCGATCGCGATCCCGCAAGCGTTCGGCGACAGGGCGCTGCTGTTCGCCGCCTCGTACGTCGCGATCCAGGTCGGGCGCCACTCGTTCCTCACCTTCGCCGCCGCGGATCGCGGCACGATCGAGCGCCAGCGGGCTGGGCGCATCCTGACCTGGTTCGTCGCCGCGGGCGTGCTCTGGATCGCCGGCGCGCTCGCGGACGGCTCGACTCGGACCGTGCTGTGGCTCGCGGCGCTCGCGCTCGACTACGGCGCACCCCTGGTGACCTTCTGGTTGCCCGGGCGAGCGCCACTGAGCCCCGAGGCGTGGGAGGTCGGCACCGAGCACTTCGCCGAGCGGTTTCAGCTCTTCATCATCATTGCGCTCGGCGAGTCGATCGTGATCACCGGCGCGACTACCGCCCAACTCAAGCTGACCACCGCGAGGGTGGCCGCCTTCGGGCTCGCGTTCCTCGTCACGGCGGCGCTGTGGTGGCTCTACTTCAATCTCGTGGCGACGACTGCCGAGCGCCAGCTGGCGAAGGCCAAGAACCGCACCCTCCTCGCGCGCGACGCTTACACCTACTTGCACGTGCTCATCGTCGCCGGGATCCTCCTCACCGCGGTCGGCGACGAGCTCGTGATTGCGCACCCGACCGAGGAGCTACCGCACGCCGAGCTCGTCGCGGTGGTCTGCGGTCCGGCGCTCTACCTGCTCGCCCACGTCGCGCTGCGCCTGCGGATGACCGGGACGGTCAGCGGCACGCAGCTTGCGGGTGCGCTCACTTGCCTCGCGATCGGCGCCATCGGGACCTTCGCTCCCGCGCTGGTCGTCGCGGGATTGCTCTTCGGCGTCCTGGTCGCCGTGATCGTCCGCGATCAGATCGCGGCGACTCGCCTCCAAATACGCGACGAGCCATCCCCGGCCGGGCGTCTCGAAGCCGCGGGGTAGCCCTGGGAACGGATCATCCCGGAGTCCGATCCACTGGCTCACTTCCGGCGCAACGCCCTGAGGATGTGACCAGCGGCCGGAGGTACGGCGCCGGTTGGTGATGAGATCACCGAGGTCAGGTGGGGGACGCGCCGTCTGGTCAACCGGTGCTCAGCGAACGACCGACGATGATCATCATCGACGACTCTCTCGTGCCGGTGTTCGGCCTTCTCCCCAACACCGCGGTGAGTGCCGAAGCCGTCTGCCCTGATGGTGAGCGTGTGTCCTGCACGATCGCCCCCGGCGTCTGGCTAGTCGTCCTGCCCAATCACCAGCTACTGGCCGAGCTGTATCCGGTCTTGTTTCGGGACCAGGCCGGGCCCCGGTCAATCCGGGCCTTCCGGCCGATTGGTAGCGTGAGGCGATCGGAGCACGCGAGGTTCCTTGCCCTGCTCCTGGAAGTTGAGCGTGCGGACTCGGAGCAGCGCGGCCGCGCGGCCGCCAATAGAGTTCCCAGGCGTGCGGCGCCACTTCGGACCGGTGTTCATCTTCGCGGGGATCATGCATTTCGTGATCCCGCGCGCTTACGAGTCGATCGTGCCGGACTATCTCCCAGCGCGCCGTGCGCTCGTGTATGCCAGCGGGCTAGCCGAGATCGCCGGTGGGCGGGAGTCCTGCACCCCCGTACGCGCCGGTTGGGCAGCTGCTGGAGCATCGCGACCCTGATCGCCGTGTTTCCCGCGAACATCCACATGGCGCTGCACCCGGACCGCTACCGAATGATTCCGGGCGGCCGGCCGTCACTGATCGCGCGACTGCCGCTCCAGGCTCTGGTAATCGCATGGGCGTGGGCGGCCGGAACGTAACGCAGCCAGCTCCCGCACCGGTCACGCGCTAACCCAGCTGAAAGTGTCGACCACAGTGGCTGGCCACAGCCATCCCGAGCTCCACCACCGGGCCGATGAATTCGTCATCGCCGCCCGGTCTCAGGAAGGAGGCGAGCAGACATTCCAAGAAGGAGACGCCATGTGCGCAACCGTTCTCGATATGTCGATGTCGCTCGACGGGTTCATCGCCGGGCCTAATGAGCGACTGGACAACGGCCTCGGTGACGGCGGCCACCGCCTGCACGAGTGGGCCTTGGCGGGTGCCGACGCCGACCACAGAGAAGTCGCCCACCCGGCGGGCGTCAACGGGAAAGTCTTCGACGAGTTGATGTCCACGGGCGCGGTCGTCGCCGGCCGCGGGACCTTCGAGCCGGCCGGGGGCTGGGGCGGCGACCACCACGACGGCGTGCCGATCTTCATCCTCTACCGCCGGGAGCCGGGAATCGATATTGAGCAGTGGCCGCTGGTCACCCGCGTGAACGACGTCGCGAGTGCGATGACTCTAGCCAAGCAGGCTGCCGGCGAGAAGAACGTGCTGGTCCACGGCGCCGGAGTCGCAAGGCTCGCACTTGCCGCCGGCGTCCTCGACGAGCTCGAGCTCCATGTCATCCCAGTGTTCTTCGGCCAAGGGCGCCGTCTGTTCGAGGGCCTCGGTCCCGAGCACATCGAGCTGGAGCGCACCAGGATCCTCGAGGGAGAGGGCGGCGTCACCCATATGCACTACCGGATCGAGCGCTGAGGTCCCAGGCGAAGTGCCGCACTGTCGATTCGGGAGTCATCCGGGTGCGCGAATCGCACCTGGCGCAACACTGGCGGGGGGATTATCGATGCGGGGTGAACGGGTAGACCCTGTCGAGCAGTGAGCGAACCACCAGCGGTTCGCCGCAAACCGGGAGGAATCGTCCGATGCCGCCGTTGAAGTCCGTACCGTGCCGGGGCCGAGCCGCTGCCGATCCCACCGCTGCTCGAGTTGGCCGTGCTCCCCGTCGTTCTGCCCGGGTCGTGGCTGGTCTGATCGCGGCGCTCGCGCTGGCGCTGGTGTGCTGGGCAGGCCCGGCCGAGGCGTTCACACTTCCCGTCACCGGCCCATCGGACGCGCCACGAATGGTGTTCAACAGCAAGATGACCGTCACATCGGTGTGCCTCCCGGTGACCAACCCGGCCGGCGGCCGAAGCGTGCTCTACGGTCAACGGTTCACCGACAGGCCGGTGAGCGCTACGACTCCCGCGATCGTGCTCGTCCACGGGATCGCTTCCTCGACCGAGAACTGGGACTTCTCACCGACCTGGTCGGTCGCACGAGCGCTCGCCAGCGCCGGCTACGTCGTCTTCTCATATGACCGGCTGGGGTACGCCAAGAGCAGCTACTACGCGCAGCCCGGAGGCGGGTACACGCTCACCACCCAGGCGCACCGCGCAATGTTGCACGACGTCGTCGGGGACGTGAAGACCGGCGGCTACGGGATCGCCTCCTCGAGCGATTGCTCGGGTGCGACCACACCCGCCAACACGCAGAACCGCACGGTCGTGATCATCGGTCACAGCGCCGGCGGGTGGGTCGTCGCCGGCTACCCCGGCGAATACCACGACGTCGCGGCGATGATCCAGACCGACATCTCGGGCTCCGCCGGCGGCTCGACGACCAGCCCGCTCGGAGGATCCTCCTCGGGCGGTGGCTTCACTCCCGACCCGAACCACCCGGACTACTTCGAGTTCTTCCAGACCACCCAGAACTGCCTGGACTTCAACACCTACACCCCCGGCGTCGTCACCTACGTCGCAAACATCGCCTGCACGCCGCCGTTCCTGGACTCGCCCTATGGCGAGATCGCCGACCTCGGCGCGATGTACGCGCAGAACGACGCCTACATCTCGATGATCGGCCCGTCAATCCCGGTGCTCCTGACCTCGGGCGAGGAGGACACGACCGACCCGCCGTCGTCCGCAGACGCCGACTACGACTACTACAAGGCGCACTGCGGCTGCGACGTCACGCAGCTGCTCCTGCCCAACACCGCGCACCTGTTCATGGTCCACAAGTCGCTGCCGACCTGGATCGATCACGTCGTCAACTGGCTCACCGCCCACGGCCTACCGGGCAGCTCCTGAACCCGATCCCCTGACCAGCCTCCGAACCTCGAGCATGCTCGGGTCCGTTGACGTGCTCAGCGGGTAGTCGCGGCCCGGAGGCGCTGGCGGTGGAGCGGCGTGCCTCCCCGCTTCCCGGCGGCCTCGATGATCCCGATCGCCCGCAGGCAGTAGACGGTCCGCTGGGCGAGCCGCACATCGCAGCTGAGCAGAGCCGCCAACTCCCGCGTGCTGAACGGACGCGACGGAAGCGCCGGCAACGCCCTCACGACATCCTCGGATCCCCGGAGCTCAACACGATCGAGCACATCGACCAGGCGCCGCTCGCCTGGATCCCGTCTCCAGCGACCCGTGCGAGCAGCTCGGCCCCCGCGAAAGTGGTCCTCCCGAAGCAACAGCACCTCGACGGTCAGATGCGGATGCGTCAGAAGCGACGGAAACGCGACAAGCCGGTCAAACACGTCCACCACGCTGGCCCGCCTTGGCGAGCGCCGAACGGACGTAATCTCACCATCGTCGTCGACGCGCACAATGCGCCGCTCGGCCGCTACTGGATGGACGATCCGAAACCGGTACCCGTCGAGCAGCGCGTCAAGCTTCGGCCCCAGCGGCGCGAAACCACCCGTCTGCACCTCGACCAGCTCGCCGTCCGCACGAACCAGATCGATCACAAAACGACCGATCGGCAACTCGAACCGGTCCCCCGGCCGCGCCAACATCGCCTTGACCGCAGCATGCAGAGGACCCTCGCGCAACACCCCGATGTTCGACACGGGCACAGCGTAGGCGTCAACCCGGCTGCCCAGACGCTCGGAGAGAAGCCTCCGGACCGAAGACCTCGTCGCCCCCGGAGCTGTCGGGAATCGCTACCCGTGCGGCGTTTCTTCGGGCACGTCGTACCAGCGTTTGCGCTCGCCGACCCGCGACCGCATCTTCCAGCGCCGGCTCTTCGGCGCTGATTCGGCCGCTTCGCTCAGTTTCTGGAGCTGGGTTCGCGCGTCGAGCTTGCCGCCCTCGATCGCCGGGCGAGCTCCCCCGTTCAGAAGCGCGGTGATCCGGTCGAGGTTCAGCGTCACCGTTCGCCACCAGCCCCAGTCATCCGCGACGAGCGAACGGAACACTCGGAGGTCGATCGCGCCGGGATCGTCGGTGTCCTCGAGCGGGAAAGTCACGAGCAGGCGCAGGCAATCGTCGGCGTCCTTCTCGTTGAGCTCGAAGATCTGGAGCTTCGACATCAGGAGGTCGACCGCGTCCAGCGTGTAGGGCATCCGCGTGAGGCGATCGGCGAACTCGAGCGTGTGGCACATGTGCAGCTTGTCGATCAGGACATCGATGGCGAGGCCGGTGTTGGCGTTCGCGAAATACAGCTGCTTGTTGCCGTACAGGGCGTTGAAGTTCTTGTCCGGGTCATAGCCCTGTTCGGTCAGCATGTCGGTCAATGCGCGCCGGGTCGCGCTCGAGGAGGCGAAGTCGAGGTCCTGGCCCATTCGGCTGCGGGGCGGGAGCTCGGGCGTGAGCAGTCGGATCGCGAGGCCGCCGACGAGACGCAGCGCGATGCCGCGCCCGGTGGCGAGATCGATCAGCGACTTGGCTTGGTTCAGCAGATCGGGTTCTGCGACCGTGTCGCTCATCTTCTGCATACGGTACAGGCTGTTGTTACGGTGCCGACCATGTCGCTGACGGACGCCGAACAACGCGTCTGTGAGGCCATCGGAGCGGGCCGCGATGAGCTGTTGGAATTGGCCGGCGCCCTGATCGGGTTCGACACGACGGCGCGTCAGGTGGGGGATCCAGCCCGGGATGAGGCGGCCTTGCAGGACTACCTGGCGGGGCGGCTGAGCGCTGCTGGGGCGTCGGTGGACGTATGGGAGCCGGACGCCGGTGCGCTGGCGGGGATGCCGCTCGTTCCGCCGGGGCTGTCCTTTGAGGGGCGCCCGCAGCTGATCGCGCGGATGGGTGGGCTTGGCGGAGGGCGGTCGCTGGTCTTCAACGGGCACATCGATGTCGTGTCCGGCGAGCCTCGCTCGGAATGGACGAGCGACCCATTCGTCGCGTCGGTGCGCGACGGCCGCTTGTACGGGCGCGGGGCGTGCGACATGAAGGGTGGGATCGCGGCGATGGTGTTCGCGGTCGAGGCGCTGTCCTCCCTGGGGGTGTCGCTCGATGGCGATCTGCTGGTCGCGACGAATACCGACGAGGAGTCCTCGGGGGCCGGAGGAACGGCGCTGGTCGAGCACGGGCTGCGGGCGGACGCCGGCGTCGTGACCGAGCCGACCGGCTTCCAGACCTGGATCGCGTGCCGCGGCTCGGACTACGGCGTGATCACCGTGCCCGGACGGCCGGGGCACGCCGAGGTCCGCCAGCCGGACTGGCGTCTCGGCGGTGCCGTCAACGCGATCGAGAAGGCCGTCGTGGTGCTCGACGCGATCGCATCACTCCGAGAAACCTGGGCGACGCGGTCGGGGTTGTCGCATCCGTACCTGTCGCCGCCGTCGCTCCTCGCGACGCTGGCGCGTGCCGGCGAGTGGGCGGTGACCTACCCGGCGTCGTGCGAGTTGACGATCGCGGTGATGTACCTGCCGTCGCAGGCGGACGCTTCCGGGTGGGGAAGTGAGGTGCGGCGCGAGGTCGAGCAGTGGATCGCTACCGAGACCGCCAAGGACGACTGGCTGCGCGCACACCCCCCGGTGATCGAGTGGTGGCCGAACGCGGTGATGCCGTTCGAGATCTCGCCGGACGCGCCGATTGTGGCCGTCATGCGGGGCGCGTCGGCGGATGTCGGCCGACCCGGTCCACTGGGCGGTCTCGACTCCTGGTACGACGGGGCGACGCTGACGCAGCTGGCAGGCATCCCGTCGATCGGCTACGGACCGCCCGGCTTCGACGCCGACGGCCTCAGCGTCGCTCACATGATCGACGAATTCGTGCCCGTCGACGGGCTGGTTGCTGCAGCGCAGGGACTGGCGGTGGCCGCGATGCGGTTCTGCGGCGTGCGGGACTGGACTGACGGGCCGCGACTCGCTCATCCGCGGAGCTAACCCTCGACACGCTGGGCGAGCTCGACGCCCTTCTTGCCGATGTCCACGATGTAGCCGCGGAGAATCCCGTGGTTGGCCTCGCTGCCGGGATTGATCGAGAGCGTCTTGCCGATCCGGCGCTCACCGCCCGACTCGTGGATGTGGCCGTGGATCGTGAGCAGCGGCTGGTAGGTCTCGATCAGCTTGCGCACGGCAGTCGACCCGACCGGGCCCCGGAGCACGTCACCGGCCGAGATCGTGGGACGGAGGTTCTCGTTCAATAACGGCGCCGTGTCGAGTCCCGAGTCGTGGGGCGGGACGTGGATCATGAACACAGCCTTGCGGGGATCGCGGACCTGCTGCGCGAGCGCGTCCAGGCGGGCATAGAGCGCGTCCTCGGACTCCTCGCGCGGCGTCTGCCACGGCGTGTGGTTCGACCAGCCGGAAGAAAGCAACTGGAGGTCGCCGGGGATGTCGAGCACCTTGCCGTCGGCGTTCACGGGGGTGATCCCGGGCTGGTCCAGGATCGGGTCGATCACGAAATCGTCGTCGTTGCCCGGGATCAGGTAAAGCGGGGCGTTGCCGTCGGTCAGCCGTTCGGTCGCGAGCTTCATCCACGCGTCGACGCGCTCGTTCATCAGGTTGTGGAGCAACTCGTCCCGGCCCGGTTCGTCGGAGGCGAGCCGCTCGGCCTCCTCGGAGGTCGTGATGAACGAGTAGTAGCCGACGTCGGCGATGTCGCGCTGAAGTTGGGCGAGCTCGTCGTCGCCGCTCGCGCGACGATGCACCCCGAACAGCTCCGTCTCATAGCGACCGTTTCGCTCGACGATCGGGACGATCGCCTTGCCCGTGAGGTCGCCCGCGACGAGCGCCACGTCCGCCTTGTAGATGTTCATCGTGATCGCGTTCAGGAACTTCCGCCAAGCCTTCTCGGCGGCGTGGAAGTCGCTGGCTATGTACAGGCGAGTCGCGATCGGAGCTCCTGGGTTTGGCTAGTCGGGCGGGATCTCGGTGAACAGCATCTTCTCGTCCACGCCGGCCTTGACCGCCCGGTAGCGCATGATGAAGTAGATGATGATCCCGATCAGGTAGAAGATGCCGGCGTCGATGATCCCGTTCGTCTCCAGGTAGGTGAGCGCGCTCCCACCCTTGAGGGCGTTTACGATCGGTTTGACCACCGCGAAGATGTAGATCCAGACCGGGAACACGAGCCAGGCGAGCCCGATCCACGGCAGTGCCTTCCCGAAGGGCGCGTTGCGCACGAGGTCAGGCCGGCGCCAGCGGACCAGAATCGCGTTGAAGCCGGGCAGCGACCACGTGAGGATCGCCATCACGATCGAGAACCAGGCGGTACCGGCGAGGTTCAGCTTGTGGCCGGTCGTGGCCAGGAACGTGGGCAAGTCCTTGTAGCTCTGGAAGAACAGGAACAGGGCGGTCAGTCCGAGCGTGGCGATGATCGCATTCAGCGGGCCGCGGAGGCGCTCGCTGACGTTCCCGAACCACTCGGGCACCTGCCGGTCGAGGCTCCACGCGAGCTGCATCCGGCTGATGAAATTGATGTAGACCGGGCACAGCAGGAACGGGAACACCACTCCGCCGAGGCTGATGATGAACCACAGCGGCCACAGGCTGCTGTTCGCGACCACCGCCAGCAACGGCATCGAGTTCGGTTGGCCGAGCGGCAATGCGCTCAGACTCGTGTTGAAGCCCCAGTAGCTGCCGCCCCAGCTGACCTGCGTGTTGAACCCGAAGTGGCTCGAGATCGCGTCCACGTACACGGAGTTCGCGAGGACCCCGATCGCGAGCGCGCCGATCAGCGCGATCAGGACGCCGCGACGGACGTTCCCGCGCACCTCGCCCGCGATGTATGCCGAGTACTGGAACCCGATGAACTGGAACAGCAGCACCGAGAGCATCAGCGGAAAGACCGTCGTCGAGAAGATGTTGCTGAAGAAGCTGTTGCTCGACGTCGCGATCAGGCCGGCCGTCTTGCCCGTCTGGGCGATGTGCGCTGCGGTCACGCCCCCGGTGTAGTGGGGCAGATGGGCGTTGAAGCTGCCTTTGTGGGTGAACAGCAAGCCGAACACGAACATCCCGATGAAGCACGCTACGCCGAACCCGGCGAGCGCCGTCACGACCTTGTGGAACGTCCGGGTCGGGAGCAGGGCGACGACCGCGATCAGCAACAGCACGATGATCGACGCGATGAAGCCCGGCGTGCCGGTGATCGTGCCGGTCGCGTCCGTGAACCACGTGTTCGCGCCGTGGAAGCCGCCGGCGCCGATGCCGATGATCCGCGCCGAGATCTGGAGGTTTCTCAGTACGAGCGGGACCTCGAAGGCGATAATGAGGATGCTCGCGATCACCAGCGTCCACGACTCGAGCCAGCCGAGGAACGGGTGCAGGATGCGGCTCGAGAACACGTAGTCGCCGCCGGAGCGCGGCATGACTGACGTCAGCGACGAGAAGATCAGCGCCAGCAGGATGCAGAACAGGCCGGCGATGATCGACGCCCATCCGTAGGCGGAGAACGGCCCCGCGCGCCAGACCGGAACATCGGCGAGGCTGTAGAAGATGGGGTAGAGCGTGAGGCCCACGCCGACGAACGCAGCCACGTTGAAGAAGAGCGCGTTCGTGACGCTGACGTTGCGCACGAGTCCCGAGGACTGCCGCACGAACAGCTTCGGCGTCGTCGTCGCCGCAGCGGCAGAGGGGCCAGTTCCGGATGGCCCAGGGCCTCCTGGGCCAGAGGTCACGTCAGCCACGATTTCCCTCCATCTCCTCGCGCGTTTGCTCGCTGTGCGCAACGTACCATCCGGCGCGGAGGAGTTGGGGGAGCGATCTCGATCGGCCCGGCCCCTGCCCACTCACCGATGACGCGTCAGACTTCGCCGCACCCGAGCGACCCAGGTCGCGATGAGCCGCCTTCTCCCTGACTCGATCGCCGCGCGCCTCTGTCCGTCGTTCGGCGTGCTGGTGGCGGCGCTTGTCCTATCGGGATGCGCCAGCGGCGCCGGCACGACACCCTCGACGGTGACGCCCGGCACCTCGCAGACGGCACCGGACCTGCCCCGCACCTCAGTGGCGAAAGCGCCAGAACACCGTCCGCGTTCGCGCCGTCGTCCGCGTCCGCCGGCCGCCCCGGGCCGCAGGTCGGGTGGCCTCGCGTACTCGACCGCCAGCAACGACGTGGTGCAGGCGCAGCCCGCCCCGGGCTCGTGTCACGCCATCGGCTCGGGCCTCTACTCCCGCCCGGACCCGGCCTGCACCCCCGGCGCGCTCAACCCCGCGGTGCGTCAGGTCACGATCGAGCGCACCATATGTGTCGAGGGCTGGACCGATTCTGTCCGCCCGCCGGAGAGCGTCACCGAGCCGGAGAAGGCGGCGAGCCTAGCCGCCTACGGTGACACGGGCCCGTTGAGCGCCTACGAGTACGACCACTTCGTGCCGCTCGAGCTCGGCGGGGCGACCAACGATCCTCGCAACCTGTGGCCAGAGCCCGGTGACTCGCCGAATCCGAAGGACGCCGTCGAGGACGAGCTGCGCGAGAAGGTGTGCGACGGCCGGCTGAGCCTCGCCCAGGCGCAGCGCGAGATCGTAACCAACTGGGTGTCGCTCACCCGGCTGGTCCCACCGCGCCCGACGAGCCCACCACGGGCCGTCACTGCACCCGTTCGAGGTGCACAGTGCATGCTCACCGCGTCGTACAGCTCCCACTACGACGACTACGACGTCTACGTGCACTCCAACCAGCCCGATCAGACGGTAACGGTCACCGACGCCGACGGCCACTCAGACAGCTGGCACACGGATGGCTCCGGCTATGCCGACGTCTACTTCAAGCCGGGCGGCTACGCGCCCGGACGGACCATCACCGCGCACGTCGGCCAGGCCACCTGCTCGACGAACCTCTGAGCGTCGCCAGTCACGCCCGGGCGACCGGGCGCGCGATTCAACTTCGGCTGGGGTGGGTGATCCCGAGCGCTATGCCGCGCCATGCCGGGTCGGGTTCTCTAAGAACCCCGTCACTTTCAAAGAACAATCCGACGAAATTCCGCACTTCCCGCGGTAGAGGTTGTGCCAATACCCCCGCGGGCCGTGCAGACCGTCGGCTCGTCGGATTAGGGTTGCCACGCACGGACGCACAGCGCGTGCACTTCGCCCCCATACGCACGCGTGGGCGGGTCCGCGACCAACTTA
Organism: uncultured Solirubrobacterales bacterium; assembly: GCA_963709205.1. Lineage (GTDB taxonomy): Bacteria > Actinomycetota > Thermoleophilia > Solirubrobacterales > Solirubrobacteraceae > Palsa-465. The sequence continues at coordinate 604,453 of CAVPVP010000027.1, forward strand.
TTGCGCCACGGTCGCGGACCCTCCCCCACGCGTTCAAAGAGTATGCCCGGGCCTATCAGCCAAGACCAGCTTGACACGCCGATGGCAGCCTCGAGGAGCCATGCCTCGGATATCTCGAACCGCACGGCGTACGCTCGAGGGCGGGCGCTCACGCTGGTTCAGTAGCTTGTCACGCGATGCCAGACCGTTTCAGCGACCGCAGCCCGGACCGTCCGTCCGAGGACGACCTCCGGGTGCACGCGGCGTTCGAAGCGGGACGGAGCGCGAGCGGAATCGGCGCGGCGGTCACGCAGTCGGGCTACACCGACGGCGAGCCCTTTTGGGAGTGCATCATCAGCGACGGCCAGGAGTGGCACTTCATCCAGGTGCTCGGGGTCGATCTCAGCCCGACTCCCGACCTATCCACCGACCAGATCGAGCTCGCGCTCGAGCGATTCGCGGCCACGTTTCCGGAGTCGGATCGCCTCCGCATGCTCCTGAACGCCAACCCGTTGCACGTGGACCGGAGCGGAACGGTCAGCGACTGACCAGCGCCTTCCTGTCAGCCCGAGGCGCTGGCGGGCCGGCGACTCGAGCCTACTCGGGCGGTCCGACCTCGATCCGGCCATCGCGCACCCGCGTGCCAAACCGGCGCTGCCGAAACACGGCGGGGCCTTGGCGCACTTTCCCTGTGCAGATATCGAACCGCGAGCCGTGCCACGGGCAGGTGACGACGTCGCCCTCGCGGGCACCCTCGTTCAGCGGGCCTCCGGCGTGGCTGCACGTGTTGGAGATCGCGCGCACGGCTCCGTCGGACGCGCGCGTCAACAGCACTGGGGTCCCCTCCACCTCGACCCGGACGAGCTGCCCGGTGGTGAGCTCGGCGTCATTCAGGACGGCCGCGAAGCCGTCGGGGGCGCCAGTCTCGATCTCGTGGTTGACGCGTTCGCCGAGGCCGAAGCTCAGTGTGCCGCCTAGGTGGGCGGCGCTCGCACTGATCGTATAGGCGGCGAGGCTAAGGGCACGTCCGCGCGCGCGCCGACCCCGACTGCGGGCGAGGAGCGACGCGACGCTGAGAGCCACACTGATCGAGTTCAACCCGGCATGAGTCAATCCGACGCGGCGGATTTCACCCGGAAGCCACCGGAAGTCGCCCAGACCAGTCACGGCGGCGGGAACGGCTGCAGCCGTGCCGACAGCCAGCGCCGCGTCGGCGGCGAACCCGAGGCGCGTATCACGGGCGACCACATCGGCGCCATCGAGGGCCAGCGCTGCCGTCCAAGAGCCGACCGGCACATCGGTCAGGGCCGGGTGGAGTGGCGCACCGAACCAGACGCCGTCAAGCAAGTTGCCGACGCTGGCGTCGCTCAGCAGACGCCGCAAGCGCGGCTGGAGCCACTCCGCCACCGGGTCGAGCCACTGCTGGGCTGCAGCGGTGGCGGCCAGTGAGCGTGCCATCGACCTAAAGCTTAACCGCGGTGTGGCACCCTCAAACCGACCTGGTCGCCGAGTGAGTTAGACCGCACGCAACCTGACGGTGAATCAGATCACAGGTACGACGTCCCAGGCGGCGAGAACATCGTCGCCCACCACGTACAGCGAGCGGTTGGCGAGCTGTAAGCCGTCGGCCACCGAGGTGATGCCGAGCGCGCCGACCGCCTCGGTCCCGGCGCCGATGATCCGGGAGGCGATGGCGACGATTAACCGATCGGCGAGGCCTGCGCTAAGCAGGGAGGTGAGCACGCGCGCGCCTCCCTCGACCATCACCGTCGCGACACCGAGCTCCTCCAGCGCCTCCAGGCAGGCGCGCAGGTCAAGACCACCGGGGGCGCGAGGCACCGCCACGACCTGGGCGCCGTGCCGGCGCAGCGCCTGCCGGCGTGAGGACGTGGCGTCCTCGCTCGTCAGCACGAGGGTGTGGGCGTCCGCCGATAGGATCTTGGCCTCCAGCGGCACGCGCAGCGAGCTGTCGAGCACGACCCGCATCGGCGACGCTCCCGCCACCATCCGGACGGTGAGCTGCGGGTCGTCGACGAGCACGGTGCCGATCCCCACGAGCACGGCGTCGCACGCCGCACGAAGGCCGTGCGACACGACTCGCTCGGCCTCGCAGCTGATCCAGCGCGAGTCCCCGGTCGCGGTGGCGATCCGGCCGTCGAGCGTCTGGGCGTATTTGAGGACCACCCGGGGCCCGCTCCTTCCCGAACCGGCCCCCAGCAGCGCCCCCACGTCGACTGGCGCCGGCGCGTACTCGGCCAGTGGCCGGCCGGCCGGATCGACGTGCCCCAGCCGACTCGCCTTGGTTTCGAGGTAGGACCGGTCGTGCCCGTTTGCGGCGGTGGCGAGCAGCTCCGTTCTCTGCACGGCGATGTCACCCGCGCGCAGGCCCGCGGCCTTCGCCGGATTGTTGGTCAGCAGGCGCACCGAACGAACGCCGAGCTCGCGCAGGACAGCTGCCGCCGACCCGTATTCGCGCTCGTCGGCGCCCAGCCCGAGGCGCAGGTTGGCCTCCACGGTGTCGGCCCCCGCGTCCTGTTCCAGGTACGCCCGGAGCTTGTCGATCAGTCCGATCCCTCGCCCCTCGTGGCCGCCGAGGTAGACGAGCACACCGCGACCCTCGACCGCGATCGCGCGCAAAGCGGCGCGCAGCTGGACCCCGCAGTCACAGCGCAGCGAGCCCAGGGCATCTCCGGTCAAGCACTCCGAGTGGACGCGAGCCAGCACGCTGCGCCCATCGCCCAGGTCGCCCCTGACCAGCGCCAGGTGCACAACGCCTCGCTCGACCTCGAACGCGTGCGCGTCGAAGGTCCCAAACGCGGTGGGCAGCGGCACCGAAACGACACGACGCGGCATCATGGAGTCCGTTGCCCAGAACGCGTGAAAAGGCCCAAGCGGTGCAGTTCACCGCTCCGCGCCGCGTGGAGCTGGTCGAGGTCGAGCTCAGCGACCTCGCTGAAGGGCAGGTCCTCGTCCGTACCGAACGCTCGGGGATCAGCAGCGGCAGCGAACTGCTCGCGTTCCGGGGCGAGATCGACCCCGGATTGTCGTTGGACGAGCGTCTGGAGGCTTTCGGCGGGACCTTCGCGTTCCCGTTCCGCTACGGCTACGCGTGCGTGGGACGAGTCGAGACTTCCCGCACACCCGAGGTCGAGGAAGGATCGCTGGTCTTTGCCTTTCATCCGCATCAGGACCGTTTTGTCGCCGCCGGCGCCGATGTCGTGGTGCTCGATCGCGCGGCGGCTCGGCAAGCCACTTTATTCCCCTTCGTCGAGACGGCCCTTCAAGCCACCCTGGATGCGGGCCCCGTGGCACACGATCATGTCGTCGTCCTCGGACTCGGCGTGCTTGGCATCCTGGTGTCGCTGTTGCTGGAGCGGGCGGGCGCGCGAGTCGTCGCCGCCGAGCCGAGACCGTTCCGGCGCGAGCTCGCCACCAGTCTCGGCGTACGGGCCGTCGAGCCCGCGCAGCTCTCAGCGATCGTGACGGAGGTCACCGGCGGGCGCGGAGTGCCGCTAGTCGTCGAGGCCAGCGGGAGCCCAACAGCACTTGGTCCCTCGCTCGACCTGCTGGCGCACGAGGGGACGGCGCTCGTGGCCTCGTGGTATGGAACCAATCCCGTGGCGCTGCCGCTCGGAGCGGCCTTCCACCGTCGCAGGTTGACGATTCGCAGCACACAGGTGTCCTCGATCCCGGCGGCGCAGACCGCGGACTGGTCCTTAACGCGACGGCGCGCGGTCGCGCGAAGCCTGCTCCCCGAGCTGCCGCTTGCGGACCTGGCTACGCACGAGCTCCCGGTCGAGCGCGTGCGCGACGCTTTCGAGCTGCTCGACGGCGGCGCGCCGGAAGCGCTGCACGTCGCGCTGTGCTACGACTGACGCGATGTACGAGACCGGCACCATCCGGACCGTGCGCGCCTTCCACGTCATGCCCGGCGTCGAGGGGCCAGAGGGCGAGCGCCACGCACACGATTACCGCGTCGAGGTCGTGGTCGGCTGCGCGCAACTGGACGAACGGGCGATGGGCATCGACCTCGACGTGCTCGACGCGGCACTCCAGGAAGCGCTTTCGGGCGTGCAGGAGGCCGATCTCGACGAGCGCATCGGGCCGGCCGGTGCGGAAGCTGTCACCGTCGAGGTCTTCGCCCGCTGGATCTTCGACCAGCTCGCCGAGGCCGCCCGGGCGGCCGGCGGCCAGGCGCTCGCCGTCCGCGTCTGGGAGTCGCCGACGGCATTCGGCGGCTACCACGCGGCGTTGAGATCGGCGTAGGCCGCCAGGCATCGTGCTGCGCAAGCCGACCAGGTGAAGCGCTCGCACACGTGCTGCCGGCCCGCCTCGCCGAGCGAGCGCGCGAGGAAGGGCGCACTCACCAGCTCACGCAGGCTCTCGCTCAGCGCTGCGACATCCCCGGGCTCGACGAGCCTGCCCGTCGCCCCATCGATGACGACCTCGGGCAAGCCACCGATCCGGCTCGCGAGCACCGGTGTGGCGCTCGCCATCGCCTCCAGCGCGACAAGGCCCAGCAGTTCGGAGACGACAATTGGACGGTCGTAGCAGGTCCGGTTCACCGACGGCATGACCACTACCGCGGCCTGGCGATAGCGCCGGGCCAGCTCAGCATCGCTCACCGGGCCGAGAAAGCGGACCTCCTTGCCCTGCGCCAGCCGGCGCAGGAGCCGGGGATAGTCGCTCTCGGGCGGGCGCGGATCGTGTCCGGCGCTGCCCACGACAGTGAGCCGGACGCCGGGGGGTAGCGCCTCGATCAGGCGGTCGAGGCCCTTGTGCGGCGTGATCCGCCCCACGAACAGCGCGCCCTCACGGTCCTCTTGCGGGTCGGGGCGGAAGCGGTCGGTGTCAACGCCGCCGTAAATGACGCGCACCCTGGCCGATGGCAGGTCGAGCACCTCGGCCGAATGCTCCGAGACGGTCAAGAAGCGAGCGACCAGCCGGGGCAACACGCCACGCCAATCGCCGCCCTGAAGGCCGTGATCGGTGACCACGAGCGGTTGGCGCCTGACGGCGGTGACCAGCGCCGCGACACGGGTCGGCGCCGCCTTCAACTGGTGGGCATGGACGAGCTCCGCTGCGCCGAGCGCCCCGGGCAGCGCGGCAGCCAGCGGGTGCGCGGGGTGCCCGCCCACGCGCGCGAACGTGCGCAGCGTGCGCACTCGCAGCCCGCTCGGCTCGATGACGACCCCGGGCCGCGTCCCGAACGTCACCAGCTCGCAGGGCAGCTCGTGGGCGACCGCGCGGGCAAGCTCGAGGGGGTAGCGTTCGCCGCCCCCGAGGATCCCTTCTGCGCCAAACGCGGTGGGGGCGACGTGGGTTATGCGCATGCTGGAGATCTCCCTGCTGACGCTCGGTGATCCGGAGACCGTGACTGGTGGCTATCTCTACCACCGACGCATGGCCGAGGCCGCCCCCAAGCACCGCGCGCGGCTGTCGTTTCTGTGCGTCCCCGAGCGATATCTAGGGGCCGGGGCTCTAGCGGCGCGGCGCCTACTGGCATCCGCGGCCGACTGCGACGTGGTGGTGCTGGACAGCATCGTCGCCGCGCATCTCGGGGCGTGGCCCGCGCGTCTGGCCCCGTGCGGGCCGCCGTTGGTGGCGATGGTCCACCAGCCGCCGGGCGGCATCGACCACGGTCGCCCGAGCCAAGCACTCCTCGCCGTTCTCGATCGACGCGCATACCGAAGAGCTCGCACGATCGTGGCTGCCAGCGAGACGCTGCTCGAGGCGTTTGCGTCCGCGGGATACCCGCGGCGGCGACTCAAGCTGATCCCTCCGGGCCGCGATCCGCTCGAGGGCATCGAGTCCTCGGACCCGATGGATCTGGCCGGACCGGGTGCGAGGTTGCTGTGCGTCGCCAACTGGGTCCCGCGCAAGGGCATCGTCGAGCTGCTCGAGGCGCTGAGCCAGACCCCTCCCGGCACGGCCACGCTGCACCTGGTGGGGCGCACCGACCTCGACTCCCGCTACGCGAGGCGGGTATGGCGACGAATCGGCCGTGGCGACCTGACAGGTCGCGTGGTCGTGCACGGCGCCCTGGCCCGCGCGCGAGTTGCGGGCTGCTACACCGCAGCCGACATCTTCGTCTTGCCGGCAATACGCGAGCCCTACGGGACGGTCTACGGCGAGGCGATGAGCGCCGGGCTGCCGGTCATCGGCTGGCGGGCCGGCAACCTCATGCACCTGGCCCAGGACGGACGCGAAGGCTTCCTCGTGGCGCCAGGAGACGTCGGCGCGCTCGCCAACCGGATCAGCCTGCTGAGCACGGACGCCTGCCTGCGCGACGCGATGGGCGCGGCCGCCCGGCGGACAGCCGCTGGCCTGCCGACGTGGACCCAGACCGCCGACGCGTTCTTCGCGACCCTGGCCGAGGCGGCACAATAGCCCCGGATGGTGACGCACGTGGTGTGGGACTGGAACGGCACCCTCTATGACGACTTTCACGTCGTCGTGAAGGCGGCCGCGCGGGCCTGCGCCTCCGTCGGCGGCCCACCACTGGACGCCGCCGCATATCGCGCGCACTTCACGCGCCCTGTGCAGCGGTTCTACGCCGCGGTTCTCGGGCGTCCGGTCGCCCAGGACGAGTGGCGCGCACTCAACAGTCTTTATCTCGCCACCTATCGCGAGCACAAAGGGCAGGCAAGTCTGGCCACCGACGCGCGCGCGGCGCTGGCCGCGGTGGCCGCCGCCGGGCTAACCCAGTCGCTGCTGTCGATGTGGGACCACGATGAACTTGTCGCCCTGGTGCGTCAACTGGGGATCGACGATGCCTTCGTGCGCGTCGACGGTCTACGCGTCCAAGGGGGCGGCGGCAAAACCGAGCACCTGCTGCGCCACCTCGAAGCCATCGCCCCCGCCATCGACGGCGAGATCCTGATGGTTGGCGACACGACGGACGACGCTACCGCCGCCCGGGCCGCACATATCCGTTGCGTACTGATGGAGGCCGGCCCCCACCCGCGCGAGGCGCTCAAGGCTTGCAACGTCCCACTTGCCAGCTCACTCGTTCAAGCGCTTGAGCTCGGCGGGGCCCTCACCGCCGAGCGGTCACGAGCATGATCGGTGAGTCCGCCTCGAACGGCTCGTCCCGATAGCCGCCCTTGACCGCCACAACCTCGAGGCCGCAGATCTCGAGGAGGTACTCGAGCTCGAACAGGTACGTGTACCGCAGCCCCCACTCCACGACGTGCTTTCGCACCGTCCCATCCTTCTCCACCACGTCATACACCGAACGCATGATCCGACGCTGGACGGTGGGGTCGGTGCTCACAACCGTTTCGGTCCGGAGCACCCGCGCCTCGCCAACCTCTCCGGCGACGTCCTGCCGGACGCTTCCTGCGGCACGATAGAGCCACTCGGGAGTGGGGTTGAGCAGGTCGAGCGCCACCACGCCCCCCGCCTCTAGCAGCCGGGCGACGGCTGTGAGCATCCGGCGTTGGTCGCCCGGTGTCATCAGGTAGAAGAACGTCTTGGTCGCCACCACCGCGGCGTCAAAGCGACCCGCGAGCTCCGGCGCCCGCATGTCACCCTCCCGCAACTCCACGCGCTCCCGGACTTCACGCGGCGCGTCAGCCAGTCGTCGCCGCGCTCGAGCCAGCATCGCACGCGATGCGTCCACACCCACCACCTGGGAGCCGGCCTCCGCCAACGGCAGAAGCAGGCGTCCGGTGCCACACCCCAGCTCCAGCACCCGTCCGGCACCAGCGACGAGATCGACGTAGAAAGGAATGTCCGCCGCAAACGGCACGGCGTCGTACAGTGCCGCGATCTCGTCCCGGTCAAACGGAGAGTTCCCGGAAGCGTCGGACATCGCGGTGACCGTATCGCCTGCGCCGTAACGCTGGGAGCGCAGAGACCTCGCGCTACGCGCGATGAGACCGAGGGCTGCCTCCGAGTCAGGCGGCGTTGCGGCTGGCGGCGACCATCGCGGCTAGCGTTTCCGCCTCTTCGGCCAGCTTCCGGTACTCGGCCAGCGCCTCGGGTGAGTCGATCTCAGGGAGCTGGCGGCGGCAGGCCAGCACGTACGCGTAGCCGGCCGTCGGAAGGACATCCTTCACCGCCTCGTAGGCGGCCTTCACGCGGGCTTGCTCGTCGGTTAGGGCCATGGGTCTCCTAGGAGAAGGTAGCCATGCTCAGCCAAGGGTGCCCTGCCGCGAGCGACGACGGGAGGCGGACCTCGCCGGTCAAGCCATCGGACCGAGAGGCATCACGCCTGGCCGACGCGCTCGGCCGCTTCATCACACTCGACCTGCCGATGAAGCGCGGGGTCTCGTGCGAACCGTTGGGCGACGCGCACCACCTCCTCGCCGAGCAGCCTCAGTTGCTGCTCGACCATGGCGTCTTGGACCTCTCCGGAGTCTGCGAAGACCCGCGCAGCCTGTGGCACCGGGACCACGTAGGGCACCGCCCATCCCCGCAGCGAGCGCACCGAGAACTCCATCGTGTTGACGACCTGCAGTCCCTGGGTTCCGCCAGCGGCGCTGATCAAGCCGATGACCTCGTCATGAAGGTATGGCGGCTCGCGAGTCCCGAGCACGTGCAGCCAGTCGATCGCGTTCTTGAACGAGCCCGAGACCGATCCGTTGTACATCGGGCTGCTCCATAGCATCCCGTCGGCCATATAACAGGTCTCGATCAGCCGGTGGACGACGCCTGGGGCGTCGGCCTCGAGCTCGGGGCTATACATCGGCAGCTGGAGGACCCGGAGATCGAGCAACTCGACCGTGGCGCCAGCCCCAGCCGCGCCATCGAGGGCGAACTCGAGCGCCGCCCGGCTACGGGACGGCTCACGGAGCGACCCGCCCAGTCCGACAATCTTCGTCCCGGCCATCGTCGTAGCCTCCTACGGATCGGCGCTGCTCGCAAGGGTGCGGAGCTCTTATCAGGATCGCGGCGCGCGTCACTGTCGTGGCGGGCGGCGGCGCTCGTGGGCTATTCGAATAAGGCGTCAATCGAGACCTCGATCCGGCGCCTGCTTGGACTTGGCTCGATCGAGGTAACCGGGTCCGGCGGGCGGACGATGCTGCAGCAATATTGGACCTCGTCGGTGAGGAACCTCGACGGCTTTCCGTAGCCGTGGGCGTCGTCGAGTCCGTGGGGCCGGTGGTAGTAGCGGATCGGGACGTAGAGGTGGAGCTGGCGTCGAGCGCGGGTCATCGCGACGTAAAGCAGCCGACGCTCCTCGTCGATCGTCTCCGGCGACCCGGCGGCCATGCACGCGGGAAAGTTGCCGTCATAGAGCGCGAGGACGTGGACGGCGTGCCATTCAAGGCCCTTGGCGGAGTGGATCGTCGAAAGCACGAGATAGTCCTCATCCAAATGCGGCGGACCGGCGAGGTCGGAGCTCGACGTGGGAGGATCGATAACAAGATCCGAGATGAAGTGGCCCAGCGCCGACGCCTCGCGTGCGGCAGCGACCAATTGGTCGAGGTCTTGGAGGCGCAGCGCGCCGTCGGGATACCTCGCCTTGATCAACGGCGCGAGCGATTGGCCGAGCAGCTCCGCCCGCACGCCGGCCGCAGCCTCTCCGCGGGCTGCACGTAATGCCTGAATCACGCCGTCGGCGAGCGGACGGGCGTCGGCGGGGAGTTTCTCCCGCGCGACCGGCCACGCGGCGAGCACGTCGCCGTCCGCGGTCAAGAGCAGGTCGAGGACGCGCCGGGCGGTCGCCGGACCCACGCCCTCGAGCAGCTGAAGCACGCGGAACCACGAGATCTCGTCCACTGGGTTGTCGGCTAGGCGAAACAGCGCGATCAGGTCCTTCACGTGAGCGGCTTCGAGATAGCGCAGGCCGCCGTACTTGACGAACGGGATCTGCCGTCGGGATAGCTCGAGCTCCAGCAGGGCGCTGTCGTGCGAGGTTCGCATGAGCGCGGCCTGCTGGCGGAGGTCCATCCCTCGCTCCCTGGCCTCGAGCACACGGTCGGCGATCTCGCTCGCCTGCGCGGACTCGTCGCGGCAGAAGACCAGCTCAGGCGCGACGCCGCCCTCGCGATCGGTCCGCAGCTGCTTGGGAAAGGCGCGCTCAGCCTGCGCTGACAACGCGTTCGCGATGTTGAGGATCGGCTCGGTCGACCGGTAGTTGCTTTCCAAGGTGACCACCGTGGCGTCGGGAAAGTGGGCGGGGAAGTCGAGGATGTGCTGCGCCGACGCGGCTCTCCAGCCGTAGATCGCCTGGAAGTCGTCTCCGACCGCGGTCAGGTCCCGGCACTCCCGCCGCAGGTGGCGGACGATGTCGACCTGCAGGCCGTTGACGTCCTGGTACTCGTCGATCAGCACGTGATCGAACTGCGCCTCGATCTGCGCTCCGACGACCTCGTCGGTCGCAAGACCTCGCCAATACAAGAGCAGGTCGTCGAGGTCGATGACCCCGAGCGCGCGCTTTCGAGCCGTGTACGCCCTGAGGAGCGCGGCGATGTCGTCCTGGTGCTCCTCGCACCACGGAAAGGACTCGGCGAGCACCTCGGAAAGCGGTCGCTGCGCGTTGACCGTGCGAGAGTAGATATCGAGCAGCGTGCTCTTCTTCGGAAACCGCCGCCCACGCTCGGCGTGTCCGTGCTCCTCGCGCACGAGATCGAGCACGTCGGCCGCGTCTCCCGCGTCAAGCACGCCGAAGCCTGCCGGCAGCCCGAGCGCCGCCGCGTGCCGGCGGACGAAATGATGGGCGACGGAATGGAAGGTGCCACCGAGCACGCCGCGAGCGCCGTTCGGCATCGCCACCAGCGCCCGCGCGCGCTGCAACATCTCGCGCGCCGCGCGCCGCGTGAACGTCAGCAGCAGGATGCGTTCCGGCGCTACCCCGTCGGCGACGAGCCATGCGACCCGTCCGCACAGCGTCGTGGTCTTACCGGTTCCCGCCCCCGCCAAGATCAGCAGCGGACCGCCCGGATGCCGAACCGCCGCCCGCTGGTCGACATTCAGCTGTTCGAACCAGGGCGACTCCTCGGCGAGCAACACGGGCATCTCCTGCGATCGCGAATCAGAGCGGACGTCGAACATGTGTTCGCGACTCTAAGCCAGCAGGCGGATGGACTATCTGCGAGCGCCCGCGAGTCCGGACGCCCTACAGAGATGCGCGCGCTTCCTCGCGTAATGCGGCGCCGAGGCGGTCGCTCAGCCAGCGGGCGATATCGCGTCCGTCGAGTTCGAATTCCGACGCAAGGCGCGAGATCACCTCCCGCATGAAGATCCGGGCAACGAGCACGTCCACTTCGATGCCAAGAAAGTCGTTGAGGATCGCCTGCGCAAGCAGCGCCGGTCCAGCTCCGTCATATCCCCACTCGAAATTCTCTTGGCGCAGATATCGCTCATCGGCCAGCGTCAACGTGCGTTTCTCGCCGTTACGGATGACGCCCACGACTCGTGGTCCACCATGTCCGTAGCCAGGCTGGGGTCCACGGATGCCGACGTAGGCAACTCCTGATGCCACCGATCAAATCTACCCGTCTTCAGGCTGCAGCCGGAACCTGTCGGTCAGGAGCAGCTTGCGGCTGGAGCCCCGACCGGTGCTGATGAGCAGGGTGTAGCGGCCGGGAGTGAGCCTGCCGATCGACTCGTGCGTGATCTTCCCCGACTTCGCGGTGATCTTTCCAGCGCGAATCCGGCGGCGGTGTCGTTCGCGTCTGGCGTCAGGCCCGCTGCGGAAGCCCGAACCGCTCGAGCATCCACGGGCCGTGGTAGGCGACGATTTGGTCGATCTTGTTGCCGCGCAGCGTCAGGACCGTCACGCCGTGGGGGGCGTAGACGCCCGAGTTGTCACGTTCGTATGTGCCCACGGCCAGCTGACCGTTCGCCGAGGTCGGCAGCATTCGCCAGCTGCGCCCGTGGGCGAACGCGACAGTGCGGAACATGATCTCGATCGGCCCGCGTCCGCGGTACCAGCTGATGATCGGCGGCATCGCGAGTGTTGCGGTCTCGGTGAGCATTCCGACAATCGTGTCGACGTCGTTGTGGATCCAAGCCTCGGTGTAACGGTCAACGATGGTGCGCAGCTGCTTGTCGTCGAGCGCGCGGAGCGTCGCTTGTTGGCTGCGGTCCGGCAGGCGCTCGTCGATCGTCGCGTGCGCGCGCTGGAGCAGGCTGTAGACCGAGGTCGCGGTTGTGTCGAGCGCGTCGGCGACTTCGCCGGCGGAGAAGCCGAGCACGTCGCGGAGGATCAGCACCGCCCGCTGGCGGCCCGGGAGGTGTTGGAGCGCAGCGATGAATGCCAGCTCGATCGCCTCGCGCTGTTCATAGCGTGCCTCGGGCCCTGCAAGCCCCTCGGCGAGTCCGAGCTCGCGGTCGGGATAAGGCTCGACCATGCGTGACTCGAGCAGCGGCGGCCCGAGCGGCCCGTGCGGGTCAGACGGCGGCCCATAGTCCAACGGCAACACCCGGGGCGAGGGCCGTCGTTCGATCATCCGCAGACAGACGTTCGTCGCGATCGCGTACAGCCACGTCCGCACCGAGCTGCGGCTCTCGAAGCGGCCGAGTGCCTTCCACGCCTTCAGCAGCGCTTCCTGCACGGCATCCTCGGCGTCGTGCACCGAGCCGAGCATCCGGTAGCAATGCGCGTATAGCGGCCCCCGGTGCGCCTCGACGAGCTCGGCGTATGCCCGCTCGTCTCCCTCGCTTGCCGCCTCGAGCAGCTGCTGCTCGTTCATCACGCCAACTTACCTGGCTGCGGTTTGGGCTCCCAAAGCGCGATCTCCCCGCCAGCGGGCGTGGACAGGACGGCGCGCCAGCCGGCCGGGCCCTCTCGCGGGGAGAGAAGCACCCGCGCTCCGAGCCGGCGAGCCAGCTCTGTTGTCGCTTCGATCCGATCGACCGCGACGTACGGCAGCCAGCTGGCGGGGCGCGTCCCGCACTCGACGATCCCGCCGTCTAGGCCTGAACCGAGGTTGAGAGCGTGATAGCTGCCCCATTTGGTGTCGATCCGCTCCGTCTGCCACTGGAGCAGGTCGGAGTAGAACCGACTCGAGGCCTCCCGGTCGCTGGTATGCAGCTCCAAGTGCACGACCGGCCGGCACTTACTCGCGCCACCGATTTCGATCATCGGGCGACTCATTGCTCGCTGTCGTACTCGTCGCGGCGCTGGATCCACAGCTGGAACCCGTCTCCTTCGTCGCGTCCGTTTGCCGCGCGGTCGAGGACTCCGTAGTAGGTCATCAGGAACTCGACGCCGCGGCCGGTGGTGGAGTACGTCTGGTAGACCGTGCCGTGGTCCATCACGAAGGCGTTGAAGCCGAAGCCCTCGGTCAGATAGCCGACGAGGTCGGTGCCGCTCGCACGCGCGTTGCGATGAGCGATCGGCGGCAAACCCGCCGACTGCGGAGATTCGACCCACGCGCGGGTCTCCTCCTCGGTGCTGGAGAAGCCAAGCTCGACGTCGAAGTCGCTGCCGTAACTGGACGCCCAGTTGAGATCCCAGCCCATCCGTTCGCGGTAACCGGTCAGCTTCTCGATCGGCGCGCCCGAAACGAGCATCAACGTTATGTCGCGTGCCTGCAGATGCGGTAGCAGGCCGTTGACCGCGTCGGCGATCGATGAGTTGGTCGGGCACGCTTCCTCGTAGCTAGGGCCGAACATGAAGTGGTAGATCAGCAGCTGCGAGCGGCCGTCGAACAGCTCCGCCAGCGTTTTCGGTCCGTTCGCCGTCCGCAGCACGTACTGCTTCTCGACCGCTACCCAGGGCAGTTCGCGGCGAGAGCGGGTGAGCTCGTCGCCCAGACGAGTGTGCTCCTTCTCGCGCTCGAGCAGGACGGCGCGGGCGGCCTCCCATTCGGCGCGGGTTCCTGTTGTGTGAACCGTCATGTCGCGGCGACCGGCTCGGGCTGGACTAGCGCGGCGTTCTGGCGTTCGAGCGCCTTGATGTCCCCGGCGGACCAGCCGGCAGCCAGGGTCGCGGACATCGGGTCGGGGAAAATCTCCTCCTCTCCGCGTTCGACCCCGTCAAGCACGCCGCGTGCGACTACTGCCGGGGCGGTCTTCGGGATCTCGAGACCGCGGACCATGTCGGTGTCGATTGGGCCCGCCATTACGGAGTGAACCGTGACTCCGTCCGCGGCCAGCAGCGCGCGCTGCGACTGCGTGAGCGCGAACAACGCGGCCTTCGAGATCGAGTAGGCGGGCAGCACCGGCACCGCGGCGACGGCCGCCAGCGAGACGACGTTGACGATCGTCCCGTGCGAGCGCGTCAGCGCTGGCAGGAACGCCTGGGTCACGTCCCAGGTGCCGTACAGGTTGACCGCCAGGTGATGCTCGAGTGGGTCACGGCCACGGAGGTCGTCGGGCAGCGACACACCGGCGTTGTTGATCAGGACGTCGAGCGAGCCGACCTCCTCAACCGCGGCCTGGACCTGCGCCGGGTCGGTGATGTCGAGCGCCAGCGGGCTGACACGGCGGTCAAGGTGGGTATACGGCCGCCGAGTCCCGGCATACACCCGCTTCGCGCCCCTTCTAAGTGCTTCCTCGACGAGCGCCCGCCCGAGGCCGCGGTTGCCCCCGGTCACGAGAACTGAGCTGTTGGCGATTGTTGTACTGCTGATCATCACAAGGCTCCTTCGGTGGGTTCTCGCGTTAGATCCATGCAGACGGTCAAATCCATCGCGGGCATCGAGGCTTCGCCAAGGGTCTCGGTCGCTCGGGCACGACCACTACGCTGCGATGGGTGTCGTGGCTTGCCGATGACTTCTCGCATCCGGAGCGCTTGGACCTTGCGACCGGGCATCACCTCCGACCGATACGCGAGAGCGATGTCGACATCGACTACCCCGCCGTAATGGGGTCGCGCGAGCGACTGTGGGCCAAATATCGCGAGATGTGGGGATGGCCACCGGCCGACATGACATATGAGGCCGACCGCAAGGACTTAGCCCGCCACGAGGACGAGATCGCGCGTCACATATCGTTCAACTACGCAGTGCTCAATCACGACGAGACCGAGTTGCTCGGCTGCGTGTACATCGACCCACCGGAGAACCGCGCTCCCGACGGCGCCGACGCCCTGGTGTCCTGGTGGGTGGTCGACCCGGAAGCCGGCGGTGAGCTCGAGCGGGCCCTTGACGAGGTCGTCCCGCGCTGGCTGGTCGAGCGGTGGGGCTTTCGCGCTGCCCATTTCGCGCCCTGACGGTCTGCTGGATCGTCGCGCGATTCCATCGGGCCGGGACCGCCAACTGTCTGATCGGGGAGCGCCGCTGGGGAGGAAGGTGGCACCGTAGTGCTTGACGCATCAGATCGGGTGACCCCAGTCCGGAGGTGCCATAGGATTGCGCCGTGCCGTTCACGCTCAAGAACCTCAGGGAGGACCTGGAGGACCTCGGCTCTAGGTTCGACGGCGCGCCGGACCTCGAGTTCCGCGCGGCGACCGCGGCGCTCGAGCTCGAGGAATCCGGCCTGACCTACCAGCGCGTCCCGCCCGGCTACCGCTTTCCGTACGGCCACACGCACAAGAAACAAGAGGAGGTGTACGTGGTCGTGCGCGGGAGCGGGCGGATGAAGGTCGACGACGAGATCGTCGAGCTCAAGGAATGGGACGCGGTGCGCGTCCCGCCCGGTACGTGGCGAGGCTACGAGGCCGGGACGGAGGGCCTCGAGATCCTCGTCATCGGCGCGCCCAGTCTCGGCGACGCTCCGCGCGAAGACGTCGAGGGCCAGCGCGACTGGTGGGGCTGACTAGCGCCAGCGTCGCCCTCGAGTTGTGCCTAAAAGCGAAGCCTGGCGAATTGCTTACGAATCCTTTGCGACGCGCGACCGTAGACGATCATTGTCGTGCGGCCCGTACGACGCTCCTCTAGATCGATTGTCACGCGCTCCTTCAACGACCGCTGAAAGGTGAGCGTCGTCGGGTCCTGGTAGATCAGCTCGTAACCGTTGCCGTTCAGCCCTACCGCAACCGTGTCCAGGACGGTCCTACGTAGGCGATCGATCGGCGCTGGCACCTCGATTCGCCGGGTGAAAGGAAGGATGCCACGCGGTCCAACGGCAACGTTGGTCGACGCCGCCTCAATCGGGTCTGGAACGGGGACAGACGGAAGGTCGTACACCATCTCGGCCAGCTCTCCGATCGTGCTTGCGGACATCGCACGCTCAAGACGCCGCTCCAGTTCTTCAACCTCGAGCCGACCCTCAGCGCAGTGGATGCGTAATTCCTCCGCGACCCTATAGCGGTCGCGATCCGAGGCACGGGCGTGACCACCTCCAAGCTCCTCCGGGCCGCTCATCGCTTGGTTGTCTATCAGGCGAGGCGCCCACCGGATCCGTAGCCACGACCTAGGCCGAGTAGTTACTCACGCTCTTAGCTTAGTCGGGCCACCTCAGTGGTTTCGAACGCCACGTACTTAGATACCGATATCGAGAGAACGGGGATTAAGGAGCTTTGCGATGGCCAAATCGACTGACGGAATCGCCCCTAGCGCGGTTGATCACCTCAACGTGGATAGCTTGTTCGCGGCCGAAGAGCTCGAGCTGCGAGACCGGGTCCGGGCGTTCGTCGATGTGCGGATCCGGCCGAACATCAACGCCTGGTATGAAGCCGCGCGTTTCCCGCGTGAATTGGCTCGGGAGTTAGGCGAGCTCGGTGTGCTGGGCATGCATCTGGACGGCTACGGGTGCCCTGGGCGCAGCGCGGTGGAGTATGGCCTGGCGATGATGGAGCTCGAGGCGGGCGACTCGGGTCTGCGCACGTTCGCGAGTGTCCAGGGATCGCTGACGATGAGTGCGATCCACAAGTTTGGATCTGAGGCGCAGAAAGAGCAGTGGCTGCCGGGAATGGCGAAGGGCGAGTTGATCGGGTGCTTTGGTCTGACCGAGCCGGATGCCGGCAGCGATCCCTCGAGCATGCAAACGACCGCTCGGCTTGATGGGAACGAGTGGGTGATAGACGGCGCCAAACGTTGGATCGGGCTGGCCTCGATCGCCGATGTCGCGGTCATATGGGCCAACACCGAGACCGGAATCCGCGGGTTTCTGGTGCAGACCTCAACCCCGGGATTCACCTCTACCGTGATCGAGCCGAAGCTTGGGATGCGCGCTTCCATCCAGTGCGACGTCACGTTGGACGGAGTGCGGCTGGGAAGGGAATGCCTCCTTCCGGGCGTGACCGGCCTCAAGGGCCCGCTGGCCTGTCTCAACGAGGCCCGCTACGGGATCATGTGGGGCGCGCTCGGCGCCGCCCACGACTCCTATCAGGAGGCGCTCGCGTATGCCCTGCGCCGCCACCAGTTCGACAGGCCGATCGCAAGCTTCCAGCTCACGCAACAGAAACTCGTGGACATGGTCCTGGAGATCCAAAACGGCCTGCTCGTCGCAGTACACACAGGGCGCCAGAAGGACGCCGGCACACTACGCCCCGAGCAGATCTCCTTCGGAAAGCTCAACAACGTGCGCGAGGCGATCGCGATCTGTCGCGAAGCCCGGACATTGCTTGGCGGAAACGGAATCACGCTCGACTACACGCCGATGCGCCATGCCAACAACCTTGAGGCCGTCCGCACTTATGAGGGCACCGACGAGGTCCACACCCTGATCATGGGCCGCGCGATCACAGCGATCCCCGCCTTCACCTAGGCCGAAAATAAACCTTTACCCCTGGGAACCTAAGTTGGGATGCCCTGTGGTTAGTCTCCGCTCACGAACGCGGGCCGCCTGGACCAATGACCTGCTCGGCCATGTCTGGGTGTGCCATCACCTCAGCAACGAAAAAACTGGTCTCATCTCGGCGTGAACGGAGCGTGACGAATGCGGTTCCGTCCACGCGGTGATGCCAATGGCTGGCGAGGACGCGAGACAGGGACTCAACGGTCCTCTCAAGTTCCGCGACGCGCTGCTCTAGCTCTTCTGTAGTCATCACTGCCGGCTCCTATCGCTCGATGACTCGGCTCTCACGGGAGGGCACACGCCTGCTCCGCGATCGGCACCCATCCCAGCCTAAGTCCCCAGGCAAAAACCTTTGCCCGACGGCCACCGCCACGTCCCCAACTGGCGACGCCGGGCTTCCCTCGGACTGGCCGTCTTGCTGTCCGCGCAGGGCGGCCGTCGTGCGGGCGGTTTTGCCGAATCGGTCTGAGTGCGACAAGATCATGTGGCGATGGGCGAGGTCAATCCAGAGGAGTCGCTCGAGATCGGTCGCGGCGTGTTCAAGCGACTCGGTGATTGCACCGGCTCCGACATCGAGTCGGCAATCGGCTTGATTGCCCGACGGCGGATCGACCAGGCCTGGATCGCGGACCAGGCGGCGGGACCCGATGGGAGCGAGCTGACAATTGCCCGCCGCTTCTTCGCTGACACGACGGACGCCGAGCGGGATCTCATCGCCTACTGGCAGATGGTCAAGCTCGTCGAGGAAGCACACCTTCGCTACACCACAGACGGCGATGCGTGACCGCCAGGCAGGCTCAGAGGAGTAAGGCGCACGCGCAACCAACGTATTCTTTGATCCGCAGAGCCGTGCCGCCACGGCAAATTGGGATTACCCGGGTGTAGACGGTCGCCGCCGGGGATTCGGCTACGTGCCGGGGTGCTAACGGTGCCGTTCGGGGACGATCACGAGGCCGATCGGGTTGGTACCGATGGGCACGGGAATGTTGACCGGCGAGGAACGCTCTTCGGTCAGACGGCCGTCCGGGGCGATTCGCAGGGCGTGCAGCTGGTTGCCGCGTCCCGGAGGGATCTGTCGAGTGGCGCGCATGTCGATGAGGAAGATCACCCGTCCGGTGGGATCGATCTGGAAGTTCCACGGATTGCCTGGGGCGTTGAGCCGAAGCGACTGAATCTCGCGCGGGTCGGTCGGGTCATGGGCGATGTCAAACACGGTCAGGTTGTCGCTACCCGCGTTGCCTGAGTACATACGAGTGCCCGACCCATTCACGTGGGTCCAGCACGGCAGGAACGAGTGGGGATTTGGTAGCGCCCGCACGAACGTGAGGCGGGCCTGATCATCCCAGCGATAGACGATCGTTTCCGACAGGTTGGCCAGCTGCGCGTAGAGGATCTTCAGTCGCGGATGCGAGATCAGCCCGGCCGGCCAGATGTTCGGCACCCGCTGGCCGCCTGGGAAGACCGCCTTGGGCAGTCGGAGCGGCGACCCCGGCCCTTGCCTCAACCGGCCGTCGGGACCGATCCGAAAGGCCCTGAACACCCCTGTCTCCTCGCTTGAGATGAGGACTTTGCCATCGGGCGTGACGTAGGCCTGAAGAGGCGAGGAGCCGGCCGGAACCTCGATCGTGGAGATCGGGTCGCTGAGCGACCCATCCGGGCGCACGTGAAAGCTCGTGTAGTTGGGCCGAACGCTGCTCAGGTCGCGAACACCATCCTGCGCCTTATTGGCCACGATCAACGTACGGCCGGCGAGCCCCAAGCTCGACGGTGCACTTCCGTTGGACGGGAACGGAGACCCCGCGACCGGCACAAGGCCACCGTCGGCACGGATGTGAAAGACGGCGATCGTATCCGAGCTCGAGTTCACCGCGAATAGCAGCGTCCGCCTCGGGTTCACGATGATTTCCTGATCGGCATCGAGCACCCCGGAGTTGCTCAGATCGTGCGAGCCGCTCCCGCCGGTGGGGTACTGTCGGACACCCCGCGCGCTGAGCCCACCGTTCCGGTAGCGGAACGCGAGGATCTCGTTCGAGTCCGGCGCCGACGAGTTCGATTCGATGTACACCGTCCCGGTGGCGGAAGGAACCCTCGACCCACTGGCACGCTCAGCGCCGGAAACTGGTGAGGCCAGGATCCCCCCAACCGCCACTACGGCCGCCACCCAGCCGACTATGACGATTGCGGCCCGCCTACGGCAACAGAGAGACAGTCGTGAGACCTCGAGCACTGCGCCAGCCTACCGTCGAGGCGGCGCCCATGATCCTTGCGGTCTTCGTCACCCGCGCGGCTCCAGCGCCTCCGAAGGTCGCGCTTCAGGCGTGCGGCCGAAGGCACGGTGCGATGGGCACGGCCCGCTCGATCCCGTTGGCTATCCCGGTTGTGTAGGCGTGGAAATTGAAGCCGATGTCGCCGTCCTCGTTGTAGATCCACGGGAACCGCTGGTCGACGACCTGGACGATTGAGATGTTGCCGTAGGCCGGTAGACCACGGGACTTGGGGAAACTGTCGTCGAGCGGAGCCACATCTACCCCGTCGCCGGCAGCGGCGCGGGCGCGTTGGATGATCCTGGCGTCCCGCTGGGACTCGGCCGCGACGCGGCCGTTGGTGAACCGAATGGTGTCGCCGTTGGAGACGTTGGTGCGGTAGCGGCCGACCTGTTGGGGCGTGACGCCAAAGTGGGCGTTGGCCTCTCCGAACGGAATCCCGCCGGTGTAGTGCAGGCTGACCGCGATGGTCGCGTGGTCGTTGATGGCCTCGCGAACCCGCTCGAGGAGCCCGACGTTCTCGCTGGCGCTCGACTTCGTGAGGTCCGCGGTGTAGCCGGCGGAGCGGAGGATCTTCTGGATCCGAAGTGCCGCCCGCCACATGGTGAGGAGCTCACCCGGCGCCCCGCCGTTGTCGATGGCCATGATGCCCGAGCCATCGATGTCGACCGGGTGGAACATGAGGCCGAAGGCGGTGACCGGCTTGCGGCCGTCGACCTCGGCGGTCGAGTCGAAGTTCGGGCCACCGGAATGTCCCGGATCGAGCACCACGACCGGCCGCTTGGCCGAGCAGGCTGGTGGGGGATCAGCCTGCTGAGTCGATGTCGCGACGGCCGGACCCTGCTCGGACGTAGGCGCAGCGCCGGCCCCACAAGCAGCGGCCAAACACCCAGCCGCTGCAAGCGCAGCGGCGGCCGCGGGACCGCAGAACCGTTTTATCTTCCGTCTCATCTTGGACCTCGACTCAATCTCTCGCAGCTGACGGGTCGGCGCCACACGAACGACGAGTGCGAACGTAACGAACGAGTGTCCGTCCGTGTGGAATCGTCGCACTCGAAGGAGCCGCACGCCGCACGCCCGCGATCGAGAGCATCGGGAGATCTCGAAGCGAACGACCGCGATCTCGCGGACCTGCCAGAGCCGCTGCCGTTGCCGGCGGGCTGTGAGTCTCCGTCCTCGGTGCTGGCTCGGCTCAGGCAGGATGAGCGCTGAGCAAGAGCTCACCTACGTCGATTCCTCGGCGATCGTCAAGCTTGTGGTCGCGGAGCCTGAGTCAAGGGCTCTTCGACGCTACCTTTCTCGTCGTCAGCCTCTCGTGAGTAGTGCCCTGGCGCGCACCGAGGTCGCGCGTGCGCTCATGCCGAGCGGCCCCGAGGCTGTGGCTCGAGGCGAGGAGGCCCTCCGGCGCATTCAGCTCCTGCGGGTCAACGACCGTGTGCTGACCGAGGCCGGCGGGATGGAGCCCGCCGAACTGCGGTCGCTCGACGCGATCCATCTCGCGAGCGCTCGGCACCTGGGCCCGACGGTGAAACACATCGTCACCTACGACGAGCGCGTGGCCCGAGCAGCTCGGGCGAATGGATGGTCGGTAGCCGCACCCAGGTAGACCAGCCCGCTGCACCTGCTCCTTTCCACTCCTGGCGGCTCGAGGCTTGTCCGGACCTTGGCTCGACTCTGACGAGCCGAGGAGCGGCCACTCCACCGCCGACGGCTTGCCTCGCCTGCGTCCATGGCGGCTGGCTTTTTCGATGGAAGGCGCTGGGGCCGCCCGGAGTGGCTTGCCTCAACGACCTGTGCCGTCTCCCGAGGCCCGTACCTGAAACGATCACCTCCGTGGAGGAGTGGAGCAGTTCATGATCGCTGTGCGGGTCGTCGTTGGGGTGCTGGCGGTCGTGGGCATCGCCGCGGTCCTGGCGTCGATGCTCCGTACCGTTGTGTTGCCCCGGGGTGTGCCGGCGAGGCTTGCGCGCATTGCTTTCTTAGCCGTGTACTGGCTGCTCCGATTTCGACTGCGGCTGACCGGTCGGTCCGACTACGCCACCAGGGACCGGATATTTGCGGTCGAGGCGCCGTTGGGGCTCTTCGCTCAGCTCACGACTTGGGCCGTGCTGATTTGGCTTCTGTTCGCCGCGGTGTTTTGGTCTCTGACGACTGACACGGTCGACGGCTCGGCTATCGCGCGCGCGTTGGAGCTATCCGGTTCGAGTCGGCGTTCCGCCATCAGGTCCGGCCCTGCTCTCCAACAGCTGGGAGCTCGGTCGGTTCGATCAGCTGGAGGAGGTGTGGGACAACTGGGAAGACTGGTTTATCGAGGTCGGCGAATCCCATACCACCTTTCCACAACTCAGTTTCTTCCGCTCGCCCCACTCGGGCAACCATTGGGTGCTCGCCTCGGAGGCCGTGCTGGACGGCGCCGCGCTCGTGACCACGGCCTGCGATATACCGCGACAGTCCCGCGCCGAGTTATGCCTACGCGCCGGGATCCACGCATTGATCTCGATCGCCGATTTTCTCGGCATTCCCCACCGCCCGCCGGAACCCGGTGCGGAGATCATGCTCTCTAAGGAGAAGTTCGATGCGGCGTTTAGCCATCTTGAGAACATCGGCGTCCCGATGACTGATGATCGAGGGTCTGCCTGGGTCGCCTTTCGCGCGGTGCGCGCCCGGTACGAGCCGCTGCTCGCAGTGCTCGGTCGCATGACCGACGCGCCACAGAGCTCGTGGAGCCCCTGGACTGAGGACACTCCGCGCCACACCCCTCCCCTGCTAAGAACCACGACGACGGCCGCCTAACGCCGCTGCCCCAAGAGCCACGAATCGATCTGGTAACCCGGGCGGTCCTCCTCAATGACGTTAGCGGCCACGCCGGTGCCCGCGAGGCGTCCTCGCAGACCGGCCGTCCTGGCGCCTCCCGTTGTAGCGACGGCCCCTCGGGCGAGTCTGGTCGGGAGAGGCATTTGACAGAGCCGCTCCCCAGGCTCTCGTCGCGGAGGGCCCGACCGATCCGAATGTGGCCCCTCACTGTTACTCGCCGTTAACGCGGTCCGCGTCGAGTGTCAATAGAAACCCGAGCAAGCTGTTCGCCGATCTCACACGGCGTCGATCCCAGCGTCCTGCCGTCCCACGCGTTGATCCGAGAAGAGGCGCACCGCGTCCCGAGTGCTCGGCTCATCTGCCCCGCGGCGATACGCGCGGTCGGACGGATCGCCGCCGGTTGCGTCATGTTTCTGTCCGCGAGTTCGATGACACTCCCTGGTCTATGTGTCCGGTCGCGGTCCTTGATCCCTCTGCGGTGAGGTTCGGCCGCGCCCGCGGGCGCTACTTCCGGGAGAACTTCGCGCAGGGCGGCGTCGACCTGGTCCAGATCATCCCCGAGCTGGTGACGAACGCCGACGCGGCGATCGCCGCGTCGGGACGCTCCTCGGGCCGGATAGTCCTCGCCGTCGATGCGCCGGACCCGGAGTTCCTGTCGCTATGGCGGGCGCGGATGCGTTCGTTGCACTACCCCGCGCTGTTGTCCTGGCGCCACGAACTGCGCTGCACTGACGATGGCGAGGGGGTCGACGTGCAGCTGATCGACCGTCGGTTGGGTGCGCTCGGTGCGCAGACGCCCCACACGGGGCAGCGGGGGCTGTTCGGCCGGGGCCTGCGGGACGTGTGGCTGGCCCAGGGCGCCGGGCGGATCGAGGGGATCCGCGCCGGGCGCGTGGTCGAGTCGTGGTTCTTCCCTGCCTCCGGAGATGAGCCATACGCGTTTGCCCACGTCCGCGAGGAGGCGGCCACCGCCGCTGACCTTGACGCCCTCGGGGTGCTGGTATCGGGTACCCGTGTGACCGTGCCGCTGGCGGCACCGAGGCTGCCGCCAGCGGGCCGGCTGCGAGCGCTGGTCTCCCAGTTGGTTCAGCTGCGGCCGGTCCTCGAGGACCCGAGCCGGACGGTGTACCTGGAGCAGCCCGGGCAGACGGCGCAGCTGGTCACCTACCCGGCACCCGAGCCGGATCCCGAGCGGCCGGTCCTGTTCGATGCCGAGGTCAGGGTGGCGCCGAACGTGCAGGCGCGGATCGTGGTGCGGCGGGCCAAGGAGCCGTTGACGCAGGGCTTCTCGCGCGCGACCCGCCGCGGCGGGCTCGTGATCCGCTCGGGTCGCGCGGCGCACGAGACCACGCTGGCGAGCTTCGAGGGCCGCCCGGGCGCGCGGCACCTCTATGGGGAGGTGATCTGTGAGGCGATCGAGCGGCTCCAGCGCGGCGCGCTCGAGCGCCCGCGTCCTGAGCTGGTGGTCAAGGTCGATCGCTCGGGTCTGAACGAGCACCACCCGGTCGTCGAACGTCTGTATCAGGCCATCGATCGCGCACTCCGCCCGATCGTTGCCGCCGAGGAGCGCCGGGCTGGCGCTCACCTGATCGGCGCCTCGAAGGCGTTGAGCGCCCGCGACCAAGTCGGCTTGCGTGCGCTCAACGACCTCCTCAGGACGGCCTTCGATCAGCCCGGGGCAGCCGCTGCCGGGCGAGGGACCAATCCCGCTGACAAGCCTCCCGTCCAAGTCGTCGAGCCCCCCGCCGAAGCCGAGCCACCAGAAGAAAAAGAGCCGGACGAAGACGTCGAGGCCATGGAGGAAATCGAGCCTGGGGCTTCGGGCGACGGCGCCGCGGCGCAGCCGCGGGCGCTGTGGTTCAAACAGTCCCCTATCCGGCTTCACCCCGGGGAGAAGCGCACGGTCACCCTGATCGCAGCTCCCGCGCTGGTGCCCCCCGGCACCACCGTCGAGATCGAGGCCGATCCGGGCCTGAGCGTTGTGTTGCGCTCAAACCAGGTTCCGACGCCCGGCGCCCGTGGCAACAGCACGGTCCAGGCGCACGTGCGCGCGCGGGTGACCGTCGAGCCGGGCTCGCGGCTGGCCGTGCTCGCGGCCGCGGGCGAGCACACCGCCGAACTCGAGATCGTCATCGTCCGCCACCGCGCCTCCGGCTGGGTGCGCGAGATCGCCCGCAAGAGCGAGGATCAGCCGATCGAGGCCGAGTTCGACCCGGAGACCGGGATCGTCACCGTGTACGAGGGCCGGCGCGAGTTCCGCGAGCTCGAACGCGCCGCCAAGCGCGCGGGCTACAGCAAGAAACGCGCCCCCGAATACGTCCCCTACCGGATGCTCGAAGTCGAAGCCGCTGCGAACGCCGTCTACTCCTGGGCAGCCAACCAGATCCTCGCCCGCCGGTTACCCGAAGAACGACCTTCAGATCCCGGCGACTACGCCGCGGCCGTCCACAATGAGCACCAGGCCCTGCGCTACCGGGCCCACTACAAACTCATGCAGGCGTTTCTCGAACCCGAGATATTCGATGGCGCCGTTGCCCTAACCCGACCCCCAAGCGCACCACACGAACGGCAGCTTCGAGTCGTCGAACCCAACCACGGCTGAGATCAACTGGTCGAACGATCGAGCGCTGGACTTGGTACCCCTTGCGGGTCCAGCTTTGGACCGATAGTCGCTCCAGGAACCTCCTCACACAGGGCCGGCGGCCGGCCGGCCGGCAACAGGCGAGGCGCGCCTCAGCCACTCGTTGAACAGCGGGGGTCGACGATCTACCACGCGTCGTAGCGCTCGTCGACCAATCCCCGGCGTTGAAGTCGCTCGAGGGCAGGCCGCACGCGTGAGTGGCTGTCGAGAACCGAGGCGAACTCTGAGCGTGTCTGCACGAGCCGATCGTGTGCACGTACGACGGTCTCGAGGGTTACGGGCGCACCGGCGGGAGCCGCCGTCCAACACTCCCACGCGAGCTGCTGGGTACTGCGCGGGTGAGCGCTGGTGGCGTAGAGAAGGTAGCTATGGCGGCCGTGGTCGTCGCGAGAAGCGGGCCCAACTCGGTACGACCGGCGAGCACCGGTGACGGGCTCGTCCTCGACGGCCGCTAGGTCTCGCCTAGAAGAAGAACTGGCGCCACGCCGTCCACCAGTCCTCGGCCCGCGATGCGATCTGCCGCGCCGACGTGATGTCCACCCCAGCCCGATGCCTGTACCTCTCGACGTGATCCGACGTCGTGTAGTCGACGAGGATCTCGCACGGCGAGCCCGGGTCGTACGGCGCGACCGCGGATCGATCCGCCAGCGCGGCGCGGGCCCCCTCCTCGATCATGGCGCGTGCCCTCGCCGCCGGGTATTGGCGGGCGCTGAAGCGCCCGAGACCCTCCTTGACGGCGACCGTCGTGAGCCCATCCCCGAGCAGCGCTCCGGCTTCGCGACAGGTGGCGACATCGCCCGTGACCAGCACGACCGGACAGCCCCAGGTCCCGCAAAGCGCGGCATTGATGCCCGTCTCGCCGACCTCCACCCCGTTGAAGCGCAGCCGCCACCACGACGAGCCGCTGACCGTGTGGGCCAGCACGCCGTCGGCGGTCCCGGCCATGGCGTGCATACCAACGAACAGGGCCGCGTCTACCCCGCTCTCCAGATACTCGACGTATTCTGTCCACTGGTTCTGGACCACGTACTCGCAGTCGGGATCGAGCTCCTCCGGCACCAGCGAGTTGAACGTCCATCCCTCCCCCGCACCGTGGCAGTCCATCACGACGATCTCCGTCGCGCCGCCCGCCTTCGCCCCGCGGACCGCGGCGTTGATCTCACCGGTGTAGAGCCTTCGGCCCTCCTCGTACATCGAGTGACCGCCGGTGACCTGGTCGAAGCGAACGATCCCAGCGACGCCCTCCATGTCGGAGATGATGAACACGCGCACCACCCGAACGATAAGACCACCGCCGGTCCGGCGGACAACCTTGGCGGCAACCCAGCCGAGACGCCGGCGGAGCGCTCTTTGCTATGCCGAGGTCCGCAGTCTCGCGATGTACCAGAGATGGTGCGCGCGAGGACGCACCAGTCTGCCCTGCCCGATGACCAGGCTACATCTCGGGTGAGTGGGGCTCAACTGCCTTGACGTACCGGCGCGAGGGCACCGCGATCGGGCCGTCGGGACCTTGCGCCTGGTAGTCGAAGGGGCCTTCGTCAACCCAGCCGCACTTGGCGTAGAAGCGACGCGCTCGCTCGTTGCCGGCCACGACGGCCAACCAGGCGGTCTCGTGCCCGGCGTGTTGTATACGCCGCTCGGCCTCGGTGAGCAGGACGTTCGCGACCCCGGAGCCTCGATGCTCCTCGCGAACGTACACCTGCTCGACCTCGTCGTCGACGACCATCACGAAGCCCGCGACTGCGCCCTCGATCTCGGCGATGGTCGTGTCGGGCACCCGTTGCGCGGCCCGGCTCCAGAAGGACCGCTCGGTGCGCGCGGCTATCAGCTCCTCAGGAACGTGCCCGATGTGCCCGTCCTGCCACCCGCGGTGCCAGATCGACGCGATCGACGGAATATCCTCGGCGATCGCAGGGCGCAGGATCACTTCGTCGCGGGGCGTCATCGACGGCACCCTATCCACACTTCGTTTTGTCGCGCGATTGATCCGCTATTGCCCTTCCATCTCGTCGATGCAGGCGGTGATGGCCAGGATCAAGGCGTCGTCCTGACCGGGGGCGATCTCGATTCCGTATGTCTCGCGCACGCGGAACCATCGCTTTGAGACCTCCGCAACCGTATCGCCATCGCGCTCGATCTTGTACTCGTGATCGACGATGTTGCCTTTGGCCTTCATCTCGGCGCCGTCAGCGAGCTCGATCGAGAAGCGGTCGCGAAGCGGCGTCACGAGCGCCTTCTTGATGGTCGCCACGGCGACGTCATCGCGCTCGATCTTCATCGTGTCGCGGATGTGGAGCTTCTTCGCTTGGGCCTTGAACAGGTCCTCGCCGCCGGAGTCCTTAAGGATGAACGTGTCGCGAATCCGCAGCGCCTTGCCATCGACCTTGAACGCGCGGTCTCCGCCCTCGGTCTCGATCCAGAAGTCGTCGCCGATTGCGAACAACTTCTCCCGCATGCGGTAGCGGGTTGCGCCAGCGTCGTGATGTCTGCGCAGCAATGGCATAGCCGCTCCTTTCGGCCGTGAACCGGATACGCGTGATGAAATCAACCGCGCCGTGAGCCGCCATCACCCGAAGGAGATGAACCGGACCGCTGGGGTGACAGACCGATGACCTACTCGCGGCGCGGCTCGACTCCGCTCGGGCGATCGCCCACCTCCGAGACGCCGAGCCGTGCGCACACTGTTGCTTGATGGAAGCGGGTCGCTCGCCGCGGCGGGGGACCGGCAGCCCCACACTTCCGCTCCGCCCGCCGGGCGAGCAAGTGCAGCAGCGCAGGGCTCGAATCAGACCACTGCCTCGTCCCCCCGGAAGCGTGTCGCCGGACTCGATGCGGGCGCACGCGTCCAGTCCACGCCCTGCGAGAGCGACACGCGATGCACGGGACTGGATACCGATCGTCCCGAGACCAAGCGGCGTCAGTTTGGGTTGACAAACGTCCTGTTGTCAATCTTGACTGACAGCCATGAACGCCGAAGACATCGCCTCCGCGATCACGTCCAACGACCCGTCGCTGGGGCTCCGCGCCGCTCTAGCTCTGCACCGGCTCGCGGAACGGGTCGAGGCGGACCACGTCGCGACCGCCCGCCAGCAGGGGTGGTCTTGGCAGCAGATCGGTGACGCGCTCGGCGTTACCCGCCAATCGGTCCACGCCAAATACGGAAAGCGACTCCCATGACCAAGCATTCGAAACCAGCCGACGCGTATCACCCCTGGAGCACGTACATCGACGCTCGCGAGGAAGCACGGCGCCGCGGTGACCGCAAGGTCGGCACCGAGCACCTGATACTCGGGCTGCTCAGGGAACCAGTCCTGGCGCAGGCCCTCGGATGCGACCTACAGACAGCCCGCGACGCGCTCGACGCGATGGATCACGATGCGCTCGCCGCCGTCGGCATCGGCGCTGCGTTCAGCGCACCACCGATACCGATCGACGAGCCGATCAAACGTCCGGGCAGGCCGACGCTCAAAGCCGTCTTGCGGGACCGTTTGCCAATGACACCCGCAGCCAAGACCGCGCTCGAGAAATCGTACAAAGAGATACGCCGTGGTCACCACAACGGCCCGCAACAGGTGCTCCTAACCGTCCTCGAGCTCGAGCCGCCAGATCCCGCCGCCGAGCTGATCGCCGCGCTAGGCGTCGATCGCCCGGCCGCGCGGCAACGTCTCGGCGTGGGACGCGCCGCAGCGTAGGCAGACCAGCACCGAGCAGCGAAGGGTGGGAGCGAGTTGCTGAGGCAGCCATCTCGTGCGCCCGGACGCTACTGTCGCTCGCGCCGTAAACCCAGCAGCGCTGAGCTGGCTGCCGGATCTGAGCAATTGCGCCAGCCCGAGCAGACGATCCGCGGCTCCGCTTCGGGCTAGGAGCGGCGCTGTGGGAAGTAGCCCAAAGCGCCAGCGTCGCGGAGCGGAGGGTCAAGCTGCGCACCGGTAGAGCGGCAGCAATCGCAGTCCCGCCGGGCGAGGTTCCGCGCTGTCGAGCAGTGTCCGCTCGCCGTGTTCACCCGTTCTGGGTGATGCGGTGTGCCTGCCGGGGGCTACGGTCGTTCGTCCGTTGGTCGGATTGGCGGCTAGGTAAGGAGAACGTTGTGGTGCTCACCCGCATTCCCGGCCTTCCGGCAACGGTTGTCGGCGTCGAGGCGCGCGAGAGGGTCACCGCAGAGGACTACGAGAGGGTTCTGATCCCGGCGGTCGAAGCGGCCGCGGCCGTCTCCAGCGACGGGAAGGTCAGGGTGCTTTACGTGCTCGGGCGGGAGTTCCCGGGCTTCACGGCCGGCGCCGTGTGGGCGGACACCAAGCTCGTCCTCGGGCCGCGTCGCCGGTGGGAGCGCATCGCCGTCGTCTCGGATGCCGTGTGGCTCCGGCGGGCCGTTCGTGTGGTGGGGTGGGCGATCCCAGGCAAGGTCAGGGTCTACGCGTCCGACCAGCTCGACGACGCCCGCGTGTGGGTGACGTCGCCTCGCCGGGTCAGCGGTGCCAGGCGGTTTTTCGGCGACGTGATCATCGGGTTTCGGGTGTTCAACGAGATACGCCACCGTGTGTTGGCTGTGGTGTTTGGAGCGCAGAGGGGTTGGCGTTCGAACTTCGTCACGATCATCGTGTTGGCATCGACTTGGGACGCCATCCGCCGTGTCATCGCAGCGCCCGGCGCGCAGGTGCGCAAGGTGCGATCCAGCCCGACCATCGTTGAGGACTCGCTCATCGCTGCCGGCGTGCTGAGCGAAGTGATCGATAAAGTCACGACACGCCGGGCCAAGGCCACGGCCTCCACCGCGGCGCTGATCGTGTTCGCCGTCGTCGTGCACTCAATCCGCCGGCCGGTTCTGCGCTCGTTCCACGCGATCCGGGCGACGATCCGCGCCGGCATAACGGAGGTGCGCAAAGTCCGCGACACGATCACTCGGTACGGGGCTGAGATCGTGGGCGGCGATGCTGATGCTGACCTCGCTGGCGGCCCAAGCGGCTCAGACGGTAATGGATTGGGCGGTGTTGGTGGTTGACCCGGATGCCCGGGCGGGCTAGCGCGACGTCAACCAGTCAGGGTTCACGGCACGCGACTCTTCCGTGAGGCATTCGTCTGGCCGCTTGACCGCGCCGGTTCGCGGCGCTTGTGAGACGACAACGCCGATGGCGTCGGCCACGAGCGCGTCAGGGCAAGCGCTTGCTTTGCTGCTTTGATCGAATCTCGACAGCGCTCGCTCTAGGCCGGAGGAGCAGGACGGCGGGCTAGGCGTCCTCGGGCTCGATTTCGACGGTGTCCACGTCGCCACCCGGCCTTGGACGACGGGGCTCACGAACGCCAGTCCCGCCGGTGCCCTCACCACCACGCGACGCGTCGAGCGTCGGCGGCAGGAAGAGCGCGACGTGCTCGCACTGGGGACAGGTCCGCGCCCCGACTGGCAGGCCACGCTGCCCCCGGTCTCGTGGCGTCGAGCCAGCCGTGTACAGCACATACCAGTCCGGGTGAGTCGGACCGAGGCGAGCTTCGTGGCACATCGGGCAGATCGGACCGGATTCAGGATCGGCCATGGGTCCCGCTCCTTTTGAGGGTCACTGTGGCGAAATGTGAGCCTACGACCAGCTAGCCCACCGGGCGGCACGCGGCCGCTTGGCCACGTCAACCGGCCGCTGGCGCCGGGGTTGCTGCTGCTCGATCAAAGCAACAGCGCTTGCCCGGCCGACTTGAGCGGTGGTCGTCGGGCGCCGATTACGACGTCTGGTGGCCAATAATCGGTTGACAGCTCGTGTCGGGGTGCGCCTGTTCTGGTGCGGCTGGTGCGCCATGCTCGCGGCGATCGGGACCGCGACGAGCGTCGCGGGAATCGTCGCCCTGCTACAAGGCACGGCTGCGGGCTTTGTGCTGATCCCGCCAATGACCGCACTTGCCTGGTTCGCCGCCAAGGCAGCGACCCGGGTCTTGACCTCGGGCGTGACGGTCGCGCCCGGCGGGATCACCACTATTGGCCCGCTTCGGACCTGGCATGTTCCGCTGAGCGACGCGGAGATGTTCGTGGCGGAGGTGCGTCGGGGGAACAATGGACAACCGACTATCTCGTTGACGCGCCGAGCGGGCAGTCCGGTCGGCATCTGGGCTCTGAATCGAAACGGCTTCGTTTGGAATCTCAAACGGATGGTCGCGGACCTCGAGCCAATTGCCGACGATCTCAATGCCAGGCTCGCCGCCGCCAGAGCCCGGAACTAGCAGCGGTCCATTCCCGCATCGGGCTACGAAAGCGGTCCATTCCTGCATCGGGCTACGAGGAGTCGCGTCGGAACTCGATCAAACCGACACTGTCGGCATGCCGTCGAGAGTTCGGAGCGGTGCGGACGATTGCGACGTCAGTTGCGCAGCTCAAACGACGTGATCGCTGCGCGCCAATAGGTAAACGGCCCGCTTGGTAGTTCCCACCGGACTTCGCCTCGAGTGGGTACAACGACGCCCCCGAGGTCGCGGTAGTCGCGATATTCGCCAACCCAGCGTGTGATGGCATTCCCCGCCTCGACTCGCGGGCGCTCAGCGATGGTCTGCGCGATGTCACCATCCTCGTCGAAGATCAAGCGGACACCGATCCGGTCCGTGCCTACCCGCGTCGCTACGTCAGCCGTGCTCTCGTCGACCTCGACCCACTCCAAGGCTTGGTTCGCAACGATCGCCTGCGGCACCCACGCGAGCTCAGCGATAGCGAAACGCCTGGCCTCGCGAAAGCTCTGGCCCGCGCTTGCGCTGCAGTGGCAGCCTGCCCAGACGCACTTCCAGCAAGCCGCTCTCCTCTTCGTAGCTGTCGATGACTCGCAGCGAGATCGGACCGAACATCGGAAACTTCGCACGCCAAACGAACGAGACCCGATCGATCACCAAGTCCTCACGGGCTGTGAACCGACCGGCACGAGCGCCCGGCTTTACCACCATCTCACCCGCCTGCTCAATACGCACGACCTGACCGCCACCCGGTCCCGCCGGAAGAACCCGTTCGACGTATCTGCGGACCAGCGCTGGGAGCGAACCGCTCACGCCGCGGAGTGTCGCAAAGGGCTGTCTAAGAGCGGCACTCTCGCCGAACGCTCGTGCCCAGCCTCACCGGCCAGTCGATGCGCTCAGCCAGCTCGGCCGCTCGGCGATCAGCCCGCTGCGCTCGACGGGCGGGCACTCGCCGCCGCTCAGCGCCGGCCAGTCGACGCGGCGCTACCGCGGATCGACGCGCCGCAGCTCGCCGACGGCGTCCGTGGCGGCCGTCGAGCGGGGATGGATGGACGCCGCAGCGTCCCCTGGTGGATGCTCCATGTCGCGGGTGACTTGGGCGTATCGGGGGACCTCCGCGCTCGCTGGTGCGCGGCGCCAGCGAGCTCGCCAGCGACCAGTGCTCGCGCTCGTAGTGGGCGTGGTGCCGATGAACCGCCACGGGATGTGGGCATACGACGGGACGGCTGCTGGGCGAGGAGAACACGGTGCGCCTCCTACGCCGATCCCCTACCCGACCGAGACCTCATCGATGTCAGGCACGTCGGCGCGGTTGGCGCCGGGGAAGTCGAGCCGCACGTACTGGGCCTGTGTCGGTTTGAAGGTGAACTGATCGGTCCCGGTCGAGGTGGCCGGAGCCGTGGCCACCGTCTGCCACGTGCTGCCGTCGGTCGACGTCTGCACCGCGTAGGCAAAGTTGGTCGCCGCCCCGCCGCGCTCGACCGTCACCGAGGAGACATTCCTGCGCTTGGCCAGCTGGACCGTGAGAGTGGCCTGTGGACTCGTCGCGACCCACGGAGTCGCCGGGGTTCCGTCGACCGCCGCCACCGGCTCGTCACCGGGCACGTACGAGCTGGCCGTGGTCGGCTGGCAGCGCGCGACGTCGCTCGTACGCTGCAGGTCGGGGCGGCGCGTCGGCAGTGTGACGCCTTGTCCCGGCGCCACCGTCACGGTCCCCGAGCGTGTCTGCGCCGGCATCGCCGGTCCCGCGGTGAGGGTCACCGTAGTCGACTGCGGCCCTATCGCGACGGTGAACGTGCGGCCCTGCCACTGCAGGTTGTTCAGGGTTACCCCGGACAGCTGGGGCGAGAGGCTCGGGTCGAGCTGGACCGCCGTCGGGGTGAACCGCAGGCCGGAGTACCCGTACTCGAAGACCTGCAGGAATCCGCCGACGCCGGTCAAGAAGTTGAAGCCGGTGTTCGGCCCGGTTCGGGTTTCGGCGAACTGGTCGTAGGGGGCGCGGAGGAACGGCTCGTAGCTGCGGAGCATGTAGGTGTAGGCCGAGCAACCCGGGGCGTTCAGCGCGGAGGCGTCGATCGAGTGGATCGCGTCGGTCATGGCCGGCCCCTGAAGGTCGGTGCGCGGCGCGTAGTAATTGAGATCGTTCAGGGCGACGCCGCCGGCCATCGGCAAGTTGATCGGATAGGTGAGCATGACCACGTCGGCCTGCTTGACCTGCAGGCCGTTGTAGCCGTCGTACTCGTCGTAGATGTTGAGGTTCGAGTCGAAGGGCATGGTCTGGGTGAGACCGGTGGCCACCGTCGTCCAGTTCGCGTCTGCGGGCTGGCCGACCGCCTGCGCCGCCTTGACTGCATCCTGCAGCGCGGTGGCGGCGGCCGCATTGGTGTAGGCGGAGTTGTTTACGCCGGTGTGATACTCGTCTGGGGGCTGCACGGTGTTTATGTCGTAGCCGCCGTTCGGATCGGGCGTCGCCTTGCTCACCCAGAACCGGGCGAGCGCCTGCAGGACGGGCCACCCGTGAGCGCCGAGCCACGCCTTGTCCCCGGTCGCCTCGTAGTACTCCCATTGGGAGATCGCTATGTCGGCCTGGAGGTGAAGCTCCTCGCTGCAACTGAAGTTTGGGTCGGAGACGATCTTGTCGTTGGAGTCGGTCGTGGTGCCGTAGCAGTCGGATCCTGTGTATCCGTCGTCAGCGGCCGTCCTCGGGTAGAACGCGCCCTGATACCCGTTGGCGCTCGCGTCATGCTCGGCGGCGGCCAGTGTGTTGTAGCGGTAGTCGACGGCCGCTCGGGCGATATAGGGATGGGTGGCGAGAATGGCCGGGAACATCCAGATGTCGGAGTCCCAGAAAACCATTCCGGCGTACCCGTCGCTCGAGAGTCCGCTCGGGCCGATCGCATCGGGGCTGTCGCTGCGGATGCTGGCGTACAGGTCGTGCGTGTTGGCGTTGATCGCGGTCTGGAGCGCGGGGTCGCCGCTCACCGTGACGCCGTGGCGATACACGTCTGCCCACGCTGAGGCGTTCTCGGAGGCGAGCGTCGACTCTCCCGTCGCGGCGGCCTGCTCCGACCCGACCCGCGCGTCCGTGGCGGGACTCGCGGAGTCACGGCTCGTCACGACGCCCACGTACTTGGTGAACACGTAGGTCCGGCCGGCGCGAGCGGGAAAGCTCACCGCTTCGCCGGCGGTCATCGGCTGATCCAGGCCGACGGCGGCGCCCGTCGTCCCGCTGAGCGACGACTCGAGGGTCGAGGATTCGGCCACCGTGAACCCGGTTCCGACCGCCTGCGCGGTGACATAGCTCGTGTTCGACGACATATCGACTCCGGCGGGATCCGTGGCCGCCGGCTGCATCCGCGGCGGCGTGCCCGACGGCTCGTCGGCGGTCGCGCCTCGACCGTCCAGCAACCCGGTCACCGTCGTGTTGCCGTTCCATTGCGGAGTCAGGGACAGCGAGACGACCGCCACGTGCTCGCGCGCCAGGTCCGTGAAAACGCTGTACTGGAAGCCGGCCTTGCGGCCGCTCGGCGACGTCCACAGGCCGGATGTCGTGACGGTCCCCGTCTGCAGGTCCTCCGTCTGGCTGTAGTCGCTGATCTGTGAGGGCGTGACGGTCGCGGGGGAGTAGGTTTCGCCGGACGGTGTCGCGAAGGTCAGCGTCGACCACGTCGGGATCGGTGCGATCACCTGCTTGGTCTCGTCCGGGTAGAACGCCACCGAGGCGTTGGTCTTGGCGTAAATGCCGGCGGCGAGGGCCTCGGTGTAGCGCGGCGTGCCGAGCGGCCAGCCGATCGTGCCGAGGTCGGTGAGAAGGCCCATGCCCGCCGCCGGGATGCGCTGGCTGAAGTAGCCGTTGCCGACGTACGGCTCGGCGTCGAACTGGTTGACGAATTGGTTTGTCGTGATTGACGTCGTGGAGTCTTCCGCACCCGCCGCGGCCGGGGCAATGGCGCCGAAGCCAATCGCTGACACTGCGGTAACGACAACTCCGAGGCATGGTCGGAGGCGCCACCAGGACCGCATGCTAGAACGATTGAACATTACTTCTCCCTTCTGCGGTGGCGACATACACGGCACCAGGCTGTGACTGTCAACTCCTCGGCCATTGGTGGCTGCGACCTCGCGGACGAGTCGATCGCCACGCCGGCGAGAGTCGGCGACGGCGCGGCGAAAGCGGCCCGCGTGGGTCGGAGCCGCGCGGACGTGGCGAGCAGGAGCGAGGACCGCAACGCCGAGATCCCGCAGCGACCCCGAGCCCCGCCGTGAGCACCGCGCCGCACTTGCAGAACCGACACACCTCACACCTCCTCTGGGCCCGGCCGAGCGACTCGCCTCCCCCGGACCTGCCTCGGACAAACCATCCGTCCACGGAGGACTGGCCGTCTCCCGCCTCTCGCTTACGCCCCCTCTAGCGGGAGACCGCGGGGCGCTGCGGCGAGCCGGGCCGCCTTCGTCGGCCTTCTCTCCGCTGCAGGTCGCCCTCGATCTCTTCCAGGCTGCGTCCCTTGGTCTCGGTCACAAACGACTTCACGAACACGCCGGCCAGCAGGCCCAGTGCCGCGTACCCGAGGAACACCGTTCCGGGCCCGAGGGCCTTGAGCAGCGGCGGGAACGTCTGGGAGACGGCGAAGTTGGCCGCCCAGTTGCCGAACACGGCTACCCCCATCGCCGTCCCGCGGACGCTCAACGGCAGCACCTCGGGAATCATCACCCAGACAACGGGGCCCCAGGTGGCGGCGAACGCCGCGATGAAGGTCGCGAGGCAAACCAGCGTGATGATCGCCGCCGGGTCACCGGGATGGTGGGGTGTCGGCAATGACCGACAGCGACACTCCGAGCACCAGCAGGCTCGCCACCATGCCGGCTACACCCGCGAACAGCATCGGCCTTCGGCCGACCCGGTCGATGATCTTGACCGCGACCACCGTCAAAGCGACGTTGATCACGCCGATGATCAGGTTGGCGTAGATCGCGCTCGTCTTGGCGAAGCCGACATTGGTCAGTGTCGTCGGTGCGTAGTAGATGATCGTGTTGATCCCGACCAGCTGCTGGAACACAGCGAGCCCGGTCGCGACCAGAAGCGCCGGGCGCACCCACTTGGCATGCCACAGCGCGGCGAGCCCGATTACGCCCTCGCTCCTCGGCGTCGACCTCGCGGATCTCCTCGATCCGCTCCTCAGGCCGCTCGTCGCCCGGCAGGTCCTCGAGTACCTCGTGAGCTGTCCTTCTCCTCTCCGGCGTGTACGAGGTAACGCGGAGTCTCCGGCATGAACAGCATGCCCACGAGCAGAACCATCGACGGCACCGCCGCGAGCCCCAGCATGAGCCGCCAGTCACCGGACGATGCCAGGATCGCGTTGACGATGAAAGCGGCGAGGATGCCGCACACGACCATCAGCTGGTTGAGCGAGGTAATGGCTCCACGCACCTCGGTGGGCGCGATCTCCGACAGGTAGAGCGGCACTACCAGCGCCGCCGAGCCGACGGCAAGCCCGATGATTACGCGCGCCGCGATTAGCACCCAGACAGTGGGCGCGACTGCGGCCAGCAGCGCACCGCCGGTGAACACGATGGCGGCAATAATGATCAACCGCCGGCGGCCGAGTCGGTCCGACAGTCGCCCCGCGAACGCGGCTCCGATCATCGCTCCCAGCAGCAGGCCGGAGACGATCGCGCCTTGCAGGAACGGCGTCAGCTTGAAGTCATTGGGAATGAAGAGCAGCGCTCCCGAGATGACACCGGTGTCGTACCCGAACAGGACGCCGCCCAGAGCGCCAAAGAAATAGATCATCCGGCCGCTGACGCGCGCTGATCCCATCGTTCCTCCCTCTCTCCGTCGTGACTTCTGATGCAAGGCTTTCCCACGTCCGACATTTGAAACTCACGACATAAATTCCGCTCATTTGTCAACCCACGCTGACGGTAGGCAAAGAGTTCACTGGGCGCGCCGTGTCTTGTCACCCGCGCGCACGGCTTGGTATGCGGCTGGTGAATGCCCCGCTTCACCCCGGCGCCCGGGCGACCGTCCTCAGGCGCGATGCCGTCGCCGCTTCGGCGCCCGCGCTTAAGCCACCGAGCGGCTGGGCAACGTCGTTCACGACGAGCTCGGCGACGCGCCCTTCGTCGACCGTGTCCGCTCTCGGACATCAACCGGTTCCGGAATTACCTCACCCGACTTGTCGGTTCCGACGCCTTGCCTCCCGCGGGGTTCATTCGCCGGTTCAAGAACTCGACACCGCGTTCCCGACAACTCCGCTTCTGATCGGCGCTCGGTGTGAGTAGCTCGGCGCTTTACTGGCGATCCCCCTTTCGGGTTTTGCACCGTGTGCCCCGCCGCGCACTGGTTTGTTGCGCCAGCTCCGCGGCGGTTTCGGCTCACTGCGAGATTTCGTTGCCTGTCGGCACAAGAGCGAGCATGTACGCCCAGTAGATCGACCATGCGGCGAGGGTCATGAGCCAGTCGTGGACAGCCGCGAAGTCCTGCGCGTTCACCCCTTCTGGCAACGGGGGCCGCCATGCCGTAGACGTTCGTCAGGTTGTTTACTTCCTGTCTGCACGCATCGCACTAACCCTTCCGGCTCCCGGCCTGCTACAGCGCAGTTGATTCACTGTGATCGACAGCAGTGCATGCCATTGGTGAACGAGCGCGGTGCGCTCGCGCACGGCGGCACGCCGTGGTGTGCGCCACCGTACACCTCAGCGGCGAACTTGGGCGGGCGGTGGCCCACCAGCCGGAGCTAGGCGAAGCCGCCCGGCGGTCTGGAACTGATCGCCGTCTGGAGTTGGGCCTGCGTCACCAGGTGCCGCGACGCGTATGGTAGTGCATCGCTGCGGGTGCCCCGAGTGGAAATAGCCCTGGTCGTTGACCCAGTGAATCGCGCAGTTGTCGGTCCAGACGGCGTCGACGTACGGGCCGGTGACGTAGTAGATCGCTACGTTGCCGTAGTAGTCGCTCGGGCCGCGCCAGAACGGACGGCGCACGTGATGCGGGTGGACGACTTGCGCGAGCAGTTTGCGGTGTAGTAGTGCGCCGGTTTGAATCGCGGCCCGAGGACTCCCGCGAGGGTCTGGCGGACGTCCACCTTGGCATCGGCGAATGTCAGCGTCGGAAGTGGAGCGGGCGGGGTGGGCTGGGCAGGTGCCGGAGGCTGAGGCGTCCGGGGTGGTCATGGCGCGGGCGGCGCTAGGGGCGCGACGGCCGTGGCCCACCCGGCGATCCATGAGGAGATCGGGATGATGTTGGTGAAGTAATCCGCGGCGTAGGGTTGCAGTCGTCGGGTCCGTGGGTGATGACCCCGATCTCGACCAGTTTGCCGCTGGCGTCGTGGGTCGCGAGCGGGCCTGGTCTGTTGTCGGAGCTTGGGTGTGAGTGGCGCTTGTCGTGCTCATCTCTGCGCGTGCCCGGCTGGAGCGTGGCTTGCTTGCTCGTACAAGCGAAGTTTCGTCCGGATCTCACCGACTGAGCGTGGCTTCGGTGATGAGGCGCGCGGTGTGCACGATGCTCGCGATCGCCGCGTCGGGGTCGAGGCCGTAGAGGTCGGTGAGGGTGAGGACGGCCTCGGCGCTGATGACGACAGCGAGGTCGCGCCGCAGCTGCTCGAGTGTTGCCGCATCGATGCGGGGGTTGGGTCCGGCTAGCGGGTTTAGCGCCTGATCGATGAGAGTGAACCGGTACCCCGGCCGCACCGCGCGAGCCGTGCCATGGGTGATCGAGACGGAGATGAGAGCGCGGATCGCGCTCTGTCGCTCGATGACGAGTCTGGCCAGGAGCTCGGCGACGTAGGCGACCCGCTCGACCGGATCGCCGGGATCCCCGCCCGCCGCGAATGCGGCGGCCGGATCGGGCTCAATCCCGGCGAGCGCTTCCTCGAGTAGCGACGCGAGATCCGGGAAGTAGCGGTAGGCAGTCGGTTCGGAGACGAGTGCTGCGCAAGCGACGGCTGGCATGTTGATGTCAGCGCCGGTAGTGATCAGTTCCTGACAGGCGGTGATGATCGCGGTGCGGGTGCGGCGTTTCTGGTTGACCCGCCCATCCTGCTCGGGCGTGTCCCTCATTGGTGCTCCTGTTGCATGCGTAGTGGCACGGATATCAAAGTCTGCTCTCGTCATGATAGTTGACTTGCATAATGAGCGAGGAGGCGCTACGGTCGTGCGTGATAGTCAACTCTCACGAAACGGAGCTGCTTGTGATTGAGGCGTCGATCGTCGGACCCGAGGATGGAGAAGTGGTGCTCCCCGGCCCCGTTCGGGTGCGCATGATCGAAGACGGGAGTGGCACCGGTCACCGCCTCGCCGTTGCCGTCCTCACCGTCCCCCCGCAGACGGATGGGCCGCCGCCCCACTGGCACCAGAAGCACGCCGAGACGTTCTACGTGATCCCGGGCAGCGCTCGCTTCATCGTCGGCGAACACCAGCACGACGCCCCCGCCGGTACGTTCGTCTCGGTACCCATCGGCGCCGAGCACACCTTTGCCAACCCCGGCGAGGAGGCGGCGATCATCCTCAACACGTTCACCCCCGATCTCTACGTCGGCTACTTCCGCGAGCTCGGCCAGCTGGCGGCGTCGGGCGAGATGACGCCCGAGGCGATCCTCACGGTGATGGCCCGGTACGCGACCTACCCGGCGGGCACCCCCGCCCCCGGTCACACCGACTAAAGGCACAACATGACCACCACCACCATCAACAACCTCTATGCCGACGACCTGGAGCTAACCATCGATCAGCAGGGCGAAGGCCGACCCGTCCTGCTCCTCCACGGAGGCGGAGGGCCGCCGTCCATGGGAACCCTTCCCTCCGCCCTCTCCGATGACTTCGAGGTCACCGCGCCCGTGCACCCAGGGTTCGGCGGCGCGCCGCGACCCGAGTGGCACGACGGGATCGACGAAATCGCGCTGACCTACCTGAAGCTGCTCGAGCAAAGAGATCTCCGCGACGTGCTCGTCATCGGCTCATCCATCGGCGGCTGGATCGCCTCCGAGATCGCGGTACGCGAGCACCAGCGCATCACCGGCACGGTCCTGCTCAACGCGGTCGGCATTAGCGTCGAGGGGGTCGAGCTTGCCGACTTTTTCTCCCTCACCCCCCAGCAGCTAATCGCGTACTCGTTCCACGACCCCGCCGCCGCACCTGACCCGACCCAGCTTCCACAGGCGGCACGCGACATCCAGGCCGCCAATGCGGTGACGCTCGCCGTTTACGCCCGCGATCCGTACATGCACGATCCGAAGCTGCCGCGACGGCTCGCCCTCGTCCCGACCCCCGTCCTGGCGATCTGGGGCGAGAGCGACCAGATCGCCCCGGAGCCATACGGGCGGGCGTATGCCGCCTCATTCCCCGAGGGCCAGTTCGAACCGATCCGGCAAGCCGGACATCTCCCGCACCTCGAGTAGCCCGAACAGGTCCTCCAGGCGATTCACCGCTTCGCGCACGAAACGAACCGGTCCGCCACCACCTAGCCCGTCAGTCAGCGTTCGCCGTGCGGGCCGGCCGGCCCCGTTGGGCGTTGGTCTGCTTAAGCTCGCGCATCGAAAGGCTGCGCTCCACTAGGGAGTCGGAGGGGCGAGGAATTCGCGTAGCGCCTGCGCGAGCTCGTCCGGTGCCTGTTCGGCTTGGTGGTGACCGGATTGGATTGGCGCGCTGTGTAGCTTTCCGGCCACCCAGGGTCGCCAGATCGCCTCGGGGTCACCATGGATGTCGAGATCGTCCTGCGTGGCGGCCAGCAGCAGCATCGGGCAGGCGATTTGGCGACCGGCGGCCCGGTCGGCTTCCTCGTGCGCGCGATCGATGCGCAGGCCCGCCCGGTAGTCCTCGCACATACCGTGCACGACGGCGGGATCGCGTAGAGCCGCCCAGACGTCGGCGTGATTGCCCTGTCCCATCTCTTGCGATGAGGGAGTCCGGTACCAGGCGTCAGGGTCGAGGTGTTGAGCGCCGCTGAATTTGGTCGCGGGCGGGGGTGCGGGTGCCGTTGATCGTGGTGCTGGGCTTGGCACGCTTCGCGCGTTCGTGAACGCGCGAGAGCCCTCCCGTCAGCTTGATCGGTCGTCGGGAGGGCTCTCTTGGATGCCGGAGGTGGCACCCGATGTTGATGGTATGTGCCGAGGTGGCGTTGGTGGAGGCTGAGCTGGTCGGCGGTCTGTTGGGGTGTCCGTCGTGTCGGGGCGTTCTGGGGCCGTGGGGGCATGCTCGGGAGCGGGTTGTGCGTTGCCGGTCGGGGGATCGGCTGTTGCGGCCGCGGCGGGCGCGGTGCCGCGCGTGCGCGGGCACGCACGTGTTGCTGTCGGAGATCGTGCTCTTGCGTCGGCGGGATGGGGTGTCAGTGATCGGGGCGGCGATTGAGGCGAGCGTCGCTGGCGAGGGGTATCGGCGGATCGCGGCCCGGTTGGGGGCGTGTGCGGACACGGTTCGTGGCTGGCTGCGTCGTTTCGTCCGGCGCGCCGAGCTGGTGAGGGCGCACTTCACGCGGTTGGCGGTCGTGCTGGATCCGGAGCTCGGGCCGATCGCACCGGCCGGGGGCGGCGTCGCGGATGCGTTGGAGGCGATCGCGGTTGCTGGTCGGGCGTGGGTGTTGCGGTTCGGGCCGGCGGATCCGTGGCGGGTCGCGTCCAGGTTGTCGGCCGGGATGCTGTTGTCCAACACGAGTTCCCTCGCGACAGGAGTGTGGTGAGCTGAGAAGGTCGGGCGCTCGTGTCAGGGAGCGCCAGAAGAGCCAGTCAGGAGCGTCGTCGGGAGATCGGCCTGTTCCGCTACGCGCTCGTCAGGGATGCGGCCGACCCCGTACTGTCGAAGGCGCAGCGCGGCCGGCTGCTCGGTGCGCTCGCCGACCGGGACCACTTGGGGCCGGACGGTCGGCTGGTCAGGGTCAGCCGCACGACGCTGGGACGGTGGATCCGCGCGTACCGTCATGGCGGGTTCGAGGCGCTTGTTCCCCAGCCGCGCGTGACCCCGCTGCGTTCCCCGGCCGGCCTACTCGAGCTCGCGTTCCAGTTGAAGCGGGAGCGGCCGGAACGGACCGCGGCGCAGGTCCGCGAGATCATGCTCACCACAGTCGGCGACGGTTCGGTGCCGGGGTTGCGGACGTTGCAGACCCACTTCGCTCGTCAGGGGCTCAACGTTCGTGGGGACGGCCGGACGCCGACGGGGAAGGTCTATGGCCGCTTCGAGGCCGAGGTGCGCAACCAGCTGTGGACGGGGGATGGCTTGCACGGCCCCAAGCTGGCCGGCAGCTCGGCGCGTCGGGCGGTCCTTTTGGCGTTCATCGACGATCACAGCAGGTTGTTGGTCGGCTGGCGCTGGGGGACCGGCGAGGACGTGTTCCGCCTGGA
Source organism: uncultured Solirubrobacterales bacterium (assembly GCA_963709205.1). Lineage (GTDB taxonomy): Bacteria > Actinomycetota > Thermoleophilia > Solirubrobacterales > Solirubrobacteraceae > Palsa-465. Next base: position 647,256 of record CAVPVP010000027.1, read on the forward strand.
GGCCGCGCTGCGCTCAGGGCTGATGAGCCGCGGGGTTCCCGAGGCGATCCTGGTCGACCGGTTGATGACCCCCTCCGCGGGCTTCCCGGTCTGGCCATAAAACCACCAGTGCCACCAGGTCCGCACGAACACCTCGTTGAGGCGCTCGAGATGCTCCACGACCGGGAGACCGTCCATCACCACCAGCCGCGTCACCGCCCGTGGGTGATCCATGGCGGTCCGGAAGGCGACCAGCGAGCCGCGGTCGTGACCCACCACGGCGAACTGCTCATGGCCGAGGTGCCGCATGAGCGAGACCACGTCGCCGGCCATCGCCCGCTTGGAGGACTGGGCGTGCTCGGGCGCATCGGCGGGTAGCGTGGACCGGCCGTACCCGCGCAGGTCAGGACAGACGACGAAGAACGAGCCGGCCAGCTGCGGTGCTACCCGGTGCCACGTTGTGTGCGTCCGCGGATGGCCGTGCAGCAGCACCACCGGCTGCCCGTGGCCGCCGTGCCGTACGCGCAGCGTCACCTCGCCGACGTCGACATGTTCGAGCGTGAAGCCTTCGAACACGAGCTACTCCGACCCGCGCGACGTCCGCGTGTGGGACGAGGCAGGCCGCGCCTTACTCGATGCCCGATCGATCCCGGCTCGCGGCCCCAAGCGGCGTCGACGACGGATTGGCATGGCCATAGGGCTGCTTGGGGAATCTCGGTTCGTGTCATGCCGCGGGCCTGGGCGGGCGCAGTCCACGTAGTCGAGTCGACGCGGATCGCTGTACGGCGATTGAAGGTCGCCGCCACGCGTGGCTCGTGCACGACGAGCGAGGCGGATGGTGTGCCAACGGGCGGCCGCGCGTAGTTGGTCCTCGATGTGAGCGGTGGCGAGCGCTCGAGCGAGAGCGGGATGCAGCATTTTGAGCCTCCTTTAGTCTACGACGACGATTCACTCAAGCCTGAAAGGTAGACTACCACCATTCAGGCGAATATGAAACCTGGAGGAGTAGACTTAGTTGATATGCGAGCAAACGATCCCCGGGTCCAACTATTGGCCGAACTCGCCGACGACACGCGATACGCCGTGCTAGAACGCCTTGAGCAGGGCCCGGCCTCAGCCAGCGAACTGGCCGAGCGCCTTGACGTGTCGCCGACGCAACTGGCCAATCACCTACGGCGACTCCGCGATACCGGCCTCGTAGCGGTCAGCCACCAAGGCCGCCTCGCGCTCTACGAGCTCGCCGAGCCGGGGCTGCGGGAGATCTTCTCGATGCTCAACGGCCTACGCGGAGCCCCGCCACGAACAGGTCGACCGGTGCAGGTGGCCGCCACCTGCTATGACCACCTCGCCGGGCAGATCGGCGTCGCTCTGATGGACCACCTCGTCCAATCACGAGCGCTTGAAGCCCGAGACGGCGAAGGGGAACTCAAGCTCGGCCCAGAAGCCGCCCGCGGCTTTGCCGAGCTCGGAGTCGAGCTGCCCACCAAGCCAGGCCGCCGCACGCTCGCCTTCTCCTGCATGGACCCTCGCATCGGACGACCACACCTCGGAGGTCAACTCGGCGCCCAGCTCGCGGCCTCCCTGCGCCAAAAAGGCTGGGTCAAACCCACCGCGCAGCCACGCCGCCTCGAACTCACGCCAGCCGGCAACAAAGCCCTACACCGCCTCGGCATCCGCCTCGAGGCAGCGTCCGATCACGCCAAGAGCCATACCGACTGACACTGAGTGATCGTCGCGGATCCCTCATTGTCTAGCCGAGAAATCCGTCCGCTACCAGGCCGCCTGGCGTTCAAGTAGGCCGGGGGGCGCATATACGGATTCCACCGAGGACGAGGCGCAAGCTCCGCTCCCGAAACGGCCAGTGGTGACAGCGACGCCGCTATGTCGGGAACCCGCTTTCCCGTTTTACGCGCGTCTTCGACGCGCTCGGCGTACGTCATCCGGTTTCCGTGACTGGTTACCTCATGAAGCCGGTGACCGAGGAATGGGAGTGGTTGGTGCGAGCCCGCCAACGTCGCGTGCGAGGACGGCGCGACCTTCAGCTCACGAAGATCGCCTGCTCGAGGCTGGTCCCGGCGGGCAGGTTGTCTCGCAGCGGTATCTTGGCGAAACCGTTGCCCCTCGGCTTGAGGATCCAGAAGAGGGCGCGGGGGGACTCGGTGCCGACGATCACATCGCCCGCGTATCTGGCGAGGGAGGCCGCCGGCGCCATGTAGGTGTAGCCCGTCTTGTCGTCGTTGACGTACAGGCCCGGAAGAGGAGCGCGAGTTCTCCCGGTCCTGCTCGGGAGCTTCGGGATCGGGGCGATCGGATTCGGACCGTCGGGGAAGGTCGCGATCGTTCGCGTCCTCCCGCTGGGGTCCAACGCGACGACGGCGCCGCCGCTCGCGCCGGCGTCGACCGTGAGGAGCGCGTCCCCGGCGACCGAACCGAATCGACGCGGTGCGATCACGAGCTCGTCGGCGCCCCCCGGCCCGGCGTAGCTGCCGACCCGCTGCACGTGACCGTGAGGGTCGATCGCGTACACCAGGCCGCCGGCCGGTTTAGCGCCGCCGGAGCGCCCGGTCGCCGCGAGCAGCCGGTAGCCGAAGCGGCCGACGCTGTCGAATGCCAGCGCCCCGTCCGCCGCAGGCGGGTAGGGCGCGGGGAGGGTCGCGAACACGGTCACGTTCGCGCCGTCTGGGCTGATCTCATAGATCTTGTTGTCCGGCGAGTGGCAGAAGATCGCGCCGGGCGGGAAACCGTGCCTGCCGGGCGAGAGGATGCAGCGGGTCTCCTCCACCAGTCTTGGCATCGTCGCGAACTGATGAAGCGGCCGTCCTGCCGGCGGCGCGGCCCAGACCGTGTTCGTGGTGTTCTGGACGTAGAGGAACTGCCTGCCAGTCCAGACGATGCTGTCCAACTTCTGCGTCGTCTTCGTGATCACGTGGAACCTCAGCGTCGGCCTCGGGGCGACTGGCCTCGGCGCCGCGGCCGTCGAGCCACAGGACGCGAGCGCGCCGGCGAGCATGAATGCGACCGCGCGGCCAGCACGCACGTTCCACGGACTCGCCTCATGCGCTGGTCACCGCGGCCACTCTGCTTCGATCCGATGGCGACCTGGAGGCCACGGCCAGGTATCCGGCCCTCCCGGCCGCCAGGACTGAAGGACCGGCTTGGTCTCGGCGCCTTGACCAGGCCGAGCACATGGCCCTCCGGATCTCCGACGCGGGAAATCTTGTGCTTGGCGGGTGTCCATCGGTTCTTGGACCACATTGTGGCAGCCGTTGAGCACGTCCTGGATCTGCCAGCGGGTGCAATGCACTAGTTATTAGCGATCATAGTACGAGGTTCTGTAGTATCGGCCCGGAGCTGACAGAGGCAGCAGGCGTGACGACCGATGCCGTCCTTGTCGTCTGACTGAGCAGCTCATGGGACGGCTTGGGCGTGATGGACGGTCGCTTAGCGGTGATTTGCCGGCCGCCAGCGTAACTAGCTTCGGGACCTGATCGCGAGCGTCCTCGTCCTAGAGATATTGGACTGCTGAACGGGATCTCAGCTGCGTTGTCGGGCAGCTCGGGTCGCGGAGCGGCCGGCGCCGTGCCCGTTGCGCCGAGCCGAGGCGCTCGCTGAGTCCTTGCGCTGGCCATCGCGCCATCTGCCTGGTGGATGACCGTGGTGTCTTTGGAATGTGGCCGCGAAGGCGTTAGGGGTGCCGTACCCGACGCGTTGGGCGATCTGGGTGATGCTGAGTTCGTCCATACAGAGGTAATCCCGTGCAAGCGTCATCCTCCAATCGGTGAGGTACCGCATGGGTGACTGGCCTAGCGCTTGCTGGAAGTTTCTCGCGAACGCAGGGCGGGAGAACCCGCTTAATGCAGCGAGTTGTGGAACCGTCCACGGCACTTCGGGTTTGGAGTGGATGGCGTGAAGCGCCGGGCCTAGGCGCGGGTCGCGTGCAGCCTGAAACCAACGAGGGGATGTCGGTCCCTGCTGGAAGGCGGAGCGCACCGCGAACACGACGAGGAGGTCAAGGAGCCGGTCGAGGGCGGTTTGCTGGCCCGGGGCTGGTTCGGTGAGCTCCTCGGAGATCAGCGCGATGATCTGGTGCAGGGAGTCGTTCGCCGTGGGCCGCAGCACCAGGATCGGTGGCAGCGAGCGGAGCAGCCCGCGGCCGACGTCTCCGCGAAACCGGTAGGCGCCGCACATGAACACCGACGCGTCCGGATGACTCGAAGGCTCCTCGCCGGCGCGCTGCTCAAGAAACCGCTCGTGTGGACCGCAGATCGTCCCGGTGTTGTCTGCGAGGTGATGGTCTGGTCCGCCAGGGACCAGCGCGAGATCTCCCGCGGACAGTTCCGATGCATCGGCCGGGTTGTCCAACCACACATAGGCGCGGCCCTTGAGCACCACATGAACGGTTAGCTCGATAGTGCCCGGTAGCCGCATGCCCCATGGGGGCCGTGCGGTGGACCGCGCAAAGACGCCGCCTGATGAACGCGCCCGAGCCAGCTGATCCTGAAGAACGTCCATTCCACGTGAGAGTATCGCGGTACAAATCGAGCGTTTCGCGCATTGACACGCTCGGTACCAGGTCTGAGCATATCGACATGGACTTCTCATCACCCACGCTAGTGCTCGGCGCGACCGGGAAGACCGGCTCGCGCGTCGCCGCCAGACTCGAAGCGCACAACGTCCCGGTTCGACGCGCGGCGCCATCCGGCGCCGACGTCGCGTTCGACTGGGACGCCGCGGGGACGTACGACGCCGCGCTGGAGAACGTCGACCGGGTCTACCTCCTCGGCCCACTAATGCGAACCGATTTCGCCTCCCAGGTCATCACCTTCCTCGACTGCGCTGAGGCCGCCGGCGCCAGTCACATCACTTATCTGAGCATCGATGACGTGCAGGCCTACCCTGCAGCCACGGCACAGCGCCGCGTCGAGCTCGATCTCGAGAGCAGGACCGGCCTCACCCACACGATCCTGCGCCCGGCGTGGTTCATGCAGAACTTCGACACCTTCCTGAGGCCGGTCGACGGTCAGATCACCGTCCCGACCGGCGACGGCACCGAAGCGTTCGTCGACGTCGACGATGTTGCAGCCGTCGCAGCCGCGACCCTCCTCGACCCGGTCCCTCATCGCGGGGCGTACTACACAATCACCGGGCCCGAGGCCCGCACCGTTGCCCAGGCGGCCGAGTTTCTCAGCGCGGCCACAGGCCAGGAGATCCGCCACTACGACATCGACCCGGCGGCGTGGGTCGTCGCCCTAACCGCAGCCGACATACCCTCAGACTACGTCGAGGCGATGCGCAAGCTGGCAGAGACGATCGCGGCTGGGCGAGGCGCCCACCCGACCAACGTCGTTGCCCAGGTGACCGGCGCACCAGCACGGAGCTTTGCCGACTTCGCAGAGGAGACCGCCGCTGCATGGGCTACCGCTGAGGCTGGCTGATGGCGATCAGTGATCATCCCGATTTCCGAGCCCTAGACCCGTTCTTCCGAATCATCGAGCAGGGAGTCGCCGGCCTGGTCGATGGCGAGGGCTACTTCGAGATGCTCGCCGAGGACGTTGTCTTCGAGTACATCATCACCGTCCCCGGCTACCCGCGCCGCGTCGAAGGACGACAAGCCGTCGCGGATTTGTACCGACCCTACGGCGTTTCGATCGTGCTCCACAGCTGCTACGACCTGGCCGTCCACCACGACAGCGCAGCGGGCGTGATCGTTCTCGAATACGCGTCCGAAGGCCAGGTCGTCGCGACCGGAGGCCCTTACACCAACCGCTACATCTGCGTGCTCACAATCACCGATCGCGCGATCACGCACTGGCGCGACTATCTCGACCCGGTCGCGGTGTTCCAAGCGCTCGGATGGCCCGATCCTGCTCAGATCGATGCCAAGCGCGGTGCACCGCCGCCTCCGCTTACTCGAACCTGACGAGAGGTAATTCGCAAGCGAGAGTTACCCAAAGCGAGGCGAACTCAGGTCTCTCGGTGGCGCGCCCGAGAGACGCGCTCCTCGGCCAATAGCACTGGACGCCGGATTGCCGGCCCGAAGAGCCGGCGCCGTGCTCGGGGGTACTAGCTCGGGAGGGACAGGGCGCGGGCGCGCCACCCGCTTCCCTCTCCACCTGCGTTGGCGTCAGTAATCGCTGCTTTCAGGGCGCGCGCAGTACCACGACGGTCGAACCTAGATACTCCTCGGTCTCAGGGATTAGGAGGTGAGGTTCGGTGATGAATCCGACCTGTTCGGCTTCAATCGCGACGTCGTCCGCAGATACGCGGTCGAGGTGCACCACAAGGTCTTGAGTCTCGTGCCGATCGGCGCGGATCATCTCCCGGCGCCGATGGATCGCGGCGCGACCGGAGTCTTCCACCACTCGGAGCAACTGGCTTCTGTAGAGCACGCCGAGGATCTCGCGAGCCTCGGGAGGTGGCGGCATGTTGTGCGCATCGTCGAAGCAGTCCATCGCGTCGGCGAGAGCCGCGGCGAGCAGTCCGCCAGGGATGAGGTGCGCTAGTGCCGTACGGAAGAACGCCGCGCGGCCCCGGCGTCCACCGAACAGCTGGAGGGTTTGCATCGGCACCACGATGAGAGAAAACTGCCGGTCTAGATAGAACCTACGGGCGTCCGAGAGCAGGGTCTCTACTGGCAGGTCTCCGGCCCGGCACTTGAGGGCTGCCAGCAGCGGCTCGGCAACATCCAAGGCGATCACTTCCACGCCTTGAGCCGCCAGTTCAAGCGTCACGCGACCAGTGCCGGCCCCGACGTCCAGCACCGGCCCGCCGGTCCTGCGGGCAAGCGCGTGCCAGAGCGCAAAGTCCTCCGAGTACCGCCCACACTCGAGGTCATGCCAGACCGCGTCGAGATTCATACCTCGCTCCCCTAGGCACCGTCCGCCGACCAGGGGCAGCCGAGGCTGGTATCGATCGGCAGGAAGGCTGGCGGCCAGCCTCGCGCCTGAGCGAGCATACGCAGAGTCTATGTTCGGCCGATCCGCACACCCGGCGCCTTGGCGACGCCCGGCCGGAAACGCGACCAAATCACGAGCCCGAGGTCGACTCCTGCTCCGTCGGCTGGAGCCAGAAGTCTGGCGGCGCTTCCCGTAGCCAGTTCTTAGCTCTGCCTCGTCGTGCTTTTGGGAAGCGACCGGTCGTCTCGTCCCGGGCGCCACCCGGATGGACGGATCGCACACGTCCGAGGGGCGATGCTGGCAGAGGGCCGCGTTATCGAGCCCGACTCCGCCGTCAGTTGTGCAAATCGTCCACCTCGCATTAATTCCGTTCGATCGTCCGGGCGAGCGCAAACTGGGAGCGACAGCCTCGCCGACGCGACGCTCGGACTGTCCATCTGCCCGGGTGCGAGCGTCTTGACGTCTGCGAGGGGGACACTTCCTCCGCCGGCACCAAGCGGCAACGCGAGCCGCCATCTCGGCCGACGGGCACTTCGCGTTCATGCGATAGCGAGACCCGGCATCCTGCTGTGGTGATCGATCGTCGGGAGGTTGATGAGATGGGTCGTGGAGCGGAATTGTTTGTGTGGCTTGTGACCGAGACCGCGGGCTTCGAGTCGGGATGGATCGAGCTCGACGGTCTGCAGCTGCATGTGGAGGGGCGCGCGGTGGGCCAGCGCCCCGAGCCGTATTGGCTTTCATACGTTCTTGAAACCGACGCGCGCGCGGCGACTACCAGGTTGCAAGTGACCGCGGTGACGGCGGTCACCGAGAACGTGCTTGATCTTCGCCGAAGCGGCGAGGGTTGGGTCGTCAATGGTGAGCCACGTGCGGAGCTAGCGGGCGCGCTCGATTGTGACCTTGCCTGCTCGCCTGTGACGAACACGATGCCGATCATCCGCCATCGCCTGCATCGCGAGGCCGGCAGCGAGCGCTTCACGATGGCGTTCGTGCAGGTGCCGACGCTACGCGGCCTCGCGGTCCGCCAGCAGTACAGGCACCTGGGGCGCGTTCCGGGAGGGGCGCGTGTGCGCTACAGCTCGGGCCGGTTCTCGAGCGACCTGATTGTCGACGACAGAGGGCTGGTGCTCACCTATCCGACGATGGCCACCCGCATCCATCCCGAATCAGAGACCGGCACCAGCGGGCGGGCAGGCGGTCCAGGCTCGCCCAAGCCCAGCGCCAGCTGACTGAGTCGCTGCCATGTTTTCTGCGTCGGCGCGCAGGTAGCCGCCACGGCCGAGACTGCCGCGTCCTGCTAATTCGCGGGCGCACGACGCTGCCCCTGGCGCTTCTGCTCCGGAACGATCGCGAGCACGTCGTCGCCACCCGGCGCCGCTCCGGCGAGACGACCGGAACTCGTCCGCTCCAGGAGGCGGCTCGAGGCCGGCGCACGCTTCTCCTGCGGCCGGATCGTTTGTAGGTAGCTTGCAGGGGTGGGCGGGTCGGCGGGCGCGCAATTCGAGAATACGGGGCTCTGGGATCGCAGGGGGTCGAGCCCTGCCCTCATGCTGGCGCGGGCATTTGCCGGTGACGGTGGTCGCGTGGCTCCCTATGTCCGATACCGGTCGTCCTCGGGTGGGCAGTTAGTTCCTACCTCATGGCTGCTTTGGTGGCGCGAGCTGACGACCCGCCGGACACACACGCGATCAAATCTTGGGCACGAGGTCGGCTCCTGCTCCGTCGGCTCGAACCGGAAGCGGCAGGCGCATCGCGTGGCCGGTTCGTAGCTGTCCCTCGTCGTCCGCCGCGTAAAGCGACCGTCGGAGTCGGTCCGCGTGGTTCCCTCATTTGGTTGCGGAGGCGAGCCCGGCCAGCGACCGGCGCTTGCTCGCCCACCGAGCCGCGGCTCACGCCCGGCCAGGCGCGCTACCGCTCCCGGGGCAGAGGGAGCGCGTCGACGCCCGCGCCGATCGGAGTGATGGTCGTCGTCCACTGCGGGAGCGCGACCAGCCGGCTTCAGGTTGCTCGAAACGCCAGCGGTTGCGGCAGTCTTGACCCGTGGATTTCGACGAACAACGGAACGCACAGGCCGTCGAATCGAGGTCCTAACCGAAGTACCAGGGCATGACCTCGAAACGCTGCTCACCGGACACGTGCCCTCCGAGATGCTCGCCAACGAACACTACTCGGACCAACTCGTCGAGCGCATCGGATGGGCGCTCGTAGACGCCGAGCATGACGACCAGGCGATCTAGGGCCTGACGACGGCACCCTGGCCGGACCCGTCGACGACGGCGCTCGTCCGGGAGCGAGCGTCCGCCCATAGTCCCATCACGCTCCTGGTTAGGACGACGGCTCGACAGCGCTGAGGAGTCGTCGGCTCGACTCTTCTGCCTCGCCAAGACATCGATACCGTGCTCGACCCTTTGGAAGTGGCAACGGAGGAAATCCGACCACTTTGATCGTCGGCGTTGTGTAAACGTCCCTGGCCTCGCTTGCTCGGAGGCCTAAGACTTTCAAGCGCCTCGTCGTGATCGTCGAGTGGCTTTTCTGCTGCGGGCTACACGCGGAACTGTCCGCAGGCGCGCCCGGCGCTCGTAAGGCGCTCGCTCCGCCGGGCGGATGCAAGAGTCTCGAGTTCGCTCTGATCTGGGTGGGGACGGGTCGGGGCGTTCGATGTCACGCTGGGGTGAATGCTGATCGCGCGTCTAGCCTGTGCCCCGTGTTGAGCATCGGGGTGATTCGCGAAGGGCCGTTGCATGGTGCGGTGACAGCGGTATTGGCGCAAGCGGGTGATCGCTTGGAGGTGCCGGTCGGCAGGTTCGTGATCGACTTGGTTCGCGCAGATGGCGAGCTCGTCGAGGTGTACACGGGCGGCTTCGCCGCGTTGGGCACAAGGCTTGCTGCGCTGCTCGACCAGCACCAGTTTCGCACTTGGTGCACGCGGTAGCGGGTGAACGTCGGATCGTGCGCGTCGACGAGCACCGCGAGGTTGCGTCGGTCCGTCAGTCTCCGAAGCGTGACACGGCGGTAGCTGTGTTCGACAAACTTGTTGCTTTCCCGTCCTTGCTGACCCACCCGAACTTCACGATCGAGGTTCTTGTTGCGCGAGGCTCACGTCCGCGCCGACCAACCGCTCACCTCGCGCCATCGGACCCGGGGATCCAGGCGGGCGTCGGCCTGTCGAGGTGCTCGACGGGGTCAAATTTCGCGGCCCAAATGACGTCCTCGAAATGCTCCCGACCCTTCCGCGCGAGCCGTTCAGCACGCGCGACCTGTCTGCGCTGCTCCGGCTGCAACATGGTGCTGGCGCACCGGACTGCTACTGCCTCGGCATGATCAACATCGTCGAATCGGCCGGTGAGCGCAGCAACACTCCACTGCACCGACGAACCCCCGGGGAAGCGTGCCCCGCTTGACCGAGAGGGGCGTGTTCAGAGCCCGGCGAGATTCGGCGAACGATGATAAGCACGATCACCGCGCCGGCGCACACGGTCACGCCCGCGGCCCCGCGGGAGAGCGAGCGCCGCAGCCTTCTCGCCGGTGGCGCCACGATCGGGACGATCCACGAAGCGGGCACCAGCTTCAGCACAGGCCAGGAGCGGCGCAGCCGGGCGATGATCAGTCCAGCCAGGCGCCTGTCGACCGCCGCGCCGAGCTCGCTCCGCATCACGCGAGCGTACGGCGAGCCAAGCTCCACGCGCCAGAGCTGCAATCCCTCGCCCACATGTCCGGCGTGAAGAGCTCGGACGCGCCCCGGCCGTGCCGATAGCCCCGACGATTATGCACGTGGACCCGACGATGGCTGGCGGGAGGTTCCGCACCGAGCGCGCCAGAATGTCGATCCTCGAACTCGGCTATTTCATGGGGTTGCTGGGGCGTGACCGTACTGCTGCAATCTACTTAGCTAAGAAGCCGAGCTCGGCGCACCGAACAGTGTGAGTCAATGTGAAATGCCCATCGTCGTCGCTGTTGGGGAGCCCTTGGACGTGGCGAAGCGGCGGCGGCGACCCCCAAAGCTGCGCCGCGGCGACTCCAACTCGCGAGACGGGTTGACGGAGGTCTTCTCGCGCCCGGCCCCCTGGCGGCCACTGCACGGCTCTGCTTGAGACCTTCAGCGCCGGAGGGGTCACCAAGCTGCTCGGCGATGAGCGCGAGCAGCTGCTGGCCGTTGCCGACGCGGTGTTATTTTGCGACCCCGACAGCGAGCAGCGGCGCGCCCCGGCGCTGGACCTGATCGCGCGCTGCGGGAGAGCGAGCGCTTGTCGGCGCGGGACTCCGCTGAGCTGCGCGAGCACCTCTGCGGCTGCGGACCGCTGCCGGCGGGGGCCTGAACGAGGCGGTGGCGCGCGAAGCGTCGGCCGAGCACGGGACCGGGTCCCGCGCCGCGCGCTGGATCCAGTACTCGTCGAGGTCCAGAACGCGTCCTCTCTCATCCGTTGGGCAGCGAGGCTTTTGGACCTCCGGGGCGCGGGGTGCGCTGTAGCGGTCGCGGCGGTTGTCGTGACACGTGGAAGACCGTCGAGTCCTGGAGAACCAGCACGCGCGAGGCGTGCCGGTCGTTAGACACCGATGCGTTGTTGTGAGAGCGGTGCTACGCGCCGGCCTGGGTGGTTTGGGCCTCGATCGTCCGGCCGTCGGCGCCTCCGGTGATCTGCACCTTGCGGGGTTTTGCCGACTCGGCGACCGGGATTCGCAACGTCAGCACCCCGGTTTCGTAACTGGCCACGAGCCGCTCCGCGTCGAGCGTCTCGCCCAGGAACAGCTGGCGGGTAAACGCGCCGTGCGGGCGCTCGGCGGCGATCACCTCATCGCCCTCTTGGCCGTCAAACCTCCGCTCTGCCTTGATCGTGAGCACGTTCTGCTCGACGGTCAGGTCGATCGCTCCGGGGGCCATGCCCGGCAGGTCAAACGAAACCACGAACTCGTCGCCGCGGCGGTAGGCGTCCATCGGAAACGGGCGTGGCGTCCGCGCGCCCGCGGCGAGCTGCTCGGCCAGCCGGTCAAACTCGCGGAACGGATCGAACTGCATCAGCATCGCAATGCACCTCCAAAGGGATTGAGTGCGGGTTGGTCTGGCGGCGGCCTTTGAGCGCAACGTTCACGACACGCCCTTGGCCGTTCGCGCCCAACAAGATCGGCTGGCACGCGCCGCGCGGGGCATCGCTTGACGGTCGTCGTCGTCGCTTGGCTCGCGCGGTGATCGCCTTCGGACCGGACGCCTTCTTCGGCGGCGGCGAGGCTGTTGGGCGCGACATCTGACCTCCTGTTATGCCCGGTCCTTGGGCGCAACCGTCCTTGATCCTCGCGGTCCCGTAACGGGACACTTTTGAGGCGGAGGCCGATCAGGTCGGCAAGGAGAAACGCGCAACTCGTACGGCTTGGTCAGCGACCGTTCCCCGCGACTGTACAGCGAGGAACCTGCGCCAGCAACAATCCTCGAGCGACTTATTACGAGCGCCCGTCTCGGGCCGATCCCAACATCCCCCGGGCTCGACGGCGGCGTCTGAACATCCTCCCCCGGACCGGCGGCCGGCACGGTCATGCGGCGTTCGGGCGATGGAATCGGCCACTGGTCGTTGTCGCGGATGACGGACGGCGACTATGCTCGGCTGGCACGAATACCGAGGGAGTGAGCATGGCCTTTGAAGTCGGTAAGCGGGTCGTAGTCGAGTCCGAGTCAACCGACCGCCGTCCCCGCGCCGGTGTCGTTGAAGAAGTGCTGCGAGGGGACCCGTCGCCTCGCTATCGCATCCGGTGGGACGACGGCCACGAGAGCATCTACACGCCGGCAAGCGGCGCCCTCCGAGCCGAACAACGCCCAAAGCGGCAACGGCAAACATCACCACCGAAACGCAAACCGAGCTGAGACGCGACGAACTACCCGCGCCCGGCAGGCTGCCGGCCGCCGCGGCCGTTTTCCCGGTCGGCGACCGGAAGAGACGAAGCCGACGCGATCGGCTGCCCGCTGGTGGAGAAGCCGACGCTGGCGCGTAGAAGGACCGCCCGAACATGGGTGGTCGTGCCCATGTTGGTGCGGTTCGAGGGCCTACCGGCACGCGGCGGCGCGGAAAGGCCATAGGGCCACACCCTGAATCTGTAGTCCGGTGGTCACCGCCCCACGGCGCTCCGTGCAGGCGGTCCAGCAGCTGCCGTTGCTGAGGGTGAGCGACGGATTGTCGCGGTCCACCGGGATTGTGAGCGCGTCGGGGCTTTGGCGGTCCGGCCGGTTCAGCCACCAGCGTGAGCGGCCATCACGTCGGTGACATCCGTCACCAACGTTGCGGCCGGAGCCAAGCCATTCCCACGGAGCAGCGCGGGAAGCGAGGGCGTCGAGGATCAGCTCGGCGCGGTCGCGCGTATTGCTCGCGGTCGATGCCGAGCGCGTGGGTCGTGTCGTGGGTCGGCGTGCGCGGCTCATGATTCGCCGGCGAGTTCGGGTCGAAAGCGATTCGGCTTCAACCGGTGCTTGGCACCTGGGGTGGCGACTGGGCGCTTGTTCACACAGGCCCATCGCGTGGCGCTCTCCTGGATCGGGCAGTCAGGCTGTCGCGACCCGCTGGCGCGAACCTGTGATGCTGTTGTGAACCTGATGTGAACGAGACTGGAGTTGATACGTTGGCAGCGCCGAGCGATCGCGGTCGAGTCGGTCCCGGAGACGTCATCTGCGGAGCGGGTTGTCGCTGACGTGCTGGCGATCGCCGCGTCGGCCGCGGACGCCGAGCGCGTCCGCGCTTCGGTTCCGCTGTGGTTTCACACGTTCGCGCTCGCGCCCGGGATCTACACGCCGGGGATCGCGCGCGACCACGGCTACCGCCTGGCGGTGCTCGGCGCGGATCGGTTTACGGGCCGTAGCGTGCTCGACGTCGGCGCGTTCGATGGTTTTTACAGTTTCCTCGCGGAGGCCCGCGGTGCGCGGCGTGTCGTCGCGGTCGACAATGAGCAATACGTCGAGTGGGTGCGTGCTCGCTTCGGCGTGACGCTTGAGGGCGGCGTCGGCTTCCGCGCGATCGCCGGGCTACTCGGATCGCGGGTCGAGTACCGCCGGATGGACGCGCTGGACGCGCGCGAGCTCGGCGAGCGGTTTGACGTTGTGCTGTGCTTCGGGATCTTGCACCGGGTGACCGATCCGATCGCGTTGCTGCGGGCGCTCGCGGGCGTGCTGGCACCAGCCGGCGAGATCGTGCTCGAGACCTACGGCTCGCGGCTGGCCGCCGACGGCCCGGCGATCGAGGTTCACGAACCGGGCGATGTGTACGCGGGCGATGACTTCGTCTACTGGGGCTTCTCGCCGGAGGGTCTGCGGCGACTGGGGTGCCTCGCCGGCTTTGACGAGCTCGAGGTCGTCGATCATAAGGAGATCGACGGTCACCCGCGGATCCTGGCGCTGCTACGAGCGGCCCGCTGACCGCGCCCTACGATCCCGCCCTGCGATCACAGCTCACGCCGCCCGCGACCTTGGCGACGAGCATGTACGTACGCTCGTGGACCTGATGCCGTTGAGCTTCTCGCCGCTGGGGCCGGATGATGATTGCTCGGGTCTCGTCGTCTGAGCTCAGCACCCGGGGGTCAGGGCTCATTAGCGTATGAGCGCCCAATTCTCAATGTCGTCTGCTCGGGTCGCGTCTCCCTCAATGCTTCAGCGCGGGCAAGCTTCTTGGCAAACGGGCCCGGCCGCGGGCGCGGAATCAGCCCGACGCCCCCGCGGACGAGCCCGATCAGATTTTTTGGGGTCTGCTTCACATAGACGGCCGCAATGGGAGTACTGTCGATTATGAGCTGGCCCTGCGGCCAGGGTTCTCGGCACAAGCCCGGATGCCACCGACGGCGCGTCCCGCGCCACGAGGCGAGAGGCGTGTGTTACTGGTGTTGACTGCGGGGCCGGTGCCGCACTTCCGATAGACGTCACCCCACCGGCCCGGTGGACGCGTCCCAATCTGATTGAACGCGCGGGGGTTCTAGCCCTCTTCCTTACGCGCGGACGCAACAGAGGGACGGGAAGGGTTGAAGACCATGACGCGGACCGAACACAATCGGGCAGCGCGTAGACGCGGCGAGTTGACTCGTGATCGCGGATCGCGGCGGCTCTCGCCGGCGATCGATGCCCAACGACGCCTAAACGCCCGGCGGGCGGATGGCACCCCGACCAACGCGGAGGCGTTCGGTCCGAACGATCGCCGCTACGCCTACCTGACGCGATCGTATGACGAGAACGGTCTGGCGAAACGGTTAGCGAAACGCGGTGATAGAAGCGTCGAAGACGGTATGAACGAACGCGAGCTTTACCAGCAGATCATCCGCCGCGCGACGACCTTTCGTGAGCGCGCTGCCGAGTCGCTAAGACCGCCCCCGCGGGTTGCGTAAGAGGCAAGGAGACTTGGGTGACAGGCTGGCGCCGTTCGAGAGGCGGCGAAGGTTCCGGCGGCAGGATCGACTGCCGTGAGCGGTACCGCTCCCGCGCCGGCGAGCGCGCAGGAGAGCCTGGCCAGGGTCGTGAGATCAGCGTGCACCGCGACTCGATTCAGGCCAGGCACGGGCGCCCGACGGCGCGACTTCATTTACATCTCGGGACGCCATTCCTCAGAGCGCGGCGACCTTGTTTATGTGCGCACCGAGTCGCCGCTCGACGCCACGAACGACGGCTCCGGCAGGCGTGCGCGCGCGATCCTAAAGCCCCGCGCTGTGAGGAGCAGCACTCGTCCCGTATTCAGCAGCTCATAAACACCCTCGACACTGAATCCGCCGAAGTTCAAGGATCCAGGTCGCCGAGGTTCGATCGCGAGCCCGCGAAGCTAACGCCCGCAGCACCAGTGAGCAGCAGAGCAGGCAGGTGGACACCGAGAGCCGCGAAATGAGCGACGACGGGCCCACCGAGCCCGAGCCCGTCGATCCTGCGCTTCGGCCGCTCGAGGGCGGCAAGCTGCTCTCCGAAATCACCAACCGGATCGTCTCGTTGACGCGCGAGCACTACGGACGCGGGCCGATCAAGACCAAGACCTACGTTCTCGACAACCTGATCGTGTGCGTGCTCACCGACGGCTTCACCGCGATCGAGCGCACGATGATGGACGGCGGCGAGGCCGAACGAGTGCTCGAGATGCGCCGCGGCTTCCAACGGATGATGAAAAATCGCTACAGCAAGATGATCGAAGAACTGACCGGCCGCAAGGTGCTCGCGTTCCTCAGCCAAGTCCACGTCGAACCCGACCTCACGATCGAGATGTTCCTCATGGACGGGCCGCTAGCCGGCTTCGGCGCGCTCGAACTCGCCGACCTCGACCACGGCTGACAGCGCCGGCGGCCCCTCCCGCGCCGGGCGCCGTAGTTCCGTTCCGCGCCACCCGTTCGGCAGTACGAAGCCAACGAAAGCCTCCCACGCGCGGACGCCGCTTAGGAACCGCGCGAGAACGGGGACCGCGGCCCGGGGCAAACTCGTGTGAGTTCGGCCGTGCTTGCCACCTGCCCCGCGGCTCGCACGGGGGTCGAAGCAGAACCCTCGTCGGCCCCGAGCTGGCTCCCGCAACGGGCTTCGGGCAGCCACCCGCGGCTTGGCCAGACTGCCGCAGCCGCTCGTGTTCCGCGACGACGACGACAGTGCTGCAGATGGCGGCGTCAAGGGGTAGCGTCCCCCGGGAGTCGTCGCCGTCGGCGTGCCGTCGGCGACGACATCGGCGAGACGACCGTGACCCGTCGTGTCCGCAGCGGCAGCCCCTGAGGCGCGTCGTTTCGGCCGACAGGACGGCTGCCGCGTGTCACGTGCAGGCCGGTCGTCGCCGCGGTCGCGCCGGTGTCCATGGGCGACCCGACACCGACGAACCGAAGACCACCTCCTCGGCCCAACGCGCTTTAGCAAACGCCAGCGTGCGGGCACTGTTAGGTAGGCCTCTGGCCGCTACCCGTGACCGCATTGCTCGCGCCTTTGCCCACTGCGCCCGAACGCATACTCCGGGCCTTGTTGCTGCTCCCGTCTCAGTATCCAGAGGTTGCTCGCTGGTCGTCGATCCGCGAGCTGCAACGCATCCAGGTCGACATGCAGTTCGCCGCCCTGCGAACGCTGCTCTGTCTGCCCAGGGGGCCGAGCCCGGCCTTGATGCGGGCTGCAACCTCACCGCGGCGACCCTCGCGTTCAGCATCATCGCTGGTGCGTCCGTCTTGTTCTGGGAGTCGAGCGTGGAGGCCCTCAAACCCGGGCCCGGCCGGGGGACGCGGTTCCAAGACCTCCTCAGGTCGAAATACCCGTGGACCCCGGAAGACGATGTGGACGCCGAACTCGGCGCGAAGGCAATGTGGGAGTACGCCCGCAGCCCGCTCAGCCACACCCTCGGAGTAGGCAGGACCGCTCACCTGTTCCCCGGCCACCCCGACGAGCGCACCGTCTGGCTGCTGAAGTCTGAGCATGGCTTACCCGCGGAGACAGCCGAGACGCTGATGAGCTCCTACATCAAGCTCGCCTGGCTATCGGCAACAATCACGAACGAGTACGGCGGCCACGCCATCCACGTCGATACGCTCGCGTGGGGCATCTGCCGGATGCTGCGAGACCTCTTCGCAGACGAAGTCCAAGCGTCCGCTGCGGACGCGACCGCCCGGGAGCTCCTCCGGCGTCACTGAGCGCGAACTGCGTCGGGGGGGCCGTGGTGACGCTGCAGCTTGTGGAGCAGCCCGTCGGCGAACGCGACGAGGTCGTGGTCGTTGAAGCATGGTCGTGGCGCCCATGTGAACGAACGGCATACGGCCACAGCTTGTGGCAGCCAGGAGCCCGTGCTTCGACGCCCTGAAGCAGCTCCGCGATGTTCGTGCCAAACAACTGAAGAACCACTGGACCGAAGGTGACGGTCGCACCCCAGATGTCGCGCCAGCCCCGGTCGGGGTCCGGGCCGGCGGCCATGTCAGGGTCGAGCCCGAACATGCAGCCCATCGCGACCACGTCGCCGCTGTACGCGGCCATCCAGATGAGCACCCTGTCCGAAGGCTCTCCGTGCTCGAACAGGTGCATGTACTCCTCGGTGGGATCGCGTGCCGTGTCGCGCCGTGCGTGTGCTCGGCCATCATCGCCGTCTTCAGCGCCCACACCGCCAGTGCGCGCTGACCGCTGCCGTGGAGCGCACGACCACGACCCTGGAGCATGTGCCCCTCGTCAGCCCACATGTCTCGCGGCCATTGCGGCCAGACATGCTCTCGCGTGGTTCGACGACCGGATCGACCATCTCTGGCCGCACGACTACGACTGGATGCACCTCGCCGGTGTTGTGCGAGACGCCGTCACAAGCTTTGAGGTGTACCTCGACAAAGCCTGCCGGGCGATCCTTCTCGCCCACGGCGCCGACCCGGTCAGAGATCCCGCATGGCGCGATCTCAAGGACATCTTCCGCGCCGTCGACATCAAGATCGAAACCGGGGCCGTTCGGTGCATCCGCGAGATGCGGCACTTCCTGACCCATCGACGCGGCGAGCTGAGCACCGAACAGCAGCGCGAGAAATTCGCCTCAACCGAGAACAGCGCCATCCCCGGCCCGCGGTGACCGGTTCGTCGCGTCGTTGTTCTCGGGAAGCGCTGCTGGTCATGGCGATGCTGCTCTCGCCGCCGCGGCGCTCGTGGCCTTATGTCGAGGTCCCGGGTTATGCCGAGAGGCCGCCGAGATCGGCGGGCGGAGGGGCTCGAAAGCCGGGGGGTCGCCGTCCTGCGGCTGCGCCCGGCCACGGGTCCGGAACGCGGCCGAGCAGCCGCGTTCCGTGCGATGGTCTCGAGTCGACGGTCAGGGTGCCGCCGACGGCGGCGATGCGGTCGTGCATGTTGGTCAGTCCGGCCCCGCTCGGCGTCGCGTTGGTGTCAAACCCGCAGCCCGCGTCGCAGACCGTGAAATGCAGCGCTTGGGGGGTGTCCCAGGCACGCACGGAAACCCGCGCCGGTCCGGCGTGCTTGGCTGCATTGTCGATCGCCGCGAGGCAGGTGAAGTAGACCGCGCTCTCGACCTCGGGCCGGCAGCGGCGTATCCCGCGCGCCGACACGGTGACCGGCTCGGCGGCGTAACGGCTGGCGGAGAGCAGCGCCGGACCCAGTCCTTCGGAGGCCAGCAGCGGCGGATAGACACCACGCGCGAACGCGCGGACCTCGTCGATGGCCTGCTGGACCTCCTCTCCGAACCCGTTCAATGCCGCGCTGGCGTCCGTGTCGCCGCGCTCTTGGAAGCTCTCGGCAGCGAGCGCGAGCCGAATCCGCAGCCCGGTCAGACGTTGCTGAACTCCGTCGTGGAGGTCTCGCTCGATGCGCTGGCGATCGGCGTCAGCGGCAGCGAGCACGCGGCGCGCCAACCCCGACGGGAGGACCCGCGACAGAGACTTCAACAAAGCGCCGCGTTGGTGGCCGGCGAACGCCACCTCGGGCGGCGCCGTCTTCTTCACTGAGACGCTCATCCGGGCACCGGATCGGCCACCGCGATCGCCGAGCGGACCGTGGGGTCCCCGCCCAGCGGCTCGCGCATGAACGCCTTGAGTGCGGTCACGCACGGCGAGCGCATCGCGCTTGAACAGCCCTAAGCGTAGGTACGTTTGCCGTCGGCGTGGTCACTTCCGAGGGCGGCGGATTGGTCGAGCAGGAGCTCGCACCAGACACAGGTAGGGCCGAGGTCCTGCCAGACTCCCCATGTCTCGCAGAGCTCCTCGACGAGCAAAAGCCCGAGGCCGCCTGGGGTTTCGGGGTCGGGCGGGAGCATGCAAGGTCTCAGGCGGGAGCCCGGGTCGGTGACGGCGATTCGAACTCGATCATCGAGCGTCGTCACCTCCAGGATCAGCGCTCGGTGAGGGCCGACGTTCGCGTGGACCGCTGTTGGTGACGAGCTCACTCACGAGCAGCCCGGCATCCGACGCTGAGGTCGCAGGAATATGGCCCTCGAGCAGTGAACGCACCGACCTCCATGCCCGGGTGGGTGCATCGTCACCGCCAGGAATCCGCATGGAGATCGATCGTTGCGAATCCGGGGGCTCAGACGCCGACGCCGTCATGCGGCGGCCTGCTTCCGAGACCGTGGCGGCCGCGACTGAGTGGTCCGAGGGCCACGCGCTTCGCCCCAAGCGCGTGGCCGACGACCCCTCCTTCGTGTGATCGCGCGATCTGCTCGTGCAGGGGCCCCAGACCACCTGGCGATCGCCCGGGGATGGGTGGAGCGGTTCGAGGGCCGCGCGCTGCGGGAGGTGCAGCGCGCGGCCCGACGACCCCTCCTTCGAGTGGTCGCGCGATCTCCTCGTGGGTGCCCCCAGACCCGACCAGGAGATCCCCGGGGGTGGCTGCCCCTTGCCACCCGCCCAGCGGCGCGATCTCGGAGTTGACGAAGCCAGCAAAGTCTGTGATCGGCAGGCCGTGCTTCCAGCCGCCAGCAGCGTCAAGCGGCGAGCGCGACCACCCTCGATCGACGGCGGCCGTAGCGCGATTAGGGCGGTGCGTCCCGGCTATGGGAGCCCGTCCATCCGGGCGCTGACCGGCGGACCGCCACGTCACGGCCGACCGCCACGGTCCTCGTCGCAAGCCGGGCTCACCGCTCGCCGCCCGAAGCGAGACGCCACCGCCCACGGGTACTGCCAAGGGCTTCGCTGAAATCCGGCTGGGCGGGGCGGGGCATACCAGCTCCTGCGCGAGGTGGATGTTGTCGCTGTAACCACCCCCGCAGGCCGCCATCGGCCGCCGCGAGCGCGCCTGTCGCTCCGCGCTGATGCCTGGCCGCCCCGCCCGCGGACGACGCAGCCAAACCTCAACCCGCCCGACACTACTCCGATCCCAACCGAATACAAGCCTCCCCACCGACGCCATCCGGGTACGCTGACGTTCAGCCTCGCTCCAGCCCCAAGCGCAGAGGCTCAACCGGCGGAGAACTCGCACCAGTGAGCAGCACACACAGCCGAGCACGACGAGGTCGGCGATGAGCGACCCGGGACCCGAGGATCGCGCGCCGCGGCCGCTCGTCGGCGGCAGGCTGCTGGCCGAGATCACCAACCGGATCGTCGCGTTCATGCGCGAGCACTACGGCCGCGGGCCGATCAAAGCCAAAACCTACGTGCTCGACAACCTGATCGTGTGCGTGCTCACCGACGGGTTCACCGCGATCGAGCGCACCATGATGGAAGGCGGCGAACCCGACCGCGTGCTCGACATGCGCCGCGACTTCCAACGGATGATGAAACAGCGCTACACCGAAATGATCGAAGCGCTCACCGCCCGCAAAGTACTCGCCTTCCTCAGCCAAGCCCACGTCGAACCCGACCTCACGATCGAGATCTTCCTGATGGACGGCCCACTAGCCGGATTCGGCGCGCTCGAGCTCGTCGACCCCCCACCGAGCGTCCCCACCACCCGCGACCACTAACCCGCCCCGGTACGCAGACCCGCCGACCGCCCACCGAGCCCCTCGCGCACAGCGCGTCGCCCTCCTCGCAGGACGAGACGGACCATCGCGCTGCGCTTCGGCCAGAGCGACACCGCGCAGCGTCGGGCGAGACGCCCCGCCGTCACCCGCGGACAGGCATCGAACTCGGCCGCCGCCGCTCGCGTGAGATCACGAGACTTGACCAGACCGCCGGTAGCGCCGTCGTGCCTACGCGCCGACGACCCGCGCACCGGACGCGCACCCCCAAACCCGACGCCAATCACCCGCGACGAGACCCAACCGCCCGATCTCAAAGCCCACGGACCAATCGCGCGGGTCCTCCGCGCCCCGCCGGTCAGCCGGTCAGGAGCCGTGCCAAACGCTCGGCGGCGGTAAGCCGCGGCTGCGCGATCGGAAAACCGCGCTCGTCGAATTCGAGTGGATGCGCGGGCAGACGACGTCCGCGCTCGCGGCCGACACTCGATCGGCGAGATCGCAGCTCGCTCCTTACGACAGTCAAACGCGGACGACGCCCGACGGTGTCTTGCTCCCGACGCGCCTGCATCAGCAGCCTCCCAACTCGCCGGCACCGACGGCAGCCAGCGTAAGCCGCGCATCCTGGCGCTGGTGATCGACGTCGCGCAGCGACCAGGCCAGCAGCCACAGCGCGGCCTTGTGCACGTTCGAGAGCTCGCTGGCGTCGATCACGTCCTCGACGTCCGAGAACGCCGTGCCCTGCTCCATCATGGCCTCGACCTGCTCCTGGCTTGGGTCGAAGCTGAGTGGCGCGCTCGCTGTCATGGACGCGCCTCCTTTCCTGGGTCCCGAGCGACTGCCCTTAGCGTGCAGCCCGCGGTCCCGCTTGATGAAGGATTGGCCTATCACACATCGAGGGGCTCCGCCACACTGAACCGCGCAATTTGCCGAGAAAACGACCGCTCACACCAGCGGCTCCCGAGGAGTAGGCTGGAGGGAACGCTGCCTGCGGGGCTCCAACGCTTCCTCTCCCTCTCGTGGTGCCCAACACCCGCCCGAGGACGCGGCCGAAAGGCGTCCCATGGACCGCCAGCACGAAACCCAAGGCCCCTCCGCGAAGATCGCCACCTCTGTGGTTCAGATAATCCACGAGTGCACCGGTCGAGGACCGACCAAGGCGAAGGCCACGATCAACGAGAACCTAGTGACCGTCCTGCTCGCGGACACGCTCACGAACGGCGAGCGCAGGCTCGTCGAGAGCGGCCGAGCGAACCGGGTCAGCCAACTCCGCCACGACTACCAGCTCGTCATGCGTGACGACCTCGTAGGAATCGTGGAACGGGAGCTCGATCGTAAAGTGATCGCCTTCATGAGTCAGAACCACATCGATCCCGACCTCGCAATCGAGATATTCGTGCTCCAGCCCGCTGACGCGATTTAGCCAGGCAGCGCAGGACCCGAACCAGCGACGCCGCCGGCCCGCAACACACAGACGGGTGCAGACCAAGACGCCAACCCGCACGCTGCTCCTCATGCGCAGCCGACTCGAACCCGCTGGCACCAGCCGGACGCCGGCAATCTGCAAGCGCCGTGAACTGACAAAACAGAAGCCCTCCATCACATTGCGCGCGCACCGGCCCCTGAGCAGAGGCAACAACAGAGGCACGCCCTCCTCAGACACCCGCTATCGCGTCACGACGAGCCTCTCGCCATGCCGGGCCGCGTCCCTGGCCTGCGCGGAAAGCACGCACAAGTCGGCTCCGCCTGCCTCCCCCGACGGTATGGCCTGATGAGAGTCGCGGGTCCCGCGCGTTGCAGGGAAGCACTCGGAGGCCACGCGATGCTCGTCGGCTGTTCGAAGCGGGAGTCCGATTGGCGGCACTCAGCGTGTCAATCTCGACAGCGTGGGGTCGGGGCTGGGCGTCCATTTAGCGGTATTCAGGGCCGGTGACCGGTCCGATGAGTGCGGCGAGGCGGTCTCGGTACGCCTGCGCGGCGGCGGTGTGGGTGATGAACGCGAGGAATCCGGTTGCGACGTTGAGCTCGGCCAGCGGCGCTAGGCCCGGCGGCGGCGCGATGTCCAGGCGTGGTGACCAGGCGCCGCCCTGGGCGATGGCGTTCTGCTGATCCGGTTCCAGCAGCCAGCGGAGGAATAACTTCGCCGCTGCTGGGCTGGGCGATCCGTCAAGGATCGCGGCGTTTTGCGGCCATACCGGCATCGGATCTTCGGCCGGGATCGCGAACGCCAGGCGGCCCGCCTGCCGATCGGCGGCGCCGAGGCTGATGATGTGGTCGAACGACAACGCCGCCGTACCGGCGGCGAGGCCCTGGGCCACGCCCAGGTGGCCGTTGACGAACTGCGGGCTGTTGGCGAGCAACTGGTCGATGAACGACCAGCCGTGCCGTTCCACCAGCACGCTGTAGAGATACAGCGTGACGTCGTCTTTGTGAGGGTAGGTGGAGACGACGCGGCCCTGCCAGCGCGGGTCGGTGAACCCGGGGGCCGACCGGGGGATCTGCTCTGCGGGCATCTGGCGCGGGTCGTAGCCGTAGACCAGCCCGAACACGCCGATCGGCAGGTAGCGCCCGTCGTCGTCGCGCCAGTCCGGCGCCAGGCGTTCTGCGGCGGAGATATCGGTGTGGAGCAGCGCTCCCGCCGCCTTCCACCGCAGGAAGTCCGGCAGCGTTTGCAGGATCGCTACGTCGACAGTCAAAGCGCCACTTTCGAGCTGCCGGTCGATGTCGGCGACGAGCTGGTTACTGAATGCTCCCCGCACCTGCACGGTGATGCCGGGATACTGCTTCTCAAAGTCGGCGGCCCAGGGCGTGTACAGGGCCGCCGGGCCGCCGCCGGCGACGGTCAGCCGGCCCTCGCTCAGCGCTTGCCGGACTAGCTCATCCATTGTCCTGGCTCCTTGTGTTTGTGGCCGGGCGGTGTTCGGGCTGGTTGGTGCGTCAGGAGATGGCGTTGATGCCGTCGGCGGCGCATGCGGCGTCGATTTCGCCGGTGGGAGCTCCGGAGACGCCGATGCCGGCGACAACAGTGCCGTCAACGGATACGGGTAGGCCGCCGGGAAGGATGCTGAAGCCGTGGATGTAAATCGCTCCAGGGTTGGTCTTCGCGTAGTCCTGCATCGCGGAGGTCGGCATCTGGAAGCCGACCGCGGCGACGGCCTTACTGAGGCTCACCTGCACCGTGGCGCCTGTGGCGGTGTCGGCACGCTGCTGGGCGATGACGATGCCATCACGGTCGACCACAGTGACCGAGACCGGGAAGCCCTTGGCCAGGGCTGAGCTCATCGCGACGTCGGCGGCCTTCTTCGCCGCAGCGAGGGTAAGGAAGTGTGTGGTCCCCAGCGGCGTTTCGGCGCTGCCGGCGTCCGATGTGGGAGACGCGGTCGTCGTATTGGGTGTGCTCATTGCCTTCTCCTTTGCTCAGCGATGTCGGGCTGGTTCACGCGGTAGTAGTCGGAGCGCTCCGTGGCGGCCCGGATCTGACGATTGGTGTGGCCGAAGGTCGGGACCTGACCTCCGCTTCGGCACCGACCGGTCGCTCACGCCCGGTCTGTTGTGTCGATGTCCGGACGATCGTGGCGGCACCGGCCGGCGATCGAATCCTTGAAAGTCCTTAGTCCGCGCCTTAGTCGCAGCAGTCGTCATCCTCTTGGGTGAAGCATGAGCGGAGCGTCTTCAGCTCTCGGACCCCCTGCGACGTCGCAGGGGTGGCAGTTGCTCGGCCGGCGCCGTGAGCGCGGACTGCTCGACGGACTGCTCGAGACCGCGGCCGGCGGGGACGGCGGGGTGTTGGTCGTCCACGGTGAGGCGGGGGTCGGCAAGACAGCGCTGTTGGAGTACGCCGTCGAGGCGGCGCAGGTGTTTCGGGTACTCCGCACCTTGGGAGTAGAGAGCGAGATGGAGCTCCCCTTCGCGGCGCTTCAGCAGCTTTGTTCACCGATCCTCGACCTGAACGAGCGCCTCCCGCCTCCTCAGCGCGACGCGCTTGCCGTCGCTTTCGGTCTGAGTGCTGGGCAGGCCCCGAACCCGTTCCTGGTTGGGTTGGCGGTCCTCGGTCTTCTATCCGAGGCCGCGGAGGAGCGGCCGTTGCTGTGTGCGGTCGATGACGCGCAGTGGCTCGATCGTGCGTCGGCGGGGGCACTCGTGTTCTTAGCTCGTCGCCTGCTTGCCGAGAAGATCGCGCTGCTGTTCGCAGCGCGTGGGGTGGGCGACATGTTCGCCGGGTTGCCGGAGGTGCAGATCGAAGGCTTGGACGCTCGCGATGCGCGGACGCTGCTCGAGTCCGTGTTGCCGACTCGTCTGGATGACCCGATCTTGGAGCGTCTGATCGTCGAGGCGCGCGGGAACCCGCTCGCGCTGTTGGAGATACCGCGCGGGTTGACGCCGACGCAGCTCGCGGGCGGCTTCGGCCTGGCTACCGCGCTGCCGCTGCCGTCGCAGATCGAGGAGAACTTCGCGCGGCGACTAAGCAATCTTCCGCGCGATGCCCGGCGGTTGCTGCTTCTCGCCGCCGCTGACCCGGTGGGCGATCCCGCGCTCGTTTGGAGAGCTGCCCGGCGGCTAGGGATCCCCGAGTCGGCGGCGGACATCGTCCAGTCCGAAGAATTGGTGGAGCTCGGCGCCCGTGTGACGTTCCGCCATCCCCTGGTTCGATCGGCCGTGTACCGCGCATCCGCGCCGGATCAGCGGCGCGAGGTCCACCGCGCGCTGGCCGAGGCGACCGATCCGCAGGCCGACCCGGATCGCCGCGCCTGGCACCGCGCGCAGGCGACGTCGGTACCGGAAGGGGATGTCGCCGCGGAGCTTGAACGCTCCGCAGCAAGAGCGCAGGCACGAGGAGGGTTCGCGGCCGCCGCGGCGTTCCTGGAGCGAGCCACGGCATTGACATCCGAGGAGTCGAACCGGTCGGGGCGCGCGCTCGCAGCAGCCCAGGCAAAGTTGCGGGTTGGCGCGCTCGGGGAAGCTCTACGCCTGATCGCGACGGCTGAGTCGGGGGTCCTGAGCGAGCTCGAGCAGGCGAAGGCCGGTTTGCTGCGCGCCCAGATCTCGTTCGTCTCGACGCGTGGCGGCGAGGCCGTAGCGCTGCTGCTCAAGGCCGCCGAGCGGCTCCGAAACGTCGATCCGCAGCTGGCCCGCGAGACGTACCTCGAAGCCGTGATGGCGGCCATCTTCGCAGGGCGCCTGGCCGGACTGGGCTCAAGCGCGCGCGAGGTAGCACGAGCCGCGAGAGCGGCACCACAAGCGGGGCAGCCACGCGGACCCGACCTGCTGCTCGACGGTCTGGTGGTTCTTCTCACCGACGGGTACGTCGCCGCCGTGCCGATTCTCCGCCAGGCGCAGCGCGCGATCGAAGGCGAGACGTCGGAGACCGAGCAGCTGCGCTGGATCTGGGGGGCGACCGTCTCATCATTCCACCTCTGGGACGACGCAGGATGGGAGCGGCTGTCAGGCCGACACCTTCAGCTGATCCGCGAGGCCGGTGCGCTCGGCGATCTCCCGATCGCCCTTGGCCATCGCGGCCAGCTGCACGCCTTCGCGGGCGAGTTGGCATGGGCGGCGTCTCTCCAAGACGCGCTCCAGGAGGCGACGGAGCTGATCGGAAGTCCCCTCGCTCCCTACCACGCGGTCGGACTGGCGGCGATGCGCGGCCGCGAGGCCGACGCCAGACGCTTCATCGACACCGCTCGTGCCGAGTTGACCGAGCGCGGAGAGGGGGGTGGCCTGTCGTTCATGGATTGGGCGGAATCCGTGCTCTATAACGGGCTTGGACGCTACCCGGAGGCGCTGGCGGCAGCGCGACGGGTCGTCGATCGTACGGAGCTGCTCCCCGTGGACTGGGTGATGCCCGAGCTGATCGAGGCTGCCGTACGAGCCGGCGAGCTCGATCTCGCCGTCGAGATCGATCGGCGCCTGATGGATCGGAGCCGGGCTAGCGGGACCGATTGGGCTCTGGGGATCGGCGCGCGGTCGCACGCACTGCTGGCCGACGACGGCCGCGCCGACGACCTTTACACCGAGGCCGATCGAGCGACTAGCGCGCACGCGGGTCGCGGTCGATCTGGCCCGCGCGCACCTGCTCTACGGCGAGTGGCTCCGCCGTCAGCGTCGTCGCATGGACGCCCGTAAGCAGCTGAGAATCGCGCACGAGATGTTCACCGAGTTCGGAATGGAGGCGTTTGCCGAGCGCGCGCGCGTCGAGCTCCAGGCGACCGGCGAGCGCGCACGCAAGCGAACCGCAGAGACGCTCGACCAACTCACCCCACAGGAGTCACAGGTCTCCCGCCTCGCGGCACAGGGAAACACCGACCGAGAGATCGCCGCCCAGCTCTTCATCAGCCCGAGCACAGTCGAGTACCACCTACGCAAGGCCTTCCGCAAGCTCGACGTCAAGTCACGCAGACAGCTCGCCAACCGCCTCCGATAGTTGCGCCGAGTTGCGGCTTTGCCTAACACGCCGCCGCTGATTAGCAGGCCTTGCGCCCACCGCCTCCGGCCCACGAGGTTGATCGCGGACGCGGCGATGCCGGCGCTGACGGCGATCGCGAAGCCGAGGATCGTTACTTTCGGGGTGACGTGGCGTGAGAGCGTTATCCCGGCGCGCCCACCACCGGCAGCGACAGTCCGACGAACGTAGCCAGGAACATTCCAGCGAGCGACTCTGCGATTCGGTCCGGCGGCGCGATGCTCATGACCGTCCCGACCGCGCCCCTGAAGATCGTGCCTCCTCCCGCGCCGATCAGGGCGTCTCCGGCCATGAACAGACCCAGGGACGGCGGGCGCAGCCAGACCGCCAGAACCGCGAGCCCGACTCCGATGACCATCGCTGTCATGGCGGCCTCGAACTCGCATCGTTGATGACCCTTCGGCTTTAGCATCGTGGTTAGCGGGCCGTCGTAAAGACGTTGCTTCGGCCCCCATCGATGTCGAAGACGGCGCCGTGGACGAATGCTGCTTCGTCGCTGGCGAGATAGACGGCGGCCGCTGCGATGTCTGCCGGGGTACCCGGCTTGCCCGCTGGCGTGGTGACCATCGCGGCCGTGGCTCCAGCGGCGACATCGCTGGGGTCGTCATATACCACCCCTGGAGAGAGGGCATTCACTCGGATGCCTTGCGCGCCGAACTCGGCAGCCCAGGTACGGGTGAGGGTTTCGAGGGCACCCTTCGTTGCACCGTAGACAGCCCCTGCGGGGATTCCGAGGCGAGCGATCCAGGAGCCGAGGTTGATGATGACGCCTCCGCCAGCTTCGACCATTCCGGGGATCACGGCGGCGGTGAGAAAGAACGGCGCCTTGACGTTGACCGCGAAGACTCGGTCGAACGTGTCCTCTTGGGTTGCGAGCGTGCCGTCGGGTGGGTAGATGCCTGCGTTGTTGACGAGGACGGTGACGGGTCCGAAGGCTGCAGCCGCATCGGCGGCGAGTTGCGCCGACCTCGCGGCGGACCCGTCGAGGTCGGCAGCCACGAAGGCGGCACGCCCCCCGGCGGCCTGGATGGATTCACCACCTGAGCCCCTCGGGCGGCATCTCGGCCGGTCACCACCACGCTCGCTCCCTCCGCGGCCATGGCGATCGCCACCCCCTTGCCGATGTTGCTGGTCGATCCGGTTACCAGGGCGACCTTGCCTTCGAGGCGTGCGGTCATGAATCTCCTTGTCTTCTTAGCGGTGCGACGAGCAGCGTTCGCTGCGGGCAGTCCCTCCGCGATGACGTCTGTCTGCCTCCGGGGTCATGCGCCTGTGACTCCGAAGACTTGGTCGAACCTGTCGCGCTTGAGGTAGAGATCCCACATGGCGTCGGCGAGGTCGGCGGGGTTTTGCGGCTCCGGCAGGAGGGCCGGGTCGTAGTTGTCGAGGACGAAGTTGCCGGCGTCGCTGTCGCCCACCGGGCCCGAGATCTGCAGGAGGCCCGCGTACACGCCGGTGCCGGCCAGGTCGGCGTGCAGGGTGTGCAGGTAGTGGCGGGCGGCGGCGGCGGCGGTGCCGATGTTGCCGAACGGCGGAGCCGGGATGCTGGCGTTGACCGGCAGGCCGAACAGGACCGCGCCGTCGCCGCGCTCGAGCATGCCGGGCAGTACCTGGCGGATCAACGTGACCGGGGTGCGGAGCAGCAGGTCGAGGGGGAACTCGAAGGATGCGGCGTCCGCGTCGCGGACAGCGGATCGCGCGGGTGAGCAAGTCAAGCCCGGAGGGTGCGTACTCCAGCACGTCGACCGGGCCGAATCGCGCGGTGATCGCCTCGATCATGCCGGGCAGCGCGTCGCGGTCGGCGAGGTCGACGGCGAACCCGGCGGCCTTGATGCCGTCCGCGGCTAGTTCCCCGGTGAAGGCGTCCAGTCGTGTCTGGTTGCGGGCCACCAGGGCCACCTGGAACCCCTCCCGGCCGAACCGGCGGGCGACCGAGCGGCCCATGCCCGGCCCGACCCCGAACACGGCAATGGTCTTGGACATGCGGGATGGTGAGGTGGATGTCATGTCGGTTCCTCGGTGTTGATCTGCGTTGTCAATGGGTGAAGTCGAGCATCGAGCTTGATTGCGTCATTTCGGCGATGAACCACTTGCCATCGACGCGCTCGAAGCGCGCGTGGCAGCGCCCGGCGTCGCGGGCCGTGCGGAACGGCTTCACGCCTGTCTCGTCCGGAACGAGCGGCTCATCATGGGAGCGGATCGCCGCGTCCTCCATCGCGAACTCGCCGGTTGCGGTTGTCGGCGAGGTGATCTCGATCTCGTACGAGAACAGGTGATGAATCGCGGTTGCCGAGCCGACGGTCGCGTCGATCGTGTGAGCGATGTCGGCTCGACCACGCATTTCGGCCCGCGGACTGCCCTCGACGTCGTAGCGAATAAAGGTCCCATCGGGAAGGAACGTGTCCGCGAGGTCCTCCCACTGCTTGTTGTCGGCGAAGCGGGCGTAGCGGGCCATAAGGTCCCGGATCGCGTCGATCGCGACCAGCCGGTCGAGGTCGGTCACACTTCCGCCGAGCTCGTAAGACGGACGAATCATGTGTATCTCCTAGCTATGAGGGCGGGGCCAAAGGGCGTGCCCGCAAGCCGATGTTTTAGGTGCCGGAATTGAAAATCGCGACCGTACGGCCACTGACGCGAAGCAGCCTCCGAGGCGCCCGCTTACGTGCAATCACTGAGCCAGTCAGCCATCGCTCTGTGCCCGGAGGTGGCACCCTTTGGCGTGATCGCTGATTGCCCAGTGCGGACGGTGGTGTGGACCGGTTGGTCGAAGCGCGATGGTTGAGGTTGAGATGGCGGTAGTTCCGCTGGTTGGGCGCGTCCGGGAGTCGGCCGTGATCGCCGGCATGCTGGACAGCTTGCCCTCGCGCGGCGAGGCTCTGGTCCTACGAGGCGAGCCGGGCATCGGGAAGTCGACTCTGCTAGTGCAGGCGAGGGCGCTTGCGGTCGACCGTGGGATGCTCGTCCTGAGCATTACGGGCGTCCAGGCCGAGACGAACCTCCCGTTCGCCGGACTGCACCGGCTTCTGCGGCCGGTGCTCGGTTTCATCGACCGCCTCCCGGTGGTTCAGCGCGACGCGCTGATGGCCGCCTTCGGCATGGTCGACGCCACCGCCCCGGACCCGTTCGTGATCGCACTGGCGGCGCTCGAGTTGCTCAGCGATGCCGCGAGCGAGTCGCCGGTAGCGTTGATCGTGGAGGATGCACAGTGGCTCGACCCGCCAACCGGCGACATCCTCGCGTTTGTCGGCCGGCGCGTCGAGTCAGATCCGATCCTCCTGTTGGCGGCGATCCGGGAGGGGTACGTGGAATCACCGTTGGCGAGCGGACTCCCCGAACTCAGTCTCGATCGCCTCGGCGACGGACCCGCTCGACAGATATTGGACTCAGCCTTCCCCGACCTCGGGACTGCCGTCCGCCAACGAGTATTGGACGAGGCGGCGGGCAACCCGCTCGCGCTGCGGGAACTGCCCGCTGGCGCTTGGCTCACGCGACCGCGAGGGCGAGGAGTTCCCGCCCCGCTTGGCATTGACAACTCGACTGGAGCAGGCTTTCGCTTCTCGCGCCGCGGAACTGCCCAGCGCGACGCGGACGCTGCTGCGCGTTGCAGCGGCGGATGACAGAGACGGGTTGGGGGAGATCATGAGCGCCGCGGAGATCGTCGACGGGGTGGCCTCCACGGTCGAGGCGCTGGTTCCGGCGGTCGACGCGAAGCTGATCGAGGTACACGGCCCGACGGTGCGTTTCCGGCACCCGCTGATTCGTTCGGCGATCCAACAGGACGCGACGATCGCCGAACGTCATGCGACGCACGCAGCGTTAGCGGAGGTGCTCGCGCACGACCCCGAGCGGCGCGTCTGGCACCGGGCTGCCGCGACCGTTGGGTCCAACGAGGAGGTCGCATCCGAGCTCGAAAAGGCGGCCGGCCACGCTCAGCGGCGCGGGGCCAACATCCTGGCGGTCGCCGCGTTTGAGCGGGCGGCGGCGCTCACCGCCGAGGCTTCACGGCGCGGCGCGCTTCTGCTCCGCGCGGCCGTGTTGGCGCGAGAACTCGGGCGAAGCGACCTGCTGGTGCAGCTCCTAGGGGAGGCAGATCGGCTCGAGCTGGGGTCGCGTGACCGGGCGCGGTCAATGTGGTTGCAAGACGCTCTTCAACCAGTCCTCGCGGGAGACACCAGTAGGGTCCACGCGCTGGTGGAGGCCGCCGAGCGCATGATCGTGGAAGGCGATACGAATCTAGCGCTCAACCTGCTGTCGGCCGCGGCGTACAGATGCTGGTTCGGCGAGCCCGGAGCGGAGGCCAGGAGCGAGGTGCTTCTTGCATTGGGTCGAACCGGGGCCGCCCCGACGGACCATCGAACGCTTCTGATCCAGGCCTACACCGCACCGATCGAGCGGGGCGCAGTAGTCATCGAAGGCCTCCCGAGCTCGACGCCTGACGAAGACGCCGACGTACTGCGCGCCCTCGGCACGGCGGCGCAGGCAGTCGGTGCCCTTGATCGGTCGTCGTCGCTGCTCGCGACTTCCGTGGCTCGGCTTCGCGAGCAGGGGCGCCTGGGGCTCCTCGCTCAGGTGCTCGTGAGCCGAGCTTATGCGGCGATCCAGCTGGGCGACTGGAGCGTCGCCCTCCCGGCCGCCGAGGAGGCCGCGAGGCTGGCGCGAGAGACTGGTCAGCCTTTGTGGGAAGCGGCTGCACAGGTGACCAGTGCGATGGTCGCGGCGGTGCGTGGCGAGCGTGCCGAGCTTGAGGTACTCGCCGGCACGTCCGAACGAGTCGCCCTCCCCGCGGGGGCCACGGCAATTCTCGCTTCAGTCCAGTTCGCTCGCGGCTGGTTGGCGCTCGGACAAGGCCGTCACGCGCAGGCATATGAGCAGTTTCGGCGGATGTTCGAGCCGGGTGATCCGTCATACCACCACATGATGCGCTGGTGGGCGGTCGGCGATCTCGCCGAGGCCGCCGCGCACAGCGATCAACAAGATCAGGTCCGCGCGGTGCTGCGCGAGCTCGAGGGTCTCACTCGCGAGACTCCGTCCCCGTGGTTGCACGTCGGAGTTCTGTACGCGCGTCCACTGCTTGCTCCTGAGGGAGAAGCTGAGCCGCTGTTCCGTGTCGCGCTTGCGACGGACATGACGCGCTGGCCGCTCTACCGGGCACGACTACAGCTCGCGTTCGGAGAATGGCTTCGCCGCCAGCGGCGCACCGCGGAGGCGCGCGGGCCGCTGCGCGCGGCGCGGGATGCATTCGACGCGCTCGGCGCTGAACTCTGGGGTGAGCGTGCGCGCCAGGAGCTCCGGGCGTCTGGTGAGAGCAGCCGCCGGCGCACCCCCGACACACTGGATGAACTCACACCCCAGGAGCTTCAAATCGCTCAGATGGCGGCCGACGGGCTGTCGAACCGGGAGATCGGCCAGCGGCTCTACCTCTCCCACCGGACGATCGAGTCGCATCTGTACCGCGTGTTCCCGAAACTGGGCATCACGTCGCGAGCAGAGCTGTCCGTAGCGCTGGGCAGTAGAGCGAGCGACCCCGCCTGACGCACGCGCTTCAGTGATCGCACCCAAGCCGGCATCTCGGCGGCTGGCGCACGCCAGTGGCCCCACAGTCGCGGGGCTGAAGGCAGCGACGTAGAACGTGTCTAGTTCGAAAGGCACGTTGACTTGTCCCGACTTGGCCGATCTGATCTCGACGTCTTTCCGCTGGCGCTGGGTACCAACAGCTTCGGCTGGACGGCTTCGCCCGAGACGTCGAGAACGATCCTCGACGCCTTCGTAGCCGGCGGGGGGAATTTCATCGACACAGCCGACGCGTATTCGTTCTGCGTTCGGGGGAATTCGGGCGGTGAGGCCGAGGCCATCCTCGGCGACTGGCTCGCCTACCGCGGGAACCGCCACCACGTGATCGTCGCGACGAAGGTCTCGGGCTTGCCCGCGTACTCGGGGCTCAAGGCCGCGAACATCGTGGCGGCCGTGGAGCAGTCGCTGCGGCGGCTTCGGACCGACTACATCGACGTCTATTACGCCCACTACGACGACCCCGACACACCGCTCGAGGAGTCGGTCGGCGCGTTCGACGCGCTAGTCAGGCGCGGCCTCGTTCGCTACGTCGGCCTGTCGAACTACAGAGCCGAACGGGCGGAGGCCTGGATCGAGGTCGCAAGCAGGATCGGCGCCTCCCTTCCGGTGTCGATCCAGCCGCACTACAACCTGCTGGTCCGCAGGGCGTTCGAGTCAACGCTTCGGCCGGTCGCGGTCCGACATCGACTTGGCGTGCTGCCCTACTTCGGGCTCGCCGGAGGGTTTCTGACCGGCAAGTACCGCTCACGACCCGACGCGGACAGCGTTCCCCGCGCATCCACGGTCGCCGATTACCTGGTCGACGCGGGATTCGCCGTGGTCCGCGAACTCGAAGCGATCGCCACGGAGCGAGAGGTCCAGCCGGGAACCGTCGCCCTCGCGTGGGTGCGCGCCCAGCCGACGATCGTCGCACCGATCGCCGGCGCGAGCGTGGCCGACCACGTAGCTCCGCTTCTCGCCTCGGCAACGCTCGAGCTCACCCAGGAAGAACTCGCTCGCCTAACCCGTGCGTCGGACGCCTTCGGTCGAGCAACGGAGACGAACGCATGACTTCTCGTCTGCAGGACCACCGAATCGTCGATGACGCCGTGGACGCCTGCGTCTCGACCGTGAGGCCGTTGCAGCTCGGCGGCTTCACCCGGCCCAGGCCATGACACCTGCTGTCGATGAGCGCATCAGGCCGGCAGCTCGTCCCGAGCCGGCGTCGCCGAGCCCCGACCTGGTCCGCCAGCTGGCCGCCCGCGACCGCGAGGGGGTGGCCGTCGTCGGGCACGGGCTCGGCAACTACGAGATCGGGGAGCGACTCGGGGCCGGGCTGGCCATCATCTGGTGGGCGAGTGCGCTGCTCTACAACGGCCTGGGCCGCTACGAGGAGGCGCTCGTCCCGGCGCAGCACGCCGGCGAGAGCCCAGACGAGCTGCCGTTCTCCACGTTGGCGCTGGTGGAGCTGACCGAGGCCGCCGTGCGTAGCGGCAAGTCCGCGCTCGGGGCCGATGCCGTGGGCCGACTTTCGCAGGCAACCGCGGCCAGTGGCACCGACTGCGCGCTCGGCGTCGAGGCCCGCTCGCGGGCGTTGCTGGCCGAAGGAGAAGCGGCGGAGACGCTCTACCGCCAGGCGATCGAGCGGCTCAGGCGGACTCGCGTCCGCGTCGAGCTCGCCCGCGCCCATCTCCTGTACGGCGAGTGGCTGCGCCGCGAGCGCCGCCGGCTCGACGCGCGCGAACAGCTGCGCACCGCCCACGCGATGTTTACGGAGTACGGGATGGAGGCGTTCGCCGAGCGCGCCCGGGTCGAGCTCGAGGCGACCGGTGAGCACGCGCGCAAACGGACCGTCGAGACGCGGGACGACCTGACCCCCCAGGAAGCGCAGATCTCCCGCCTCGCAGCTGAGGGTTCCACGAATCAGGAAATCGCCGCGCAGCTGTTCATCAGCCCGAGCACCGTCGATTACCACCTCCGCAAGGCTTTCCGGAAGCTCGGAGTCAAGTCCCGCACGCAACTCGCTGCGTCACTCCCTCCAACCCGGGACCCGCCACGAGCCGGCGGCGCGGGAGTCTTGACCGCACCCACCGCGGCTGATCTCCGGAGGTCGGTGCCCGCGCGCCGTAGCACCAGACGCGTTCCGAGTCGCGCGCGTTCCGGATGACCGACGACGCATTTCGTGATTCGGCGCGTGATTCGATCCCCGTCGAGCTGGTTCGCCGCGGAAGCGCCGGCCAATAAACGTGGCGGACGGTGATCAACCCCGGCCCGCCCGCCCGACTCGCCCGCAGGTCCTGGAACCGGCGGCACGTTCCAATACGCCGACTCCCGAACACTGACTGACCCGCCGGCTACGCGCGGTGGGCGTGAGGACTACGCGTTCTCGTGATCTAACGCGTGATTCGAGGGCGCCGTGACGTTGTCACGATCGCTCTCATCAAGTCGAAGGCTGTCAGGCCTCGACAATGGATACCGGCGTGAGTTCAGTCTCGCCCGGGATTGACACTCCGACTCGCGGCATTCGGCTAGGAGCCGTGTAACGGCAGACCGCTTCCAACGCAAATCCATCACGACTAAGTCAGGAGAAGAAACATGCACCGACAGCTCGAACACCCATGGGCAGCTGCATCGAGGGAGTTTCGCGGACGGCCAAGCGAGCCCCGCTCAAAACCCTGGTGAGCGGCATGTCGGGACGTTCTCC
This sequence comes from uncultured Solirubrobacterales bacterium, assembly GCA_963709205.1. Taxonomy (GTDB): domain Bacteria; phylum Actinomycetota; class Thermoleophilia; order Solirubrobacterales; family Solirubrobacteraceae; genus Palsa-465. Next base: position 683,178 of record CAVPVP010000027.1, read on the forward strand.
GAGGGCGAGGCGCATCCCGAAGCGTATCCCGGGCAAAATCACCTGGGAACTTTCGCCGAAGGCGAGGCGCAACCAAACGAATACGGCGGCGAAGACCAGGAGGGGACGTTCGCGTAAGGCACTGTCATGAGCCAGACCCCGTCCATCGACTATCGGTGCACGCGGTACGGCGCTCGATGGAGCTACCAGCTCGCCCCGGTCGACGCGCGGCCCACCGAGGAGGAGACGAAGCCCACACCCACGAGATCCCGTCAATCGATCTCACTGTTCTCGGTGCAGAGCCAGCCAAGCGCACGAGCTCGTGCCGGACAGCGTCCGGGCCCCTGAAAATCATCGAGACAAAGCCAGGTCTGACGGTGGCCATGAGATTCTCCCCATAGGCGGCCGCGGGACTGCGTCGCTGTCGGTTCAGGCCGGCAGCACCTTGGAAGTCCTCGCGCGGCGGGACGACACGGTCGCCGCGGTAAGCGCTCGATCGCGCTCGAGTTGAGCCGCGCCGGTCGGACCCTCCGGGGGCCGCAGTCGCGGTATCTTGGCTCTGACATGGTCACAAGGTGGCCGCGACAGGCGCTGATCGGCCGGCGCAGCGAATGCCAGGCGCTTGACGGGCTGCTGGCCGCCGCCCTTAGCGGGCACAGCGGGGTGCTGGTCCTCGTGGGGGAGTCGGGGGTCGGGAAGACGGCGCTCTTGGAGTACGCGGTCGAGTCGGCGTCATCGTTCACGGTCGCGCGGGCGACGGGCGTCGAGTGGGAGATGGAGCTTCCGTTCGCGACCGCTCAGCAGTTGTCTGCGCCGATGCTGGACCGGCTTGAGCAGTTGCCAGATCGGCAGCGTGATGCGCTAAGCGTCGCGTTCGGGCTGAGTTCCGGCGAGACGCCGGATCGGTTTCTGGTCGGGCTGGCGGTGCTGAGCCTGCTCTCGGAGACGGCGCGTGAGCGGCCGCTGTTGTGCGTCGTCGATGACGCTCAGTGGCTCGATCGGGCATCTGCGCAGACGCTGGCGTTCGTGGCACGGCGCTTGTTGGCCGAGAAGGTCGCGTTGGTGTTTGCTGCGCGCGAACCGGAGGATGAGCTGCGGGGCTTGCCTCAATTGCTCGTGGGTGGGTTGGGTGACCGTGATGCGCGGTCGCTGTTGGCCTCGGCGTTGCGGGTTCCGCTTGATCAGCAGGTGCGGGATCGGATCGTTGCCGAGACGCGAGGGAATCCGTTGGCGTTGCTGGAGTTGCCGCAGGGGCTCTCCTCGGCTGAGTTGGCGGACGGGTTCCCGTTGTCGAGTTGCCGTTCCTGGGCAGCGCCGGATTGAGCAGAGTTTCCAGCGGCGGCTCCAGGCGCTCCCGGCCCAGACGCAGCGGTTGTTGTTGGTCGCGGCGGCCGAGTCGGTTGGTGATCCGGCTCTGTTGTGGCGAGCGGCCGGGTGGCTGGGAATCGAGCCAGACGCCGCGATGCCTGCCGCCGAGGCGGAGCTGTTCGATGTCGGGGCGCGCGTGACGTTTCGCCATCCTTTGGTCCGCTCGGCCGTGTATCACGCGGCGTCTCTGGATGAGCGGCGTACGGCGCATCTCGCGCTGGCGGAGGCGACCGATCGGGAGACTGAGCCCGACCGTCGTGCCTGGCACCTCGCGCTGGCCGCGCTCGGACCCGACGAGGCGGTTGCCCGCGAGCTGGAGCGCTCGGCGGGTCGTGTTCAGGCGCGTGGGGGATTCGCGTCGGCGGCCGCCTTTCTGGAGCGGGCGGTCAGCGCTGACGCTCGATCGCGCGCCCGGGCGGAGCGGGCGCTCGCGGCGGCCCAGGCCAAGTTTCGCGCCGGCGCGCTTAACGCCGCGTTCGGGATTGCTCTCCACGGCCGAGGCGGGTCCCCTCGAGGAGCTCGACGCTGCCCGGGTGGATCAGCTCCGGGCCCAGATCGCGTTCGCGTCGAGACGCAGCCGTGACGCTCCCCAGCTACTGCTCAAAGCAGCGCGGCGGCTTGAGCCGCTAGGATGTCGTCCTCGCGCGCGAGACCTACCTGTACGCGCTGTGGGCGGCGATGTTCGTCGGGCGACTGGCGCCAAGCGGCGAGCTGCTCGAGGTCGCCCGCGCCGCGCACGCCGCGCCGCCATCGACCGAGCCGCCGGGCGCGGCCGATCTGTTCCTGGATGGTCTCGCGCTTTTGGTCATCGAGGGTTACACCGCGGCAGCGCCGACCTTGAAGCGGGCCCTGAGCCTGTTCCGCGCGGGCCCGATTTCCCGAGACGAGGTCAGGTTGCTGTGGATCGCGATGCGAACTGCCTCCGATCTTTGGGAGGAGGAGAGCGGAACCGACTTCGCACTGGGGCTTGCAGCCGCTCACGGGCGCTGCTGAGCGAGAGCGACCTCGCCGATGGCCTGTACCGTGACGCGATCGAGCGGCTCGGACGCACCAATATTCTAGCGAGCTCGCCCGGGCCATCTGCTCTACGGGAGTGGCTGCGACGGAGCGCCGCGGCTCGAGCGCGCGTCAGCTCGCGCGCCCACGAGATGTTCACGGAGTTCGGGATGGAGGCTTTCGCCGAGCGGGCGCGGGTCGAGCTCGAGGCCACCGGCGAGCACGCGCGCGAGCGGACCGTGGCGACGCGCGACGACCTGACGCCGCAGGAGGCGCAGGTCTCGCGCCTGGCCGCCGAGGGGGACCAACCAGGAGATCGCGGCGCGGCTGTTCATCAGCGCGAGCACGGTCGACTACCACCTGCGCAAGGCGTTTCGCAAGCTCGGGGTGAGGTCGCGCACCGAGCTCGCCCGTCACGTCCTGGAGCCGGCGGCAAGCTCCGATACGCCGACTCGCGAACACTGACTGACCCGCCGAGCTACGCGCGGTGGACGTGAGGACTACGCGTTCGCGTGATCTAACGGGGATTCGACGGTGCGGTGCCGTTGTCACGATCGCTCTCACCAACTCGAAGGCTGCCAGGCCTCCAGGACGGAGACCGGCATGAGTTCAGTCTCGCCCGGCACTCGACAGCTATCGGCATACGAAACGTCTCAAGGAAGCGCGAATGTCACCTCACCTCTACCGACTGCTGATGACCGAGAATCCCTCGCACAGCTTCGGAGGACGCTACCGCGTATATCGCAACTCGCCGGAAGCGACCGAGTTCACCGCCCGAACGCGAATTTGGAGTGCTCAGCATGGCCGTGCTTGACCACCACACGGCCGTCAGGCCGGACGAGCTCACGGCGGCCTCCGTGTGGCGGGCCGGGAATACCGTCTGACGCCCGCGGGCCGGGCGGGCTTGCCGACGGTCAGAAGGTCGATCTGATGAGCGCGATTCGCGGTGCCGCGCGTGGTGCCGGCAGCATTGGCCGTCGAGGAGGCGACCCTCCGAAGCTTGTCGCTCTGCGTAGTAAGGCGGGGGTGGCCCTGCTCGCGACCACGGTGCTGGCTTCGGCGGTCGGGATCCTCGCTGCGAGCGTGGTCAACGTGGCTATACCCGCGATCGGACGGGATCAGGGCTCGGGCGTGAGCGGCCTTCAATGGGTGCTCACGGCTACTTGGTCACCGTCGTTGCGCTTATGCCTTTGTCGGGCGCGCTCGCTGATCGCCTCGGGCGCCGACGCGTGTTGGCGGCCGGATTGGTGGTGATGCTCGTCGGCTCGGCCCTGTGCGCCGTCGCACCTACCATCGCGGCTCTGATCGCCGCACGGATCACTCAGGGTGTGGGTGGCGCGATGGTCGTTTGCAGCAGTCTCGCGCTCCTCGTCGGAGCGCTTCGAGCAAGCGATCGTGCACGCGGCATCGGGGTGTGGTCGGGACTGGCGACAAGCAGTTCCGCCGTCGGTCTCTGCGTGTGGCGGATGGCTGGTCGATCACGCCACGTGGCGGGCGGTGTTTCTACTCGACGTGCCCCTGATCGTGGCCGGGCTGGCGGTACTCCGACGCGTCCCGGACGCATCCGATGAATCGGAGCCGCGGTCGCTCGACGCTCCCGGGGCAGTGCTCGCCGTATTCGGCCTTGGCGCGTTGATTACGCGCTGGGCGAGGGTCCCTCGCAAGGGTGGGGACACGCACCGATCGTCGCCAGCGCAGTCGTCGGGGTCGTCTCTCTGGTGGCGCTGGTGGCGACCGAGCGCCGCCTGAGAGCTCCCATGATCCGGATCTCCCTGTTCCGTTCAGGACAGTTCGACGCGATCAACGTCACGACGTTTCTGTTCGACGGCGCCGCCGCGGCGGTTGCGTATCTCGTGATCCTGCGGTGCGAGCTACGACTGGGCGACCCAGCCGCTCAGGCGGGAGAAGCGCTGATCCCGGCGTCGGCGGTGTTCCTCAGTCATGCAGCCCGAAGCCTGGCCGGCTCGTGGCTCGCGTGGGCGCGCGGTGGCTGATGGTCGCCGGAATGGTGTGCGTGGCGCGGGAGCGTTCGTTTGGCTCTCGCGCGCACAACCGGGCGACCGATATATGCAGGCAATCCTGCCCGGAGCAGTCCTGTAGAGCATCGGCTCGGGGTGTCGGTTACGCCTTTGACCGCCGCAGTGCTTGCGGCCGTCCGCGACGTCGACCTCGGTGAGGCGTCAGCGATCAACGACACTGCCTCTCGCATCGGCGGGGTCATCGCTGTCGCGATCGCGCCAGCGCTGATCGGGTGGGGCGGCGGGCGTAGCCTCGCGGATGCCCTCGTCCGTGGCTTCGAGCCGGCGATGATCGCCATGGGTGGCCTGTGTATCGCGGGCGCGGTGCCTCGCGGCGGTGCTCGTCTCGGACGAACGCACCGTCGGGCCTCAACCCTGCCCGGCATCCGAGGACCCAACGCTCCCCCGCGAGGTCCGAATTCGCGAGCCGCGTCCTAACCGACTGAGCGCATCGCGAGTTGCGTCGTCGCGCGCGATGTGCTGCGCGCGCGGGGCACTCGCTCGAGACAAAGACAGGAAGCGAACCGACCCGAACACGTTGACGTGATCCGCGGACTACGCGTTCTAGTGATCTGACACGTGATTCGATGGCGCCGTGTCGGTGTCACGCTCGCTCCTCGCAAGACGAAGGAGTGAGCATGACTGGCAGTAGACGCATCAGCTTCCCCGCCTTCCCCGTGCTGCTGATAAGTGCTAGCGCCCGATCTGACCGTCCACTCAAATTGATCAGGAGAAGCGATGAGTACCTCGAACACGATCACCCAAGCCGGTCTCGAAACCCTGATGGCGATGGTCGCTGGTGATGTTTTTGTTCCGGGCGACGAGGGCTATGACGACGCGCGCCGCGCGTGGGATCTCGCTGTCGATCAGCGGCCTGCAGTGGTGGTGTTCGCCGAGTCCGTTGTTGATGTGGTCCGGGCGGTGCGCTTCGCCGGCATGCAAGGGATGCGGATCGCACCGCAGGGCACGGGCCACGGGGCATTGCCGCTCGAGCAGCTGGACGGCGCGATGCTGCTCAAGACTTCGCGCATGCGGCGCGTGGACATCTACCCGCGATACGCCTCGCGCGTGCCGAGGCGGGCGCCGAGTGGGAGGACGTAGTTGCTCCGGCCGGCGAGTACGGCCTTGCCGCGCTCGCGGGCACCTCGCCGAACGTCGGTGTGACCGGCTACACGCTCGGGGGCGGAATGGGGTGGCTCGCCCGCCGGTATGGGCTGGCGGCCAACAGCGTGAGTGCTGTCGAGATCGTGACCCCCGACGGCCGCCTCGTACGCGCCGACGCGGACCACGAGCCTGACCTGTTCTGGGCGGTGAGAGGCGGCGGCGGCAGCGTGGGCGTGGTGACTGTGCTGGAGATGACGCTCTACCCGGTCGCCGAGCTGTACGCCGGCGCGCTGTTCTTCCCGATCGAGCGCGCGTCCGAGATGTTGCACGCCTGGCGCGAGTGGACCGACACGGTCCCCGACGAGGTCACCTCGATCGGGCGGCTCCTACGTCTGCCACCGCTGCCCGAGGTGCCCGAACTTTTGCGCGGTCGCGCGTTCGCGCTCGTCGAGGCCGCGTACCTCGGCGACGCGCTCACGGGCTCCGAGCTGCTTCGCCCGCTGCGAGCGCTCGGACCCGAGCTCGACACGTTCGCGACGATCCCGGCGCCCGCGTTGGCTCAATTGAACATGGACCCTGAGCAGCCGATACCCAACGTCGGTGACGGCGCGTTCCTGACCGACTTCCCTCCCGGTGCGATCGACACGCTGCTAGCGGTGGCCGGCCCGGCGGCCGACACGCCGTTGCAAAGCATCGAGATCCGGCACCTCGGCGGCGCGCTCGGGCGCGAGGCTGACCGCGGCGGACCTCAGACGAGAGTCGACGCGAAGTACCTGATCTTCGCCGGCGGGGTCACGGCGACGCCGGAACAGGGCGACGCGGTCCGTACGCACCTGCGAGCCCTCAAGGACGCCCTCGGCGCCTGGCACGCGGGCTATGACTACTACAACCTGGGCGAAACCCCGGCCGAAGCCGAGGTCGTGCTCCCGCCTAGCTCCTACGAACGCCTGCGGGAGATCAAGGCCGCCTACGACCCTGACCAAACGATCATTTCGGCGCATCCGGTGCGACCGGCTGGGGGCTGACATGAGCATGACCCGAATCTCGAAGGAGAACCCGATCCCGGCGTCTGTGACAACTGGTGGCGGCTCGACCGCCCCGATTCAGACGCCCGACCAGCGTCTGCGGGTATTCGTGAGCTCCACGCTGGAAGAGCTGGCGGATGAGCGGCGGGCAGTATCACGCGCGGTCTCGGCGTTGCGGCTGACTCCGGTGATGTTCGAGGCAGGGGCGCGGCCACAGCCTCCGCAGGACGTGTACCGGGCATACCTCGCTCAGAGCGATGTCTTCATCGGTGTGTATTGGGAGCGCTACGGCCAGGTGAGCCCCGGCACGAAGGTGTCAGGTCTGGAGGATGAGTTCGAGCGTTCGCGAGGGCTGCCCCGCCTCTTGTACGTGAAGGACCCGGCCCCTGACCGCGAGTCCCGCCTCACCGAGCTGCTGTCTCGCATCCGACGGGAGGCGTCCTACAGGCGCCTCCGTACAGCCGCGGAGCTCGGGCGGTTGGTGCGCGAGGACCTCGCGACGCTATTGAGCGAACGGTTCGCCGCCGGCCGCGAGCCGACAGGAGAAGGTTCATCTCCGCCGGCCCTGCGCACCCGCCGGCCGCTGCCTGTGGCCACTACGTCGCTACTCGGGCGGGATCAGGCGATCGAGGAGCTGGCGCCCCTGGTGGGGGGAGCCAACGCGCGGCTCGTCACGTTGACCGGGCCGGGTGGGATCGGCAAGACTCGGCTGGCGCTGGCCGTGGGCGAGCGGCTGGTCGACAGCTTCGGTTCCGGCACCGCTTTCGTCCCGCTCGCGGACGTGACCGAGCCCGAGCAGGTATTGGCGGCGATCGGTCGCGCGGTCGGGGCCGAGGTGGCGGGGACCGACTCGCCGCTGGACGCGCTGGCCGCGCACTTGGCCGATGGCCGGTGGCTCTTGATCCTCGACAACCTGGAGCAGGTACTCGGCGTCGCCCACGATCTCTACGAGCTCCTGGCCCGGTGTCCCGGCGTGGCGATCCTGGCGACCAGCCGCGCCGTGCTGGGGCTGCTAAGTGAACAGGAATACCCGGTCGCGCCGCTGCCGCCGCCGCCCGACGCTGGCAGCGTCCCGCTCGATGTGCTGGCGTCCTGGCCCGCGGTGGCGTTGTTCGTAGACCGGGCGCACGCCGTGCGTCACGACTTCGCTCTCACCGCGGCCAACGCGCCGGCTGTCGTGGAGATCTGCCGCCGGCTGGAAGGCCTACCACTCGCGATTGAGTTGGCGGCCGCGCGCACCCGGCTCCTTCACCCCGCCGCGGTCTTGCGCCGTCTGGCGAGATCGCTCGACGAACTGGGGACCGGAGCGGCCGACATGCCCGAGCGTCAGCACACGCTGCGGGCGACTGTCGAGTGGAGCGTGGGACTGCTGGGCGACGGCGAGCGGTCGCTACTCGAGGTGATGGCGGTGTTCGTCGACGGCTGGACGGTGGAGGCGGCCGCCCAGGTCGCCGGCCTGGAGGAGGATCGGGCGCTTGACCTGACCGAGGCGCTGGCCGGCCACAGCCTCATCGTTCTCGATCCGACCGATCGTGGCTGCCGTTGCCGAATGCTCGACACGATCCGCGCGTTCGTGGCCGAGCGGCTGGCAGCGCGGACGGACGCCGATGCGGTGGGGCGTCGGCACGCCGAGCACTATCGGGCGATGGTCGAGCAGGCAGATCGACCGCTGCGCAGCTTCGGCCAGAGCGAGTGGGTCGAGCGGCTGCTGACCGAGTCAGGCAACTTGGCAGCAACGGTGCGCTGGTACCTGTCCCACGACCCCTCGCCACTGCCCCACCTGTTTCGCGTTCTATCGCCCTTCCGGGTGCTATGGGTCTTCTGGGGGTCGCGGTACGAGCTCCTCGGCGAGGCTCGGTCCTGGGTCGAGCAGCTCATGCCCGTGGCCGACTCGCTCAAGCCACAGGCGCAGGCGGAACTGCTCTCGACTGCGGCGGTGAACGCACTCGAGGCGAGCGATGACGAGGCGGCGGTGGCGATCCGCGAGCGCCTCGCGCCCTTGCTGGATCGGATCGGGGACCCGTACGTCCAGGCCGTGTCCTATCTGATCAACTCGTGGACGTCGTCCGTCGTCAACGACTTCGATCGCGCCGTCCGCGAGGCGTCGGTGAGCGTGGAGAAGCTACGCGGTCAGGACGAGCCGCTGTGGACGGCCATCGCCCTAATGAGCGTTGGCGGCCTCGAAATGGCCGTCGGCCGCTTCGACGACGCCGGCCGGCACCTGACCGAGACGCGAGACCTGGCGGAGCGGTTCGACAACGACTGGCTCAAAGGCGCCTCCCGGGTCCGATTAGGCCTGCTTGAGCTCGCGCGCGGCCGGCTGGATGATGCGCGGGCGCTGTTCGATCAGGCGCTGGATCTCAGCGTCGCGACCGACACCGCGTACAACGTGATCTTGTGCCTGGACGCGTTTGCCCAGCTGGCCCTCGCGCAAGGCGATACGGAGCAGGCGGCGCTGCTGGCCGGGGCCGCGGGCGGGCTGCGACGGCGGGCCGGCATGCAGGTGTTCACGTCACTCACGGGGGAGGTCCAGATGGTCGCGCGCATCCGCGAGGCGCTCGAGGCCAGCCGCTTCGACAAGGCGTTCGCCGCCGGCTCGATGCTCAGCCGGGAAGAGGCGCTGGCCGCCGTGCGCGATCACCGTGGCGTCGCTCAACGGACATCCTTACCTCTCCCGGAGCAGGGGTAATGAGGTTCTTTGGAGATCAGGTCAGCTCGAGCTCCTTCTTCGGCGACCTGTTCTACACGGTTGGTGCGGTCTCGGTCATCCTGGTGGTGCTCGCGCTCGGCTTGGTCGACACGGCACTCGTTCGTCGCAAGAACGTGCTCGACACTTGGGTGCAGAAGCTGCTTGCCGCGTTGATCGCCGGCCTGGGAACGCTGCTCGGCGGGTTACGGCCTCTGGCAGTGGCAGTTCAACTCGGCGCTCGGCACGCACAACCCGCTGGGACAGGCGCTCAGCGACTGGTGGATCGGCGGCCGGTTCCAGACGACTCTCGCACAGAACATCGACCCGAAGATCCTGCCCGGCGCCGACGTCCAACAGATCTTTCTGATCTTTTTTGTCACCTTCTCGATGGCGACGGTCGCGCTGATCCACACTGGCGCGATGGAGCGGATGAAGCCGCTACCCCTCTACACGATGGCGTTCGTCATTGGCCTCGTGCTCTCGCCGCTGGTCGGATACTTCTGCTGGGGCTCCGTCGGCCCGCTCACCGTGCACGGCACCCACGACTTCGACGGCGTATTCCCTCTGTACATCTTCGCGGGAGCTTGGGTGGCGGTGCTCAACCGGCGGCTTGGTTCTCGGCTCGGCGCGTTCGAGCCAAATCCAACCGCGGCCGGCATGGGGGCGCAAAACCAGGGGATCGCGGCAGCCGGGGTGCTCCTAATCCTGTTCGCGCTTCCCTTCATCGCGCTGGGCTCTGGGTACGTGATCCCGGGTCGCGGCTTTTTCGGGATCTCATACACCACCAGCGGCTGGGGAATAGTGCTGACGAACATCTTCGCCGCGTACGTCGGCGGTGCGCTGAGCGGGGCTCTCATCGCTTACGTACGCCGTGAGCCGATGTGGGCGCTGCTCGGTCCGGTCGCGGGCGCCGTGATCACTGGCACGCTTTTCGACATCGGGCTGCCGTGGCAGGTGCTGGTGGTATCGCTGTTCGGACCGCCCGTCGCGCTTGGCACGACGTTGCTCCTGCGGCGGGTCCGGATCGATGACCCCAAGGTCATCCCGCTCGCGCTCGGGCCCGGGGTCGTCGGCGCGATCGCGACCGGTTTCATCAAATGGCACACCAAGACGGGAGGCCTCCCCGGAGCCGTCGGCAAATACGCACTCGGGCACGCCGCCATCACGCCGTGGTGGCAGCTGCTCGGTGTGCTTCTGACGATCGGGCTGGCAGCGATTCCGTGCCTGCTGTTCTGCGTGATCTTCGAACGGAGCAGCGGCCTGCGGGTCACAGAGGAGCAGGAGATCGCCGGCCTCGACCAGACGTATTGGGGCACCAGCAACTTCGGGGACGAACGATTGCCGGAACTCGAGCGGGACGGCTCGGCTATGCCGGCGGCGGGGCCAAACGCATTGCCAACGAACGCCGTGACAAGCGCAACGCACTGAGTACACAAATGCGCGGCACGACCGAAGCGCGTCGAAGTCCGCTGACGGGCAAGCGAGTCAGGCGGCGCGTTCGGCCAGCCCCGGCCAGGTCTCCATCGGATCGGTCGAGCGAACGACGTGCATCCCCGCCGCCGCGAAGCGAGCAAAGGCGGCGTCGGCCTCGTCGGTGTAGTCCACCACGCCCGGCACGACCACCGCCGAAGTGCAGTCCTCGAGGAGGTAGGTGCGCTCGGCGAGCCGCTCCCCGGCGACCTCGCCCTCCAAGAGGTCGTCAATGGTCCAGGCCATGCAGTGACTCTTCGCCTGCCCGGCGACGACAACTGCGTCGAATGTGAGCAGCTTGTCGATTAGCTCGGTGTTCTTGCCCCCCAGCCGATCGCCGTCCGGTCCCTCGGTCACCTCCGGGCCGAGCATCGAATAATGCTCGGTGAGCGGGTTGTCCCCCTTCACCTGGAAGTCGGGCTGGCTGCGGCGCGCGATGCCATGGAAGAAGAAGGCTTCCTCGACAGCCGAGACGAGCGCGTGTCCGATCCCGCCAAGCATCGCGTGGTAGGGCCAGATCGTCAGGTCGTACTTTCCGCCCTCCGCCAGCCGCCGCGTGTAATACGCCAGATGGCGCTCGGCGTAATCGACGTCCATCCCGAGCGCGTTGGCGACGGCGGTGTTCAACCTCCAGCGGCCCGAGTCGACGTCTTCGGCCGAGACGAGCGTATACGGGGGCGGGTGCCTGCCCTGGGCATCGATCAGCCAGATGGCATGGAACACCTGCATCGCGTGGTGGGTGTCAAGGCTCGGAAAGACCTGCGTCAGCGTCCCCAGGTTGCGGTACACAAACTCAACAAGACGTCGGCTGTCCTCGACCGCGCCGGTCCCCGATCGCCCCGCGACGAACAGTTCGAAGTCCGGGATGCAAAACGTGTTCTGCACGTCGACAGCCAGCAGGCAGCAGCGAAAAGAGTCCTCTGCCGCCGGCCCCAGGCCCTGCTGCTCAGCCCACGCCTCGGCATCGCGCGCCCGCCGTTCGTACGGAACGCGCCAAACCTCGCCGACCCGACTCGGCTCGAAGTGCGCCGGGAGCGGCAGCTCACGCATCGTGCCACCCGATCCGACGCTGAGATACAGACGCCACCGCAAACCATCATGCCAGCCTGCTCGGGGTCGGGCGCTGTTGCAGCGGACGACGTGGCCGGTTCTCGCTCAGACCAATGAGACAATGGCCATATCTTGCCTGGAGCAGCTGCTGGTGATCTGGGGGTGCCGGGAACGCTGCCCCGGGTCATCGCCGTGCGCGGGGCACGGCATAACAACCTGCGGGACGTCGACGTCGATGTGCCGCTGTGGCGTACGGTCGCCGTGGTCGGAGTGTCCGGTTCGGGCAAGACGTCACTGGCCATCGGGACGCTGTACGCCGAGGGCATGCACCGGTTCCTGGAAGGCCTGAGCACGTACAGCCGACGGCGGCTGACCCAGGCGCAACGACCGGACGTGGACCGGATCGACTACCTGCCGCCCGCGCTGGCGCTGCGGCAGCGCCCGCCGATACCAGGGCCGCGCAGCACGGTCGGGACTATGTCCGAGGTGCTCAACGTGCTCCGCCTGACGATGTCGCGGCTGGGCTCGCATCTGTGCCCGAACGGCCATCGCGTCGCTCCGTCGATCGCTACGCAGGCGGAAGACATCATCTGCCCGGTGTGCGGCGCGCACTTCCAGCACCCCAGCGCCGAATCCTTCTCGTTTAACTCCTACGGCGCGTGCCCAGCCTGCCAGGGCCTGGGCGTACGCTCCGAGGTGGACGTCAGCACGCTGGTTCCCGATCCGGGCAAGACGATCGAGGAGGGCGCCGTGCTGCCGTGGAATTCCGGCGGTCGGCGGCTGTCGATGTACGCCGCGGGCGAGCAGGGGGTCCGGCTTAACGTCCCGTACCGTTCGCTGACCAGGCGCGAGCGCGACATCGTGCTGCACGGTGAACCGGTAAAGCGCCGGGTGACGCTTGAGTCCGGGCGGACCGGACGGTCCGTGCAGCTGTCAGTGAACTACGACAACGCCGTCGCCGCGGTGGAACGCTCGCTACGCAGCGACAACGAGCGCACGCGCCGCCTGGTGCAGCGGTTTCTCATCACCCGCGTCTGCTCGGTATGCCACGGCACCCGGCTACGGCCCGAGGCACTGAGCTCGGAGCTCGGCGGCCGCAACATCGCCGAGATCAGCGCCCTAGGCCTGGGCGAGCTGCGCGGATTCGCCGCTGGGCTGCCCGCCGGGCTTCCGGCCGAGCTCAGCCGAATGACCACCGGTTTGCTCGCGGAACTGAACGGCACGCTCATCCCGCTGCTCGACGTGGGTCTCAGCTACCTGACACTCGACCGGTCCGGCGCCTCACTGTCGACGGGTGAGCGGCAACGGATCGAGCTCACCTCGACGGTACGCGCGAGCACCACGGGAATGCTCTATGTGCTGGACGAGCCGTCTGTGGGGCTCCACCCGACCAACATCCAGGGCCTGCGCAAGACGATCACCACCCTGGCTGCCAACGGCAACTCCGTCGTGGTGGTGGAGCACGAGCGGGAGATCGTCCAGACCGCGGATTGGGTCATCGAACTAGGTCCCGCCGCAGGAGCCAAAGGCGGCAGGGTGATCGCCGAGGGTTCTCCCGGACAGCTGGAAAAGGACCCAAGCTCGATCATGGGCCCGTTCCTGGCCGGCGCTCCGGCCGTGCCGGGTGACCGGGTGCAGCGGCGCGGACCCGGCGGCCAGGTCACCCTCCAGGTCGGCGACCTATACAACCTGCACGACGTTACCGCCGACTTCCCGGTAGGCCGGCTGACCGCGCTCGCAGGGCCGTCCGGTGCGGGGAAGACCGCACTCATCCTGGACAGCCTCATCCCTGCCGCCCGGGCTGCCCTGAGCGGGTCGGCACCGCCCCCGCACGTCCGCCGCCTAGACCTGAACGGCATCCGCCAGGTCGTCCAGGTCGACGCCTCGCCGATCGGCCAGAACTCGCGTTCAACGCCAGCGACCTACAGCGGGGCGTTCGACCAGATCCGTCGTGTATTCGCCGACTCCGGGTACGCGCGGCGGCGGCGTTGGAAGCCCGGTCACTTCTCGTTTAACACTCGCGAGGGCCAGTGCCCGACCTGCCGTGGGCTCGGGGACATCGACCTCGACGTTCAGTACCTGCCCGACATCAATGTCCAGTGCCCGACCTGTCACGGGGCTCGTTTCAATGACGCCACTCTGGCGGTGAGGGTCGACGGCCTGACCATCGCCGACGTGCTCGACCTGAGTGTGGATGACGCTCTGCAGCGGTTCGCTCACAGGGCGCCGGTCATCGCGGCGCTGCGGCCCGTAACCGAGGTCGGGCTGGGTTACCTACGGCTCGGCGAGCCAACGCCGTCCCTTTCCGGCGGCGAGTCGCAGCGGCTGCGGATCGCCACCCGGCTGCGTAGCAGCCAGCGCGGCGCGCTCTACGTCTTTGACGAGCCGTCCACCGGCCTGCACCCGCTCGACGTTGCCACGCTCGTTGGCGTCTTCGACCGGCTGCTGGACGCCGGTGCCACGATCATCGTCATCGATCACGACTTGGACCTACTTGCCGCTGCGGACCACCTCATCGACATGGGGCCAGGCGGCGGCCCGGACGGCGGTCACATCGTCGCGGCTGGCACGCCGGAGGATGTGGCGCGCGCCCCGTACAGCGTTACCGGCCCGTGGCTGGCCGACCACCTGGGCCTGCAAGAAACCCGGCCAGCCCGATGAACCACGAGCTTGCACGCGCGTTCCACATCGCCCCTGGGACAATGGGCGCGAACAACGAGTTCAGCCACGACCAGCGCAGGAGAGCCGAATGGCGTTCGCCGATTTCAGGAACGCGCTGAACGACACCAACGAGATCGAGCTGACAACTACCGGTCGAACCTCTGGACGCCTGAGCTCCCGGCCAGTGTGGTACGTACTCCAGGGCGAGAGCCTGTATCTGCTACCGGTCACCGGCTCGGACAGCCAGTGGTACAAAAACGTGCTCAAGACGCCAACCATTCGCTTGGCCGCCGGAGGAACCGAATACTCCGCCCGGGCCACGCCGCTCACCGATGCCGCCAAGGTAGATGAGGTAGTCGAGAGCTTCCGGACCAAGTACGGCGCGCGCGACGTCAAGGCGTACTACCCGAAGCACGACGTTGCCGTCGAGATCGCGCTGGCCTAGCGCCGGCTAGCTAATCGCCAGCCAAACGCACCGCTTAGTCGCTGGGCCAGCCACACGCGGCCGACTCCTGCTCCGGCGTGCTGCAGGCTTGAAGCAGAAGTGCCGACGTCGTCCTCGAGACCGACGACGTAGCTCAGCCTTCGTGGAACGGAGTCCTGGAATTGGCCAGAGGCTTGGACCTTCGGAACGCCGACGGCGGCCCAATCTGGCCACGTTATGCGCCGTTATGATTCGTTTATGAGCCCTGCTGGGTCGGCCAGTGGCCAGTTTCGGGGTGGGCTTGCGTCGCGACACGCGAAATCCCTGCCAGCGGTCTCCATGTGCGCGTGGATGCGGCCTTGGTTGCTCCCGGCGGGCTTGCTCAGGACGGTCGTGCTGATCTCGCTGCCAAGCCAGTTCGCGTTCATTCTCGTGGGTATTTGGGGCTGGCTTGTGTTTCCGTACGTCGCTGCGTACATCCACTCTCACTCGCACGCCGACGGCGGTCGCTACAACGAGAATGGCTCCCCCGACGGCGAAGCGGACTACTGGCCGACCAAGTCGAGGTAGCCGCGGAGGCGCACGGGCAAGATGGCTCAGCCTCCGACCGCACCGATCCGTGGGTGTCCGATATGTCGGCGTGAGCCGCAGGTGTTCTGGCCAGGCGCAGCTTCCTGCCCGATGCTCGGTCGGGCCAACCTGTCGTGGCCGGTCTGCGAGGATCTGGAGCATGCACGGCGGGTTTGTTGCTCGCGGTCTGGAGCCGGTCGAGGCGGCGTTTTCGGGGGTCGTGGACCGCCAGCCGGGAACCGGTGCCGCATCGGCTGTGTGGCGGGAGGGCCAGTGGCTGGTCGACTTGTGGGGCGGGACCGCTGATGCGGCGGGCCAGCGTGCGTGGAGTCGCACCAGTATCGTGCAGCCGTACTCCGTGAGCAAGCCGTTCGTTGCGGTATGTGCGTTGCTACTGGTCGAACGCGGCGAGCTCGAGCTGGACGCCGCCGTTCAGCGGTACTGGCCGGGCTTCACCGCAAATGCCACCGTGCGCCAGCTGCTTTCCCACCAGGCCGGGGTAGTTGCGTTGCGTCAGCCGGCGCCGACCGAGCTGTTCTTCGACTGGGACGAGATGTGCCGGCGCTTAGCTGCCGAGCCTCCGGCGTGGGAGCCGGGCACCGCAATCGGCGAGTCAGCATTGTTCTATGGGCATCTGATCGGTGAGCTGGTTCGCCGTGTCGACGGTCGCCGGATTGGTGCCTTCCTGAAGGATGAGGTGACGGCGCCACTCGGTCTGGACTTCGCGTTCGGGCTCTCCCCGATCGATCAGGCCCGGGCCGTTGAACTCACTGGCCTTGACGACAACTTCCGGCGGGCCGTGCCGGGCCAACCAGAGCTCTACGAGCACGCGATCGGAAACCCGCCCGGGGCGCTCGATGGCGAGATAGTCAACAGCGTGCGTTGGCGCGCGGCGGAGATTCCTGCCATCAACGGCCACGGCACCGCCCGCGCGGTCGCGGGCCTGTACGTGGCGCTGTTGGAGGAACGCCTGCTGACGAAGTCTCTGCTCGACGAAGCGATCACCGTGCAGGCGTCGGGAACTGACCAGGTGTTCGGCGAGCCGGCCGCGTGGGGGCTTGGGTTTGGAGTCGACGCCGATGGCTTCGGCATGGGAGGTATCGGCGGGAGCTACGGCGGCGTCAGCCGAGACGGTTATGCGTTCGCATTCGTGACGGGCTCGATGGGCACCCACGACCGGTCGATCATGCTTGAGAACACGCTGAGAAGCTGCCTTGGATTGGCTGCTCTCAAAGGCTGAATCGACCGCTCAGCCCGTCGGTAACCGTGCTTGATCCGGGGGCCACCGCGTGAGAGTGTGGGCCATCAACAGCCCAACGAGGGGGGTCGGAAGTGGCCAAGTTCATGGTGAAGGCGTCGTACACGCCGGAGGGCGTAAAGGGCGTTCAGAGCGCCGGCGGGGCGAGTCGGCGAGAAGCCGTCGCGAAGATGGCCGAGGGTCTCGGGGGAAGCCTGGAGAGCTTCTACTTTGCGTTCGGCGACACAGACGCCTACGTCGTCCTAGAGCTCCCGGATAACCGGACCGCGGCGGCGGCATCGATCGCCGTCAACGCAACCGGAGCAGCGAGCTCCGAAGTCATCGTGCTGCTGACGCCGGAAGACATCGACGAGGCAGCCCGGATGTCGGTCGATTACCGACCGCCCGGATCCTGAGCGGTCGGCGACGCGAGCCGCCGAGGCGACCCCGGCGACTCGCGTCGCGCCGACGTACGTGACACGCCAGTCGCCCGTCTCGACCAAATACGCCTGGCAAGGGCGTTTGGGCTTAGGTCGGAGCGGGTGTGGGTGGTTCGGCGGTGTGCCGGGAGTCGTGGCGGTTACCGGTGCGGGGTGACGCTTGGGCCAGGCCGGTGCCGAGGGCGCCTGCGAGCAGCGCGAACATCGGTGCGATGATGAGCATCGCGTCGGGCTCTCTGGAAGCTGCGGCGATGCTGAGTCCGACCCAGTACTCGTGTCGGAGGTCGGGCGGGATCGTGAGGTTCACGGGGTCGCACGATTCGCACCCACCGCCCGGCGGGGGCGGCGGCATATGGAGCGGCACCTTCTCGGGGGAGATTGCGATCGTGACCGCAGCGAGCGCCGCCAGCAATAGCGTCGCGGTTCCCGTCGCGCACACGGCAGCCAAGCCTCCTTGTCCGGCGGGACTCAAGCCGTTCACGGGCGTGCCTCGGGCCGCGACCCGTGCAACCACGAAGCCCGCGATCAGCGGTAGCCCAAGCGCGACGAACCCCCACCATCCCAACCCCAGGTTCACCACCAACATTCCCCTCACCCCGCTCCAAAGGTGAACGCTGAAACGTGCGTACATTGCCGCGCCGGTGAGCGTCCCGGTCGCGAGCGCGATCGGCAGGGCCGAACGGCTCAGCCGAACGCGTCGTGAGGTGAGGATCAGGATCGCGGCGGCATAGCCGGCAAGCACCAGAGCGAAGAAGCCTGCCTGGGCGGAGATGGGTATACGGCCGATCCCGTGGCCGAAGTAGGCGCCGAGCTTCTGTCCTTCCCGCTGCTGGACGGAGTGGCCGGCGACCGTCGCGAGCACGACCAGGCAGCCGACCATCCGCGCCGCGCGTTGCAGCCGGCCATGGCGTCTCGGGCCGTAGAGCCTGCGGACGAGCAGCGCCAGCAGCGCCAGCAGCACCAAGAACCCCGGAACTACGATCCGGTTGACCGGCACGGCGGCGTCGGACGACCTGCCGGGCCAAGTGACCCACACGACGATCCCTGCCGCGGCGATGAACGTCAACGCCCGGATCGCGCTGCGCCGGAGCAATTCCCCGGCGAGTAGCCATACCCCTCCGAGCAGCCACGCCACCCTGCCGCGGCCCGCGCGGGTCGCCGCGGCTTCGGCCACCAGGCCCTCAAGCCAGTCCGCGCGGCCGTGCGGCAGCAGCCACCCCGATCGCATCAGCAGTCCGGCCAGCATCCGCGCGATCAACCCCATCACCCCTCCTTGGCGTGCACGCGCGTCCGGACGGCTGCGATCGCCGGACGGCGTCGCGATGATGGCCCTTCGCTCAGCGCGGTCCGCGCGGCCGCAAGCCCGTCGGGAGTGAGCCGGTACAGGTGACGACGAGGCCGGCCGGCTGGCTGCTCTTTCTCCCAGCGCGCTTCGACCAGCCCACGATCCGCCAAGCGGATCAGCACGGGATACAGGGTGCCGGACCGCAGCCCGGTCTCCTTGGAAAGCTCGTAGCCGTGCCGCCAACCCGTGGGGTTCGTCTCGAGCGCTGCGAGCAGAGATAGCGTCTGCGCGGAGAGGCGACGATCGGCCATGGGGAGAACTCTACCTAGGTAGAGTTCTCCGGTCAATCGTCCGCCGCGCACGCTTCATAGTCGCGCCGCCCCGACCTGTCCGCTTGCATGGGAAGAGGCAGCCGGATGCGGTGACAGTCGCATGGCTGCGGCTGTCCGATACCGGCAGCGCGACCGCCGGAGGGCGCGGCGACTGCTCTGGTGCTTGCAACATCCGGGCACCTGGCTAGCACGTGAAGCTTCGAGCTCGGCCTTGAGCCATCGTGGTCGCCGTGCGCGCTCTCCGCGCGATGCGGGGCGCGCGGACTCGTCGACGAGATGCACCTACGACAGCGAAGGCAGGTCTGCGCCGGCCGTTGCGAGCAGGTCCGAGCGTGGCTGCGTCACGCCTTGATCGAGCAGTCACGTCGCCGCCGGGGAGATACTGGACCAGACCGCGAAAGACGGTCTGGTCGGTCTGCGCGTCCGATGCGGTCGGGGCACAAAGGCTGACACGTTTCCGGTCCTCCGGCTGAGGGTGCTTCCCGAGCCTGCCCGTGGATCGGGAGCACCTTCCCCGGTCGGGCGCGCAGACGTCTAAGGGGTGAGCACGATCTTTCCGCGCAGGCCGCCGCGCTCCAACTGCGTGTACGCATCGCGGAATCGTTCGAACGGGAGCGTCTCGGCCACGCGAACGGTCAGCGCTCCAGCGGCTGCACGAGCCGCCAGTTCGGCTGTGGCGTCGGCATCGGGCGTCGCCTGAATGGTCCCAGGAGAGATTCCCCGCGCAGGGTCGGGAACGGCTGAGGGGACCGACGTGACGAACGCTCCTCCGTCACGGACGCAAACCAAGGCGTCAGACCCGAGCCCGACAGTGTCGAGACACGCGTCGACCCCGTCCTGCCACTCTCCGCGAACGGCGACCTCCATGTCGTTCGTGTCGACCACGGCCGCAGCCCCCAGCCGACGCGCCTCGTCGGCGTCGGATTCGCGCACTACAGCGATGACGCGGGCGCCTCGTTCCACGGCGAGCTGCGAGGCGAAGCCGCCCACCATCCCAGCCGCGCCGGTCACGAGCACCAAGTCACCCTCGCTCACGCCCGCCGTCTCGACCAGCAGCCGCGCGGCCAGCCCGGATACGGGCAGCGCGCTGCCTTCCACAACGCCGAGGGCCTCTGGAAGCGGCGCGAGGATCGCCGAGGGCACCGCCATTTGCTCGGCGAACGCGCCGATCCCCATCCACGGCTGTGCCACGCACCCCAATACGCGACGGCCATCAACCGTCTCGCCGGAGAAGTCCCAGCCCTGGACCTGCGGGAATTCGCTCGAGCCGCCCGCCGCCGCGAACGCTCCACGCGTAACGGAAAGGTCCCAGGGACCGAGCGACGCGGCGCGCACGCTCACGAGCTCCTCGCCGTCGCCTGGCGTCGGGTCAGGCACGTCTGCGAGCTCGAGCGCGTCAGGGCCGGCAAATGACGTCAGCACGATCGCGCGCACGGATGTAGTCTCTCAGAAGGTCAGCGCGCCCACCTCCCGCGGATTTCTGCAGTGCTCGTCACCGACGCGCCTCCTCTCGCGCGCTTGCGGTTGCGCGGTCGCCGTCGATGCTGTCGCCGCTCGACGGACTAGCGGGAAGCGGCGCGTCGCTCGAGCGAGACTCGCACTCCGTGCTTCGGGGCAAGCGTGATCGCACGAAACTGCGCCCGGTCTGGCCGGCGCGCCATCAGCCGCAGCAAGGTGCGCTCGAGGATCCGCCGCAGCACGATGCGCATCTCCATCTGTGCAAAGCTGGCGCCGAGGCAGCGGCGGGTGCCGCCGCCGAATGGGATCCACGTGTAGGTGTCGGGCGCGTCGGGTTCGAGGAAGCGCTGGGGGCGGAACCGCTTTGCCTGCGGATAGAGGTCCTCGCGCATGTGCATCACCCGGATCGACGGGTTCAACTCAACACCCTCGGGAATCACGTACTCGCCGAGCTCGAACGCGGATCCGCGCACGATGCGCCCGACCGCCGGGAGCACCGGCCGCAGCCGCAGCGACTCCTTGACGATGGCGTCGAGGTACGCCTCGTCGCCCGTCTGGGCGCGGGCGAGTACGCCGGGCTCGCGCAGCAGCAGGTCCAACGTCCACGCGAGGCCGGTCGCGGTCGTCTCGTGGCCAGCCATCAGCAGCGTTACGAGCTCGTCGCGAACTTCCCTCGCCGAGAGCCGCTCACCGTTCTCATCTTCGGCCAGCAGCAGCGCGCTGAAGACGTCGTCGCGCTCCTTCAGATCGGAGTCGGCGCGCCGGTTCTCGATCTCGGCGTACAGCAGCTCGTCGACCGCCTCGCGGGCCTCGTCGAACCTCCGGCGGCCACGGTTCAGCCCGAGCCGCGGCAGCAGGAACAGCGACAGCATCCCGCGCGGCTGCGCGACCGGCGTAACCATCGCCAGCAGGCGCCACCGAAGCTCCTCCGCGGCCGCTCCCGGCTCGTAGCCGAACACGGCACGCACGATCACCCGCAGCGTCAGCGACTGCAGGCTCGGAAGCAGCGCGAACGGCTTGCCGAGCGGCCACGCGTCGATCTCGGCGTCGGCGGCGTCGCGAACCACGTCCTCGTAGAGCTGCATCCGGCGTCCATGGAACGGCGGCAGCATCAGCTTGCGGTGGCGGAGGTGCTCGGCGCCGTCGAGCACGAGCACCGAGCGGCTGCCGAGGATCGGGGCGAGCAGCCGGTTCGCTTCACCTGCGTTGAGCCGCTCGTGCGGCCCGTGAAACACCTGCCGGACAAGGGGCGGGTCAAACAGCATCACGAAGCCTTCGTCGAACGCGGTCCGCATGTAGACCGCGCCGCCGTAGCGCCGGCGGCAGAGCTCGAGAAAACGGGGGCCGCCGAGCAGAAAGCCAAACGTCAGAACCCAACGTGGCAGCTGCGGCCCGGGCGGGAGCCGTGAGGGTAGGCGCTCCTCTAGTTGTGGTGCGGCCCCGACCGCCGCTTCAACGCTCATCGAGAGCATCGTTGCACACGCGCGAACCCGAACTTGGAGGCGGCAACGTTGTCAGTCGATTGGGAGAGCGGAGGGTTACCGTGCTGCCGAGAGCCACATCGTCAGCCGGCTTTAGCTTTCGGACGACTCCAGGCAGAAAGAAGCATCCAGTTAGTCGCTTCCCAAACTGCTGGTTACGTCCGACCAGCAATCCTCTCGGCCCCGGCGTCACACCGCGGCTTCCGCTCGGGGATGCGAAAGGCGGCCTGGAGGCGCATCGGCGATCTCCTTGCCGCGCAACTCAGGGCTCGGGGCGGAGGGACCTGAAGTACCGCCGCCCGGAAAGAAGGGGTCCAGCCCGCCCTGACGTGCGGGTTGTCCGTGGACGCGGCGGCCGCAGCATGGCTTCCGCTCCGCCCCGGTGGAGCAGGCGCCGCCGACACCCGCCGGACGGCGTGCTGGGTTTCGTCCCGAGTGGAAGCCGGGACATCACCGCGTGTGTGGGACCGCTAGCTGCGACTCGCCGCGGGCATGGTCGCGTTGACGGCCTGAAGGATGAGCTGGGTCGCGGCGTCGGGCTGCGACACGAACGAAACGTGCGAGGCCGGCACCTCCACGATCGTCGCGTTCGCGCGCTCGGCCATGAACCGCTGAAGCGCCGGCGGGATCGCCTTGTCCTCCGTGCCGAGCAGGTACCAACACGGCATCGTCTTCCACGCCGGCGGCCCCGACGGCGTGCCTGCGAACGCAGCGGCGGCGTACGGCCGCTGGCAGCCGCCATGACGTCCGCCGTGGCCTGGTCGACGTCGGCGGCGAAGGCCTCACGGAACGCGTTGGGGTCGAGGAAGAGGTCGGCGCCCTCGTCCCCGTCCGCACTGGTGAAGGGTACGGGCCTGATCGAGGGACCCACCAGGCTGCCCTCGAACCTCTCAAGGAGCTCCTGCTGGCTCTCGCCCTCGTCGCACATCCACCCGTTGAGAAATACGAGTGCCTTGACCTGGTCGTTGCCGGTTGCGGCCATCGAGATGACGTTCCCACCGTAGGAGTGGCCGACGAGCACGATCGGGCCGGTCAGCGTCCGCAGGAACTCGGCGAGATAGGTCGAGTCGCGAGCGAGGTCGCGAAGCGGATTGGCGAAACCGATAGCGCGGAACCCTTCGCGCTGGAGAGCGCGAATCTCGGCGTCGAAGCCCGTCGCATCGGCCCAGGCACCGTGGACAAGGACGATCGTCGGTCTGTTTTCGTCGGGCTGGGTGGCCATGTCTGCTCCTCTCGCGCGCCGTGTGTCGTTCGACCGCCGTGAGCAGTATCTTCCGTACGCCCAGCCACCGCAAGCTCGCGGACAAGACGGCCGATCAGACGGCTGGCGGGCGCGATTAGCGAGGCGCATGGGAACAAGCCAAGCTGGTATGTGGTCTCGACCAGCGCCTGGCCGTCGCCTACACCCGGCCTTGCTGACCGCGCGAATGGGGGAAGGGCCAGGGCTGTCCGGGCTCGAGGTTTCACTGCGCGAGAAGCCGCCGCCAGAGGGCGGCGAGCGCGGCGATTGCGTCCTGACGGTTTTCCGGCGTGTCGTTGCCGCTGCCGAATTTGTCGAGCAGGTATGCCCGGTGGGTTGCCATCAGTAGGAGCGCGAACTCACGCGGGTCGGGCGGCGGGTCCGGAGCGTCGGCGACGAGCGTTTCGAACAGCCGACGTGGACCGACGAGGGCGCGATCGAGCGCGGCAGCGACGGCTGGGTCCGCGGCGGCGGCGGCGTCGAGTGCGCGGAGCCACCTGCCATTCTCCGCGTACAGCCCCACCAGGCCGGTGATCATGGTGTCGATGAGGTCTTCCGGAGCGCCGCGGAGGACCTGATCGACGAGCGGGTCCTCAGCATCGGGGAGCAACTCGGGGGCGAGCTGCGGCAGGCCCTCGAAGTGCCGATAGAAGACGGTGCGCGTGAGCCCGGCCCGGGCCATCACATCGCCGACCGTCAGTGCCGCGAACGGACGGTCCAGCAGCAGTTCACGCGTCGCGGCCAGGATTCGGAGCCGGGCTTCGTCGGCCGGGACGCGCGGAGCTCGTTGCGACATCCTGTCGCAGACTATGCAACTATCTTGCGACATGATGTCGCAACCAGAGCCGAACTCTCACATCGAGCTGCCAGACGGCCGCACACTCTCCTACATGCAGGCCGGCGCCGACGCCGGCCCGGTGGTCACCGTCCTCGACGGACCCTGCTCGCGTGGTCTCGGACGAGCACTCGCGCCGACCGCGCGTGAGCTCGGCATCCGCCTGCTGATCCCCGACCGTCCCGGGATCCACGGCAGCGCCGCTAAACCTGGGCGCACGATGGCTGACTGGCCAGCCGACCAGCTCGCACTGCTCGACGCACTCGGCATCGAGCGTACCGGGGTCGTGACCCAATCAGGAGGCACGGGGTACGGCATCGCAGTCGCCGCCTCGGCGCCGCGGCGGTTGACCGGGCTCGCCCTGCTCGGCGCACTCGCCCCGATGACCAGCCGCGACGCCCGAATGGATGCCGGCAAGCAGATGCGGACCGCAACGTTTCTCGCGCGCAAGGCGCCGTTCGTGCTCAAAGCCGGCCTGAAACAGACCTTCAAAAAGCTGCCGGACTCCGCGATCGCCCAGGTGCCCGCCGCCGATCGCCCGTTTCTCGACGACCCGTTCATCCGCGACATCCACCTCCGCACGATGCGCGAGTTCCTGGGCAGCCCGGAAGCGGCGATCGAGGAAATCCGCCTCGTAGCCAGTCCGTGGGGTATCGCCCCACCGCCAGCCGGCGCGATACCGACCGCACTGTGGACGGGCGAACTGGACGAAGCGCACCCGCCCGCTCACGCCCGCCGCGTCGCCGCACTGCTGGGCGGGGACCCGCCCGTGACCGTCGTCCAGGGCGTCGGTACCTTCGGCCTCGGCCGCATCTTCCCGGACGTCTTGCGGTTCGCTGTCGGCCGCTAAGCGGTTAGACCCGCATCTCGCCACGAGCGCAAGCAGCGGCGCCCGGCGCCTGCTCGACCGGGCGATCGCCCGTTCACCGCGCGTCGCAAGACGCTATGCGTGCCGAGCGAGATGCGCGTCCTACGGGTACTGCGGGAGCGGCGCGACCTGCTCATGACCTGGCGACGCTCTCACCGGTCGGCTGATGGGGCGGGGACGCGTGTGTGTCGATGTAGAAATTGGATCTCGACGTTCACGACTCGGTCGAAGTCCTCGCCGCCTTCGTACACGCCGTAGTGGTCGCCGCGGCTGCGGAAGAGCTCGGCGTTTGGTGCGCGTTCGGCCACGCGCAGGGCGGGGCCGACCGGGGCGATGGTGTCGTTCTCGGCGACGACGAGCAGGATCGGACAGCGGATATCGGCCGCTTTTCGGACGGGCCGGTAGGCGCCGATGCCCAGGAGCGAGCGGGCGGCAACGCGGTTGTGCCACTCAGAGCCGTCCCGGGGGCGGATGATGTCCAGTCCGGCGAATGCGGCCGCGTTGGCTACGGCACCGAATTGGCCGGCCGCCACGCCGGCGGGGACGTAGCGCGGCGGGCGCCCTAGCAGCGCGCCGAGCCGGTCCAGCACACCGACCGCGAATAGACGCAGCAGACGGGTCGGCTCGGCCATCCTCGTGCCGGCGAGTCCGTCCACGAGCGGGTTCTGGGCGATCGCGCCGCGGAGCCGGCTGTCGGTCGCGGCGATCTCGACCGCGTGCAGTCCTGAGAACGAGGTCCCCCAGATGAAGATTTGGGTCGCGTCGATCTGTGGATCGGCGATCGCCCACTCAATGACGGTTCGGTAGTCCTCGCGCTGGCGGGGAACGGAGACCTCCTCGCGGGGCTGGCCGCTCGAGCCGCCCCATTGGCGGTAGTCAAACGCGATCGCCGTGAACCCCTCGCGGGAAAAGCGCTCGGCGAATGGCTGCAGTCCGCCGGCCTTGACGGCAGCGAATCCGTGCGCCGTCACGACTGCCGGGTGAGGTACCTCGCCTCCGGGTCGGTAGACCCACGCCTCGATCTCGTCGCCCGAGGCGGTCGGGATGCGGACTGTGGCGCGGGGCGGGCTGGCTGTGTCGTTGGCGTTTGTCATCGAATGCTCCTGTCGAGACGTCGGGCGATATGCGGTCGACTCTGATCCCGATGGGCCCATAACGCAAAGACGCGTTCCGATTCCCCTCGATAGACAATGCCTATAGATCGTTGCGTGTCCCCAGTCGTGGACGGCGCGGCGCTGCCCCAGATCTAAGGTCTGACCACGCAAGGCGCACAAGCGCCGGGAAGTCGCTGTGTGCCGCGGCTTGTCGCGTGCTACCCGACGTCGGTCGCGGAGGCCGGCCGGCGGTGCCAGGTCTGTTCCTTGAGCACCTCCAGGAACGCGGCTGCGAGTGGTGACCAGTCCCGACGGGTGAACGCGACGAGCTGGCGCGCGAGCGGTGGCTTGAGGTGGCGAATCGCCGCGCCCAGTCCCGTCGGGACGATGTTGTCGGGGATGATCGTGACACCGAGCCCGGCAGCGGCGAGGTGACAGGCGGCGGCGACTTGACCGGTTTGGACCGTCCGTCGGGGCGCGAAGCCCGCGCCGGCGCAGATTTCGAGGATCAGCTCTGACAGTCCGTGGTCGGGCCCGAACAGAACCCAGTCGCGCTCGGCGAGCTGCTCAAGTGCGACCGGGCGCTTGTTCCGCGCCAGCGCGTCGGAGGCCGGCAGGACCGCGACGAACTCCTCCCATCCGAGCTCGACGACGGGGCCATGCCACTCCGACGGTCGCGGGCCCGACCGCGAGGTCGCCCAGACCGAGCCGGACCGCGTCGTCGAGGGCTCGGCGGTGCGCGTACTCGCGGAGCGTGATCGTGGTTCCCGCGTAGCGCTCGTGCCAGCGCTCAAACGCCGGTGGCAGCACACCGAACGCGACTGAGGTCACGGTCGCGACCTCGAGCTCTCCCGCCTCGAGCCCCAGCGCGCTGCGAGCGTTACGCCGCGCGCGGTCGGCGTGCGCGACCGCGGCGCGCGCCTCGGGCAGGAACGCCTTACCGGCGGCGGTCAGCCGCACACCCGTCGGCAGACGCTCCAGCAGTGGACCGCCGAGCTCGTGTTCGAGGCTCTTGATCTGTTGCGAGAGCGACGGCTGCGCGACGAGCAGCTGCTCGGCGGCGCGCGTGAACGAGCCCTCGTCCGCGATCGCGACCAGGTAGTGCAGCTGTCGAAGGTTCACGGGATGCTCAACACGGAGGCCATAGGAGCTGCCTATCGACCTTCGAGTGAAGGCGTCTTTGCATTATGGCCTACGACCGGCAACAGTCGGGACCATGGCCGCGGTCTCGATCAACCACGTCAGCATTCACGCGCAGGACCTCGAGCGGTCCGCCGCGTTCTACGAGCAGCTGTTCGGGATGGAGCGCATCCCCGCCCTGACGTTCGCGTTTCCGGTCGCCTGGCTGCGCCTCGGTCGCCAGCAGCTGCACCTGTTCGTTCGTTCAGACGCGCAGCCGTCGCGGTTCCACCACGTCGGGCTGAGCGTCGACGACTTCGCCGCCGTCTACTGGCGCGCTCGCGAGCAGCGACTGCGCGACGACAGCGCGTTCTTCTCCGGCATGTACCAGCTCCCCGACGGGTCGGTGCAGATGTACCTACGCGACCCCGCCGGCAACCTCTTCGAGGTCGACTGGCCCGACGCGTGCACTCTTGACGCGCGCATCCGCGAAGACCTGATCCCGTTGAGCTCCACCGTCCACCAAACCGGCGACGCGCTACGAGCCACGCTCCATCTCGACCCCCGCGAAGGAAGCGACGCTCGGATCCGCCCCGAATCCAAAGGAACCGCATGCACACAACCGACCGCACCATAACCAGCTCTCACTCCGAGCAGACCGGGGCGCTGTTGCGTCACTTCGCCGACCTGCGAGACGACACGCACGGCGCCGCCACCTCCCGGCGGGAAAAGGAGCGACTGTTCGCCGAAGCCGTCGCCCTGCTCGATCCGTACGCCCGGCAAGCACTCGAAGAGATCAACGCCGATCTGCTGCTCGACACCGGCGAGATCACCGCCACAAGCGTTCGACGGTCCGCCACCGCCGGCCTCGATTCCGTGTGGGCACTCGCGTGGCCAGAGCAGAGAGCCGCCCGCATCAAGCCGATACTGATTCGCGCCTACTTTGGCATCGGATTCCCCCACCCGCATCTACAGGGCGGCACCGTCGGCGACTGGCCACTCAACATATTCGACGAGCACCAGGCGGCCGCCGAGCTCGCCACACTACGCACAATCGCGGCCGCGGAGATCCACAACCTCGTCTTCCAGACCGGCGGCGACTACCGAATCATCCCCGCCCTTCTGAACGGAGTCTCGCGATGACCTCGGACACGACCTCCCAGGAGCGCGTCACCGTTCGGATCCCGACGTCGCCGGCGACGAGATCGACGCGTGCGTCTACCTACCCGACGGGGACGGCCCGCACCCCCAGTGGTGATGGGGCATGGGTTCGCGGCCGTCAAAGCAGGCGGCTTACAACCGTTCGCCGAGCGATGCCGCTTCCGGTCGCACCGGAGCTAGAGCGGAAGTCTGCTGCTTGCACCCGCTTGGGCGACGAACAAGCTCGCCCGCGCGCACCTTCACACCACCAAAAGCGTCAACGACATCGGCTACGGTCGTCCGATGCCCGTTGATTTCAAGCAGCCAATCTGGGAGGCGGACAGATACCCTGGTCGCCACGTCGCTCCCGTGGGCGCTCAGTCCGGGGCGCGGGAGCTTGCCGCGAATGTCTACGAGCTCGACCCGGGCGCCGTCGGCTCGCCGTTGCACGTCCACCACGCCAACGAGGAGCTACTGCTCGTCCTGGCCGGGACGCTCTCGCTGCGCGGTCCGGACGGGACACAGCCCCTGCCAGCCGGCGCGGTGGTCGCATTCCCTCGGGGCCAGGCAGGTGCCCATAGCCTGGTCAACCGCTCCGGCGCGCCCGTTCGCTACCTCGTCGTCTCCACCGCCAACCGCCCCGACGTCGTCGAGTACCCCGACACAGGCGCGACGCTCGTCGTTCTCGCCGAGCAGCGCGTGGCCTATCCGCACGGCGCCGATGCGCATCAAAAGCCCGTGATCGCCGAAGCGATGCGGGCGGCGGCCGACCGAGACGCCTGACCTGGCCGACGATGCAGCAACGGCGCTGACGGGCAGGGCACGTCCTCGGTGAGCACCGGGTCCCGCCGCCGCGTGCTCCACCGGCGCGCCTACGGCGAGCGTGCGGCCGGCGAGATCGCCGTGGCAGTCAAACGCGAGTTCGGCATCTTGGAGCCCGCGGTCTCCCAGCACCCTGGAAGTCGTCGTTGGGTCCCAGCCCACTTCCAAAGCATCAGCCCGACGTCCTCCGGGTCATACACGACGGCGCGGGGAACTCTGCGGCGCGGTTGCGACGCCATCGCGATCGCCGCCGTGACTTTCCTGAGCTCGAAGAAGCCGTCCGGTTCCGGGACACGTGTCGCCCGCCATTTGCCCATATGAGCAGCCACGTCATGAGGGTCGCCGCCGTGAGTTCCTCGAGACGATGTCACGGAGCGCACGATCGCGTCGGCGACGACCACGCTGTAGATGCCGGGGTACTAACTGGCAGCCAGCGGTCCGCTGCCAGTGGTGACGGCGAGCTGATACGCGCCGACGCCGGTCAGCACAAGTCCGACCGCCAGGAGCGCCGCCGCGTCGAGGCTCAAGGAGATGCGCTGCGGCGAGAGCAGCGCCAACAACACGACGGGAAGCACCGCGCCGACCGAGGAGACGATCGGCCCGACCCGGGACGCCGGGAGCTGCTGCAACGCGGCGGACTCGGCCGTCACCGAGCCGGTCCCGCTCGCCGCGACCGCCGCGGTCCAGGCGATCGCCAGCAGCGGCCGCGCACCCACGTTCGCGCGATCTGGTTGCCTGAGATCGCGACGAGCGTGTCGCCCGCCGCGGCCGCGCTGACCGAGCGCCACGGAGCCCCGTGACCCGGGCCCACGTACGCCGAGGTGACGACGAGGGCGAGCACTCCGATCACGACGATCGAGGCCACGGGGTGACCGAGCCGGACCGCCCCGGCGTCAGACGGGGCAGCGACGATCACGCACACGACCCCGGTCGCCACGGCGGCGGCGGCGAGGACCGTCTCCCGGTCGATCCGCTCACCAAGGAACACCGCCGCTGCGAACACGAGCCCGATCAGCCCTACGCTCATCAACGGTTGCACGACAATCAGCGATGCCTCGCGCAGTGCAAAAAGCTCGAGCACGATTCCTGCGCCATCGATGGCGATCGCCAGCAACCACAGTGGTCGGCGCAGCAGCGAGACCAGCAAGCGCCCGCCCGGCCGCCCGCATCGCCCGACAACACGCGATTGCTGGGTCATCAACACGTAGCTCGACTCGTACGACAGGCTCGCGAGCAGAGCGAGGACGACGCCGAGGAGCTCGGGATTCATCCCCTCATACCCTAGGCTCCGGGAGCCCCGAGTCAGTAGCGCGAAGCGATTTGTCGATTGCGGGACGCGACCGTTGACCTCGCTCCCATCCGGCCGCGGACGGCGACCGGCGACACCAGCGCGACCCGGCTGCGGTGAGCCCCTTCCACACCCGGACCGGTAGACGGCCCCTCTGCCCCTCATCCTCCGGCGACACCAAAAGGTGGTCCCAAGGCCGAGGTTTGTCGGTGAGCCGTCAAGTTCGATCGGGCCGAGGTGTGAACGCTTGGGCGGCTGCGGCGGTGAGCGTGCTGTAGCGCTGCTCGGCTTCGGCGTCGCTCCAGAAGTAGTGGGACAGCTCGAGGCTGACCGCGCCGTGGGCGGCGGCGGTGAGGACCTGTGCGATGAAGCGCGGTTCCTCGCGCCTGAACAGTCCTTCGTCTATGCAGGCTTGGACGATCCCGATCAGCGGCTGCAGTGAGGCCTCGGCAGCCGCGGTGGCCTCGGGGCCGGGGGTGTGCTCGGGAGCCGCCGCGCCGAAGGTGAGCCGGTAGAGCTGTGGTGAGGACAGCGCGTTCTCGCGGTATGCGCGCGCGCTCATCCCGAGTCGCTCCGCCGGCGGGGCGTCGGCGGGTATCGCGCGCATCCGGGCGGTGAGGCGGTCGAACCCTTCGCGATACATCGCGTCGATCAGCCCCTGCTTGCTGGCGAACATCGTGTAAAGGACGGTGGTTGTGCATCCGAGCGCCGCGGCCAGTCGGCGCATCGTCAGCCCGGCGGGTCCGTCCGTGGCGAGGAGTTCTCCGGCCGCGTCGATGACGGTGGCGCGGAGGGCGTCGCGACCCGCGGCGCGCGCGCGTTCATAGGGAGACGGAGATCCCGCCCCGAGGTCGGGTGACGGTTGCCCGGTGATATAACGTCGTGACTGTGCTATAACGCTGTTACTGTAGTCGACCTGGAGGACCGCATGATGCCGCCAATGCCTTGGACAACTGCCCCTGCCGCCGGTGCCGACCTAGATCAGGTTGTGGTCATGGCGTCGGTGTTGCGGCTCGACTCGCTCCGCCGTGTTCCAGGCTTTCTCCGGACGGCGATGGCGATCCGCCGACAGGTCCTCCTCGCTGACGGGGCGGTGGGGGTCGCGCTGAGCACCGCGCTGCCCCGGACGTTCTTCACCCTGTCGGCCTGGCGGGACCGCGACGCGCTGAATGCGTTCGTGCGCTCTGAGCCTCACGTCGGCTCGATGCGCCGCTACCGCACGGCGATGGCGGACGCCCGATTCGTGTTTTGGAGCACCCCTGCCAGCAACCTCCCGCCGTCGTGGTCGGAGGCACAGCGACGACTCCACGAAGCAGCCCCGACCTCGGAGCCCAAAGCGGTCAACTGATGCCCGCGCTCGAGCGCTCGCTGGCCAACAAAACCTTTCACGCGACCCGGAGGCGCCCCATGAGCGATGTCGACGCAACCACGCCGTACACGCTGCACGTCGAACAGGCACAGCTCGACGAGCTGGACCGTCGGCTCGAGCAAACCCGGTGGCCGCAAGAGCTCCCAGACGCAGACTGGGACTACGGCATGCGTGTCGACCACCTCCGGGAGCTCGTTGAGCACTGGCGAACGCGCTATGACTGGCGCGCGCACGAGGCCCAGATCAACGCGCAGCCGAATTTCACGACCACGATCGACGGACAGCGCGTTCACTTCATTCACGCCCGCGCAGACGCCGAGAAAGCGACTCCGCTGATCCTCACCCACGGATGGCCCGGTTCGATCGTCGAGTTCCTACCGACGGTGGCGTCGCTGAACGACGCCGGCTTTCACCTCGTGATCCGGTCGCTGCCCAGGTTTTGGACTCTCCGGACCGACGCACGAGCGCGGGTGGAACGTGGCCCGCGTCGCGCGCGCCTGGGCGACGCCCATGGACCGCCTCGGCTACGACCGCTACCTCGCGCACGGCGGCGACTTCGGTGCGGCGGTCTCCCGCGAGCTCGGCCTGCTCGAACCGGAGAAGGTGATCGGGGTTCACCTCACCGAGCTCGCCCACGGGATCCCTGACCCGCAAGACGTGCGCGAAGACGAGGAGGCCGAGCGGGCGGCCGTCGGCGCCCGGCAACGCTACGTGTATGACCTCTCCGGCTACATGTGGGTACAAACTCAGCGCCCCCCAGACGCTTGCGTTCGGCCTCGCCGACTCCCCGTATCCAGCTCGCCTGGATCGCGGAACGCTTCCGCGACTGGACCGCCGGCGAAACACCCGATGACACCGTCGACCGCGACCTGCTGCTGACCAACGTCATGCTCTACTGGCTGACCGAAACCGCCGCGTCGTTCTCCCGCATCTACCACGAACAGGCCGGCCAATACGTCCAAGACGAACGGAAAGCCACAGTTCCCACCGGCATCGCCGACACGCCTGCGAACATCGGCCATCCCGTCCGCCGAATCGCCGAGCAGACCGAGAACCTCATCCACTTGACGCAGCTACCCGCCGGCGGCCACTTCCCCGGACTCGAGACACCCGACGCGCTCGCCGCGGACATCGTTACGTTCGCAGGCGAAGCCCTGAGAGCAGCACCCTAAGAACCGACCAGTTCCCGAATCCGACGACCACCGAGTCAGTCAGGCCGATGGCAGCTGGGGCCAGGACCCGGCTGCAGCCGACGCCGGCCTTCTCGGTCAGCGCACCCGCGCTCAGACCGGACCCAGCGTCCGCCAGCAGCCGCTCGAGCCGCTTCGCAGACGACCCCGAGGCACGCTTCTTCCTCGGGGTCGTTCTCGCGAAGCTTTGCTACCCGCCGAATCCGCTGCTTGCGATGTAGACGCCCGCCGCGCCGTTCGGGTGGATCAGCAGCGCCGGAATCTGGCACGTCGCCGGCAGCGTGAACCTTGCGCTGATGTGCGCGTCACCGCTGGTCGAGATCGGGACCGGGGCGCTCGTGGCGACGGGCGTGGAATTGCCGGCGCAGTACAGCGAGGCGTCCACCGTCGTAACCGGACCGGCGGTTCCAGTGAATGGCGCGGTCGGAATCACGAGCCCTCGAATACTCACGTCCAAGCGGCCGTTATCGCGAACAGAAGCCTCGCCGGAACGAAGCACCCACGGAACGCCACCCGCCGCTGCGCCGAGCAGCGTCGGGTCGCTTGGAACGCTCGGCGCCAGCGATGTATCTAACAGAAAGCGACCGGCATGCTCTCGATCCCCTCGACCTGGGTGTCCCTGGTCCCCTAGCGCGCTCACCGCCATCGTGGCTGACCCTGCAAGGGCAGATGCTGTAAGCATCGCCACGGCTGTCCTCTTCGATACGTACATCCACAACCTCCGTCGATAAAACGTGGAGCGCGGCCGGCCGAACCGCGCCAGGACTCTCGCCTCCAAGGACGCCCGCACGCGCCAATGCCTTCCCGCGCCCGGACCAGACGCACGCCACCGGCGCTGTTTATCAGCCCCAGCACCGTCGACTACCACCTACGCAAAGCCTTCCGCAAACTCGGAGTCAAATCCCGTCACCAACTCAAACAGCACCTGCTCCGGCGAGGCGCGCACGCACTCAGACCGTTGCTGCTCAGCATGGACCGCGGAACCGCCGTGGCTAGCGTCGTCGGCGGTCGGACGACGTGACAGATCCGGCCACGGACGACTCCGGTGGCAACTGTCTGCATGTTGTCTTCCTTTTGGTTGTGACTTATGTGAGGTAGTTGTCAGGAGATCGCGTAGGCCCGCTCCAGCCAGCCAAGGAGCTCCTGATCGACCTCGGCGGCTCGGCAGATGCGAACCCGGTGGGTGACCATGCTGTTCCAGGTCCCGGCGACCTCAAGCCGTTCATGCGGCTGCGCGTCCTTCAACTTGATGCCGATGTCAAGTCGTTCCGCAGTGACCTGAACAATCGCGAACTTCTTGCCAGCTCGACGAAGACTTAGGTAGGTCGCTCCAGCGAGGACGTCGGCGTCGGGGCCGAACGTCGTGACCTTTTGGACGAGACGGTCGTACACCGGCCGCCAACCGGCCTTCTTACCGGTGAAGTGCCGAGCGACCTTCTCGTCAGTTGATGGCTCTGGCTCGGCCTGCTTCTTGATCGTGGCGACGATCGCCATGGCACGCCCGTGTCCGAGGCCATAGTTGTCCTTCAGCCATGTGATGATCTGGCCGGCCTTTATCCCTGGCTGGAGCAGGCCATCAGCTCCAGCGAGGTCTATCAACTGCTCCGGGGTCTTTCCGGTCTTCGCCGTGATGCTGTCGTGGTAGGCCTGCATTGACATGTCGGACTCCTTGTCGGTGTGGATTTCGGAGCGCATCGCACGCCGAAGTTGCGGCGCGCAAATGTCACCCTTGGCGATGAACGCAAAACCATCGAACTCGATTGCGGGTGGGGCACTCGAGGTGAGAACGACCGTGGGCGCCGAGCGAAGCCTCGTGAGCGCGAGCGCCGTTTCCAAAGCTGCCCGGGGTTCGGCACTGATGTCGAGGAGGACGACGTCGGGTGAGCTCGTTTCTCCTGAAGCAGGAGGGTCGTCCCAGTTCGACACGTCCCCCACGACCTGGAGCCCCTCTGTCCTCAGCAGCGCGCGGATTGCATCGCGCGAAACCTCATGCTGATCGACGATCAGAACGCGCAGGCTCTGTGCGGGCTCACCTGGGGACATGCGGGCACTGTCGCGCTCCCGCGACGCCCTCGCATCAGGGACCTCACCAGTCGCTTGCGCTAGGCCCCAGCGGCTGGGATGTCCCCACGCCGGATCAGCTCGATCCGCGACGCCAGCCCGAGCTTCGCGAACACCTTGCGCAGGTGGTATTCGACGGTCCGGGGGCTCAGGAAGAGCTGTGAGGCGATCTCGCGATTGGTCAACCCACTGGCGACCAGCCCGGCTATCTGAAGCTCCTGCGGCGTGAGTTGATCGAGAGTGGACGGATCGCGTTTGCGGGCGGTCTCGCCGGTGGCGCGCAGCTCGTTCTCGGCGCGGTCAGCCCAGGGCTGTGCGCCAAGTGAGCGGAACAGCTCAGCGGACTCACGCAGGTGCCCGCGGGCTTCGGAGGGCCGGCGCTGTCGTCGGAGCCACTCGCCGTAGAGCAACCCAGTGCGCGCCCGCTCGAACGGCGTCAGCCCACGGCTGAGCCGAAGGGCCTCTGAGAATCCCTCATCCGGAGGCCGCCGCTCGAGCAGCGCCTCGGCCCGAGCTGTGACCGAAAGGTTGGCGTCACTCGGAGCATGGCGCGCCCAGTCGCGCAGCAGAGCGAGTGGGGCCTCGCCCTCACTGGCGGGCCTCCCGCCTCGTACGATCGCCTCGACGGCGTCGGACGCT
This sequence comes from uncultured Solirubrobacterales bacterium, assembly GCA_963709205.1. Lineage (GTDB taxonomy): Bacteria > Actinomycetota > Thermoleophilia > Solirubrobacterales > Solirubrobacteraceae > Palsa-465. The sequence goes on from CAVPVP010000027.1 coordinate 718,430, forward strand.
GGTCCGACCGTGGCGACGAAGGTCAGATCAGTCCGCCCGACCGCAGTGATCTCGAGGAGAACCGCCGCGGCCTCTGAGGGCCGGCCGAGCGTGATCTCGAGCAAGCCGAGGGCTGCGCGGGCACCCGCTTCGAGATGGGTATGACCGGTGCGGTGGGCAATCGCAAGCGCGCTTCCGGCGTGCTCGCGCGTTTCGCGCTCCTGGCCGCGAATCGCTTCCACATAGGCTAGCGTCGCGAGATGCCACCCGGCGCCATGCCCGAGCTCGATGGCGAGCGAATAGCTTTCTCGCGCGGCAATGTAGGCCAGGTCAAGCTGGCCTGCGCGAAGCAGCTCCTTGGCGTGATTCTCCAACGCCAACGGCAGCAGGCTAAAGAGGCTTTGGCGGCGCGCGATCTCCACGGCCTTCGCCGTGTATTGCAGCCCGCGGCCCGGTTCTCCCCCGGCGGCGTTGGCTGCCCAGACCTGAGCGCGAGGGTCGTCTCCGAGCTCGGGGGTCATGGCGAGCGCCTCGTCAAGCGTCGTTCGCGCTCGCTCAAGTTCGCCGCCAACCAGCGCGCCTGCTCCGACGAGGATGCGTTTGCTGAACTCAGCGCGCAGACTCTGGGCCGACAGCTGCGCTGCGCGCTCGCCAATCGTACGTACGGTCTCTATCTGACCGATGGCGCCCGCAGCCTCGGCGGCCTCGTGCAGCATCGCCAGAGCCAGGTCCGGCTCGGCGTCGCCGGCTGCGTCCAGCAGAGTTCTCGCCGCGTCCTGGACGCTTCCGCAACGCGCCTCGATTACGCCGCGCAGGTACAGCACGTCCGAGCGCAGGGGGCGCTCGCTCAGGGGAATGGCACGGCCCAGCAGCTCAAGTGCCCGCTCTGGCTGGCCAGCGTCCCACGCCGCCTGGGCGGCCGATGCGAGCCGTGGGGCCCGCCGGCCTCGGGTCACGCTGAGCTCGGCCGCTCGTGCGAACGCGGTCGCGGCCGACGCGTGGCCGGCGCGTAGCTGAGCCCGTCGCGCTGATGCTTCCAACGCTACCGCTACCTCCTCATCCGGGGTGACCGACGCCATTGCCTGATGCCACACGCGTCGATCCACGTGCTCTTCCCCAGAGAGTGCGGTGACCAGCGCGGCATGAACGCGTCGACGGTCGCCTGAGGGTGCAGCCCCGTATGCCGCCGCGCGCACGAGCGGGTGGCGGAATTGGACGCGGGTTCCGTCGGTCCGAATCAAACCGGCGCGCTCGGCCGGGTCTAGGCCGTCGGCACCGGTCCCGAGCTCATCGAGTGCGGCGAGCACCGTGCCAAGGTCTCCGGTGCCGTCGATCGATATGACCAACAAGGCTTCCTGGGCCTGCTGAGGCAGATGTTCGATTTGGGTGCGAAACACTGCGCCCAGCCGTGGGGTCAAGGGCATCGCGCCCGGTAGGGCTGCTCGTCCGGTGAGCTGATCCTCGCTCAGCGCGGCGGGGAGCTCGACTAAGGCCAGCGGGTTTCCCTCCGCCTCGGCCAACAGCCGGGCCTTCACGGCAGTACTAGCCAGCGGCGCGTGCTCTGAGAGCAGATGGGCAGCGGCGTCGCCATCTAGCCCTTCGAGCACCATTTCCGAAACACCATCGGCGGCAAAGCGACGGGGCTCGTCGTCCCGGGCCGTAAACAGCATGGCGATGCGCTCGGCCCGGAGCCGGCGGCCGGCGAACACGAGCGCGTCGGCCGAGGGCTTATCGAGCCAATGCGCGTCGTCCACGACACAAACGATCGGCTCTCGTTCGGACGCGGCTGCAAGCAGGCCGAGTAGGGCGCCGGATACCAGCAGTCGATCCGGCTCGGCCGAAGGCGCCAATCCGAGGGCTCCTTCGAGTGCGGCGGCGTGTGTCGGTGGCAGCTCGCTGACGCAGTCCAGGATCGGCCTCACCAGTCCGAACAGGCCAGCGAAAGCGAGGTCGGACTCAGCTTCGACCCCAGTGACCTTGAGAACAGTCACCGTGGCCGTCGCCGCCAGAGCAAGATCGACGAGAGCGGTTTTGCCGATCCCGGCCTGGCCACGGATCACCAACGCGCTCCCTTCACCGTCACAGGCGCGTCTCACCAGCCGCTCGATCGTCTCGCGCTCGTGATTCCGCCCGAGCAGATTCACCACCGACTCGCGGACAGATGGACCGGCCATCGGGCCCATCGTAGTGCGCCCACCCCCAGCCCGCCTTCGTTGTTGCTAGTCGCCTCGACTGGTGAGTCCCCTGATGCGAGCTTCGGCTCGCAGGTTCATCTTCGTGGCGTCCAAACGATCGCGCACCGCGCGGAAGGGAACCAACATGAGGAAGGTAGTCGCAGGACTATTCGTTTCGCTTGACGGCGTGACCGATGCCCCCGAAAAGTGGACCGGCCCGTACTTCAGCCCGGAAATCGGGCAGGAGATCGGAACGGTCATGGCCCAGGGCGACACCATGCTCCTCGGTCGCCGCACTTACGAGACGTTCGCGGCCTCGTTCGCGGGTCAAACCGGCGGCATGGCCGATGCCATGAACAACACGCCCAAGCTCGTCGCGTCGCGCACGCTCGACGAGGTCACCTGGAAGAACTCCACCCTGATCAAGGGCGACCTCGCAGACGAGCTCCTCCGCCTGAAGCACGGCGAGGGCAAGAACATCAACATCAGCGGCAGCGTCACCCTGATCAGATCGCTGCTGCACGACGGGCTGCTGGACGAGCTGCGTCTGCAGCTCTTCCCCGTCGTCGTCGGATCCGGCGCCCGGCTGTTCGAGGGGTACAACGGTCGGCTCGGCCTCAGCCTGGCTGACTCGGAGACCTTCCAGAACGGCGTCGTCAACCTCGTCTACCGGCCGGCCACCAGCTGATCGCCGGCCCTGAAAGGAGATGATTGATCGTGACCACCAACACCAAACGACTCCTGCTCGGCGGCGTGGTGGGCGGCCCCTTGTTCGTGGTCGTCGGGCTCGCCCAGGCCCTGACCCGTCACGGCTTTGACCTCACCCGCCAGGCGCTCAGCCTCCTCACCCTGGGTAGCACCGGCTGGATTCAAACCGCCAACTTCCTCGTGGCCGGCGCTCTGGCCCTGGCCTGCGCTACGGGAATGCGCAGGGTGCTGCGCGGCCGGCCCGGCGGAACCTGGGGCCCCCGCCTGCTCTACGTCTATGGCGCCGGGCTGATCGTCGGCGGGCTGTTCCACCCCGACGCCGGCGACGGGTTTCCAGCCGGCACTCCCAGCGGCCAGAGCGTGGTTCGCACCTGAGGGGCGCTCCACCAGACCGGAGGGATGCTGGCGTTCCTCGCTCTCCTGGCGGCGTGCTTCGTGCTCGCCCGCTCCTACCGCAGCTGCGGTCAGTCGGGGAGAGCTCGGACGTCACGGGTCGTGGGAGCGTTGTTCATCATCTGCCTGATGGGATCCTCAGCGTCTGGCGGGTCACTGACGCTCTTCGTCGGCGTGGCCGCGGCGATGCTCTGGATGGCCCTCGTGGCCGGTCAGCTCGTCGCCGGCCCGCCGGCTCCCGAGCGCTCGCGACCGCTTGTCGAAATGACCCCGCGCGCCGTTGAGCAGCTCACGTGACCCCCGAGCCGCGGCCGAGCCGCTGGGTCACTTAAGCGGCCCGACACGCTCTTGGGTCGCTTTTCACTGATCGACGACCAACCAGGAGAGCAGCGGTCATGAGCAACGTCGTCGTATCGGAGTTCGTCACCCTCGACGAGTGGGACAACACCGTCATCAACAGCAACGCGGCCGAACGCATCAGACATCTCAAGCAGCAACCCGGCGGCGACATCCTCGCCGCCGGCAGCACGAAGCTCGTCGCGAAGGCGAGATCGTGACGGGCTCCCTCCAGAGCGCCGCGCAGGTGCCAATCTGCGCCACCTGCGGCGTTGAACACGACGACCGGCCTGCCGTATGCGCGATCTGCGCCGACGAGCGTCAGTGGGTCCCCGCCTCTGGCCAGCAATGGACGACGCTTGCCGAGCTGGCCGAGGGCGGTCACCGGACCCGGATTCGGGAGCTCGAGCCCGATCTGCTCGGGATCATTGTCGAGCCGAAGGTCGGGATAGGACGCCAGGCCTACCTGGTCACGACGCCGGCGGGCAGCCTGCTGTGGGACCCGCTCGACTACATCGACGACACTGCCGTCGAACGCATCCGCAAGCACGGCGAGGTGCTCGCGATCGCGACCAGCCACCCCCACATGTTCGGAGTGCAGGTGGAGTGGAGCCGCGCCCTCGGGGACCCGCCGATCCTGGTCTGCGAGCCGCAGCTGGAATGGGTTGCGCGTCGCGATCCCGCGATCCACGCCTGGCGCGGCCGGCACGAGATCACGCCCGGCCTCGACCTCGTCGAGCTCGGTGGCCATTTCATCGGAAGCTCGGTCGTGAACTGGACGGCCGGGGCGGAGGGACACGGCGTGCTGCTCAGCTCGGACACGATCCACGCCAACCCCGACCGCGCGACGGTGACCTTCCTCCGCAGCTACCCGAACCGCATCCCCCTGTCGGCCGCGGTAGTGCGGCGCATCACCCGCAGTGCTGAGGCACTCGGCTTTGCCCGGCTTTACGACAACTTTGGCCGGGTGATCGAGAGCGATGCGTCGCGCGCGGTGCGTCGTTCGGCGGATCGCTACAGCGCCTGGGTCAGCGGTGAATTCGACGACCTGACATGAGTCAGTCCGTACGGAGGATCTCAACCACGGGGCTGTGAGCGGCAACCGCGGCCGGTGCCGCGGTCACCAGCGTCACAGTGATCAGTGTCCCGGGAATCACAGCCAGGAGCGACCCGAGCGGCGGCGTGGCGGTACTGAGATCCCCTCCAGCCAGCTGATAGAGCAACAACCCCGCAGGGATGCCGACGCACGCCGCGACAGAACCGGAAACCAGCTGCGCCACCGTGAGCCCCGTGCCGATCTGGCGTGGCGTGGCCCCGAGCGCCCTGGCGAGAGCCGTCGCCACCCGGGTATCGACCACCGTCGCCCAGGCCGTAAACGTGGCGCTGACCGCGGCTAGGCAAACCAGCGCCACGCTGACCACGACGAGCACGTGGTTCGCGCTTTCGTAGATGGCCGAGCTAGAGAAGAACCCTGCGGCGCCGTGGTCCTTGTGCACTGCGAGCTGGCGCTGCACGGTGAGCGCCGTGACGACCATCGCGACCGCGATCATCAGGCTCGCCGCGGTCAGCACGGTTCGCCGCGGGCGGCGAGCAATGAGCCGAAGGGCCAAGAGCAACGGAACCGGCAACGACGCCGACATGGAGATGACACGCGCTCGTCGCCGGGGTGGCGAGGCGGGGTCGTGGAGGGCACGCAGCGTACTCGTCCGTGCCGCTCGCACGGCGGGCGCCAGGGTCGCGACCACGGCGACGAGGAGGGCGATCCCGACAACGAGGACGCCCGTAGTTAGCGTCAGCGACGGCGACGGTCCCGTGCCGAGCAGCCCATCGCCGGGGCCGGCCAGGGTGGGTGCGAGCAGCGCGCCCGCGGCCAGCCCGAAGATCGCCGCGGCCAGCGCGAGCGCCACGTTCTCCGCCAGCAGCACGGCACCGACGAAGGCCGGTGTGCCGCCCACTGCCTTCAGTAGCCCCACGCGGCGGGTCTGCTCGGCCATCCGTCCCCCGACGAGCACGGCGATGCTGGCCACCGAGAGCATCGCCAGCAGCCAGGTCGCGAGCAGAAGAACCTTCTGGTCGAGCGCGATCACCCGGTAGTCTGCGGCGCGGATCGCCGACGCAGGCTCGACGCTGGTGGGCACACCGCCGCCCGTGGCAAACGCCTTGGACGGCGCGTCGAGGGCATGCAGCGGCGCGTCGGCGGCCATCTTGATGTCGAGCACGTAGCCGAGCGGCTCGGTCGCGGTGGCGAGCCCGGAGGCATCGTGACGCGTCAGCCAGACCAGGCCCGGCGAGGAGGCGGGATAGAACGCCTGGGCCGTGCTGACCCCGATCCCGACCACGTGGAAGCGGTGACCGCCGAGCGAAATCGTGTCTCCCACGTGCAGACCAAGCGCCTCGGCCAGCCCCTGCTCGACCACCGCGCCGCCGGAGCTCACCCAGTGCCCGGCGGTGAGATATGGCTGGTCGACCGCCGCCGGGCCGGGATCGCGTCCTTCGGCGTCGATAGGTAAGTTGATCCCTCGCCCGGTGAGGCGCGTAAAGGCGACCGGGAATGGTCCCGCGGTCGCCGCCACCCCGTCGGCATGAAGTAAGGGGGCGAACTGGTGCGGCGAGGGGTGTCCGGGGGCACCCGGCCCGGGCCCGTTCTCGGCCACGAAATCTGGTCCCTTCGTCGCCGCCCGGGTACGCGCGAACGGGCTCTGACTTGCGTGGTGGAGCGTCAGCGCCAGTGTCAGCGTTGTCGTCGTGGTGACCACCATCACAATCAGGAGCAGCGACTGGATCCACCGCCGTTTGATGTCGCCGGCCACCAGCCTCCACACGAGGACAGTGCGCCCCATCGCGATCACCCCTCGAGCCCAGTGATCGCGCTCAGCGGCCTCGCGGTGCCGCCGGTCAGTCGCGTCTCGTCGACGAACGCGCCGTCGCGCATCGAGATCAGCCGGTCGGCCGTGGCCGCGATCCGCTCGTCGTGCGTCACGATCACCAACGTCTGACCGTTGAGGTGAAGCTGGTCGAACAACCGCAACACATCGGTCGCGGAGGCACTGTCGAGATTCCCGGTGGGCTCATCGGCCAGCACAACCGTCGGCTCGTTCGCCAGCGCCCGTGCGATCGCGACCCGCTGACGTTGACCACCGGACAGCTCGGACGGCAGATGGCGGGCCCGATCAGCCAGCCCGATCTGCTCGAGCAACTCCGTGGCGCGATGGCGCGCCGCGCTCGGCGATGCGCCGGCTAACAGCGTCGGCAGCTCGACATTCTCAAGCGCCGTCAGCTCATCGACAAGGTGAAACGCCTGGAACACGAAGCCGACCACATGGCGCCGCAGCCGCGCGAGCCGGGCCTCTGGCATGTGATCGATCTGTTCGCCGCCCAGCCACACCGTGCCCGAAGTCGGGCGCTCCAGCCCGCCGAGCAGATATAGCAGCGTGGACTTGCCGCACCCGCTCGGACCCACAATGGCCACCGAATCAGCGGGCGCGACCTCGAAGCCGACGTCATCGACGGCGCGTACACATGCCTCCCCGCGACCGTAGTCCTTGCGCAAGCCGCGGGCGCTCACGACCGACCCATCGAGTCCCATCATCGCTCCTTCACCGAGTTCCAGTACCGGGCGCATGCCTCGAGCCACCGCAGATCCGCCTGCAGCCTCAGCACGACGCCTTCCAACAGCAGCGCTGCGACGGACCCATCGGGTTGCGCCAGCGCGGCACGCTCCGCCTCTCGAAGCCCAGCCAACAACTCCCGCCGCTGCAGCTCCACGATCCCGACAGGGTCCGCCAGCCCAGCGGCCGCGGCGGCGACCAGCTTTAAGTGGAACTCCGCCGGCGCTGCCTTGGGCCAGCTCACATCCTCAAGCCAGCTCAGCACCCGATCCCGCCCCGCATCGGTCAGCGCGTACATCTTGCGGTCCGGCCGATCGTTCTGCTCCACCCGCGCTGAGGTGACCAGCCCCGCCTTCTCCAACCGCGTGAGGGTCACGTAGACCTGACCGTCGTTCAGCGCGTCGGCCAGCGGCCCGAGCGCCAGCGCCAGACCCGCCCGCAGCTGGTAGGCGTACGAAGCCTCCTTCGCCAGCAGTGCCAGCAGCACCTCTTGCACGATGCCCAACTGGTAGGCGGAAGCCTCGCGGATCGATTGCACTGATGCTCGTGACATCGCGACCTAACGGTTAGGTTATTACTACTACCTTAACCGTTAGGTATCTGGGTGCAAGCCCGCCGCTCCCCGAGATGTCGCTCAGCCGCAGCCCACGTCGGACTGCCCACTCGCGCCGCGCACAGAGGCTTCATTGCCCGATCGACTAGCTCCAACGCGCTGCGCCAGCCGTAGGCGTACCCGAGCTGACGTAATTGGGGCGCGGGCCAATCGAGATAGCCGCTGCGCATCGCCAATATCGATGACCCCGCGGCACCCCGCGAGCCGGCCGTAACCCGACCCGGGACGATGGAGAGCCCGACTATCCGGTCCTGCGCGCGCGACTGCCTACGCGGGCCAAGCGATCGTGCTGGACCCACGGCGGTCGCGGTAGGGTCGGCGGGAGGCGCCAGGGCCGCACGGTCTAGCCGACTGGCCTGGTTTCCTCCGCCGCCGACATCGAACCGTGCATGTGATTGTCCCGCACACGGCTCCCCGACGTTCTTCACTGGGTGGCGTTCAGCGTCCCGGTTCGCCACGGCCGGTTGGGTCGCGGCGCGACGATGGTTCCGTTGAGGGTGATCAACCCGAGCCGGTTGTGCGACTGGCAGGCACGACCTTCAGGCCGTAACCCCAGCCGGGTTTGTGGCGCTTGCCGATGAACCGCGAGGCGGTCCATCGTGTAGTGGCTGATCTTGTTGAACTGTCGGGCGGAGTTTCCATAGCGGAAGTAGCCTGACCAGCCGCGCAGGAATCGGTTGACGTCCTGCACGATCTGTTCAACGGGTACCAGCAGTTTGCTGCGGTCCGTGATCTCCTTGACTCAGCCGCGTGCGTGCTGCATGGCCTGCCGTGAGCGCCAGCGGGCGAGGAAGCACAGATGCCGCGAACGCGGGGTGTTGCCGCGCACCAGCGGCGGTGGAAGCCGAGGAAGTCTAGGCCCTCACCGCCTTCTGTCAGGTGCACGATCCGCGTCTTGGCGTGCTTGAGCTCAAGGCCAAGCTCGGCCAGGATCGCCGTGAGCGCCTGTAGCACCCGCTCGGCTTCCTGCCGTGTTCGGCACATGGCCAGTAGATCGTCTGCGTAACGGACCAGCACGCCGGTGCCGCGGTCAGCCCACTGCCGGTCGAGCCGGTGCAGATAGACGCTGGCCAGGCAGGGTGAAAGCACTCCGCCAAATGAACAGCGCTGGGTTATGCGCAGCGTCTGCTCGCGGGCCCTGGTAGGAGTGGGTTGGCAAGGCTGAGCGCTGCGCATAAAGGGACGTCGGTTAGAGAGTGGCGAGCCAGCCGAGCAGTTCGGGGTCTTGGTTCCATTCGGTCAGCTCGGCGCTCACGACCTGGTCGTAGACGGCTTCGAGGGCTTTGCGTTTCGCTTCGGTTGAGGCGCGTGCGTAGATCTCAGTGGTTGACAGGTCTGCGTGACCGAGGATGTCGCGGATGTAGGCCAGCGGCACGCCCGCGTCGTAGAGGTGCATCGCCCGGCTATGTCTGAGGACGTGCGGGCTGAGCTGGGCGCCGGCGAGCTGGGGGTCGGCTGTCTGGGTTTGGTATTTGCGCAGGATCCAGGCGATCCCGCCGCGGCTGAGTTTCGTGTGGTGTTGGTTGAAGAACACCGGGCGGTCGTCGTGGCCGGGTCTGTCGAGCTGTCGCTCGGCGAGGTAGGCCGCGAGCAGCGCCGCTGTGTTGGCGTCGATCGGGACGTGCCTGGTTTTGCGGCCTTTGCCGGTCAGCGCGACCATCGCGGGGTCCTTGAGACGGATGTCCCGGACTCTCAGGTCGGCGGTCTCTTGGACCCGGGCGGCGGTGTCGTAGAGGGTGGCCAGCAGGGTCGCGTCACGCCGGCCTTGGCGGGTTGAGCGGTCCGGCAGGGCGAGCAGCAGCCGGGTCTGCTCGACGGTCAGGTGCGCTATGGCCGGCTGGTCGTGTTTGCTTGAGGGGATCTGGAGGATGTCCTGGCAGCACGCCATCCGCGCCGGGTCCTGGGTTTGCATCCAGCTGTAGAACGAGCTGATCGCTGCGAGGCGCTGGTTGCACGTCGACGCGCTGTTGTGCCGGCTGGCGTGCAGCCAGGCGATGAAGGCGGTGATCGTGTCGGCGTCGATCCGCTCGAGGGTGAGCCGTTCGGGCGGGATCGACCGCTCGTCACGGAGGTAGCAGATCAGCAGCTTGAACGCGTCGCGATAGGAGCTGATCGTGTTCGGTGAGCAGCCGCGCATTCCGGCGAGATGATCGGTCAGAAAGCGGCGCAGGCTGACCGCGAAGTCAGTCGCCATGATGCTGCTCTTCGATGGCCGGCGGGACGATGTCGCCGAACGCCTGCTGGAGGCGGGTGCTGATGTCCGGATAGGACTCCGCGGTCAGGTGCAAGTAGTAGGCGGTGTCGCCGATCGAGGAGTGCCCCAGGTACGTTTGCAGGACCGGCAGCAGCGCATCGACGTTCTCGCCTTGCGCAAACCAGGATCGCAGGTTGTCCACAGCCATCGTGTGGCGCAGATCGTGGACACGAGGCCCGTGTCCGCGGCCGCCGTGCGGGATGCGGGCCTGCCACAGAAACCGCCGGAAGTTGCGGTTGAGATTGTTGAGAGTCAACGGCACGCCGGGCGCGGCGCCGGGGAAGAACCACTCCCAGCCTGGCTGTCCTGCGAGCTTCGCGTGATAGCCGGCGAGCCGTTCGCGCAGCTGCTCGCTGACGGGCAGCTGCCGGTCTTTGCCGCCTTTCGCGTCGCGGATCTGCAGAACCCCGCTGTCGACGTCAACATCCCCGGCGCGCAGCAGCCTGGCCTCCGAGCACCGCAGCCCGCACGCGTAGATCGTGCGGAACAGCACCGGCATCACCAGGTGGCGCAGCGGCACCTCCGGGCAGTAGCGGCAGCGGTCGGTCTGCTCAAACAGCGCCGCCAGTTCCCGGTCGCTGTAAATGTGGGGGACGTAGCGGGCGGGCTTGGGCAGCACCCCCGTCGGCAACACATACGCGTCAACGCCGCGGCGATCAAGCCACCGGGCGAGCTCTCTGATGGGCGCGATGAGATTGTTCACGGTCGCCGGCTTCACCGCCCGCCGCCGCGCCGCGGCGACCCACGCCTCGACCGACGCTTGCGTGACAGTGCTCAGCCCGGGGAACTCGCTGGCGCAGAACACCTCGAAGCGGGCCAGCACACGCTCCTCGCAGGCATACTTGTAGCCGAGCGCGCGTTTCTCGCCGACAAGCCCAGTGATCGCGCCCGCCAGCTTGATCTCAGCGCTCATCGCGCCAGCTCCCGCGCTGGGCGGTCCGGATCCAGGGCGCACCTGGCCAACAGCCCGAGAGACGACTTCAGATAAACGCCTGTCGACTCGACGGACTGGTGGCCGAGAATGTCGGCGATCCGCTCGACCGGCGTGCCGTCTTCCATCAACCTCGTCGCCAACGTGTGCCTGAGCGAGTGCATCCCGTGACGACGCTTCTCACTCACTGACACGTGCGCGACGCGGGCGTGCTTGACCAGGATCTGGTGCAGATGGTCTTGGTCGGAGAACGGGCCGATCGGAGCGGTGTGCCGCAGAAACACCTGCGGGCAATCGCTCTGTGGGCGGCCGTCGCGAACGTAGTCGATGATCGCCCACCCGACATCCTTGAGCAACGGCAGCCACACCCGCCGGCCGGTCTTCGCCTGCACCACCGAAACCTGGTTGCCCGCCCAGTCAAGATCAGCGAACTCCAGCCGCTTGACATCGACGCTACGAAACCCGAGCCGGCAGATCAAAAGGACGATCGCGTAATCGCGTTTCCCGGACGGGTTAGCGCGATCGATCGCCTCGATGATCTTGGTCACATCGGCCGGGTCCCACACCGACGGGATCCTCGCCTGTCTGCTCGACCTGGCCGCCGGGACCGCCTCCAGCACACCCCGGCCGGTAAGCCCGCCAGCTGCGGCGAACCGCAGAAGCGAGCGCACCGCGCACAACTTGTGCTCCACCGTCTTTGCCCGATATCCAGCCAGCGTCGTGACGAACGCGCCGACCACCCCGCCGTCCAACCCGGCCAGCCCGCCGCGCCCGCCAATGAACGCGAGAAACTCCCCGGCGACCGTGCCATACGCCCGGACCGTCGAGACCGCGCAGCCATTCGACCGCAGCCACCCCTGGAACCTGGCGAGGATGTCCGCATGCTCGGCGCTCAGCTTGCTCACACTCCGGGAGTAGCGGCGCAGCACCGCCCCGTGAACCGCGAAGTCGTTGAGCATCTGGGCGACGCGGAACAGGTACACGTCGGTCGGCTTCAGCGTGCCAGCCTGCTCCTTCTCAAAGAAGCCGCCGCACGCCTCATCGACCCAGGACATCGCAACATCCAGCGAGAACTCCTGCGCGCCGCGAGACGCGAAATACCTCTCCAGCCGCCGCCAGCAACCGCGATACCAGACCATCGTCGACGGCTTGTAGCCCAGGCGCACCAACTCGGCGTCCAGCCCGGACACCAGATCACAAACAGCAGCCATGACAGCGGGACCTCCAATCACGAAAAGGCCCGACACCACGCCAGGCCGGTGACCGGAATCTCTCCAGCGTTATGCGCAGCGCTCGGCCGTCAACCCCGCTCGCTGCGGGAACTACACGCCAGCACTGCGCATAACCCAGCGCTGTTCATTTGGCGGGTTATGCGCAGCTGCGCATAACCCGCCTTGGGGGTGCCCGTCAACGTTCGCTCGAGGCGGCCCGTCTCCGTCATCACGCCCGCCTTCAGGAACAACCGCACCAGCGCGAGCAGACGCTTGTCGATGATCCTCCGCCTGACCTCATCGACGATGAGGCAGTGCGGAAGCTGATCGAAGCACGCCTCGATGTCCGTCTCCACGACCCACTCGTACGAGTGGATCGCGAACTGGTAGATCTCGGCGATCGCGTCCTGGCACCGGCGGCCGGGCCGGTAGGCGTAGCTCGACGGGTAGAAGTCCGATTCGAAGATCGGCTCCATGACGAGCTTGAGGGCCATCTGCGCCACCCGGTCCTGGAGCGTAGGTATCCCGAGGCGACGCTTACGGCCGTCACGCTTGGGTATCAACCGCTCCCGGACCGGCAGCGGCCGGAACGTCCCGACCGCAGCTCCTCCCGAAGTCTCGGTGAGGAACTGCTCGACGCCACGCGCTTCGATGTGGCGGCGAGTGTCGGCATCGACCCCGGCGGTCCGTGACCCTCGGTTGCGACTCACCCGCGACCAGGCCACCACCAGCGTGGCCGGATCGCAGACCAGGTTCCACAGATCGCGGAACCTGCGCTCGGCATCCGCAGATGCCCACTCGTGCAGCTTGCGCTGGAAGTGAAGTACCCGCCCCTGCGCCACCTCGACGCTCGGGAACGACGCGCCCGTATTCACCGGCGACCTCCTTCCGTCCAATCACCATGCCGCGTACTCACTGGACCCCTTCGCCCTGCAGGCGGCTTTCCCGCCCTCCCTGGTGGCGCGTGACTGCCACGACTACTACGGGTCCTCCGCCACGCCCCGACGGCAACAGCGGACGGTGCGCCTGCCCCAGACCCCAGACGGGTTCGGCGGGCACCGCCGGGACGCTTCCCACGTTCACTCATTGACCGGTTGGCAGGGTCGGCGCCCAGCTGTACCCCGGGGACATCGTCGCGCGCTACCGCAACACGGCACGCGACCTCGACCGTCCGAACAGTCACCGGACGGGCGAGACGGTCCTGAACAGCAACCAGGACCGAGCACCCCAACAGCCCATAGCCGCCAGTTTCGGGGCTGATTCCGTGTATCGGGGCTTCTAACACTGGTTCGTCTCCTACGCCTTTCTGCCTTGCTAGCGCACCCGGCCCGCTGGCGGCGGACCGTTGCTCGATCGTCAGGGGCTGCTCCCGCCCTCCGTCGCACCTCGGGCATCAGGCTGCCCCTCAGCTTCACCCGACCGTTACGGCGGCCGGGGGTGGGTCCTCTCATCCCACCCGGTCAATGGCGCCTCGTGGCGCAGTGCCCCTTCCGGACACAAGCAGCCACGATCGCTCGCGCCGGGCGCCTGCCTCCACCGCGTGCAAGGCAGCAGCCTCGCGGCGGTTACGGTCCGTCGGCGAGATTCCCGGCTTGAGAACACGGCGTCGGCGTTCGCGCCGCCTGCGCGTCACGCCTCTGTTCTCGGGGGTACCGGCGAGACGCGCGCGCGCGAGTTCGACGCGTTCTTCCCTCGGTGAGCTTGCGCGGTGTGGGAGTGTGCAAGGCTTGCCGTCTTGCGGTCGTGACATTGCTGGTGCGGTGCCGATCCCCGACCTCCCTGCGGGCGCCAGCGCGCGACAATGGCGAGGGGTCGGTCTGCACCCGTCGGCCTGGGCTGCTCCGCTACGCGCGCTTCATTACGGTGAGGCGGAGAGCGGCGTACGCTCCGGTCTATGCCGACCGTTGAGCGTGAAGAACTGCCTCGATTTGCTTCGCCGATGCTCCTGTCTCAGGGAGCACCGCCGAGTGGTGATGGATGGGCGGTGGAGGTGAAGTGGGACGGGATCCGCGCGCAGCTGCGATTCGGCGGACGCAGGGTCTGTTTGCGGTCCCGGCCCGGTCGCGACTGCACCGACCAGTTTCCCGAGCTCGCGGAGATCGCAAACGCCGTCGCAGGGCGGTCGGTGATCCTCGACGGAGGGCTTGTGGTTCTGGACGCCGACGGTAGGCCAGACTTCGGCGCGTTGCGAGCCCGCCTAGCTGCTCCGCCCGGCGAGTCAATGGTGCCGCTCGCGCGGTGACACTAATGGCGTTCGACGTCTTGCACTTGGACGGCCTCGCGGTGCGGCGTCTCTCCTATGCTCGCCGTCGCGAGTTGCTCGGAGGGCTCCAGCTCTCGACCGGCCGGTGTGCCGGACTCCGCGTTATTTCGTCAGCGACCTCGATCGGGTTGTGGCTGACGGTCGCCGAGCAGGGCCTCGAGGGGGTTGTGGCCAAGCGGTTGGAGTCCGTCTACGCGGAGGGGCGTCGAAGCCGGGCATGGATCAAGCACAAGCTTCGGCGGCGCGAGCGTCTGGTGGTTGCGGATGGCGGGAGCGCGCCGGCGCGTTGCCGGAGTTCCTGCTCGCCCGCCGCGACGAGGCGGGGCGGCTGCGGCCGGCGGGGAGCGCGAGCCTCGGCCTGGATGCTGACCGTAGAGCGACGTTGCTGGAAGTGCTGGCCGAG